>CAYLHQ010000007.1:77474-115766 GCA_964383585.1 uncultured Acidobacteriota bacterium
TCGAAGAGCTGGGTCTTCCCCGATCCGTCGCGGTTCATGACCCAGAGCACGCTCTCCTTCACCCAAAACAGGTGATTGCCGTCTGGTGAGAAACGGGGATTCGTGTCCGTCACACCCTCTGTCCCAGGGGTAAGATCCACCGCTCCTGAACCGTCGCCGTTCATCCTCCAGACGTTGCAGTAGTCCGACTCGTCACACTGACACCACACCACTTCATCCCGCGTCGCAGAGCAGTCCGGGAAAAAATCCCGATCGCCGTTGTCCGGGTAAATCACTGTCTCCGGCGGAGTTCCCCCATCCAGCCGGCTCAAGTAATTGAAGTACGTCCAGTTGCTCGGGTCATGAACGAAGTACATGCTTCCGCCATCGCCGGACAGACACAGGCCGAATGTCCGGTACACCGCCGGATCGTGGTACAGCGTCGCGGTCGGATCCGCGACCGAGAAATCGATCTGCCAGATCTCGCCGTCCCCCTCGTTGGCCGTGTAGTACACGGTTGCCGAGTCCGCACTCCAGGCAAGCCCGTACGTGAACCCCGGAGCCGCCTCGCACACCGTCTCCGTGCTCGACTTCACGCAAATCTCGGGCGGCACGGCACTTCGCACGTACGCCATCTTCGTTCCGTCAGGCGAAATGTCCGGGAAGTAAAGATCGACCGTGTCCGAAACCACGACACGCTGGTCCAGTCCGTTCAACTTCGCCGTCCAAATCTCGCTCCCGATGTGCCAGACCACCTCGTCCCAAGGCATCGACGGAATTCCCAACGTCCCTCGAATAGGACCATTCGCGGCCGCGATATCTCCGGAGCCGACTACCGAGGACTTGCGACCGACGGAGAGAACCCCCGCCCCAGAGTTCTGCGCTGCAGGCTCTCCGATAGGCGTCGCGAGACTGTCCGCGATCGCGAGTTCTCCGCTTTCCACCGATGCACCCCAAAGAAGCGAGGTGCCGAGCCCGATCGTCACGGCTCCGAGAAGGACGACGGTCACCACCCTCACGTTCCGAGCCCTTCCTCGCCGCCACCACCCGCCTCCCGACGCGGTCACTGTGTCATGTCGCATTGCAGTCCTCCGGCGTCACAGCGGCGCGAGAGACGCCGGGACGCGCTCTGGTGGTTCCTCGACGTCGAGCTGTCGGCAAGCTTCTAACGCGCTACAAGCGCGGTAGAACACGTCCGCCCGGGGTTGAACTCGTTGGCGGAGGTGATCGAACTCTTCTCGGGTTGGAAAGGACTATTAGACAGCGAAGGCCAGAGGCGGGGGTATATTTCAGCCTCCTGGGAGCTACGCGGGTTTGGAGTCCGATCGCCCCGACCACCTGAGTTGTGTCGTCATCGTGGAAGAAGACCGACGAAGCGTTCGGATCACTGAGCACCTGCAGCACCTGAGGAGGTCGCCAGAGTTCCGCCGTGCTCAGGTTCAGGGACGCACGCTGGAAGTCTTGGTATCCGCCGTGATGAACCGCGTCGACCTCTCCGGCCACGACCTCGCCCAGGCCGTCTACGGCCGCTCCGACGAGCAATACGTCCGTGCTATCCGTCAGGTGGTGCGGGAGTTACGCTTCAAACTCCTCCGCCACTACGAAGCGCACCCCTCCCCCATCCGCTTCCGCATCGCGGAGAATGGGTACGAGGTCCACATCGTCGAGGATCCCGCGCCCTCCGCGGAACCCGCCCTGCCTCTCGCACCCCAAACCACCGACCCCGCCCTTCCCTGCATCACGGATGGGAACGGTTCCGTTTCCCTCCCTCCCGACTGCCCCGTCCTTCTGAAACGAAACGGTGCAAACGGAAGGTCCGACGAAGCGGCGGCCACTTCTCCCGTTACTAGCGCGCCCCAACAGCCGTTCCTCCTCCGCCCCGTCGTCCTGGCGGCGATCGCCGTCGTGGTCGTGATCGTCGCCCTCGCGATGCGGCCTGGCCTCCAGGCGCTCAACGGACGCCGCCTCGACCAGCCGGCCACGATCGCCGTAAACGATCACAGACCGATCGCCCTCGACTCCGCCGGCCGCCCCCTCCCCGGCTGGACGGAAATTCTCGAGGAGACGGTCGTTTGGCCGCCCGTGCTCCCGCCCGAGGAGACCGGCGACGATCTGCTGCAGGGCGCCCTCGCGAAGCGCCCCGGCGGCGACCACCTCCTCGCCCTCGCGACCTGCGACCCCGACCGGTACCGCCCCTGCCGCCTCCTGACGGCCGACCCTTCCGACGGGACGAAGCTCGCCGAACTCGTCGTCCCCGTCCGCGAAGACGACTCCCCCCTTCCCCCCGAGTTGCACGAACGCCCAGGCGACCTTCTCGCTGACGACTTCCGCGTCCGCTCCTTCGATCTCGCCGACCTCGATGGAGACGGCTTCCGCGACGAGATGCTCGTCGCCTTGAGCCACCACGGGAGCTTCCCGACCCAGGTCCTCGGGGTCGACTGGGACGGCGACGGCGGGTGGCGCGTCCTCCTCGACTACTGGGTCATGGGGCACACGACCGCCGTGAGGATCCCCGACGCCGACGGCGATCGGATCGACGAGGTCGCCGCGATCGGGACCTTCAACGGGAACAACGGCTCGTTCTTCGCGCTTCTCCCCGCGGCGGAGCCCCATCGCGCGCAACCGGGGCGGAGCCCCGAGTCGGTCCGCCCCGCCGTCTTGACCGAGGTGGAGCACTACCCCGAGCGGGGACTCTTTCTCTGCTTCCCGACGACCGTGCTCGCGAATTCCGCATTCCGGGACGTTTACGCACTTCGATCCTACGCGGTGCACCTCGACTGGCGCCCCGAAACCGCTGCGCTCCGCATCGTGGCGCAGGACCGCTCGAGGGACTCGATCTCGGGGCGCCAGAACGAGATCGAGTTCCTGCTTCCGGTCGACGGCCGCGCCCCGAGCGCGCGCATCGTCACCTACGATCACTACCTCCGCGAGCTGACGACCCTCATCGCCGACGGCCGCATCGAGGACCGCTGGGGGGTGATGACGACCCAGGAGCTCTCTCGCTTCGCCGCCGAGCTTTCGGGCCAGATCCTCATGTGGGACGACCGGGATCCGATCCCTTCGTGGCGCCCCTTCGACCCTGCCTCCCTCGCCGCCCGGTTCGGGACGGAGGAGACGCGGCGGAGATCGCAGCCGGTGGAGATGAGGATGCGGTAGGGGTGTACATCCGCACCCCCCGGCGAAGGCGTACGAGGCGTACAACCGGGCGGTGGAGGCGGATGCGGGGGAGGGGTTTGCGGGGAGGAGGTTGAGGGAGGCGGCCACCTGAACCCGGTGGAACGGTAGAACCTTCTCGTCAGACCTCGTTCGTGTGGTCCGCGAGCCGGCCCGTCACAAAACGCTGCACCTCCCGCGCCACGACGCGTGCCGATTCGACGGTCTCGACGTCCGGCCAGAACTCGTAGTCGTATCGAAGCTCGACCGCATAGGGAGTGAGGGCGGCGACCTGGTCCTCGAGGGTCTGAAACGCGGGATCGAAGGTGGCGGCCAACTCAACGAGCTTCGTGAGGTTGTGCGTGAACGGGTACTCCACGCCGGCCGCGATCAAGTACGCCTTGAGGTGCTTCTCACACGCCTGCTGGGCGTGGAAACAAGCGGCATCCAGGGCACCCGTCGAAACCGAACCGTCGAGCGCCGCCAGGTCGCTCCGGGCCTTCCGGAGCAACCCGCGCACGAGGTCACGCCGCTCTTTCATAGAGCACCCTTCCGTTCCGGATCGCGCGGGTCACGAACGCCTCCGGAACAGCCGACCATTCCGCGACCTCTCCCGGCGTGTAGACGACGATGTCGAACTCCGCGGGAAGGTCGGAGACGAGACGGTACAGCGGCGCGGACCGGCGGAATCGGGGCCCATCGGCCTCGGCGATCACCAACAGGTCGTAATCGCTCCCTGGGTCCGCCGTCCCCGCCGCCCGGCTTCCGAAGAGCACGATGCGGTCGGGGTGCATACGGTCTCGGATCCGGGCGATCGTCGCTTCGAGGATGGCCGACTCGTGGGTCGGGGGCATGCCGCACTCCGCTCGTTCCGCGCCCGCCGATGGGCGGGCCGGTCGGGAACGTCGGGGAATCTACCCCGTGCGTCCGGGGACGGGCAAGGCGTCCCGAGGGAGGGACGCTTCGCGATCGGGGAAGACGACCCTCTGCCGCGCGGTCTTCCCCGACAAGCCGTACACCTCCCTCGAAGCCCCCGACGTCCAGGAGTACGCGCGGCGCGACCCGCGGGGGTTCCTCCACGAGCGGCGCGGAGGTGCCGTCCTCGACGAGGTCCACCGCGTCCCCGACCTCCTCTCCTACCTCCAGCCCATGGTCGACGACGATCCGGCGCGAGGGCGCTTCGTCCTGACCGGCTCGGCGAACTTCTCCCTCCTCCACGCCCTCGGGCAGTCGCTCGCGGGGAGGACCGCGCTCCTCGAGCTCTTCCCCCTCGCCCTCGAGGAGGTGCGCCGCTTCCCCGATCCCCCCCGCGAGCCGTGGGAGACGATCTGGCGGGGGAGCTACCCGGCGCTCTACGACCGCGGGCTCGAACCCGGCGACTGGTACCCCTCCTACGTCGCGACCTACCTCGAGCGCGACGTCCGGTCGATCCTCCGGGTGGGGGACCTCCTCGCCTTCCAGACGTTCCTCCGCCTCGCGGCGGGGCGGGTCGGGCGGCTCGTCAACCTCTCGTCGCTCGGCGCCGACGCCGGGATCACGCACGCAACCGCGAAGGCCTGGCTCTCGGTCCTCGAGGCGGGCTACGTCGCGTGGCGCCTCCCTCCCTTCCACGCGAACGTCTCGAAGCGTCTCGTGAAGTCGCCGAAGCTCCACGGACTCGACGCCGGCCTCGCCTGCTGGCTCCTCGGGATCCGCTCCGCGACGCAGCTCGCCGACCATCCGCTGCGCGGGGCGATCTTCGAAACCTGGGTGGCCTCCGAGGTCTTGAAGGCCCGCGTCCACCGCGGCCTCCCGCCGAACCTCTCGTTCTACCGCGACCGCAAGGGGGCGGAGGTCGACCTGGTCATCGAACGGGCGGAGGACATCCTCGCGGTCGAGACGAAATCGGGGAGGACCGTCGCGGACGACGCCTTCTCGGGCCTCCGTACGTTCGCGGCGACGCTCGCCTCGGCGCGCGAGAGGCGGACGGTTCGGTCGGTCGTGGTCTTCGGCGGCGAGGAGGGACAACGCCGCTCGGCCGGGCGCGTCCTTCCGTGGTCGGAGATCGATCGGGAACGCTTCGGGAAGTGAGAACTACCTCGGAATCGTCTTCACCGCCTCCTCGGCGCTCCCGAAGACGTCGAACGCCCGGTCGAGGTGGGTCATCTCGAGGACCTTCCGCACGGGGCCGGTCTCCGCGACGACGAGGCGCATCACCGCCGCGCGGTCGGCGGCGTGCTTCGAGCACGAGACGACCGCGCCGATCCCCGAGCTGTCGAGGTAGGTGACCTTCGAAAGGTCGAGGACGATCCAGCGCGCGCCCGCGGCGAGGGCTTCCTCGCAGGCCGCGATCAGCTCCTCGTCCCCCGCCCCGAGCACCACCTTCCCGGTGCACGCGAGGACGTGCGCGGGTCCCTGAACGCGTGTGACGACCGCCATGGGGTTCCTCCGCGGCGGGGAGGATACCGTGGAACCGGCGGACCGGCTCGCGCCGGGCGGGTCGGCACCGTATCCTCCGGGCATGCGAACGCGACGGACCCAAGACGGCAAGTCGATCGTGGCGTGGCTCACGTCGTGCCCCGTGAAGGGGTACTTCGTCCCGATCGAGAGCGAGTCGACGGACGAGGGTTGACCGGCAGAGGTCTGACCGTCGTCCCAGGTTGCCTGCCCCGGGGCGCAGGTTCCTCCGCTCCTCCCCCGTCTCGGATCGGAAACGGTCGCGGGCGGAAATACGCTCGACAGGGCCTCCGATCCCCTCGTAAGGTGGACGCATGGCGATCCCCGAGCGGCGCGGCCCGTTCACCGCCGACGAGTTCGCGTCGATCCCCGACGACGAGACGCGGCACGAGTTGGTCGCGGGCCGGCTTCTTTCCGAGCCGCTTCCCGTTCCGCGTCACGATCGGATCCGGCGGCGCCTCGAGCGGATCCTCGACCGGTTCGTCTCCGAGCGCGGGCTCGGGGAGGTGTTCGGGGAGGCCGGCTTCGTCCTCGCGAGGGACCCCGACACCGTCCGCGGCCCCGACCTCGCCTTCGTCCGCGCGGAACGGCTCTCCGGTCTCGACGAGGCGCGGTTCTTCGAGGGGGCCCCCGACCTCGCGGTCGAGATCCTCTCCCCCTCGAACCGCCCCGGGGCGGTGCGCGCGAAGGTCGCGGAGTACCTCGCCGCGGGGGCGCGCCTCGTCTGGGTCGTCGATCCGGAGTCGCGGACGGTCGTCGCCGCCCGTTCGACGGACGCGCCGCGGCGGTTCGCGTCGGACGGGACGGTCGACGGGGAAGAGGTCCTACCGGGGCTCACCTTCCCGGTCGCGGCGATCTTCGGGGAGGGGCACGGAGGGTAGGGACCCGGTCCACAATCGCCGTGGGTGTTTTTGACCGCGGGTGAAAATCGCCGTACCCTTCCCGCGTGAAGCCGATGCGCCGCTACCTCGCCTCCCAGGTCGAGCGCGACCTCCTGCGGAAGATGGTCTTCGTCGCCGGCCCGCGGCAGGTCGGGAAGACCACCCTCGCCCTCTCCCTCCCGGGCGCCCGGGCGGGGTACCTCAACTGGGACGTCGCGGAGCACCGGGAGGCGATCCTCGGCCGGGAGTTCCCGGCGACGGGGCTCTGGGTCTTCGACGAAATCCACAAGTACCGCGCCTGGAGGGGGCTGCTGAAGGGACTCTACGACGGGCGCCGCCCCGGCCAGCGGATCCTCGTCACGGGAAGCGCCCGTCTCGACGTCTATCGCTACGGCGGGGACTCGCTCCAGGGGCGGTACCACCTCCTCCGGCTCCACCCGCTCTCGGTCGCGGAACTCGGCCTTCGGAGCGCGAAGGAGCTTCGGGAACTCCTGCGGTTCGGGGGCTTTCCCGAACCGTACTTCGGAGGATCGGAGGTCGAGGCGCGCCGCTGGTCGCGCGAGTACCGGACCCGCCTGATCCGCGAGGACCTCGCGAGCCTCGAGCGGGTCGTCGACCTCGGCGCGCTCGAGCTGCTCGCGATGCGCCTTCCCGAGCTCGTCGGGTCGCCCCTTTCGGTGAACGCCCTCCGGGAAGACCTCCAGGTGAGCCACAAGACGGCCGCGTCGTGGATCTCCGTCCTCGAACGTCTGTTCGCCGTCTTCCGCCTCCCCCCGTTCGGCGCGCCGCGGATCCGCGCGGTCAAGAAGGAGCAGAAGCACTACCACTTCGACTGGTCGATCGTGCCGGACGAGAGTGCGCGATTCGAGAACCTCGTCGCGTCCCACCTCCTCAAGTGGGTCCACCACGAGCAGGACGCGCACGGACGGGACCTCGAACTGCGCTACTTCCGTGACTCCGACGGGCGGGAGGTCGACTTCGTCGTCGTGGAGGGGCGGCGGCCGGTGAAGTTCGTCGAGGCGAAGTGGGGGGACCGGGAGATCGATCGGGGCCTCCGCTACCTCGTCGCGAAGTTCCCCGGCGTCGAGGCGTGGCAGGTCCACGCAACGGGGAAGAAGGACTACGCGAGTCCCGAGGGGATCCGCGTCGCGCCGGCCGCGGCCCTACTCGGGGGGATGGTGTGAGGGGGACGGTCGCCGCGAGCGTGCCGCTCGACGAAGAATGAGAAGAATGTCCCCTTTCAAGACTTGACCCCCTTCCTTCAAAAAAATGCTGTATAAGCAATGCCGTCGCCCCCCCCATCGCCGGCGTCCGCGGCCTCCCCCTGGAGGAGATCGGCGGGATGCATCCCTTCGTTCACCTGGGTGATCTCACGCTCCCGACCTACGGCCTCTTCTACCTGACCGCTTATCTGGCCGCGATCTCCCTCGCGGCGCGACTCGGGACGCGCCTCGGTATCCCCTTCTGGAAGACCTTCGACGTCGCATTCCAGTTCTCGATCGCGGGGGAGCTCGGCTCGCGCCTCGCCTTCGTCCTCGTCGAGTGGGAGGCATTCTTCGCCGGGGAGATCTCGCTGCGGCAGTTCTTCTTCACGGGGAGGGTCGTCTTCGGCGGACTCGTCGCCGGGGCGCTCTGGGGACTTTGGCTCTTCAAGAAGCACCGCCTTCCGATCCTCGCCCTGATGGACGCGTGTCTTGCCGGGGTCGCGCTCGGGATGGGGATCGGGCGGCTCGGCTGTCTGATGGCGGGGTGCTGCTGGGGGAAGCCGACCGAACTCGGGTGGGGGATCACCTTCACCGACCCCGCCTGCGCCCGGATCAGCGGGACCCCCCTCGGCGTGCCGCTCCACCCGACGCAGATCGTCCAGTCGCTCGACGGCTTCCTGATCTGCGCCTTTCTCTCCTGGCTCTTCTTCCGGCGCCGCTTCGACGGGCAGGTCGGGTCGCTCTTCTTCGTCCTGACCGGAGTCGCGCGGTTCGGGTGGGAGTTCCTGCGCGACGACCCGCGCGGGGGTTGGCTCGGCCTCGCGACCTCGCAGTGGATCGGCCTCGTGATGGTCGCGGTCGGCGCGGTCGTCTACGTCTGGAGCGGGAGGCGGGGACGGCTCGAGTTGTACGAGGCGGCGAAGGGATCCCGGGCGGAGCGCCGCAGGAAGGCCGCGCGGACGGCTCGGGTCTGACGCCGCCCCTCAGCGCTTCGGCGCGTGCTTGTCGAGGATCCGGTCGAGCCGGGCGTCGGGGCGACCCTTCCCGCCTCCCCTTCGCGGACCTCCTCCTCCCCCGCCCTGGGGCTTCTTGGGCGGCGGCGCTCCTCCCCTCCCCTGCTTCGGGCGCCGCGCGGCGCGCATCGCCGCAAGCCGCTCGTAGAGTGGGATCTCGAGGCGCTCCTCCTTCTTCGGCGTGTAGTCGAAGTCGGGAAGCGTCACGCGGAGGAGCGACTTTCCGACGGCGCGCTCGATCGCACGGAGGTCTCCCTCTTCTTCCTGCGAGACGAAGGTGAAGGCGTCCCCCGTCGCCTCGGCGCGGGCGGTGCGGCCGACGCGGTGGATGTAGGAGTCGGGGTCGGCGGGGACGTCGAAGTTGATCACGTGGCCGAGTTCCTCGACGTCGATCCCGCGCGCGACGATGTCGGTCGCGACGAGGACGCGGTGCTTCCCCTCCTTGAAGGCGGCGAGGGCCGCCGTTCGTTGGGACTGGCTGCGGTTCCCGTGGATCCTCCCGGCGGCGATCCCGTTCTTTTCGAGGAAGTCGGCGAGGCGGTTCGCGCGGTGCTTCGTGCGGGTGAAGACGATCGCGTCGTCGACGACGCCGCGCTCGAGGAGCTGGAGGAGGAGCGCGGGCTTCCGCTCGCGCGGGCAGGGGTAGATCGCCTGCGTGATCCCGACGGCGGGGGCGCTCTTCCGCTCGAGATCGATCGTCTCCGGGTGGTGGAGCATCTCGCGGGAGAGAGCGACGATCTCCCTCGGCATCGTCGCGCTGAAGAAGAGCGTCTGCCGCTTCTTCGGGACGCGGGCGAGGACGCGCCGGATGTCGGGGAGGAACCCCATGTCGAGCATCCGGTCGGCCTCGTCGAGGACGAGGATCTCGATCCGGGAGAGGTCGGCGTAGGGATGGCGGAGGTGGTCGAGGAGGCGGCCCGGCGTCGCGACGATCACGTCGACGCCGCTCCGGAGCGCGTGCTCCTGGTGGCGCATCCCCACCCCGCCGAAGATCGCGGCCCCGGTGACGGGGGTGTGGACCGCGAGCTCTTCCATGTGCTCGAGGATCTGCGCGGCGAGCTCCCGCGTGGGGGTGAGGATCAGCGCGCGGGTGGTCCCCTTCGGCCTCTCGAAGAGGCGATGGAGGATCGGGAGCACGAAGGCGGCGGTCTTGCCGCTCCCCGTGGAGGCGCAAGCCAGGACGTCCTTCCCCTCGGCCGCGGGGGGAATCGCCTTCTCCTGGATCGGGGTGGGACGGGTGAAACCGAGGTCGCGGACCCCCTTCAGGACCTCCGCGCGGAGCGGGAACTTGGAAAACGACATGCGCGGAGGATAGCAGATCGGGACATTCCGATTTTTGTTTTAGAGGTTAAAGAAAAGGGGCGCCGCCCGCACGTCGTGCCGAGCGGCGCCCCGGAAGGTCAGAACGGACAGACAACGTCGAGGCAGTAGAACCGCTCGAACTTCCGGTACTTCGTCTTCTGGCCCCAGGAGCTGTACTCGCCGCAGCAGCCGTAGGTCTCCTGGCCGACGAGGGTCTTGTAGGTCGACTCCTTGTAATAGCTCGTGATCCCCGGGGTCGAGACGGCGTCTGCCGGGGTCGAGACGAGCGCGGCCACCGCGACGACGGCGGCGAACGCGATGGCTCCGACGACGAGGGTCTTGGCAGCGGATGACGAACGGAAACGGTTCAACACGGGATGCCCTCCTTGGTTCGCGCGGCCCCCACGGCCGCGGGCAGGCGGATCGTACTCCGTCCGAGGGGGAAGGGGGAACCCTTCGATTCGGTCCCCCAGGCACCCTTCGCCGCCAAGGACGTCCCCGGCGGACGCGCGCGCGCGCCCGCCTGCGTCCCCTATCCTCCCCGCACCATCCCGACGAGATCGGTCACGTTGACGTTCCGGGCCTGTTCGATGACCTGCCCCTCGTAGCGCGGGAAGAGGGCTCGTCCCTCCTGGACCTTGCTCGCGAAGAGCGACTTCAAGGAGGGGACATCGAGCGTGCGCCCGCCTCCGTAGTAGGAGCGGGCCACCTGGCCGAGCGCCCACGTCGTCGCGAAGGAGAGCGCCGGCCCCACCGCGGCCTTCCCGATCTTCGCGGCCGTCTTCCCGAGCGACTTCTTGAGGAGCCCGCCGAGGAGGTTCCGGGCGTACCCCTCGAGGACCTGCGCGCCGAGGCCGACGCCGACCGTGGCGAGGAACTCCTTCACGTGGCCGCGGTCGAGGGGGTACCCGTACCGGGCGCCGATGCGGTAGACCATCTTCATCTGGAGCGGGAGGATCGCCATCGTCGCGATCGACTGGGGAAGAAGTTCGAGCGCCCCATTCAGGATCGCGTAGCGGACGATCATCCCGTCGACCTCGGCGTCCGCCGCCGGGGCGGCGGATCCGGCCTCGAGAGGGGTCGCCGCGATCGCCTCCGCCCGCGCGAGCACCGGCGCGGTCTCGGTCTCGCCGAGCCCGAGCGCCCGGCGCAGGCTTCCGAGGAACTCTGCCTCCGCCGGGGTCGTCGTCCCGTCGGCGTCGCAGACGTGGACCGCCATCTCGTAGGCGAGGGTCCGCGCCTCGGAGGATTCGAGCGCGGCCGCCTCCGCGGCGAGGTCGGTCTTCTTGAGGAGCACCCGCTGGTACACGGCGGGGGCCGAGGCGACCTCGAGGCCGTCGAAGACCTCCTTGAGCTTCGCGCGCTCGGCGTCGCTCTTCGTTCCGTCGGCGAGCGCGGCCATCAGGCAGAGGGCGGTGATCGATTCCTGTTCGCGAGGGGTCATGGGGAGGTCCTCCGTCGTCGGTCGCGGAAAGGTCTATCACGGCGGGAGGGGTTGCGCATCGGAAACGGCCTCTGGAAGACGGGGGGTCGACGGTCGGTCATCTTGACATCAAATTTGTCACGCATCATGATGACCGCATGCGAACGACTCTCACGCTCGATGCGGACGTCGCCGCGAGGGTGCGCGCCGAGATGCGAAGAAGCGGGCGAGGATTGAAGGCAGTCGTGAACGAAGCCTTGCGCAACGGCCTCGGCATCGGGCGTGGCAAGGGAAGGCGCCGGGCCTTCGAGGTACGGGAGTTCGACCTCCGTTTGCACCCGGGGATCGACCCGGACCGTATCAATCAGCTGCTCGACGAGCTCGAGGTCGAGCGGGACCGGTCGAGACTTCAGCGTTGATCGTTCCCGACGTCAACATCCTCCTGCACGCGCACAACCGCAACTCGCGGTCACACAAGGCAGCACGCGACTGGTGGACGCGACTCCTGAACGGCGACGAGACGGTCGGCCTCGCCTGGGTGACCCTTCTCGGATTCGTGAGGATTCTCACCCACCCGCGCGCTCTCGCGGAGCCCCTTCGTACGGAGATCGCATGCGGCGTCGTGCGTGAGTGGCTCGAGCTGCCGAACGTTTCGATCCTTCACCCGGGCGAACGCCACGGGGCGATCCTGTTCGGGCTCCTCGAGGCCCTCGGCACCGCGGGCGACCTGACGACCGACGCCCACCTCGCTGCGCTCGCAATCGAGTACCAGGCGGAACTCCACTCGTCCGACGCCGATTTCGCCCGCTTCCCCGGACTCCGTTGGACGAACCCCCTGAAGTAGGCCCTACTCCTTCCGCGGCCTCCCGTTTCTCGAACTACCGGAAATCGGCCGCCGCGGCGACGAGCACGGACGAGCGTCGCGATGGAACTCCAGGACCCACCGCAACTTCGCCCTCGAGCGCTGTGCGAGTCATCCCCACCTTTCGCCCCACCTTCAAGGATTGGAAGTAAAAGCGGAATGTCCCCTATCATGCGCTCCGTTGAACGACGAGCAGGCCAGCGGACCGCGCCCACCGGGCGACCACAACCCCCGAGTGGAGCCGGCCCTCGATTTTCCCGACCGCGACCTCGGCGAGATGACCCCCGCCGACTACGACGCGATCGGCTTCCTCTCCGGTCTCGAGGTCCACCAGCAGCTCGCGACACGCGGGAAGCTGTTCTGTCGCTGCCCGGCGGGGCACAGGGTGCGGGTGGCCGACGCCGAGGTCCTGCGCCACATGCGGCCGACCCTCTCCGAGATGGGGGTCTACGACGGCTGCGCCCTCATGGAGTTCAAGACGAAGAAGGAGATCGTGTACCTCCTCGAGCGCGGGACGGTCTGCACCTACGAGATGGACGACACCCCCCCGTTCCCGATCGACCCCGAGGCGGTGGCGATCGCCCTCGAGATCGCGCTCCTGTTCCGCCTGAACCTCGTCTCCGAGCTTCACGTCATGCGCAAGCAGTACCTCGACGGGTCGATCCCGACCGGCTTCCAGCGAACGGCGATGGTCGGCCTCGACGGGACGATCCCGTTCCGGGTCCCGGAACTCGGCGTCGACCGCGAGCTACGCATCCGCCAGCTCTCCCTCGAAGAGGACTCCTGCCGCGAGGTCACCGACATCGGGCACCGGATCGTCTTCCGCACCGACCGTCTCGGGACTCCCCTGACCGAGGCGGTGACCGAGCCCGACTTCCTCACCCCCTGGGAGGTCCGCGAGGGGGGCCGCCTCCTCGCGTCGGTCGCCCGGGCGACGGGAAAGGTCCGCCGCGGCGCCGGCGCCGCCCGTCAGGACGTCAACGTCTCCGTCGCCGGGGGACGGCGGGTCGAAATCAAGGGGGTCCCGCATCACAAGGGGCTCCCCCTCCTCGTCCACGTCGAGGCGTTCCGCCAGCTGAACCTCCTCCGGATCCGCGAAGAGCTCAGGCGGCGCGGCGTCACCGCCGACCTCCTCGCCCTCCCCGGGTCGGGGCTCCCGTGGGAGCACTCGAGGCGTTGCGTCGAGGCGGGCGGGATCCTCAGGCGCTGCGCCTACCCGCCGGTGCGCGACGCCCTCGACCGCGGCGCGACGGTCGGCGCGGTGCGCCTCGCGGGGTTCGCGGGCCTCCTCAACCGGCGCACGCAACCCGGGCTGACCTTTGCCCGCGAGCTGTCCGAACGCGTGCGCGTGATCGCCTGCCTGACCGACCTTCCCTTCCTGATCCACTCCGACGTCGAGGACTACGGCCTTTCCCCGGCCGAGTGGCGGCAGCTCCGCGGTGCGCTCGAAGCCGACTCCGGCGACGCCGTCGTCGTCGCGTGGGGCCCCGCCCCGGACGTGGCGACCGCGATGCGGGAGATCGCCGCACGGGCGGCCGAAGCGCTCGTCGGGGTACCGGCCGAGACCCGCCAAGCCTCTCCCGACGGGACGACCGGTTTCGAGCGGATCCTCCCCGGACCCGACCGGATGTACCCCGACACCGACACCCCCCCGATCGCGGTGCGCGACGAGACGGTCGCCGCGATCCGGAACGCCCTACCCGAGCCGCCGTGGGAGACCGAGGCGGCGCTCGCGAGGAAGGGGCTCGACCCCGCGCTCGCCCGCGCGCTCGCGCGCTCTCCCTGGGCGGCCCTCTTCCGCGAGGTCGACCCGCCGGCGGGGGAGACCGCCCGCCGCCTCGCCCATGCCTTCCTGAAGCGCTTCGCCTTTCTCGTCCGCTCGCGCGGCGCCTGCGTTCCCCGCGCGGACCGGATCGTGCCGCTCGTCCTCGCCCTCGAGGCGGGGACGGTCCGCGCGGAGGCGATCGACACCGCCCTCGACGATCTCGTCCTCTTCGACGGACGCCCGCCGGAGGAAATCCTCTCGTCGTACGAGGCGACCGGGTCGGAGGGGGACGAACTGACCGCGCTCGTCGCCGAAGCCGCCGCGGCGGCCGCCGCACTCGACGGGCGCCCCGCGGGCGCCCGTCTCCGCTTCGCGATGGGCCGCGTGATGCCGCCGCTGCTCGGGCGGGTCGATCCGGCCGTCGTACGCGAATCCCTCGCCCGGGCGCTCGGAGCGGTGGAGGCGCCATGAGCGAAGACCTCTACAAGGGGTACCGGGATCCCTGCCTTTCCGTGATGAAACGGTTCGGGGTCACCGTCTGGTGCGTGGTCGAGGCGAAGACGACCCTCGGGACCTTCCGAGGTCTCCTCCTCCCGCGTTCGGAGACCGCCGATCCCGACCACATCATCCTCAAGCTCGGAAGCGGCTACAACATCGGCCTCCGTCACGACACGGTCGTCTCGCTCGAGAAGCAGGGGTTCCACGAGGCGGTCTACAAGATCCCCGAAAAGGACTTCCCCAAGGACGAGGGCAAGCCCCGCGTGAAGCTCCTCGGAACGGGGGGGACGATCGCCTCCCGACTGGACTACCGGACCGGGGCCGTGATTCCCGCCTTCAGCCCCGGCGAGTTGTACGGATCGGTCCCCGAGCTCGCCGATCTCTGCAACCTCGACACCGAGAAGGTCTTCGGAATCTTCTCCGAGAACATGGGCCCCGAGCAATACGTCGTCCTCGCGCAGAAGATCGGGGAGGCGATCGAAGCGGGGTACGACGGGATCGTGATCGGCCACGGGACCGACACGATGCACCACACGGCGGCGGCGCTTTCGTTCATGGTCCAGGATCCGCCGGTCCCGATCGTGATGGTCGGAAGCCAGCGCTCGTCCGACCGCCCCTCCTCCGACGCCGCGCAGAACCTGATCAACTCCGTCTCGACGGCGGCGAGGGGGGACATCGCCGAGGTCATGGTCTGCATGTTCGGGCCGACCTCCGACCGGTACAACCTGCTCCACCGCGGGACCCGCGTGCGGAAGATGCACTCCTCCTACCGGAGCACCTTCCGGACGATTGGGGACATTCCTCTCGCGAAGGTCGAGGGGGGGGTCGTGACCCCGTTCGTGCGCGACTACCGCCCGCGCCGCAAGGACCGCGACGTCCGGGTGCAGGCGGTCTTCGACGAGCGGGTCACCCTCCTTTACTACTACCCGAACATGCAGCCCGACGTGATCGACGCCCTCGTCGACTGCGGCTACCGCGGGATCGTCATCGCGGGGACCGGTCTCGGCCACGTGAACCGCAAGGTCTACCCGGCTCTGGAGCGCGCCCACAAGGCGGGGGTCCACCTCTACATGACCCTCCAGACGCTCTGGGGGTACGTCCAGATGTACGTCTACGAGACCGGGCGCGAAATTCTCGGCCTCGGGGTCGTGCCGCTCGCGAACATGCTCCCCGAAGTCGCCTACGTGAAATTGGGGTGGGCGCTCGGCGCGTGCCCCGGGGACCGGGCGGGGGTCGACGCGTTGATGACCGCGCCGATCGCGGGCGAGATCACCGACCGCGAGCCCCACGACGGCTACCTGATCTACCAGGGGGGGGTCCCCGAGGTCGCGGAGCTCATGCGAACGGTGTGGAAATGACCGTCGTGGCCCCGGCCCTCCCCGCGCGCCTTCTGGAACGGGAGTTCGCGAAGCCCCCCGGGGCATGGACGGCGAAGGACCTCTCGGACCTGGTCGTCGAGCGCGCGATCCGAGTCGTCACCCTGATGCACGTCGGCGGGGACGGGTGGCTCAAGACGCTCGACTTCGTCCCGAGAAGCGTCTCGCACCTCCTCGACATCCTCGAAGGAGGAGAGCGCGCCGACGGTTCGAGCTTGTTCGCGGGGTCGGGAATCGGAAGCGGCGCCTCGGACGTCCTGTTGCGCCCTCGCCTGTCGAGCGCCTTCCTGCACCCCTTCGCGAAGCGCCCGACCCTCGTCGTCCTCTGCGGGCACGAGGGGCGGGACGGGAAGCCCCTGCCGGAATCCCCCGACACGATCGTGCGCCGCGCCCACGAGCGGCTCCGCGAACAAGAAGGGGTCGACCTCTGGGCGCTCGGGGAGGTCGAGTACTTCCTCGGGAAGCGTTCGGAGGAGACCGACATCTACGGGGCCGACGAGAAGGGTTACCACGCGTCGTCGCCGTTCGTCTTCGGCGAGCCGCTCCGCCGCCAGGCTCTCGTGACCCTCGCGGAGATCGGGGTGCCGATCAAGTACGGCCACAGCGAGGTGGGGTACATCGCGGCCGGCGAGGACGACGAGACGATTTGGGAACAGCATGAGATCGAGATGGCGCTCGCGCCGCTCCCCGAGGCGGCGGAGGCGGTCGTGCTCGCGCAGTGGGTCCTCCGGAACCTCGCGCAGCACGCCGGGATGCGGGTGACCTTCGACCCGATCATGCGGCGCGGGCACGCCGGCTCCGGCCTCCACTTCCACCTCACCCCCGTCGTCGCGGGCCGCCCCGCGGGGCGGGAGCCGGGAGGGGGCCTCGACGCGCACGGCAAACGCCTCGTCGCCGGGCTCGTGCTCCACGCCGGGGCGCTCATGGCCTTCGGGAACCGGGTCCCAGGCTCCTTCGTCCGCCTGACCCAGGCGAAGGAGGCTCCGAGCGTGGTCACCTGGGGCGCGTACGACCGCAGGGCGCTCGTGCGACTCCCGATCCTGGCGCGTACGACCGACGGGCGCGAGACGAGCCCGCCGACGATCGAGTTCCGTCTCCCCGACGGCTCGGCCCATCCCTTCACCCTCCTCGCCGGGGTCGCGCAGGCGATGGCGGCGGCCCCCGGGGTCGAGGAGGCCGCGCCGCTCCTCGAGCGGACCGCGACGAGCCGCGCGGCCGAAGAACGGGCGGGCGCCCCGAAACTTCCCCTCTCCTTCGCCGAGATCGCCGCGGCGCTCGCCGAGAGGCGTGGGGCGCTCGAGGAAGGGGGGGTCTTTCCGGGGCGGCTCCTCGACGAAACGGTCCGTTCGCTCGGGGGTTGAGCGGCGTAGAATCCCGGGGAGTCGTGGCGAAGCACCCGGCGGCCGCACCATGAAGACGAGCGACGAACGCGAGCGCGATCGCAACCCGGACGAACCTTCCGACCCCTTCCGCGTCTTACGGATGCCCGACCTGGCGAGGGGCGCGCTCTTCGCCGGCCGGTTCGAGATCCGGAGACGGATCGGGACGGGAGCGGTCGGCGAGGTCTACCACGCGTTCGACTGGACCTCCCGGCAAGACGTCGCCCTCAAGGTGCTCTTCCCCGGGACCGGCGTCCGTAACGTCGAGCGCCTGCGGCGCGAGTTGCGCGTCGTGAGGCGCCTTACCCATCCCGGCATCGTCCGCGTCTGGGACATCGGGGAACACGGCGGATTCTTCTACCTCGTCGCGGAGCTTCTCGAGGGGGAGAGCCTCCGTGATCGACTCGATCGCGAGGGTCGGCTCGCGCCGGAGGCGGCGGAGCGGGTCCTCCGCGAGATCCTGGACGCGCTCGACCACGCCCATCGCGCCGGAGTGGTGCATCGCGACATCAAACCCTCGAACATCCTCCTCGTCCGCCGCGCGGACGCGTCGCGGGAGCGGGCGGTCCTGATCGACTTCGGTCTCGCGCGCCACGCGGAGGAGTCCGCCCCGTTGACCGCCACCGGGCGCTTCGTCGGGACTCCCCACTACTGCGCCCCGGAACAGATCCGTGGGGACGAGGCGATCGGGCCGGCCGCCGACCTCTATGCCTGCGGGGTGACGCTGTGGGAGATGCTCGCGGGGATCCCGCCGTTCCGGGGCAGTTCGGACCTGGACGTGCTCCGGGCGCATCTGGAGAACGCGCCGCCCCACCCGAGCCGGGAGATGCCGGCGGTACCGGTCCGCTTGCGCGCCCTCGCCCTCCACCTCCTCGAAAAAGACCCTCGGAAACGACCGGCGAGTGCGGCCGAGGCCGCGCGGCTGATGCGGCCCCGCCAGGGAGCGGCGCGTCTGCGCGAGGCGATCGCGCGCCTTCGCGCCTTTCCCCTCGTTCCCCGCTCACCCCTCCACGCCCTGGGCATCTTCGCCGCCAGCCTTGCGACGACCCTCCTCGCGTGGTGGGCGTTCGTGCCGGTCGGGGTCGAACTGCGCGATTCGACCCTCCACTGGATCACGCGCGTGGGGCTCGTCTTCCGCGGGCCGGTCCTCGAGCGGGCCGCAGGCCACGCGCCCGTCCTCCTCCGTCGCCGCTTCGACCCGTTTCCCGCGGCGCTCGTCCCGCTCCGCGCCCCGAGCCGGGACGTCTCCCGCGGCATCCCGCTCAGGCCGGAGGACGTGCCCGCGCTCGCCGTTGAGGTGCCCTTTTCGTTCGGCCATCCGCAGGAGTGGTTCGCCCTCGAGGGGGAGGCGAAGCGGCCGATCTTCGGCGACTGCCCGTACCCGTTCGAGACCGACCTCTATCTCGAGCTCATCCCGCCGGAAAGCCCGTTTGGGCGACCGATCCCGGACGACGCGTTCGTGGTCGGCATCGAGCACGCCCTGAACTACCCCACGAAGTTCGTCGGCTTCTCGAGGACGGCGGGGCCTCGAGTCGGGTACCACCATCCCGGCCGGACCCGGCAGATCCTGTCGGGTTGGCCGGGACCGGACGGCCGGCCCCGCGTCCTCGTATCGGCGGTCAACAACCTCCTCGGACCTCGCAACGTCGTCTTCGCACTCGACCTCCCGGTCGAATCGGAAGGACAGGCCCCGCCGTACACCGGCGAGCGCGCGCTCGATGAGATGGCGGCCTGGTACCTCCCCTTGCCGGCGTCCGGAAGGCTCGCCGCTGCGGTCACGCTCGACGGGTCGACGGGGATCGTTTCCCCCGAACCGGGCCGCGTCGTGCGGTTCGACCTCGCGACGGGGATTCCGCTCGACCCCGAGCTTCGCGGCGGCCTCGACTTGGGCGCGTGGGCCGCGCGGCGCGACGAGCTCTGGCGCGCGCTCGCCGATGCCGCCGGCCTCGCCGACCTCGGCGATCTCGGGGACGCGGCCCGCCTCCTCGAGGACTTCGCGACGAGGGAAACCGGGGGACCGATGCTGCGCTCGATCCCATGGTACCGGGCGGCGCTGCTCCGGATGCGAGAGTCGGCGGACGCCGGCCGCCCCGCTCTCGAGGCGGCCCTCGAGGACATCGATCGTGCGGCGCGAGCGGAAGACGCGCCGCGCTACACCCTTCTCCGGGCGGAGATCCTCGCGCGACTCGGGAGAAGGGTCGAGGCCCGTGCGCTCCTGCGGCGTTGGTGGGGGGAGGCCCCTCCCTTCATGTACCGCTTCGAATGGCTCGTCCTCTCCTGGATGGCGGGAGAGGCCCCCGAAATCGAGACCGCGATCGCCGGGGAGGGCGACCGCCGGAGCGACGTCGCCTGGCACGGTGCGATGCGGCTCGCGGATGCGCTCCATCGCGGCGCCGCGGGCGACGCGCTCGCTCTGTGGGAATCCTGGCAGCCCGATCCGGTGAACGTCTGGTCCCTCCATCACGTCCTTCTCGCCGCGGCGGCCTTGACACACGAGCCCCCCGACCCCGCGAGGGCGCTCGAGCACCTCGCCGCCGCGGAGCGGGCGTTCGAGATCGGCGTCCCGTTGCCGATCGAAGCGCTCCGCGCGGAGGCGCGGCGGCGGAGCGAACCGGCGTGGCGGCCCTCGTCGTCCGAGGCGGCGGCGATCGCGCGGAGCCGGGAGAGGTCCGCGCGCTGGGCCGGGCACGACCCGATCGCCTGGTTCGTGGACGGGCTGCTTCGGCAGATCGCGAGTTCTATTCGAGGAGAGGAGACTCCTCCGCGAGCGACACGTCGACGAGCAGATTGAGGGCGTGCTCGACCTGGACGAAGCGCGCCGCGACCTTCGGACCGAGCGCGCCCCGGACCCGTGCGTGGGCCCGCTCGAGGACGGCGATGCGCTCTTTCTGGATCGCGAACCACTCGTCGCCGATCGCCTTGGCGCGTTCGTCCCCGAGCGTTCCCCACGCCGTCACGAGTTCCCTCACGAGAGCGACCCGCCGCGCGTCGACGACCGCGGCCTCGTCCTCGTAGACCCGGTAGATCGGCCAGAACGCGGAGGCCTGAGGCTCGCTCAGACCCAGCGATTCGCCCAAGACCCCTCGCTTCGCGGCGCGGACGTCCCGGCCGAGGAGCTCCGCGTACCGTTCGGGAAGGGGCCTTTGAGGGGGGCCGGCGACGGCGAGGTCGACCGCGAAGAGGGCGAGCGACAGGACGGCGAATCGTCGAAGCAAGGGAACCTCCTCGGGAGAAGCGCCTCCCGAGTGTATCGCTGCGCTATGCTCCCCGCCTATGTTTCGCACCGCGACGCTCCTCTCGATTCTGGTCGGTTCGTCCGTCGCCGCGGCCGCACAGGAAAGCGTCCTCGAGCCGCCTCCCCTCGAACGCTACCTGCGCTGGGGGCCGGTGCGCGTCCGGCCCGGACTCGAGGTGCGGAACTTCGGCTACGACGACAACGTGTTCTTCCGGTATGCCGACGACCCGCGTGGCCCCTCGGAAGGGGACTGGACGATCACCGTCGGCCCGAAGATCGACGGCGTCGTCCTGTTCGGGAGCCGCGCGTTCCTCACGTTCCGGTCGAGGCTCGACTACACCGCGTATCAATCGTTCTCCGAGGTCAACTTTTTCAACACGTACAACGATGCCCGGCTCACCGTCCCGTTCAAACGGCTCGGCGTCTTCGCGGAGGCGGGATACGACCGCGTGCGCGACCGCCCGATCGACGCTCAGGACACGCGCCCCATCCGGAAGGACCGGTCGGCCGGAGTGGGCGGGATCGTCCGCCTCGGCTGGCGGACCGAGGCCGAACTCGCGTTCACACGCGACGACTGGACCGGAGAGGACGAAAGCGATCCGACCTTCGCCACGCGGCTCGACCGGACCGAGACGGGGACGCGCTTCCGCCTGCGCTATCTCCTCGTCGGCCGCACGCGCCTGACCTTCGAGGGGCGGAGGCTCGACATCGAGTTCGACGACCCCGGCACGGCGGCAACGCGGAACGGCACCTCGGACCGCTGGCTGCCGGGGGTGTCGTTCGGCGAAGGGGGCGCGCTCGCGGGGACATTGCGGGCCGGACCGGCCCGCATCGATCTCGTCCGCGAGTCCGGGGCCGAATACGACGACTGGGTGGGCGAGGCCAAGCTCGTCTACCGCCCGGGACGGCGGACGACGTTCTCCCTCGACTGGAGCCGCGACGCCGTCTATTCGGTGCTCGATTTCTCGGACCTCTACCTCTACCGTCGCGCCGAATTGCAGGCGGTGCGCTGGCTGAACTCGTTCCTCGGCGTCGAGGGCCGGGTGCGCTCGGGTTCCGTCGAGTACATCCTCGACCCCGGCGGGCGCGTCGACGACCTCTTCGACTGGAGCGCGGGGATGCGCTTTCGTCTCGGGGAGACGGCGATCGGACGGCGGGTCGAGTATTCACTCACGTGGACCGACTCCACGCGAGATTCGAACGAAGACCGGTTCGACTCGCGCCGCCGCGTCGTCGGGTTCGGCGCGGTGTTGGGGTATTAGGGGACATTCCGAAAAAGGGGACTGGAACCTTTTCGGCTCCGCGAAAAGGTGCCAGTCCCCTTTTTCGGAATGTCCCCTATAATCCCGCCGTGCGTCCACTCCTCTTTTTTCTCGTTGCCGCGGTCCTCCTTCCGTGCTCCGCACAGGACGACGCGCGCGAGCCGGTGCGCCTCGAGGCGATCCCGGTCCCAGGCCCCGCCCCCGAACCCTTCTTCCGGCGAGGCGGATCCGACTACCGGATCGGCCGGCAGGACCTCCTCGAGATCCGGGTCTTCGATCTCGAGGAACTGGATCAGACGGTCCGCGTCTCGGACGACGGTTCGATCTCCCTCCCTCTCCTCGGAACGCTCCAGGTCGCGGGACTGACCAAGAGCGAACTCGAGGGGTTGATCGCGCGCCTCCTCGAAGAACGCTACGTCCGTAACCCCCAGGTGACGATCTTCGTCAAGGAGTACGAGTCGAAGAAGGTCGCCGTCTCCGGAGCCGTGAAGAAACCCGATACCTACGAGATGCTCGGCGAGAAGACCCTCCTCGAGATGATCTCCCTCGCCGGCGGCCTCGACCGCGA
Source organism: uncultured Acidobacteriota bacterium (assembly GCA_964383585.1). Taxonomy (GTDB): domain Bacteria; phylum Acidobacteriota; class Polarisedimenticolia; order Polarisedimenticolales; family DASRJG01; genus CAYLHQ01. Next base: position 99,812 of record CAYLHQ010000007.1, read on the forward strand.
CCTCGGCCGGGAGATCGTGATCTTCCGCCGTGGGGAGTCGGGGGCGACCGAGCGGATCGCCGTCGACCTCGAACGCCTCGTCTACGCGGCCGACCCCGCCCTGAACCTGCGCGTCGAACCGGGGGACATCATCTACGTCCCCACCGTCGAGAAGGTCCGCATTTTCGTGACAGGCGCCGTGAAGAACCCGAACCTCTACGAGGTCCCGCGCGACGAGCCCGTCACCGTGCTCAAGGCCGTGACCCTCGCGGGAGGAACGACCGACCGGGCCGCCGAGGGAAGGGTCCAGGTCCTGCGAACCCTCCCCGACGGGAGTCGGGTCCAGATCCCGGTCGACCTGAAACGGATCAAGCGCGGGAAGGTCGAAGACCCCGTCCTCGAGAGGGACGACCTCGTCCTCGTCCCGGAGTCGTTCTTCTGATGGAACCGGCGCGGCACCTCCTCGAGTACTGGGCGGTCCTCCGGCAGCGCCGTTGGGCCGTCTACCTCGCCGTGGCGATCGCCGGAACGACCGCCTTCGTCGGTTCCTTTCTCAGGACGCCGGAGTACCGCGCAACGGCGACGCTCCAGATCCAGAGGCAGAGCCCCGAGATCCTGACCTTCCGCGACATGGCGAGCATCGACCACTCCTTCGCCGCCTACCAGGACTTTTACCAGACGCAATACAAGCTCCTCGCGAGCGAGGCGGTCGCCCGGAGGGCGGCGGAGCGCCTCTCGCTCGCGAGTCACCCGCTCTGGGCGGGGATGGAGGGCGGCGGCCTGCGCGCGTGGATCCGCGCGCTCCTCCCCTCGACCCCCCCGAGCCGAACCCTCGACCCGCTCGAGGCGGCAACCGAGGGGATCCGCGGAGCGCTCGAGGTCGCCCCCGTGAGGAACTCGCACCTCGTCGGCCTGTCGTGGGTCTCTTCGGACCCCGTCCTCGCCGCCGACGTCGCGAACGCGGTCGCGGACGCCTACATCGCCTTCAACATCGAGTCGAGCTTCGAGGCCTCCGACCAGGCATCGGAGTTCCTGGTCGACCAGGTCGCGACCCTGAGGGGAGAGATCGCCGCGATCGAGGCCCGCCTCCAGGAGTACGGGGAGGCGAAACGGATCGTCTCGGCGGACGACGCGAGCAACATCACGATGCGCTCCCTCGCCGAGATCGCCTCGCGGAGGACCGAGGCGAGGACGGCCCTCGCGCGCGCCGAGGCGGCTTGGAGATCGCTCCTGACGACTCCCGACGAGGCGGTCGGCGAGGTCCTCGGTTCCGACCTGATCGCTCGCCTCAAACAGGAGCGGGCGCAGATCGAGACGCGCGTCGGCGAGATGGAGAGGCTCTTCAAGGACGACTGGCCCGAGCTGCAGACCGAGCGGGCGAAGCTCGCGCAGGCGAACGAGCGGCTCGCGATCGAGGCCGGAGCGATCGCACGGGGGGCCCGCCTCGCCGCGGAGGCCGAGTACCGCCGCGCTCGGGACGAAGTCGCGGCGCTCGACGCGCTCCTCGCGGCCCAGGAGCGCAACGCGCAGACCCTGAGGCGGGACGCCGTCGAGTTCGTCAACCTCCAAACCGAGGCGAAGAACAAGCGCGCGACCCTCGAGGCGCTGATCACCCGGCAAAACGAGATGAGCCTTTCGAGCCGCCTCAAGGACCTCGACGTCACCTCGACCAACGTGAGGATCGTCGACCGGGCGAAGCCCCCCCTCGCCCCGTTCCGCCCCGACCGGACCCTGAACACCCTCCTCGGCCTCGTCCTCGGTCTCGGGTTGGGCGTCGCGATCGCCTTCTTCCTCGACTACCTCGACAACACGATCGGCTCTCCGTCGGAGGCCGAGAAGGCGACGGGGCTTCCGCTCCTCGCGTCGATCCCGCGGCACGGTGAGGAGCCGAAGCCCCTCGGCCGCGCGCGGCGGCGGCCCGTGCCCGCGGCGAGCGTCGATCTCGTGTCGAGGGACGATCCCCGCGCGGCCGCGACCGAGGCCTACCGGGAACTCCGCACGGCGCTCCTCCTCTCCGGTGTCGGCGGTCCCCCCCGACGGATCTCGCTCTCGAGCGCCCTCGCCGAGGAAGGGAAGTCGACGACCGCGACGAACCTCGCGACCGTCCTCGCGCAGCTCGGCCGGAAAGTCCTCCTCGTCGACGCCGACCTGCGCCGCCCCCGCCTCCACCGCGCGTTCGGCGTCGAGGGCGCGCGGGGCCTTTCGACGTACCTCTCCGGAATGGAGGACGATCCCCTCGTCCTCGTCGAACGCACCTCGGTGGAAGGGCTCGCCCTCCTCGCGAGCGGTCCGATCCCGCCGAACCCGGCTGAACTCCTCGACTCGGAGCGTTTCGCATCGTTCGGCGCGCGCCTCCTCGAGGCCGGCTTCGATCACGTTCTCTTCGATTCGCCGCCGGTCCTTTCGGTCGCCGACCCGGTCCTCGTCGGAAAGGCGGTCGACGCCGTCCTCCTCGTCGTCCGCGCCCACCGGACTCCGAAGGACGCGGTGCGCGCGGCGGTCGAGAAACTCGTCCAGGCGAAGATCCGTCCGGTGGGCACGGTGCTCAACGGCCTCGACTTCGACGCGCACGGGTACCGCGCCTACCACGCCTACGGCGCGCACGACGGGCACGGGGCGGGCACAGGCGCGCGAACCGCCGCCGCCGGATAGGCCGCCGTGCCGCCGGCGCCCGACCGCCCGGCGCGGTTCCTCGAGGCGGGGCTCGCCTGCTTCCTCGCCCTCGCTCCCCTTCCGTTCGCCTCGGTCCACGCGGGAGGGCGTCTCGCCTTCGAAATCGGCGCCTTGGCACTCCTCGGCGGTTGGGGGGTGCGCGCGCTCGCGAGGCCGACCCCGCTTCCCCCGCGGAGCGTGACGGCGGGACTCCTCGCCTTGATCGCCCTGGCGCTCGTTCAGGCCCTTCCGCTCGGCACCCTCGATCCCGCGCGCGCGGCACTCGCCCCCCCCGCCGCGATCGCGGAGGCGGAGGGGCGCCTTCTCGGAAGCGACCCCGCCTCCTTCGACCGCCCCGGATCGCTCTCGGTCGACCCCCCGGCCTCGGCGTCGGCGGCGCGGACCGCGTGCGCGTACGCCGCGCTCGCCCTGGTCGCGTTCACGGTCGCCTCCCTCCGCGGCGGGCGCGGGATCGCGCTCGGACTTCTCGCGGGAGGTGTCTTCCAGGCCCTCTACGGAGTCGTCGTGCTCGCCTCGGGACACGACCGGATCTGGACGGTCGCCAAGACGGCTTACCTCGAAAGCGCCACCGGCACCTTCGTCAACCGGAACCATTTCGCCGCCTACCTGGCGATCGCCGTCGCCGCCGGGACCGGCCTCCTCCTCGCGCGGGTCGCCGAGACGCCGCGCGAACGTCCCGGCACCCCCGCTTGGATCCGGTTCACGGAGGGACGAGGGGGGCCGGTCGTCCTCGCCGCCCTCGCGGTCGCGATCACGGCGGCGGGGCTCCTCGTCTCGTTCTCCCGCGCGGGAACGACCCTCGGCATCGCCGCGTTCGCCGGGACCGTCTTCGCCGCCGGAGTCCCGAGGAGCCGGGGGCTCCGCCTCACCCTCCTCGCCGCGGCGCTCGGCGTCGCGACCCTTCCCCTCCTGAGCGTCGGCGCGGCCCCCTTGGCCGAACGGTTCTCCCGGGCCGAGGAGGACTTCCTCGCGCCCGGAGGGCGCGCGACGGTCTGGCGGGACACGGTGCGCCTCGCCGCCGCGAGTCCGATCCTCGGAATCGGGCTCGGCGCCTTCGCGGAAGGCTACCCCGCCGTCCGCTCTCCCGAAGTGCGGGCCCACTACACCCACGCGCACAACGACTGGTTGCAAGCGGCGGCGGAGGGAGGGCTCCTCGGCGCGGGATGCCTCCTCGCCGTGTTGCTTCCGGTGCTCGCCCGTCTCCCGCGGGCGGCGAGGGGACGGAACGGGCCCGTGGGCGCGGGGCTCGCGTTCGGCCTGGCGGCGTTCGGGGCGCACTCCGCGATCGATTTCCCCGCCCGAATCCCGGCCGTCGTGGCCGCCGCGATCGCGGCGGGGGCCGTCGTCCTCGCGGGACGCGAACGGGGAGTGGACCCCGCACCGGCCGGCCCGAGGGTCGTTCCTCCCGAGAGGCGGGGATCGTCGCGCGCGATCCCCGCGGCCCCGGCGGTCGCCGCGTCGCTCGCGCTCGCCGCGATCGCCGCGACGTTTCTCGACGCCGGGACCGCGCGCGCCATCGACAGCCCGTGGGAGCGCTCCGCGCGTGCCGCCGAAGCGGCGTTGCGGAATGGACCCGCCGAACCGCTCGTGCGCTTGACGCTCCGCGACCTCCGCACGCGCATCGGGAAACGACCGTTCGACGCCGACGCCCGGGCGGCGTACTCCGCGGTCCTTCTCGAGGCGGCGTTCGGAACCCCCGACGTCGCGGCGGCGGTCTTTCACGCCGGCGCCGCCGCCCGCGTCTCCCCGGTCTCGCGGCCGGTCGTCACGACCGCGGCCGACGTGCTCCTGCGCGCGGGGGAACCGGACGCCGCGCTCGACCTCGTACGGACGATGTTCGGATGGGACCCCCACGAGGCGGCGCGCCAGCTCGCCCGGGCCGAGCCGCTCGTCTCCCCGGAGCGGATCGAGCGCGCGCTCCCCGACGACCCCGAGGCGTGGGAGGCGTGGGCCCTCCGTCTTTGGAACGACGGAAGGCAAGACGCGGCGCGCGCACGGCGCGGCGCGGCCTTCGCTCGCTGGCCCGACGACCCCGGGGTTCGCGCGGCGGCGGCCGATGAAGCCCTCAGGCGCGGCGACCTCGCGGCCTTTCGCACGATCGTCCCGACGACCCTCGCCGTCCCCGCGGGGCGCGGCGGAGTCGCCCTCCTCGCCCACCGGGCGCGGGCGAAAGGGCTCGCGGGCGATCGCGAGGGGGCGCGAGCCGACGCGTGGGCGGCGGCGCGGGCCGGAGCGGAACGGTCGGGCGCCCTCCTCCGCGCGGGGGACGCTCTCGAGGCCGTGGGGGAGACCTCGGCCGCGCGAGACATGTGGACGCGCGCGGCGCACGCGGCGCGCTCGGAGGGGGGCCTGGCGGCGCGAATCGCTTCTCTCACCCGGGTCGCCCGGCTCGACGAACGCGAGGGGCGGCCGGTAGAGGCGCTTCGGGTGTCGCGCGAGGTGCTCGGCCTCGATCCGGAGAACCGAGAGGCGCGGGCCCGCGTCGACCGCCTCTTGACGGGCCGGCCCGTTCGCCCCTAGCGTGCGCCGATGCCGACGCTCACCGTGGTCGTTCCCGTTTACAACGAAGAGCGGACCGTCGTCGATCTCCTCGACCGGGTCCTCGCCGCTCCCCTCCCCGAGGGGATCGAGCGGGAGATCGTCGTCGTCGACGACGCCTCGCGCGACGGCACCGCCCTCGCGCTCGAGCGGTTCGACGGCGACTCCCGCGTCCGCCGCTTCCGCCACGACGTGAACCGCGGGAAGGGCGCCGCGCTCCGCACCGGCTTCGCGGAAGCGCGCGGCGACTTCGTGGTCGTGCAGGATGCCGATCTCGAGTACGACCCGGCGGAGTACGGAAAGCTCCTGGGGCCGGTCCTCGACGGCCGTGCCGACGTCGTGTTCGGGTCTCGGTTCATGGGTGGGGAGCCCCACCGCGTCCTCTTCTTCTGGCACATGGTCGGGAACCGCTTCCTGACGCTCCTGTCGAACATGACGACCAACCTCAATCTGACGGACATGGAGACCTGCTACAAGCTCTTCCGGCGGGACGTCCTGCGCCGAATCCGGATCGAGGAGGACCGTTTCGGCTTCGAGCCGGAGGTCACGGCGAAGGTGGCCGCCCTGGGCGTTCGAATCTACGAGGTCGGGATCGGATACGCGGGCCGGACGTACGACGAGGGAAAGAAGATCGGCTGGAAGGACGGAGTCCGGGCGATCTGGTGCATCGTCAAGTACGGGATCCTGAGGCGGCCCTCGCGTTCAGCGTAGACGGCGCCGGGCTTCTCGGTAGGCCTCCGCCGCGATGTACCCCCCAACGAGCGCGACCGGCGCGGAGACGGCGAGCAGGGCGAGCACCTTCTTCGACACCGCGAAGTCGACCCCTCCGAACTTCGCGGCGGCGGCGAGACCGATCGCCCCGGTCGCAAACCCCCAGAGGGAGGCGAGGACGAAGTAGAACCGCCTCAGTCGGGACGGAGAGCCTGGCTGCTTCCCATCCCGCCGGGCGCGGCCCGTCGCGTCGAGGCTATACTCGGGGTTCGCCATGCTCGCTCCACGAAAACGCGCCGCCCTCGAACGACGCGTTCGAGGGCCGACCTTTATTACGCACCGGCGGGGAGCTGGTCAACGATGTTTTTTCCGCAACGCCTGAGACTCGCCCTCGCAGCCCTTCTCGCCGCCTCGCTCGCCGGGGGCGGGGCGGTCGCCCCACCCGCCGAGGCGAAGGGAAAGGCGCCCGAACCGGAGGGGGCGCGTTTGACGGGCCGCGTCTTCGAAAGCGATGGCGCGACCCCCGCCCAGGGGGTCGTCGTCCGCGTGCACCCTCTCGAGGCCGCTTCGGTCATCGCCTCCGCGCCGACCGACGACAAGGGGAGGTTCGAGATCGAAGGTCTCGCGCACGGCTACGTCGACCTCACGGTCGAACGGGACGGGGCGCTCTTCGCGGGCGCCGAGGTCGTCGGTCTCCCGCCGCGGGGGAAGGTCGCCGTCGATCTCACCCTGACCCGGCTCGACGAGCGCAGCGCCGCCTGGTGGGCGACGCGCGGCCCCCTGCAGCTTCCCGGCGGGCAAGGCCAGGCGGCCGGGATCGCGGAGGTTCGTCCCGAGTTGGGCGGGCGGGATTTCTGGAAGTCGAAGAAGGGGATCGCGGTCCTCGCCTCGGTCGGGGGCGCCGCACTTCTCGCGATCGCGATCGGCTCGCGGAACAGCCCGTCCGACCGCCCTTGACCTCTCTCCCCGGGCAGGACAGAATTCGAGGGTCCACGGGTGGCAGGAGGGTTCTCATGCGAAGCATCGTGAGGCGGCTCATCGCGGCATCGGTGGTCCTTTCCCTGGCGTTGACCGCCGGGGCGATCCCGGGGCGGGCCGGAGCCGGCGCGGTGCTGGCGGGACGGGTGACCGCCTCCGACGGCGCCTCTCCCCGCGGGGACGTCGTCGTCCACCTCCTCCAGGACGGGCGCGCGACCGCCGTCGCCTCCGCCCCGACCGACGCGCGCGGCGCGTTCCGCATGGAACCGGCCCCCGCCGGAACGTACCGGGTCCTGGTCGAAGCTCCCGAGGGGGCGTTCCTCGCGGCAGAGGCGATCTCGCTTACGGACGGGGATGATCCTGCGCCGGTTCTCCTGGCGCTCCGACAGGAGGAGCCACCCTCCGAGCCGGTCGAACCCGCCGAACCGGCCCCGACCGCGGCCCCCGCGCCCGCCGTGCAGGAAGGGCTCCCGGCATGGGCGAAGTGGACGATCGTCGGGGGGATCGCGATCGGCGCCGCCTTCGTCATCAACGAAGTTTCGAGCGAGGACGAGGCCAGCGCCCTTTGATGCGCCCGATCGGGGTTTCTTGAGGCTCTTCGACGCCCCCCCGGAAGACGGGGGCGCCCGCCCCCTCGCGGAGCGCATGCGCCCCCGCGACCTCGACGAGTTGATCGGCCAGGAGAAGGTCGTGGGGCCGGGGACCGCGCTCCGCCGCGCGATCGAACGAGACGACCTCCGCTCGATCATCCTCTGGGGCCCTCCGGGCTCCGGGAAGACGACGCTCGCGAGGATCATCGCCCGGAGGACTCGGGCCGAGTTCGTGGCCTTCAGCGCCGTCCTCGCCGGAATCAAGGAGGTCCGCGAAATCATGGAGCGCGCGTCGCGGCGCCTCCGCGCGGACGGGGCGCGGACGATCCTCTTCGTCGACGAGATCCACCGCTTCAACAAGGCCCAGCAGGACGCCTTTCTCCCCTGGGTCGAGGACGGCACGATCGTCCTCGTCGGCGCGACCACGGAAAACCCTTCGTTCGAGTTGAACGCCGCGCTCCTCTCCCGCTCCAAGGTCTACCGGCTCGAGCGCCTTTCCGAGGACGATCTCTCGCGGCTCCTCCGCCGCGCCATCGAGGACGGCGAGCGCGGGATCGGAAGCCTGAGACTCGAGGCGGACGAAGAAGCGCTCCGGACTCTCGCCTCCCAGAGCCAGGGAGACGCGAGGGCCGCGCTCAACCTCCTCGAGCTCGCCGCCGCCGCGGCCCCGGCGGAGAACGGCGTGCGGCGCCTCGACCGCGCGATTCTGAAGGACGTCCTCCAGAAGGCGGCCCTCTACCACGACCGCGCCGGGGAAGAGCACTACAACCTGATCAGCGCCCTCCACAAGTCGATGCGCGACTCGGACGCGGACGCCTCGCTGTACTGGCTCGGGCGCATCCTCGCTGCGGGGGACGATCCGCTCTACGTCGCGCGGCGCATCGTCCGCTTCGCGAGCGAGGACGTCGGGCTCGCCGACCCGCGCGCGCTCAGCCTCGCCCTCGCCGCCAAGGAAGCGGTGCACTTCGTCGGGCGCCCCGAGGCCGACCTCGCCCTCGCGGAGGCCGCCGTCTACTGCGCCCTCGCGCCGAAGTCGAACGCGCTGTACCGCGCCTGGAAAGAGGTCGAAGCGGCGATCGAGTCGGGGGCGACCGACCCGGTCCCGATGGCGATCCGCAACGCCGTCACCGGCCTCATGCGCGCGGAGGGGTACGGTGCCGGCTACCGTTACGCGCACGACGACCCCGACGCGGTGACGACGCTCGAGTGCCTCCCGGAGCGGCTGCGCGGGCGGCGCTTTTACCGGCCGGCGCCGCGCGGCCTGGAGGCCGAACTCGCGAAGCGGATGGCGGCGCGGGAGGCGGCGCGGAAGAAGCGCCGCGGCTAGCTATCTTCCCTCGATCCGGGAGAGGATGGCCTCCGCCTCTTCCCGGCCCGCCTCCTTCCACAGACCGAGCTTGACCTTCCGCGCCACCGCCTCCTTCGTATAGCGCACGCTCGAGACGAGGCGGCCCTCGGTGGTGTAAAAGTGGGTGCGCCCCCGCTCGCCGGGTACGACGAAGGTCCCGTTCCGCTCGTCGAAGAGGATCTCGCGGGCTTCCGCGTGGCGCGCGTCGTCTCGGGCCTTCCGCGTCGGACGCTCCCCCGACGCGTGACGCGTTTGCGCGTGACGCGTCCGCCGTGCACGCGCGCGACGGTCGCGCTCGAGCCGCCGCGCGAGCCCTCTCAGGATCGCCTCGACGCGCGACGACGGTCCGCTTCCCTCCGCTTCCCTCCGCGTGAGGGTCGACAGTGCGTCCTGCGCCCATCGAACGGCCGCGCGCCACGGGATCGCGTCCTCGCGGTCCCACAGAAGGTCGAGCGCTTCCCCCCGAGGCGCGCGGCCGAGGACGTTGAGGGCGACCCGGCGGCCGCCGTGCCGTCCGCGCGAAGCCGCCGCCTGGAAGGTCAGGGCGAGCACTCCCCGCCCCTCCCCTTCCCGCGTGCGCAGCGGGTAGAACCCGGCGACCACTTGGCCGAGGAGCTCGAACCTCCCCTCGCCCCGGAACGCGCGGACGACTCTCCCCTCGAGCCTTCCGGGCGAATCGATCCACGTGACGAACGCGGGAGGATCCTCGAAGAGACGGTCGACCTCCTCCCGCTTCCGGTCGAGGCAGGCCTGCGCGAAATCGATCCACAGGGGAATCCCCGTGGGCGAGTACTCCGAGAAGACGTGGCGCGCCGAGGGAACGCCGGAGTGCTCGCAGTCCGATGCGCCGCAGCGGAGGCAGAACGCGCGGCCCGGACGGAAGGCGGCGGCGTGCTGCACGGCGTCGTCGAGGAACCCGTCGATCGCTCCGATCAGCGTCTCCGCGAAACGGTCGCCGTCGGCCTCCTCCCCCCGAAGCGCGACATCGAGCCGGAGCGGGATGCGTTCGAGCGTCGCCTCGAGGAGATGCCCGCCCCCGGTGCGGAAGAGGCGGTCCCGCACGAGGCGCGCGAGGGCGTCGTAGGCGATTCCTCCGAGCACCTTCGGGCGGTCGTCGCTCACGGCGCTCCCTCCCGACACAACACCTCGATGTCGAAGCGGGCGGGATCGTCGAGGCGCCCTTCGCGGACGAGCGCGGCGACCACCCTTTCGGTCGGCGTCTCCCGGTCGCGGGCCCGGTACTCGGCCCGGCGCGTCGCGACCCGCGGATCGTCGAGGTCCGCGCAGTGGGTCTCGAGGATCGCCCGCACGCGCCCCCAGCGTCGTTTCCGATAGATCGGCGGATTCCACGACTCGTCCCACTCCGGGGTGACGTGCTCGCGAAGGTCGAAGACGCGGGCGACGGTCCACCCCTCCGTGCCGCGGACGAGCATCGGCCGGCCGCCGTTGCAGAGCCCCTCGTAGAAGAGCATCCCCTGGTAGTTCGCCTCGAGGTCGGCGATCGAGAGCGCGCCGGTCGAACTCGCTCCGAAGATCGTCCTCTCGCTCAAGACCCCGAAACGGATCGCCAGGGTCGCGGCGGCCTCCGCGTCCATCCCCTCGGCGAGCGCGTCGCGGTAGCGCCTGTGGTAGATCCACCCGACCGACGCGAAGTGCGAGAGTTTGTCGGTTCCGAAACGGACCCCGCCGGCCTCGATCGTGGGAGAGGGAGGCATCCAAGACGCGAGGTCGAACGGGTTGTCGGTCCGGAACAGGTAGCGCTTCCGGTACTCGAGCGCTTCGTCGAAGCCGTCGGGGATCCGGTCGAGGACGGGAGTCTGTGTCGCCCAGAGCTCGACTTCCTGGAAGACGAAGAAGTACATGCGGCGCCGGATTCGCTGCGCCACGTCCTCGCACGAAGCGGCCCCGGCCCGGTTCGCGTCGGCGACGGCCGCGGCGATCTGGCCGCGCATCCACGCGTTGATCGCGTCGGCGCCGTCGCGCAGGGGGCGGCGCCAGGCGTAGAACTGATCCGTTTCGAGCGCCGCCGCCCCTCCTCCGGCGAGGAGGAGGGCCGGCAGGACGAGGCTCCGGCGGAGGGCCTTCAGAAGCCCCACCCCACCCCTCCCGTCCACTCCCAGGATCTGTCGGCGCTCGCGTCGAACGTTCTCAGGACGCCGAAGCTGAAGTTGATCCGGGAGACCGTCCCTTCGAACTCGACTCCCAGGAGCCACTGGTCCCCCGGAGAGATGCCGAGGCCGTCCCAGGTGCGCACGACGACCCCTTTCACCCCGGCCGCCGCGTACACGTCGCTCGCGATCCCGGGACTCCACCGGCGGTCGACCACCGCCGCCCCGTACCCCGCCCCCACCTGCGCCCCTCGGAGGCCGATCTCTCCCTGCACGATCGGCCCGCGCAGATCGCAGGTCAGCCGGCAGTCCGGGCGGAATCCTCGCCGGTCCCAGATGCCGAGCGCAGCGAACGAGGCCGACAACGGAGCCGCGAAGCGCACACGGAGGGAGGCGACGCCGCGTTTCGACGGGGCTTCCGGCCCGTGAACGGCACCCTCCACGGGAGCGGCCGCGGCGGCGAGGACCGCGAGACAGAGGATCGATCCGGACACCCGGAAAGGATACCCCGCACCGCTTGTAGCGCGAACGCGAGCGGAGCAGAATGGTCGCGGCCGGGAGTTTTCGAAAGGAGGGCGTCATGGTTCAGTTGCAGCTGAACGATGCCGAAGCCAGGCACCTCCGCGCCGCTCTCGAACGCGACCTGCTCGAGCTGCAGCGCGAGATCGCCCACACCGAGCACCGCGAGTTTCGTGAGATCCTGAGGGAGCGTGAGCGAGTCCTGACCGACGTGATCGAGCGGCTCGCGCACGAAGCGTCGGTCGGCGCCTGAGGCGGTGCCGGTGCGCTCAGGGTCCGCGACGAAGACGGAGTGTCACGTCGGTGCGCTCTCCCGCGGTGAGCGTGACCGAGACCCCGCCGGAATCGTGGTACCCCGGGAGCGAAGCGCGCACGAGCGCCGACCCAGGCTCGAGGGTCGAGACCCTCACGCCGGCCCGATTGAAGGGGAGGCCGTCGATCGTCCGCCCCGAGAAGTAGGTGATCGCGACCGTCCCCCCCGAAAGCGGCGAGCCGTCGGCCGCGTCGACGACGTACACCCGGAGCGAAGCCGCCTTCCGCAGCACGACGGGAGAGGACTGATGGACCGCGGCCACGAATTGCGAGAGGAATCCGTCCGCGGTGATCCGGACCGATTCGACCGAGGTCGTGGGAAGGCGGTAGTAGCCGTGCGCGTCGGTCTCGACGCAAAAGCCCGTGTCGGCCTCGGCCCAGAGGCAAGCCCTCGCACCCGCGACCGGGTTGCCGTCGGAATCGACCACCGTCCCGCTCGCGGCCGCCGCGGGAAAGACGGCGGTGACACCGACGAGCAAGGCGCACCCGAACGATCGCATCTTCCGGTCCTCGTACCCTGCGCGCATCGGGGTGGGAAGGGTACCGCGAGATCCTTCGCCGCGCTTCCGCGGATCCCCCGCGCCCCTCCATCCGGGGGTCTTGGAATCCCTTTCTTTTTTGTAGGGAAGTAGTAGTATGGCGGCGCCCGGCCGGAACATGCCGGGCGGGAGATGTTTCGAAACTCGACCGCCCTCCCCCGGAAGGGGTTTCGAGGGCAGCGAAGGAGAGGCAAGCGTATGCGAAAGATCATGTTCCTGGTGCCGGTTCTGTTCGTCGCCCTCGTGATGGTCGGCTGCGCGAAGCCGCCCCAGGCCGAGATCGACGCCGCCAAGGGCGCGGTCCAGGCCGCCGTTTCGGCCGAAGCGGCCGATTACGCCGGCTCCTCGCTCCAGGCCGCGCAGGACGCGGTCGCGCAGCTCGAGCAGGAACTCAAGGCTCAGGAGGAGAAGTTCGCCCTCTTCCGCTCCTACAAGAAGGCGTCCGAGCTCGCCGCGAGCGCCAAGGCCGCGGGCGAGAAGGCCGCCGCCGATGCCGCCGCCGGGAAGGCCGCCGCGAAGGCCGAGTGCGAGTCGATGATGGCCGAGGCGGGCGCCCTCGTCGCCCAGGTCAAGGAAATGATCGACAAGGCCCCGCGCGGCAAGGGCACGCAGGCCGACCTCGAGATGCTCAAGAGCGACCTCGCCGGGGTCGAGTCCTCCCTCGCCGACGCCCAGAACTCGTTCAACGCCGAGAAGTACCTCGACGCCAAGTCGAAGATCGAGGCGGCGATGAGCGCGGCCAACAACGTGAAGACCGCCATCGAACAGGCGATCGCCGCGAAGGGCAAGAAGTAACTTCGAGCCGGGCGGAACGTAAGGGGGGGGAATCGGGCCGAATTGGCCGGGTTCCCGCCCCTTTTCCGCGACCGGCGCATTCGGCGCTTGGCCGGAACGCCGTTTCCCTCTTACATTGAGAACCGTGCTCGAGACGCCCATTTCACTCTCCGTACCCGAATCCCGAACCCGGAAGGCCCTTCGCGGCCGCCGCATGGTGCGCGGCGCCCTGATCGCGGGGGCGGCCGGGTTGCTCGCCGGCGGCGCCTGGCCGATCCTTTCCGGGCACACGGAACCTCCGAGAACGGCGGCAGACTCGGCCCGGACGGCGGTCGAGCGGGCGCGCTCCGCCCAGGCGGCGCGATGGGCTCCCGACGCCCTCCGCGAGGCCGAATCGGCGCTTCGCGCGGCCCAGACGGAGAACCGGATCCAGGAGGTCCGCCTCCTCCCGTTCCGGGACTTCCGGTCGGCCCGAACCGGCTTCGCGATCGCCGAGGAAAAGGCCAACGCGGCCGCTGCGATCGCAGAGACCCTCCGCGCCGAGGCCCGCGCGAAGAGCGACGAGGCGCTCCGCCAGGCCGAGGCGGACACTGCGTTCTCCGAGGAGTTCGCGGACGCCCTCCACCTGGGCCCGCTCGAACGGCGCGCGCTTCAGAAGGCGAAGATCGGGCTCGAGGAGGCGCGCCTCTACCACGAGCGCGGCGAATACCTTCTCGCCTCCGCGCGGGCCTCCGAAGCGGCGACCCGGGCACGCGAGGTCAGCCGGACCGCGGCCACCGCGGCGGAGCGCTTCACCGAGCCACGGCTCGTCGCAAACTGGCGGAAGATGGCGGCCGACACGATCGCCTGGTCGCGCGAGACCGGCGGGACCGCGATCGTCGTCTACAAGGAGAACCGAAGGCTCGACCTCGTGAAGGCGGGCCGCGTCGTCCGGAGCTATCCGGCCGACATGGGGTACCGCTCGTTCCAGGACAAACTCCGCGCGGGCGACGCCGCGACCCCCGAGGGGCGCTACAGGGTCATCGGAAAACGCGGGCAGGGGCGAGCCCAGTACTACAAGGCGCTCGACCTCGACTACCCGAACGCCGAGGACCGGGCGCAGTTCGCGCGTCTCAAGAAGTCGGGGCAAATCCCGCGCCGCGCTTCGCTCGGAGGATCGATCCAGATCCACGGGGAAGGAGGGCGCGGGCGCAATTGGACGCGCGGGTGCGTCGCGGTCGACAACCGACACATGGACGACCTGTTCGAGCGGGTCGCCGTCGGAACTCCCGTGACGATCGTCGGGGGAGATGGGACGGGGGTCTACGCGCGTCTCGCGCGCCAGCACGCCTCGACGACGGCGACCGGGGTGCAGTGATGGCGGAGCAGACCGCTCGTCCCACCGTCGTCATCGTTCGCGCGCCGGCGTTCGCGCTCCGGAAGCGCTGGATCATCCTCTCCCTCTGCGTTCTGGGCGTCGTCGTCGTCCTCTCGGCGGGGACCGGGTACGGCTACACGCCGGGCTCGTCGCTCCCCTCCGCACGGGCGGCGTTCGCGTTTCCGTCCGATCCCGGCGAGGCCCGGAAGGCGTTCGCCGCGATCGAGAAGCAGGACAAGGCGGTCCGAGCGAAGCTGGCGAAACTCGCGCCGAGGGGGCACTACCTCGTGATCGACCAGACCCGGAACCGTCTCTACATCAAGAAGGACGGTGAGGTCCTGCGCGAGGCGATCTGCTCGGCGGGAAGCGGGATGGTGCTGAAGACCCACGACGCGACGCGGAAGTGGGTCTTCGACACGCCGCGGGGCGTGTTCAAGGTGCGCAACCGGCGCGAGAACCCGGTTTGGACGAAACCCGATTGGGCCTTCGTCGAGGAGGGTCTTCCCATCCCGCGCCGGCGTTCCGATCGCGTCGAAACCGGAGTGCTCGGCGAGTACGCCCTCGATCTCGAGGACGGCTACATGATCCACGGCACGCTCTACGAGAGGCTCCTCGGCCGCCCTGTCAGCCACGGCTGCGTGCGACTCGGGAAGGAGGACCTCCGCGCGGTGTGGAAGGCCGCTCCCATCGGGACGCCGGTCTACATCTACTGATCGATGGGACTCCGGAATCCGGTCGGTGCGCTCCTCCTCGCGGGGGCCGTCTGTGCGTGGGAATCCGCCGCGCCGAAGGAGGCCGGTCCACCGCCCGATTTGGAGCAGGCGGCCCGAATCGCGAGCGAGGTCGCGATCCGCGAGAAACAGCTCGAGCTCGCGTCGGGGAAGGGGTTTTATCTGATCCTCGACCCCTCGCAGGGCACGCTCCGTCTCTTTCTCGAGGCGGCGGTTCTCCACACCTGGAAGCTCGAGGGCATCGAGGTCGGCGCCCCCCGGATCGCCTTCGTCTCTCGCGGTCTCCCGCGCGACTGGGAGGGGAAGATCTGGACGAAGGGGGCGCTCGATCCCGCGCGCGAGCTCGACCGGTACGAACTCGTCGCCCCGCCTCCGAAGCCCGACGGGACCGAAACGAACATCCCGATCCCCCCTCTCCCCGAGGAGGCGTTCCCCGTGCCGCCGCGGTACCGGGTCGTTTTCGAGGGAGGTCTCGCGATTGAGGTCCGGCCTCCCTCGGCCGGGGAGTCGGCGGGCTTCTTGGCGCGCGTCGCCCAGACGCTCCGGATCTGGTGGCGCGATTTCGTGCGCGCCGTCTCCCCCGCTCCGGACGACCGGATCCGGATCCGCCTCGTTCTCGACCGCGAGGGCGCGGATTCGCTCTACCGCGCTCTCCCGCCGGAGACGGCGCTCCTGGTATTGCCGCCAGGAGTGACGCTGTAGGGGACATTCCGCTTTTTATTTCAAATTCATCAGGGAAACGGGGAAACCGGGAACGGGAAATTGGGGAGGGGAAATCGGGGACAGGTTACTCAATAC
>CAYLHQ010000008.1:0-114080 GCA_964383585.1 uncultured Acidobacteriota bacterium
GCCTGGTACGGCCCGATCGTGATGAACACCCAGGAGGAGCTGCGGCAGGCGTTCGCCGAGTTCCAGGCGGGGACCTTCCTCGAGCACGGCCCCGCGAGATAGGGCCGGCGGGGCGCCGAGAGCGGGCTGGCTCAGCGCCGGGACGCGAACCCGACCCGCAGCCGGAACATGTCGAAGTCCTCGGTGCCCAAAACGCCGACCCGGCCGAGCGCCATCGCGTCCTTTTCCGGACCGACGGAGTCGGGTGGGCCGGCGAAGGCGAACGCGTAACCGGCCTCCCGCGCCGCCTCCGTTCCGGGCTCCGGCGGAACCGTCCGTTGGCCGCCGGGATAGACGAAGATCGGGCAGGCGCCGAAGTCCGATTCGATGCGTCGCTTGGACTCGGCCAACTCGTAGCGAAGCCAATCCCCCCGCAGCCGCGAGAGGTCGGGGTGGGTCATCGAGTGGGACGCGACGTCGAGCAGACCGGTCGCGGCCATTCCGCGGAGCGCCTCCGTCCCGAGGAGGGGGAACCGCACGTAGCCGGGGACGCGACCGCCGGGATCGGGGAGGAAACCGAGGTCCACGAGGCAGGTGCGGAGCCGCGCCGGGTCCGTGGATCGAAGCCGGTCCCAGGCGCACTCGTACGAAAGGTCCGCCATCCCGAGATCGCGGCGAAGCCGGAACGTCGACTCGGGGGAGTGTCTCAGGAGCGCGTGGGCGATCCCGAAGAGCGTCTCCTCGCGCGGCTCCCCGAGGAGCGCGGGGCAGATCGCGACCGTGACCGGGACGGAGAGCGCCTCGATCGAAGGCCACGCGTGCCGCTCGAAGTCGGTCCCGACGTCGTCGACAGTGACGCAGATCGTGGGTCCTTCCGGAGTTTCCCCGTCGAAGGTCTCTCCGAGGGCTTCTGCGAGTTTCCGGACGCGAAACCGGCGAAGGACGTACTCGAGCTGCTTTCGAAGATCGCTCGAACGGACGGTGAGCTCGTCGGGGGCGGCATCGTCGGGGCAGAAGTAGTGGTACATCAGGACGACGAGCGAGCCGCGGCCGAATCGGGGCAAGGCATCGAGGAGCCCGGTCCGGGCGGCGAGCCGTCCCGCCCGTTTCGCGATCGAGGTCAAACGAGACACAGATCGCCGTCTCCGGGAACGAGGTGCCAGGAAGTCGCCGCCACGCGGGCCGGATCCCAGTTCTTCCCGTAGATCACGAACGGATTCGGGCTCTTGCGTTTCAGCCACGCGGTTCCCCGAAACGTCGTCGAGAGCGCGGGGTGGGTGCCGCGCCACTCGACGAGGTCCGCCCCGCGCTCGGACGCCCACGCGGCGGAGGCCGCGGCGACCCGGCGGAGCGCGGCGCGATCGTCGAGGGGCGCCATCCAGTCGAGGATCTCCGCGACCCATGCTCCGAAGAGGCTCGCGCGCGGCCGGATCTGGATCGCGAAGAACCCGGCGATCCGTCCCTGCTCCCGCACGACGTGCATCTCGGGCCGTTCGGAGGGGCACCCTTCGTACCGCCAGGCGAGGAACTCGGGCTCGCGCCGTGTCGTCACGCCGGTTCGGTGTTCGATCGGCTCGAGGAAGGCCTGCAGATCCCGGTCGTCCGAGCGAACCGGCTCCCAGCCGGCGCCCCGAGCGGCTCCCCGCGGCGAGGGTTCCCGTCGCGGGTCGTCCCGGCGGGCGATCCGCGGTCCGAGCAGCAGGCGAAAGGGGGGCGCCGCAGCGGCGAGGAACGAGAGCGCGCCGCGGGCGGTGAGGATCTTCTGGAACCGTTGATCGCCGCCGGGGACGTTGCCGCCACCGTGCCGCGTCCACATGCGGACCGAGTTGTGGTTCGCGCTCGACCCCAGGACGGGGCCGTCGACGAAGGTGTGGAACTGCTGACCGACGATGCGCTGGCCGAGGCCGCTTCCACGGAGGCGTGGGTCGAGGTGGAGGTCGGCGCTGTAGCAGGCCCGGACCCGGCGTCCCTCGATCCGGAGCGGACAGTAAATGTTCACGAGCTTCCCGACGATCCCCCACTCGCGATGCTCGAGCACCCACATCGGGGGGCGGCCCTCGCGGAAGGGGTTGTCGAAGTGGAGCCAGAGGATCCTTGCACGGTCGACCGGAGGCGCGAGGTTGAGAAGCCAGAGCGTGTCAATGTCGCCCGGTTCCGCGGGCCGGAACTGCAACGCTTCGTCGAGAGGCTGCATCGTCGGGTTCCTCGGGGGCGATTCGCTCGCCCACGGGAAGATACGAGAAATCGACGGAAAGGTCCGCAGGCCCGGACCGGCCCGCTCCTTGACGCGGCCCGGTCCGGGCGCATAGCCTCCTCGTGACGTCGACCCATACGGGAAGGGAGCCAGACCGATGCGCCCTCGGAACTTCGTCCGTCAACGCGGTTTCATGAAAACCGGCTGCCTCGTCGCGCTGGTCGTCGTGGGACTGATCGTCCTGATCCTCGCCTTCACCCTCGTTGGCCGATACAACACCCTCGTGGCGATGCAGGAGAAGGTCGCGGCCTCCTGGAGCGAGATCGACAACCAATACAAACGGCGCTTCGATCTCGTGCCCCAGCTCGTGGCCACGGTGCAAGGCGCGGCCGACTTCGAGAAGTCGACCCTCGAGGCGGTCACGGAAGCGCGCGCGAGAGTCGGGAGAGCGCAGCTTCCGCCGGGGCTTCCGAGCGACCCGGCGCAGCTTCAGGCCTACGTCCAGGCGCAGCAGGGGCTCGGAGCCGCGCTCGGCAGGCTCTTCGCCGTGGTCGAGCAGTACCCCGAAATCAAGGCGAACCAGAACTTCCTCTCCCTCCAGGACCAGCTCGAGGGAACCGAAAACCGCATCGCCGTCGCCCGTCGCGATTACATCGACGCCGTGCGCACGTTCAACACCGAAAGACGCCGTTTCCCCACGAACCTCGTCGCGTCGCTGTTCGGCTTCGAGGCGGCGGCCCGGCTGCAGGCCGAGGCCGGTGAGCGCGAGACGCCGCAGGTCGAGTTCGATTTCGGAGAGAAGAAGGGCGAGTGAGCGCTTCGAATCGGGCGATCCTGTTCGCCGTCGCGTTCGCAGTCGCCGCGGCGTCCGTTCCCGCAGTCGCGCAAGTCGCGGTCCCGCGAAACGACGGCTGGGTGACCGACCTCGCGGAGATGCTCGAGCCCGACGAGGAGCGATCGCTCGAGGCGCTCATGGAGTCGTACAGGGCAGGGAGCGGGCACGAGATCGCCCTCCTCACGGTTCCCGATCTCGGCGGGAACTCGCTCGAGCGATACGCGCTCGAGGTCGCCCGCGAGTGGGGAATCGGGAGCACGGAGACGCACGCGGGGGCTCTCCTCCTCGTCGCGAAGCGCGAGCGGAAGATCCGCATCGAGGTCGGCCGCGGTCTCGAGGGGCGGCTCACCGATTCCATCAGCGGGCGCATCATCCGGGACGTCATCGCTCCGCGATTCAAGCGGGGGGACGTGTACGGCGGGATCCGCGCGGGGATCGAGGCGATGCACGCGGCGGCCGGCGGAGACTACGCAGCCGTCCCCGGGGGACTTCGGGACACGAAGGCGGTCGGAATCGCCGCGCTCCTCCCGCTCCTTTTCTTCGCCATCGTCTGGATCGCGATCTTCCGCGCGGCCCGGAGAGGCGGTCGCGGGGGGCGTGGCGGATTCGGCGGAGGCGGTGTCCTCCCGTGGCTCGTCCTCGCGTCGATGTCGGGCGGACGTGGGGGGCGCTCCTCCGGGTGGCATTCGGGAGGGGGCGGGGGCTTCTCCGGCTTCGGAGGTGGGGGAGGCTTTTCGGGCGGCGGCGCGTCGGGAGGATGGTGATGCCGGACTGGAGCGCGGCCGGAGCCCAAGTGAGCGAGGGAGCGTGGGCGCTTCTCGGGCTTGCGGGGCCCGCCGTCTTCGCGTCGCTCCTCGTGCTCCTCACCGGCAGGGCGATCGCGCGGCGCGATCGCTACCGCGCGGTCCGGATCTTCTCGGAGGAGGACCGGCGCGCCGTGCGCGAGGCGATCGTCGAGGCGGAGCGGAAGACCGTGGGAGAGATTCTTCCGGTCGTCGTCGAACGCTCCGACCCCCATCCCGCGGCGAACTGGCTCGCCGCGATCGCGTTCGTGGTCGTGGGATCGACCCTCCTGATCGCGTGGCTTCCGTGGAAACACCCCGCGTGGGTTCTCGTCGAGCAGGCGTTTCTCGGCGGGATCGGGTACCTGCTGGCCCGGAGATTTCCCGACCTCGCGCGGTCGTTCGTGCTCGAGGACCGCGCGTCGCGCGTTGCCGAGGAGCAGGCGTTCCAGGAGTTCTTCGCCAACGGCCTCCACAAGACGCGCGGGGCGACGGGCGTGCTTCTCTTCGTAAGCCTCTTCGAGCGCCGCGCGATCGTGCTCGCGGGCGAGGGGATCGACGCCGCCGTCGACGCGGCGTTCTGGGAAGGGGTCGACGACGCCGTTCTCGCGGGAATTCGGGGCGGTTCGCTCCGGGACGGTCTCGTCGAAGGGGTCCGGCGCATCGGTGCGCTGCTTGCGGAGAAGTTCCCGTGGACGGAGGGGGACCGGAACGAAATCCCCGACCGAGTCATCGTGAGGACGGAGTAGCGCGGTTCAGAGCTCGCCGCGGGAGCGCAGCCAAGCCCGGCAGGCGCTTCGAGTCAGGACGGCCAGGTAGAGGCGCGGAACCCCGTACTTCCGGGAGTCGTCCACGTAGGGCGCGAGGCACCAAAGCACGACGTCGAGGAACCCGCTGACGAGCGAGCAGTAGACGAAAACGTTGAACTCGCGAAAGACGTCCTGCACGGCCCGATCCCCTCGGGTTTCATGTACGACGAGAGCGGAACGCAGCCCACGCGAATTCTCGCTCCGAATTCCGATCTTTCGGCTTTGTCGGGATGGTGTCTTCGCAAGGAGGGAATCGGCACGAATCGAAGGGTTGTGGCGCGCGAACTTCCTGGTACTTTTAGGGACGGTAAAGGCGATTCACGCTACGCGACGACGTCGTGCCGCGGTGGCAAGGAAAGGAAAGGAAAGGAAACCCATCATGCGTCTCTCACGCTCGCTCTGGATCCTCACCCCCCTGGCCCTCCTGCTCTTGACGGCCGCCGCCTGCAACGAAGCCGGAGGCGACGCCGTCCTCGGTCCGAGCACCGCCGAGTCGGTGGAGGAGGGAATCGAGCTCAGCGCCGATCCGGCGCAGATCACGCTCGACCCGAACGATCCCGAGGCCCCTCGCGACCCCGATACGCACAAGTTGATCGGAAGCACGGCGATCACGGCCACGGTTCGCGACGCGCTCGGCGAGCCGCAGGTCGGGATCGAGGTGACCTTCACGACGACGAAGGGCACGCTCGCTTCCGAAGGTCAGCCGCTGACCACGGACGCGGAAGGAAAGGTCGTCGAGACCCTCTCGGTCACCGAGGACGACGCGGGCGACGTCGAGGTCACCGCGGTCTCGGGCGAGTTCACCGAGACGATCGTCGTCCCGGTCGTTCTGGTTCCGTTGAATCTGCCGCCGACGGCGGACGCCGGCGAGGACCAGATCGTGGAGTGCCCGGACGGGGTCACGCTCGACGGCTCCGGTTCGACCGACTCGAACTCGTCCGAGGGGACGAACGACGACATCGTCCTCTACGAGTGGTTCCTGGGGGACGAAAAGATCGCGGAGGGGATGACCGCCGACGTGATTCTCCCGCTCGGCGTCCACGAGATCACCCTCCGTGTGACCGACAAGGCCGGCGCCACGGACGAGGACACCGTCACGATCACGGTGCAGGACACCACGCCGCCCGTCGTGACGGTCCAGCTGAGCCCGTCCGTCCTGTGGCCCCCGAACCACAAGATGCGCGACATCCACGCGACGCTCGAGATTCTCGAAGAGTGCGATCCGGCGCCGGTGATCGAACTCGTCTCGGTGACGAGCAACGAGCCGGACAACGGTCTCGGGGACGGCGACACGGAAAACGACATCCAGGGCGTCGAGCCCGGCACGGCGGACATGGACTTCGCGCTCCGGGCCGAGCGACAGGGAATGGGTAGCAACCGGATTTACACGGTCGTTTACCGCGTGACCGACGCTTCGGGGAACGCCACCGAGGCGGTGGCGGTCGTCACGGTTCCGCACGACCGCGGCCGCTGACCGGTTTTCCGTCCCGATTCCGCGAGGGGGCGGTCACCCGATGCGTGGCCGCCCCCTCCGCGTTTCAGTCAGGGGAAGAGGCCCTCGATCGAGAGATAGCGCTCGCCGGTGTCGTAGCAGAAGGCGAGAATGCGCGAACCGTCGGGGATGTCGGCCGATTTCTTCTCGATCGCCGCGAGCGTGGCCCCCGACGAGATTCCGACGAAGATCGCCTCCTCCCGCGCACAACGAACGGCCATCGCGAATGCCTGTTCCGCCGTTACCCGGACCACGCCGTCCAGCAGATCGGTGCGAAGGATCTTCGGGACGAATCCGGCCCCGATCCCCTGAATCGGATGGGGTCCGGGCGGTCCCCCCCCGAGGACCGGCGATGCCTCCGGCTCGACCGCGATCAACTGGAGGTCCGGAAAACGCTCCTTGAGGACCTCGCCGCAGCCGGTGATGTGCCCTCCCGTGCCGACTCCCGTGATGAGAAAGTCGAAGCCCTCGGGAAAATCCTGGAGGATTTCTCGTGCGGTCCGCTCCCGGTGGACGCGGACGTTCGCCTCGTTGTCGAATTGCTGGGGCATCCAGGCGCCGGGCGTCGACGCGACGAGCTCTTGGGCGCGCGCGATCGCGCCCTTCATCCCCTGTTCGCGAGGGGTCAGCGCGATCTCGGCGCCGTACGCGCGCATGATCCGGCGCCGTTCGACCGACATCGACTCGGGCATGACGAGGACGAGTCGGTATCCTTTCACCGCGGCGACCATCGCGAGCCCGATTCCCGTGTTCCCGGAGGTGGGCTCGATGATGACGCCGCCCGGCTTCAGAAGTCCGCGCCCCTCCGCGTCCTCCACCATCGACAGGGCGATCCGGTCTTTGATGCTACCGCCGGGATTCGCGCGCTCGAGCTTGAGCCAGACTTCGAGGCCCGGACGGAACAGGCGACGGATCCGGACGTGGGGCGTGTTTCCGATTGTGTCGAGGATCGTTTCCGCACGCATCACCACTCTCCTGATTTCGGGGACAGGTTACTCAATACGAGAGAGAAAAGGGAGAAAAGGGGACTGGCACCTTTTCGCTCTTGCGAAAAGGTGCCAGTCCCCTTTTTCATTTCTCGTGGCACTTGGCGCAGTTGCCCTTGCTTCCGAAGGCGCTGCCGCCTGCGACGTGGCAGGACGCGCACGAAGTCTTGTCCGCCTCCGCCTTCTTGTGCATTCCGTCCTTGTAGCCGCCGAGGTCTCCCTTCGCCTGCTTGAAGAGCGAGTCGTGACAGGCCTTGCAGTCGTTCTTTGCGGCCTCGACGTGCTTGGCGTGGTCGAAAGTCACCGCTCCGGTCTTCGCTTCGTACACGATCCTGTCGGGGGCTTTCTTCGCGTCCTGCGAGAGGGCGAGGCCCGTCGACAAGGCGAGAACGAAGGCTACGGCGAGGGCGAGGGTTTGTTTCATCGAGGATCCTCCGGGCTCGTTCCCGAGCACGACGGGACGGAATGCAATTCCCGATCCCGCCCAAAGTGCGCCGAAATCCGCTTCCCGGGGACCGTTCGGGAGGACACCCGTGTCCGCGCGGACGGACGCTCCAAGGTGGCGCGAACGGTGGGGAGGACTCGCGCCGCGCACGAGGCCGAAGTTGCGGTGGGTCCGAGAGTTCCATCGCGACGCCCGTGCGGCGCATTCGCGAGCCCTGGGCTTCCGATCGGGGCGGAAAGGGAATCCCCAGATCCCACCGCAACTTCGGCGGCCTCCTTCCATCCTCCCGTCCCCACGATTCGCGTCACGCCTCGGACGCTCACCGGGTATCCGATCGGTAACCCGCCGGAGTCCGGTACGGCTACCGAAGCGACGGTCTCGCGGCCAGATTGAACGGCGTCGTGTCGAAATCCCTCCCCGTTCTCCGCTCCGGCGGCTGGTACCACGTGATGAACCGCGCCCGGGGCGGGCAGGTCCTCTTCCCGTCGAGAGCCGAGGCGGAGGCTTTCGTCGAGGTTCTCGGCCGGATCGCCGAGAGCCGGCCGGTCGAGGTCCATGCCTACTGCGTGATGGGGACGCACTACCATCTTTTCGTCCGCGCGGAGGAAGAAACTCTCGCCGGCGCGATCGAGCGACTCGAGGAGGGGATCTCCGAACGGGCGGGACGGGCGCGCGTGCGACGGATGGCGGTGGGGCGCCACTTCCTGCAAGTGACGCGCTACATCCACCGCAACCCCGTCGAAGCCGGACTCGCGAGGCGGCCGGAAGACTGGCCGTGGTCGAGCTACCGCGGCTACCTGGACCGGATCGAGGGACCTCCCTGGCTGCGCTCCGACACGGTCCTCGGATGGCTGGGGTCGATCGGGGCGCGGCAGCGGTACCGGGAGTACGTCGGGGGCGAGTGCCCGCCCTTCGGCTCGTTGCGCGAGCCGGCGCTGCGCAGTGGACTCCATCATGGTTCCATTACGGAACCACACGGAGGCTCCACCCGGATGGCGACCCTCACCCTCGAGGGTGTGCCCGAGGACGTGCTCCACCGTCTTCGTGAGGTCGCGGAGGCGAACCGGCGCAGCGTGAACCGGGAGGCGATCGAACGGTTGGCGCGATCGGTCGAGGGCCGTCCGTTCGATTCCGAGTCGTTTCTCGCGGAGGCCGACGCGCTGCGGAGGGGACTCCGCCTCCCCCCCCATGACCGACGAGGCGATTCGAAAGGCCAAGCGGGCGGGGCGCTCGTGATCGTCGTCGACACCGACGCGGTCGTTCACCTCCTCCTCGGGGGCGTGCGCACCGCCGACGTCCGGCGCGTGTACCGGAAGGAGCCGGAATGGGCCGCTCCGATCCTCTGGCGGAGCGAGTTCCGCAACGTCCTCGCCAGGCTCGTCCGCACGGGGAACCTGACGCTCCGGAACGCACTCGAGGCGATGGAGCGCTCGGAGGGTCTCTTCCACGGCCGGGAGTTCGCGGTGGAGAGCGGGCCGGTGCTTCGCCTCGCGGCGGAGTCGGGCTGCTCGGCCTACGACTGCGAGTTCGTAGCGCTCGCCCGGGATCTACGCGTCCCACGGGTGCCGTCGGATCGGGAGGTGCTCGTGGCATTCCCCGAAGAGGCCGTCCCGCCGGGGAGGTTTTCGTGAGGGGTCGACGGCTCAGGACACCCTTTCCTCCAAGATCCCGAGCAGGTAGTCGCCGTAGCCGCTGCTCTTCAGGGGCTCCGCGAGGGCGGCGAGGCGCTCCGCGTCGATGAATCCCATCCGGTAGGCGATCTCCTCGGGACAGGCGATCTTGAGCCCCTGCCGTTTCTCGATCGTCTGGATGAACTGAGACGCCTCGAGGAGGGCGTCGGGAGTGCCCGTGTCGAGCCACGCCTGCCCTCGGCCCATCACGACGACCTCGAGTTCCCCCCTCTCGAGGTACCACCGGTTCACGTCGGTGATTTCGAGCTCTCCCCGCGCCGAGGGATTCAAGTCCTCCGCGATCCCGACCGCGCGAGCGTCGTAAAAGTAGAGGCCGGTCACCGCGTGTCGCGATCGGGGCCTCCGGGGCTTTTCCTCGATGCCGACCGGTTTTCCGCCGGGGCCGAACTCGACGACGCCGTACCGGCTCGGGTCCTTCACCGGATAGGCGAAGACCGTCGCCCCGCTCGCCTTCGCCGCCGCTCGACGGAGGAAAGACTGGAGGTCGTGCCCGAACATCACGTTGTCGCCGAGCGCGACGCACGCCGGCCCTCCCGCGAGGAACGCCTTCCCGATGCGGAGCGCCATCGCGATTCCGTTCGGACTCGACTGCACCGCGTAGCCGATCGACAAGCCCCATCGCTCGCCGTCGCCGAGGAGCCTCCGGAAGCGCGGGGCGTCCTCCGGGGTCGAGACCAGGAGGATCTCCCGGATCCCCGCGAGCATGAGGAGCGAGAGCGGGTAGTAGATGAGCGGCTTGTCGTAGACGGGGAGGAGCTGCTTCGACACGCCGAGCGTTGCGGGATAGAGCCGCGACCCCGTGCCCCCCGCGACGAGGAGACCCTTCACCGGCCGCTCCGTCGCGCGAGATGCCACCGCACCGTCTCCTCGATTGCGCCCTCGAAGGAGTGCTCCGGCGTCCAGGCGAGTTCCTCCCGCATGCGCCCCCCGTCGAGGGCGTAGCGCCGGTCGTGGCCCGGCCGATCGTCCACGAACGTCAGCAGGCGCTCGTGCGGCGTCGAAGGGGAGTCCGGAAGTTCCCGGTCGAGAACCGCGCAGATGGCCCGCACGACCTCGAGGTTGGTTCGTTCGGACCCTCCGGCGAGGTTGTACGTCTCCCCGGGGCGTCCCTCCGCGAGCACGCGCAGGATGCCGTCGCAGTGGTCGGCGACGTACAGCCAGTCCCGCACGTTCCGGCCGTCCCCGTAGATCGGCAGCGGCCTCCCCTCGAGCGCGCGCGAGATCACGAGCGGGATCAGCTTCTCCCCGTGCTGCCGCGGGCCGAACGTGTTCGAACCCCGGGTGGTCACGGTGGGAAGCCCGTACGTCCGGTGATGCGACCGCACGAGAAAGTCCGAAGCGGCCTTCGTCGCGGCGTAGGGGTTGTTCGGGGCGTAGGCGGTCGTCTCGACGGCAGGAGGATCGGTCTCCCCGATCGAGCCGAAGACCTCGTCGGTGGAGACGTGGACGAACCGGAACCGGTCCCGGTCGGCAGACGTGAGACCCTCCCAGTAGTCGCGCGCCTCCTCGAGCAAGGCGAGGGTACCGTCGACGTTCGCGCGCACGAACTCGAACGGGGAGCGGATCGACCGGTCGACGTGCGTCTCGGCGGCGAGGTGGACGATCGCGCACGGCCGGTGCGTTGCGAGCAACTCGCGGACCAGGTCGGTGTCGTTGATGTCCCCCTCGACGAGCAGGTGCCGGGGGTCGCCCGCGACCGACTGGAGGTTCCGCGGATTCCCTGCGTAGGTCAGCGCATCGAGGTTGACGACGGGCCGGCCGGTCTCCTCGAGCCAGCGCTCGACCAGGTGGGACCCGATGAACCCTGCGCCTCCCGTCACGAGGATCGAAGAAGAAAGTTCCACGCGCGGATTCTACAGCCCGGCCTCCCGAAGCGAGTCCGCGAGTGCGGCGTAGTCGGAACGGACGTTGTAGAGCTGAGCGGAGATCCGGACGACCACGCCCCCCGCGCACGGCCACGGGTGGAACCACGACTCGATCCCACGGTCCCGGAGCCGGCGGGTCCACCCTTCGGCGTCGAGGAGGGCGGCGGGGGAGCCTTCCCGCGGGGCCGGAAGAGGAAGCGAGGCCATCGCTCCGAGCATCGCGGCGGGGCAGGGCTCCTCGACGCCGAGCGCACGGGCGAGGTCATCCCGTCCCTCCCGGGCAAGCGCCCGGTTCCGCTCCATGAGGGCGGGCCAGCCACCGGGAAGGAGGGAGCCGAGAAGTTCGATGCAGTCGGGGAGGACGAGCCAGGCGGTCGGATCGAACGTCCCCGTCCAGTCGAACTCCTCGAGGAACGCCGCGCCCGGGGAGGCCGGGTCGTACCCGTGGCTGACGACCGGCGGGTGGATCTCCGCGCGGAGGTCCCCGCGCACCCAGAGGATCGCGGCTCCCTTCGGGGCGCAGAGCCACTTGTGGGCGTTTGCCGTGTAGTAGGCCGCACCCAACCGGTCGAGGTCGAGCGGGACCATCCCGAGGGCGTGGGCGCCGTCGACCAAGGTCTCGACGCCGCGCGCGCGGAGCTCGCGGACGATCCGTTCGATGGGGAAGACGACTGCCGTCGGGCTCGTGACGTGGTCGATCACGGCGAGCCGGGTGCGGGGGCCCGCGCGGGCGAGGACGGCGGAGACGATCTCGTCCTCCGAGGAGACCGGGAAGGGTACCGGCGCGGTCGTCACGACGGCGCCCGTTCGCGCCGCCGCGAAGCGCGTCGCCTTCCGGCAGGCGGCGTAGCCGTGGTCGGTCTCGAGGATCTCGTCCCCGGGGCGGAAGGCGAGCGAGCGGAGAACGGCGTTCACGCCGGCGGTCGCGTTCGCGACGAACGCAAGGCCCTCGGGATCGGCCGAGACGAACGCCGCGACCGCTTCGCGTGCCGCCCGGAGACGGGCGGGGAGCCCGCGCGACAGGAAGTCGACGGGCTCCCGCTCCATCTCGTCGCGCAAGCGGGACTGCCGCTCCAAAATCGCCGCCGGGCAGGCCCCGAACGACCCGTGGTTCAGGTAGAGGACGTCGCGACGGAGCGCCCAGAGGTCGCGCACGGCGTCACGCCCGGGTGTACTCGATGCGCATCGAACAGTACCGCTTGCCGTTCGGGGCCTTCGCCCACATCTCGTACGTGTGCCGGTTGCGGTCCCGCACCCGTACCACGCAGTCGAACCGCACGACGTGGCCGGAGGGTTCGAACCCCTCCGCGACGCTCTTGAAGACGCCGTTCTTCGGCTTCCCGACCCCGACCGACGTCATGAATCCGGTACCGAAGGTGTCCATCCAGAAGCCGAGATACTGCTTCTGGACGTTGTCGTACGCGGTGTAACCGAGCCCCTCGAACGGCATCCCCATCGAGGACCCCTTGAAGACCTGGCGGAGGTAGCGCCCTCCGAGAACCCACGAGTTCTCGGAGGTTCCCTCGCTCACCTCCGGGCGGGCTCCGGGAGCCATCGTGAAGGTCGTCTTCGTGCGCCAGGACCCCACGAAGGTCTCGAGCGCGGCGTGCCCCTTGGACGGGGTCATCGCCGTCTGCCAAGCCGCCATCATCGCTTCGGCGTCCACCCACGGGACCGCCTTCCGGACCGCTCGCTTCGTCTTCTTCACCGTTTCTTTCTTCGCTGTCTTCTTCGACGCCATTGATACTCCTTCCGGATCGCGGGAGTATCGCAGGAATTCCCCGCCGTGAGGGATGAAACTCCGGGGCCGGGCTCACGTATTCTTCCCGTTCCGGTCCATTTTCCGGAGGAGGTCTTCCATGCGCCGTTCCGTCCTTTGCGCCCTGATCGCCGCCGCAGCCGTCCTTCCCGCGTCGGCCGAAACGCTCGACGAGGTTCTCGACCGCCACTTCGCCGCCGTCGGCGGAAAGGAGAAACTCGCCGCCGTGAAGACGGCCAAGATGAGCGGAAACCAGCAGTTCGGCCCCCAGGAGGCGCCGTTCACGATCTACTGGAAGCGCCCCGACAAGATGCGGATGGAGTTCACGCTCCAGGGGATGACGGGGATCCAGGCTTGCGACGGGACGCAGGCGTGGATGGTCATGCCGTTCATGGGGAAGACCGAGCCCGAGGCGATGACCGGGGACGACCTGAAGCAGATGCAGGATCAGGCCGACATGGTCGAGGGGCCTCTCTTTCAGTGGAAGGAGAAAGGGCACCAGGTCGAGTTGATCGGGAAGGAAACCGTGGAAGGGACCGAGGCCTGGAAGGTCAAGGTGACCCGGAAGTCCGGGGACGTCTCGTACGTCTACCTGGACGCGGAGTCGATGCTCCAGATCAAGTCCGAGGCGAAGGTCAAGCGGGGCGATCAGGAAATCGAGATCGAGAGATCGCTCGGCGACTACAAAGAGGTCGACGGAATCGTCCTCCCCTTCTCGATCGAGCAGAGGCTCAAGGGAGTCCCGGCGGGCTCGATGATCACGATCGAGGCGATCGAACTGAACGGCGCGATCGACGACGCGCTCTTCGGGATGCCGGCGAAGAAGGAAGAGCCGGCTCCTGTGGCCAGGTGATGGGCAGGCACATGCCGGTCCGCGCGGCCGCGGCTCTTCTCCTCGCGGCGGCGATCCCCGTGTCCGCGCAGGACGACGTCCGGATCACCTCCGACACGTTCGGGGCGCTCGAAGCGCGTGCTCTCGGGCCCGCGACCATGAGCGGCCGGATCACGGCGATCGACGCGGTTCCCACGACTCCGCTCACCATCTGGGTCGGAGCGGCGTCGGGAGGGGTCTGGAAGTCCTCGGACGGCGGGACCACCTTCCAGCCGGTCTTCGACGAGCACACCCAGTCGATCGGAGCGATCCGGGTCGACCCGTCCGACCCGAAGACGGTGTGGGTCGGGACCGGCGAGTCGTGCGTCCGAAACTCGGTCTCGATCGGCGACGGGGTCTACAAGTCGGTGGACGCCGGTGAGACGTGGACGCACGTGGGCCTCTCCGACACGGAGCGGATCGCCGAGATCCGGGTCGATCCCACCGCTCGCGATACCGTCTGGGTTTGCGCCACCGGGCACCTCTGGAGCGCGAACGAGGAGCGCGGCGTCTTCAAGACCGAGGACGGCGGGAAGACCTGGACGAAGGTGCTGTACGTCGACGCCGACACCGGGTGTGCCTCCCTCGCGCTCGACCCCGCCGAGCCGAAGATCGTCTACGCCGCCATGTGGCAGTTCCGGCGCTCTCCCGACTTCTTCGTCTCCGGCGGAAAGGGGAGCAGGCTCTTTCGATCGACCGACGGCGGAAAGAGTTGGACCCGCCTCGGCGTCGGCCTTCCCGAGGGAGAACTGGGGCGGATCGGCTTGGCGGTCGCGCCGTCCCGCCCGGGGACCGTCTACGCCGTCGTCGAGTCCGGGAAGAAGGATTCGAAGAAGGCAGACACCGCGCTCTACCGCTCGGACGACGGCGGGGCCACCTGGACCCGGAAGAACGATTCGTTCAACATGCAGGTTCGTCCCTTCTACTTCGCCCATCTCGTGGTGGACCCGAAGGACCACAACCGGGTCTACAAGCCGGGGCTCGTGCTGACGCAGTCGACCGACGGAGGGACGTCGTTCAGCTCGCCGTTCACGAGCGGGTTCGGCGGGCGGCCGCACAGCGACCACCACGCCCTGTGGATCCATCCGAGCGAGCCGAACCGTCTCCTCCTCGGAACGGACGGGGGACTCTACTTCTCGTGGAACCGGGGGGCCTCCTGGGTGATGGCCCGGAACCTTCCCGTCGCGCAGTTCTACAAGATCTCGGTCGACGGGCAGGACCCCTACCGGATCTACGGCGGGCTGCAGGACAACTCGTCCTGGGTCGGACCCTCGGAGAGCTGGGGCGGGATCGAGAACAAGGACTGGACGAACCTGTCGGGGGGGGACGGCTTCGCGACCTTCGCCGACCCTCGCGACCCGAAGTTCGTCTACACGACGATCCAGGGCGGAGTGGCCACCCGCGTCAACCTCGAAACCGGGGAGTCGAAGGATATCAAGCCGTACGCCGACGAAGAGCAGGAGGAACTCCGGTTCAATTGGAACGCTCCCTTCGTCCTTTCCCCGACCGACCCGGCGACGATCTACATCGGCTCCCAGTTCCTTCTCCGCTCGAAGGACCGCGGGGAGTCGTGGGAGCGGATCTCTCCCGACCTGACCACGAACGACCCGGCGCGACAGAGACAGAAGGAGTCGGGCGGCATCTCCCTCGAGAACTCGACCGCCGAGAGCAACACGACGATCTACACGATCGCCGAGTCGCCGGTCGACCCTTCCGTGATCTGGGCCGGAACCGACGACGGGAACGTCCAGCTGACGCGCGACGGGGGGAAGACTTGGACGAACGTCGTTGACCGCATCCCGGGCGCGCCGAGAGGAGCCTGGGTCTCGCGGATCGAGGCCAGCAGGACCGGTGCGGGGACGGCGTACGTCGCGATCGACGACCACCGGAGGGGGGACATGAAGCCGTACCTCTGGAGGACGCGCGATTTCGGAAGGAGCTGGGAGTCGCTCGTCGCGGAGAACGTCGAGGGGTACGTCTGGGTCGTCGCGGAGGACCCGGTCCAGCCCGATCTCCTCTTCCTGGGGACGGAGTGGGGCCTCTGGATCACGATCGACGGAGGGCGGCAGTGGGCGCGCTTCGAGGGGGGCCTCCCCGCACGGGTCGCGGTGCACGACATCGTGATCCACCCGCGGGAGGGGGATCTCGTCGTCGGCACGCACGGGCGCGGGGTGTACGTCCTCGACGATTTGACGCCGATCCGGGCCCTCACCGCCGAAACCCTCGCGAAGGACGTTGCGCTTCTCCCGTCGAGGCCGACGCAGCAGAGCCTGCGTCCGTCCATCGGGTCATGGTTCAACGGGAACGACGAGTTCGTCGGCCCGAATCCGTCGCAGGACGCCTCGATCGTCTATTGGCTCAAGAAGCGACACGTGTTCGGAGACCTGAAGGTCGAGGTCTACGACGGCGAGGGAACTCTCCTCGCCACGATCCCGGGAACGAAGCGCGTCGGAATCAATCGCGTCGGCTGGGCGACCCGTCTCGAGCCGCCGAAGGTGCCGCCGGCGTCCTCCCTGCTCTTCGGCGGGTTCGAGGGGCCGCGGATCGCCGAAGGGACGTACCGCATCAAGCTCATCAAAGGGAAGGTGGAGATCGAGGGGAAGATCGAACTGGTCGCCGATCCTCGCAATCCTCATTCCGCGGAGGATCGCACGCTCAAACAGCAGACGGAGATGGCGCTGTATCGCGCGATCGAGTCGCTCGCCGAGATCGGGGAATCCCTCGTTGCGGTGCGGGACGACGCCCGCAAGCGTGCATCGGAGGCGAAGGGGTCGCTGCGGAAGCGTCTCGAGAAACTCGCCGACGACGCCGAGGCCATGCGAAATTCGTTCAGCGCAACCGGCGACGGATACATCGGCGGTGACGAGAAACTGCGCGAGCGGCTCGGGACGCTCTACGGCAACGTTCTCGGCTACGAGGGTCGCCCGAGCCAGACACAGCTCGCGAGACTCGCCGTCCTGCGCTCGGAGTTGGAGGACCTCAGGGTCCGCTACGACGCGTTCATGAAGGGGGATGTCGCCGCGTTGAGGTGAAACGTGAAACGGGGACATTGAAACGGGGACAGGTTACTTTTTGTAAGGGCAAAAAGTAACCTGTCCCCAATCTTCAGAACGGCACGCCGTCGTCGAGGACCATGCCGACGGCGATGACCTCACGGACCTCGCCGGGAAGGGGAACATTCACGGATGCCGATTCGCCCGGGGGCACCGAGACGCTCGCGGTCCCGGCGGCGACCTCCCCGGATTCGAGAACGGCCAGCACCTCGACCCGCACAATGTGGGGAGCCGCCGTCGGGTTAAAGACCGTTACCCGGGCCTCGGATCGGTCCGCGTCGAGGTCCATCGCGGAAAGCGGGGGGGTGGATGTGAGGATGAGTGCGGCGGCGGCGAATGCAGTTGACAGCCACCTGGAACCTGCTTCGTGTCTCATATCCCCTCCTTCCAGGTATCGCTATGCATCACAGAAAAAACATATGTGAAGAAAAATGAATTGCAATTGTGCAATTGACCCTAAAACATGACAGGGAAAGTAGGGTTTTTCAGGAAAATGCCAACAAGGGACTGAATCGCCCCGGTTCTATCGAATTCGGTGCGCCGCGAGCTTGCGATAGAGGGTGGCCCTCGAGACGCCGAGGAGACGGGCCGCGCCGATGCGGCTCCCCCGTGCGGCCCGCAGCGCCCGGAGGATCTGCTCGCGTTCCCCTGCCTCGAGGGTGAGCGAGAGGTCCTCGCGTTCGCGATCGGACGGCAGGAGGACGGGGGCGAGGACGGGGTCCGAGGCGACCGTGCCGACCGTGATCGGGCCGGCCCCGGCCATGACGCTCAATCGGCGCATCGCGTTCTGGAGCTCGCGTACGTTCCCGGGCCAGTTGTGGCGCTCGAGGAGATCGAGAACCGAGTCCTCGATCGGAACGGCCGGACGTCCGCGTTCCTCCGCGAAAGCGTCGAGGAAACGGCGTGCAAGGAGCGGGACGTCCCCCGCTCGGTCGCGCAATGGGGGGAGTTCGAGGGTCAACACCTGGAGACGGTAAAAGAGGTCTTCGCGGAAACGCCCCGCCGCGACCTCGCGCCGGAGATCCTTGTTCGTCGCGGCGAGGACGCGAACGCGGACGTGAACGGTCCGTTCGGCGCCGATCCTCCGAACCTCGCCGTCCTCCAGAACGCGGAGGAGCCTCGCCTGCATCGCGGGGGACATGTCCCCGACCTCGTCGAGGAAGAGGGTCCCGCCGTCGGCCTGCTCGAAGAGCCCGGGCCGCGCGCGCTCCGCTCCGGTGAACGCGCCGCGGACGTGTCCGAACAACTCGCTCTCGAGAAGGCTCTCGGGCAGGGCGGCGCAGTTCTCCGAGAGGAAGACCCTCCGGCGGCGGGGACCGCGGAAGTGGATCGCGCGCGCGACCAGCTCCTTTCCGGTCCCGCTCTCCCCGAGGATCAAGACCGGGAGGTCGGTCGCGGCGACCCGCTCGACGAGGTCGAAGACCTTCTGCATCGCGGGGGAGCGCCCGACCAGGTTGCCGTACTCGATCCGGGTCTCGGCGGCGGCTTGGAGTTCCTGCGCGCGGCGTTCGAGCCGCGCGCGAACGCGGACGTTTTCGAGAGCGAGCGCCGCGTGATCGGCGAAGGCCTCGACGAAGCGGAGGTCCTCGGGGGTGAAGAGCCGCCCCTCCTCGCGTCCGTCGAGGTAGACCGTTCCCACGATCCGCCCTCGGGATCGAAGAGGCACGCACATGAGCGAGCGAATGCCGAATAAGCTCACGCTCCGGACGTCGCGGAACCGCTCGTCCCTCCCCGCGTCGAGCACGAGGAGCGACTCGCCGGCCTGAGCGGCGTCGACGATGCTCCGGCTGTACGACTCGGCGTCCGCAACCGTCTCGGTCTCGAGGTTTCGCGCGAAGCGCACGCCGAAGGGAGCGGCGGGATCCTCGCTGCGCTCGTCGCGGAGGAGGATCATCCCTCGGGTCGCGTGCACCGCGCGGAGCGCCATCTCCAGGATCGACTCGACGAGGGCGTCGGCATCGGTCTCCGAGTTGAGGGCGCGGATCATGTCGTAGAGCGCGGCGAGGCGGCCGTCCTCGCGGTTAGTTTGACGCGACCGGTCACGACGAAGCGGGGCGTAGACTCGCCGTCCGAGGAAACCTTCCCGGATCGCGTCGTCCTCGATGCGCGCCGCGGCCTCGTCGAGCCTCCTGGCACCCGCGGCTCGCGCGGCATCGGCCTCCCTGGGACGGCCGCTTCGTTCGAGCGCCCCCGCGAGGAGTGCCGAGGCCCGCGCGGCGTAGGCGAGGAAGCCGGCGTCGTTCGCAGTCCTCTCCGCGTCTCGCGCGGCTCCCTCCGCTTCCGCGAGGTCCCCGCGCTCGAGCGCATCCGCGGCGCGCGCGAGCGCGGCACGCGCGAGGATCTCCGCATCCAGAGGCTCGGAACTTCCGGCGGCGACGGTTTCGAACTCGCGGAGGACCGGCGCGAGCGGCTCCGGGCATCCTGGCGCAGCGCGGCGCTCCATCTCGAAGACGAGCGCCATCGCCCAGACCCTGGGCTTCCGGCGCCGGCGGCATCCCGCGAGGCATTCTTCGAGAAGGCGGCGCGGAGCCTCGCTCGCCGAGGCGCCGGATTCGATCCAGGCGTGGGCGAGGAGCATGCGGGCGTAGTCGACGTTGTCGGGCTCCGCTTGGTCGAGAGGGCCGTCGAGGAGTTCGCGCAGGTGCGCAAGCGCCTCGCCCGGCCGTCCGCAGCGGATCCGCGCGTCGGCAAGGCGAGTACGATCGACGAGGAGGAGGTTCGCGTCGCCGAGGCGCCCGGCGAGATCGGCCGCCTGCTCGGCGAGACGCACGGCCCGGTCGAGCCGGCACGCGTCGACCGCGACCGCCGCGAGGCGGGAGAGAGCGGCCTCCTCGAGATGAAGGTGCCCCGACGCGGCCGCCTCGCTCCGAACCCCTTCGAGGATCCGCTCGGCCTCTTCCGGACGGCCCGCGCGCGCGCGGACCATGGCAAGACCGAGGGCCGCCTTGAGGTCCGCCCCTTCCGGCGCCGCGAACCCGGCGTCCCTCGCACGAGCGTAGGCGTCGAGCGCCCCACGGAAGTCGGCCTCGGCGTCGTCCCGGCCGAGCCGGAGCTTGCAGGCGGCGATCGCGTGAAGGGTCTCCGCCCTCGCGGCCCGGAAGTCGTCCTCTCCGAGCAGTTGGGATGCCTCTTCGAGCACAGGGAGCGCTTCGGTCTCGCGGCCGAGGCGGGCGAGGACGACGCCGCGTACCTTCCGGGCGAGCGCGCGGATGCGGACCCCGTCGGCGCCGGATGCTCCCCGCTCCGCCTCCGCCGCGGCTTCGAGCGCGCGGTCGAACCGTCCGGCCCGCGCGAGGGCATCCGCCTGCTGCACGCGCGCGTCGGCTTCCTCTTCCCGTCCTCGACCGAGCCGCGCCGCCGCCCCGAACGCGCGCGCGGCGGCGTCGTTCCACCCCGCGGACGCCGAGGCCCGCCCCTCGTGCATCCGGGCCTCGAAACGCGCCCGCCGGTTCCTTCCCGCCGCGGCCGCCGCGAATCGGAAACGGATCGCCGCCTCCCCGGGGTCCCCGGAGCGCTCGGCCTCGAGCGCGGCCCTCAGGGCGACCCGAGACGCGAGGTCTTGCCGCCCGGCCTCGGCGTGAAGCTGAGCGAGGAGCCATGGGTTCTCTTCACCCTCCGCACGCGACGCGAGCAGGTCCGCGGCACGGCGATGGGCGTCACGCCGCCGTTCGGGCTCGATGGTCGAGAGGACGCGCTCGACGACGGCGCGCGACTCGGGAAGGACCCGACCGGCGCGGCGCAGGAGGAGTCCGGCAGCCGCCGCTTCTTCGGCGGCGGCCCGTGCCTCCGCACTTCCCGTCCCGGCGAGTTCGGCGACGAGGTCCTCGGAGAGTGCGCCCCGCGTCACGCAGAGCCACTCCATCCATCGCCGGGTCGCCGGGCTGAGCACGGCCAGGCGGCCGAGGGGAGGGGCGAGCGCCGTCACGCCGCGCGGCGTCGCTTCGCGCCGCTCCCACGTGCCGTCGATCAGGAGCGCTTCTGCGAAGGCCGCCGAACCTCCCGTGGTTTCGAGAAGCCAGCGGACGCGCTCCTCGGAAGGCTCCTCGCCGGTCGCGCGACGGATCATGACGCGCAGCCGCGGCGCGTCGAGGTGCCCGAGATCGATGCGGAGCACCTCTCGCGTCGGCGCCTCCAATAGCCTCCGAAGCGGCGCCGGAATCGATGCGCCGGGCCGGAGCGCCGCCAGCACACGGCCGGATTCCGGGCCTGCCGCCCACGCCCAACGCTCGAGAGCCGAGGCGGACGCCATCGGGATCGCGTCGGCGTCGTCGAGCAGGGCGAGGGTCTTCGCCCCCTTGGCGGCGGGAGTGGCGACCACCTCGAAACCGCGGAGGATCGCCTCCGATTCGATCCAGCGGAGGAGGCGGGATTTGCCGGCCCCTTCGGGTCCGGAGAGGAAAGCGACGTGCGCCCCTCGGGGGTCGGCGAGCCAGGATTCGAGCCGGTCGAGTTCCTCGGTGCGCTCGTCGGGGCGACCGGACAGCAGTCGCGCCGCACGGTCGACCGGGGTGTCCGCGGGGGTCCGGGTGCCGCACGCTTCGTCGAGCCTCGCGAGGGCCTCGCGCGCGGAGGCAGGTCGCTCGTCGGGGGCGACGGCAAGCAACTGTTCGATCCACACCGGGAGGCCCGGCGGACAGCCCTCCGGAACGACGAGCCGGCGCCGGTCGGCCTGCGACACGCGTCTCAAGAACGAGCCGAGATCTTCTCCCCTCCACTCGACCGGGGGA
Organism: uncultured Acidobacteriota bacterium; assembly: GCA_964383585.1. Taxonomy (GTDB): domain Bacteria; phylum Acidobacteriota; class Polarisedimenticolia; order Polarisedimenticolales; family DASRJG01; genus CAYLHQ01. The sequence continues at coordinate 21,489 of CAYLHQ010000008.1, forward strand.
GAGCCGTAGAGGGCCTCGTGGAGAGTCGCGCCGAGGGCGTAGAGGTCCGAGCGCGCGGTCGCCGGTTCGTTGCCGAACAGCTCCGGAGCCATATACGGGATCGTTCCTCGAGGCGTGGGCGAAGGTGGGGAGGGGGTCAGGCGAACGGCGAACCCGAGATCGAGGATCACGACCCGGCGGGAGAGCCTCGGGGCGAGCCGGACCAGGAGGTTCTCCGGCTTGAGGTCGCCATGCACGAACCCCTGCGCGTGGAGGAACGCGAGGGCACGGAGCGCCTCGACCGCGAGACCGGGGAGTGCTGCCGGTCCTTCAAGGAGCACCGTCTCCCGCGCGGTCGTTCCCGCGACGTACTCGAGAGTGAATCGCGCGAGCCCCGAACCCGGCTCGACCTCGAACTCACGGACCTCCGGAAGGCTCGGATGCCGGAGTCGCGCGAGCGTCGCGAATTCCGCCCGAAACGCCTCCTCGTGACGCGCCGCTCCCGGCCGATCGGGGAGCTGTTCCTTCAGGGCGAGAAACTGACCGGGACGGTCCCTCCGTTCCGCGAGCCAGACACGCCCGGAAGAGCCCTCTCCGAGCACCCCCCGCCGGACGATCCGGTCTTCGAGTCGGTCTTCGCCTCGGGGCATGGCGCGAGCATACGCCGGAATGTCTCGATTCCGAGACAAAAGGTGATTCCGGCACACGCGGAGCAAAAAGCCACCTCCTGCTCGCCATCAGGCCGTCCACACGGGAGCGATGTCTCGAAAACGAGACGATCCGATTCCGGTTCTCCGGGGTGGGCAGCTGGAATTCGGGGAAGATTCCTCGGTTTTTGTCGGACCCTGGGCTCTCCGCCTCCCAGGCGCGCTCCTTGCGGAACAGGCGAGCGGTCGCGATCGACGATCAGAGCACGGCGGGTCGAGACGTCGAGACACGGCCGGGAGGAGGTGCCCGATGTCGAGCAGGATCGAACGCGGAACGCGCCGAGGCACGACGTGGTTCTGGGCCGTCGCGATGATCGTCGCGCTGGCTTCGTGGGTCGTCTCGTCCACGACGGTCGCCAACGCCGCCGCCGGAATCTGCGTCCGGGTCGACGTGGACGGACCGATCGTGCTTCCGGATGGGAGCGTGCGCGACGCCGGGATGCTTCGGATCTGCGAGCGCCGTTCGTTCACGCCGGTGGCGTCCATTCACGCCACCTACATCGGGGGAGAGCCCGTGGGTCTGCTCGTCAGTCGGAGGAGCACCTCCGAGGGGACGAACCGCAAGGCGCCGACGATCCTCTTCGAACGGGACGCGAGCGGCCGGATGCGGCTGCTCGGGTACGTCCTCCCGCACGCGGGAACGAGCGTCAGCTACACGCTGGCGAAGCCGTCGGTCCGCTCGGTCAGGTCCCCCCTCGCCGACGCGCCGGTCGTCGCCCTCGTCGCCCGCTAGGGAGAGGGGTCAGGTCTCGAATTTCCCGATTTCGAGACCTGACCCCGCTCCTCTAGACTGCGCGAGGGAGGGCCGCCCATGCTCGCGATGCGCATGCGCCAGAAGGAAGCCTCGTTCTATTTCGTCAGCTACCCGGCGAAGGACCTCCTCCAAAAGGTCCGTTTCGTGACCCGGTTCCACTCCGGTCGGGGGGAATCGGTCGGGGGCGACCGCCGGAAGGAGCCGGACGACGTCGAGCGCTTCGTCGAGGCGATCGAGCGGTCCTCCGGGGCGTTTCAGCGGCAACTCAATCGGAGGAAGGTCGGCCAGATCCGCGACTTCTACCGGAACGAAACGCGGCAGCCGATCATCCCCGGCGCCGTGCTCCTCTTCACGGCGGAGGAACTCCGGTTCCGCACGATCTCGGGTCACGACCGCACCGGCTACCTGACCGAGCCGGACGGCGGCTTCCTGATCATCGACGGGCAGCACCGGCTCGCGGGCCTCCACTTCTACATGGACGAGCCCGACGCCGACCCGGAGATCGAAGTCCCCTGCGTTCTTTTCGACGGGAAGACCGCGGACTTCGCGACCGAGATGTTCGTGATCATCAACTCCACGCACACGCGGATCAACAAGTCCCATCTCGTCGACCTCTACGAGCGGATCGAGTGGGGGACCGACCAGGAGAAGAAGTTCGCGTCGCGGCTCGTGCGGGCGCTCTACGAGGAGAGCGACTCCCCCCTGCAGTATCACATCAACATGCTCGGCGGTCGTTCACAGCAGGAGATGTGGATCAACCAGGCCCAGTTGTTCGGCGAGGTGCACCGGTTGATCCGGAGACGGGAGGCGCGTCACCGTTTCGAGGACGGGCGAGGGTGGAGCCGCGACCGCGGCTACGCTTTCCTGAGAGATGTCTTCAAGGCGGCCAAGTTCCACTTCGGGGACGCATGGGGCGACACCAAGCGATCGATGGTCAATCGCGACGTGACGCTGAAGGCGATCGTCCGCGTCGCCGGCGACCTCGCGGGGGAGTGGCGGTCGAAGCTGCCCCTCGGCCCCGATCAGTTCACCTTTCTCGTGTCGAACCTCACCCCATGGCGCGAACTCGCAAGGGACTTCCGCCGGGAGGGTTTCTACGAGCGATTCCCGGCGCGAGGGCAGGTGGAGCGAGTGGAGAAGATTCGGCGAAGGCTTGGGCGGGTACTCGGTCTGTCGGAGTAGCCGGGCCGACAGGCCCGACTATCTCCAACTCCTCCTCCGGAACCGTTCGATTTTTCGCGAAGTTCATCGCTCGATTCCCGAAGGAGCCCTGGGCAGCCCGCCCTTCCGAAGGTACGTTATCGACGGGCTCGCGAGGGGGGCGGCTCCGCACGAGGTGAGGACATCCGGATGACGTGGGGAAGCTCCATGCGGCGAGCCGTCGCGGGGTGCGCGGTCGCGCTCTTCTCGATCGGGACGACTTCGACAACCCCTCCGCTTTTCCTCGCCGACACCCCGTTCGAACCTCCGGCGTCGAACCGGATCTACGAGGTCGACCCGGCGACCGGTGTCCTGGCGCTTCGCGCCGACCTCGGGCCGGACCACTCCCCGATCCTCGGCCTTGCCGCCGCGAGCGCCACGGTCCTCTACGCGATCGGGAGCGACAACTCCGGCACGATCTGCGCCGGGGAAGGATTCGCCTGCCTTCTTCTCCGCATCGAGCTCGATCCCTTCTCGACCATCCCGGTGTCGGTCGAACTCATCGGGCCGGTGACCGCCGGCGGTTCCCAGGTCGACGAGCTCACGGGACTCAACTTCCGGAACACGGGTGCGCTCTACGCGATCAGCCAGCAGACCGACGGCCTTTACATCGTGGACACCGCCACCGCCGCGGCCACCCTCGTGGGAACCTCGAACGCGAACCTGTACGGCGGCGACCTCACCTTCGACTCCCAGGACCGGCTGTGGGTCTGGGTGAATCCGAACGGCGGCGACGGGACCGGGCTCTACGAGATGAACCCGGAGACGGCGCAGGCGACGCGCACCGCCTCCGACTCGACGAACATGTCGGGGCTGGCGGCGTTCGGCCATTCGGACGTGATTTACGGATCCGATCCGCCTGCGAACCGTCTCTGGGACGTCCTCCCGGTCACCGGACGCACCGGCACGTACGAGATTCTGACCCTCGACGGGTCGATCTTCGACCACAAGCGCGGGGACCTGGACTCGCCCTATTGCGAGGACGACTCGGTTTGCGACGATTCGAACCCCTGCACGGTGAACCGCTGCGGTCCGGGTGGGTGCGTCTTCCTTTTCGAGGACGCGACGTGCGACGGCATCGACGACGACTGCGACGGCCTGTTCGACGAGGACTTTCTTCCGACGCCGACGACGTGCGGGGTGGGGATTTGCTCGGGGAACACCGGACAGCTCGTCTGCTCGGGCGGGGTCCTCGACGACACCTGCGACCCCTTCGAGGGCGCTTCGTCGACCGATCCGTGCGACGGACTCGACAACGACTGCGACGGCACGGCCGACGAGGGATACCCCGACTTCGACCTGGACGGATCGGCCGACTGCGTCGATCCCGACGACGACAACGACGGTGCGCTCGACTCCGAGGATTGCGCCCCTCTCGATCCCGTCAAGACCGCGGGGCCCCCGGGCGAGGTGCGTTCCGTGGTGTGGGCCGGGGTTCCGCGGGAGATCCGGTGGGAAGACCAGGGAGAGGGGATTTTCTACGACGTCGTGTCGGGGGCGATCTCCGCCCTGCGCGTGGACGGGGGCGCTTCGGGGGCGACCTGTCAGGCCGACGGCCTCGCGGAGCCGAACTACCTCGACCCTCGATCGAACCCGGCGCCCGGAACCGGCTTCTACTACTTGATCCGAGCGGAAAAGGCGGTCTGTGGGGCCGGAACGTACGGGTTCGCCTCCTCGGGGGCGGAGAGGGTTCCGAACGTCGGTTGTCCGTGAATGTTGTGGGAAGAGAGTTGCCGATCGGTAACCCCTTCCCTGGGTGTTCGAGACCGGACCCCCGTCGCACCGACTACGTTTGAGGCATGTCTCGAAGAGAATCCGCTTTCCCTGTGCCGATGGATTGCCGGATTCTCTCGATCCGGGGCGAGCGGGTCATCCTGGACGCGGACCTGGCTGCGATCTACGGGGTAGCGACAAGAGCACTGAATCAGGCGGTAAAAAGGAACGGCAGACGGTTTCCGTCCGACTTCCTTTTTCGGCTGTCGCAAGAGGAGTTCGAGGGTCTGAGATCACAATCTGTGATCTCAAACCCGGGCCGCGGTGGTAGGCGGCGATATCCGTGGGCGTTCACGGAACATGGAGCGATCATGGCGGCCTCGATTCTGAACAGTGCGCGGGCGATCGAGATGAGCGTCTTCGTCGTTCGCGCCTTCGTCAGGCTCCGAGATTTCGCGCACACGCACGCTGAACTCTCGTCCAAGCTGGATGCCCTCGAGAAGCACGTGGCCGGACACGACCAGGAGCTACGCCGGATGTTCGCCGCCGTCCGTGCGTTGTTGACTGCGCCGAGTCCTCGGAACCGACCGATCGGATTCCGCTAGGGACGAAGCACGCCCCAGAAATGTGACCGTCATGGCCCCATGACTTCGCATGTCCGAACGGACGGCCCATTCCGCCACCGGAGGTGCATGGTGAACACGCGTCGCAGAGCCCTGTGGATCGCGCTTTTCCTACCCCTGACCGCGGGATGCCTCGAATCCGAGATCCGCCACGACATCTATCTCGAGCCGGACGGCGCCGCCGTCTGGTCGGTGCTCCAGACCGATGTCGTCTCGAACGAAAAGGACCCCGCCGAACGAGACCGGGAGGAGCGCGAGTTCCGCAAGCGGCTGCTCGGGGAGAACCCGCCGATCGCCGAAGCGCTACGCATCCTCGGAGGGTGGAACGTCGAGACGGTCGTCTTCCGCGACGAGAGGCCCTTCGCCCTCGCCGTCAAGGCGCGCTTCCCGCGCGTCGACCGGATGCTCGAGGAGTACTTCGATCGCGTGCATCCCGACGTGGGGGTCGACGCCGATCTCGATCGCCAGGGGGCGCGCACCACGCTCACGATCGAGATCTCTCCGGTCGAGGAAGAAGGAGCCGAGGGGGACGCGGCCGTCGCAGCCCTCGAGGTCGGGGACGACAATTTGCGAATCCACCTCACCAGGGGCCGGTTCGTCGCCGCGGAAGGGTTCGTGATCGAGGCGGAGGGGAGGCGGGCGGTTCCGGTCCTCGGCGACGGGGAAGAGGAGGGGGAGCGCTTCCTCTCACTCACTTGGGAGGACGAACCCTAACGTTCACGTCAATTTCTCTTCGGTCCCAGGTTGGTGGTTCCGCTCGGTCTCGATCCGCTCTCGCCGATTCCTCGCACCCTGTCGCGGGGTCTCAGACCTGCGCACATCCCCGGTCGCAGGGCGAGTGATCCCCGGAGCCTCACCTCGTCGAACCCGAGGTTCCCGCCGCAGTCGGTCGCCTCGAATCGGATGGTTGGCTGACTCAACTTCGACCAACCGCACTGGCTCGCGATCCGGCACAACTCCTGCTGGTTGATCTCGATCGTCTCGTCAGTCAGGAGCCCGTCGAAGTCTCCCATCGCCGCCCCGTCGTACACGAGGCACCCCTCGATGAAGAGCTTCTCCCGGACGACCGCACCCGAAGCCCCGTCCTCGTCCGACGCGGCCACCACCACGCCGAGCGGGAAAAGGGAAGGCACCAGGAAGGTCTGATCGACCGGCTCGAGGAAGGTCACCTCCGGAGCCACCTTGTCCACCGTGAACGACACCGAATCGGAGAGGGTGTTCCCCACCGCGTCGGTCGCCGTCACCGTCACCGCGTGGTCCCCGTGTTCGGAGTAGGTCGGACCCCCCGCCGGGTCGTAGGTCAGCGCGAGTCCCGGATCGCAGGCGTCCGTGAACGCCGTCTCGACCGTCACCGGACTTCCCGAGCAGAAGCCGTCCTCCGGCGAGACGATCCCGCCGGTCGGATCGAGCGTGTCGACCACGGTCACCACCGTCTCGTCGGTGTCGCTCGCCCCCGCGCGGTCGGTCACCTCGAGCGTGACCATGTGGCCCCCGAGACCGAAGCGGACGTCGGCCACCGCCGACGTCGCGAGCATCTGCCCTCCCTCCGTCCACAGGAACGACGCGAGGTCGCCGGCCCCGTCGGGGTCGTAGCTCATGCTGCCGTCGAGGGTCGCCGTCGCTCCGAGATCCCCCGTGCACTCGAGCGTCTGGTCGGGACCCGCGTCCGCGACCGGAGGCTGGTTCGCGATGTCGCACGCGTCCCCGATCCTGTCCCCGTCCCCGTCCTCCTGGCCGGGATTGAAATCGTCGGGACAGTTGTCCTCGCACGCGCGAAGGCCGTCTTCGTCGAGGTCGGATTCGCCCGGAGGCAAGGTCGGCCAACCGGCGTCCCGGCAGTCGTTGTTCTTGCCGTCGCAACGCTCCGGAGCACCCGGATAGATGTCGGGGTCGGAGTCGTCGCAGTCGAGGCCCCCCGTTACGACGATGTCGTCGATCCCGTAGGACGTGAGATCGCCGTTTCGCTCCGCCGTGAAACGAAGGAGAGCCGTATCCGAGTCGGCGACGAACGTCGCGGAGAAAGGAAACCAGCCCCCACCCGCTTGCCATGGACAACGCCCGGGGCTCGGTCGCTCGAGGAGGAGCGATTCCCCGACCTCGACGCCGAACGAGAGGGCGCCGGGATCGGCGACCGTTCCCGCCTGACAGAACACCCCTTCGAGGCGATAGGTTCCCCCAGGAATCAAGCCGGTGACAGTCTGTTCGATCGTGGGGTCGGTGTCGGCCGCACCGCTCCCCTCCAAACGGAAGAACCAGTTCCCGAGGTACAGGGACCAACCCCCGATGGCCCCGATGTTGTACGAGTTCCAGCCGTTTCCAAACTCGTTGGCCGGGGCGAGATCAAAGAAGTCCCCGTTTTCGATCAGATTGCGACCGCTCTCGGAAACAGGGGAGCCGTCGCGGTCGAGGTCGTTCGGGGTGTGTGCGTTGAAAAGGGGGACCCAACCTCGGCCTTCTCGCTCGCCCACATAGGTCGCGAGGACAGAGCCGGGTACGGCGACGACGTTGCGACGGATGTAGCCAATCCCGTTGGTGTCGGTCCCGATCGTGTAACGGAAGCCGGCCGGTTCCTCGGTATGCAGGCGGAACGCCGCCCCGAACGTCTCCCCGAAGTCCTCGGAGTGACCGACGAGCACCGACGGACCGGAATCGGCTTTCCCGAGTCCCAAAACACCTTCGTCCGCCCAGACGACCCATACGTTGCCCTGTTCGTCGGACTCCAACCCGATGACGTTCGTCGGGCGAAGCTCAGGAGCGAAAGGCTCGACCGCAGTCCGGAAACTCGCGCCGCCGTCGTCTGAGAAACGGGTTCGCAGGGCGACGTTGGGAGGATTGCGCGTATACGCCACGACCACGCGGTCCCCCGCAGCGTCCGTATACTCGACCGAGGGTTGATACCCTTGGCTGTCGATGGTGATCCCCCAGGACCACGTGCCTTCCGATCGCGACCGCACGAAGACACCGGAAGGACTGCGGGACCAGGTGATCACCGCATCGCCATCGGCCCGGCAATCGAGGTCCAGGTCGCTCGCGGTGCTCGAGTCGTGCTGGAACGGAGTGCTGAAGGTCGACCCGCCGTCCTCGCTCCAGGAGGAGACGGGCACGGTGTTGGTTCCCGGGGCTCGTCCTACCCAGGCGGCTTCCAACCGGGGCTCCGCGGCACACAGCCGTAGCCGGTTCGTCGTCGTGACTCCCGATTGGAGAGTGGACGTTTCCCAGGTGATTCCCCCGTCCTGCGTTCGCCCGAACCGGATCCCCTGCGCCGGGTCGTGCCAGAGCAGGTAGGCTCGCCCGGCTTCACCGGCGACGAGGTCGAACGTCCGGTTCGCGATTCTCCCGTTTCCGACGAGAGCTTCGCTCTCCGACCAGCTCTGACCTCCGTCGCCGGAGGTCGTCACCAGGAGTTCCACCGGTCCGCCGGTCGAGCGCTGGACGAGATAGGCAAGGTAAATGCGGCCGCCGGCATCGATGCCCGCGAGAGGATTGTCGGTACCGTTCACGATCCCGCCCGCCGGCCACGAACTCACACGTCGAGGAGGTGCGAAGCTACGGCCGCCGTCGGAGCTTACGGAAGCGGCGTAGTAAGGGGTTCCGTCGTCGAAGAACCGATTCGAGACGACGACGAGCCCGGAAGGCGAGGCGGCGATGGAGGGGTAGGTTCCGGATGCGAAGTCGTCACCGAAATCGGTGTCCACTATGACGCCGGGATCGAAGCTCGCGCTCTCCTCGCCGGAGCGGGCGAGAGCGATATCGGCTTCCTCGAAGATTCCCGGCGCGGCGACCCTGCTCACCGCGACCAGGTCGTCGTGGCCGGCGGCGGCGAGTGCGTGTCGCGAACTCCCACTCACGAGGCGCGGGAAGTCGATGCGAACGGGAGGCGACCACACGGACCCGTCCTCTTCGAGGAATGAGGCGTAAAGCCCGGGGCCAGGCGACGGAGTCCGTACATCCCGCCACAGGATCCCCCAACGTCCGTTCGGTGTCCGTGCGAGGGAGTCCCGTGAAAAGTACAACCAGAGTTCGTCCGCGACGGAGCCCGGCAGGGCCTCGGCCGGGGAGAATGTCGCACCGTTGTCGAGCGAGCGAGCGATCCGGACTTCGCGCGTCGCCGGATCGACGAAGTACAGGAACACATGATCGGTTGCGGGGTCGACGGCGATTCGAGGAATCCCGAATCCCAGGGGTGCGCTTCTGGGGAACGTCGCAGAATAGGTGAGATGGAAAGTCTCACCGTCGTCGGTCGAACGATAGGCAAGCACTCGAGTCGGCCCGCCGCAGTAGTCGTAACTCGACGTGGCGACGAGAACCGCACCGTCGGTCCCGATCTGGACACTCGAGGCGGAGGTCTCGGCGCAATCCGATTCGGTCTCCGGGAACGTGACGCGAGGGCCGAACGAGACCCCGCCGTCCGTGGAACGGCGAAGGCGCGGGTGCTCGACGCCGTCCGGGGGACCGGCTTCGTTGAAGAGGGCGAAGATCGTCCCGGTCGTCGGCGAGATCTCGACCCAATCCGGATGCTGCGTCCCGAAACCGAAATAGGAGGTGTCTTCGAGGGCGACCGGCCCTTGCCACGTCTGCCCACCGTCCAGTGACGTCAGGATCACGGTTCCGGAATCCGCGTCCGCTCCGCTGATGATCGACACGCGCCCGCCCGCTGCCGCGGCGATCCGAATCCGGGGGTAGTCGAAAAAACCCGATTCCCCGATGCCGGCGTCTCCCGCTCCGAGGAGTCTCCTCGGCGGCTCCCAACCGCGCCCCATGTCCGTGCTGCGCGTGAAGTAGAGCGCCCCGCCGCCGGATGGGTCTTCCCCGATGATGACGACGTAAAGAACCCCGTCTCGGGCGAGCACCCCATCGTGCATTCTCACCCTCGGCTCTCCGGGCCGCCCGAAGATGTCGACCTCGGGCTCGAACGTCTGGCCCCGGTTTCCCGAGTAGAGGGCGCGGAGCCGAAACGCCTCGGCGGCGATCACGCAAACACGGCCATCCGGAAGTCCGTAGACCTCGGGAAAGTCATCGAGGTGCGGCACCTTCGGGAGTCCCTCGGAAAGGAAGATCTCCCGGGACGGAAGGGTCGGCGTCGCCGCGGAGCCACTGTCGCGAGCACCCGCTCCTGCATCCTCTTCCGTGTGGGTCGCGACCAAATCGGGAATGAAAGGGTGGCTGTCGAAGCTCTTCGGAACGCCGTCCGGGCCGCCATCCGTGTCGTTCGGCGCGCTTCGGAAGGCCCGCCGGGGCCGCGGCCGGTCTTCGTCCGCGGCATCAGGCGCCGCCAGGGAGATTTCGAGCCCGCAGATCGTGAGCAGAGCGAGCGTCAGAACCTGAAGTCCGACTCCGCAAGGATGATGTACACGATCGCGCATGTCCCCCTCCGCATACGCCGCCCGCGTCGCTTACCGGAGCCCCGCCTCCTGGCAGCGCAACCCACTCCTTGGCTCCCTCTTGTACGCGCCTGGAGGTGACGGCGCAAGTCGGTCTGCTTCAGGCCGCGCTTCGTCCCGGAGTCCACGATCCTGGGTTTCGGCGGTCTCGGCCCTGTCGCGATCCGCCGGTCACGCGAAAGTGCGCCATCACTCGCCGGTAACAACCTTCTGTTCGATCCCCCTCCCCGTGACCAGGTACGTCGCGAACGTCCCCAACCAGTGCCCGCCCTCGTAGTGCTCCCCCGTCACCGACTTCAACCCCGACTCGGCGTGGATCGCCGCCGCGGCCCGGAGGGAGGCGACACGCGGGTCTTCGGCCGGGAGACCCGCCGCGATCCCCTCGAGCATCCACGCGCGCGAGAGGTTCAGGCCGTCGAGGTGCGCGAGTTTTCCGTCGGTCGGGTCGGTAACGATCCCCGGGGCGAGCCACGCTCCCGAGCCGTCGAGGGGGATCCCGGGCAGGAACGCCCCGAGCCACGCGGCGTACTCCGCGGGCTTCAGGATCCGTCGCAGGAGATCGGCCTCCGCGAGGCACGGGGAGAGGAAGTCCTGCCCCGACGGCTCGTAGCGAAGGGGACAGTCTTGATCGGCGAGGTAAAGCTCTCGCGTCTTCCTCTCGAGGAGCGCCACCATCGCCCCGTCTCCGGCGACCCGCGCCCAGTCGAAGATCAGCCCGAAGGCGAACGCGGTCTGCGGGTGCTCCCCCTCGCGGATCGGGTAGGCGAGTTTCGGGAGCCACTCCGAGATCCGTGCGGCCGAGGTCCTCTCGAGGGGAACCAGCGCCGCGGCCCACCGCTTCGCGTCGCGATCGTCCCACTCGCGGATCTCCGCGGCAAGCTGGAGGAGCCAGGCCAGGCCGTACGGCCGTTCGAAGCTTTCCCGGCCCTTGCGGGACAGATAGGCGACCTCGACCGCGACGTTTTCCGGGGTCAGGCTCTTCTCGAGCACCGCGCGCGCTGCGGCCGCGAAGGGGGCGTCGGGGTGGAGCCGCACGAGGCGGGCGAGCAGCCAGTGGCCGTGGACCGCGGAGTGCCAGTCGAAACAGCCGTAGAAGGCGGGAGTCAGCCGGCGAGGGGGGAGCGCGTCTTCGTCCGAGTCCATCACGTGGGCGATCTTGTTCGGGTACTCCCGGTGGACGCAGGCGAGGGCGAGGGAAGCGAACCTCCCGGCCGCCGCCGCCTCGAGGGACGGGGCGGTCGCCGGGGATGCCGCCGACGCGCCGTATACCGAGAACACCGTGCACAACGCGATCGCCGAACGCATCCGCGCCTCCTGTCGCCCTGTGCCGGATGACGCAGGGGCCGCGTGAAGTATGCGGGAAAGCTCGCAGCTGCGGGCGCGCAAGTTTTTATTCCATCCAACCGGACCGGCGAAAAAGGCTCGCGTTTTCCCTCTCCCCTTCGGCCGCCGTGGCTCGGTTTTCACGACGTAATTCCGATTCCGGTCCTGGAACGCGGATTGCTGCTTCCGGGGCATCACGGCCGGTCGGCCGGGGGGGCTCGTGTTCGACGGGGAAGGTCCGAAGCACGATCGGGCATACCGGAACGGGTCGGTCCGCGTTCGTCACAAAGTCGCGGGGGTCGCCGCGAGGCGCCCCGCGCGTTTCGCGCCGTCCGAGGGGGGCGGCGTGTCGAGGCACCAGGAGGAGTCCCGATGACGCGAATCTCGTGTCGCATCCTGCTGGCGGTCGCCGCAATGGCGATGCTGGCGCTACCCACCCAGGCCGCGGTGAGAAACCTCTACATCGCCGCGAGCGACGGCTACGCCTACCTGCCGGTCGACAACACGGTGCCGCCCTTCCAGACGACGGAGCGGCGGTACTACATCCGCGGGTACTGCGACGACGTCGACGGCACGCAGGCGGTTCCGGGCTGCGCGACCTTCCCGGCGCCGATCATCGACGTGAATCAGGGGGACGACGTCTTCATCCAGCTGCGGAACATCGGGAACGCGAACCCGTTCGCGCCCCCCGACCCGCACACGATCCACCTCCACGGACAGCACGTCACGACGCAGAACGACGGTTTCCCCGAATCGGGATGGGAACTCCCGGTTCCGGAGGACTGCCCCGCGGGGAACCCGACCTGCAACGTCGGAACCTACTACTTCTACGCGGAGAAGCCGGGCACCTACATGTGGCACTGCCACGTCGAGGCCGCCGAGCACGTCCAGATGGGGATGTACGGCGCGATGATCATCCGGCCGAAGCAGAACTCCACCCGCACCGTCTACGGCGGGCAGTACAACGACCGCTTCGACAAGGAGTACATCGTCCTCCTTTCGGACGTCGAGCTCGCCGCGCACGATTTCATCGAGTGGGCCGACGCCCCCGCGGAAGTGCCTCGTCCTCCGGGGGTTCCCGCGGACTACAACTTCGCGAAATACAAAGCCGACAACTGGCTCGTGAACGGGCGCGCTTTCCCCGACACGATCCGGCCGACGTACGAGCCCGCGGCAGGCTGCGCCCCCGACTGCAATCCGGAATTCTCCGGGCCGCCGAGCGGCTATCTGACCGGCGCCAACAACTACGCGACCTACGCGCCGCTGGTCGAGGTCTTCACCGACTCGCGGTTCCTCCTTCGCGTGATCAACATGGGGTACGAGACGGTGCCGTGGCACGTCCACGGATGGCACTTCACCGCGGTCGGTAAGGACGCCTCGCCGATCGCGCGCGACGACCAGATGGAGGCGTACACGCTCCACATCGGGTCGGGGGAGACGTACGACCTCATCATCCAGGCCGACAGCCGGAAGGGCGTGGGTCTCTATTCGACGAATTCGACGAATCAAGGGGTCCTCAATCCCTACGCCGAGACGCTCGGTTCGTATCCCGCGGACAACGACCTCGACGATCAGTGGTTCCCCATGCACAACCACAACGACTACACCGTCACGAACGCCGGGTTCTATCCCGGCGGTCAACTGCTGCTGATCCACTCGCGGCCGGTGCTCGCGGGCGGGGTCGCCGAAGATCCGACGCCCGCCGCGCCGACGGGGTCGACGATCGGCGCCGGCGAATCGGTGCTCGACTTCGGGAGGTAGTAGCCGGGTCGTCCGAACGAAACCCGAGGAGGCCGCCCGGAGCGGGGCGGCCTCCTCTTTCCTGAGCGGGGGCGCACGTGCGACGGATCGTTTTCACGGTGCTTTTGGCGATCGCGGCGCTTCCCGTCGCCGGCGCCACGGACCGTCCTGAAGAGCCCGAGAGCAGGGGACGGCTCCTCGTCGAAACGGCCGTCCTGAAGCCCGGTCCGGACGGGGGTGTGATCGAAGTCCGCTTCCGGCTCGCCGGAGTGGACCGCCTTCCGGCCGATCCCGGAGAAACCTACGTACGCGACGAGGAGAGCGGAATCGTCTCTCGGGTGCGGAGAATCCCGATGCTCCCGGCGACTTCGTCGGCGGACCCGGAGCCGAGCAAGATCGCCTCGTTCGTGGTCCCCAACTACGGGAACAAGTTCCGAGCCGGAGAGCGGGTGACGATCGTCGTCGCCGGCCTCGAGCAGAGAGGCGTTCTCCTGGAGGCGGCAGAGCCGCAGGGGGGCGCTCCGGTCGCGGCCTCCCCGGAGCGTATGCCCGCTCCGAGCGAGGCGAAGCTCACCGTGCTCTCCCTCCGGACGACCGCGAACGGAGATCTGCTCGACGTTCGCTACAAGCTGACCGGAGTGGAGCGCGTGTCGGCCGACACCAAGGAGACGTACGTGCTCGATCCCAGGACCGGCGAGCGCCTCGGAGCGCTCGGGGTTTCGAGGGTGGGTCTGCTCTCGACGAAGCACGTCGACAAGGCGGGAACGTCGTTCCTCATCCTCCAGAACCCGGGGAAGAAGATCAAAGCGGGCGACCGTGTCACGATCGTGATCTCCGGCGCGCGCGCGGACGACGTCCTGGTGGAGCCTTGAGACGAGCCATTCGTGGGTGAGGTCTCGAGACATGAAGCACCGAAACCGTTCTTCACTCGCGGCAACCGTTCTACTCCTCGCCCTCGCGGCCACGGCGGGTCCTGTGCGCGCCGCGGCGTCCGTCTCGGGAACGGTCCATGACCGTTCCGGAAACCCGGTGGCGGGGGCGATCGTCGAATTCCTGCTCGAGACGGGGCCGGTCGCGAGCGTCGTGACCGACGAGAACGGCCGTTACCAGTCTCCCCCTCTTCCCGCCGAGGCGTTTCGCGTGACCGCGGCGTTTCCGCGCGCGACGGTCTCGACGTCGCGGTCGGTCGCTCTCGTCGAGGGAGAGCCCGCTCTCCTCGACCTCCGGCTCGATCTCGACGTCGGCGTCGAGCGGGTCGTGGTGACCGCGGCGTCGCCGCGCGACGCACTCGAATCGAAGGAGATCCGCGAGAGCTTCGCGAAGGACGTCGGGGAGGCCCTCGCCCGGATCGACGGTGTCCAGGCGGTCCGCAAGGGCGGGATCGCGAACGACGTCGTCGTGCGCGGCTTCAAGGGGGAGAACCTGAGCGTCCTGGTCGATGGGCACCGGCTCTACGGCGCATGCCCGAATCGGATGGATCCGCCCGCCTTCCACGTCGACTTCGCGGAAATCGAGCGCGTCGAGATCCGGAAGGGTCCCTACGACCTCGAGCACGGGGGGAGTCTCGGCGGCACCGTCAACATCGTCACCCGCAAGCCCGAGTCGGGGCTCCACGGGAGCGTGCAGGTTTCAGCTGGATCGTTCGGCTCGCTCGCCGGCTCGTTCGCCGGTTCGTACGCCGCGCCGCGCGGGTCGCTCAAGGGGGGCTACTCCGCGCGGCGGGGCGACCCCTACGAGGACGGTTCCGGGAAACCGTTCACGGCGTCGGCGAACTACGCAGCGGCTGTCGCCGGGGTGCGGGCCTTCGACGTGCGCACCGGGTGGCTCGGCGGCACGGTGGATCTCGGCCCGTCGCGCAGGCTCGAGATCCAGGCGACGCGGCAGGAAGGAGATCGCCAGCTCTACCCCTACCTTCAGATGGACGCCGACTACGACGACGCCGACCGGCTTTCGGCGACCTACCGCGAGCAACGCGCGGGCGGGGCGGTCGAGCGCATCGAGGCGGGGATCTCCTGGGCCGGCGTCGACCACCTCATGACCGACACGCTCCGGACGTCTTCGGCGGGATCGCCCCGGGAGTACTCGATGGCGACCCTCGCCGAGAGCGGAGTCTGGAACGCGCGGGTCGACGTGGCCTTCTCCGGGGGGCTCGTCGTCGGCCTCGAGGGCTGGAACCGCGCGTGGGATGCGGCGACGACGCTTCGCTCCGCGGCGTTCGTGCCGCAGCGGTCGATCCCCGACGCCGATCTCGAGGCGGCCGGTGTCTTCGCCCGCTGGGAAGGGAACGCCGGGGCGAGGTTCCGGCTGAGCGCGTCGGGGCGCGTCGACCGCGCGCGATCGAGTTCGGGCGCGGGCTCCTACGAAACCGACCTCTATCAGGCCTACCACGGCACGCGGGAAACGTCGCGCACCGACACCGTGTGGTCCGCCTCGGCGTCGGGAATCTGGGCGGCGACGGAATCGCTCGAGGTGGTGTTCGGGGCCGGCCGGACAAACCGCATGCCCGATCCGCAGGAGCGGTACTTCGCGCTTCGGAGGAGCGGGACCGACTGGGTCGGGAATCCGTCCCTCGCGCCGGTCGAGAATTTGGGGACTGACGTGGGGTTGCGCTTCCAACGGGGAAGTCTCCAGTTCGAGGCGACCGCCTTCTACTCCTTGCTCGACGACGCCGTCCAGGTCACGGAACGAGCGCGTCTGGAGGAGGTGCCCGGGGTCTCGAACGCGGTGGCGCGGACCTACGTGAACCACGACGCGCGGATCTGGGGGGGCGAGGTCTCGCTGCGCGCCCTCGTGCGGACGCGGTGGTTTTTCTTCGGAGGGCTCTCCTCGGTTCGCGGCACGCAGGATCCCGATCCGGCCCTGGGCATCACCGATCCCGACCTCCCCGAGATGGCCCCGCTGACGGTCCGCGCCGGGATCCGCTTCGACACCGGGAGCTGGTTCGTCGAGGGCGAAGGGGCCGGTGCGGCGAAGCAAGACCGGATCAACTCCGATCTCGAGGAACGCGAGACCGGGGCGTGGGAGATCGTCAACCTGCGGGCGGGCGTCCAAGTCGGGCGCGTCTCGATCCTCGTCGCCGCCGACAACGTCTTCGACCGGGAATACGCTCGGTCGCTCTCGTACGCGCGCGATCCGTTCCGTTCGGGGGCGATCGTGCCCGAACCCGGGAGGACGTTCGCCCTGGCGCTCCAGGGGCGCTACGGATCCCGCCGTTGAGTGCGGAGGGGAAGGAGGGCTCATTGAGAGTCGCCCGCATCGGAATCGCGACGATGGCCTTCGCGGCCTTCGCCGTTCTCGCCGCGGAGACGCCGCAGACGGACCCGCGCGCGGGACACGAGGAACACGCCGGGGCGCCGCTCAAGTACACCGGTTACGGGGAGACCCACTCGGCGGGGGTCCTCGGCGCGCGGATCGGCGGGAAGGAGATCGACGGGATCCAGGTGGACGTCTACGTCCTCCAGGCGACGTCTCCGGAGCGGCTCGGGCCCGAGGGAAGGGGCCCGACGCACCTCTTCAACGTGCGGTTCGTGGACGTTGCGGCGAGTGAGTTGATCGTCGGAGCGAAGGGGGTCGTCACGATCGCGCCGGCCTCGGGCGGGGAGGTCCTGCGCGTCCCGTTCGAGCCCTTCGCGAAACACTTCCAGTCCCCGACGCGTCTCCCCGCACCCGGAGAGTACGCGGTCGGCGTCGAATTCGAGGCGGGAAACCGGAAGGGAAGCGTGTCGGGCCTTCCCTTCGTCTACCGGCGCAGGGAAACTGCGGGGGCGGACGATCCGCACGCGCACCACCACTGATGCGGCACGTTCTCCCCCTCCTCGTCACGGCCGCGTTCGTCGGGACGGCGTGCACCGGGAGCGCACCCGTCCCGAGGGTTGCGGAGGTCTGGATCTGCCCGATGCATCCGGAGATCGTCCGGGACGGACCCGCCGAGTGCCCGGCGTGCGGGATGGACCTCGTCCGGAAGGTCGATGAGGCGGTCCCGGGGGATTCCGGGCCGGTCGAGGTGGCCCTGTCGCCGGAGGTGATCCACCGGCTCGGGGTCCGCACCGCGGCGGTCGAGCGGCGCGAACTCCCGAAACGGATCGAGACGGTCGGCTACGTCGAGTACGACCGCTCGCGTCTCTGGCACGTCTACCCGCTGTCCGCGGGGACGATCCAGCGTCTCACCGTCCACTCGGAGGGGGAGCGGATCCGGAAAGGGGAGTTCCTCTTCCACCTCGCCTCCCCGATGCTCAGCCGCACGAAGGACGAGACCTACGCCGAGGCGGACGGGATCGTGGTCGCCCTCAACGTGATCGACGGCCAGTGGGTCGAACCGGATGCTCCCGCGATCACCATGGGGGACCTGAGCACCGTATGGGTTCTCGCCGAGGTCTTCGAGGGTCAGGCCTCCTGGGTGCGACCGGGCCAGTCGGCCGAAATCCGCGTCGCCTCGGACAAGGAGCGCACGTGGCGTGCGCGCGTCCAGTACGTCTACCCGAACCTCGATCCCGAGACCCGCACCCTCAAGGTTCGCATGACCGTCCCCAACCCGGGGGAGGCGCTCAAGCCGAACATGCTCGCGGAGGTGATCCTCGATTGCGGCTCGAGCGAAGCGGCGCTCGCGGTCCCCCGCGAGGCCCTCATCGACACGGGCCGGGAGGAACGCGTGGTCCTGTCGCTCGGCGGGGGGAAGTTCTCTCCGCGCACGGTCGTCTCCGGCCTCGAGAGCGACGACTGGGTCCAGATCGTCGAGGGACTCGAGGAAGGAGAGGAGGTGGTGGTCTCGGCGCAGTTCCTCATCGACTCGGAGGCGAGCCTCCGCTCGAGCCTCGAGCGGATGACGCCCCGGGCGACCGCGACGGGCGGCGGAGCGGAATGAGCGGATGATCGTCTCCCTCATCCGGTGGTCCGTCCGGAACCCCGTCCCCGTCCTCCTCTTCACCGCGATTCTCACGGCGCTCGGTGTGTGGAGCGTCGTGGGGATTCCCATCGACGCCATCCCCGACCTGTCGGACGTCCAGGTGATCGTGAAGACGTCGTACCCGGGCCAGGCGCCGCAGATCGTCGAAGACCAGGTCACGTTTCCCTTGACGACCGCGCTTCTGGCCGTTCCGGGAGCGGTCGGCGTGCGCGGGTTCTCGATGTTCGGCGACTCGTACGTCTACGTCCTCTTCGAGGACGGGACCGACCTTTACTGGGCGCGATCCCGGGTGCTCGAGTACCTCTCCCAGGCCGGTCCGCGTCTCCCGGCGGCCGCGCGCTCCGAGCTGAGCCCGGACGCCACCGGAGTCGGCTGGGTCTATCAGTACGCCCTCACCGACCGGAGCGGCCGGCACGATCTCGCGGAGCTGCGGTCGATCCAGGACTGGTACCTGAAGTACGAATTGCAGAGCGTCCCGGGTGTCGCGGAGGTGGCGACGGTCGGTGGGATGGTGCGGCAGTACCAGGTCGTCCTCGACCCGAGGCGCCTCCGCACGTACGGAATTCCCGTGTCGCGGATCCGGGAGGCGATCGAGCGCGCAAACCAGGAAGCGGGGGGGTCGGTCATCGAGCGCGCCGAGGCGGAGTCGATGATCCGGGCGACCGGGTACCTTCAGGGGGTCGAGGACCTTCGCCGCGTTCCCGTGGCGCTCGGAAGCCGGGGAACGCCGATCCTGTTGGGAGACGTCGCGAACGTACGCACCGGACCGGAGATGCGGCGCGGAATCGCCGAGCTCGACGGGGAAGGGGAGGTGGTCGGCGGGATCGTCGTCATGCGGTGGGGCGCGAACGCACGGGACGTCATCGACCGCGTGCGCGCCCGGCTCGACGAGATCCGGCGCGCGGGGCTCCCCGCCGGGGTCGAGATCGTCCCGACCTACGATCGCTCCGAGCTGATCCGCCGCGCCGTGCGCACGCTCACGACCGCGCTCAACGAGACGGCGCTCCTCGTCTGCCTCATGACCGCGCTCTTCCTCTTCCACCTTCGCTCTTCGCTCGTCGTCGTGCTGAGCTTGCCGGTCGGCGTGCTCGCGGCCTTCGTCGTGATGCGGCTCCAGGGGATCAACGCGAACATCATGTCGTTGGGGGGCATCGCGATCGCCGTCGGGACGATGGTCGATGCCGGCGTCGTCATGGTCGAAAACGCCCACAAGGCGCTCGAGCGCGATCCGGATTCGGGCGAGAGCCGTGGAGAACGAATCGCGCGAGCGGCGGTCGAGGTCGGCCCGCCGCTCTTCTACTCGCTCCTCGTCGTGAGCGTCGCCTTCCTTCCGATGTTCGCGCTCGAGGCGCAGGCCGGACGGCTGTTCTCCCCCCTCGTTTACACGAAGACGTACTCGATCGCCGCGGCCGCGGTGCTCTCCGTCACGCTGGTCCCCGTGCTCATGGTCGCGTTCATCCGCGGCCGCATCCGGCCGGAGGCGGCGAACCCCCTCAACCGGATCCTGATGGCCGCATACCGACCCTTCATCCGGGCGGTGCTCGAGCGTCCGCGGACGGTGGCGGCGCTGGGGCTCCTCGCGGCTCTCTCCGGCGTGTGGCCCGCGCTCCGGCTGGGATCGGAGTTCATGCCGCCGCTCGACGAGGGGGACCTCCTCTACATGCCGAGCACGTTCCCGGGAATCTCCGCGGGAAAGGGGCAGCAGCTCCTGCAGCAGACCGACGCCGCCATCCGGCAGGTCCCCGAGGTGGAGCGGGTATTCGGGAAGATGGGGCGCGCGGAGACGGCGACCGACCCGGCTCCCTTCGAGATGATCGAAACGACGATCCGCCTGAAACCGCGTGACGCGTGGAGGCCTGGGCTCACGATGGAGGATCTCGTCCGCGAGCTCGACGCGCGTGTTACGTTCCCGGGTCTGTTCAACGCTTGGCTCATGCCGATCGAGGCCCGCACGACGATGCTCTCGACCGGCGTTCGGACGCCGGTCGCCGTGCGGGTGAGCGGCCCCGATCTCGCGGTCGTCGAGGAGATCGGCCGCCGCGTCGAGGACGCGGTGCGCGAGATCCCGGGGACGGGGTCTGTCTACTCCGAGCGGGTGACCGGAGGGCGCTACCTGCAGATCGACGTCGACCGTGTCCGCGCGGGACGGATCGGCCTCAACGTGGCCGACGTCCAGGAGGTCGTCCTGCTCGCGGTGGGAGGGATGAACGTCTCCGAGACCGTGGAGGGACGGGAGCGTTACCCGATCAACGTCCGCTACCCGCAGGAGTACCGGGATTCCGTCTCCCGCCTGAGGAATCTCCCGATCGTGACGCCCGACGGCAAGCAGGTTCGATTGGGGGAGGTGGCGTCCGTGAGAACGGCCGACGGTCCCCCGATGATCCGGAGCGAGGATGCCCGCCCGGTGGGATTCGTGTACATCGACATCGAGGGCCGGGACCTCGGCTCCTACGTCCGCGCCGCGCGCCGGGCCGTCGAGGCAAAAGTCGTCGTTCCCGCGGGCTATTCGCTCGGGTGGATCGGGCAGTACGAGCACATGCTCCGCGCGTGGAACCGTCTGCTCCTCGTGATTCCGCTCACGCTCGTCCTGATCCTCGTGCTTCTCTACCTCGGCTCGCGGAGCCTCGTCGAGGTCGTGGTCGTTCTCGGCACACTTCCGCTCGCCTTGGTCGGCAGCTTCTGGACCCTGTACCTCCTCGACTACAAGCTCTCCGTCGCCGTCGGATGCGGGCTCATCGCGATGGCCGGCCTCGCGGTCGAGTTCGGGATCGTGATGCTCGTCTACCTCGACGGCGCACTCGATCGAAAGCGGATCGCGAGAGCGGAGGACGCCGCCCCGCTCGACCGGGCGGATGTCCGGGAAGCCGTGGTGGAGGGGGCGCTCCTCCGCTTACGCCCGAAAATGATGACCGTCCTCGCGGACATCGTGGGACTGATTCCGATCATGCTGATCGCCGGATCGGGCTCCGACGTCATGCGGAGGATCGCCGCCCCGATGTTCGGCGGTCTTCTGACGTCGACGGTGCTGACCCTCGTCGTGCTTCCGGCGATCTACCTCTTGTGGAAGAGCCGCGGCCTGGCCGAGGTCAGTCGAACGCCTCCTTCGTGATCGCGAGCATCTCCGGGTGGATCCGCCGTCCCCCCGCGGTGATCGACCCCTCCGTCAAGAACGCGTCCCCCCCGCGGACGTCGGTGACGACCCCGCCCGCCTCGCGAACCAGAAGCGCCCCCGCCGCGATGTCCCACGCGGAAAGGCCGATCTCCCAGAATCCGTCGTATCGGCCGCACGCCGTGAACGCGAGGTCGAGCGACGCCGATCCCGCGCGCCTGATCCCCGAGGTCGAGCGGACGAATCGCTCGAACGCGACGAGGTACTTTTCGAGGCGGGAGAGTTCCCGGAACGGGAAGCCCGTCGCGATGAGACACTCGTCGAGCGATTCGGGGTCGCGGCAGGCGATCGCCCGGCCGTTCAAGCGGGCGCCGAGCCCCGCCGCGGCGGAGAAGGCCTCGTCGTGGATCGGATCGTAGATCGCGCCGGCGACGAGCCCTTCGGGTCCCTCGAGCGCGACCGAGACGGCGAAGGTCGGGACGCCGTGGATGAAATTCGTCGTCCCGTCGAGCGGGTCGATGATCCAGCGGTGCCGGTCGGAGGAGTCGTCGCGCGTCCCTTCCTCCGCCAGGATCCCGTGCTCGGGAAAGCACTTCTTCAGGAAGCCCGCGACCGCGGCCTCGGCCGCACGGTCGGTCGCGGTGACGTAGTCGTGGAGCCCCTTCGTCTCGACGTCGGTGCGGAGCGTTTCGCGGAATCGGTGGCGGAGGATCTCTCCCCCGGCCCGTGCGGCCGCGACGGCCGCCTGCTCGAAAATGGCGAGGTCGCGGGGGGCGGTGGCGTTCACGAGGGCTCCTTCGCCCGCGCTCGCGGGTGGGCGCGGTCATAGACGTCCATCAAAGCGTCGATCCCGACGTGCGTGTAGCGCTGGGTCGTCGAGAGGCTGGCATGGCCGAGAAGCTCCTGGATCCCGCGGAGGTCGGCTCCGGCGCCGAGCAGATGCGTGGCGAACGAGTGGCGGAGCGCGTGAGGGGAGATGCGTGCGTGGAGCGAGGCTTCGAGGAGGCGCCGGTCGAGGATGCGTCGGACGCTGCGGTCGGTCAGGCGGCCGCCGCGGGCGTTCAGGAAGAGCGCTTCCGGGTCGCCCCCCTTCCCGCGGATCGCGGCGGAGCGATCGAGCCAGCGACGGATTGCCGCGGTCGCCTTCGACCCGAAGGGGACGATCCGTTCCTTCCGTCCCTTCCCCACGACCCGGACCAGGCCCTGGGCGAGGTCGACGTCCTCGAGGTCGAGCGCGGCGAGTTCGCCGACGCGAAGGCCTGCCGCATAGAGGAGCTCCAGGACCGCCCGATCGCGTGCGCCGGGGAAGTCGTCGACCGGAATCCGGTCCAGGAGCGCGAAAACCTCGTCCACGGTGAGGTGACGGGGAAGCCGGCGGGGGATGCGGGGGGTCTTCACGGCGCGTCCGGGGTTCGCCCGGATCCGCTCCTCGCGCACCGCGTGCTGGAGCCACGCGCGCACCGCCGAGAGCTTTCGCGCAATCGAGGACTTCTCGAGCCGCGCGACGTGGAGGCTCGCCACGAACGCGCGGATCATCGTGTCGTCGATCCCCTCGGGACCGGGAGGCTCGGATCCGAGGTGGTCGGTTCTCAGGAATGTCCCGAACTGTGCGAGGTCCGAAGCGTACGCGCGAACGGTCTGGATCGAGGCGTGCCTCTGATCGCGGAGGTAGGCGAGGAATCGCTCCACGGACGCAGCGTACGGGGAGGAAGCGCTCACGGGATCCTCGCGGTCGGGAGCGCCTCCCCGGTCGACTCGAGAAAGCGTTCGAGCGAGGCGAGGGCGACCGCCGACCGGGCCTCCCGGCGGGCCTTCTTCGTGCGGGGACCGGGAGGGGGCGGAGGGAGGAGGCCGAACGCCGCGTTCGTCGGCTGGTACCCGTCGGCCGGCGCACCCGCGATGTAGGCGCAGAGGGCGCCGAGCATCGTGTCCGGAGGTGGCGCGAGCGGCTCGCGGTGGAAGGCACGTCTCGCGGCGTTGATCCCGGCGAGGAGACCGGTCGCGGCCGATTCGGTGTACCCCTCGACTCCGGAGATCTGCCCCGCGAAGAAGAGGCCCGGTCTCACGCGGGCCTCGAGGGTGGGTCTCAGCACCGTCGGGGCGTTGATGTAGCAATTGCGATGGATCTGTCCGAGCCTCACGAACTCGGCCCGCTCGAGGCCCGGGATCGTTCGGAAGATCCGCTTCTGCTCGGGCCACTTGAGTCGCGTCTGGAAACCGACCATCGACCAGTGTTCCGCGGCGAGGTTGTCCTGCCGGAGCTGGACGACCGCCCACGGGCGCTCGCCGGTGCGGGGATCGCGCAAGCCCACCGGCTTCATCGGCCCGAAGCGGAGCGTGTCGACGCCGCGCCTCGCCATCTCCTCGATCGGGAGGCATCCTTCGAAGAAGGGGGTCCGGTCGAGTTCGTGGACCGGCGCCATCTCGCCCGAGACGAGCGCCGCGACGAAGCGCTCGTACTCCTCGCGGGTCATCGGGCAGTTGAGGTAGTCGTCTCCGCTTCCCTTGTCGTAGCGCGAGGCCGCGAACACGACGCCGCGGTCGATCGAGTCCGCCTCGACCACGGGGGCGATGGCATCGAAGAAGTAGAGGTAGTCGCGACCCGTGAAACGGGCGATCGCGCTCGCGAGGGACTCGGAGACGAGGGGGCCGACCGCGAGGACGACGATCCCCTCCGCCGGGATCTCGAGGACCTCTTCGCGACGGATCCGAACGTTCGGGGAGGAGGCGATCGCATCGGTGACCGAGGCGGCGAACGCTTCGCGGTCGACGGCGAGGGCTCCGCCCGCTGGAACCCGGTTTCGGAAGGCGCAATCGAGGATGAGCGAGCCGAGCCGCCCCATCTCTTCCTTCAAGAGTCCGTGGGGGGTGGATCGTTCGAGCGACTTGAGCGAGTTCGAGCAGACGAGTTCCGCGAGCCGGTCGGTCCGGTGCACCGGGGTTTCCCGCACCGGGCGCATCTCGTGGAGGGTGACCTCCACCCCTCGCCGGGCGGCCTGCCAGGCCGCCTCGCTACCGGCGAGGCCGCCGCCGACGACGGTCACGGGGAGAGGCGCCACGCGGCCAGGATACCAAGGGCCGCTTGGACGCCCGAGGGGAGGTCCTGTACAGTATCCCGGATTCGGCAGCGCATTTCGCCCCCCGGGGAGGGGGGAGTACGGAGAACGACCCCATGAAGCGCACATTCCCCGTCGTGTTCGCGGCACTCGTGCTCGCGGCCTGCATGCCCGTCGACGCCAAGAAGAAGAAAGAGGAGACCCCTCCGGCCCAGCCGGCGGCCGCCTCGAACGTGGTCGCCACGATCGGCGACGCCAAGATCACCGCCGAGGAGCTCGACCAGGCTGCGGCCGGTCAGCTCATGAAGGTCCGGCAACAGGAGTTCGAGATCAAAGCCGGCGTCCTCGAAGGGCTGATCCAGAAGTCGCTCCTCGAAAAGGAAGCGGCGGCGCGGGGGGTCACGGCGGCCGATCTCCTCAAGGTCGAGATCGAGGACAAGATCGCCGCGCCCACCCCCGAGGAGATCGACGCGGCCTACGAGCGGGTGAAGAGCCGGCTCGGGGGAAGAACGAAGGAGCAGGCGCTCCCCGATCTCGAGCGGCAGGTGCGCGCGCAGAAAGCGAACGATCTACGGGAGTCGTTCCTCGAGTCCCTCGCGGCCAAGACCGGTGTCAAGGTCTTCCTCGATCCTCCGAGGGTCGCGGTCGTCTTCCCCGCCGAAGCTCCCTCTCTCGGCCCCGCGTCGGCGCCGATCACGATCGTCGAGTACTCCGACTACCAGTGCCCCTACTGCCGCCGGGCCCATCCGACGATCGAGCGGGTCATGAAGGAGTACGACGGGAAGGTCCGCTTCGTGTACCGGGACTACCCGCTGAACTTCCACCCGCGCGCGGTCCCTGCATCGGTCGCGGCGCGCTGCGCGGGAGAGCAGAACAAGTTCTGGGACTACCACAACCACTTGATGACGCAGCAGGGCGACCTCAGCGACGCGGACCTCGAGCAACGGGCGCGGTCGGTGGGACTCGACATGGCCGCGTACGCGTCGTGCTACGAATCGCAGCGGCACAACGAGGCGATCATGGCGGGCTTCCGCGAGGGGCAGGCGTACGGGGTGACGGGGACCCCCGCGTTCTTCGTCAACGGCCGGATGGTCTCCGGAGCCCAGCCCTTCGAGGCCTTCAAAACGATCATCGACGACGAGCTGTCGAAGTCGGCCGGGACGAACTAGCGTTCGAAACGCGAGCGTAGGGGGAGCGGCACCGCCGGGCAGGCCTCCGGCGGTGCCGCGAAGAGCCTCCGCCGAACCGCCGCCGTCCCCCGGTAGACGAGATCGAGCAGCGGACCGGGCAGGGCGTCGAGCGCTGCCCCCACGCGTCCCCAGCCGCCGTCGAGCCTGCGCAGAATCCGCACAACCGCCGCCGAACCGGTGTGCACTCCTCCCAGGGGATCGACGACGACGAGGGAGTCGGGGAGGACGGCCCGGACGTTCTCGGGGAGGATCCGCGCAAAGGTCTCGCCGTGCAGGGGGGCGAACCGGAAGCGCGATCCGTCCCGGTCATGGTGCAGGGCGAAGAGAACGGCCCGGTGGCAGAGGCCGCATCCTCCGTCGTAGAAAACCCGGTCCGGATCGAGCATCGCCCGAAACCGTACCACAGGGAGGGGCAGCGCAGTTTTGGGGGGTTGACGGCCGACAGGGTTCGTCGGACGCGAAAAATCCTACGCGAAGCCGCGACCCCGGCCGTGATTCCGGGCCCCGTCGGAGCCGTTTCGCGCGAGGTTCCTGGCACGCGCCCTGCTGGAAACCGGGGCATCGAGGGAGGAACCCGGGCATGAAGATCCTCGTCGCGTATGACGGTTCCCGCTTCGCCGAGGCCGCCATTGATGCGTTGCTCGACCGGCCGTGGCCTGCGGGCAGCGAGGTCCGTCTCGTCACGGCGATCGAGCCGGTCCGGATCGTGCCCCCTTCTCCCGGGCTCGAACTTCTTTCCCCTTACGGCGAACGGCTCGAGGCGAAGGTCCGCGAGGCGGCTTACCAGCAGATCCAGCGCTCGCTCGGGCGACTCGCGGTCCGTCCCGACCTCGCCGCCTCGTACGAGATCCGCGAGGGAGAGGCCAAACAGGCGCTCCTCGAGGCGATTCGGGACTGGCGGCCGGATCTCGTGCTCGCGGGGTCGCACGGCAAGTCCCCTTTCGAGAGGCTTCTGCTCGGGAGCGTGAGCCACGCCCTGGTCAGCCAGGCGCCGTGCAGCGTGGAAATCGTCCGCGCGTCGGCCGCTTGACCTCGGTCGCTTGACGGCCGGCGGAGCCGTTTCTACTCTCCGAACATGCCGAGGGCGAAATTTTCCGCTGCGGGAGGGCTCTCGGTCCTCGGTGACCTCGTTCGCCTGACCTTTCCCCCGGCCGGAAGACGAGAGATCGCCGAACAGGGCCTCGCGCTGACCGCCCGCACCGTCGGCGCCCGCGCGGGGGTCCTCCTGCTCCGCGACACGCCGGGGGGGCACCCCCACACCGAGGCGGTCTGGGGGGAAGGGGACCACGAACCGGTCGAAGAATTCGGGCGCCGGAGCCTCGGTCTCGGCGACCCGGTGCGCGAGGAGCAGGGGGAAGACGGGATCCCCCTCCGCGCGTCGCTCCTCCTCCCCGGGGACGTCGGCGCACTCGGCGCGCTCGTCTTCGATCGGCCTGCCCTCTGGTGCGACGACGCGCGCGCGTTCGCGCGGAGCGCCGCGCGCATCCTTTCGGGTGCGGTGCGGACCCACAAGACGATCGTCGAGAGCCGCGATCAGCGGGAACTCCTCTTCCAACGAAACCTCGAGCTCGAAATCCTGGGCGAGCTGGCCGCGAGGCTCCAGAACGCCGAGGGGAGCGATCCCGAGCTTCTGCAAGCGGCCCTCGACCTGATCCTCGCCCGTCTCGGCCTCGAGGCGGGCTGGATCTTCTGGGGCGAGCAGACGCGCGGCCAGCTCGAGCTGGCCGCCTGCACGGGGGTCTCCGACCGCTTCGTGACGCAGGCGCAGCGGGAAGGAGTCGGCACCTGCCTCTGCGCGCAGGTCTTCGAGACGGGACGGCTCCTCTACGCGAGGAACACGACCGACTGTCCCCGCATGCCGCATCTCCTCAGGGGGGTCGCGGGGACCGCCCACGCCTGTATCCCCATGAAGTTCGAGCGCGGAGTCCTCGGGGTGCTCAACATCGCGTCCCGGCCGGGCGCGTCGTTCACCCCAAAGGAGCTCCAGTTCTTCGAGACCGCGGCGAAGCAGGTGAGCATGGCGGTCGACCGGTCCCGGAATTCCCGGGCCGAGCGCTTCCGGAACGCGGAGTCGCGTGCCTTCACGGCCCTGGCGCGCGCGATCGGAGGGAGCGTCGACCGGGAGAGGGTTCTTGCGGCGATCGGGGAGTACGCCCGCGAGCTCCTCGGCGCGGAGCGGGCGGCGATCTTCCTCGGCGACGGCCTCGAGCCGTTCGTCCTCGGCCACCTGAGCGGCCCCCCCTTTTCCGACGTCCACGTCGGGGGGGAAATCGACTTCGCGGCGGCGGGTGCGCGGACCCCTCTCGCCGCGATCGCCCAGCGCCGGGTGATCGCCTTCGAGGATGCCTCCGCCCACGAGCAGGTGAACGCCGAGGTGGCGGCCGCATGGGGAGTCGGCTCGGGGATCGTCGCCCCGCTGATCGCCCACGACGCGGTTCTCGGCATCCTGCTCGCGACCCGCCCCGGGCCTTCGGCGTGGACCCCGGAACAGGTGGAGATCGCCGAGGGGCTCGGCCAGCAGGCGGCGCTCTCGATCGAAAACGCCCGGCTCTTCGCCGAGATTCAGGAGACGCTCCACCGCCTCCGGGAGGCGCAGGACGCCATGGTCCGCGCCGAGCGGCTCGCCGCCGTCGGCGCCGTCGCGGCGTCGCTCGCCCACGAGGTGAGAAACCCGCTGAACTCGATCAACCTCCAGCTGGTGCTCCTCTCGCGCCGGCTCGCGCGGCTCGAGCCGGTCGAGCGGGGGGAGATGGCCGAGCTGGTCGACACGGCGCGGAAGGAGATCGCACGGCTCGACCAGCTGGTCCAGGAGGCGCTGAGCCTCGCGAAGGTCGACCGGCTCACGATCCTTCCCACCGATCCCGAGGAGGCGGTGAAAGAGGTCGTCGACCTCATGCGGCCGTTCGCGGAGGAGAAAGGCATCCGGGTCGAGTGGAGGCGCGCGGGCGACCTTCCGAGGATCCCGCTCGATCGGGAGAAGCTCAAGCAAGTGCTGATCAACCTCGTCCGGAACGCGATCGAGGCGATGCCGGCGGGTGGCGCGCTCACCGTGGCGAGCACTCGGGAGAACGGATCGGTCGCGATCCGGATCATCGACACGGGGCCGGGAATCGAGCCCGGCCTCGACCCGTTCGACCTCTTCGTGACGACGAAGCCCGACGGGACGGGCCTCGGCCTGCCGATCGCCCGGAGAATCGTCGAGGCCCACGGCGGGAGCCTCGCCTGCACGAGCGAGCCCGGCCACGGCGCCACGTTCACGGTCACGCTCAAGGGGAACTGATGGACACACCGCGGGGCAGGATTCTCATCGCCGACGACGAGGAGACGGCCCGGAAGAGCCTGGCGAAGATCCTCGTCGAGGACGGTTACGAGGTGCGGGCGGCCGCGAACGGCGAGGAGGCGCTCCAGCTCGTGGCGGAGGAGAGCCCCGACATCCTCCTCACGGATCTGCGCATGCCGGGGATGGACGGGAACGAACTCCTCTCGCGGGTCGCGCGCGCCTACCCGGAGGTCGCGGTCGTCGTCATGACGGCGTACGGGACGATCCGCAGCGCGGTCGAGGCGCTGCGCGAGGGGGCCGAGGACTACCTCACCAAGCCGATCGACGTCGAGGAACTCGAGCACCTCCTCGACCGGATCCTCCAGAAGCGGAAACTGGTCGCGGAGACCAGGATCCTGAGAGAGCGTCTCGACGACACCTACCGATTCGAGAACATCATCGGCCGTAGCCCCCAGATGCTCGAGGTCTTCCGGCTGGTGGAGCAGGTCGCCCCCTCCCAGGCGTCGATCCTCATCACCGGGGAGAGCGGCACCGGCAAGGAACTGATCGCCCAGGCCGTCCACCAGCGGAGCCCGAGACGCGACGCGCCGTTCGTGAAGGTTTCCTGCGCGGCGCTGCCGGAGACCCTCCTCGAGAGCGAGCTGTTCGGCCACGAGCGGGGTGCCTTCACGGGGGCGCTGAGCCGCCGGGCCGGTCGGTTCGAGATCGCGGCGGGGGGGACGATTTTCCTCGACGAGATCGGGGACGTCCCGCTGGGAATGCAGGTGAAGCTCCTGCGCTTCCTCCAGGAGCGCCAGTTCGAGCGCCTCGGCGGGAACCGCACCTTGACCGTCGACGTCCGCGTGATCGCGGCGACCCATCGCGACCTGCAGCAACTCATCCGTGAGGGGAAGTTCCGGGAGGACCTCTACTACCGGCTCAACGTCATCGAGATCCACATGCCCGCACTGCGCGCCCGAACGCAAGACATCCCGCTCCTGGTCGACTTCTTCGCCAAGCGGTTCGCCGCCGCCAACCGGAAGAAGATCGACGACGTCTCCGAGGACGCCATTGCGGCGCTGCTCTCCTACGGCTGGCCGGGGAACGTGCGGGAGCTCGAGCACGCGATCGAGCGGGCCGTGATCCTCGCGCGTGGGGAAACGCTCGACGCATCGCTATTCCCGACCCTGCCGAAGCCGGAGGAGCGCGTGGCCCACGGCTCGGGACCGGTCGTCCCCGGCTCGACGCTCGGGGAGATCGAGCGCGACGCGATCCTCAAGACGCTCGAGGCGGTCGGCGGGTCGACGAGCCGGGCCGCGGCGATCCTCGGGATCAGCCCGCGCACGATCCAGTACAAGGTGAAGCAGTACCGATCCGAGGGGATCCACGTCGTGACGCGGCAAGAGCTCAAGGAGCGGGAAGAGTAGTCGATCTCCGCTACGAGGGGCCGGGAGAAGACCTCGGCGAGACCGAGATCGACGCCGATGCGATCGGCCAGCCCGTCTACAACCTCCTCGACAACGCGGTGAAGTACTCGGGGGACGCGCGTACCATTCGGGTCGGCGTTCGCCGGCGGGGAGCGGAGGTCGCGATCTCGGTCGGCGACGGCGGGATCGGGATCCCGCGCGAGGAGAAGGGGAGGATCTTCGAGCGGTTCCACCGCGTCGGGACGTCCCTGATCCATGACGTGCGGTTAGGGGCCATTCCGCTTTTTCATTCAGGGATTGAAGCGGAGGAAATCGGGGACAGGTTACTCAATACGGTTCGTCGTATTGAGTAACCTGTCCCCGACACTTACCCGTTCCGATCCCCAGGGCGCGGAGACGCTCCAGAAGCTCTCCGATCGGCTGTTGCTTCTCCCAGTAGTCCGAGGCGCCCCGCTGAAGAGCCGCGTCGCGGATCTCCTCGGATCCGAACGCGGTGAGGAGCACGACGGCCGTGCCGGGGTACCGTTCGTGCACTCGGGAAACGAACTCGAGTCCGGCGATGTCCCCGAACCCCTCGAGGCAGAGGTCGGTGATCACGAGATCCACGGTCAACGAGGCGAGCACGCGCTCGGCCTCCTCGC
Organism: uncultured Acidobacteriota bacterium; assembly: GCA_964383585.1. GTDB lineage: Bacteria > Acidobacteriota > Polarisedimenticolia > Polarisedimenticolales > DASRJG01 > CAYLHQ01. The sequence continues at coordinate 52,494 of CAYLHQ010000008.1, forward strand.
GGCTCTCGGCCGTGCGCACGTCGACGTTCCCCGACGAAAGGATGGGGGGGAGGCCCGATCGGACCGCGGGATCGTCGTCCACGATCAACACCCGCTTCCGATCCCCGGCTCCGGCCATGGGGGCCTCCCACCCGCCCGTCGCGCCTTCAGCGCGGCATCACGAGTACACGGATCATCGCCGCGCCCGACTCGAGCGGCTCGAGCGCCTTGCCGAGGATCGTCCCGGGATCGACGCCGATCGCGCGCATCGCGTGCGCCGGTGTCGGAGAGACGGCGAGCAGGTCGCCGGGGACGATCCGGCCATAGCCGGCGTCCACCTTGCAGAGCACGACGCCGTAGGTCGCGACGGGGGCGCTTCCGTCCTCTGCCGGGCCGACCGCGACCCCGACGACACGTGGGTCCGCTCCGATCGACCCGCGCCTGAGCGCCCCGGGCCCCTCGGGGTCGCTCACGAGCACGTCGCCCGGTTCGATCGCCTCGCTCACCGGCAACGGAACCGAGGACGTCGCGACCTCCCGAGCGACCGCGAGGTCCGGAGACACGACGTCGGACTCGACGTCCACCGCAGCGATCGAAGCAACCGGAGGAAGGGCGAGCGCGTCGGGACGGGCCTCGCCCGGGCGGTCCGGCGAGGGAGACTCCGCCCGCTCCGCCGCGGCGGCTGCACCCGCCGCGGCGATCACCCTCTCCCGTTCTCCGTCGATCGCACGGCGGAGCGCCTGGGAGTCCGCGAGGTCGATGGCCGCGCCGCCGCCCATCGCCCGGAAGCGCGCCGCTGCGTTGAGCGAGCGCAGCTCGTCGCGCCCGCCGTACTCCGCGGCGATCGCCGCCGCGTCGGGCAGGAAGGCTTCCCGCGCCTTCGGTTGAACGATCGCGATGTCTTCGAATCCGATGCGCAGCCCGTAAACGATGTAGTCGAAGGCCGCGTCGGACCCCTCCGGTCCGCGGACGAGAAGTTCGCGCGTCGTGACCGACTCGACCCAGAGCCGTTCCACGTCTTCGCGTGCCGTGACGTGCGCGGTGAGCCCGAGGTCGGGGTTGGCGACGAACGCGAAGGTCGGGGAGAGCGCGACGCGCGCGAAGCCGCCTTCGAGCCGCGCACCTCCACGGGTGTAGACGGCAACCTCGTCCCCTTCCGGTGCGGCGTAGACGATCACCTTGTCCCGCTCGTAGGGGTGGTTTTGCACGAAGCTTACGGTTCCCGTGCCCTGGATCTTGCGAGTCGACGTGGAGACGTCGGCCCAGTAGGTCACGTTGTCCGGGTGCGAAAAGGTGCCGCCGGCGAACGTTCCCTTGGCCCAGATTCCGCGGTCGCCGTAGCCGACGTAGGCGTAGCCGGTGTTGTCTAGGTCCCCGAAATAGGCACCGCCGCTGTCCCCGTAACCGCGGATTCCGTAGTCGCCGTGGGCGCAGTACGCGTAGCCTGAGCCATTCGTGTCCTGGAACGACGCCCCCATGAGGCTTCCCGCCGCGTACAGGCCGTAGATTCCGTAGGCGATGTACGCCTCGGCGGAACTGTCTGGGTCCTCGAAATAGCCGCCGGCCGTGTTGCCGTACGCCGAGATGCCGATGTTTCCGTGACCGACGTCGGCGTAGCCCGATCCGGTGGAGTCCGCGAAGTGGCCACCCGCGGTCGATCCGACCCCCTCGATGCCGTACGCGCTCGTGCCCTCGAAACGCGCGCCGAGCATCGAGCGCGTGTCGATCCCGACGACACCCTCCGCCGTGTTCTTCGCCAGGTAGACCCATCCCACCCCGTCGGTGTTCTCGAAGTAGCCCGCCACCGCGTCCCCGTAGACGGTCAGGCCGATGCCTCCGGGAGGCTCGGACGTGTCGAGCGTCAGCTGCCCCATCTTGGTCTGCGACGTCGTCGACGTGTCGAGATACTCCGTCGGCGCCTTCCCGCCGAGATGGCTCGAGTTCAGCGCGTACGCCGCGGAGAGGATGCGGCTGCGCGGCGAGAGCACCTCGGTGCCGATCTGGATCTCGAGGTAGACCTCGGCGTAATCGCGAAACGCGGCGGCGAGGCTCGTGTAGGTTCCGGGGCCGCTGCCGTCCGACACCGCCCCCTTGCCGAGGACGGCGCCGAACATCCCCCCCGTGACGGCGACGGCGCCGGTCCCGGCCGCGAGGTGGCGGTCGATGAGGACTTCGCTCCCCCCCGATGCGGCATCGAAGAACCGGAAGGTCATGTCGAAAGCCCCGTCGAGCGGGGCGTCGTCGGCCCCGCGCAGCACACCCTGGAAGTGGATGAAGGGAGAGGGCTCGACCCCCGCGACCGCCGCGGTGGAGAGCACGGTGGCGGCCGTCAGGCCGAGCACGATCGTCGAGATGCGTTTCATGGTCGCTCCCTTCTCACGGGCAAGGCGCGGCGTTCGCGCGCTCGTTGCCGGTGCTGTCCTGTCCCTTTGTCCCTTCCTCGCGGAGCCGGTTGCTCGCGGTCACCAAGTAGAAGAACCCGGTTCCGTGCGGCGGCGTCTCGGTGTCCCGGAAGCCGGCGCTTCCGAGATCGCCGCGCAAGCAGGCGCCGTACCCGAGATCCGGAAGGCCCGACATGAGGTCGCGGTAGAGTCCGTAGGTTCCCGTCGATTTCTCGGGGTCCCACGAGAGCGTCACGTCATCGTCGAAGCGCAGGCCCGCGACCTCGCCGGGGGGCCGGTAGGACGAGCCGAAGCTCGCGTCCATGCGGAACGACGGGGCGCTCATCTCCCAGCCGACCACCGGCGCTCCGACGGCGTCGTACGTGAGCCGGAAGCTCGCGGAGGCCATAACCTGTCCTCCGGACGGATGCCCTCCGGCGTTGAACGTGTGCTCCGACATCCGGAAGCCGGCGCTCTGTTGGGCTGCGGCCGAGGTCGCGAGCAGGAGCACGGCGCTCGCGAAAAGCGGCACGGAGACCCGCGCGTCGATTCTCATCTCGGATCCCTCCCGCGGAGAGGGGACAGCAAGCGCCGTACCGCGCCTCCGGGCGCGGATCGGCGCGCGATCCGGCGTCTCGGTCAGGAGGGCGTGGTCCGAATCGAGACAGCGGGGTGTTCCGGAACGGATCAGGAGAGAGGGACGGTCACGGCAAAGCAGGTTCCCTCGCCCTCGATCGACCGCACGTCGATCGTCCCGCCGTGCTCCGCCGCGATCCGCTTCACGATGGCGAGGCCGAGACCCGTTCCACGCCCCGTGGTGAAGAAGGGCTCGAAAAGCCGCGGGAGCGCCTCGGGAGGGATCGCCGAACCGTCGTTCGCTACTTCGAAGCGGATCGCGCCGTCCCGGATCTCAGCCGCGACGCCGATCCGGGTCAGCCCCTTCGCGTGCTTGTGGGCGTTCTCCATCAGGTTCACGAGGAGCTGGAGGAAGCGAGCGCGGTCGAGTTCGACCTCGGGAAGCTCCCCCGGCGACTCGACCTCGATCACGGCGCTCGCGCCGGGATGCTCGGAGCGGAAGGCCTCGACCGCCTCCCTCAGCATCGGCCCGACGGCGGTGCGGCTCCGGACGATCTTCGGCGGACGCGCGAACTCGAGGAGGTCGTCCGTGAGGGCCGTCATCCGCTTCGTTTCGCGGTCGAGGACGCGCACCTGGTCCTCGAGGTCTCCCTTGCCCGCGAGCTTCTGCTGCAGCACGTACGCCGCCATCTGGATCGCGAAGATCGGATGGCGGACCTCGTGCGCGACCCCGGCGACGAGGGTTCCGTAGGCGGCCATCCGGTCCGCCTCACGCAGGCGTTCCTGCCGGGCGAGGAGGCGCCGCACGCTCGTACGATAGGAGACGAAGCCGAGGCCCGTCGCGAGCCCCGCGAACGCAGTCCAGAACCACCAGGTCTCGTGCACCCGCCTTTCGACGGAAAGGGTCGCGGCCGCCGGCGTCTCGCTCCAGACCCCTTCGTGGTTCCTCGCGACGACCTCGAACGTGTGGTTCCCCGCGCCAAGGCCGGTGTAATAGGCGACCCTTCGCGTATCGGCCTCGACCCAGTCCCGATCGAAGCCGCGCAGGCGGTAACGGAATCGGATGTCGGGGGCGTTCGAGAGTTGAAGGGCGGTGTAGGCGATCTCGCACTGATGCGTTCCTCCGGGGAGAGACACCGCACTCTCTCCGATCGGGAACTCGGCGCCGTCGCACGCGACCGATTCGACGACGACCTTCGGAGCGGTTCCCGCTCCCGGAAGCGCTCCCGGGTCGACCACGGCCACGCCGTCGGGGGTCGCGAAGGCGAGGCGGCCGTCCCGGAGCGTTGCACCCGTGTTCTGCCCGCCCCCGGTGCATTCCCCGGCCCGGAGGCCGTGTTCCCCCCCGTAGAGCGTCGCGGTACGGGTCTTGGGCTCGAAGCGCGTGATCCCCGCGTTCCCGCTCAGCCAGAGCCGTCCGTCGTCGTCCTCCTGGATCGAGAAGACCATCGACTCGAACAGACCGTTCGAGGTCCCGAAGCGGTCGATCGTGCCGTTCCGGATTCGCAGTAGCCCCTCGCCGGCGGTCCCGACCCAGAGCGATCCCTCCTGGTCGGCGTGCAAGGCGAGTACGACCGCACTGCCGATCCCGGCGTCGGAGACCGTGAGGCCGGAGTCGGAGCGCTCAATGCGAAAGAGACCGTCCCCCCCGGGTGCCTGCCCAGAGCACCCCGTCGCGGTCCTCGGTGAGGGAGAGCACGAACACCTCCCGTCTCCGGCCTCCCGGACCGGGGAAGGGGACGTCCAGGAAGCGATCGCCCTCCTTCCGCTTGAGCCCGCGCTCGCTTCCGAGGTAAATCGTCCCGTCCCGACCGGCGACGATCGCCATGACGACAGCGCCGGTCTCGACGAGAGTTCGGTCCACGCGCGAGAACCGCCGCCCGTCGAACCGGAAGAGACCTCCTCCTCCGGTCCCGAGCCAGAGCGACCCCTTCGCCTCCGCCATGGACAGAACCGCGGTGTTGTCGAGTCCCTCGGCCGGGCCGAACCGCTCGATCCCGCCCGCACGGCTTCGATTCAGTTCGCCGCCGCTCGTACCGGCCCACAGGGCCCCCGAGGTGTCCTCGAAGACGGAGAGGACGTTCCGGTGCGACAGCCCCTCGCGAGTCGAGAGCGTCGTGACGGCGTTCCGACGAAGGCGGTGCAGCCCCCCGCCGGGCGTACCGAACCAGACGCTTCCCTCGGGGTCGAAGGCGATCGCGAAGACGTCGTCGCTGCGGAGCCCGTCGGCCGTCGTGAGCGTCTCGACCCGTCCGTCCCGGACGCGGTGGATCCCGCCACCGAGCGCACCGATCCAGAGCGAGTCGTGCTCGTCGAAGGCGATCGCCTGGACGGGGCCGGGGAACGGGCGGCCGAGGCCCGAATCGGCGAAGCGTCCGTCGTGGAACGTCCCCACGTGACCGTCGGTCGTACCGATCCACAGGCGACCGTCGGCGTCTTCCGCGAGCGCCGCGGGGGTCATCGGGATGTCCTTTCCCGACTCGTACGATTCCGATGTTCCGTCCCGGATCCGGGTGAGGCCGGCCCCGCCGATCCAGACGCTTCCGTCTCGCGCCGTCAGGACGGCGTTTCCACCGTGGGTCCACGGGGGCTCGGTCGTGATCGGGACAAGGCGTCCGTCTCGAAAGACGGCCGTGTCGTGGAGCGTGAGGACCCAGAGGGTCCCCGTACGGTCCTCGGCGAGCGCGGTGATCGAATCGTCTTCCAGCGCGTCGAGGGGGATCGGCTCGGGGGCTCCTCCGCGCATGCGAAGCAGCCCGCGGTCGGTTCCGATCCAGAGGGAGCCGTCCCGGTCCTCCAAGAGAGCGTTCACCGTGCCGGTCTCGAACGGGACGAACCGCACCCCGTCGAATCGTACGACGCTGTCGTCCGTCCCGAGCCAAAGATAGCCGTCCGTCGACCGGACGATCGCGCGGGCCGAGCCTTGCGGAAGCCCCTCGGCCCGGCCCCACGAATTCAACTCGAGTTGGAGAAGCGGCGTCTGCACGTCGACGGCCCAAACCCGCGCCGTGACGAAAAGACAGAAAGCGAGCGTCCCGAGGAGTCGTCCCGTTGTCATGCCCCCTCCCGCCGTCTACATGGTGCCGCCCTCGCCTTCGGGATCGCGCGCGGCGATCCCGAACTTCCGCATCTTCCTGTAGAGCGTCCCGCGGGAAACGCCGAGCTGCCGGGCCGCTGCGACGAGGTTCCCGTCCTGGTCGGAGAGCGCCCGTTCGACGGCGACGCGCTCCGCCTCGTCGATCGTCTTCACGGGCGCACCCGCGGTCGCGGCGCGCATCGAGGGGAGGTGCGAGGGGGCCACCGCGACGTCGGGGGGGCACACGATCGCGGCGCGTTCCATCATATTCCGGAGTTCGCGGACGTTTCCCGGCCACGCGTGCGCGAGGAGAAGCGCCGCGGCCTCCTCGGAGATCGTCCGCGGCCCGCCGTTCCCCGAGCCGAACTCGCGAAGGAACTCGGAGGCGAGGGAGAGGATGTCCTCCCTTCGCTCGCGCAGCGGAGGAATCGGCACGGGGAAGACGTTGAGACGGTAGAGGAGGTCCTCCCGGAACCGGCCCGCGGCGGCGTCGCGCGCGAGGTCGCGGTGGGTTGCGGCGAGGACCCGCACGTCGGCCGCGATCTCGGCGACGCCCCCCACCCGGCGGAAACGGCGCTCCTCGAGGACGTGGAGGAGCTTCGCCTGGACGGGAAGGTCCATCTCCCCGATCTCGTCGAGGAGGAGGGTCCCCCCCTGGGCCGCTTCGAAGAGGCCGATCTTCCGCTCGGAGGCACCGGTGAACGACCCCCGCTCGTGCCCGAAGAGTTCCGACTCGGTCAACTCGCGCTGGAGGCCGGCGCAGTTCAGCTCGACGAAGGGGGCGGTGCGGCGATGGGAATCGGCGTGGATCCTCCGGGCGAGAAGCCCCTTGCCGGTCCCCGTCTCCCCGAGGAGGAGGACCGTCGTGTCGTGAGGGGCGGCCGACGCCGCGAGCGCGAGCGCCCGCTGCATGGAGGGAGAGCGGGAGACGACCCCCAGGGGTTCCGGGAACGACAGCCGCTCGAGACGCGCGCTCTTGTGCCGGAGCTCCCTCGCCTCGAGCCCCTTGGCGACGAGGGCGAGCAGGCGCGCGGGATCGAGCGGCTTCGTCACGAAGTTGTCCGCGCCCTTCCGCATCGCCTCGACGGCGTCCTCGATCGTGCCGAGCGCCGTCACCATCAGGACGGCCATCTCCGGGCGGAGGGCCTTGAGCTGCGGGAGGAGGTCGAGACCCGATTCGTCGCCGAGACGGAGGTCGAGGAAGACGAGGTCGGTCGGCCGGCCGGCCACCGTGTCGAGCGCCTGCCGACCGTTCGCCGCGCTCCGCACCCAGTACCCGGCGTGGCGCAGGAGCCCGCCCAGGGAGTCGCACAGCCCCGGATCGTCGTCGACGATCAGGACGCTCGCGGACGGCTCCATGCCGCCCCTACCACCACACCGTCGTCCCGTCGTCGAGCCGGACGCGGAGCGTGTCCCGTTCCTTCTTGATCTGGGTCACGAGGATCACGCGCACCCCGTCCTGCGTGACGACGGAGCCGGTCACCTCCACGTGGTCGCCCGCCTTGAAGGCGATCCCGAACTCCTTCAGGAAGTCGGCCGGAGCCACGTGCGCCGTGAAGGTCCCGTTCTTCGCCTCGACCACCACGTAAATCCCGTGGGGGCCCATGGCCCCCTCGTGCTCCGAGACGCTCGTGACGGTCCCGACCACGGTGGTGAGGGTGGACTTGTCGAATCGCGGACCGGCCTCGGTCGCGTTCGTCTGGGCGGTCGTTCCAAAGGCCGCGAAGGCGAGCGTGAAGGCCGCCGCGAGAGCCGGAACCAGGGTCCTGCCTCGCATGACGCGCCCCCTTTCCACAAACAATTTACTCCGAACGCCACCCGTGGAGCACGAGCATGTAGTTCGCCCGCTCATACGCCTTGGGATCGGGACAGCCCTGGAGGTTCATGCTTCCCCGCATCTGCTCCAAGGACTCGTACTCGTGGACCTCGAGCCACTGGGCAACCTCGTTGACGATCCGTCGCAGGTGCCCCGGCCCCCGCTTGAGGAGGACCGAGACCAGCTGGACTGCCCCCGCCCCCGCCATCACCGCCTTGATGGCGTCCTCGGCGGTGTGGACCCCTCCGCTGACGGCGAACGGGGCGCGCCTCTGGGCGGTGAGGACCGCGAGCCACCGGAGCCGCAGGAGGAGTTCGGCGCTCGTCGAGAGCTTGAGGGAGGGGGATGCGTGCAGCTCCTCGATGTCGAGGTCGGGCTGGTAGAACCGGTTGAACAGGACGAAGCCGTCCGCCCCCGCCTCCTCGAGCCGGAGGACGACGTTCGCGAGCGACGTGTAAAAGGGGGAGAGCTTCACCGCCACCGGGATCTTGATCTCGCGCTTCACCGCCTGGAGCATCTCGACCGTCCGGTTCTCGATGTTCTGGGCGGTCTCGTGCGGGTCGGTCGCGAGCATGTACACGTTCAGCTCGAGAGCGTCGGCCCCCGCTTCCTGGAGGAGCGCCGCGTGGTGCAGCCATCCCCCGAGGGTCGTCCCGTTGAGCGACGCGATCACCGGGACCCTGACGGCGCTCTTCACGCGCCGCACGTGGGAGAGGTACTCGTCGGGCCCGAGGTCCCAGGTCGAGGGATTGGGAAGGTACGACCGGGCCTCGGCGAACGACTCGACGTGCGGCTCGTTCGCGAAGAAGGTCGCCACCTGCTCCCGGACGATCTGCTCCTCGAACAGCGAGTTGAGGACGATCGCCGAGGCCCCGGCGTCCTCCATCCGCCGGACCTTGTCCAGGTCGTCGACCAAGGGCGAGGCCCCCGGCATGAAAGGATGGGGAAGGTCGAAACCGAGCCAGCGGGTCTTCAAGTCCATCATCGCGTCGCCTCCCCCTTTACACGCGCTTGACTTCGGCCGGCCGGGGCCGTTCCTCGGGCGTTTCGACTTCCGGGATCGTCACCCCGGCGAGCTGCTGGTAAACGGCGAAGTGCTGCGACACCTGCTTCTGGGCCGCGTCGAGCAGGTGCTTGAACCGGTCGGGATCGGTCCGCTCCGCCATCCGGAAGCGGGTCTCGTTCCGCATGTAGTCGATGAGACGGACCTTCGGCGGACCGGAATCGAGGTGGAGCGGGGGCTGGCCCTCGGCCACCCGCCGCGGGTCGTAACGGTACAGCGGCCAGAAGCCCGAATCGACGGCGAGTTTCTGCTGCTCCGGCCCGCGCGCCATGTCGTAGCCGTGCGCGATGCAGTGGGAGTAGGCCAGGATCAGCGAGGGACCGTGCCAACTCTCGGCCTCCTGAAAGGCCTTGACGGTCTGCGCGTCGCGGGCGCCGATCGCGACGCGCGCGACGTAGACGTGCCCGTACCCCATCGCCATGATCCCGAGGTCCTTCGGGGCGATCTCCTTCCCCGCCGAAGCGAACTTCGCGGAGGCACCGAGCGGGGTCGCCTTCGAGGCCTGGCCCCCGGTGTTCGAGTAGACCTCGGTGTCGAGCACCAGGATGTTCACGTCCCGGTGGAGCGAGAGGACGTGGTCGAGCCCGCCGAAGCCGATGTCGTAGGCCCAGCCGTCTCCTCCAAGGAGCCAGATGCTCCTGCGAACCAAGGAGTCGGCGATGGAGAGAAGGCGCTTCGCCTCAGGACCGTCGATCCGGGCGAGGACCTTCTTCAACTCGGCGACACGTGCCCGTTGTTCGAGGATCCCCGCCTCGTCGTGCTGATCGGTGACCGCGTCGAGGATGCCCGAGGCGAGCCCGTCGCCGATCTCGGAGGCCAATGTCCGTACGAGCGCGGCGGCGAGGTCGCGCTGGAAATCGACCGCGAGCCGCATCCCGAGGCCGAACTCCGCGTTGTCCTCGAAGAGGGAGTTCGACCACGCCGGTCCTCGGCCGTTCCGGTCGGTCGTGTACGGGGTGGTCGGGAGGTTCCCGCCGTAGATCGAGGAACACCCCGTGGCGTTGGCGACGAGCAGACGGTCGCCGAAGAGCTGCGTGAGCAGCTTCACGTACGGGGTCTCGCCGCAACCGGCGCAGGCCCCCGAGTACTCGAAAAGCGGCTCCAGGAACTGGACCCCCTTGGCGTCCATGCGGACGCGGGTGCGGTCCGGACTCGGAAGATCGAGGAAGAACGCATAGTTCGTCCGTTCCGCCTCGCGTACCGGAAGGAGCGGCTCCATGTGGATCGCCTTGCGGCGCGGGTTCGCCTTGTCCTTCGCCGGGCAGACCTCGACGCAGAGCGTGCAGCCGGTGCAGTCCTCCGGGGCGACCTGAATCGTGTACATCGATCCCGGGTACTCGTGTCCCTTGTAGGCCGTCGAGCGGAACGACGCGGGGGCGTCCGCGGCGCTCTCGGGCGGGTAGACCTTCGCGCGAATCGCGGCGTGGGGACACATCTCGACGCACTTGTTGCACTGGATGCAAACGGCGGCGTCCCAGATCGGGACCTCCGCCGCGATCGCGCGCTTTTCCCACTTGCTGGTGCCGGTCGGCCATGTGCCGTCCGGAGGGAAGGCGCTCACGGGGAGGAGGTCCCCCTTCCCGGCGAGCATCACGCCGCTGACCCTCCGCACGAACTCGGGGGCCTCGGGGACGACGATCGGTGGCCGGGTCCGCGTCGCATCGACGGTCGCCGGAACTTCGACCCGGTGGAGATGCTCGAGCGCCGCATCGACGGCCGCCCAATTGCGGCGGACCACCTCGCCGCCTCGCTTTCCGTACGTCTTCTCGATCGAGGCCTTGATCCGCGCGATCGCCTCGTCCTTGGGAAGGACCCCTGCGAGCGCGAAGAAGCACGCCTGCATGACGACGTTGATCCTCCCGGGGAGACCCGCGTCCTTCGCGACGCGGCTCGCGTCGATCGTCCAGAGCGAGAGCTTCTTCGAGACGATCCCCTGCTGCACCTCCCGCGGGAGCTTCCTCCACACCTCGTCGGCGGAGTAGGGGGCGTTCAGCAGGAAGGTCCCCCCGGGGGCGGCGGCCTCGAGGACGTCGAGCTTGTCGAGGAGGCCGAACTGGTGACACGCGACGAAGCCGGCCTTCTTCACGAGGTACGAGGACCGGATCGGGCCCGGCCCGAAACGGAGGTGGGAGATCGTGGTCGCTCCCGATTTCTTCGAGTCGTAGACGAAGTACCCCTGCGCGTGGTGCTCGGTCTCCTCGCCGATGATCTTGATCGAGTTCTTGTTGGCGCTGACCGTTCCGTCGGCGCCCAAGCCGTAGAAGAGGGCGCGCACGCGCCCCTCGGGCTCCATGTCGATCTCGCGGTCCCAAGGGAGCGAGAGGTTCGTGACGTCGTCGACGATCCCGACGGTGAAGCGCCTTTTCGGGTTGTGGCTCGCCATCTCGTCGAAGACCGAGCGGACCATCGCCGGATCGAACTCCTTCGACCCCAGCCCGTAACGGCCGCCCAGGATCCGCGGCGAGGCGAGGAGGGGGGAGGCCCCCCGCTCCTCCGCGTCCCGGATCGCCGCGACCACGTCGAGCCAGAGCGGCTCGCCGATGGCGCCCGGCTCCTTCGTCCGATCGAGCACGCCGATCGTGTGCACGGTCGGGGGGAGCGCGGCGAGGAGGGACTCGGCGTCGAACGGCCGGTAGAGGCGCACCTTGACCACGCCGACCTTCTCGTCGTGCGCCGCCATCCGGTCCGCGCATTCGTGGGCCACCTCGGCCCCGGATCCCATGAGGACGATCACGCGCTCGGCCTCGGGGTGGCCGACGTAATCGAAAAGGCGATACCGGCGCCCGGTGAGGGCGGCGAACCGCTCCATCGTCCCGGCGACGGTCCGGGCCGTGGCGTCGTAGAAGGGATTCGCGGCCTCGCGGGCTTGGAAGAACGCGTCCGGGTTCTGCGCCGTTCCCCGGAGCACGGGCCGGTCGGGGGTGAGGGCCCGCTCGCGGTGCTGGCGGATCAGGGCGTCGTCCATGAGCGCCCGCAGGGTCTCGTCGTCGAGCGCGACGATCTTCGAGACCTCGTGGGAGGTCCGGAACCCGTCGAAGAAGTGGAGGAACGGCACGCGGCACCGGAGCGTCGCCGCGTGGGCGATCGCCGCGAGGTCCTGGGCCTCCTGGACCGAGCCCGAGCCGATCAGGGCGAAGCCGGTCTGCCGGCAGGCCATCACGTCGGAGTGGTCGCCGAAGATCGACAGGGCGTGCGTCGCGAGCGCGCGTGCCGCGACGTGCATGCAGTAGGCGTTGAGCTCGCCCGCGATCTTGTAGAGGTTGGGGATCATCAGGAGCAGCCCCTGCGACGCGGTGAAAGTCGTCGCGAGAGCGCCTCCTTGAAGGGCACCGTGGATGGCGCCGGCGGCGCCCCCCTCGGACTGCATCTCGACCACTTGGGGAACGGCCCCCCAGAGGTTCGTCTGTCCGTGCGCCGCCCACTCGTCCGAAAGCTCTCCCATGGTGGAGGAAGGGGTGATCGGGTAGACGGCGATCACCTCGCTCGCGCGATAGGCGACCGAGGCGGCGGCTTCGTTTCCATCGATCGTGATCCAACGGACCTCGGACATACGTATTCCTCGCTGGTTCTCCGGCTAGACCGGATCTCCTGGGGCTGCAACGGGTGGGCCAGCCTCCGGGGCCGAGAGCCGCGGAAATGCGACCGTCATGCCGCAAGGATTGCGCAATCCCCACGAGATTGGAAGGAATTTGCCGGGAGTTCCGGCCGGAATCCGCCCGCCCCCCGGCGCGTGCGTCGGGTATCCTTCTCGTGGTCCGTCGAGGCGCCGATGGAACGGTACGCCCCCAAGCTCGCCCCTTGGCAGGTATCGCCGGAGGATTACGACCGGGCGGCGCCGCCGCGGGAACGGTGGGTGTTCCTGATCCGGTGGGCGGTGCTCGCTCCCTCGAGCCACAACACCCAGCCCTGGCTCTTCCACGTCGGCGACGAGGAGATCCGGATCTACGCCGACCACTCCCGCTGGCTCCGGGTGGCCGACCCCACCGAGCGTGAGCTCCACATCAGCCTCGGCTGCGCCCTCGAGAACCTCCTGATCGCCGCCGAGTACTTCGGCATCGGCTACGAGGTCCGGATCCCCGCCGAGGAGAAGAGGGACGGCCCGGTCGTGGTCGTAAAGCTCGGAGGAGAGCCCACTCCCTCCGGTTTCCGCAGCCCCGACTTCCTCGACTGCATCCCGCGCCGCAGGACGAATCACTCGATCTACGACGCGCGGCCCGTGCCCGACGAGGTGCGGCTCGCCTTTCTCGCCTGCAACGTCGACAAGGATCTGAAGCTTCGCCTCTTCGACGACGACGCCGTGAAGCGGCGCGTGCACGACCTCGTCGTCGACGCGGACGCGCGGCAATTCGCCGATCCGGCCTGGAGAGAGGAACTCGGCCGCTGGATCGGACAGGGGGCCTTCGGCGCGCCGTGGCTCCTCGCGAAGATGGGGCAACTCGCCGTCACGTACGTGAACCTCGGGCGCTCGACCGCCCGACACGACGCGCTCGTCCTCATGAGTGCGCCTCTGTTCGGGCTGATTACCGCCGAGACCGATACTCCGGGCTCCCGCGTCCGGACCGGGCAGCTCTTCGAGCGGATCTACCTCACCGCGGAGCGTTACGGCCTCGGCCTCCAGCCGATCAGCCAGATCGTCGAAGACGCGGCCGCGCGAGCGGGTCTCGCGGAGCTCGTTCCCGGCGCGATCCCGATGCAGCCGTTCCGGCTCGGGTACGCCGAGCCGGAGAAGGACCACACGCCGCGCCGGCCGATTGAGGACGTCGTAATTTGAAGAAGAAGAGGAGGTCGCCATGATCCAGGTCGCGAACATCCTCTGCCCCACCGACTTCTCCGACTTTTCCGGGCGGGCCCTCCGGGTCGCTGCTTCGCTTGCCCGCTGGTTCGGGGCGCGACTCACCTTCCTCCACGTCGTCCCGATCTTCTCGCCGATCGAGGCGATGCCGGTCGGTGTCGGGCCGGTTCCCGGCGGCCCGGTGCGGCGCGACGCGGTCCACGAGGAGCTCGAGGCATTCGTCGCCCCCATCCGGAAGGAGGGGCTCTCGGTCGACTACGTCGTCGCGGAGGGAAGCGCCGTCGAGCAGATCCTCACCCACGCGAGCCAGATTCCGGCCGATCTCGTGATCATGGGGACGCACGGTCGGAGCGGCTTCGAGCGGCTCGTGCTCGGCTCGGTGACGGAGAAAGTCCTGCGGAAGGCGCCGTGTCCGGTCCTGACCGTCCAGGCGGAGGCCGCGGAGCCCGAAGCGGGTCGTCCCCCGTTCCGGAGGATCGTCTGCGGGGTTGACTTCTCGGAGTCGTCGCTGCGTGCGCTGGAGTACGCCCTTTCGCTCGCGCGGGAAGACGACGCGAGTCTCACGCTCGTCCACGTCGTCGAGTCTCTCCCCGAGACCGGGCCTCTGCCGCCCGGATTCGACCTCGACGGATACCGCCGCAACCTGCGCCACGGGCTTCTCGATCGGCTGCGAGGGGTGATCCCCGAGAAGGCGGCGGAGTGGTGCAAGCCCGACGCGATGGTCGTCGAGGGAAAAGCGTGGCACGAGCTGCTGAGGATCGCGGAGGAGAGGAAAGCGGATCTCCTCGTGCTGGGGGTCCACGGCCGCGGCGTTCTCGACCGGCTCCTTTTCGGGTCGACGACATCGCAGGTCGTTCGCCGCGCCGAGGTCCCCGTCCTCTCGATCCGCAACCGGGCCTGACGGCGTGGGCGAGGTCCTCGAAGCGATCCGCCGCCTCCTCGACGGGCACGGCATCGAGTACCGCGAGATCCACCATGCCCCGACACGCACCTCGGCGGAGTCGGCGGCGGCGCGCGGCGAATCGACCGACATCGGCGGAAAGGCGATCGTCTTCAAGGTGGACGACGCGTTCCACCTCTTCGTCCTGAGCGCGTCGCTCCAGATCCGTTCGCGGGAGATCCGGAAGCACCTCGGGGCGAAGCGGACGCGCTTTGCGACGGAGGAGGAGCTGTTTCGGATGACCGGCCTCGTGCCGGGGAGCATCCCCCCGTTCGGCCCGCCGATCCTCCCCTTCGACGTCTACGTCGATCCGTCGGTCCTCGCGAACGACCGGATCGCCTTCAACGCCGGGTCGCTCACCGATTCGATCGTGATGCGGCGGGAGGATTGGGAGCGCCTGGTCCGCCCCGCCGGGGTCTTCCGGTTCGCCGTTCCCTGCGCGGAACTGGGCGGACGACGCCGGGACCTGTAAGATTCCCCGGTTGTCGAGAGCAGAAAACCCACGATCTCGAGGAGGGACCGCATGATCCGCTTCCGTCCGATCTTCGTCGCCGCCGGCCTCGCCCTGTGCGCCCCGGCGTTCGCCCAGACCCTCGACGTCCCCGCCCCGAGCCCGCTCGCGAAGGTCGAGCAGCGGGTCGGCATCACCGATTTCTCGATCGAGTACTCGAGCCCCGGCGTCAAGGGGCGGACGATCTGGGGTGGCCTCGTGCCGTACGACGCGCTGTGGCGCACCGGCGCGAACGCGGCGACGAAACTCACCGCCAGCCGCGACTTCCAATTCGGCGACCAGAAGGTCCCGGCCGGCACGTACGCGGTCTTCACGATCCCCGGGAGGGCTTCCTGGACCGTGATCCTGAACAAGAACACGAAGCTCAACGGGACGAACGGCTACGACACGAAGGAGGACGCGGCCCGCGTGACCGTGACGCCGGAGACGGTTCCGGCCCGGGAGCGGATGACCTTCCTCTTCTCCGACACGACCGACGAGGCGACCCGCCTCGACCTCGAGTGGGCGGGCCTGCGCGTGTCGGTTCCGATCACGGTCGACACGAAGGGACAGGTCCAGGCCGGGATCGACAAGGCGCTCGGCGACGCCTGGCGCCCGCACTACACCGCGGGACGGTACCTCCTCGAAAACGGGGGCGACGTCGACACGGCGATCGGCTACTTCGACACCTCGATCTCGGTGAAACCGACCTGGTGGAGCTACTGGTTCCGCGCGCAGGCGCTCGCGAAGAAGGGGAGCGCCGCCGATGCCGTCGCCTCCGCCCAGAAGGCGCAGGAGCTGGGGAAGGGGGACAACATCTTCGAGAACTTCTTCAAGGACGACGTCCAAAAGGCGGTCGACGGTTGGAAGAAGGGCCGTTCCTGAAGACCGTCGCCGCGGTTCTGGAGGAGCAGAACGGAGCCCTCGCCGCGAGCCCGGCGCGGGACGCGCACGTGCGCGCGCTCCGCGCCGGGGCGGAGGCGGTCGTCACGGGGCAGCAGGTCGGGCTCTTCCTCGGGCCACTCTTCACGCTCTACAAGGCGGCGACGGCGATCCGCCTCGCGAGGGAGCGCGACGCGGTGCCGGTCTTCTGGCTCCAGAACGAGGACCACGACCTCACCGAGATCGCCGCGACCCGGGTCGCGCGGCCCCGGGGGGAGGCCCTTCGTCTCTGCCTGGACGCGCCCCGCGAGCCCGTCTCGGTCGCGCACCGGCGACTCCCCGCGGCGGTCGACGACCTGCGTCGCCGGCTTGCGGAGGCCCTCGAGGGACTGCCGTACGCGGACGCGCATCTCGATCGGGTCGCACGTCATTATCGCGCCGGGGCCGGCTGGACCGCCGCCTTCGCGGGGCTGCTGGCGGAGCTCTTCGCCCCCGAGGGGCTCGTCCTCCTCGACCCGCGCGATCCGCGGCTCGCCCCGTTCGCGGCCCCCGTCCATCGCCGGGCCCTCGTGGAGTGGCGGGAGATCGTCGAAGCGCTGCGCGCGTCGGGGGCCTCGGAGACGGTGCACGTCCGCGACGACGCGCCCCTCTCGTTCTACCATCCCGAGGTTCCGGAAGGGAGGCGCGTCCGCCTCCGGTGGGACGGTGAACGCTTCGAGGAGATCGGAGGCGCGGGGACCCACACGCTCGACGATCTTCTCGCCGACCTCGAACGCGACCCGCTCCGCTTCAGCACGAGCGCGCTCCTCCGGCCGATTCTCCAGGACACCTGGCTGCGCACGGCCGCCTACATCGGCGGCCCCGCCGAGGTCCGGTACTTCGCGCAGCTCGGCCCCCTCTACGACCGATTCGGGCTTCCCCGCCCCAATGTTCTCCCTCGCGCGAGCCTCACGATCCTCGAAGAAGGAGACCGCAAGCGGCTCGCGCGGGCCGGCATCGCCCCGGAGGACGTGGCTCGGCCGGTCGACGAGATCCTGGCGCGCGCGGGCGGCACGGGAGGAGTGGGCGAGCGCGCGGCGGCGCATCTCCTCGCGGCGTTCGATCGGGCCCTCGCGGAGATCGCCCCGGCGATTCGCGAGGGCGGCGAGCGCGCCGAGCGCGCCGCCGAGAAAACGCGGGGAACCGTCGCGCGCGCGGTCGAAAGGCTCGGGGAAAACGTCGACGCCGCCCGGCGGCTCCGAGACCGGGCCCTCGTCGAGGATCTGACGCGCCTCCGGGATCGCCTGTTCCCCGAAGGGATCCCGCAGGAGCGCTTCTACGGGCCGTCCTACTTTTTCGCCCGGGTGGGAGAACGCGCCTTCGTCGAACGGGTGCTCGACGCCGCCCATCCCGGGCCCGGCACGCGGAGCCTCGAGCTATGAGCTACGGAGTCGACGTGCTCGCCTTCGGGGCGCACCCCGACGACGTCGAGATCTTCTGCGGCGGGGTGATGGTCCGCCTTGCGCAGCTCGGCTACCGGACGGGGGTGATCGACCTGACGCGCGGAGAGCTCGCGAGCCGCGGCACCCCGGAGGAGCGCGCACGGGAGGCGGAGGCGGCGGCGGAGGTTCTCGGGCTCTCCTTCCGGGAGAACCTGGGCCTCCCCGACGGGTTCCTCGATCCCTCCGCCGGTTCCCGTCACGTGCCCCCGGCCGTGGAGGCGATCCGCAGGCACCGCCCCGAGATCGTGCTCGCCCCGTGGATCGAGGAGCGCCACCCCGACCACGCCGCGGCGGGGCACCTCGTGAGGCGCGCGGCCTTTCTCGCCGCCCTGGGGGAGTTCGAAACCTTCCCCGCACGGGAGCGCTTCGCGCCGCGCCGGGTCCTCCACTACGAGATGCGGTACCGCATGGAGGCGAGTTTCCTCGTCGACACGACCGACGCCTGGCCGCGCAAGCTCGAGGCGATCCGTCTCCACGCGAGCCAGGTCGGTCGCGCTCCCGGCGCGGCCCCGACCCTCATCGGCTCCGCCCTCGCGCTCGAGGCGATCGAGGCGCGCGACCGCGCCCACGGCAGCCGCATCGGTGTCCGTTACGCCGAAGCGCTCCGCTCCGCCGAGGCGCTGGGCGTCGCCGATCCGATCGCCCTTCTCCGACTCTCCCCCGGCTCCGACGCCCATCTCTTCGAGGGATTGCGATGAGCGAACCGCTCTCGATCGGCATCGTGTGTTTCGCGAGCCTCGGCGGGAGCGGGATCGTCGCGACCGAACTGGCGTCGGGGCTCTCCCGCCGGGGCCACCGCGTCCACGTCGTCGCGAGCGCTCCGCCGAGCCGAACCCTCCCCGCGTGCGAGCGCCTGTTCGTCCACGAGGTCGCCGCGCCGGGTCCGCCGCCGCTCCAGCACCCGCCGTACGCGATCGCGCTCGCCTCGACGCTCGTCGAGGTGGCGGCCGACCACGCGCTCGACCTCGTCCACGTCCACTACGCGATCCCGCACGCGGTCAGCGCGTACCTCGCGCGGCAGATGCTCGGCGACGCCGCGCCCCCGTTCGTCACCTCCCTCCACGGGACCGACGTCACCCACCTCGGGAGCGATCCGAGCTACCGTTCGATCACGCGCTTCGTCGTGGAGCGCTCGGACGGCGTGACGACCCCTTCCGCCTTCCTGCGCGGCGCGGCCTACCGGACGCTCGGGGTCGACGCGGGGGTCCCGATCGAGGTGATCCCGAATTTCGTCGATACCGCGCATTTCGCCCCGCCCGAAGCGCGCGACCGATCGAGGTTCGACGCCCTGTTCGCCTCTTCGGGCGGCGATCCCGAGGACCGCGGCGCCCCGGTCCTCTTCCACGTTTCGAGTTTTCGGCCGGTCAAGCGGGTTGTCGATCTCGTCGACGTGCTCGCCCTCGTACGCAGGCGCGCGCGGGCGCGGCTCATGCTCGTGGGGGACGGTCCCGAGCGCGGCAGGCTCGTCCAGCGGGCACGCGAGTTGGGCGTGAGCGGGAGCGTCTGCCTCGTCGGATCGCACGCCGAATTCGCGGATTATCTCCGCCACGCCGATCTCTTTCTCCTCCCGAGCGAGATCGAGAGCTTCGGCGTCGCCGCGCTCGAGGCCCTCGCGTCGGGCGTGCCCGTGCTCGGCTACCGCGTGGGCGGACTTCCCGAGGTCGTCACCCCGGACGCGGGGGTGCTCGTCGAGCCGTACGACGTCGCGGCGCTCGCCGACGCGACGGCCGCACTCCTCTCGGACGGGGAACGGCGTGACACGCTCTCCCGCGCGGCGCGCGCGCGGGCGTCGGAGGGGTTCGGGCGCGAGGAGGCGATCGACCGCTACGAGGCGTTCTACCGGCGGGTGCTGGCGGGCGCGAATCGGAGGAACGGATGAGGCCCGGGGTTCTTCCGGCGGCGGCGCTCGCGTGGGCCGCCGTCGCGGCGCAGGAGGCACCGATGGACGCAGGCTCGCTCGCGCACGCGGTCGACCGGCTCGCGGTCACCGCGCGCGTTCTCTACGTCGCGGCGCATCCCGACGACGAGAACACGAGGCTCCTCGCCTATCTCGCGAACGGGCGTCATCTGGGCACGGCGTATCTCTCGATGACCCGGGGCGGGGGAGGGCAGAACCTGATCGGCCCCGAGCAGGCGGAGCTTCTCGACGTGATCCGTACCGAGGAGTTGCTCGCCGCGCGCGCTCTGGACGGGGCGACGCAGCGCTTCACCCGGATGCGGGACTTCGGCTACTCGAAGAGTGCCGCGGAGACCTTTTCGATCTGGGGGCGAGAGGACGCCCTCGCCGACGTCGTCTGGGTGCTGCGCACGTTCCAACCCGACGTCGTGATCACCCGCTTCGACGAGAAGGCGCCGAACCACGGCCACCACACCGCCTCGGCGATCCTCGCGCGGGAGGCCTTCGAGGCGGCGGCCGACCCCGCGCGCTTTCCCGAGCAGATCGCCGCCGGGGCGAAGGCGTGGAAAACGACACGCCTCCTCCACAACTTCCCCACCTGGCGGGGGGAACCCCCTCCGGAGGGGGCTCTCCCGCTCGACGTCGGCGCCTACGACCCGCGGCTCGGGCTCTCCTACGGGGAACTCGCGGCGCGGTCGCGAAGCCAGCACCAGAGCCAGGGGTTCGGCGTCGCCGGCGAGCGCGGCGTCGTCGTCGAGCGGTTCGTGGCCGTCCTCGGAGCGTCGCCGGAGAAGGACCTGCTCGACGGCGTTCCGCTCGGGTGGGAGCGGTACGGGGAGGCGGGGGCTCCCGTCGCCCGCGCCCTGGACGACGCCCGTCGCCTCCTCGAGCGCGACCGGCCCGAGCGTGCGGTGCCGGCGCTCGCCGCGGCACGCGCCGCGATGGACGCGTTGCCGGACGAGCCGCGGACGCGCGATGCGCGCCGCGCCGCCGAGCGCGCGATCGCGGCGGCGTCCGGCTTCTTCGTCCGGGCGACGGCGACGCAAGCAGCGGTCGTTCCCGGCGGCAAGGTCGAGATCGCGATCGAGGTGATCGAGCGGCTCCCCGCGGGGCTCGAGGTCCTCGGCTTCGTCTGGCCCGACGGCTCGGAGAGCGAGGCCGGAGGACCTCTCGGCGTCAACGAGAAGAAGGTCGTCCGGCGCGAGATCGCGATTTCGGCGGAGGCGCCCGTCTCCGTTCCCTACTGGATGCGCGAGCGGGTGCCGCAGGAACTCGTCGGCCGTCCGCGCGGGCCCGCGGCCCTCGAGGCGGGGGTGACAGTCGCGGTCGCCGGCCGAACGATCCGGCTCGTCGCCCCCGTGCAGTACGCCTGGACCGATCCGGTCCGCGGCGAGCGGCTCCGGGAGGTCGTCGTCGCTCCTCCCGCGACCGTCACGCCGTTCCGCGAGGCGGTCCTCGCCCCGAACGGCGCCGCGGCTCCGCTCGTCCTGAAGGTGCGGGCCGCGCGCGACGGCGTGCGCGGCGAGGTGGAGGTCCCCGTCCCCGAGGGCTGGCGCGTGGAGCCCCGGAGCGCGGCGGTGAGCTTCGAAAAGGCCGGAGAGGAAAGGATCGTGCGGTTCGCCGTGACCCCGCCTCCCTCGGGCGCCCCGGTCGAGGTTCGCCCACGGATCACGGTCGACGGCCGGTCCTGGAGCTGGCGCGAAGACGTCGTCGACTACCCCCACATCCCGATGCAGGTCGTCTTGCAGCCGTCGCGGGTCCGCGCCGTGCCGCTCGCGCTCTCGGTCCCCGAGGGGCGGATCGGGTACGTGATGGGCTCGGGCGATTCGATCGCCGAGGATCTCGCGCACGTCGGGGCCCGGGTCGAGATCCTCGACGACGAGACCTTGCGGGCGGGAGACCTCTCCCGTTTCGCCGCGATCGTCACCGGGATCCGCGCCTACAACACCCGGGGGGCGCTCCGCGCCGCGCACGACCGCCTCATGGCCTACGTCGAGGCCGGCGGGACGGTCGTCGTCCAATACAACACGCGGAGCTGGTTCGGCCCGCTCGAGAGCCGGATCGGACCCTTCCCGATCGAGATCGGTCGCGGCCGGATCACCGACGAGGACGCCGTGATGGTGCCGCGCGCGCCGGACCACGAGGTCCTCGTCCGGCCGCACCGGATCGGGCCCTCCGACTTCGAGGGGTGGGTCCAGGAGCGGGGCCTCTACTTCGCCGAGACGTGGGACCCCGCGTACGTTCCCGTCCTCGCCGCCGCCGATCCGGGGGAGGCGCCCCTCGAAGGGGGTCTCCTTTTCGCTCGGCACGGGAAGGGACGTTACGTCTACACGGGGCTCTCTTTCTTTCGGCAGCTCCCCGCGGGGGTTCCGGGGGCCTACCGGCTCTTCCTGAACCTGATCGGGGCGCCGTAGATGGCCGGGGATCCCGATACCCCGCCGCCCTTCCTCTCGCGTTGGAGGAACGTCTATGTCCTGGTTCTCGTCGAACTGGGGCTCTTGGTGGCGGCGTTCTGGGCGCTCACGAGGTGGGCCTCGTGAGCCCGCTCGACTGGATCGTCCTCGTCGGCACGATCGGTTTCATCGTCGCGTACGGTGCCTGGAGGACGCGCGGTGCCGCGACGATGGACGCCTACTTCCGCGGCGATTACTCCCTCCGGTGGCCGACGATCGGCCTGAGCATCATGGCGACGCAGGCGAGCGCGATCACCTTCCTCTCGACGCCGGGGCAGGCGTTCGAAGACGGGATGCGCTTCGTCCAGTTCTACTTCGGGCTTCCGCTCGCGATGATCGTCATCAGCGCCGTCTTCGTCCCGATCTACTACCGCCTGAAGGTTTACACCGCCTACGAAACGCTCGAACACCGGTTCGATTCCCGGGTGCGCTACCTCGGCGCCCTTCTCTTCCTGATCCAGCGCGGACTCGCCGCGGGGATCACGATCTACGCGCCGGCGATCATCCTGAGCACCATCCTCGGCTGGTCGCTCCAGGCGATGAACCTCGCGATCGGACTCACCGTCATTCTCTACACCGTGGTCGGCGGCACGAAGGCGGTCAGCGAGACTCAGAAACAGCAGATGATCGTCATGCTCGGCGGACTCGCCCTCGCCGCCGTCTTGATCGTCTGGCGCCTTCCCGAGGCGGTTTCCCTCTCCGACGCGGTGCGGCTCGCCGGGGCGCTCGACCGGATGAACGTCGTGAGTTTCGACTTCGACGCGAACAGCCGCTACACCTTCTGGTCCGGGATCACGGGGGGGTTCTTCCTCGCGCTGGCGTACTTCGGAACCGACCAGTCCCAGGTGCAGCGGTACCTCTCCGGGCGCTCGGTCGCGGAGAGCCGTCTCGGGCTCCTCTTCAACGGGATGTTCAAGATCCCGATGCAATTCGTCGTCCTCTTCGTCGGCGTCCTCGTGTTCGTGTTCTACCTGTTCGTGCAGCCGCCGGTCTTCTTCAACACTCCGGTGCTTGCGGAGGTCGCGGCCGGGCCGCACGCCGGGGCGCTCGATGCGCTCGAGGCGCGCTACGACGCGGCGTTCGAGGCGAGGCGGGCGGCGGCGGAGGCGTTCGCGGAGTCCCGGGATGCGGGGAGCCGCGAGGCGCTTCGCGAGGCCCACGCCGCGGTGAAGGCGATCCGTGCCGAGACCAAGGAACTCGTGACCCGGGCGGTTCCGGGGGCCGAGACGGAGGATGCCGACTACGTCTTCCTCTCCTTCGTCCTCGGCTACGTCCCGTCGGGGTTCGTCGGGCTCCTGATCGCGGTGATCCTGTGCGCCGCCATGAGCTCGACCGCGAGCGAGCTCGCGGCACTCGGCTCGACCACGACCGTCGATCTCTACAAACGCCTCTCCCGGAAAGAGACGACGGCGCGGCACGATCTCGTTCTGTCGAAGCTCTTCACGGCGGGATGGGGCGCGCTCGCCGTCGCGTTCGCGAGCTTCGCGGCGCTCCTCGACAACCTGATCGAGGCGGTCAACATCCTCGGCTCGCTCTTCTACGGGACGATTCTCGGCCTCTTCGTCGTCGCGTTCTTCCTGAAGTTCGTGACGGCGACCCCGGTCCTGATCGGGGCGATCGCGGCGCTCGCGACCGTGCTCACTCTCTTCTGGACGACGGAGATCGGCTTCCTGTGGTTCAACGTGATCGGGTGCGGGATCGTGGTCGTGGCGTCGGTCGCCCTCGAAGGGGCGAGGCGCTCAATGCGCCCACCCCAGCCGCTCCCGTAGCGCCTCGAGCCACGCCGCCGTCCCCGGGTGGATCGTGTCGCCCCCCTCC
Organism: uncultured Acidobacteriota bacterium; assembly: GCA_964383585.1. Taxonomy (GTDB): domain Bacteria; phylum Acidobacteriota; class Polarisedimenticolia; order Polarisedimenticolales; family DASRJG01; genus CAYLHQ01. The sequence goes on from CAYLHQ010000008.1 coordinate 76,138, forward strand.
TTCTCGAAGTAGAACGGCTTCCGCTCGACGACGTCGGGGGCCACCTGCTTCAGGGTCGCCGCCTCGTAGAGCCGCCCGTTCACCATCGTGTGGGTGACGAACTCGGAGCGCCTCAGGTCCTCGAGCGGGTTCCCGTCGACGACGAAGAGGTCGGCGAGCTTGCCGGCCTCGAGCGAGCCGATCCACCCATCGAGCCCGAGGTAGCGCGCCCCGTCGATCGTCCCGGCGCGGAAGGCCTCCCACGGAGAGAACCCCCCCTGAGCCATCATCCACAACTCCCAATGCGCGGCGAGCCCCTCGCGCTGGCCGTGGGCGCCGATGTGGACCGTGACCCCCCGGTCGCGCAGCTCCTTCGCGAAGCGGGCGACCTCGAAGTGGTTGTAGTGGCCGTCGGGGGCGGTCTGTCGCCGCATCGACTCCGGCTCGATCACGGACCGAGGGCTCCACCGCATGAGCCGCTCGTTCTTCCAGACCTCGGTCCGGTCGTACCAGTAACGCTCTCCCGAGAGGCCTCCGTAGGCGACGACGAAGGTCGGCGTGTACCCGACCGCGGTCTGCGACCAGAGCTGCTTCACGTCGTCGTACGCGCGCGCGAGCGGGATCGCGTGCTCGATCCCGGTGTGGCCGTCGACGATCTCCGTCATGTTGTGCTCGAACTTCGCCCCGCCCTCGGGGACGACCATGATTCCCATCTCGCGCGCCGCCTCGACCACCATTTGCCGCTGGTCGCGCCTCGGATGCTGGTACGACTTGACCGAGATCGCGCCCGCGTCCTCGAGTCGCCTCACGTGGAACCGGGCATCCTCGAGGGATTCCACCTTCGCCTTGTACGCCGGGTGGTTCGCGCCGTAGAGGATCGTCCCCGTCGAGAAGATCCGTGGGGCGATCATCTTCCCCGCGCGCTGCAGCTCGGCCGCCGCGAAGATGCTCTCGGTGTCGTTCGAGGGATCGTGGATGGTCGTCACCCCGAAGGCGACGTTCGAGAACTGCTGCCAGTTCTGCTGGGGCATCAGCCCGTCCATCGCCATCGCCCCGTGCGCATGCGCATCGACGAGGCCGGGAAGCACCGTCTTCCCCGAAACGTCGATCGTCACGGCGGAAAAGGGGACTGGCACCTTTTCCCTCGGTCCCACCGCCTCGATCGTGTTTCCACGGACCAGGACAACCCCGTCTTCGATCACCTCCCGCGTCTTCTCCGCGTCCCGCATCGTGACGACGCGGCCGCCGACGAGGGCGATCGTCCCCTCGGGTTCGTCGGCCGGAACTTCGAAGGCGAGGTCGAGACCCGTCTCGACCGGCTCGGGGAGCGTCCGGGGCGCCCCCTCGAACACGGCGAAGGCGTCCTTCAACGCACGCGTGTAGAGGGTCGACGCCTGCGCCCAGCGCAGGCTCCGGGAGTCTCCCGACCAGTGGAGGTTCGACCCCGACCTCTTCGAGACCTGCCGGACGGGGATCGACTTCGCGGACCCGGCGAGCTCGACCGTCTTGCCGGTCGGCGTGAAGGGGGCGACGAAGGCGTTCCAGTCCTCGGTGAAGGCGATCCACCGGCCGTCGGGGGAGACGCGGTACTCGGTGACCTCGTTCCCCCGGAGATGGAGGAAGGGGTCGTGACCCTGGAGGTTGACGCTCTTCAAGACGAGCTTCGTTTCTTCGAGGACGTCGGAGAAGTAGACGCGGTCCTTCGCCGCGCCGAAATGCGCGTCGAATCCGGTGCGGGAAATTCGCGTGGGCTCGTACTCCGACACGGCCGTGAGATAGATCCCCGGCTCGGCCCCGCCTACGGGGGAGAGCAGGTACCCGCCGGAGATCTTCCGGTAGACGATCGTCGACCCGTCGGGAGAAAAGCGCGGCTCGACGTACGGCCCCGGCTCAGGGACGACGATCCGGGTGTCCCCCGTCCGCACGTCGACCATCCGGATCGAGCCGAGCGTCTCGTCGTTCCAGGTCGCGTAGACGATCCACTTCCCGTCGCGCGAGAACGCCGGGTGCGACTCGATGTGGTCCTCCTGCCGGGTGAGGCGCCGGGGCGCCGCCCCTTCCGAGTCCTTCACCCAGAGCCGGCCGAGCGCCTGGAAGACGATCCGCGTGCCCACCGGCGCCTGAGTGACCCAGCGCGGCATCCGGACGCGGAGCGTTTCCGGAGCGACGTCGACGGGGAAGCGCAGCGTCTCGTTCACCCGGAACTCCCCGCGGATGCGCACGGGGATCTCCCGGCTCTCGCGGGTGTCGACGTCGAGACGGCGGATCTTTCCCCCCGACCAGAAGACGAGCTCTCTCCCGCCCGGCATCCAGGCGAACGACGGCGCGTTCCCGTGGGCGCCGCTCGTCTCTTGAAGGTCGCGATCGAGTTCCGTGAAGACCGGTCGTTCCCGCCCCGACGCGAGGTCCTTGAGGTAGATCGCGCTCGTGAGCCCAGGGATCCGCTTCACGTAGGCGAGCGTGTGTCCGTCGGGGGAGGGAACGGGGCGGATCGCGCCTCCGGGTCCCCCCGCGACGACGTCGGTCTCACCGGTGATCCGGTCGAGCCGCTTGATCACGAAGATCTGGCCGGTCGAGTCCTTGTCGTACTGCCAGACGAGGCCCGGCGTCGCGTCCTGGCTGTAGTAGACGTAGCGGCCGTCGGGGGAAAAGGCCGGGTCGACCATCGTCTTCTGGTCCTTCGGGCCGTGGGGGCGCTCCGTGAGTTGGAGCCCGCCGCCCCCCTCCGCGTGGAAGAGCCAGATCTCGCCGGCGGGAATGCTGCGGGTCGAGACGAAGTCCTTCTTCGCGACGAGGAACTCCCCGTCGGGGCTCCACCACGGGCAGTGGACGATGTGCTCCTTCTCGTCGGTCACCGCTCGCGGGTTCGTCCCGTCGGCATCGACGACCCAGATGTTGTCCCCCCCTTTTCGGTCGCTGATGAAGGCGATCCTCTTCCCATCGGGGGAGAAGCGCGGCTGGAAGTCCCAGGAGATCCCGCTCGTCAGCCGCTTCGCGTCGCCCCCCTCGACCGGGACGGTCCAGAGGTCGCCGAGCCCGTCGAAGACGACCGTCCTCCCGTCGGGGCTCACGTCGACGCTCGACCAGGTGGTTTCGGTGGAGTCGATCGTGATCGTGCGCCAGTTCCCGGGAGGGGCCTCGACGTCCCATTCCATCTTCTCTTCGGTGGGCTTCGGGGTGTCCTTCGGCTTCTTGGCGGCGCCGAGGGAGAGGAGGAGGGCGGCGGCGATCGGGACGAGGAGGAAGCGGGTCGAGCGCATGGGCGGAGTCTCCTTGGGGCGTGGAACGGGAGGCGAGAGGATAGCAGGGGGGACTCTCCGACGGCCGGGGGGGTGATCGGCGCGGATCGACGAAACGGACGCATACTCCCGTGCGCGCACCCATGATCGTCCGTTCTCGCGCTGGAGGATCGAACCGATGAGCGCCACCTTCGTCGTCACCTGCCGTGAGGTCCGGGGGAACAAGTTCGGCGACGAGCCGGGGCCGACGCGCTACCTGCGCGTGCCGGCCGGCGCCGACGGACTGGAGCCGTCTCACGAAACGACCGCACATCGGTGGAGGCGGGGCGTCATCGCCGTCGCGGACGGCGTCGAAGACGATCTGACCGGCGCGACCGGAGACGTTCTCGTCTTCGTCCACGGGTACAACAACACGACGAGGTCGGTCCTGAGCCGCACCCGCACGCTCGCGTCGACCCTGAAGAGGGCCGGATGGAAGGGGACCGTGATCGCCTTCGACTGGCCGAGCGCGAACTCGACCCTCAATTACCTGGAAGATCGCAGCGATGCCGCGCGGACGGCTCTGCGGCTCGCGCAGGACGCCCTCGCCCTCATGGTCGACGCGCAGGACCCCAAGGACGGTTCCCCGCCGTGCACCTTGAACGTCCACCTGCTCGGCCACTCGACGGGAGCCTACGTGATCATGGAGTCGTTCGCGCAGGCGGAGAAGGACGGGAACCTCTTCAAGCGATCCTGGCGGATCGCCCAGGTCGCGTTCATCGGAGGCGACGTCAGCCGTGAGAGCCTCAGGGAAAGCTCCGAATGGGGGCGGCCGATGTTCTCGCGCATCATGCGCCTCACGAACTACGCGAGCGGCTTCGACCAGGCCCTCGCCGTGTCGAATGCGAAGCGCCTCGGAACCTCTCCCCGTGCCGGCAGGGTGGGACTCCCCGCCGACGTTCCCCGCAAGGCGGTGAACGTCGACTGTTCCCGGCACTTCCTCACGAAGGATCCGAAGGCCTCCACCTACGAGGGGAACTTCACGCACTCGTGGTACATCGGCGATCCCGTGTTCGCCCTCGACCTCGCGATGACCCTCGAAGGGGAGATCGACCGGGAGGTCATCCCGACCCGGGAACGGGCCGACGGTACCCTCCACCTGCGCCCGGGAGAGCGGCCGGCGTTCCAGAAGGACTGGTGACGAAAGCCCCCTACCCCTCCAGCACCTCGCGGATCTTCCTCCGCAGGGCCGCCGGGGTGAACGGCTTCGCGAGGAAGTAGGCGCTCTCGCCGAGGACGCCGTTCCTCAAGACCGCGTCGTCGGTATAACCCGACATGAAGAGGACGCGGATCCCGGGTCTCGAAGCCTCGACGCGCGTCGCGAGTTGCGGCCCCCCCATTTCCGGAAGGACGACGTCGGTGAGCAGCAGGTCGATCGTCCCCGTGAACGTCTCGAGGATCTCGAGCGCGCCGCTCGGCGCGGCGGTGTCGAGGACGGAGTATCCCCACTCCCGCAGCACGTCGCGGAGGAGCTCCCGGATCGAGTCCTCGTCCTCGACCACGAGTACCGTCTCCCCTCGGGCCGCGAAGTCGCGGTCGGGGGCGATCGAATCGTCCTCGCGAGCCGCCTCGGCCTCCGTCGCGGGAAGCACGATCTCGAACCGCGCCCCCGCTCCCGGCGCGCTCTCGACCCGGACGTCGCCTCCGCTCTGCTGGACGATCCCGTAGACGGTCGCGAGGCCGAGTCCGGTCCCCTTGTCCGAGGCCTTCGTCGAGAAGAACGGCTCGAAGATCTTGGCCTGCACCTCCGGCGTCATCCCGATCCCCGTGTCCGACACCCGGAGCAGCACGCGCTTCCGCCCGTCCGACACGACCCCTTTCGTCGCGATCGTGAGGCGTCCCCCGTCCGGCATCGCGTCGCGGGCGTTGATGCAGAGGTTCATCAGCACCTGCTCGATCTGGCCGCGGTCGGCGAGGACGGCGGGGAGCGACGGGTCGAGCGAGTGGACGAGTTCGACGTCCTCCCCGATGACGCGCCGGATCAGGTTCATCATCGACTCGACGACGGCGTTCAGGTCGAGCAGCGACGGCTGGAGGATCTGCTTGCGGCCGAACGCGAGGAGTTGCTTCGTCAGGTCGCCGGCGCCGGCCGCCGCCTTTCGGATCTCGGCGAGGTACCGGCCGGCGGAGGAGCCGGCGGGGAGCTGCGGCTCCAGCATCTCCGCGTAGCCCTGGATTGCGGTCAACAGGTTGTTGAAGTCGTGGGCGACCCCTCCCGCGAGCCGGCCGACCGCCTCCATTTTTTGCGCCTGGAGGAGCTGCCGCTCGGTCTCGCGTTCCTGCGTCACGTCCCGGAAGATCACGACGACCCCGGCGATCTTCCCCGAGCCGTCGTCGACGGGGGCGGCGTTCACGGAGAGGAGAACCCGGCGGTCGGCGCGGCGGATCGCGACCTCCGCGTCGTGGACCGTCCGGCCCGTGCGGAGGACCCGCACGAACGGCACCTCCTCGTCCGGGAGGGGCTCTCCCGCCGCGTCGGTGATCTTCCAGGTCGGATCGTCGTACCGCCGCCCGACGAGTCGCTCCCGGTCGAGCCCCAGAACGTCGACCGCGGCGGCGTTCGCGAAGGTCATGCGTCCGTCGAGGTCGAGGAGCGCGATCCCGATCGGGCTCGTCTCCGTCAGACGCGCGAGGAGGGCGGTCGAGTACATCCCGCGCTTCCGTTCGGTGACGTCGGTGATGAACCCCTCCAGCCACTCCGCAGGGTCCCCGGGCTCCGAAACGAGACGTCCTTGCTCCCAGACGTCCCGGACCTCCCCCGATTTCTTGACGATCCGGTACTCCATCCGGAACGAGGTGCCCGCGCGGACCGCTTCCTGGACGGCGTCGTAGACCGCCTGCCGGTCGTCGGCATGGATGATGTCGCCGTAGTCGATCCCGCCCCCCATCGTGAGCTCCGCGGGGGTGTAGCCGGTCAGGTCGAAGCACCCTTCGCTCACGAACTGCATCGGCCACGCGGGGACGTTCAGGCAGCGGTAAGCCATGCCGGGGAGGTTGTCCATGAGGGTCTTGAGGCGCCGCTCGCTCTCGCGGAGCGCCTCCGCGGCCCGCTCGGCCGGCTCGTCCCGCCGCCTCCGCTCCCGCATGCGCGGAGTATCCCTTTCGACTCGTTTGTGGGCAAGAGGGGACTCTCTTCCCGTTACCCCGCTCCGCGTGCAAGACTCCTCGCGTGAGACTCGGGCCCATCCGCATCGTCGACTCGACCCTCCGCGAGGGGGGACAGGCGTCCGGAGTTCAATGGACCCCCGAGTCCTCCGTCGCGATCGCGCGGGCGCTCGCCGCACTCGGGGTCGACGCGATCGAGTGCGGCCACCCCGCGGTCGGCGAGGCGGAGCGCGCGCGGATCCGCGCCGTCCTCGAAGCCGCGCTTCCTCCGCCGGTCCTCTGCCACGCCCGCGCGCTCGAGTCGGACATCGACTTTGTCGCGGAGGTCGGCGCCCCCTGGGTCGGCCTCTTCCTCGGTCTCAACGACCTCTCCAGGATCGCGCGCATTCGGAAGGACCTTCCCGATCTCGTCCGGCAGATCGGGCGGACCGTCGCGTACGCGAAATCCCGCGGCCTCGCGGTCCGATTCACCCTCGAAGACGCGAGCCGCACGGGGGACGACGAGCGGGCCGCCGCGTACGACGCGGCCGCCGCGGGCGGGGCCGACCGGCTGGGCTACGCCGACACGGCCGGCGTCGCGGAGCCTGCCGAGGTCGCGCGGGGGGTCGACGCGATCCGCCGCGCGCACCCCGCGCTTCCGGTCGAGGTCCACCTCCACGACGATCGAGGCCTCGCCCTCGCGTCCGCCCTCGCAGCGGTCGACGCCGGAGCGACCTGGATTTCGTCCTCGATGAACGGTCTCGGCGAGCGCTGCGGAATCGTCGACACCGCGGCGGTCCTCGTCAATCTCGCCGTGCGCGGGCAGCGGCTCTGGCCCGTCGGCGAAGCGTTGCAGGCTGCGGCCGATCTCGTCGATTCGCTCTCGGGTTCGCCCCGCGACGCCCGGCGGCCGGTGACCGGCGCGCACGCCTTCACGCACGTCGCGAAACTGCACGTTCGCGCCATGGAGCGGGATCCTCGAGCCTACGCGTGGATCCCGGCGGAAAGAGTGGGCCGCCGCGTTCGGCTCCGCGATTAGGCGTATGCTTGACCGCCCAGGAGGATCGCCATGCGCCGATACTTCCTCTCCGCACTGATGTCGATCGCTGTCGTCCCCGCGTTCGCCGAGGTTTCCGGGGAGCATTACCCCATCGTCGTCGTCCACCGCGCGCCGGAGGGGTCGTCGGCCCGATCGGGAGCGATCACCCTGCTCGATCACGACACCTTCGCGGTGCTGCGCACCGTGAAGCTCCCGATGCAGCCCCGGCCCATGGGATACGACGCGACCGGGAAGGTTCTCGTCGTTCTCGGCCAGAGCACCGCGCGCCAGCTGACCGGAGCGTCGACCCGTCCATGGAAGCTCTTCCTCGTCGCGGTCGACACCGGAAAGGTCCGTGATCTGGGCGAGGTCGGACTCCCCCCCATGGGCTTCGCGTACGCTTCCGAGCAAAACCGAGCCTATCTCCTCGGTCAGGGGCGGAAAGAGGCCGACGGGAGCCTGGCCGTCGTCGACCTCGGTGGCGGAATGGTGGTGCGCCGGATCCCCACTCCCCGCGGGCGGCCCCACGCCGTCCTCGGGCCGGGGTCGAAGGCCCTCTTCGCCGTGTTCGGATACGGGGAGACCGGACCCAACGATCCCGAGCCGAAGTTGGTGGTCTACGACGCGAAGACGCTCGAGAAGATCGCGGAGCAGGCCCTCGATCCGTCTCCCCGCCGCCCCGTGCCGAGCGCCGACGGGGCGTACGTCTACGTCGCGTGCGCCGGGCGGACCGGCGGCGAGGGCGCGGCGGATGGCGCGCTCTTCGTCTTCGACGCGGCGACCGGGAGGCTCGCCTCGAAGATCGCGACGGGGCCCGGGACGAAGGCCGTCACGCAGGATCCCGACCCGTCGCTCGTCTGGTCGGTCGCGACCGGGTCGAAGCCCTCCGAGGGGACGGTTCTCGCCGTTCGGGGGGCGCAGGTGGAGTCCAGGATCGCCTTTCCCGTCGGGTACGGGAACGTCTACCCCGTCCCCGGGGGGAAGGCGGTCCTCGTGATGGGTGAACGGGCGGTGGTCGAGATCGGAACCGATCCCATCGAGAAGACCCGGATGTGGGCGCTCGATTTCGAGCCTGCCTACGCCACCTTCGATCCGGTGCGGAACCGCGCGTGGGTCGCCGCCGGATACGGCTCCGACTACGCGGTCCTCGACCTCGCGAAGGGAGAGGTGCTGATCCAGGCGAACGCGGGCCGTGCCGGTGCGGCGGGTACGTACGCGGCCGAGCCCGGCTCGCTGGTCATGACGATGAGCCCGGACGGCAAGCGAGTGTTTCTCGCCAACACCCGTACCGACGACGTCACCGTCGTCGACGCGGAGACGTTCCAAGTCGAGGAGGTCGTCGCGACCGGCGGACGCACCGACTCGGTTCTCGTGGCCCCCGGGGGATCGTGTCTCTACGTCGTCGCGGGAGACGCCTTCGTGCGCATCGACCCGGAGACGCATGAGGCGGTCCGGAAGTGCGCCATGGCGGTGCGCTCGGGGCTCGCGGGGGTCGTGAACGTCCACGACGGGGTCGCCGTCGTCCCCCAGGCGTCGGGGGTGGAATTCGTCGCGCTCGACGACGGGCGTACCGTCGCGAAACGCGAGTTCCAGAGACCGGTCGACTACATCTTCGTCGCGTCGCCGGAGCGCTGAGGCGCCCGGCCGGGAGAGCCACATGATCCGCGTTCGATCCGTCGTCGCGGCCGCCCTCTGCGCGGTCGTCGCCTCCGGAGCCCTCGCCGCCAAGGACAGGCCGGCCACGAAGCCGGAAGCCGAGACCCGCATGAAGCCGGAGACGTTCAAGGGGCTCGCCTTTCGCGGCATCGGACCGGCCCTCATGTCCGGCCGGATCGCCGACCTCGCGATTCACCCGAAGGACCGGGCGACGTGGTACGTCGCGGTCGGGAGCGGCGGGGTCTGGAAGACGGTCAACGCGGGAACGACCTGGACCCCGATCTTCGACGACCAGGGTTCCTACTCCATCGGGTGCCTCGCGATCGATCCGAATCGCCCCGACACGATCTGGGTGGGGACCGGAGAAAACGTCGGCGGGCGGCACGTCGGGTACGGCGACGGAATCTACCGCAGCCTCGACGCGGGCAAGAGCTGGACACGCATGGGGCTCGAGAAGTCGGAACACATCGGGACGATCCTCGTCCATCCCGGGAACTCGGACATTGTGTACGTTGCGGCGCAGGGGCCACTTTGGTCGCCCGGGGGCGACCGCGGACTCTTCAAGACCGAGGACGGCGGGAAGACTTGGGTCAAGATCCTCGGCGGGGGGGAGTACACGGGGGTCAACGAGGTTCGCATGGACCCGCGCAATCCCGACGTCCTCTGGGCCTCCACCCACGAGCGGTACCGGAACGTCGCGGCCGTGATCAACGGCGGTCCGGAATCGGGAATTCACAAATCGACCGACGGGGGAAAGACTTGGCGGCGCCTCACGAAGGGGCTTCCCGAGGAGGACATGGGGAGAATCGGCCTCGCGGTCTCCCCACAGAACCCGGACGTCGTCTACGCGACGATCGAGCTGGCTCATCGCATGGGAGGGTTCTGGCGCTCCGAGGACGGCGGCGAGAGTTGGGAAAAACGGAACGACTATCTCTCCGGGGGGACGGGCCCCCACTACTACCAGGAGATTTTCGCGAGCCCGCACGCGTTCGACCGGGTGTACCAGATGGACGTCTGGATGCACGTGACCGAGGACGGCGGGAAGACGTTCCGGAAGGTCGGAGAGGCCGCGAAGCACAGCGACAACCACGCCCTCGCGTTCGTCCCGGAAGACCCCGACTATCTCCTCTCGGGATGCGACGGCGGGATCTACGAGTCGTTCGACCTCGGCGCGACCTGGCGGTTCGTCGCGAATCTCCCGGTCACCCAGTTCTACAAGGTCGCTGTCGACTACGACGAGCCCTTCTACAACGTGTACGGAGGGACGCAGGACAACAACACCCAGGGAGGGCCCTCGCGCACGCTGAACGTCAACGGGATCCGGAACTCCGACTGGTTCATCACCCTCGGCGGCGACGGCCACCAGCCCGCGGTCGACCCGACCAACCCGGACATCGTGTACTCGGAGTGGCAGGAGGGGAACCTCTCCCGCTACGACCGGAAGACGGGCGAGGTGATCTACATCCAACCGCAGCCGGGGAGGGGAGAGCCGAGCGAGCGATTCAACTGGGACGCCCCGATCCTGATCAGCCCCCACGATCCGGCGCGTCTCTACTACGCGAGCCAGCGCGTGTGGCGGAGCGACGACCGGGGCGATTCGTGGCGGCCGGTGAGCGGCGACCTCTCGCGGGGACTCGACCGCCTCCTGCAGCCGATGATGGGACGGGTTCGCTCGTTCGACGCCGTGTGGGACTTCTGGGCGATGTCGGCGTACGGGACGATCACCTCGCTTTCGGAGTCTCCGAGGGTGGAGGGGCTCCTCTACGCCGGCACCGACGACGGGATCATCCAGGTCAGCGAAGACGGCGGGAGGTCGTGGCGGAAGATCGACCGGCTTCCCGGCGTCGCGGACTTTTTCTTCGTGAACGACGTCAAGGCCGACCTGCACGACCCCGACACGGTTTACGTCGCGGTCGACCGTCACAAGGAGGGCGACTTCGCCCCCTACCTGTTCCAGAGCGGCGATCGCGGGCGTACTTGGTCACGGATTTCCGGCGACCTCCCCGACCGGCACCTCGTCTGGCGCGTGGTGCAGGACCACGTGAATCCCGACCTCCTCTTCGCGGGGACCGAGTTCGGCGTCTTCTTCACGGTCGACGGCGGCAAGCGATGGGTGAAGCTGACCGGCGGCGTTCCCAACATTCCCTTCCGGGACCTCGCGATCCAGAGGCGCGAGAACGACCTCGTCGGGGCGACCTTCGGCCGCGGCTTCTACGTGCTCGACGACTACACGCCGCTGCGGGCGATCTCCGCGGAGGCCCTCGACGCCCCCGCCGCCCTCTTCCCCGTCAGGCCGGCACGCTGGTACGTCGAGAGGCGGCCGCTCGGGGATTCGGGGAAGGCCTACCAGGGGGACGCCTACTTCGTCGCACCGAACCCTCCCTTCGGCGCCGTCTTCACCTACTACCTCCGGGACGAGATCAAGACGAAGAAGGGGACGCGGCTGGAGAAGGAAAAGGCGGTCGCGGAGAAGGGAGGGGGCACTCCCTATCCGGGCTGGGACGCCGTTCTCGCGGAGGAGCGCGAGGAGGACCCGGCGATCGTCCTCACGGTACGGGACTCCGCGGGGAACGTGGTGCGCCGTCTCCAGGGACCGGTGAAGGCGGGGTTCCACCGCGTCGCCTGGGATCTCCGCTTCCCTCATCACGCACCGTGGAAGCCGACCCCGGACGAGCCGGACTGGATGCCCCCGTTCGTCCCGTACGCCGCGCCGGGAACCTACACGGTCACAGTCGCCAAACGCGTCGACGGGGTTCTGACCGACCTCGGGCTCGTGGAGACGTTCCAGGTCGAGTCGATTCGGGACCCGGCGCTTCCGGGCTCTCCTCCCGCGGATACCGTCGCGTTCCAGAGGCGCATCGCCGCTCTCGAGCGCTCGGTGCAGGGCGCCCAGTCGACGATCGCCGAGACGGAGACGCGGCTCCGGGCCATCCGGGAGTCGCTCATGCGCGCGACCGTCAAGGATGCGGCGCTCGACGACGAGGTCCGGGCGCTCGAAGGGCGCCTCGCCGGGCTCCGGCTCGACCTCCTCGGGAGCCGGACGCGCGAGTTCATGGGGGACCCCGGGCCGATCTCGATCAAGCGCCGGGTCGACGTGGCCGCGATGGCGAACCGCTCCAGCGTGTACGGTCCCACCCCGACGCACGTCATGAGCGTCGAGATCGCCGAGGAGTCGTTCGCGGCGCTCCGGCAGGCGCTGGAGCGTCTGGTCGAGGTCGACCTGCGAAGTCTCGAACGGCGCCTCGAGGCGGCGGGGGTTCCGTGGACCCCCGGACGAGGAGTCCCGACCCCCTAGCGTCGACCTCCCCCGCTTGCCCCGCGCCGGCCCGGAACCTACGTTTCGGCCGGGGCACGAGCACGACGGAGTCTCCGCTCGACGGGGTGCGGAGCGCGCATCGACGCCGAGACGAGGTCCGCCCGGTGCCCGCGAGGTGCCGAGATGGCGAAGTCGATCCTCGTGGTGGACTACGACCCGAAGCGCATCGAGACCACCACACGGCCGTTCACCGAAGCGGGGTATCGCGTGGAGGTGGCGCGGGACGGGGTCGCCGGCGTCGAGGCCTTCGCCCGGCTCCATCCGGATCTCGTGCTGGTCGAGATGATGCTCCCGAAGCGCCACGGCTTCGAGGTCTGCCAGGAATTCCGGAAGCTCCGCCCCGGCAAGAAGACCCCGGTCCTGATCCTGGGAAGCACCCAGGCCGAGCGCTACCGCATGCAGGCGATCGGCGCGGGGGCGAGCGATTACCTCGTCCGCCCCGTTCCGGACGAGCGCCTCCTCGAGATCTGCCGGAACCTCATCGAACAGCCGAACCAGGATCTTCCGCCGCAAGAGCCGAAGGCGCCGGAACCGATCCGCCTCGAAGACTCGGTCCCCGATTTCTTCAAGGAGCCGACCCGTACCGCTCCGGCCGCGGCGCCGAAGGCGGCGACGCCGGAACCGGCTGCTCCGCTGCTCGACCTCGGTGGTCTCTCCGACGACGAGATCTCCGCGCGGCTCGATGCGCTCCTTCCGAGCGAAACCCAGGCGCGACCGACGAAAGCGGTGCCCCACGCTCCGGCGCAGGTCCCGTCCGTGCAGCCCGTCGAGACCTCGCGGTCGGCCCCTCCGAGACCCCGGGTGGAGGCTCCCCCGGCCGCCCCCCCGAAAGCCCCCCCGCCCGTCGCCGTGCCCGCCGAGCGTCCGGCGCCGCGGGCGAAGCTCCCGCAGGCGGGGCCGGTCCTGGAGCCTCCGGTCGTCGAAACCTCGAAGCGGCCCGGCATCGCCTGGCCGGTCGTCGCGGTCGTCGGCCTGATCGCCGTGATCGGCGGATGGTACGGATGGCGGGCGGCGAGCTCCGACGGAGCGGTGGCCGAAGGCGCGGCTCTCGACGCCACCGACTTCGCTCCGGTTCCTCGGAGCGCGGAGCCGGCGCTTGCCGTACCGCCCGCCGTCGAGTCGCCCCCGGCGGAGTCGTCGAGCGGGCCCGTGTTCGTCGAGCCCGAGGCGGCGCCGGTGAGGCTCGCGCCCTCCACCCCGGCCCCGATCCCCGCCCCTCCCGCACCGCGGACGGAGACCTCCGCGCCGACTCCGCAGCGCGCGGAACCTGTGGCGACGCCTGGGCCGCCCGTGCCGCAAGAGCCCGCCCCGGCGGCCCTGCCGGCCCCTTCGGAATCCGGGATGGAGCCGGTCGAGGAAGAGCTCGCGCTCCCCTCGATGATCGCCCCGATCGAGGCGATCGCCGCGGTTCCGTCGGCGCAGCCGGAGCCCGCGCGGCCGAAGGCCGGGACCGTTCGCGGATCGATCGTCGACCTCGCGGAGGCCGATTCGCCGCCGGAGGCGTTGAGCCGCACCGCCCCCGCCTACCCGCCCGTGGCACTGCGCATGCGGCGGGAGGGGAGGGTCGCCGTGCGTCTCCTCGTCGACGAGAACGGAACCGTCGCCGACGCGGTCGTCGCCGACGCGTCTGCGCCCGCCGACTTCGCCGGCGAGGCGGTGAAGGCCGCGCGGAACTGGCGTTATCGTCCCGCGAAGAAGGACGGGGTGTCGGTCAAGGTGTGGATCACCGAGGTGATCGCCTTCAAGTTGTGATCCGCTCGCCGCGCACGATCGGGAAGGCCGCCCGCAACCGTCGGAACCACTCGGCATCCCGGAGCGCGCCGACGTCCCTCGGCCAGGCGCGGAACACCGCCTCGCTCGCGACGACGACGAGCTTCGTCCGGGCCCGGGTGAGCGTCACGTTCAAGCGGTTCGGCGAGAAGAAAAACGCCGCCTGCTCTCCCGCGAGGATGTCGGGGTCGGAGGCGGTCATCGAGACGATCACGATCTCCCGTTCCTGACCCTGGATCCGCTCGACCGTGTCGATGACCGGGAGCGGACCCGGAGCCGCTCCCGCGTCGCGGAGACCCCGCCGGACGAGCGTGCGCACGAGGCGGAGCTGCGCTCGGTAGGGAGCGACGACCGCGAGTCGCTCCGCCCCGATCCCCTGGCGCGCCGTGAGGTCGACCACCATCCTCGCGACGAGATCGGCCTCGGGCTCCGATCGCGTCCGGAAGCCCTCGTGTTCGAGCAGGACGAGCACCGCGGGGCGCTCGGGGTCGAAGATCGCGTCGAACGTCCCGCCCGGAACCGCCTCGAACCGTCGCGCTGCAGCGCCGGGTGACGGTTCGAGAAGTCCTCCGTAAAACGAGGCGCTCGGGAAGGCGACGATTCCGCGGTTCATGCGGTAGGTGGTCCGCAACAGGAGCGGCGCGTACGACGCGGCAAGGTGCTCGAAGAGCGAGCGGGTCGAGAGGGGATCGTCCTCGTCGCCGCGGGCGATCGGGCCCAGCTGGCGATGGTCTCCCACCAGAAGGTAGCGAGGGGCGAGGAGCATCGCGGAGGCCGCCGCGGAGATCGGAATCTGCGCCGCCTCGTCGAACACGACCCGGTCGAACGGGGAGGAGTCCCACCCGGCGCGCGCCCCGTAGACGGTCGCCCCCGCGACCGTCCCAGGGGCGGGATCGATCCGCCGCAGCGACGAAGCGCTTCCGACCCGGGTGCCCCTCAGGTCGTCGGCTGCGGAATCGCGCCCCGCCTTGACCACGCGCAAATCGGGGGCGACCTCCGCGATCTTCCGGAGGGCGTGATTCACCGCGCGGTGGGTGAAGGCGGCGACCAGGACGCGCTCGCCCCGCCGGGCGAGCGCCGCGACGGCGTGCGCGAGGAGCCAGGTCTTCCCCGTCCCGGGCGGGCCCTGCACGAGGGCGACCGGAAGCGTGGAGAGGGCCGCGACGAACGCCTCCGACTGGGTTGCGTCGAGGGGAAGGCCGCGGCGCATCTCCCGGAGGGCGTGGGCCCTCGCGGCCTTGTCCGTCCTCACTTCGGCGCGACGCTCGAGCACCGCCCGCGCCGTCTCGGCCTCCCTCGACGCCCCCCGTCGCAACGCGTCGAGCGCTTCGAGCGAGAGTTCGGTCAGGGTCACCGACACGGGATCGAGCTGGAGGGAGGCCTCGCGATCGACACTTCCCACCGGGCGGTAGCGGTCCCGCTCCAGGCGGAGCGTCCCGTCGCGCTCGTCGTACGCGGCGTAGGTGACGGCGATTCCCGCGCCGTCGCGCCCCCGGTCCTCCGACTCGCTCCGGAGGAGGAGGGAGTCGCCGGGGCGGTACTTCGAGAGATTTTCCGCGCAAGAGAGACGGATCGTCTCCCGCTCTTCGCCGATCCAGCGGAGCCCGGTGATCGACTCTCCGCGTTCGACCCGGTCCTCGACCGGGAGGGCCATCCGGTCGCGATGCTCGGCGTGGGCACGGGAGCGTTCCCGGTGGAGCAGGCGCTCGAGCCGGGCGAGGAGGTCGTGGTCGCTCACGCGTTTCCCCCTCGGAGAAGCCAGTCGCGGAGAAGCGCGAGGGATTCGAGGTCGTCGCGAAGGTCCTCGACGATCCGCGCGACGCGATCGGTCGAACCCGACGCGAAGGCGACGAAGCGGGCGTCTTCGGAGGCCTCCGGCGGCGGGACGGGGCGGCCCCGGAGGAACGCGGCGATCTCGTCGAATCGGTAGCGAAGGACGGGGAGGACCGCGGCGCGCCGGACCCAAGGCGCGAGGTCGAGGAGCCGCCCCTGGAGTTCGCCGAGGCGGGCGGGGGAGAGGCTCGAGGAGGCGCCGAGCCGGGCGAAGCACTGTTCGGTCACGGCGCCGTGGAAGTAGACGGGATCGTCGGGAGAGGACGTTGCCTCGAGATCGGCGACGAGACGCAAGAAGGCGGCGGACCGTTCCTCCGAACGAGCGACGAGGGTTGCCTCGACGCGATCGATGGGTCCTCCCGCCGGGCTCGATCCCCACGCGAGGGCGAAGGGGTCGGATCGCTCGAGAGGATTGGCCTCGATGCGCAGGAAGTGCTCGCGGCGGCGGCCGCGGGGGAGGTCGACCGGGCGTACTTCGACGGCGCGCTTCTCCAGAAGGGCGCGGGCCTGGGCGCGGAGGCGGGAGAGCCCTTCGGTGGGGACACCCGCGGCGCGGAGGTCGCTCTCGTTCGCGGAAGCGAGGTCGTGAAGAGTGAGGATGCCGGCCTTCGCGTACGCGCGGCGGCGCGCGCGGGTCATGCCGTGGACGAAGGAAGGGTCGGACGCCGCGGCGAGCCGCTCGAGGCAGGGAGTGCGCCAACGGCAGCGCGCGCAGTCGCGGGAGAAGAAGGGGGAGGTTTCCGCGCGGCCGCGCGCGACCTCCTCGACCGCTTCGGCGGCGTCGTCGACCGACCGGGAGATCGCGTGGAGGTCGATTTCCTCGCGGGTGCCGTCGCCGAGGACGACGAAGCCGGTGCCGGGGCGGACACCCTGGATCGATTCGAGGATCTTGGCGGCGAACCCGATCTGCAGGGCGGCGTCGCTTCTGGGGGAGAGGGCGGACTTCACGTCTCCAGGGGCGTAGTGCCAGGCGCCGAGACGGGATTCGCCGTCGACGCGTTCGAGCAAGTCGGGGCGCGCGAGGCGGTCGCCGTCGATCAGGACGCCCTGTGCGATGCCGGGGAAGCCTCTGCGCATCGCGTCGAGGGTGCGCGCCGCGGCTGCCTCCCAGTCGTGATTCTCGGTTTCGATCTCGGGGTAGCCGAGGGCGTCGATGACCGCGCGCTCGTGCGCGAGTCCGTTCTCGTGGAGGAGGGCCGCCGCTTCGTCGGGTGGGGTGCGGAAATCGCGAGGGAGGGTGAAGTCGAGGGCGATCCGGTGGTCGCAGACCACGAGATCGTAAAGATGGTGCGCGAGGATGCGCGCGGGACGGCTGGAGGGCCGCGGCATGGATCGTCGAGGGTAGCACGGGGGGAGGGGGAGGCCGGGGTTGGGGCGCGTCGGTTCTCGGGTGCGGCGTCGTTCATCTGCGTGCGGTCGAGGAGCGTGAGGGTGGAGAGGACGGCGCCGTTTCGTTTCTGGGGGAAATGGAAGGTGCCGATTCGGGATCTCGACCCGGGTAGCGGCTCGAGATCTGGTAGTGCGGGGGTGGGATGTCGCCGGGAAAGGGTATGTCGGAGTCGATTACCTCGCAGATCACCGGAACAGGGAAACTGGCATACCTTGGCAGGTGCCGCGCTTGAGCGCGCGGGCAGTTCCTATTCAGGTCGGCGTCTGAGCGGGGAAAAGGGTCTGCCGGAGTACTTGTCCAAGGAATGCTGATCAACCCGACTATCATCGCAACCGGGATGGCTCGCATTGCCACTTCCTCCAGAGTTGGGAAGCAGCCACGATGTACGAGGCCGTGAGGCCCAACTCAAGTGGTCGAGCGTGATCGAGTTGTCAATTCGTTGTTCGGCGGGTTGCGAGTCCGGAACGCGTCTAGGAAGCGGTCTGCTCCCGACCGGCGACATCTTCACGAAACGCGCGAAGCTCTTCCGTGTCAGGCGGGATCCAGGGCGATATTCGCTCCAGCGATCGCTGCATCCTGCTCGCAATCGCCAGCTTGCCGCTCTGAGCCGCGTGTCTGTAAAGGAAGTACTTCACCTTAAATGCCAAGACGGTATCGCCGATTCCATTCGCGATTCGGAGACCTTCCTTCCAGCATCGCTCGGCTCCGTCCATGTCGCCCGCCGCGCGGTGGATCTCCCCGGATAAGATCAGGACCTTCACCCGAAGCCCTTTGAGGTCGAGTCGTTGAGCAATTCGATTCGCCGCTGCCAAGAACCGACGAGCGGCACCGATGCGGTGCAGCGCAAATGCCACTTGCGCGAGGTTGACGAGCGCCGTTCCGACTTCAGGCTGCTTCTCCCGGTCACGGTGTCGGACCAGAGCGGAACGGAAGTAAGCGAAGGCAGTCTTGAGATCGCCGCGCGCAAAAGCAATCGTGGCTCGTGAAGTCAAGCACTCACCCAGGTACTCATCGGCGTCGTGCTTCGAAGCGGCTGCGATAGCCTGATCTACGTAGCGGGACGCTTCGTCCAATTGTCCGAGTCCGCGCAGTGTGGTCGAGATCTGGAGAACGACAAGGGCACTATGCTTAGGTTGCAGGTCCTTCGAGTGCTCCAAGTGGCGGTACTCAGTCAGGGCATAACGATAACGGCCCAGCGAGGTTGCTGCCGTCGCGGTGTTCATTTCCGCCACCGCCGCCTGCTCCGCGTGATCGCGGAACACTTCCGACAACGGACTAGTTCTTGCGACCGAAATTGCATCACGAGCACAGGCATACGCATGCCAACGAAAGCCACGCTGAACGTACTGTCGCCCCTCTCGCAGTAACTCCCGCGCCCCCTTTCCCGCCGTCTCCGGCGGATCGTCCATCCGGTCGACGCCGAGGTCGAGCCACAGGCGTTCGGAGGCTGCGTCGATTGGATACTCGTAGGCGCGGCAGAGGGCGATCATCCGCGAGAAGGCGATCTTCGAATGCCCGTTCTCGACGCGCGAGAGGTACACCTTGCTCACCGGCTCGGGATAGGCAGCGGTCAGCGCCTCCACGTGGTCGAGCGACAACCCGCGCCGCTCCCGCAGGAGCCGCAGGTATCGTCCGAAGGCGACCAGCATGGTCTCGGCCATCGCACTCTCCGCCCAATTCTCCGCCTTCTACCTCGCGACGGGGTGTCCGGGCAAGCGGAGGAGGGTTTCCGATCGGAAACCGACCCCGGGGCCCCGCTATACTGCCCGGCGTGAAGAGCCTTCTCGCAGCGTCGCTCGCGGCTCTCTTCCTTCTGTCCCCCTCCGGCGCTCCCGCCGCCGCCGAGGCGCCCCCGGTCAAGGCGCGGGTCACGTGGATCACCGACGGCGACACGATCTCCGTGAAGATCGGGAACCGCAGCGAGAAGGTCCGCCTCCTCGGGGTCGACACCCCCGAGACGAACGACGTCCGAGAGGAGTACCGGCAGGCCGCGTACGACGCGAGGGACTGGCTGATCGAGAAACTCAAAAAGAAGACGGTCGTGCTCGAGGCGGACCCCGAAGCCGACGACCGCGACAAGCACGGGAGGCTCCTCCGCTACGTGCTCCTCGACGGCGAGAACGTCAATCTCAGCCTCGTCCGCGAAGGGATGGCTTGGGCGACGACGCGGTTCCAGTACACCAGGAAGAACGAGTTCAAGAAGGCACAAGGCGAAGCCGCGGCGGCGCGGCGCGGGGTGGCGAGACTCCCCGACGGTCCGGGCCGCAAGACGTCGAAGTAGAAAGGAACGCTCCCATGAACGCCCCCCCGCGCGACGTCGCCGTCATCGGCGGCGGGATCGTCGGACTTTCTACCGCCTGGAAGCTCCTCGAGGGATACCGCGCGAGCGTCGTCGTCCTCGAGGCGGAAGACCGGCTCGCCTCTCACCAGACCGGTCGCAACAGCGGCGTCCTCCACTCCGGCATCTACTACCGCCCCGGGTCCCGCAAGGCGAAGCTCTGCGTGGAGGGACGGCTCGAGCTGGAGTCGTTCTGCGAGAAGCACGCGATCCCGTTCGAGCGATGCGGGAAGATCATCGTCGCGACGACCCCGCGGGAGGAAGACCGCCTCAAGGAACTCCAGGTCAATGCCAAAAAGAACGGGCTTCAGGGAGTCGTGAAGCTCGGCCCCTTGGGTATCCGCGAGGTGGAGCCGCACGCGAATGGCCTCTCCGCCCTCTTCGTCCCGCAGACCGGCATCATCGACTTCGTACGGGTCTCCGAGACGATCGCCCGGGGGATCGTCGAGCGCGGAGGGTCGGTCGAGACGGGCGCGCGCGTCACCGCCGTCAAGCGCGAAACCGCAGGGCTCGTTCTCGAGACGACGAAGGGGGCCTTTTCCGCGGCTCATCTCGTGAACTGCGCCGGACTGGAATCCGATCGCATCGCGGAAGCGTGCGGCATCGAGTCCGGCGTGAAGATCGTTCCCTTCCGCGGGATGTACTGGAAGGTTCGCCCCGAGCGGAAGCACCTGGTCGCGAACCTCATTTACCCCGTTCCCGACCCCGAATTCCCGTTCCTCGGCGTGCACTTCACCCGCCGCCTCGACGGGACGGTGGAGGCGGGGCCGAACGCCGTCCTTGCGCTCCAGCGGGGCGGGGACGAAGCCCTCGCCTTCTCGAAACGCGACCTCTTCGAGACGCTCCGCTTCTCGGGATTCCGTACCCTGGCCTCTCGGCACTGGAAGACCGGAGCG
This sequence comes from uncultured Acidobacteriota bacterium, assembly GCA_964383585.1. Taxonomy (GTDB): domain Bacteria; phylum Acidobacteriota; class Polarisedimenticolia; order Polarisedimenticolales; family DASRJG01; genus CAYLHQ01. Next base: position 96,717 of record CAYLHQ010000008.1, read on the forward strand.
GGGGAAGTCTGGCGCGCCGCCTTCCGTCCGGCGCTCGCGCGCGCCCTCCGCCGGCTCGTCCCGGAGATCCGCGCTTCGGACCTGATTCCGGGAGGGTCGGGGGTTCGCGCCCAGGCGGTCGACGCGTTCGGGAACCTGCTCGATGACTTCCAGATCGCCGAGGCGGAGCGGATGCTCCACGTCCTCAACGCCCCTTCGCCCGCCGCGACCGCCTCGCTCGCGATCGGCCGTGTCCTCGCGGAAAAGGCGGCGGAACGGTTCGGCCTCTCCCCTCTCGCATGACAGTTTCGTAAGGCCGGTTTCGAAACGGTCGCCGGGCGGTTCCGCAAATGCAATTCAACGTGGCCGCAAGATTGTGGGTTGGGGCGTGGGGGTTTCCCGCCCTTTTCGGCTGCCGGTCGGCGGAGATCCGGGTCGCGGTCGGCCCTGCCGAAGTCGCGTTGGGTCCTCCGGGGACCGTTCCCGCCCCGCCCCGAGAGCGCGATCCCGGGTCGGTTGCCACGGGCGTCGCGCTCGAACTCTCACACCCACCGCAACTTCGGCCTCGAGCGCGGCGCGAGTCCTCCCCACCGTTCGCGCCACCTCGAGGGTTCCATCCCCCAACAACCTCGCGGCCACGTTGAATGCGATTCCCCCGCGTGGCGGGTGGCACGGCCGTTGCGGCCAGGGACCTCGAGACTTCCGGGGGCTCGCGAGGAACCGGCATGCCCGAACCGAGCGTTTCGCTCTGCATGATCGTTCGCGACGAGGCGGAGACCCTCGACCGCTGCTTCGATTCGGTCGCCGGGCTCGTGTCCGAAATCGTTGTCGTCGACACCGGATCGTCGGACGACACGCGCGCGAAGGCGAAAGCGCGAGGAGCGAAGCTCACGCACCTCCAATGGAAGGACGACTTCGCCGAGGCCCGGAACCTCGCCCTTTCCCAGGCGACCGGACGGTGGATCCTCGTCCTCGACGGGGACGAGTGGATCGAGAGCTCCCCCGGTCTCGAGGCGTTCGGGGGGAGGGCCGCCGCGGAGCGCGCCTTCTTCGTCACGATCCTCGACCATCTCGACGGGGGGGCGGTCCGCACCGCGCCGCAAGTCCGCCTCTTCCGGAACGATCCCGAGTATCGCTATCGCGACGCCTTCCCCGAGCAGATCGTTCCTGCGATCGCGGCGCGTGAGGGGGCGCGGTGGTTCGAGCCCCCGCCGTTCGATCTCTCGATCGGGCACGACGGATTCCGCTCCGACCGCCGGTCGGGGGCGCGCACGCGGCGCATGGTCGAGATGCTCCGAAACGCGATCCAGGAGCACCGGAACGAACCGGCCGCCCGCTACGCGCTCGTCCGCGAGCGCCTCCTCATGCGCGGCCTCCACGCCGTTCCCGGCGCGCGGGTCGCCGAGGCCCTCGTCCACCTCGACTGGCTCGCCGATCACGCGGGTGCTCTCCCCAAGCGCTTCGAGGCGGACGCCGCGCGCCTCCGGGCGGCGGCGCTTCTCGCCGCGGGCCTCCCCGCCGAGGCGAAGGCCGCCGCGGAGCCTTGGCGGAGGACGAACGCGATCTTCGAGGCGATCTCGGCCGATGCGGCGTTCGAGGAGTGCGCGAACGATCCCGCCGGCGCGAGCGAGGCGCTCGAGAAGTTCCGCGCCTGTTTCGACCAGGACGCGGGAAAGGGGCTCCCGTTCCGACAGCCCTCGCTCACGGCCGCCTTCGCCCGCGCCCGTGCGGCGGAGATGTGTGTCCGTCTCGGAAGGTCGAAAGAGGCCGAGCGGCTCGCCGCCGAGGCGGCGGAGCTTCCCGGAGGGGCTGCGGCCGGGGCGATCGCGCTCGCCGCCGTCCGCCGGACGCGCGGCGACCGGGCGGGCGCGGTCGAGGCCTACCGCGCCGCGGTCGAGGCCGATCCCTACAATCCGTGGGGTTGGCTCGGCCTCGGAGAGCTCGCGCTCGAGACCGGCGACTCCACTGCCGCCGTCGGCGCCCTCTCGCGATGCGCGGCGCTCGCCGAAGGATGGCCGCGCGCCGACGAGGCGCTGACGGCCGCCCTCCTCGTCGCCGAGCGGCCCGACGAGATCCCCGACCTGTTCGCGAAACGGGACGAAGGAGGCGGGACGTCGGGGCGCGTCGCGGTCGCTCTCGCGGCGGTCGCCGCCGATCGGGATCCTCCGGCGTCGGGGAGGCCCCCGGGGTTCGAGGAGGCGCTGTCGCGGATCTTGCGGTTCGTCGAGTCGGCCGGGAAGAAGGGGCTGCTCCAGAAACTCGCGGCGGGGACGCGCGGCGCCGCGCGCGCTTGACATCCCGTTTCCTCTGAACGAGTCTCCCGAACGCGGGCCGGCCGGTCCGCGATCCGGAGGCGCGCGATGCAGCGAGAAGCCGTCGGAAGGCTCGTGTTCCTCAGCCTCTTCGCATTCACCCTCTATCTCATGTACCAGATCTTCAAGCCGTTCCTCCCCGGCATCTGCTGGGCGGTGATCCTGGCGGTCGCCTTCCATCCACTCTACGGGAAGCTCTGCGTCTGGATGCGCGGGCGGAGGTGGCTCGCGGCCTCGACCCTGTCGCTCCTGGTCGCGGCGTTCATCGTGGTGCCGACGACGGTCGCGCTCGTCAAGGCGGGCCGGGGCCTCGTCGACGGCTACCGATGGCTCGAGGCGTCGTACCGAGAGTCCGGCCCCGATCTCGGGCTCGTCGAGAAGGTGCCCTGGCTCGCGGACGCGACGACCCGTCTCGAGGAATGGATCGACCTCGGGGAGATCGACCTGAAGAAGACCGCTCTCCTCACGCTGCAGAAGCTCGGCAACGCGGTCGCGTCCCACTCCGCCGGTTTCGTCGCCGACGCGATGGCGACGCTCCTCACCTTCCTCGTCCTCCTCGTCGTGATGGCGGTCCTCTTCCACGAGGGGCCGGCCCTCGTGGAAAGGATCCGCCGCCTCGTTCCCCTCTCGGAGGTCGACCGCGACGATGCCTTCCGCGAACTGCAGGAGGTCACCCGGGCCGTCTTCCTCGGCGTCCTCGTCACCGCCTTCGTCCAGGCGGTGGCCGGATCGATCGGTCTCATGATCGCGGGAGTTCCTGCGGCGATCACGCTGGGGGTCGCGATGTTTTTCTGCGCCCTCCTCCCGGGCGGGACGGCGATCGTCTGGCTACCCGTCGCGCTCTGGCTCCTCGCGACGGGGAACCTCTGGCAGGGGATCTTCCTCCTGATCTGGGGGGCGGTCTTCGTCTCCTCCCTCGACAACTTTCTCCGGCCTCTCTTCATCGGCCGCGGCGTCCGGATGCACACCCTCCTCGTCTTCTTCGGGATCTTCGGAGGGATGATCGCCTTCGGGCTGGTCGGGCTCTTCCTCGGGCCGATTGTGATCACCTTCTTCCTCTTCCTGCTGGACGTCCTGCGCCGCGACCTCCTGACGCAAGGGGAAGGAGCCGAGGCGTCATGAGGGTCGAGCCGATCGCGCCGGGCCTCTGGTGGTGGGCATCGCTTCATCCCGAGTGGACCGAGGAGAACGGAGGGCCGGGAGGCTGGGAGGCGGAGGTCGCCTCGATCTACGTCGAGGGGTCGGACGGTGTCGTGCTGATCGATCCGCTCGTCCCGGTCGACCCGGAAGACCGAGAGCGGTTCTGGCGCGCCCTCGACCGCGACCTCGCGCGGCTTCCCGAAGCACCGCTCGCCGTCCTCGTCTCGTGTCCGTGGCATCGGCGAAGCGCGGCCGCGGTCGCGGAGCGCTACCGCGGGCGGGCGGGGACGTCGATCCGGGCTCACGAGGAGGCGGCGGCCTTCGTGGCGGAACTCGATGCACGCCCCTTCCGCGACGGGGACGCGCTCCCCTGCGGCGTTCGGCCGCATCGAATCGAGGGGACGGAGCCGGCCGAGTGCGCCTTCTGGATTCCGGAGCATCGCGCGCTGGTCTTCGCCGACGCGGTGATCGGTGCGGGGCACGGGGAGCTGCGGCTCTGTCCTCCCTCGTGGCTCGCGGCGGGGGAGGAGGGCCGGGAGCGGCACGCCTCGCAGCTGCGTCCGTCGATCCGCCGACTGGTCGATCTCGGCGCGGAGCGCATCCTCCCCTCGCACGGGGCCCCCGTTCTCGTGGGCGGGGCCACGGCGCTCGCCGCGGCCGTCCTCGCCCCACCGTGGGGGGAGTGAGGGGAAGTTGCGGTTCGATCGGATCGCGCGGCCGGGCGTCGTCGTTCCCATCCTCCTGGCCTTCTTCGTCGCCTCGGGATGGTTCTCCCTCCGCGGCGATTCGGCGACGTCGGACGAAACGCCGCACGTCGCGGCCGGCATCTCCTACCTCGAGCGGCACGATTTCCGGATGAACCCGGAGCACCCGCCGCTCGCGAAGGCGTGGGCGGCGCTCGCGCCGTGGGCGATGGGAAGGGGGCGGCTCGACTACGCGGGGTCGGCGTGGGCGTCAGGCGACCAGTGGGTCTTCGGCTTCGAGGCGCTCAACGGCCCGCTCGCCGATCCCGTGCGGCGCGACCCGCGGAGGGCGCTCCTCCCGGCCCGGGCGATGATCCTCCTTCTCGGCGTCGCGCTCGGCCTCGTCGTGTGGGTTTGGTCGCGCCGGATCTGGGGGGATGCCGGCGGGCTCGTCTCGCTCTTCCTCTTCTCGTTGTCTCCGACGATGTTGGCGCACGCGCGGCTCGTGACGACCGACCTCGCCGCGGCGCTCGGTTTCACGCTCGCGGCGTGGACGTTTCGGGAGGCGCTCGCGGCGGCGAGGCCGTGGAAGATCGTCGCGGCCGGAACGGCCGTCGCGACGGCGCTCCTGTCCAAGTTCTCGGCGGTCCTTCTCCCTCCGATCCTCGTGGTGGTGGCGGGGGTCTGGGTGGCGCTGGGGAAGGAGGGGACGCGCGGTTCGCGTCTTCGCGCGGCGGCGCGCGCCCTCGTCGGGGTCGGCCTCGTCGCCTGGATCGGCGTGTGGGCGGGGTACGGCTTCCGTTTCGCGGCGTGCGCTCCGGGGCACGAACTTCCATGGGCGATGCGCGAGGCGATTCCGGGAGGAATGTCCCCGATCGTTCTCTGGGCGCGCGACGCGAAGATCCTTCCCGAGGCGTGGCTCTTCGGGCTCGGCGCGGCGATGCAGGACGAAATCCGGCTCGCCTACTTCCACGGGGAGATTTCGGAACTCGGGTTCTCCTGGTACTTCCCCGCGGCCTTCGCCCTCAAGACGCCGCCCGCGCTCGTCGCGCTCTCGCTTTGGGCCGTCCTCGGGGGGGCCGCCCTCTGGCGAAGGCGCCGCCTCGACGCGATCGTCCTTTCGGGGACATTCCTGATTTACGCGGCCGTGGCGGTGACAAGCCGGCTGAACCTCGGCCATCGACACCTCGCCCCGCTCGAGCCGATCCTCTTCGTCGCGTGCGGGGCGATTCCCGGGCTCGCGGCGCCGCGCTGGAAGAGGTGGACGGCCGGGGCGCTCCTCGCCGGATACGCGGTCTCTTGGGCGGCGGCGACCCCCGGGTACCTGTCCTACTTCAACGTCTTCGCGGGGGGGGTGCGCGGCGGCGAGCGGTGGTTGCTCGACTCAAACCTCGACTGGGGGCAAGACCTCGGCCGCCTCGCGGAGTGGATGCGTCGCGAGGGGGTCGGCGAGATCGACCTCGCTTACTTCGGGACGGCCGATCCGAAGGCGTACGGGATTCGCTACCGGAAGGTCTTCGCGTACGCCGACTTCCGCCGCGAGGAGCCGGTCGTGCGGCCCGGACCGGGGGATCTCGTGGCGGTGAGCGTCAATTTCCTCCACGGCCTCTACCTCAACTCCGATCGCGACCTCGCGCTCGAGCTGATGCGCCGCGGCGTCGTGCCGGTCGAACCGCTCCGCGAGTACACGCGCTGGCGCGACGAGCGCATCCGCAGGCGGGAGTCGTACCCGCGGCTCGGTCCCTGGCTCGTCGAGAAGGGGCTCGCGACGCGCGAACAGGTCGATTCGGCCGAGGAGGTCCTGCTCTCCACCTGGCTCGCGCGGCTGCGCGAGCGCGCGGAGCCGGTCGCCTGGGTCGGGGACTCGATCCGGGTGTACAGGGTTCCTTAAAATGAGGTCGTGATCGGTTCTCCCTTCCCCCCCTCGTACTACCTCGTCCTCGGGGCGATCTGCGGCGCGGCAGGGTTCCGGCTCGGATGGAGGTGGAAGAACCGTTTCGTCCTCCCGCTCACGCAAGCGGTCTTCGGATGGGTGGCGTTCGCGACGGGGTGGCAGGCGCACGGGCCGGGGTGGGGTGCTTCGGTGGTGGGCGCGTGGGCGGCGGGGAGCACGTTCGTGTCGCTTGTCACCTTCACGGGGGCGCCCGCGGAGGTCGATCGCGTCGTCCTTCGGGCGCGGTCCTATCGCGAGTCGATGCTCGACTGGCTGAAGTCGGGAAACGGGCCCGAATCGAATCCGCTCGCGACCGTTCGGAGCCACGCACGCGAGCTCGCGCTCTACCTCGGTGCCGCGGTCGCGTCGGCGAACTTCCTCTCGATCGCCCTCGGAGCGGTTCTCTTGAACTTCATGAACGCTTACGTCGCCTCCGTTCTCCGCGCGGCCCGGCGGCGGGTCGTCGTCGCCGCCCTCGCATGGAACGTCTGGAGCGTCGCGCGCGTCGCGGCTTACGTCGTACTCGGCGCGGCCGCGGCCGACGTCCTCGGGAGGTTCGTCGGTCTCCCGCCGGCCGAAGGGGGAGTGGGGACGCTGTGGCTCTTGGGGGGGATCGGCGTCGTCGTCGACCTCGTTCTCAAACTCGTGCTCTCGAAACCGTGCGGCCGCGCGCTTGCCGGAGCGGTCGATCTCGCCGCGGCCGAGCGAGGGACGCGCTCCGCCCCGCCCTCCTTCCGGATGGGGCTCTCGGATCCCGGGTAAAGCCGATCGTGCGGACGCTCTTCCAGCCCGCCCTCATCGACGAGCCGACCGGTGACCCGGGCGTGTGGGTCGACCTCCTGGACGAGGGGCGGTCGGTCCTCCTCGACTGCGGTAACCTGAACCGGGTCTCGGCGCGGAAGCTCCTCCGCGTCGATCACGTGGTCGTCACCCACACCCACATGGACCATTTCGTCGGCTTTGACCACCTCCTGCGTCTCGCCCTCCGCCGCGACCGGGAACTGTCGATCACCGGGCCGCCGGGGTTCCTCCGCGCGGTCGAGGGACGGATCGGGGCCTACACCTGGAACCTGATCGAGGAGTACCCGATCCGGCTCCGGGTGCAGGAGTTGGACGGGGAGTGGGTCCGAGCGGCGGAGTTCTCCGCGGCGACCGGGATGCGGGCGGTGCCCCTGGCGGACCGCCGCACGGAGGGTACGATCCACGCGGAGCGCCTCTTCACCGTCGAGGCTGCGCTTCTCGACCATGGGGTTCCGGTGCTGGGCGTCGCCCTCCGGGAGGTCGAGCACCTCGGAATCGACCGTTCGGCGCTCGATCGGCTGTCGCTCGTTCCCGGACCTTGGCTTCGCGGCTTCAAGGAGTCGGTGCGTAGGAGGGAACCCGACGACGAAGAGGTGGAGGCGGCCGGCGCGAACGGCGGCGTCCGCACCTTCCGTCGGGGAACGCTCGCCGCGGAGATCGTCCGGCGGGGCCCCGGACAGCGGATTGCCTACGTGACCGACGTTGCCCGCACCGATGCGAACGTCGAGACGATCGTTTCGCTCGCCCGGGGGGCCGACCTCCTGATCTGCGAGGCCGCGTTCCTCCACGAGGACGTCGCCCTCGCCCGCGCGCGCCGGCACCTCACCGCACGCGACGCCGGCGAGATCGCCCGGGAGGCCGGTGCGCAGAGGCTCGCCCCGTTCCACCTTTCGCCGCGGTACCAGGGCCGGGAGGACGAACTCTTCGAGGAGGCCGCGGACGCGTTCGGGGGCCCGGTGTTGAGGTTAAAGGGGACTGGCACCTTTTCCTGACGGAAAAGGTGCCAGTCCCCTTTTCACCTAATTCACTTCCACCCGGATCGGGATGCCGTGACGAACGCTGTCGCTGACGACGCAGAAGTCCTCGAAGAGACCGCGGCAGCGCTCGAGGCGAGAGGGGTCGACCCCTCGCGTCTCGATCGTCACGTCGAGCCCACCGACGCGGAGCCGGCCTCGCTCGTTACGTACGAGCGTTCCCGTGACAACCGTGCGCATCCCCGCGATCTCGGCGCGCGATTTTTCGAGGCAATAGAGGAGGCTCGCGCTGAGACAGTTTCCGACGGCGGCGGCGAGAAGGCGCGAGGCGTTCGGTCCTTTGCGCCTCCCGATCGGCTCCGGTTCGTCCATGACGATCCCCGGCACTTGGTCCCAGTCGAACTTGACCCGGTACTCGTACCCCTCGATCCGCTCCATCTCGATGCGGAACGTCGGATGCTCGCTCATCGTGACGGACCTCCTTCCGATCCGGCCGCGCCGGACGGATCCTCATTCTGCTCCCGAGCGGCGCCCTCGAACCGGTTTTCGATAGAATCCGCCCATGCGCAACGCCCTCGTCGGCATCGTCATGGGCTCCCGGTCGGACTGGGAGACCCTTTCCGCCGCGGCCGAGACCCTCGACACCCTGGGGGTCCCGTACGAGGTGCGGGTCGTGTCGGCCCACCGCACCCCCGATCTCCTCTTCGAGTACGCGTCGACGGCCGAGTCCCGCGGGATCGAGGTGATCGTCGCGGGGGCCGGCGGGGCCGCCCATTTGCCCGGGATGACCGCCTCGAAGACGGTCCTCCCCGTCCTCGGCGTGCCGGTGCAGTCGAAGGCGCTCCAGGGTCTGGACTCGCTCCTCTCGATCGTCCAAATGCCCGGCGGGGTTCCTGTCGGCACCCTCGCGATCGGGCGGGCGGGAGCGACGAACGCCGCTCTCCTCGCCGCGTCGATCGTCGGCAACAAGCACCCGGAGCACCGCGAGGCGGTGCGCGGCTACCGACGGGCGCAGACCGAGCGCGTCCTCGCCGACCCCGACCCGCGCGCGTCCCCCCCGGAGCCCACCTCCTCGTCATGACGGTCGTCGGCATTCTCGGTGCGGGTCAGCTCGGACGGATGCTGGCGCTCTCTGGCTATCCCCTCGGCCTGCGCTTCGTCGTCCTCGACCCCTCGCCGGACGCTCCGGCGGGGCGGCTCGCCGAGCAAATCCAGGCGCCGTTCGACGACGGCGACGCCCTCGACGACATCGCCCAAAGGGCTCACGTCGTGACCTACGAGTTCGAGAACGTCCCGGTCGAAGCGGCGCGGCGGGTCGAACGGTCACGCCCCGTCTTTCCCGGGCCTTGTGCGCTCGAGGCGGCACAGGACCGCCTCTTCGAGAAGACCCTTTTCCGCGACCTGGGAATCCCTACCGCCCCCTTCGAGCCGGTCGACGATCTCGCCGGGCTCGAGGGGGCGGTGCGCCGCATCGGTCTTCCCGCCGTCCTCAAGACGCGGCGCGAGGGATACGACGGGAAGGGCCAGCGCGTGCTCCGCCGTCACGACGACCTGCGGCAGGCGTTCGAGGACCTCGGCGGGAAACCGATGATCCTCGAGGGGTTCGTCCCCTTCGAGCGGGAGCTGTCGATTCTCGCGGTGCGGAGCACGAAGGGGGAGACCCGCTTCTGGCCTCTCGTCCAGAACACGCACGGCGACGGGATCCTGAGGCTCAGCGTCGCACCCGCGCCGGACGTCCCGCCGGAACTCCAGGCCGCCGCCGAGAAGGAGGCGACCGGGGTCCTCGACGCGCTCGGCTACGTCGGGGTCCTCGCGATCGAACTCTTCCAGAAGGACGGCGTGCTGTACGCGAACGAGATGGCCCCGCGCGTCCACAACTCGGGGCACTGGACGATCGAGGGGGCGGAGACGAGCCAGTTCGAGAATCACCTGCGCGCGGGCCTCGGCCTTCCCCTCGGGCCGACCGGCCCGGTCGGGCACTGCGCGATGTTCAACTTCATCGGGGACATTCCTCCGATCGAACGGCTCGCCGCCGTCCCCGGCCTCCACCTCCACCTCTACGACAAGGGGGCACGACCCGGACGCAAGATCGGCCACATGACCTTCCGGAGCCCCGATCCCGCGTCGCGTGACGCCGCGATCCCGCGCCTTTCGGCTTGGCTCCCGGGATGGAGGGGCGCCGCGTGAGTGGGGTCAAGGGCGCTCTCCGCTGGTCGTGGCCGGGGATCGTCCTCGGCCTGTCGGTTCTGGTTCCATGGGCAATGCACTCGCAGCGGGAGCGGGTTCCCCTGCGCATCGTCGTCGTCGACAAGACCGTTCCGTTCCGCAACTGGCTCGAGCATCGTTCGTTGTTCTGGCTCCTCGAGCACCTGGGGGTCGTCCGGCCGGACGGGCGTCCCTACGACGTGACCGCGGACTACGTCGGCGCCTATCCTCCGGAACGGCCCGGCGACCCGCCGGCGCGCACGCGCGATCTCGGCGCGGCCGATCTCGCGGATGCCGATCTCCTCTACTTCGCCGACACCTACGGGGTTTACGAAGAAGACCTCGCCTCGGGGGCGCGAATGGAGGCGGCGCTCGAGCGCTCGCCGCGCATCTACGGTGGGACCACGACGGCGGAAGTGGAGGCGGCGCGCAGTTTCGTCGCGGCCGGGGGGACGGCGATCGCCGAGTTCAACTCGCTCGGGAGCCCCACCGAGTCGGAGGCGCGCGAGGCGATGGAGTTTCTCTTCGGCGTCCGGTGGACCCACTGGATCGGCCGCTTCTTTCACCGCCTCGAGGACCGGGACGAGGTTCCGGGATGGCTCCGCAGGGTCTACGAGGCGGAATGGAAAACGCCGTGGACCTTCGAGGGTCCCGGCTACGTCCTGACCCGCGACGACCGCTACGTCGAAGTCCTGCGGGTCGGGAAGGAATCGGGGATGATCGGGTTGACGATCGAGCGCGATCTTCCTCACGAGCCCGCGATCGCCGAGGCGCGGGGGCGGGTCCCCTATCCGTACTGGTTCGACGTCGTGGAGGCCGTTCCCGACGCCGAGGTTCTGGCCTCGTTCCAGTGGAGCCTGACCCCGACGGGGGAGGCGCGCCTGAGGATTCGGGGCCTTCCCGCACGCTTTCCGGCAGTCGTCCGCACGCGGCAGCGCATCGGGAAGGGGACGACCTACTACTTCGGGGGGGACTTCGCCGACAACCCCCTCCGGGAGGGTAGGGTCCCGTTTGCCGGGTATCTCTCTTTCCGTCGTTGGCTCGAGGGGGCGAAGCTCGCTCCCTCGGAAGAGGCTTTTTTTTGGGGTTTTTACGCACCGATGGTGGAAGGGATCCTGGCGGAAGCGCGGTAGGCGGCATCGCGGTGTGTCCTTTACTTGTCCAAGACCATTGCGAGGCGCGTTGTCACCTGGTAATTTGACTCGGCCTACCGACCCAGTAGGGATTAGGCGCGTTGGTCGAGTGCCACAGCAAGGAGGTTTCCGAAGATGAGAAGAATTGCGATTCTCGGTGCGCTGGCCCTCGCCGTCGTGGCGGCACCCGCGCAAGCGGCGCCGGCCGACTACAACTTCAAGATCTTTGGCGGCGTCGGGTACGTGTCTCCGCTTTCCGACGACTCCCTCGAGGGGATCGCCGACTCGGTCGAGGCTTCGAGCGAGGTCGGTTACGAGATCGGGGCGGAGTGGAAGCCGTTCGATCGTTTCGGGTTCGAGGTCTCCTATCTCGACGCGAAGCACGACGTCGAGGCGGACGGTGAGGTGATCGGCGAGATCAGCCTCCGTCCCTGGAACTTCACCTTCAACTGGCACGTGATCAACGGCGACAACTTCAACTGGTACCTCGGTCCGACCGTCGCTTTCGTCGACTGGAGTTCCCTCGATCTGAGCGGCGGCGGGAGCGTCGACGTCGACAGCGAGACGACCTTCGGTCTCTCGACCGGCATCGACTTCGGGATCGCCGACAGCTTCGCGATCTTCGGTGGGCTACGTTGGCTCGACGCGAGCGTCGAGAGCGACGATCTTCCGAACTCGGTCGCGGTCGACCCGCTGTTCGCCCGCTTGGGCGTCGCGTTCCGCTTCTGATTCGGTTTCCTTCCCCGTTCGAGGGGCCGGCCGGGCTCACCCGCGCCGGCCCTTCGTGTTTCCGGGCATCGAGACGTTTCGCTATAGTTCGAGAATCCTTCGGAGGAGGCTCGATGCGAAAGCTCGTCCTGTTCCTGTTCGTCCTCGTGGCCCTCGCCGTCGGCGTTTTCGCCGCCCTGCGCGCCGGTCCCGAGCCGACGGTCTCGATCGGGACCTCCGCCAAGGCGATCGGACGAAAAACCCCGGTCACGGTCGAAGTCTCGGAGCCGCAGCGTGGGCTCGCCGGGGTCAGGGTCGAACTCGTGCAGGGAGACCTCGTGTCGACCGTGAAGGAGGCGAGGCACGAGCCTTCGCGATCCTGGGAACTGTGGAAGGTCGGTGCGACGCCGACCGAGATCCTCCGCCTCGAGGTCGGCAAGGACGCGATGCCGGGCTTGAAACAAGGAACGGCGACGATCCGCGTGACCGCGGAGCGCGCCTCCGCGTGGCTGCGCTCGCCCGGACCGGTCGTGAAGGAACTGGAGCTTCCGGTTCTCCTCACTCCCCCGACGGTGCAGATCCTCTCGAACTTCACGTACGTCTCCCAGGGGGGGGCGGAGGCGGTCGTCTACCGCATCGGCGATACGGCGGTGCGCGATGGGGTCCGGGCCGGGAGCCGCTTCTTCCCGGGCTATCCGCTGCCGGGCGGGGGCCAGCGCGACCGCTTCGCCCTCTTCGCCGTCCCTTACGATATGGATGACGCGTCGTCGGTGCGCGTCGTGGCGGAGGACGACGCGGGGAACGCCTCGCAGGTGCGTTTTGTCGACCGGTTTTTTGCGAGGCCACTGCGACGGGACACGATTCTGCTCGACGACGCCTTCATGGAGAAGGTCGCGACCGAGATCATGGCGGAGACCCCGGACCTCGAGGACAAGGGGGGGCTTCTCGAAAACTACCTCCAGATCAACCGGGACCTTCGAAAGGCGAACAACGCATTCCTGGACACGCTGGCCGCGAAGTCGACCCCGAAGTTTCTCTGGCGGGGGCCGTTCCTCCCCATGGTGAACACGGCGATCAAGGCGAGCTTCGCCGACCGCCGCTCCTACGTGTACGGCGGCCGCGCGGTCGATCAGCAGGATCACCTCGGTCTCGACATGGCCTCCGTGCGTGCCGACGCCGTTCCCGCGGCGAACGACGGTACGATCGTCCTCGCTTCCTACCTGGGGATTTATGGGAATTGCGTCGTCATCGACCACGGCTACGGGCTGCAGACGCTGTACGGGCACCTCTCCTCGATTTCGGTGAAGGAAGGGGATTCGGTGACGCGGGGCCAGGAGCTCGGCCGAACCGGCGCCACCGGTCTCGCCGGCGGGGACCACCTCCACTTCAGCGTCCTCCTCCACGGCCTCTCGATCAACCCAAACGAGTGGTTCGACCGGAAGTGGATCCACGATCGACTGAAACTCAAGCTCGGCCCGGCGCTTCCGTAGGACATTCCGCTTTTTGCTTCAGAAACTACGAGAAAAGGGGGCTGCGAAAAGGCCTCTTCTCACTGCCCTCTGCAAGGTGGCGCGAACGGTGGGGAGAACTCGCGCCGTGCATGGGGCCGAAGTTGCGGTGGGTCCGAGAGTTCCAACGCGAAGCCCGTGCCGCGAAGTCGCGAGCCTTGGGCTTCCGATCGGCGCGGAAAGGCAATCCCCAGATCCCACCGCAACTTCGGCGGCGTCCTTCGGTCCTCCCGTCCCCACGATTCGCGTCACGCCGTGCCCTCTGTCCTGTAGTTTCTGAAACAAAAACCGGAATGTCCCCTGCTTGACCGATGTCAAGTACAACAAGGTTCCCTCCCACCGCTCCCCCCGGTATCCTCGCGCCAAAAGCTGCATCGGCCGAAGGGGGTGGAACGTGCGCGAGAGCCTCAGGGATTACGAGCACCTGCTCAGGCTCGGCCTCCTCTTCGCGGGCGGGTTCGTCGTCTTCCTCATTCTCCGGGCTCTCCTCGTCCCCGAAGGGTTCGGGGAGATCGGGCACTATCGGGTGGGAGCGATCGAGGACAATCGGGTGCACGCGGTGAAGTTCGCTGGCGCCGCGGCGTGCCTCGACTGCCATCCCGACGCGGGAGAGGCGAAGGCGCAGGCGGCACACGCCGGGGTACGTTGCGAGGCCTGCCACGGTGCCCTCGCCGCACACGCCTCCGACCCCTCGGCGAACCCCGCCGAGAGGCCCGAAGCGAGCACGCTCTGCGCCGTCTGCCACACGAGGAACGTCGCGAAGCCTCAGGGGTTCCCGCAGGTCGATCCCGTCGAGCACGCGGAGGGGATGTCCTGCATCGACTGCCACGACGCCCACCGCCCGAACGTGGGTTAGAAGGAGGGATGGCGATGTCCCCGACGCGCCGAGAATTCCTGGAAACGGGAGGCAAGTTCGTCCTCCTCACCGCCGCGACCTCCGAGGCGATCGAGGCCGTGCTCGCGGGAACCCCGGAGAAAGCCGCGAACTACCACGCAGCGGATCACTGGTGGGCGATGGCGATCGACATCAAGAAGTGCATCGGCTGCGGGAACTGCGTGAGGGCATGCAAAGAGGAGAACGACGTCCCGGACGAGCCCTTCTACTTTCGGACCTGGGTGGAGCGCTACCACATCCCGCCGAAGGATGTCGGCAGCCTCAAGGCGGAGGACCACCCGATCGTCGATTCCCCGAACGGCGGGATGGAGGGGTTCCCCGAACGCTACCCCGAGGGAGGCGGTACGAAGAACTTCTTCGTGCCGAAGCTCTGCAACCACTGCGCGCACTCGCCGTGCGTGCAGGTCTGCCCCGTCGGGGCGACGTTCGAGAGCCCGGACGGGGTCGTTCTGGTCGACAAGACTTACTGTCTCGGCTGCCGGTACTGCGTGCAGGCCTGCCCGTACGGTTGCCGCTACATCGACCCGCGCACCGGGACGGTCGACAAGTGCACGTTCTGCTACCACCGCATCACGAAGGGGCTGACGACCGCGTGCTGCGAGGTCTGCCCGACGGGAGCTCGGATGCTCGGCGATCTCAAGGACCCCAAGGACCCGATCCACGAATTCTTGCGGACGAACGCCGTCCAAGTGCTCAAACCGCAGATGGCCACCGGCTCGAAGGTCTACTACAACGGCCTCGACGGGTCGGTGCGTTAAGAGGTCGCAATGGAGAGCCTCCTGCACGGTGTCGAAGGGTTCATGTATCCCAACGAGGTCGAACTCCAGTGGAGCGTCCTCGTCGTGATCTATCCGTACGTAACCGGCCTCGTCGCGGGCGCCTTCATCCTGGCGTCCCTCGCGAAGGTCTTTCACGTGGAGGCGGTGAGGCCGACCTACCGGCTCGCTCTCCTGACCGCGCTCGCCTTCCTCCTCATCGCGCCGCTTCCACTTCAACTCCACCTCGGGCGGCCCGAGCGGTCATTCGAGATGTACCTGACCCCACACACGACGTCCGCGATGGCGATGTTCGGGTTCGTCTACCTCTGGTACCTGATGGCCGTTCTCGTGATGGAGATCTGGCTCGAGTACCGCGCGGACATCGTCCGCTACGCCCAGGAGAGCACCGGCTGGAGGAGGGGGCTCTACCGGGCGATGACGCTCGGCTCGTACCGGGTGACACCGCCGTCGCTCGAGATCGACGCCAAGCTCGCGCGGTTCGTCACCGTGATCGGGATTCCATCGGCGTTCCTGCTCCACGGTTACGTCGGGTTCATCTTCGGCTCGGTGAAAGCGAACCCGTGGTGGTCGACCCCGCTCATGCCGATCGTCTTCCTCTTCTCGGCGATCGTGTCGGGAATCGCCGCGGTGCTCGTCATCTACATGGCCTACACGGCGCTCCGCGGCATGGAGATGGACATGGCCTGCCTCGACGCGATGGCGAAGTACCTCTTCTACGCCTTCGTCGTCGACTTCTCGCTCGAGTTACTCGACCTCATCCACCGGATCTACGAGGCCGACGAGTCGTTTCAGAGTCTCGACTTCATGGTGAAGACGAAGCTCTTCACGTCCCAAATCGTGGTGCAGATCTTCCTGGGGACGCTCCTTCCGCTCGGGCTCCTCTTCCTGACCCAGATCGTGACCCTCTCGGAGAAGGCGAGGAAGACGATCTACGGGGTCTCCGCCGCCTGGACGCTCGTCGGAATCCTCGCGATGCGCTGGAACGTCGTGATCGGAGGCCAGCTCTTCTCGAAGAGTTTCCTCGGCTACACGACCTACAAGATGGGTTTCGCGACGCGCGAGGGGCTCCTCCCCGCGATCCTCGTGTTGGTGCTTCCCGTCCTGATCCTGTGGGTCCTCGTGCGGTTACTTCCGCCGCTCGAGAGCCAGAGGGGACATTCCGATTTTTCTTTCAAATCCGAAAGTTGACGAGTTTGAAGGAAAACCCGGAATGTCCCCCGTGCGACGGAATGTCCCCCGTGCGATGCAGGCAGAGCACCTCGAGAATGTCGTCGAGATGGGGAAATCGGGCGACCTCGTCCTCGCCGGTCCGTTCGAGAACGGGGAAGGCGCCCTCCGCGCGTCCTGGTCTTTCGAACGCTGGACCCCGCGAGGATTCGAGCGCTCGTCGCGGCGTGACGCGAATCGTGGGGACGGGAGGATGGAAGGAGGCCGCCGAAGTTGCGGTGGGATCTGGGGATTCCCTTTCCGCCCCGATCGGAAGCCCAGGGCTCGCGAATGCGCCGCACGGGCGTCGCGATGGAACTCTCGGACCCACCGCAACTTCGGCCTCGTGCGCGGCGCGAGTCCTCCCCATCGTTCGCGCCACCTTGCGCTCGTCGCCCACGACCCTGCTTTCCGGGCGGGCCGCCTCGGCGTCGAATTCGACCCGTGGTCGATCCCGAAGGGCAGTCTGCCGGAAGTGGAGCGACATCAAGAATGATCGCCACTCGCGAAGCGCTCGATCGACGGAAGGTCCGCAACCTCCGTTGCGTCTCCGAGGCTCCGAGACACGGGATCTGTACCGGCGATCTTCGGCGACGCGAGTTCGAGCAGGGGCAGCACCCCTTCGCGGTCGTCCTCGGATGCTCGGATCGGACTCGCGCGTGCCGGTGGAACTCATCTTCGACCAGGAGCCCGGCGACCTCTTCGTCATCCGCGTGGCGGGGAACATGGCCGCGCACTCCCCCATGGGAAGCGTCGTGTATCCCGCGCGCTACCTCGGGACGCGGTTTGTCGTCGTGCTCGGCCATTCAGGGTACGGGGCAGTCCGGGCCGCGTTCGACGCCCTCGTCCGCTCGTCGGAGCCTCCGTCGCCCAGCATCGTCCATCTGCTCCGCTGGATTCGCCCCTCGGTCGAACCGGTCGTCGTCGCGAACCCCGGCGAGCCGCGGGAGACACTCGTCCCCGGAGCGGTCCGGGCCAACGTCGTCTGGGCGGCGAACCGGTTCCGGACCGAGTCGGCCGTTCTCCGGGAGCTGACCGAACGGGAGGGGCTTCTCGACGTCGCAACGTGACGCGAATCGTGGGGATGCAGGACCGTTCGTGGAAGCGG
>CAYLHQ010000009.1:0-108043 GCA_964383585.1 uncultured Acidobacteriota bacterium
CAGGAGCGCCTGGCGAAGCTCGTCGGCGGCGTGGCGGTGATCAAGGTCGGCGCCGCGACCGAGTCCGAGATGAAGGAGAAGAAGGCCCGCGTCGAGGATGCCATGCACGCGACCAAGGCGGCCGTCGAGGAGGGGATCGTCCCGGGCGGCGGCGTCGCCCTGATCCGCTGCACCGCGGCCCTCGACAAGCTCGGCAAGGAAGTGAAGAACGAGGACATGGCGATCGGGATCCGGATCGTGAAGCGCGCACTGGAGGAGCCGATCCGGCAGATCGCGAACAACGCCGGCTACGAGGGCTCGGTCATCGTCAACCAGGTGAAGGAGCTCGAAAAGGAGAAGGGTTTCGACGCGCAGAACGAGAAGTTCGTGAACATGTTCGAAGCGGGGATCATCGACCCGACCAAGGTCGTCCGCTCCGCGCTTCAGAACGCATCCTCGATCGCGGGCCTCATGCTCACGACGGAGGCGGTGGTCAACGAGGTGCCGGAGCAGGAGAAGCAGGGCGCCCCCGCCGGCATGGGCGGCGGAATGGGCGGCGACTTCTGATCGCGTGAACCGTCCGGGGCGGCTGGCCGCCCCGCAGCGCTTTGCGGGCCCGGTCCCCTCGGGGGCCGGGCCTTTTTTTTCCTCTGCGAGGCGCGTCCGTCGGATTCCCGAGCGATTCGAAACTCAGACCAAGCCGCGGGGAACCCCCTATCGGGGAAGGCGCGAGATCGGGACCCGGACCCGTCTGACCGCGACGTCGAGTGCTCGCTTCGCCTCGCCAACGTCGGGCGCCGGAAGGCAGCCCGGGTAGCGGAACGTCCACGCGGACCCGGTCGACGGCACGGCCTCGTCCACGATCGGCACGAGCGTGGGATCGAAGGCACAGCGAGCTCGGGAGGCCCGAGGAGCCGGATCGCGTCGCCCTGCAACGAAGCCTCGGAGCGATCCTCGACGAGTCGCCGACGGCGCCTCATCTTCCTCCGACCTCGCGACCGACCGGAACGCAGGCGGAGGAACAACGTGCCAAGTGGGTTGCCCAGACTCGGGCGCCCCTTCCCAGGACCTGGCCCCGCCGCGTCCGCTCCGCCGTCGTCCACGCCGTCGCCATGGCCCGGGTGGCCCTGTCCTTCGCCCGGGCCAGGACCGAGCGTGACAGGGATGCCCCCCACGACCCGCCCGAACACCGGCAAGACCGAAGCGTCGTCACCCGACCTTCCGAGACAGGACATCGAGAACGATCGGCGCCCCGGTCATTCGGGAAGGAAGCACCAAGGGGGCCAGGTCAGCACCGTCCGGCTACACGATTGTCCTCGCCTCCTCGTCCACCCGGACCCGCGAGAAATACGCGGGATCGCGGAGCGGCGCGAACACGCTCTCGAAGGCCACCGTCGCCTGGATGTCGCCCCCTCCTTCCGCTCCGTCGTCGAAACGGAGTCGGAGCCGGTACGGGCCAGTCTGCTTCACGGATACCACGCTGGGAATCGACGTCGTCGTTCGCGACTCCAGGGGCACGATCGTCTCGAGGGGTTGTTCCGTTCGCGCCAGGTCCCGGTTCTCCTCCAGCTCCGGCCGATGCAGGAGCGCCCTCTCCAGCAAGAGCCCCGTCGCTCGAGGCGGTAGAGCCCCTTCACCACCGCGAGGTCCGAGAGGGCCACGACGACCTTCGCGAAACGTTGCTCGCATGGAAGTGCGGGCGCGATGGATCGTCGTAGAACATGCGCACCACGATTCCGAAGAAACGACTCAATGCCGGCACGAAATGCTTTCCCTCGAGGTCGCAGCCTGCCGCGGAGCGGCTCGATGGAGTGCACGCCTCCCGGGGCTCCCTTCCAGGATGTTCGAGCCGCGATGGTCCCGCGCGCCACGGGAGGCGCTCCATGCCGCGGACGGGCGTGAAATCGGCCCCCCCGAAGGGGGCTTGCCCCTACCCTGTCCTCGGGAGCCCATTGAGGTCACCAAGCTGCAGCGTTGCCTCCCGTCTTCGCGGCTACACCATGACCCGGCTCCGGGTGTCGTCAGGTACCCCCGTCTCGTCCCCAAACCCTTGCAGCCCGCTTCGCCGCGCGAGATCATTCCGCGGCTCCCGGCTCGTCCTCCGGGGACCCTCCTCTCCGGGCCGAGAGGAGACACCACGAATCGGTCGTGACCCTCCCCGGAGCCCCTCGATGACCGGAGCCCCCAGAACCGAGCGCGCCCGGGTCGTCGCCGCGCTGATCGCGGTCCAGGTCTTCTTCGGCGTCCACTACCTGATGGCGAAGGTCCTCCTCGAAACGATCCCGCCCATGGTCTGGGCGCCGATCCGGGTCGCGGGAGGGGCCGCCATCCTTCTCGCCGCCGCGGTGGCCATGGGCCGCCCGTTCCCGCGGAGCCGACGCGACCTCTCCACCCTCGCCCTCTTCTCCGTCTTCGGCGTCGTCGTCAACCAGATCTGCTTCGTCGAGGGGCTCTACCGAACGACCGCGACCCACTCCGCGCTGATCAACGCGTGGATCCCGGTCGGGACCCTCCTCTTCGCGGTCCTCCTCGGCCGCGAGTCGCTGAGCGGACGGAAGGCCGCCTCCCTCGCCCTCGCGCTCGCGGGGGTGCTCCTCGTGATCCGCCCGGACCGCCCGTCGGCGGGAGAGGCGACGCTCACGGGGGATCTCCTCACGCTCGTGAACGGGACCTCCTACGCGTTCTTCCTCGTGATCTCGAAGAGGATCCTCTCGCGGACCGACCCGCTCGCCGCGACCGCCCTCCTCCTGCTCTTCGGGACGGTCGGAATCGGCCTCGTCGGGATGCTGGCCCTCTCGGAGTTCGACCCGCAGTCGGTGCCGGCCTCGATCTGGGGGCTCGGCGCCCTGATCGTCGTCTTCCCGACCGCCGGCGCCTACTTCCTGATCTACTGGGCGCTCGCGCGCGCCGAGTCGTCCCTCGTCGCGATCTTCATCTACCTGCAGCCTCTCCTCGCGGGGGCGCTCTCCGCGATCGTGCTCGGGGAGCGCCCCCTGCCCTCGACCTACGCGGGGGCGGCGCTCCTCTTCGCCGGGGTCTGGCTCGCGACCTCAACCCGAGGACGGACCGCGAAGCGCGAGCCGCGCGAGCAACTCGGCCCCGACCGGTAGCGCGCTCTCGTCGATGTCGAACCGCGGCGAGTGGTGGGGGGCCTCGATCCCCCTCTCGGAGTTCCCCGCTCCGACGAAGACGAAGGCGCCGGGCACCTCCCGCAGGAAGAAAGCGAAGTCCTCGGAGGCGGGCATCGGCGGCGATTCGATCACCGCGTCCTGCCCGACGATCCGCGAGGCCTCGTCGCGCACCGCCTCGACGCACGCGGGATCGTTCACGACGGCGGGAAAGCCCGGACGCAGGTCGAACTCGAGCCGGCACCCGTGCGCGACGGAAACCCCCTCGAGGACCTCGCGCACGCGGGAGCGGAGGGTGCGCCGCACGCCGTCCGAGAACGACCGCAGGGTCCCGTGCATCCGGGCGTCGTCGGGGATCACGTTCGGGGCGGACCCGCCGTGGAACGAGCCGACCGAGACCACTCCCGCGTCGAGGGGGTCGAGCGACCGGGCGACGATCGACTGGAGCGCGACGAGTCCCTGCGCCGCGGCGAGGACGGGGTCGTTGCAGAGATGAGGGGCCGCGCCGTGCCCTCCCTTTCCGACGACGCGCGCGACGAATTCGTCCTGCGCGGCCATCACCGGACCCGGCCTCACGTGGATCGTCCCCACCCGGTACAGCGACCAGAGGTGGAGGCCGAACGCCTCTCCCACGCCGTAGTCGCCGAGGATGCCGTCCCCCAGGACCGCCTCCGCGCCGCCCTGCCCTTCTTCCGCGGGCTGGAAGCAGAAAACGACGTCTCGGGGGAGATCCGCGCGGCGCGACGCGAGGAGAGTCGCCGCCCCGAGGAGCATCGCCGTGTGACCGTCGTGGCCGCACGCGTGCATCTTGCCCGGAACGGTCGAGCCGTACTCGCGCCCCTCGATCTCGTGGATCGGAAGGGCGTCCATGTCCGCCCGGAGGAGCACGGCCGGGTGCTCCGCGCGGGGGGCCCTCAGAATCCCCACGACCCCCGTCCGGCCAACACCGGTGCGGACCTCGTCGAGGGCAAGCGCGGTCAGATGCGACACGACGAACGACGCGGTGCGATGCTCTTCGAACGCGAGTTCCGGATGGCGGTGGAGATCGCGGCGCCACTCGGTGAGTCGCGGCGCCAGGGCGTCGACTTGCTGCCGAAGGGGGTCGCGCACGGCCTGGTCCTCCCTGGACCGGCGGCTATAATGCCCGATCGGCGTTTTTCGCACACTCGAGGGGAATCCCGGTGACGGAAAGGGTGCCCGATCGGATCCGTGTGGGGCACAGCCCCGATCCCGACGACGCCTTCATGTTCTACGGCATCGCCGCGGGAAA
Source organism: uncultured Acidobacteriota bacterium (assembly GCA_964383585.1). GTDB lineage: Bacteria > Acidobacteriota > Polarisedimenticolia > Polarisedimenticolales > DASRJG01 > CAYLHQ01. The sequence continues at coordinate 4,378 of CAYLHQ010000009.1, forward strand.
GGTCGACACCGAGGGGTTCGCGATCGACCAGGTCCTCGAGGACATCGAAAGCCTCAACCGCCGCGCCCTCGCGGGGGAGCTCGAGGTCACGGCACTGAGCATCCACGCCTACGCCCACCTCGCCGACCGGTACGCGCTCATGCCGTGCGGGGCCAGTATGGGGGACGGCTACGGCCCGATGCTCGTCGCGAAGGAGCCGTTCGTCCCGGACCCGGTCTCGCTCGCGCGTCTCACGTTCGCCGTCCCCGGCACCCTGACTTCGGCCTTCCTCGCCCTCGAGCTCTATCTCGGAGCGAAGCCCGAGCACGTCGTCGTCCCGTTCGACGCGATCCTCGAGCACGTCTTCGCGGGACGCGCCGACGCCGGGCTTGTGATCCACGAGGGGCAACTGACCTACTCGCGCCAGGGACTCCACCGAATCGTCGATCTCGGACACTGGTGGAAAGAACGGACCGGCGGCCTTCCCCTTCCCCTCGGCGGGAACGGCGTCCGGAAGGACCTCGGAAGGAAGACGATGGCGGCGCTCACCCGCGTGCTCAAGCGGAGCATCGCCTTCGGCCTCGACCATCGGAAGGAGGCCCTCGCGTACGCCCGCGACTTCGGGCGCGGGCTCGACGACACGCTGACCGACCGGTTCGTGCGGATGTACGTCAACGACCTCACCCTTGACTACGGCGAACGCGGCCGCGCGGGGATCCGCCGCTTCCTCGACGAGGGGATCGAGGGGGGCTACCTACCCGCCTTCGGGGAGGTCGAGTTCGTCGAGGAGGCGGCTTGATCGCCCCGAGCGCGCGGTTCGCCGACGTGTCGGCCCGGGCCCGGCTCGTAGGCACCGGAAAGGACCTCCTCGACCTCCTCCACCGCCTGAGCACGCAAGATCTGAGGGGCCTCCCCGTCGGCCGCGGCCTCCCGACGGTCCTCACGAGCCCCAAGGGGCGGATCGTCGAGCGGCTCTTCGTCCATCGAATCGCGGAGCGCGAGGTCCTCCTCTCCGGCGGGGACGACCGGGCCGGCGCGATCCTCGCCCACCTCCGGAAGTTCACCTTCGCCGAGGACACCGGCCTCACCGACGTCACCCCCGAGACGGTCTGCTTCGCGCTCCTCGGAGGCGACTCCGCGCTCGCCGTCCCCGACCCGGGGCCGTGGGGGGGGATCCGGACCGAGATCGACGAGATCCCGGTGACCGTCCTCGGCCAGGACGGGTACACCTCCGAGGGAAGGAGCGTCGTCGCGGCGGCTCGCGATCGCGACCGGCTCCGCGACCGTCTCGCCGCGCGGGCGGAGGAGATCGACCTCGGAGCCCTCGAGGTCTGGCGGATCGAGCGGGGGCATCCCGCGCCCGGCCGCGAGTTGACCGAGGATTGGAACCCGCTCGAAGCGGGCCTCCGCGACCACGTGTCATTCACGAAGGGGTGCTACGTCGGCCAGGAGGTCGTCGCGCGCCTCAACACCTACGACAAGGTCTCCCGCACGATCGCTCGTGTACGGTTCTCCGGGCCGGGCCCGTTCCCCGCGCCGGGGACTCCGGTCGAGTCGGGGAACCGGCCGATCGGACGGCTGACGAGTCTCGCCGCCTTCGGCGAGGGGGGGGCGATCGGCCTCGCCTACGTGAAGAGGCGGGAGGTCGAAGGGGGAGCCGTGACCGCGGGCGGCCGGGCCGTCGAGATCGTCATGGACTGAGAAGAACCTCGACGTGCGCCGCGACCGAATCGGCGAGCGCCTCGACGTCGTACCCGCCCTCGAGAGACGAGACGAGGCGGCCCGAACAGTGGCGGTCGGCGACCGCGCGGACGATCCGGGTCGCCTCGGCGAAGCCGTCGGTCGTGACCCGCAGGCCGCCGAGCGGGTCCCGGGCGTGCGGATCGAACCCCGCCGAGACGAGCACGAACTCCGGACGGAACCGCTCCATCTCCTCCGTGAACGGGCCGGAGAGGGTCGCGAGGAACCGGTCGTCCCCGTCCCCCGCCGCGAGCGGGCAGTTCCTCGTGAACCCCTCCCCCGCCCCGCGCCCGCGCTCGCGGGCCGCTCCCGTCCCCGGGTAGAGCGGCATCTGGTGGCAGGAGAAGTAGAAGACCGACGGATCGTCCTCGAACAGGTGCTGCGTTCCGTTCCCGTGGTGGACGTCCCAGTCGACGATCGCGACGCGCTCGACACCGCCGTGGTCGCGGAGCCAGCGCGCCGCGACCGCGACGTTGTTGAAGAGACAGAACCCCATCGCGAGGTCCCGCTCCGCGTGGTGGCCGGGGGGGCGCACCGCCGCGAACCCGCCGCGGAGCCGCCCCTCCATCGTCTGCCGGCAGAGGGCGACGACGCTCCCCGCCGCCAGACGCGCGATCCGGTCGCTCTCCGGCCCGATCGCGGTGTCCATCGAGTCGACGATCGGCTCCCCCCGCGCGCACGCGCGCTCGACCCGCTCGAGGTGGCCGGGATCGTGAACGGCGGTCAGGAGGGCGTTTTCCGCCGCCTCGGGATCGACCCTCACGCACCGATCGGCGAGTCCGCTCCTCTCGAGGCGCCTCCGGATCGTCTCCGTCCGGAGCGGCCGCTCGGGATGGCCCGGGCCGGTGTCGTGCCGGTCGAACACGGGATCGAGGACGAGACCGATGGAATCCATGATGCCATCCCACTCGCCGCGAGGACGTTCGTCAGTGGGAACGCGTGGAGCCTCCGAACGCGCTGAACCCCTCCGACACGGCGAACCCGTCCGGAATCTCGACCCGGTACAAGCTCGCCGAGAGATCGGGGTTGAGGCGCACGTTCCGGAAACGGATCGACCGGACGTTCCCGTCCTTTCCGCGGAAGTCCATCCGCGCCGGGAGCATGCTCCCGGCGTCGACCCAGAGGCGGACCTCCTCGACGTTCTTCTTGACCCGTCGCTTCTTCGGCTCCAGGAGGAAAAGGGCCGTCCCGGGCATGTCGCTTCCGGGCTCGGCGAGGGCGATGTCGTAGAACTTCCGAAGCTCGTCCGAACCCTGCCCGACTCCGAAAAACCGGAAGATCCGCTCGCTCCACCGGCGAAGGTCCCGTCTCTCGGCTCGTTTCCGCTCGGGGAAGACCCCGACGTACTCCCGGTTCGCGAGAACGAACCGCATCGGCTCGGGGGCGGTGTACTCCCAGGCGACCGATTCCGGCTTCGTGAGGTAGAAGCGACCCTCCGACACGATCGCGTCTTTCAGGAGGGGGCTTTCCGTGCGTTCGACGAACTCGGCGCTCAGGCTACGGATCGAGCCCTGCACCTTGTCGAAGCGGGCGAGAAGCGCCTCGAGTTCCGCCGGATCGGATGGAGCGGCCCAAGACGCGGCGGAGAGGAATCCGGCCGCGAAGGCGAGGACGAGTCGGGCGGGGCGAGCGCTCATGAAACTCCTCGTTCGGATGCGATCTCGGCCGGACGGTAGCAGCGCGGTTTCCGGGCCGTCAAGGCACCCTCCTATAATCGCTCGCTCGTTCGCTCGACGCCACCGATCGGGAGGGTCCATGCGTCTGCCGAACCCCTTACTCGCCGTTCTTGCCGCCCTCGCGCTCCTCGGGTGTGCGCCGAAGCCGGCCGCGGGGGGCCGCCCCGAACGGACCCCCCCGGGCGTCCTCGACGCGCTGGCCTCGGTCCTCCGCGCCGAGGACCGCCGGGTGGCCGACGCCGCCCTCGACCGCGCCCTCCGCGAACGGGACCCGGCCGTCCGCGCCGCGGCAGTCCGGGCCTACGCCCGAATCGCCCCCCCGCAAGCGGGGACGGTCCTCATGGGGGGCCTCGACGACCCCGACCCGCGCGTCCGGGCCGCTGCAGCCTTCGGCCTCGGGCTCCTCGAGCGGCCGGAACTCGCGGCGGCGCTTGGCCGCCCGGCGGCCGACGCCGATCCGCAGGTTCGAGCGCTCGCGGCGCAGTCGCTCGGACGTCTCGCCGAACCGTCGACCGCCCCCCTCCTCCTCGCGGCGCTCGGCGACCTGGCGGCGGAGGTCCGGGAGGAAGCGGCCCTCGCCGCGTGGCGTTTTGCCGACCCGTCCGCGTTCGTCGACCGGCTGATCGCGGGAACGGCCGACCCGGAGCCGAAGGTCCGCTTCGCCGCCGCCTACGCCCTCGCGCGGCTCGGTTCGGCCCCGTTCGCGGCCCGGTCGGCGGGACCGACACCCGGCCGGCTGGCCGAGGCCGATCTCGCCCGGGTCCGTGCGGTCCTCCGCAGCCTCGCCGTGGCGAAGGAACCCGAGATCCGGATGCAGGCGGCGCGCGGCCTCGCGCGCCCGCGGATTCCCGAGGAGGAGTCGGCGCTCGGCGCGCTCGCCTCCGATCCCGAACCGGGGGTCCGGATCCACGCCGCGCGATCGCTCGCCTACGAAGGCGCGCCGGTGGCGCCGCACCTGCTCAAGCTCGTCCGGGACGCCGACGCCGCCGTCACGCGGGCGGCCCTCGAGGGACTCGGCGCCGTCCGGACGTCGGAGGCGGCGGGGGTGCTGGTCGCGGGGCTCGAGCGCGAGCGACGCGGTTTCCTCCTCGAGGCCGCCATCGCCTCGCTCGTCGACGCCTACAAGGCGCTCGCGCCTCCGCACCTGACTTCGCTCGCCCTCGACCCCGACCCTCGCGTCCGCGCGAGGGTGGCTTCGCTCCTCGCCCGCTACGACGACAGCGAGGCCGAGATCCTCGCGCGCGCCTTCACGCGCGACCGGGACGCCTCGGTGCGCGCGGCCGCCGTGCCGGTCGCGTCCCGGTTCGAGCCGCTCGACGGCCCCCTCTGGAAGAGCGCCCTCGAGGACGAGGACCCCGCCGTGCGCAGGGCCGTCGCCGAGGCGATCGGGATTCGATGGAAAAAGCCCGACGAGGGGGTGGAGGCGAGGACGGCGCTCTGGCCCGTGCTGACCGCGGCGTGGGAGCGGGCGACGGTCGACGACCTCCCGGACGCGCGCACGGCCGTCCTCGAGACGGCGGTGGTCGCCAAGGAGGACCCGCGCGCGCGCGCACTCCTCGAAGCCGGACTGAGGTCCCCCGACCCGGTTACCCGGAGACGCGCCGCCGACCTCTTCCGCGACGCCTACGGCGAGGATCGGCGGTCCGAGGTCGGAGCGGTCGTCGACCTCCCTCTCGAGCACTACCGGGAGATCCTCGAATGGGCCTCCCGTCCCCGCGCCGCCGTCGTCACCGTCGTACGGCCCGGTTTCGGGCCGGGGCGGTTCGTCCTCCGCCTCCTCGCGGACGAGGCGCCGCTCGCCTGCCGGAACTTCGCGCGGCTCGCGGAATCGGGCTTCTTCGACGGGCTCGCGGTCCACCGTCTCGTGCCGAACTTCGTGGTTCAGGACGGAGATCCCCGCGGCGACGGCCTCGGCGGACCGGGATGGGCGATTCGGGACGAGCTTTCCCCGCGCCGCTTCTGGGCCGGGACCGTCGGGATGGCGACCGACGGACCCGATTCGGCGGGCAGCCAGTGGTTCGTCGTCCTCTCGGCGCAACCGCATCTCGACGGCCGGTACACGGCGTTCGCGTTCGTGACGCAGAATTTCGAGGGGGTCGTGGCCCGGATCCTTCCGGGGGACCGGATCGTCCGGATCGAGGTCTACGAGGGAGACGGCTCGGAACCGCTCCCCCACGCGCCGTGAGCCGTCGCGGCGGTCCGCTCGAACCCCACCGCGGCGGGATCGTGGGCCTGCCGGCGGATCCGCCGCCAGACCTCGGCGTCGATCGAGAGGAAGGCCTCGGCCACGCGCGGATCGAATTGGACGCCGGCGAATCGATCGATCTCCTCGCGGGCGTCTTCGATCGTGAGAGCCGCCCGGTACGGGCGGTCGGAGGTCATCGCGTCGAACGTGTCGACCACCGCGAAGATCCGCGCCCCGAGCGGGATCTCCTCCCCGCGGAGCCCGCGCGGGTACCCGGTCCCGTCCCAGCGCTCCTGGTGGCAAAGCACGATTTCGAGCGCCGGCGCGAGTTGGGGGATGTGCCGAAGCATCCGGTACCCCATCTCGGGGTGCTTCTTCATCTCCGCCCACTCCTGGGGATCGAGCTTCCCGGGCTTGCGGAGGATCGAGTCGGGGACGCCGATTTTTCCGATGTCGTGGAGGATGGCGCCGCGCCGGATCCAGGTCAGGTCGGGCTCCCCGACGCCGAGGGTCTCCGCCACGAGGACCGCGTACTGCACGACGCGCGTCGAATGGCCGTGCGTCTCGTTGTCCCGGAAATCGAGGGCGGTGACGAGCGATTGCAGGGTGCTCTCGTACGCTTCATCGAGTTCGCCGTAGAGCCGCTCGATCTGCTCCTGCCTCCGCACGAGTTCTTGCGTGCGCTCCGCGACCATCGCCTCGAGGTTCTCCTGGTACGCGCGGTTCTCGCGGATCAGGCGGCGCTTGTCGAGGGTGCGCTCGACGACGATCGACACTTCCTGAAGGTTGAAGGGCTTCGTGAGGTAGTCGCTCGCCCCGTTCCGGATCGCCTGGATCGCCGTATCGACGTCGACGAGGCCGGTCACCATGACGACGTCGATGTCGGGATCGTGACGCTTGATCCGCTCGAGGAGCCGGAGCCCGTTCTCGCCCGGCATCTCGATGTCGGTCAGGACCAGGTCGACCCCGCCTCGGAGAACGATCGCGAACGCCTCGGGGCCATTCGACGCCCTCTCGACCGGATAGCCGAAGAACTCGAGGCCGTCGGCCAGCACCTCCTGGACGGCCAGTTCGTCATCGACGACCAGGAGGCGGTTTCGCGGCCCTTCCGGCACCCTCCTCTCTCCCTCCAACGCGATCCCTCCGGACGCGTGGAATATAGCGTCCGGGAGGCGTCGGTCCAAACGGCCGCCTTCAGGTCACGTCCCGCCAGTTGTCGCCCGTTTTCTGGTCGGCGACGAGGGGGACCTCGAGGGGATGAACCCCTTCCATCTCTTGGAGGACCAGAGCCGCCACCCCCTCGATCTCCTCGGGGGGGACCTCGAGGAGAAGCTCGTCGTGGACCTGGAGCAGGATCCTCGCCCGGTAGCCGCGCGCGGCGAGCCCCCGATCGACCGCCACCATCGCCTTTTTCATGAGATCCGCGGCGGTCCCCTGGATCGTCGTGTTGACCGCCGCGCGGAGGGCCTGCTCGACCTCCCCGCGGTTCGCCCGGGCCCGGAGTTGCGGGAACCGCCGGATCCGCCCGAAGAGGGTTCGCACCGCGCCTTCCCGCGTCGCCTCCTGGCGCACCCGCTCGATGTACTCGCGGACCCCGGAGAAGCGGTCGAAGTACGCGCGGATGAACTCCTTCGCTTCGCCCCGGGTCATCCCCTGGTCGCGGGCGAGGCGCGAGTCCGACATCCCGTAAAGGACCCCGAAATTGACCGCCTTCGCACGGCGCCGCATCGTGTCGTCGACTTCGGAGGGATCGACCCCGAAGACCTTGGAGGCGGTCACGCGGTGGATGTCCTCGCCGGCCCGGAAGGCCTCGATCAACCCCGGATCGCGGCAGAGGTGCGCGAGCACGCGCAGCTCGACCTGCGAGTAGTCGGAGGCGAGGAACTTCCAGCCCGGCTCCGGAACGAACGCCGAGCGGATCTCGAGCCCGACCGCAGAGCGCGCGGGGATGTTCTGGAGGTTCGGATCGGAGGACGAAAGCCGCCCGGTCGCGGCGCCGGTCGGGTGGAAGACGGTGTGGACCCGGCCGGTTTCGGGGTTCACGAGCCGCGGCAGCGCGTCGACGTAGGTCCCCTTGAGCTTGGCGAGCTCCCGGTACTCGAGGATCCTCCGCGCGATCTCGTGCTCCTCGGCGAGCTGCTCGAGCGTCGACGCGTCGGTCGAGGCGACGCCGCTCTTGACCGTCTTCCGGAGAGGCTTGAGCCCCATCGTTTCGAAGAGGATCTCCCGGAGCTGCTTCGGCGAATCGACGTTGAACGAGATCCCCGCGAGGGCGTGGATCGCGCGGCGCGACTCGTCGAGGGAGCGCTCCATCTTCTGCGACATCGCGCCGAGCGCATCGACGTCGACGCGGATCCCGCGGGCCTCCATCTCCACGAGGACGGGGAGAAGCGGATGGTCGATTTCCTCGTAGAGCCGATCGAGCCCCTCGGCCCTCAGGCGGTCCTGGAAGACCCCCGCGAGACGGAGCGTGACCTCGGCGTCCTCGGCGGCGTACTCCGCGACCTTTTCGACCTCCACCTGGTCGAGCGTGACCTGCTTCGCCCCGGTGCCCGCGAGGGCGCCGTACGGGATCGGGGCGTACGAGAGGTACTCCCGGGCGAGGGCGTCCATCCCGAACGAGACCCGGTCGGGCTGGAGGAGGAAGGCCGCGACCATCGTGTCCATCGCCCAGCCCGCGACCGGCATGCCGTGACGCCTCAGAACGTGGGCGTCGTATTTGAGGTTCTGCCCGACCTTGGCCACCGCCGCGTCGGCGAGGAGCGGGCCCAGCACCGCGCCGACCGTCTCCAGCGGGAGTTGATCCGGCGCGCCGAGATAGCGGTGGGCGACCGGGACGTAGACCCCCTCTCCCTCGCGCCACGCGAGGGAGATCCCGACGAGCTTCGCCCGCTGCGGGTCGGTTCCGTCGGTCTCGGTGTCGAGGGCGAAACGGCCCGCCCTCCGCGCCGCCGAAGCGGCCGCTTCGAGGTCCTCCCGCTCGAGGATCGCGCTCCAACGAGGGCCGGAGCGATCGCGCGCGGAGACGGGTGCTTGCCCTTCCTCGGGCGCCGAGAACTCCGCGGTGAGCCGCCCGAAGCCGAGGGCGCGGAAGAGGGCCGCGAGCGCCTCGCGGTCGGGAGGGCCGTGCTTCAAGGCGACCGGATCGAACGCGACCGGGACCCGCGCATCGAGCGTCGCGAGGTCGCGGCTCAGGAAGGCCAGCTCGGCATGCGCGGCGATCGCCTGCCAGACACGACGGGACGAGCCCTTGTCGAGTTCCGCGAGGGCCTTCCGGGCGGCCTTGCGGTCGCCCCCGCGGGCGAGGTCCAGGGCGCGTTCGAGGCGTTGTCGATACGTCGCGTCCTTCTCGACCTCGATCAACCGGGAGAGAGCCGCCACGATCGCGACGTCGTCTTCGCGTTCGCGCGCATCGAGGAAGGCGCCGAACCGCCGCGCCCGCTCGACGACATCCTCGACCGGCCCGTAGGTCGAGACGATCGCGAGGGCGGTCTTCTCCCCGACCCCGGGAACGCCGGGGATGTTGTCGACGGCGTCTCCCCGGAGCCCGAGGACGTCGCGCACCCGCTCCGGCGGGACGCCGAACGTGGACGCGACCCCTCGGGCGTCGAGGACGACCTCCTTGCTCGGGTTGAAGACGGTGACGCCGTCGCCCACGAGTTGTAAGAGGTCCTTGTCGGAGGCGACGACCACGACCTGGAATCCGGCCTCGCGGGCCTCGCGCGCGTAGGTGGCGATCAGGTCGTCGGCCTCGTATCCCTCGAGCTCGAGGACGGGGATCCGGAACCCCTCGCAGACTCGCTTTGCGTAGGGGACCTGCATGTTCAGCTCTTCGGGGACGGGGGGGCGGTGCGCCTTGTACTCGGCGTACCTGTCGTGACGGAAGGTGGGACCCGCGAGGTCGAATGCGACGCCGACGTGCTCCGGGGCGTGCTCCTGGAGGAGCTTCCGGAGCATGTTCGTGAACCCGAACACCGCGTTCGTCGGGATCCCCTCGGGGTTCGTCAGGCCGCGGATCGCGAAGTACGCGCGGAAGAGCTGGGACGTTCCGTCGATCAGGTAGAGGGTCTTCGCCATCGCCCGCTCCGGGGAAGCGGGGAGCATACCCCACTCCTCACGGTCCGCCGTGCGCCCAGACGGACTCCCCCGGACGATCGAGCGATACGAACGCCACCGAGCCGGGGGCGAGCCGGACGAGACGGTCGTTTCCGACCCATCCGATCTGCCACCATCCGTTCTCGCGGGGATCTTTGACCGGAGACCAAGGGAGGCGGGTCCAGGCTCCCGAGTCGAGAGCGGCGATCCAGACCTCCGGTGCTTCGACCTTCGGCGCGGCCCCTTCCTGCCACGGGGGAGGTTCGAATCGATCGGCGGCGTACGCCGGCATCGGGTCGTCGTCGTCGCGCGGGCGCACGACGGCGAGGAGGCGCCGTCCGTCGGGGGAGGCCTCGATGTGGACGCTCGCCCCCGCCCAGGCGCGGAGCAGCGCCGCCCCTCCCTCGACGGGGCCGACGAAGATCGCTTCTTCCCTTTCGCCGCGGACCACCCAGGCGATGCGATCGTTCGCGAGCCAGACGACGCGCTTGGCGCGGCCTTCGAAGAACCGGGTCGCGCCCGACTCGAGGTCGAGAAGAACCGGACGGACCGTGAATACGCCGCTCGCGGCTGCGCCTTCGGCCGCTTCCGGATTCTCGACGGGCGTCCTCACGTGGTAGACGATGCGGCGGCCGTCGGGAGAAACCGCTCGTTCGAGCGTGAAGCCCAGTTCGGGAACCGTCCGTGTCTCGACGACATCGAGTTCCGACCCTCGCGACTCCAGCAAGAGGAACTCCGGGTCTCCCTCCCGCGGAAACCTCACGACGTGGACCTCTCCCTTCGCCCCGTCGACGAGTCGGGCCGTGCGCGTCCCTTCCGGAAGAGGGACTTCGCCCCACGAGGAGTCCGAGGGGTTCGCGTGAAGGAGACGCCAGCCCGACCCCGAGTCCTCGAAGGTCGCCGCGACGAGCACGATCACGCGGCCGGAATGCCAGCCGATCGACACGGGGTAGGTCCCGGTCTCCCCGGGCATCGGGGGGTGGACGCGGGAGCCGTCCGGCCCCAAGGTCTCGACCCTCCAAACTCCCCGCTCGGAACCGAGCATGCCGGCGCTGGTCGCCACCGCGAGGGTGCCGCCTTCCTCGCTCCAGGCCCACGCCCAGACCGGCGGCGGCATCCATCGGATCACCTCGCCGCTCGCCGGATCCACCAGACGGAGCGGGCCGAGGAACTCCGCGAACGCCGCCCGGCTACGGTCCGGCGACACGGTGTACGCCGTCCATCCAGCCGGGTTCGATCGAACGACCGCGGCGGCGACGCACGTGAACACGACGACGACCGCGAGCGCGAAGGCACCGAGGATCCGAACGGCGCGGCCACGGCTTCCTCGTCCGGCCGGCTCCCCTCGCGTCGCCGCCGCCCAGGAGGCCGCCACGAATCCCGGGAGCAGAAGCCACGGAATGTACAGCCCGACCGGTCTCCGATCGAAGGCCAGCGCCGCGAACGGGAAAATCGAGGCGAGAAGGATGCTCCACGCCGCCGGAACGACGGCGAGGATCAACCCGAGCAGAACCACCCCGACCTGAGAGCGTAGAAGCGACGACGCCGCGAGACCGGCGGCAGCGACGACCGTCGTGATGAGGAGACCCGCTCCGGCGAGCACCCCCATCGGTCGAGCGTCGATCGCCTCGATTCCCAGGGTCGCGGCGCCGACCGCGAGCACGATCGCCCCGGTCAGCGCCGCGAGGGCCCCCGTCGAGGCGACGGCGGCGGAGAGGCGCGCGAGCCAGACCCGTCTTCGCGAAACCGGACGTTCGAGGAGGAACGACTCGGTTCCGGCGCCCGCGTCCCCCGTGAAAGCCTGTGAGACGAAGACGAGGGAGAGGAGCGGCCAGACGACGAGAAAGAGGACCGCGGGGGTCAGTTCCCCGAAGACTTCCCGCTCCGTCCACGAGCCCGGCCCCCCGAAGGGAATCCACCCGCGCGCGCCCGCCTCCGCCCCCGCCGTCGCGATCGCGGGCATCGCGGCGCCGAGCGCGATCCCCGCCCAACGCAGGGTTCTGAGTTGCCTCCACTCCTTGCGGAGGAGCGCGCTAAACATGGTGGGTCTCCTCCCCTCCCCTTCGCAGGACGGCGACCAAGATCTCCTCGAGCGGGAGCGGGTCGAGGCCGGCGGTCGGATCGCCGAGGAGGAGCAACCCCGGCCGCGGCGCGATCGCGAGGTCGATCGCGTCGAGCGCGATTGTCTTCCCGAAGGAACGGGTGAACCGCTCGCACCCGAGGGCGTCTCCGGTCATGAGGCCCCCTCCGTCGATCGGGCACGGGCGCTCCGGAACGCCTCGATCCGCCGTGAGAGGCGCCAGCCGAGTTCCTCGAGCGGCACCCGGAGCGCCTGGGCGTCGGCCACGACCCGGTCGAGGGCGGCGTCGAGGATGCCGTCCCGCTCCGCCGGGGGCAGGACCGGAGGGTCATCCGCGATGAAGGTCCCGAGGCCGACCCGCGTCCGGACGAGCCCCGCTCGTTCCAACTCCTGGATCGCCCGAGCCGCGGTGTTCCGGTTGACGCGGGCGTGCGCCGCGAGTTCCCGGACGGTCAGGAACCGGTCCCCGGGGCGGAGGCCGCCGAGGGAGACCAGACGGCGGACTTCTTCGGCGATCTGGGCGTAAAGGGGAACAGGGCTGGCGGGATCGGGTGCGGAAATCACCTCATTGTCCTGATGTCCTAGGACAGTATAATCGCCATCCGATCGCAGTCAAGGGACTTCCCGCGCGATAAAGTAGCGAAGGACGGTGGAGACGTTTCGAACCGTCGTCCGCACGACCCCGCGCCGCCAGTGCCGGGAGGAAATCCGGACCGGCCGGTCGAGGTAGACGACCCGGCCCGCGCGGCGGAGCCTCAGAGCGAGTTCGAGGTCCTCGAGGCGCGTAAGCCGCGGGAAACCACCGATTGCCCCCACCCGGAAGAACTGGGCCTGATCCCCGTACGGGAGACGGAGGCGCTGCGCCCGGAAACGGTTCCCCCACTCCACGAGACGAAAGACCGCACGGGAGTCGTCGATCCGGTGACCGAGGGCGCCGCCGACGACTCGCGAGTCCGAAAGCGTCGAAACGATCGCGGAGCGCGCGTCGCCGGGGAGGACCATGTCGGCATGGGCGATCAGGATCGCCTCGACCCGACCCTCGAGCGCTTCGACCCCGCGGGCCACGGCGCCTCCCCGCCCTCGTCTCGGCCCCCGGAGCACTTCCGCGCCGGCGGCCTCCGCGATGTCGGCCGAACGGTCGAGGCTCCCGTCATCCACGACGACGAGCGGGTCCCCCGCGGCGAGGAAGGGTGCCGCCGAGGCGAGGAACCCGGGGAGGCGCTCCGCTTCGTCCCGGACCGGCACGACGACCCCGAGGGTCAACCGTTCCTCGCCTCGAGGAAGAAGCGCTCGCAAGCCGCCCGGTCCCGCACGACGGGGACGGGCGGAAGCGACCGGAGGAAGGTCCGCCCGTACGGCTTCGTCCGGATCCGGGGGTCGAGCACGCAGAGGATCCCGCGGTCGGAGCGTCTCCGGATCAGGCGGCCGAGCCCTTGCTTCAACTCGAGAACCGCCGCGGGGATCTGGAACTCCGAAAAGGCGTTCCCTCCCGCCTCCTGGATCCGCCGGATCCGCGCGGCGACGAGGGGGTCGCTCGGCACGTCGAACGGGAGCTTGTCGACGATCACCATCGAGAGCGCCTCCCCCGCGACGTCGACCCCGTGCCAGAACGAGGTCGTCCCGAGGAGGACGGCCCCCGTCGTCTCCCGGAACCGGTCGACCAGGGCTGCCTTGCTCCCCTCCCCCTGCACGAAGAGCGACCACTCGCCGTCCGCCTCGAGCTCCGACCGGACGCGCTCGAGAACGGAGTACGAGGTGAAGAGAAGGAACGCCCGCCCCCCGGTGATCCGGAGGAGCGCGCGGATCTCGTCGACCGCGCGCGGGACGAAGAGCTCGTGCCTGGGCTCGGGGATCCCCGACGGCAGGTAGAGGATCGCCTGCGTCCCCCACTCGAACGGGGAGTCGACGACGAGCGTCTCCGGGTCGGGTACGCCGAGGCCGCGCGCGACGTGGTCGAACGATCCCGCGACGGCGAGCGTCGCCGAGGTGAGGACCGAGGCGTGGAGCGTCGGGAAGAGACGCTCCCCGAGGATCTCTCCGACGTCGATCGGAGAGGCGGTGAGGACGACGTTCGAACGGCCGCGGAGTTCCATCCCGTAAACCGTCCCGGGGGCGTCGCGGGCGGCGACCGCCTCGAGCGCCTCGCGCAGCCCCGCCGCCCGGAGGGCCACACCTTCCCGCGTTCCGCCGCCGTCTCCCGAGCCGGCCGCCTTCGCGACCTGGTCGAGGGCGCGGGACAGGATCTCCCACTCCGCATCGAGTCGCGGCCCTCCTTCCTCGGGCCGGAGGAAAGGGACGCGTCCCGCCGCGGAGCGGAGCGTGTCGCGGATCGGCTCGAAGAAGGAGGCCGAGGCCTCGCGGAGGAGCGCCGCCCCTCCCCCGCCGGTCACCGCCTCTCCCGCGGAGGCCGCGAGTTTTTCGGCGTCGCGCGCGAGATCCTCGATCTGCGCGGAGGACGCCTGAACGCCCAGGAACTGGGTCGCGATCTCCTGGAGGAGATGGGCCTCGTCGAAAACGACGGTGTCGTAGTCCGGGAGGACCGAGCCGAACGGTCCTCGCACGGCGAGGTCGGCGAAGAACAGGTGGTGGTTGACCACCACGATCTTCGCCCGCTCGGCCTCGCGACGGAGCCGGGTCAGGAAGCAACGCTCGTACTCGGGGCACTTCGATCCCGCGCAGGTCTCGGCGCGGGCGTTGACGTCGCGCCAGAACCGCAGGTCGTCGGGAAGGTCGGCGATCTCGGCGCGGTCTCCCGTCCCGGTCTCCTTCGCCCAGCGCCGGAGAACGGGCAGGAACCGGGCTTCCTCCCGGACCTCGAGGAGCGGCTCCCGCTCGAACTCGGCCCACTTCGTCCGGCACAGGTAATTGTCCCGCCCCTTCACGAGACAGGCGGAGACCGGAAGGCCCGCCCGTTCCCTCAGGAAGGGGAGGTCGTTCCGGTAGATTTGGTCCTGGAGGTTCTTGGTCCCCGTCGAGACGATCACCCTGCGGCCGGAGAGCAGCGCGGGGACGAGGTACGCAAGCGTCTTCCCCGTTCCGGTCCCCGCCTCGACGAGGAGGGAGCCCCCGTCCCGGAAGACCCGGAAGACGGCCGCCGCCATCTCGCGCTGGCCCGGACGGGGTTCATAGGCGGGGTGCGCCCGGGAGAGGGCGCCCCCCGGCTCGAAGAAGGAGGCCGCTTCGTCGCTCACGCTCTCGCGGCGGAGAGGCGGTCGGCGTAGAGCGGGAACCGGGACGCGAGCGTGGCCACCTCGTCGCGGATCTTCGCGAGGGCGTTTTCGTCTTCGCGCGCGTCGAGAGCGCGCGCGATCAGCGCGGCGACCGCGGGCATCTCGGCGGCCCCAATCCCGCGCGTCGTGATCGCGGGGGTCCCGATCCGGAGACCGCTCGCGACCATCGGCGGGTTCGGGTCGAACGGGATCGTGTTCTTGTTGACCGTGATCCCCGCCGCCTCGCAGGCCTTCTCGGCGGCCTTCCCCGTGATGCCGCGCGAGAAGACGTCCATCAGGAAGAGGTGGTTGTCGGTTCCGCCGGAGACGATCCGGTATCCCTCTCGGCCCATCGCTTCGGCGAGCGCTTTCGCGTTTTCGAGGACCCGCCTCTGGTACTCGCGGAACGACGGCTGGAGCGCCTCGAAAAAGGCGACCGCCTTCGCCGCGATGATGTGGACGAGCGGCCCTCCCTGAACGCCGGGGAAGAGGACCTTGTCGAGTTCTTTCGAGTACTCGGACTTGCAGAGGATCAACCCGCCGCGCGGGCCGCGGAGCGTCTTGTGCGTGGTCGTCGTCACGAAGTCGCAGTGGGGAACGGGGCTCGGGTGCATCCCGACCGCGACCGGGCCCGCGATGTGGGCGATGTCGGCCATCACCTTCGCCCCGACCGACCGCGCGATGGCGCCGATCCGCTCGAAGTCGAGGATCCGCGGATAGGCCGAAGCGCCGCAGACGATCAGTTTCGGCTTCTCGCGCTCCGCGAGCGCCGCGAGGGCATCGTAATCGAGCCGTTCGTCCTCCTTGCGAACCCCGTACGGGACGAAGCGATAGAGCTTCCCGGAGAGGTTGAGCGGATGGCCGTGGGTGAGGTGGCCTCCGTGGGAGAGGTCCATTCCCAGCACGGTGTCCCCGGGGGACAGGACCGTCATGTACACGGCCTGGTTGGCCTGGCTCCCCGAGTGCGGCTGCACGTTCGCGTGTTCGGCCCCGAACAGCGCCTTCGCGCGTTCGCGCGCGAGACGCTCGACGACGTCGGTGTACTCGCAGCCGCCGTAGTAACGGCGCCCGGGGTACCCCTCGGCGTACTTGTTCGTGAAGACGCTTCCCGCCGCTTCGAGCACGGCCTCGCTCACGAAGTTCTCGGAGGCGATCAGCTCGAGCCCTCGGGCCTGACGTTCGGTCTCGCGAAGGATCGCCTCCGCGATCTCGGGGTCGACTTCGCGCAGGGTGCGGGCCATCGGGTCCATCTCGATCTCCTCTCAGCAGCCGGGCCGGGACTCGCCCGAGGCCGCTGATTCGATGTGGTGGATCTTCTCGACGCGCTTGGCGTGCCGGCCGCCCTCGAAGCCGGCGCACAGGAAGGTCCGGACGATCTCTTCCATGAGTCCGGGACCGGTCACGCGGGCCCCGAGGCAGAGCACGTTCGCGTCGTTGTGCTCCCTCGCGAGGCGCGCGGAGTAGGGGTCGCCGCACACGGCCGCGCGGACGCCCCGGACCTTGTTCGCGGTGATGCTCATCCCGATCCCGCTCCCGCACACGAGGACGCCGGCGTCGGCCTCCCCCGCGGCCACGAGCCGGGCGACCCTCGCGGCGAAATCGGGGTAATCGACCGACGCGGTGCCGTGGGTGCCCACGTCCTCGACCTCGTGCCCGAGCGCGGCGGCCGTACGCTTCACCCGCTCCTTCGCGTCGTATCCGGCGTGATCCGATCCGACCGCGATCTTCACCGTCGTTCCTCCCGGCGCAGCTGCTCGGCGCTGGGGATCGGAACGGCCCCGATCGCCAGCAACCGCGCGTGCTCGGCCAGGGCGTAGGCGTCGGTCATCGCCGCGAGATGGTCCGCAAGGACCCTCGCGAAGCGCGGATCCGACCGCCAGCGCCGCGCGACCTCTTCCCGCGTCGAACGCGGAAGGTCCCTGAAGTATGGCACGCCCGCCGTTTCCTTGAAGCGGAACAGGACGTGATCGTCGAGGAGGCCCGGATCGGCCCAGTACGCCGCGAACAGGCCGAGCACGGCCCGCCGCCCGGTCGCCTCGACGCGGTCGGCCTGGGAGCCTCGATGGACCCGCCCCTCGACGAACCCCTCGAGATCCTCGAGGAGGCGCATCCCCGCCGCCGTCATGGCGATCTCGTTCCCGGCGAGGAGTTCGTCGCGCCGCGCCCGGAAGTCGGCGGCATCCGTGAGCCCGGTCCGCTCCACCCACTTCCGGAGCGACGCCTCCGCCCCGAGGATCGCGCCGGTGACGAGGAGGTGGGTCAGCCCCCGGTGGATCGCGTTCGCCTTGGCGAAGCGACCGCCCCGCCTCGGCCAGCGCGTTCCGATCTTCCGCTTCAGCTCGCGGACCGCCTGGATCCGCTCGACGTCGGCGACCGCGACCGCCCCCGCCTGGAGGGCGTCATCGAGATCGTCGAGGACGGCGGCAATCCGGTCGGAGAGCGCCACGACCTGGACCTCCGGCGGAGCCGGGAGACCGGCGCGAGCCCCGGCGAGCTCGACGGAAGGAATCGCCGCGGAAGGGCCGCTCTTGAGGATCCCCTCGCGAACGTCGTCGGTCAGATTCAGGCCCGGATGATCGTAACGCTTCTCGAGTCGATCCACGACCCGAAGCCCCTGCCAGGACCGGGAGAACCCTCCCAGATCGCCGTGGCACGGCCCCCCGTGCCCGTCCCGTCGCCCGGAGAGCAGATCGTCGAGGGCCCGCTCCCCCGCCGCGGCGAAGGGGGGCTGCCCCAGATCGTGGGCGAGCGCGATCGCCTCGACGAGATCTTCGTTCAGCCGGAGCGCACGCGCGATCGTACGCGCCATCTGCGCGACCTCGAGCGTGTGCGTCAAACGGTTCCGGCGATGGTCCTCGTAGGCGGGGAGCAGCCCGGCGACCGCTTTCTGCCGGAGGCGCCGAAACGCCCGCGAGTAGACCACCCGGTCGCGGTCGCGCTGGTACGCCGTCCGGTAGTCGAAGGCTCGCCCTTCGTCCTCGAGGGGGTGGCGCCGGGTCGCCCGCGCCGACCGGGCGGCGTAAGGCGCAAGCCGCGCGTCCTCCTCGCGCTCGAGCGTAAGACGCATCGATTCCGCCACGCCCGGGATTATGCACGACCCGGCCGGCGGGTTCCCGGGTTGCAGTCTCCCCTTCCGCGCCCTAGGTTTCCGGTCGGAAACGAACCTCCGGGAGGGCCCGCGATGGCGATCACGATCGATCAGGACCTGTGCGAGGGAACAGGAGTCTGCGCCATGGTCTGCCCCGAGGATGTGATCGAGTTCGTGTCGAGCCGCCCGGTCATCGTGCACAACGAGGGGTGCACGAACTGCTGGATCTGCGTCGAGCACTGCGTCTCCGGAGCGATCGAGATCGACTGAGCGCGGGCTTGCCGCCCCCCAGGACCGGGGGTACCGTCCCCCGGTCGTGATCGCCCGCCTCGACTCCCTGACCCCCGTCGCCGAGGAATGCGTGCGGCGCGCCCGCGCGCGCGGGGTCGGCGTCGTCTGGAGGGCCCAGTCCCGGCGCGGCGTCGCGGTCGTCGTCACCGGCGGCCGCGCCGAAGAGGTCTCGCGGCTCGAGACGTCGGGAATCGGCGTACACGTGGCGACCGAAGAAGGGCGCACGGCGCTCGGCAGCGTTGACGGGCTCGAACCCGAGCCGGTGCTCGATCTCCTGGAGCGTACGGCGGAACTCGCCCTTCGTGCGGAGGCGCTCGGCGTCCCGCCGGCGCCGGGAGCCGGAGCCCGTCCGACCCGCGCCCGCGCCGTCCCGCAGGGGATCGGGACGCTCGCCTCGGTCGACCCGTCGCGCGCGATCGGGGTCCTCGTGGACCTCGAGCGCGAGGTCGCCGCGGCGAACCCCGGCGTCGACGTCCGCCTCGGCTTCCACGCCGAACTCGATGCGTGGAGGATCCTCCGCGAGGACGGAACCGACGTGCTCTTCGCCGTGCCCCGGTGCGTGCTCCGGGCCTCCCTCGGCGCGGGGGGACCTCGAGGACGCCACCTCGTGTCGGCCCACGCCGCGGCGCCGCTCCCTTCGGCCCTCGACGACCCCGAATGGCTCGCGAGGTTTCTCCGCCGCGCGCGGGGCGCGGCACGGCTCGCCGCCGCCCTCCCCGACGCGCCGCCATTTCCGGCCGGGTCGCACCCGATGCTGATCGACTACGCGCTCGCGAAGGGCCTCGCGCACGAAGCGTTCGGCCATGCGTCGGAAGGGGACGGGTTCCGCACCTCGGTCCTCGCCCGCGACGGCCGGTTCCGTTCGGGAGAAGCGGTCGGTGCGTCCCACGTCTCGGTGATCGACGAGCCGATCCCGGGCGATCACGCGTGGCAACCCTTCAGCGCCGACGGCGAGCCGCGCCTCCCGGTCGTGATCGTCGACCGCGGACGGCTTCGCGACGCGCTCTGCGATCGCTGGTCGGCGACGTGGGGCGGGGTCCCCGCTCTCGGCTCGGGTCGCGCGGAGTCGTACCGGAACGCTCCCCTCCCCCGCATGACGAACATCCGGATCGAGTCGGAGCACCCTCTCCCCGCCGCCGGCTCGTTCGAGGAGTACGGTCCGGAGGAGGTCCGCGATCTCGCCGCGTCGTCGGGTCTGTTCCGCCGGCATCGGCGCGTCGCGTTCCTCTCCGGATACGCGGGAGGCCAGGTGAATCCGGCGACGGGGGACTTCGTCTTCCAGTGCAAGGCGATCTGGTCGCTCGGTGAAGACGGGGTGTCGCTCCATCGGCCCGCGATCTTCTCCGGATCGATGTTCGGTGCGCTCGGCGCGATCCGGGAGGCTTACGGCCCGCTTCTCCTCGACGCGATCGGGACCTGCGGGAAGTGGGGGCAAAGCGTCCCCTCGAGCGGCGGCAGCCACTGGTTCCTCGCGCTCGATCCGGACCCTTCCGTCCGCCTCGGGGGAAGGTGAGCGTGTCCCTCGATCGATGGCTCGATCGCCTCGCGCGGGAAACGAGGGTCGCCGCTTGGTCGGTCCACGCGGTCCGCGCCCGGTCGCTCTCGCTCGGGACCAAGGACGGGCAGACGGGAAACCCCCACGCACCGGCGACGGTCGCCGACGGGTTCTCCGCGGGATGGAAGATCGTTTGGGCCGATGGGCGCGTGAGCCGGATCGGTTCCGACCGGTCGGCCTGGGACTCGCCGTTCGAGACCTGGCTCGAAGGGGCCCGCGCCGTCGCCCACGACGACCCCGACGCCGCGTCGGTCGCCTCTCCCTCCGCGATGCCCGACCTCGACCTCTTCTCGCCGGACGTGCCGCCGCTCCTCGCGGGCGAAACCGATCCCGTCGCCCGATGGCTCGACGCCGCACGTCGACGGGTCGCGCCCGGCGCGGCATCGACTTGGAGCGGTTCCGTGCGCGCCACGGAGGCCGAAAGCCGCGTCGTGACGTCCCGGGGGCTCGACACGCGATCGGCCTCGACCGCGGTTTCCTGGCACGCGACGTTCGACGCCGAGTGGGGGTGCGGTCGCGCGTCGCGGTCGCTCGAGGCGTTCGCCGACGTCGAATCGAGGCTCGACCGGGCGATCGAGATCCTCCGCTGCCTCCGCGAAGACGTCCGTGTCCCGTCGGGGCCGCTCGACGGAGCCCTCCTCCACCCCGACGTCGTCTCCGGTTGGGTGATCCCGTCGATCCTCCACAATCTCTCGGGGCGCGCCGTCGCCCGCGGGGAGAGCGCCTTCCGCATCGGCGATTTCCGCGACGGAGCGGGGCGCTACGGCTCCGCCCTCGGCGTGGAGATCGATCCGCTCCGTCCGCTCCATCCGGGGTCGTACCGGTTCTCCGCCGAGGGAGTGCCGGCCGCGCGGACCGTCCTCGTCGAGGGCGGGAGACTCCGCACGCCGGTCCTCGACCGGAAACACGCCCGGCGGTTCGCCCTGCCGCCGACCGCGATCCCCCTCACGACCGACTCCGTGGTTCTTTCGGGCCTCCCGCGGAGCCGCGAGGAGAGCTTCCTCTCGGTCCTCGACCGCGGGATCCTCGTCCTTCGCGTCCTCGGGGTCCACACCCTCGACCCCGCGAGCGGCGATTTCTCGCTCGCGGCACCGCAGGCGCTCGCGATCGTCTCGGGGCGGCCCGCCGGCCGTCTCCGGGTGACGCTGGCGGGAAACCTCTTCGAGGCCCTCCGCGATCCTTCCGCGCGCCTCGTCGACTTCGAGGGAGAACCGCAGCCCGGACTGTTCCTGCGTTGCGGGGTCGAGCCGACGCTCGCTCCTTGACACCCCACCCCGGCGATCCCAGACACTTCGGGTCGTCGCGGAGAATGCGAAGGAGGACCCGCAATGCGGATGGACCGTCTCACCGTGAAAGCCCAGGAAGCGCTGCAGGACGCCCGGGGCATCGCGGCCGATCTCGGCCACGCGGAGATCCGCCCCCTGCACCTTCTCGCCGCGCTCCTCGCCCAACGCGAGGGGATCGTCGGACCGATCCTCGAAAAACTCGGGGCCGACCCGAGGGCGATCGGCACGGCGGTCCGGGAGCGCCTCGGCCGCGAGCCGCGCGTCGACGGCGCCGCCGACGTGCGCATCTCCCGTCCGCTCCTCGCGGTCCTAGAGGAGGCCGAGCGGGCCGCACGCGAATTCCAGGACGAGTACGTCTCCACGGAGCACCTGCTCCTCGCGATGGTCCGCGGCTCCGGAGAGGCCGCGGAGATCCTGAGGAAGCTCGGAACGACCCCGGACAACGTGCTGCACGCCCTGCGGGAGGTTCGCGGTTCCTCCCGCGTCAGTGACCCGAACCCGGAGGAGAAGTACCAGGCCCTGAGACGCTACGCGAGGGACCTGACCGACCTGGCCCGGCGCGGAAAGGTCGACCCCGTCATCGGACGGGACGAGGAGATCCGGCGCTGCCTCCAGGTGCTCGGACGCCGCACCAAGAACAACCCGGTTCTGATCGGCGACCCCGGCGTGGGAAAGACCGCGATCGTCGAGGGAATCGCGAAGCGTATCGCCGACGGGGACGTCCCGGAGGGGATGCGGGACCGTGCGGTGGTCGCGCTCGACCTCGGGGCGTTGATCGCGGGGACGAAGTACCGGGGGGAATTCGAGGACCGTCTCAAGGCGGTTCTCGCGGAGGTCCAGGCCTCGGAAGGCCGCGTCATCCTGTTCATCGACGAGCTGCACACCCTCGTCGGGGCGGGAGCCGCCGAGGGAGCCGTCGACGCCGCCAACCTCCTCAAGCCGGCCCTCGCGCGCGGCGAGCTGCGCTGCATCGGGGCGACGACCCTCGCCGAGTACCGCAAACACGTGGAGAAGGATGCGGCGCTGGAGCGCCGGTTCCAGCCGGTGCACGTCGGCGAGCCGTCGGTCGAGGACACCGTGTCGATCCTGCGCGGCCTCAAGGAACGCTATGAGGTCCACCACGGGGTGAAGATCCAGGATGCGGCCCTGGTCGCCGCCGCGGGGCTCTCGAGCCGCTACATCGCCGACCGGTTCCTTCCCGACAAGGCGATCGACCTCGTCGACGAGGCGGCGGCGCGCCTCAAGATGGAGATCGAATCGGTTCCCTCCGAGGTGGACGAGGTCCAGCGCCGCATCACCCGCCTCGAGGTCGAACGGCAGGCGCTCCGCCGCGAGTCGGACGCCGCGTCGTCCGAAAGGCTCCAGGCGCTCGAGCGGGAACTCGCCGAGCGGAACGAGGAGGCCGCGCGACTCCGGGCGCGGTGGACCGCCGAAAAGGAGGCGATCGGGAAGATCCGCGCCACGAAGGAGCGCCTGGAACAGCTGCGCGGCGAGGCCGAACGCGCGGAGCGGGAGGGTCGGCTCGACCGCGCCGCGGAACTTCGCTACGGCGAGATCCCTCGTCTCGAAAAGGAACTGAACGACGCCGGAGCGAGGCTCGCCGAGCTGCAGCGGGACGGAGCCATCTTACGGGAAGAGGTCGGCGAGGAGGACATCGCCGCCGTCGTGTCGAAGTGGACCGGCATCCCCGTCTCGCGCATCCTCGAGGGGGAGGCGCGCAAGTTGAGCCGCCTCGAGGAGGCCCTGCACCGGCGCGTCGTGGGACAGGAAGAGGCGGTGGGGGCGGTCGCCCGGGCCGTCCGCCGCGCGAGGGCAGGCCTCAAGGACCCGAACCGCCCCGCGGGGAGTTTCCTGTTCCTCGGCCCGACCGGTGTCGGGAAGACCGAACTCGCGAGGGCGCTCGCCGAGATCCTCTTCGACGACGAGCGCGCGATGATCCGTCTCGACATGTCGGAGTACCAGGAACGCCACACGGTGGCGCGAATGATCGGGGCCCCCCCGGGATACGTCGGCCACGACGAGGGCGGACAGCTGACGGAGGCGGTCCGCCGACGGCCTTACGCGGTGGTCCTCCTCGACGAGATCGAGAAAGCCCACGCGGAGGTCTTCAACCTCCTGCTCCAAGTGCTCGACGACGGGCGGTTGACGGACGGCAAGGGGCGCACCGTCGACTTCCGGAACGTCCTCCTGATCATGACGTCGAACCTCGGCTCGGCGTACATCCTCGAGCACGCCGACCTCGGGCGGGAGGCGATCGGGCGCTTCGTCGACCAGGAGCTCCGCCGGACCTTCCGTCCGGAGTTCCTGAACCGCGTGGACGACACGATCGTCTTCACCGCCCTCTCCCGGGAAGAGATGGAGGAGATCGTCGACCTGCAGGTCGAGCGGCTCCGCCGGACCCTCGCCGAACGGCGGATCGACTTGCGCCTCACCCCCGCCGCCCGGGCGGTGCTTTGCGAGGCGGGCTATGATCCTGCGTTCGGAGCGAGGCCCCTGAAGAGAGCGATCCAGCGCCTGATCCAGGACCCGCTGGCGCTCCTCTTGCTCGACGGGGAGGTGGTCGCGGGCTCTTCGGTCGTGGCCGATGCCGACGGCGACCGGTCGATCTCCCTCACGCCGGTGGAGGTGACCGTACAATAGGGTTTCCGCCCCCACGGGCTCGGAGAGGCGCGATGGCGATTCAACGTTGGGACCCGGTGCGGGACCTGCTCCACCTTCAGGAGCGGGTGAACCAGATGTTCGAGGACGTGCTGACCCGGTCGGGGGTCGCCCACGACGTGGAGCCCGTCTCCGCGACCGCGTGGAAACCGGCCCTCGATCTGCTCGAACTCGACGACCGATTCGAAGTGCGGGTCGATCTCCCGGGAGTCCCTCAAGAAGACGTCCACGTCGACGTCGATGAGTCCGGGCTGCACGTCCGCGGCGAGCGGCGTCCCGACACCTCCGCCTCCCGCGACGCGTATCTCCGCGCCGACCGTCCCGTCGGGAAGTTCCACGTCCCCCTCTCTCTGCCCCCGAGCGTCGACCGGACCCGGATCGAGGCGCGGCATCGCGACGGCGTCCTCCTCATCGTGCTTCCGAAGCGGGAGCCGCGCGTCGATCGGCTCCGCGTACCCCTCAAGTGAACGGAGTCGACGACGTGACCGACCTGCCGGAGCCCGAGCACACGCCGAAGATCAAGGTCGAGGACCGCCGCTTCTGGGCGCGCGCGGAAGAACCCGAAGAGGGGGCGGGGGGGGAGAAGGCTCCGGCGCCCGATCCGGAAGTCGAGGCCCTCCGTCTGCGCGCCGAAGCCGCCGAGTCGAAGCTCCGCGACTACGCGGCCGCCTTCGATCGGTGGAAGCTGGAGCAGGAGCAGGTCCGCGCGCGAATCGAACGCGATCTCGAGTCCCGCGTGCGTACCCGGTTCGGCGATCTCGTCGCCGAAATCCTGGAGACGGTCGACGATCTCGACCTCGCCGTCGCGCACGCCCGGGGAGCCTCCGAGGGGGCTCCGTTCGTCGAGGGGATCACGCTCGTCCGAGACCGATTCGTGGGCACGCTCGCGCGCCATGGGGTTCTGCGGCTCGATCTCGACGGCGCTCCGTACGATCCGAACGTCGCGGAAGCCGTGGCGGTGGAGCCGGTGGACGATCCCGCGGCCGACGGGTGCGTCGTGCGAACCGTGCGCCCGGGGTACCGGTACGAAGACCGGGTCGTCCGCGCGGCGCGCGTCGTGGTCGGGCGGGCGACTCGTTGACCCGGCGGATTGCATGACGCGCGGAGCGGGGGTTCCGGGCCGGGTCACCCTTTACGTCCGCTTCACCCGCCCGTTCACGCTTCTTCCGCCCCTCCTCGGGGTGATCTCGGGCGCGATCACCGCCTGGGGCTCCGCATCGAATCCCCACGTCCTCGCGGGTGAGCCCCGGCAGTGGACGTGGCCGATCGTCGCGACGGTCGTCCTGGGCTCCGCGTGCGCGGCCCTCCTGAACGCCGCCTCGAACGTGATCAACCAGGTCTACGACCTCGAAAACGACCGGGTCAACAAGCCGAATCGCCCCCTCGTCACGGGAGAGATCTCGCTTCGCGCCGGCTGGTGGTATTCCGTCGTCCTCTACGTGTTCGCGGTCGTCCCGACGTGGCTCGTCGTGACGTGGCCGGCGGAGACGATCGCGGAGCGGCTTTCGGCCCCGCTCGTCCTCCGGCAGTGCTTCTTCATCTTCGTCGCCGGAATGATCTTCACGTTCGTGTACAGCGCCCCGGCGTGGGGGCGCACGAAGGCGAACGCCTTTCTCGCCAACCTCACGATCGCGATCCCGAGGGGATGCCTCCTCAAGGTCGCCGGGTGGTCGATGGTCGCCTCGGTCTTCCACGTGGAGCCGTGGTACATCGGCACGATCTTCTTCCTCTTTCTCGTCGGGGCCGCCTCGACGAAGGACTTTTCCGACATGAAGGGGGACGCGGCCGCCGGATGCAGGACGCTCCCCATCCGGTTCGGGGTCGCTTCGGCCGCCCGCATGATCGCGCCGTTCTTCGTCGCCCCCTGGATCCTGATCCCGATCGGCGCGTTCTTGCCCGACCCGTGGGCCCCGGAGCACGCGATCCTCACGGGGAATCCGTGGCTGCTGACGGCTCTCGGCATCGGCCTCGCGGCGTGGGGGGTTTACACCGTCCGCCTGATCCTCGCGGATCCGGAGGCGCTCGCCGAGGTCGAGAACCACCCCTCCTGGACCCACATGTACCTGATGATGATGGCGGCGCAGATCGGCTTCGCGGTCGCCTACCTGTTCTGAGTCCGCCCCTTCAAAAAACGAGGGCGGCAAGACCGAGCGCGGCGAGCCCTCCCGCCACCGTGTTCGCGAAGTTCACGACCTCGTTGTCGACGACGGCCATACGCTCGAAGGTCGCTCCGAGATAGGACTCGAGCGTCGATCCGAAGAAGGCGGCGGCGACCACGATCCCGAACCCGGCCGCCCCGACGAGCCCCGAAGCCCACGCCGCTCCCGCGAGGACTGCCGATGCCGCGATCCCCGCGACGGTCCCCTCGACGGAGACCGCGCCGTCGGTCCCCGCGGGGACCCTGCGGAACGTGGTGACCAGGACGTGGGTGCGCCCGAAGGCCTGGCCGATCTCCGAGGCGGTGGTGTCGGAGGCTGCGGTCGCGAACGCCGCGACCATGGCGATCGCGAAGAGATCCGGGTGCGGCGTCGCGGCCGCCAGGAACGCGAAGACGACCCCGGCGGTCGTGTTCGCGAGCGCGTTTCTGGCCCCGCGTCGCCCCCCCTTCTCCTGGGCGATCCCCAAAGAGGCTTTCCGGGCGTAGCCGACCTTCGTGCACGCCGTCCCCAGGACGAAGAAGACGAAGAGCATGAGAAACCCGCTCGGCCCGCCGAACCCGTAAAGCGTCGTCCCGAGCAGAAAGCCCGAGACCGCCCCAGAGATCCCCACGCCCCGAGCCGCGTAGGCGCCGATCGCGAGGAGCGCGTTCACCCCCGCCCCCCACGCGAAGTTCGAGGCGAGGACCGGGGCGCCTTCCATCAGGCGCCCCGGCTCGACGAGGGTCGCCGTCCACAGCAGGGTCCCCCCGACGAGCGGGACGAGGACGTTGTCGTCGATTCCGGTGCGGAGGGACTCGGCCATCGCCGCGCCGAGGGCGGCCGCGAAGCAGGCCGCGAAGAGGAAGACCTCCCCTGCCCCCGCCCTCAGGAACGAGTCGCCGATCCACGTGACGCCCTCTCCCTCGAGAGCCCCCCGTTGGACCCAGCGCAGGAGGAAGGCCGACGAGGCGCCTCCCCACAGCACGAACGCGACGAAGCCGGCCCAGGATTTCCCCGGATTCCAAGGGAGCCGCGGTCCTCGGAGGAGGGTTCCGGCGACCGTGGCCATTCCGTCCCCGAAGGCGATCAGGGCCCACGCCGCCGCCGCCAGTTCCAGTCGATCGCGGAACACGAGAATCAGGGCCAGCACCGCCGCCGGGTAGAGGGCGATTCCCGGTGAGTACCCCCTCTCCCGCTCCCCGTCCCGCAACAATCCGCGGCGCGTCAGACGGTGGAGGACGAACACGTTGAAGGCGAGGGCGGTCGCCGCGCAGAGCGCCGCCTCGACCGGGGTCAGCCATCGGAGCAAGAGGGCGAAGGCGCCCATGGAGACGTGGACCCCCTTGCGGATCAGCTCGGTGCGGGTCGCGCTCAACGTCGTCGTCCCCCTTCCCGGCGCGCCGCCGCGAGGCGCCCGGTCTCCTCGAGCCAGGCCACCGTCCTCCCGAGCGCCTCCTCGAACGGGGTGATTCGGTAGCCGAGCTCCCGCTCCGCACGCCGGGACGAATACGCCCACTCGTGCCGGTAGATGCCGACGACCTCGTCGGTCAGCTCCGGCTCGGTCCCGAACCAGTCGGCGCGCTTGCGCTGGGCCCACCCCACGGCGGCCGCCACGGCGTAGGGGATCCGGCGCGACGGCGGCGCGATCCCGGTCCGCCGTCCAAACGCCTCGAACAGGTCCACGAGGGTCCGGTTTTCCCCGCCGAGGACGTAGGCGGCCCTCGGAGCCGCCCGCTCGAGGGCGGCGACGAAGCCGGCCGCGACGTCGTCCACGAAGGCGAAGCAGAGCCGGCGGTCGCCGCGGCCGAGGAGGCCCGGCAGTTTCCCGGCGGCGTGCTGGAGGAGGGTCTGCACGACGTGATTGCCGGCGGTGAGCGCGCCAGGCCCGAAGACGACCCCGGGGTAGAGGCGCACGACGGGGGCCTCCCGGGCGATCCGGTCCGCCTCCCACTTCGTTCGCTCGTAGTCGTTGTGCGCTTCGCCCGGCATGCGCGGGGACGTCTCGTCGAGCACCGTCCCGTCGGTCGGTCCGAGCGCGACGAACGAGGAGGCGTACACGAGTTTCGCCCCGGCGTTTCGGGCCGCGTCGAGTGCGTTGCGGAGCCCGCCGACGTTCACGCGGTCGAAGACCGACCGGTCCTTCGACCAGTTCTTCACCCATGCGGCGGCGTGCACGATCGCGTCGCAACCTTCCGACGCCCGCCGGAACGACTCGGCGTCCGTCACGTCGCCCGCCCGGATTTCCACCCCGTCGAGCGCGATCGATCGCCGGCCTGCGTCCCGGACGAGCCCCCGGACCGCGTGCCCCCCCTCGACGAGAGCCCGCGCGACTCTCCCGCCGAGGAAACCGGTCACCCCCGTGACGAGCACCTTCATGCCCCGCGCCCCCTGCCGTTCAGTCCGTTCCGTCGTGGAAGTCGAACAGCTTGCCGATTCCGCGCAGATCGACCGTCACCCGGACGTCGCGTCGCTCGTTTCCGACGAAGTCCCGCTGGAGGTACTCCGCGAGGATCCCGCAGCACTGGGTGTAGAACTCCACCACCCACCGCTGATCGGGGATCTTCGGCTCCGCGCCCTCCGCGGTCGGCACGAACGTCCCGTCGAGCGCGAGCCGGACGCGACCGTCCCAGAGCGCGACCGCTCCCCCGAGGCGCAACTGGGTGGAATCCCGGTTTCCACCCGCGAGGGACGGACGCTGCACGACGGAAAAACCGAGGCGGCCCGCCTGCTGCCAGTTCAGGTTCCCCGAGACGCTGACGCCGCTGAGCCGTCCGTAGAGAGGATTGTAGGTCGCGCGCAGGTCGACGCTCGCCCACTGCGTCGGGTTGAACCGTCCGTTCGCCTGGACGTCCGAGACCGAGGAACGCGCGTCGATCTGTCCGTCCCCGTCGAGGTCGGCGCTGCTGAGGTCCCCGAGGTACGACTTCCGCTGCAGGATCTCGAGGCTCGCGATCTCGACCGGCTCCGCGGGGGCCGCGGTCGTGTCGGTCGCCTCCTCCGCCGACCCGACTCCCGACGGAAGCTCGACCCCCGCCCCGGGCGCGGTCGGCGGGAGGACGATGCTCTCCCCTTCCCCCGCCGGGATCGGCGCGCGCGCACGCGGTCGCTGGGCGAAGAGCCTCGAGCGGATCCCGTATTGGAGGACGTTCGAGGTGTTCGAGAGCCGATCGATCTCGTCGTACACCAGAATCTCGTCGGCGCTGTCGTCCGCACGGTTGTAGGTGTAGACGAAGCGAGGCTCGACCGTGTGCTTGTAGCGGGGAGAGTACCCGCTTTCGGGACGGTCGAAGATCCGGAACGTCTTGGGGCCGACGATCTCGAGCGTGCCGCCCCACAGGAGACGCGTCAGGTCCCGATCGAGCACGACGGTGCTGCCGTCGCCCGCGGGGGTCTCCTCCCGGCTCTGCGAGTAATAGGTCGCCCTCGTCTCGACGGTCGGCGTCACGTCCAGCCACGGCCGCGGAGAGAGGGGAAGGGAAAGCGACGGAAAGAGATCGGCACGGCCGTAGTGGGCGTCGATCTTCGAGCTGCGTTGGCGGATGTTGGCGAGCGAGGAGGCGAACGAGAAGTAGAGCGGAGTGTTCGCGACCCTCTTGCTGCGCCCCCTCCACTCGATCTCCGGAAAGGTCTGCTGGACCAGGCTGGTCCCGTCGGAGAAGAGCTGCTCGATCCGGAACTCGCGGACGTTCAGGCTCGTCCAGCTGCCGCTCCGGCTGAACTCGATCCTTCCGCGCACCTGCGGCTGCGACGCGCGGTTCAAGTCCCGCTCGAAGTCGGTGAAGTAATCGAAGTCGCTCACCTGCTCCCAGTCGGCGACCATCCGGAACCCGTTCACGAACGTCTGGGTTTGCTGGTACTTCCAGTTGTAGCGTCCCGCGTCGGTCACCTGGTCCCAGATGTAGTAGCCGCTGAGCGACGCCGCCCCGTCGGCATTCGGGATCGCCCGGAACTCCGCCCCCGCCCCCCACCCGGCGATCGTGTAGTACTCGCCGTAGAGCGTCACGTCGGCGCTCTTCCCGAGCGGGAGAAAGACCGGCACGCTCAGGACCCGGCCGCGATTGCGGGTCGACCCGAAGTTCGGGAGCAACACCCCGGCCGCCCGCTCGGGTTTGACCGGCCAGACGAGGTACGGGAGGTAGAAGATCGGCACCTTGCCCGCGCGCAGGCGGAGGTTCCACAGCTGGGCGTAGTGATCGAGATGCACCTCGGCGGTCGAGACGGCGAACGACCAATACGGGACCGGCTGGGTGCAGGTGGTGACCTGCGCGCCCTCGAGCGACACGCGGTCCTCGCCGATCTTTTCCGCCCTCCGCGCCGTGAAGTAGAACTCCGGGTCGAGCTCCCCGGTGGCGTTCTCGACGACCCCGAGCCGTGTTTCGAGGTCGTACGAGATCGAGTCTCCGGTGATCCGGTTCGACTTCCACACGACGAGGACGTGCCCCTCGGCGGTCAAGTAGCGCTCTTCCCGGAGCGCGACACGGTCGGCCTGGATCCGGGAATCCTCGGAGAGGATCGTGACGTCCCCGGAGGCCTCGTAGGAACCCTTCTCGAGGAGCCGGATCGTGGCCGCGCACAGACGCACCCCCCGTTCGAGCACGACCTGCGCGAAGTTCTGCGGGCAAGGCGCAGCAGCGGCCGCGATCTCGGCCCGGGCGACCGCGGCGCCGGCCCCCGAAAGGCTCCATGCGGCGAGAAGGGGCATGAGGCGCCGGGCTCGAGACGGGTTCATGAGCGACGCGCCGCAGTGTAGCCCCCCGGGGGGGGCTGTCAACCCGCGATCAGAACTGGTCGAGGTAAGGGATGAAGGCCCCGTCGGCCGTCACGGATCGCACGAGCGCCGGGTCGGCGGCGATCGGCCGAATCATCGGAACGGCGTGCGTGCGCGGCCGGAAGCGGAGCCCCCACTCGGGGAGAAGCTCGCGCCAGTCCTTGGGGAACCACCCGCGAACCGTGCGCATCCCGGCGTCGCGAGCCTCCTGCGCCCCCGCGCGCGCGACCGCGGCGAGGGTCTCCGGGTCGTCCCCGGCGGCGCCGACCTCCCGGAGGTCCCACACGTCGTCGGTCTCGACGGCCGCGAGGTACCCCACGAACGACCCGTCCCGCTCCGCGACGCGGAATCGACGCGCCGTGTCGCTGCCGTCGAACCTCCGAAAGTAGGCCTCGCTCCGTGCCAGAAGGAAGCGCCAGTGCTCGGCGTCCCGTTCGACCGCGAACGTCCGGCGCCCGGCCGCAGCCGCTTGGGCCGCCCTCACCTCCGGGAGGTCGGCGTCGCGGAGCGGCCGCATGCGAAGGGCGCTTCCCCTTCGTTCACCCGACCTCCGCAAGCTGCCGACCGCCTCCTCCGCCTCGAGCGCGCGGAACCCGAGCGACTCGTAGAGCCGCGGAGCGATATCCGAGAAGAGGAGGGCGATCTCGTCGCCGCGCGCCCCCGCCTCCGCGAGGACCCGTAGGAGCATCGCCCTTGCGTGCCCCTTTCCGCGGTGCGCGACCGGCGTGAAGACCGCTCCGATTCCGCAGGCGTCCCCCCGCGACGAACCGATCCGGATCCTCGGCCGGTAGACCTTCGCGCTCGACAGGACCCGGTGGCCGTCGTCGGTCCAGACGATGAGACGGAACCGCTTCCTCGCCCAGGGGAGGGCGGCCAGTTCGAGCCACATCCCGCGGTACGCGGACTCCGAGAGTCCCGCGCCCCAGAGCCCGTGGGAGGCGGCGTAGACCTTGGCAGCGAGCTCGGGCCCGGCTTCCCGGAGTTCGCACGCCCCGGGGGGAGGGGTCCTTTCCATCGTTCAGGAGTGGTCTTTGGGGCAGCGACAGCGCGAGATCCGCCGGTTGCAGGAGAAGCAGAAGCCGTGGTTTTCGAAGAACTCGATCATCTCCTGCTGCCATGCGTCCAGGATCGACAGCCGGTCGAGGACCGTCAGCCGCCCCGAGAGGGCCTGGTCTCCCAACCAGCCGCGCATGTTCGAGAGCGACTCGTGGTACGCCTGGCGCAGCTCGAAGATCGTCAAGGGACTGGCTCCTCGGGGGTCCGGCGTCCCGCCGACCTCCTCGAAGCCGGAATCTACCGCGAAAACCGGCCTTCCTCCACCGAGCGCCGCAGTCCGTGCGGGACGACCGCCGCACCCTTCACGCGAGGAACTCCCGCAGGTCCCGGCACTCCTGGGCCGTCTGGATCTTCTTGAGCGCGGTCGCCTCGATCTGACGGACCCTCTCGCGGGACAGGCCCATCACCCGCCCGATCTCTTCGAGGGTGAACGGCATGTCGCGCCCGATCCCGAACCGGAGGCGGATGATCTCCTCCTCGCGCGCGTTGAGGACCTTGAGGGTCCGCTCGATCTTCTCGCGGAGCTCCCGGTCGACGGTCTTCTCGAGCGGCGACACCGCGTTCGGATCGGCGACGAAGCGGAGAAGGCCCGGCGAATCGTCGTCGGAGGAGAGGTCCTCGAGGGCCTGCGGCTCCTGGACGACGCCCAGGATCTCCTCGACCTTGACCACCGGCATGCGGAGCTTCCGGGCGATCTCCTGGGCGGTCGGCTTCCGTCCGAGCGTCTCCGCGAGCTCCCGGGCGACGCGGGAGATCTTCTTGATCTTCTCGTTGACGTGCACCGGGATCCGGATGATCCGGGCCTTGTCGGCGATGGCGCGCTCGATCGCCTGCTTGATCCACCAGTAGGCGTACGTGGAGAACTTGTTCCCACGCTCGTACTCGAACTTCTCGACCGCCTTCATGAGGCCGATGTTCCCTTCCTGGATCAGGTCCATGAAAGAGATCCCGTGGTTCAGGTACTTCTTCGCGATGTGGACGACGAGACGGAGGTTCGCGAGGATCAACGCGTCCCGCGCATGGTCGACGTGCCGCTTGTGGGCGCGCCCCTGGCGGACCAGGACGGTCACCTTCGCATCTTTGTACTCCCGCTCGTGACGGACGAGCTTTCGCCAGAACGCCTCGAGGTCGTCGAGCGGCCACTCGCGGCCGCGCTTCGGGCCTTCGAGGTCCCCCTCGAGCACGTACTCCTTGCACGAAGCCGGGAGGCGCAGGGCGATCCTCGCGAGCCCCTCCCGCCCTTCCTGGAGCTCGCGCGCGAGTTCGACCTCCTTGTGCTCGTCGATCAGGGGGGTGGCCCCCATCTCGCGCAGGTAGATTGGAAGGATCGCGGCGGTTGGCCGGTCGTTCTCCGTCCCGCGCTCCCCGCGTTTGCGCCGCGCAAGCCGCGTGGCCTCCGCAACTTCCGCCGCGGCCTCCGCCGCGGCCTCTTCGGCGTGCGGGTCGTAGTCGATCACTTCGTCGAGCAAGGTCTTGGTGCGAGCCATCCGGTCCCCCGTCCGTCGTTCGTCGGTTCGAGTCACTTGGGTTACGCGTTACGGTGTTATGAAAAAGGCGGGCCAGGTAAAACTCCCGAGGCCAGGCCGAGGACGGGGCGTCGTTTTCGGGGATTTTGAGAGGTTTTCTGGCCCCTCCGCCCCGTCACCCGGCGAACGGTCGGCGGGGCGAATGTGCGACAGATTGACCGAGTTAGCGCAAGTTCCACGACGCCGCGCCGTTTCGGCGTGGTCGGACCGCTCCCGCGTGTGCTAGCCTGCCGGTTTCCTCGTGGTCGCCCCCGTAGAGACCGGGATGCGCAATTTCCGCGTCGCCCTCGCGCAGATCGACCCGCGGCTCGGTGACCTCGAGCGCAACGTGGCGCTCCATGCCGACGCGATCCGGACGGCCCGCCGGGCCGGCGCCGACGTCGTGGTGTTTCCCGAGCTTTCGCTCACCGGCTATCTTCTGCGGGACCTGGCTCCCGACGTCGCCCTCCGTCCGGACGATCGGCGGCTCCGCGGGATCGTGCGCGCCTCGTCGGACATTGACGTCGTGGTCGGTCTCGTCGAGGAATCTCCCGAGGGACGGTTCCACAACGCCGCCTTGTACCTCTCCCGCGGCCGGGTCGTCCATGTCCATCGGAAGCTCTACCTGCCGACGTACGGGATGTTCGACGAGGGGAGGGATTTCGCCGCGGGCGCGACCCTGCGCCGCTTCGAGACCTCGCACGGCCCCGCCGGGATGCTCGTCTGCGAGGACCTCTGGCATCCCTCCTGCGCGTGGCTCCTGGCCGCCGACGGCGCGGAGGTCTTGTACGTCCTCTCGAGCGGGCCGAGCCGGGGAACGCGTCCCGGCCGCGGGATCACGAGCGTCGCAGTGTGGCACGACCTCCTCCGCGTGACGGCGCAGTTCCAGACGGCGTACGTGGTGTACGTGAACCGGGTCGGGTTCGAGGACGGACTCCATTTCGGCGGGGGCTCGACGGTCGTCGACCCGTTCGGTCGAACCGTCGTCGACATGGCGACGGAGGAGACAGGGCTCGGAATGGCCGATCTCCACGCGGAGGTCCTCCGCCGGGCGCGGGTCTCCTACCCCCTCCTTCGCGACGATGATCTCGAGCTCGCGCACCGGGAGTTGCTCCGGGTCCGTGCGGCGCGCTACCGGGTCGCTGAGAGCGTACTCGACCCCCACGCGGCCGGTCCCCGGCGGAAGAAGGGGCGATGACCGCGGGGCCCCGGAGATCGAGAGCGGTCCGAGCCGAAGACACGGGACTCGAGATCGACGCTGCGGCAACGGCCCGAATCCTGGAGGGATTCCTTCGCGCCGAGGTGACGCGAACGGGCCGGCGGGCGGTCGTTCTCGGGCTTTCGGGGGGGATCGATTCGGCCGTCGCCTGCGCGCTCGCGGTGCGCGCCCTCGGCCGCGAGGCGGTTCACCCGTTGATCCTGCCGCACCGCGGCAGCGATCCCGCCTCGGAGCGCGATGCCGAGACCCTCGTGGGGTCGCTCGGTGTCGTCGCGGAGCGGATCGACATCACCCCGTTGGTGGACGCCTTCCTCACGAGCGCCGGTCCGGCCGATCCCGTCCGTCTCGGAAACGTCATGGCGCGCGCGCGGATGATCCTGCTCTACGACCGGTCGGCGGCGCGCCGGGCCCTCGTGCTCGGGACGAGTAACAAGACCGAGCTGCTCCTCGGGTACGGCACCCTGCACGGCGATCTCGCCTCCGCGCTCAACCCTCTCGGCGATCTCTACAAGACCCAGGTCCGGGCGCTCGGCGCGTGGCTTCGACTCCCCGCTCGCATTCTCCGGAAGAAACCCTCCGCCGATCTCTGGCCGGGCCAGTCCGACGAGGACGAGCTCGGCTTTTCTTACGACGAGGTCGACCGTCTGCTGCACCTCCGGATCGACGCGCGCGTCTCGCGGGCGACGGCGGTCGCGGCGGGCTTCCCCCGTGCGATGGTCGATCGCGTCGACCGCCTCGTGACCCGGTCGCAGTTCAAGCGGAGACTGCCGCTGATCGCGAAGGTCAGCACGCGCTCGATCGGCTGGGACTTCCGGTACCCGCGGGACTGGGGGACCTAGCGACCCCCGTCAGGGGGCGGGGGTGCGGCCGGGATCCGGCCGTCGAGTCGCGCCTGGCGGTGGCAGCCGCGGCAACCCCTCTGGAGCCATGCGAGCGTGTCGTACGTTCCGTCGACGTCGCCGCGTTTGGCGAGTTCGCGCGCGGTGTCGAGCTGTCGGTGGAACCCCTCGTCCCAGGCCGCCAGCTGCCACGAAAGGGTCGGATCGTCCTCGACCGTCCGTCGGGCGCATCCCGCTTCCATGCGGTCGAGCGCCCGCCGCGCCGCCGCCGCGTCTTCCCGGAGCAGGGCGAGGGTCGCGTCGAGAACCGCCCGCTCGAGAGCTTCCGCGTCGGTATGGAACGCCGGGGGGGCGTGCGAAGGGGGCGGGTCGGTCGCGGAGACCCCGATCGCGACGGCGAAGGCGGCCGAGCCGACCAGAATCGAAGAAAGGAACCGCATGCCCGATCTCCCGTAGGGCAGACCCCATGCAGGATACCCTAGGACCGCATGACGCCCCCTCGATCGACCGGCACCCTCTTCGTCGTGGCGACCCCCCTCGGGAATTTGGAGGATCTCTCGCCCCGCGCGCTCCGGATCCTGCAAGGGGTTTCGTGCATCGCCTGTGAAGACACCCGGCGCACCGCGAAGCTCCTCGCACGATACGGGGTGGGCACCCCGACGGTCGCCTGCCACCGGTTCAACGAGAGGGAGCGGGTCGAGCCGATCCTGGAACGGCTGCGCTCCGGGGAGGACGTCGCCCTCGTGAGCGACGGCGGCACCCCCTGCCTGTCCGACCCGGGGAACCTGCTCGTCTCCGCTGCGGTCGCCGCAGGCGTCGGCACCGTCCCCGTGCCGGGCCCGTTCGCGGCGGCGGCACTCCTTTCGGTCGCAGGGTTTCCGGTCGACCGCTTCGTGTTCGAGGGGTTCCTCCCCCACCGGGCGGGAGAACGGAGAAAGCGGCTTCGCGAACTTCGAGCCGAGACCCGGCCCGTCGTCCTTTACGAAGCGCCGCACCGGTTGCGCAGGACGCTCGACGACCTGGATGCGATCTTGGGGGGGCGGAGACTCGTCCTCGGCAGGGAGATGACCAAGGTCCACGAGTCGATCCTGAGGGGGTCGGCCGCGGATCTGCGCGCGGCGCTCGGCGAAGCCGAGGTCCGGGGCGAGTGCACGATCGTTGTCGCGGGCAGGGACGAGACCGGTCCCCGTCCCGCTCCGACCGGCGACGACGCTCGGAACGAACGGGTTCGCGAGGCCTGGAACGCCGCCCTCCGGGAGAGCCGCGGGGATCGAAAGGAGGCGCTGCGCCTCGCCGCGCGCCCTCTCGGGATGCGCCGCCCGGAACTCTTCCGCCTGCTGCAGGAGATCGGCGCCCTCGAGAACTAGCCCGCCGCCGGCCCCGGTTCCGCGGGGGCGGGCGGGGGCGGCGCTCCCTTCGAGCAGCCGTTGCACCCCTTTCGCACGCCCCCCGAGCGGTCTTGGGGGTCGTACTCGTACTTGAGGCAGCACATCAGACGCCCGCACATCCCCGAGATCTTCGACGGGTTCAGGGAGAGCCCCTGGGATTTCGCCATCTTGATCGAGATCGGGTCGAACTTCACGAGAAACGTCGAGCAGCAGAGCGCTCGCCCGCAGGGGCCGCATCCGCCGCGCAGGCCCGCATCCTCGCGCTCGCCGATCTGCTTGAGCTCGATCCGGGTGTGGAACGTCTGGGAGAGATCGCGCACGAGTTGCCGGAAGTCGACCCGTCCCTCGGCGGTGAAGTGGAAGACGATGCGCCGCCCGTCGGGCGGACGGTCGACCGGACCGAGCTTCATCGCGAGGCCGAGTTCCTCGATCCGCTGCAGGCAGTGATCGCGGGCCTCGTCCTCCGCGGCGACGCGGCGGGCGTGCGCCTCCTCGTCTTCCCGCGTCGCGACCCGGAGCACGCGAGGAAGCCGGTCGCGCCCCCCGTCGAACTGGGGAACGGCGAGGGTCGCGCCGACCACCGTTCCCATTTCCGCGCCGCGGTCGGTCTCGACGACGCATGCCGTGCCGACCTCGAGATCGAACCCGCGCGCATCGCACGGGCGCGGCCGCGGCCCCTGTCGAAACCGGATCCGGACGATCTCCATGGCCCCTCCTCCCCCGGACTATAGCCCGAACCCCGCTGGTATACTCCGGCGGCCGGGCACCGCTCTCGATGGAGACACCCCCGCCATGGCTTCACCCCGAAAGAAGGGCGACTCCGAAGCGACGCTCGCCCGGAACCGGGCCGCATCCCACGACTACCATCTCCTCGACCGCTGGGAGGCCGGGATCGTCCTGACCGGAACGGAGGTGAAGTCGATCCGGGCGGGCCAGGCGAACCTCAAGGAAGCGTACGCGAAGGTCACGGACGGGGAGGTCTTCCTTCACGGCGTGCACGTGAGTCCGTACGAGCAGGGGAACCGCGAAAACCCGGATCCGCGGCGCGTCCGCAAGCTCCTC
The DNA here is from genome assembly GCA_964383585.1 of uncultured Acidobacteriota bacterium. GTDB lineage: Bacteria > Acidobacteriota > Polarisedimenticolia > Polarisedimenticolales > DASRJG01 > CAYLHQ01. The sequence continues at coordinate 42,195 of CAYLHQ010000009.1, forward strand.
CTGCACGCGCAGGAGATCCGGAAGATCGACCGGCTCACGACGGCGGGAGGGCTCACGCTCGTGCCGCTCCGGCTGTACCTGAAGAACGGTCGCGTGAAGTTGGAACTCGCGCTCGCGAAGGGGAAGAAGGCCCACGACAAGCGGGGCGCCCTCCGCGCCAAGGACCTCGACCGGGAGATGGAGCGCGCCCGGGACGGTCTCAGATCTCGGACTTGAGGACGAGCTTTTTCAGCTCCGCATTGTTCCCCGCCGCTTCGGCCTGAAAGAGGACGGCGGCGTTCGACCCTTCGAGCTCGGGGATCTCGAACGACGCTTCGATCCAGCCGTCCGGCCCGGTCTCGCCTCGGAAGAGTTCCCGCGGCTTCTCGCGCGTCGAGATGAGCTTCACGAGGACCCGCGCCCCTGCGACCGGCCGGTCCGAGGCCTCCGCCACCACGCGGAGCCGAAGGACGGGGGCCGTGCGCTCCCGGAGCGCCGCATGGTCTTCCATCGTGAGCTGGATCCGTTCGAGCCCGATCTCCCTCGTGAGGAACTCGTGCACGACCTCGTCCAGGCTTCGGTTCGTGACGATGTTGTAGCCGAAGGGCTTCGGGCCCTCGGGGTCGTAGCGGCCGCTCAGGATCTCTCGGATGACCGCTTGGTGCTGCGCTTCCATGCGGCGCTGGACCTCGGATTCGGAATACGCGGAGGTCCCGGCGATCTCCGCGTAGGAGCTGCGCCGGGTGGTCACGATCTCCCCTCCGGCGTAGACGAGGCTCTCCACGACCGGATTGTCCCGCCCCTTGTCCTCGGTCTGGACGTGATACACCTTGCCCTCGTGCGGCACGTCGGTGTTGTAGCCGGTGATCATCCGGTCGGAAAGTAGGGAACACCCCCGGAGGTGTCAAGCCTCCGAAACCCTGCGCCCCGATGCCCGTATAATCCCGCCTTCGCGGAAGGGAATCCATGAGCCCCGCGGTGAAGTTGCTGGACGTCCGGAAATCGTTCGGGGAGATCCGGGCGATCGACGGTCTCTCCCTCGAAGTTCCCGAGGGATCGATCTTCGGTCTCCTCGGTCCGAACGGAGCCGGGAAATCGACGACGATCCGGATGATCCTCGACATCTATCGTCCCGACGACGGCACCATTCGGGTGTTGGGAAAGCCCGCCGGCCACGAGGTCCGCTCCCAGATCGGGTACCTTCCCGAGGAGCGCGGCCTCTACCGGAAGATGAAGGTCCTCGACGTCTTGGAGTTCCTCGGGGCGCTCAAGGGGAAGCGTCCCGCCGAGGCGCGGCGCCTCGCCTCGGTTTGGCTCGAGCGGCTCGCCCTGGGCGACCGCGCGGGAAGCCTGGTGGAGGAGCTTTCGAAGGGAAACCAGCAGAAGGTGCAATTCATCGCGGCGGTCCTCGCCGAGCCCCGCCTCGTGATCCTCGACGAGCCGTTCTCGGGGATGGATCCGGTCAACCAGAACCTGTTCAAGGACCTGATCCTCGAGATCCGCCGGGCCGGAACCACGGTGATCTTCTCCACCCACCAGATGGAGACGGCGGAGCGCCTGTGCGACCGGGTGGCGATGATCGACCGCGGCCGGCTCGTCGAAGGAATGACGGGCCCGCTCGAGGAGGTCAAGCGCGGCTTCGGCAAGAACTCGATCCTCCTCGAGTTCGAGGGGGACGGCGCGTTCCTCGCCGGGCTGCCGGAGGTGGCGCGGGTCGACGCCTACGGGCGCGTCTCCGAGATCCGTTTGCATGCGGGGGCCGACCCGCAGGCGGTCCTCCACGCCGCCGCCTCCCGCCTCGTCGTCCTGAAGTTCGAGATCATGATGCCGACGCTCCATAACATCTTCATCGAGAAGGCGGGGCGCGCCCCGGACCGCGCCCTCGCGGGTGTGGGCGATGCATAACCTCCTCGTGATCGTGCGGCGGGAGTACCTCGAGCGCGTCCGCAAGCGCTCGTTCTGGATCGGCACCCTGATCTTCCCGTTGATCCTCGTCGCGATGTTCGCCCTGCCGATGGTCCTCGTCCGCGCGCGGACGGCCGAGGTGAAGCGGATCGCGGTCGTGGAGGGGATCGGGGGACTCGCCCTACGGCTCGAGCGGTCTCTCGAGGACCGGACCCTCCGCTCAGGGGAGCGGGAGTACGTGTTCGACCCGGTCTCTCCCGGGGGGGACGCCGCATCCGCGCGCGCCGGCCTCGAGCCTCGCGTGGCCGCCGGCGAGCTGTACGGCATCCTCGAGGTCGGCCCCGATCCTTTCGCGAACGACGTCGCTTCCCTCTACACCCGCAACGTGGGGAACGTCGAAGTCCTCTCGACCGTGCGGAGCGCGCTCCGAAACGCGGTTCTCGAGGTCCGTCTGGCCGAGTCGAAACTCGCGGTCGATCTCGAGACGCTCCGCCGGGTGACCGCGGGGGTCGAACTCGAAACCTACCAGGTCTCCGCGCAAGGAGAGGCGAAGAAGCGCGGCTTCGGACAGGCCTACTTCGGCACCTTCGCGTTCGTGACGCTCCTCTACATGTCGATGCTCCTTCACGGCATGGCGACGATGCGGGGGATTCTCGAGGAGAAGACGACCCGCGTCATGGAAGTGCTGCTCGGGTCGGTCAGCCCCCGCGAGCTCATGACGGGGAAGATCGTCGGGATCGGGCTCGTCGGTCTCACCCAGGTCGCGATCTATCTGGGAACGGCGGGGGCTCTCCGCGCATGGGCGGCCGGGTCGACGGGCGGGGGCGCGGTCGAAGGGCTCGGCGGCGCCCTGGAGGCGCTGACGCCGATGAAGCTCCTCTGGTTCGTCGTCTTCTTCGTTTTGGGCTACTTCCTCTACACGGCCCTCTTCGCGGCCGTGGGGTCGGTCTGCAACTCGGAGGAGGAGGCGCAGAACCTCCAGACCCCGGTGGTGATGTGCCTCGTCCTCCCGATGGTCACGACGATCTACTTCGTCGGGAACCCGGACTCCACACCCGCCGTCCTCGCCTCGTTCTTCCCCCCGTTCACCCCGATGGTCATGTACATGAGGATCAGCGTCTTGACCCCGCCGCTCTGGCAGATCCTCCTGTCCGTCGCCCTGACCGGCGCCACGATCCGGGTCTTGTTCCGCGCGGTCGCGAAGGTGTTCCGGATCGGAGTGCTGCTCTACGGGAAGCGGCCGACGATTCCCGAAATCCTCCGCTGGGCGCGATCCTGACGACCGACTCCTCGCGTCACCGGGACGGGGAACCCGTGGCGTGAAAGCCCGCGATCTTGTAGACGAGCCTCGCCGCCGCGAAGTCGGCGTGATGGAGGCCCTCGACGGGTGCGAGCTCCACGACGTCGGCGGCGACGACCCGCGCCGCGCGGAACAGTCGATCGAGGAAACGGATCGTGGGCCACCAGTGCATGCCCCCCGGCTCCGGGGTTCCGGTCGCGGGCACGACCGACGGATCCAACCCGTCGACGTCCACCGTGAGATAGACCGGGCGGTCCCGGACCGCCTCGACGGCGGTGTCCATCCACCCGTCGTCGGCCATCTCCCAGGCGTGGACGATGCGGTAGCCGGGAATCCCGCGCCGAATCCGCTCCGCTTCCTCCACGGAGTAGTTCCGGATGCCGTAGGCGTGGACATGGGCCACATCGAGGCACCGCGCCATGGCGGAGGCGTGGCTCCAGGGATCTCCCCCGTACGCTTCCCTCAGGTCCGCGTGCGCGTCGATCTGCACGACGACGAGGCCGGGGTGGCGTGCCGCCGCGGCCGCGACCCCGCCCGGGGTGATCGAGTGTTCTCCGCCGAGCATGACGACGAAGAGACCCTCGTCGATGAGCTCCCCGAACCGTCGTTCGATCGACCGCACCGCCGATTCCGTCGTTCCCGGCCCGGGATCGAACAGCGGTTCCGTGCGGATCCCCTCGCGGAACGGCTCGGAACGCGTCTGCTCGTCGTAGAGCTCGACCTGCGTCGATGCGCGCAGGATCGCCGCCGGCCCCCCCGCGGTGCCGCCGCCGTAGGAGACGGTCGCCTCGAAGGGGACCGGGAAGACGGCCACGCGCGCGCCCACGCGCGTCTCGGCCTCGGCGCCGCCGAAGGGGGGAAGAACGCCGTCCGAGGCGTCGGAGCCTTGCATCGATCCCTCCGCGATTTCGGGCTGGAATTATAGGGAAGAAACGGAGGGAAACCCGAGCCGCCTCCTCGAAAGGCCCGGGTCCCCTCCGGCGGTTCGTCCCTCCGGCCGCCGCGAGGGTCCCGTGCTCGCGACGGTCGGCCGGGGGCGCGCGCCCCCGATGCCCGCGACGCTCCCGAGGGCAAGTGCCGTGCCGCCGCGGCTCCCGCGCGATTCCGGAGGAACGAGGATGCGTCCACGGTTCCCGGCGTCCGCCGTCGGACACCGTGGCCGGACGGCAGGTCCGCTGCCGGACTATCATGCGGTCCCTCGTCGGCCTCCCGGAGGAAACCCGAGCATGTCCGCCCGACCGAAGACGATTCGCGCCCGCACCCCGCAGGGATCCCTCTTCCCCGCGAGCGCGCCCTCTCCCCCCCCGGAGAAGGAGCGGACGGCGGCGAAGCCCCGTCCGGCGCGGCGGGAGGACGCCCTGAGCATGGCCGCCCGCCAGCGCGAGATCTCGGTTTCGGAGTTCTTCACGAAGAACCGGCACCTGCTCGGCTTCGACAACCCGCAGAAGGCGCTGCTCACGGCGATCAAGGAGGCCGTGGACAATTCCCTCGACGCGTGCGAGGAGGCCGGCATCCTCCCCGACGTCTCGATCGAGATCGAGGAGACGGGCGAGGGACGCTTCCGCATCGCGGTCGAGGACAACGGCCCGGGGATCGTCCGCGCGCAGATCCCGAAGATCTTCGGGAAGCTCCTCTACGGCTCCAAATTCCATCGTCTCAAGCAGCAGCGCGGCCAGCAGGGGATCGGGATCTCCGCGGCGGGGATGTACGGCGTGCTCACGACCGGCAAGCCGGTCCGCGTGCTCTCGCGGGTCGGATCACGCAAGCCGGCCCACCACTTCGAGATCGCGATCGACACCCAGAAGAACGCCCCCGTCGTCCACCGGGACGTCGAGGTCGAGTGGGACAAGGACCATGGGACGCGCGTCGAGATCGAACTCGAGGCGGTCTACAAGAAGGGGCGACGGTCGGTCGACGACTACGTCGAGCAGACGGCGCTCGCGAACCCCCACGTCTCGCTCCGCTACGCCCCACCGCGCGAGGAGGTGAAGGTGTTCCCGCGCGTCTCCCAGGATCTTCCTGTCGAGGCGAGGGAGATCAAGCCCCACCCGTACGGGGTCGAACTCGGGATCCTGATGCGGATGCTCAAGGAGACGGAGGCGAGAACCCTCCGCTCGGCGCTCGCGCAGGAGTTCGCGCGGGTCAGTGCGGCGACGGCGGAGGCGATCTGCGCGGCCGCGGGGGTCTCCCCCGACACCAAACCGCAACGCCTCACCCCCGGTCAGATCGAGCTCGTCTTCCGCGCGATCCCGAAGGTCAAGATCATGGCCCCTCCGACCGCGTGCCTCTCGCCGGTCGGCGACGTCCTTCTCGAGCGCGGCCTCGCGACACGCGTTCGGGCCGACTTCGTGACGGCCGTCACCCGCCCCCCCGCGGTTTACCGGGGGAACCCGTTCCAGATCGAAGCGGGCCTGGCGTACGGCGGCTCCCTCGCCGCCGACGAGCCGGTCGAGCTCTACCGCTTCGCGAACCGGGTTCCCCTCCAGTACCAGCAGTCGGCGTGCGCCGTCACCAAGGCCGCCGTGTCGATCGACTGGCGGAGCTACGGTCTCCAGCAGTCCCGCGGCGCCCTCCCCACCGGACCCGCGGCGCTCTTCGTCCACATCGCGTCGGTCTGGGTCCCCTTCACCTCCGAATCGAAGGAGGCGGTGGCCTCGTATCCGGAGATCATCAAGGAGATCCGGCTCGCCTTGATGGAGGTCGGACGGAGGCTCGGCGCCTTCGTGCGCCACCGGCGCCGCGTCGCCGACGAGGAGAAGAAGCGTTCCTACATCGAGAAGTACATCCCCCACATCGGGGACGCCCTCCAGAAGATCCTCGCTTACGGTGACGGGAGACGGGACCGGACGGTGGCCTCGCTCCAGTCGATCCTCGAGAAGAGCCGGAAGCTCTGACGGGGAAACCGGTCACCCCGGCATCCCGGCGGCGATCTCTTCCCATTCCTTCCACGTCGCGGCGAGTCGGCGCTCGAGTTCCGCGCGCTCGCGCGCCAGGGCACGCGCGCGGTCCCCGTTCCGGTAGGTGCCGGGATCGGCCTGCTCCCGGTCGATTTCCCCGATGCGCCGCTCCAGACTCTCGATCCGCTCCTCGAGGGGGCGGAGCCGCTCTTCGAAGGCTCTCCGCTCGCGATGGCGCCGGTTCCGATCCTCCGCCTCCGCCCGGCGCCGTTCGCGCTCCGCCGCGCGCGCGCGCCCGTCCTTCCCGGGTTCGGGGCGCTCCTCTCGCGCGGCGAGCCGCTCGCGCCGCCACTCGAGCCACGCGTCGTAGTCGCCGGGGATCCGTTCGACGCGGCCGTCCTCCACGGCGGCGATCGTCGTCGCCACCCGGTTGATGAAGTATCGGTCGTGGGAGACGACCAGGAGGGTCCCCTCGTACTCGCCGAGGGCGTCCTCGAGGACTTCTCGGCTCCTGAGGTCCAGGTGGTTGGTCGGTTCGTCGAGCAACAGGAGGTTGGCGGGCCGGAGGAGGAGCTTCGCGAGGGCGAGCCTCGCCTTTTCCCCTCCCGAGAGGACGGCGACCCGCTTGAGGACGTCGTCCCCCTCGAAGAGGAAGCTCCCGAGCAGGCTGCGCACTCGAGGACGGACATCCGGCCCCGCGTCCCTCTCCGCCTCCTCGAGGACGGTCGACGCGGGATCGAGGGCGTCGAGGTGATGCTGCGCGAAATGGCCGACCTCCACCCGATGCCCGGTCTCGACGGAGCCGTCGTCGGGAACGACGCGCCCGGTGATCAGCCCGAGGAGCGTCGTCTTCCCCGACCCGTTCGGACCGACGACGGCGACGCGATCCCCCCTGCGGAGCAGCAGGTCGGCCCCGCGGAACACCTCGCGCGGCCCCCAACGCTTCGAGACCCCCTCCATGCGGACCACCACGTCGCCGGATCGCGGCGCGGGCGGGAACCCGAACCGGATCGTCTTCGACGCGGACGGTGCCTCGATCCGCTCGATCCGCTCGAGGGCCTTGACGCGCGATTGCACCTGGCGCGCCTTGCTCGCCTTGTAGCGGAACCGCTCCACGAACCGTTCGATCCTCGCGATCTCGCGCTCCTGCGCCCGCGCCGCGTCCTCCAGGCGCTCGGCGCGGCGCGCCCTCTCTTCCAGGAACGCGTCGTATCCGCCGGTGTAGGACGCGATCGTTCCCCGGTCGAGCTCGACGATCGTGCGGACGACCCGGTTGAGGAAGTACCGGTCGTGGCTGACCGCCACGACCGTTCCCCGGTAACGGTCGAGGTACTCCTCGAGCCAGAGGAGCGCGTCGAGGTCGAGGTGATTCGTCGGCTCGTCGAGCAGGAGGAGCCCCGGTTCCCGGAGGAGAAGCCGCGCGAGCAGGACCCGCATCCGCCACCCCCCCGACAACCGCTCGAGCGGTTCGTGCACGCGATCTTCGGCGACTCCGAGCCCCCCCAGGATCACGCGCGCGCGGGTCTCGAGGCCGTCCCCACCCTCCCGCTCGAACGCCACGCGGAGCTTCCCGTAGGCGTCGGCGGCGCGGGTCAGCTCCGGGTCGCCGGGCGACAACCTCGCCATCCGTTCGGCGAGATCCTCGAGCGCGCGCTCCATCCTCTGGATCTCCGGCCAGCCGTCGAGGACGGTCGAGAGCACGCTCCCGCCGCCGACGGAGTCGACCTCCTGGGGAAGGAAGCCGACCGTCAGCGCTCCGGAGGCGCGGACCGCCCCCCCGTCCGGCGCGTCGAGCCCCGCGAGGAGCCGGAGGAGGGTCGTCTTGCCCGCTCCATTCGGTCCGACGAGGCCGATTCGGGCTCCTTCGGGCACGAGCCACGAGAGCCCCTCGAAGAGGATGCGCGCTCCGAAACGCTTGCCGACTCGATCGAGCTGGATCATCGGATTCGGCCGCTCATGGTACGCCTAGAGCCAGTAGGCGACCGACGCCGCGAGGGTCTCGAGGATCCTCTCGACGAGGGGCCTCCGCTCCCACGCCTCGAGGGTCACCTCGGACGCGAGGGCGAGGTCCTCGTCGAAGGCCCGGGCGGCCTCGCGTGCGGCCTTCCCGTCGAAGACGTGCACCGCGACCTCGAGGTTGTGCCGGAACGACCGGTAGTCGAGGTTGGCCGACCCGGCGAGGAGGATCTCGTCGTCGAAGACCGCGGCCTTCGCGTGGAGCACCGTGCGCCGGTGCTCGAGAATGCGGACCCCTGCCCGGAGAAGCGAGCCGTACGACGCCCTGCCTGCCCAACGGACCGCGGGAACGTCGCTCTCCCCGGCGAGCAAAAGATCGACGGCGACCCCTCGCCGCGCGGTCGCCGCGAGCTTCGAGCGGAGCACCCGCTCGGGCGCGAAGTACGCGTTCACGACGAGCACGCGCCTCTGCGCCTGCGAGAGAAACTCGAGGTAGGACCGTCGCAGTCCGCGCCGGCCCCTCAAGCCCCTGCCGCCGACGACCTGCACGCCGGCGCGTCCCGACTCGGAAGGAGGCCGGAACAGGTCTCCTGTCCCCTCGGGCGAACCGCCGGCTCGGATCCACGCGGTCACGAAGAGTCTCGCAATCTCGCGGACCGCCGGCCCCTCGACCCGAATCCCCGTGTCGCGCCACGCCCGCTCGCCCGAGAACTCCTCCGTGTACGTCTCGGCGACGTTCATCCCCCCGACGAACGCTACCCGGCCGTCCACGAGGACCAGCTTCCGGTGGTCGCGTTGATTGGGGAACCAGCGCGGCGTCCACGGCGCGAGCGGGTGGACCCAGCGCACCTCCACCCCCTCGCGCTCCATCCGCGAGGCGAGGGCGCCGCTCCGGAAACTCCCGAAGGCGTCGAGCAAGACGCGAACCCGGACCCCGCGTCGGGCGGCGGAGCCCGCCGCCCCGGCGAACCGGTTTCCCACGCGGTCGTCCGCCCAGGTGTACATCTCGATCGAGACGCTCGAGCGGGCGGCGTCGAGTCCCTCGAGCATGCGCGCGTACATCGCCGCCCCCGAGTGGAGAACCTCCGCGGCGTTCCCGTACACGATCGGCGAACCCGCTCGCTCGACCAGCCGGTCGAGACGCCGCAGCATGAGGGCCCGTTTCGGGAGGCGAACGAGGCTCCCGAGCGTCGGTCGGGGAGGACGGACGGGCTCGGAGAGGTGGGATCCGGCGCGGGAGGCGGTCACGTGGTCCCTCCGAGGAGCGGGAATTATATTCGGGCGCATGATGGCCCGGGCGGCGATATCCACCGCGATTCTCGGTCTTTCCGTCTCCTCGGCCGTCGCGGCGTCCGCCTCGTACACGGTCGAGCTGCCTCAGACCGACGCGGCGATCTACGAGATCCCGTTCCGCGTCGATCACCCCGGCGTGCTCATCGTCGAGGCGCGGTGGGAAGACCCCCGCATCGTCGCGATCCGCGTGGAGGGGCCGTCGACCCTCGTATCGAGGAGATCGGGGCCGTCGCCTCAGCGGATCGAGATCCCCGTTCCGGACGATCCCGATCTCCTCCGCGGAGGCTGGCGGCTCTGGCTCCGTGTTCCCGCCGGTCGGGAGCGGACGCAGGGGACGCTCACCCTCACGCTTCCGGACGCTCCCGAGGTGGTCGCCGCTCGGGAGGCGGCGCTCGAACCGCCCCCGCCGCCCCCACCCGAGCCCGACCCGTGGACCCTTCCTCGGACCGCACCGCCGGGGGCCACGGCTTCGGTCCGGGAACTCTTCGCCTCGTTCGAGCCGCTGCGCGCGCGCGTCTATCCGGAGGGGGTTGAGCCCGATCCCGACGGCTGCGGGTGGCAGCGCCCCCTGACCCGGTGGTTCGCGGAGATCCTGGACCGCGCGGCGTCGGGCACCTTCGACTTGCCGCCCACGACCGCGGCCTTCCTGCAGGGGATCGCCAGCGCCGTCCGGGAGGTGGAAGGGCTCCGTACGACGGACAATCCCCTCTTGGCCGGACCGGTGCCGGAGGATCCCCTGAGACGTCGCGCGTGGCTCGCGGCCAGGAGGGACGAACTGCGCGGACTCGAGCGGCGCCTCGACACGCTCGCCGAGCGCCTGCGCGACGGGGCGGCCCCCGAACTCGCCGCGCTCGACTGGCCTTCCCGACTCGTCGCCTGCGTGACCGCTGCGGAGCGGCATTTCGAGGAGCGGGTTCGGCTCGGGGACGACGCCGTCAACCGGGAGGTCGCCGATTCGCAATGGCCGGTCATCCTCGCCGCCGGGCGCGCGCTCGATGCCGCCGCCGCGCTCGATCGGGCGGTTCCGGGCTCCGGCGCGGAGATCGCGCTGCCTTGACGGTCCGGCGCCCGTATCCCACACTGGCGGGTCGTCGAGGAGGAAGAGCGTGAAGAGCCGTGTGGCCGTGTTCCGGGTGGGATCGACGGGGATTCTCGAGCGCATCGAACGGCTGTGCGAGCTGGCGGGAATGCGGGAGGCTCTCGCGCCCGGGGCGACGACGATCCTCAAAGACAACATCTCCTGGCACTTCCCGTTTCCCGGCGCGAATACGACCCCCTGGCAGATGGAGGGGACGATCCGCGCCCTTCGCGCATCGGGGCTCGCCGACCTCGCCTGCGTCCAGAACAAGACCGTCGTCACCGACGCTTTCAAGGGGGAGGACCTCAACCACTACCTCCCGATCCTCGAAGCCTATGGGATCCCGGTCCTGTACAACTTCCGGAATCAGGACATGAAGTGGATCGAGTACCGGCCGAAGCGGAAGATGCGGGTCCTCGATCGGATCTATCCGGAGGGGATCCGGATTCCCGACTACTTCGTCGGAAAGAACATCGTCCACCTCCCGACCGTCAAGTGCCACATCTACACCACGACGACCGGGGCGATGAAGAACGCCTTCGGCGGCCTCCTTCAAAACCACCGGCACTACACCCACTCCTGGATCCACGAGACGCTCGTCGATCTCCTCGCGATCCAGAAGGAGATCCACTCGGGGATCTTCGCCGTGATGGACGGGACGACCGCGGGAAACGGCCCCGGCCCGCGAACGATGTTCCCCGAGATCAAGAACGTGATGCTCGCCTCCGCCGATCAGACGGCGATCGACGCGGTCGCTGCGAAGATGATGGGGTTCGATCCTCTGACGATCCCCTACATCCGGCATGCCCACGAGGACGGCCTGGGAGTCGGCGACCCGAGGGAGATCGAGATCGTCGGTGACGTCGACGCCGCGCAGGAGTCGTGGGGGTTCCGCGTCGGGGACAACGGCGCGAGTCTGGTCGGCGACCTGCTCTGGTTCTCGCCGCTCAAGCGGTTCCAGAAACTCTTCTTCCGGACGCCGCTCGTCCATCTGTTCATCCTCGGCTCGGAGACCTACCACGACTACTACCGTTGGCCCCTCAAGGACCGAAAGACCTTCGAGACGTGGGAGGCGACGACCGAATGGGGGGCCCTCTTCCGCCGCTACGCCCGCGGGCCGCTCGGGGCGCCCAGCCCTCCCGAGAGGGAGGCGCAGCCCATCGCCTGACGCCGGATTTCCTCTAATTCTTCTCGGCAGAAGAATCCATAGTCACAATCGACTTGGTGGATCGTCATTGTCTTGACTATCCATATGCACGCAAACAGATTTCAGATTCATGTTCCTGGTGGGACAGGATCTGCCGAAAAGTCGGCGAAGGGCCGCGCTGTTGCCTGCCCTTGCGACGCTCGCGGTGTGGGCCGCTCCCGACACCCCGGCGCAGGTCCTCCGGACGATCACGATCGACGGGGTCCTCTCCGACTGGTCCGACGTGCTCGCCGATCCGCTCCAGACCGCCCTCGACGGCCCGGCAGGAGGTCTTCTCGACCGTGACGCTCCGGTCCCCACGACCGGTCGCGACCTGACCACCTTCGCCTGGACATACGACGACACCCACCTCTTCCTCCTCGTCGGCCGCGTCGCGAGCGCCTCGAACATCCAACGATTCTGGTTCTACCTCGACCTCGACGAAGACGGACTGCTCGAATCGTGGGAGCCGGTCCTGCTCGTCGAGTGGCGCGGGTCGAACCGCCGGACGGACACCTACCTCTGGCGCTACACCCCCGCCTCCCCAGGAGGCGATCCCCTCGTCGACGGGTCGGGGTTCGCCGACGGGTGGACGATGCAGGGGGCCGTCTCCGCGCCTTTCGCCCTCGAGTCGGTCTTCGGAGGCGAGGTCTCCGGCGTGCGCATGGAGGCCCGTGTCCCGTGGACGGCGCTCGGATTCGCGGGCCCGTCGCCGGTGCAGTTCCACGTCGCCTCCTCCGCGAGCTCGAACCTCCCCTCCCAGATCCACGACAACATGGCCGGCCCCGGCGGTGGGATCGGGAGCACACGGATCCCGGGAGTCCTCTTCGTCCCCGATCGGGACGGTACGGTCTCCGCGGGAGGACGGGTCGTCTTCGCGCACACCGTCACGAACACGGGGTCGCTCCCCGACCGGTTCCGCCTCACCGCCACGTCGACCGGTGATTTCGTCCCGGTTTCCCTGACCTTCCACCTCGACACCAACGGCGACGGCCTGCTCGATCCCGGCGACACCGCCGCCACGGAGACCGGCGTTCTTCTCCCCGGAGCGGGGCAGGCGGTGTTGCTCGAGGTCGTGGTTCCTTACGCGATCCCCGACGGAAGCGAGGCGACGGTCACCGGCACGGCGACGTCCGTCGCGCGACCGGCCGTGCTCGACGCGGTCACCGACCGGATCACCGTGGCGACGCCCGAGATCACCCTCGTGAAGTCGGTCGACCGGAACGCCGCCCTCCCGGGAGAGGCGCTCCTGTACACCGTCGTCTACACGGGGGGAGGCTCCGCTCCCGCACACTCCGTCGTGCTCATCGACGGGGTTCCGGCGGAAACCGCTTACGCGCCAGGGTCGGCCTCCGGCCCGGGCACCCTCATCGAGTTCAGCAGCGACGGCGGCGCCACCTACGGTCCCGCCGAATCCGAAGACGTCACGCACATCCGCTGGATCCGCCTCGCCCCCTTGGCGCCCGGAGAGAACGGGACCGTCTCGTTCGAGGTCCGTGTGCGCTGAGCGAAGGGGTGAGCGGCTCCGAGCAGGAGGGTCGATCGATGAAAACGAGGGGAATCGCATGGGCCTGCATCGCGATGGTGTGGGCCGCGGCCGGCACGGTCCTCGCCGCCGCCCCGAAGGTCGAGGTGGACGTTTCGGTCCAGAAGGAGATCGTCGTGCAGTCGCCCGACGGAGGCCGCGCGGTCGAGCGGCGGCCCGTCGACGTCGCGCGGCCCGGGGACGTTCTCGTCTACACGCTCCGCGCGCGGAACGCAGGGGACGGCCCCGCACTCGGGACGACGCTCGACGACCCGCTGCCGGAGGGGACGGTGCTCCTCCCGGATTCCGTCGAGAGCGGCGGATCGGCGGTCCACGCAAGCCTCGACGGCGGCAAGTCGTGGGGCCCGTACCCGGTTCTCGTCGAGAGGGCCGGCGCCGACGGCCGTGTCGAGCGCGTCCCGGCGCCGGCCGACTCCTACACCCACCTTCGATGGGTTCTCGCCGAGCCCCTGGGCCCCGGCGAGGACACGAACGTTTCCTTCAAGGTCCGGATCCGTTAGGCGTCCCGCAGGCGCGGGCCCATGTCCTGACACGAGGTGAACCCATGAGTCGAATCCTCTCCCGAACCCTACAGGCCTTCACGGCGCTCGCGCTCGTCGCAGGAGCAGCGGGCCTCGCCTTCGCGGCGGGCACCCCCGCCGGAACGGTGATCAGCAACCAGGCGACCGTGAACTTCACGGACGTCAACGGCAACCCGCTCACCCAACTCTCGAACGTGGTCACGACCACGGTGAGCCAGGTGGCGGCGGTGACGGTCGCGCCCGATCGGGCTTCGAACGCCGATCCCGGCGACGTCGTCGTTTACGCGCACACGGTCACGAACGACGGAAACGGCGACGATACGTTCGACCTCACGGCGGTAAGCAGCCAGGGATGGACCGTGGCGATCTACGCGGACGCCGGCGCGATCGGCGTGTACGAGCCCGGCGTCGACCTTCCGGTCACGGACACCGGGGTGCTCGCCGCGGATGCCGTCTTCGCGATCCTCGTGACGGTGACGGTCCCGGCCGGCACCGCGAACGCGACGATCGACACGACGACGGTCACGGCGACCTCGCAGTTCAACGCGGGAGTCAGCGACAGCGCCACCGACACGACGACGATCGACGCCCCCGCGCTCTCGGTCGTGAAGTCGGTCTCGCCGACGGGCGACCAGCCCCCCGGCACGGTGCTCACCTACACGATCGTCATCACCAACAGCGGGTCCGGTGCGGCGAACTCCGTCGTGATGCGCGATCCGATCCCGGCGAACACCGTCTACGTCGCCTCCTCGATCGTCCAGGACGGCACCCCGAAGGGAGACGGCACCGGGGACGGCGACAACGCCGATCATGACGTCACGAACCCCGGCGAGGTGACGGTGAACGTCGGAACGTTGGCCGCCGGCGCCTCGACGACCGTCAGCTTCCAGGTCCAGATCCTGTAAGGCTCGGCCTTCTCGTCGCGGACGCCCGCGGGCGAGGGTGGGAACCCGCCCCGCCTCGCGGGCGTCCGTTCCTATCGAGGACGCCGCCGATGACGCGGGATCCCGAGGGGACCCCCCGCCCGACGGGGGACGTTCCACTTCGCGCGCGCGCACGCCCGTGCGCGAAGCGTTGGATGGCGGTGTGCGCCGCCCTCCTTCTCCCCGGTCCGCCCGCTCTCTCCTCCCCCGAACCCGCGATCGCGGGCACGATCGTTAACCGGGCCGGGGTCGAATATTTCCGCGGCAGCGAGGCGACCCGAATCGAATCGAACACGGTCTCGACGCCGGTCCTCCGGCCGGCGGAGTTCGATCCGTTGACCCTCGCCGTCGAGCCCGCCGGGACGGTCGCCCCGGGCACGGTCCTGCTGTACACCGTGCGCGCGTCGAACCGCTCCGGCATGGACTTCGTGGACGTGACCTTCCGACTCCCGCTCGATGTGGAACTCGAAGATCCGATGGCCATCGAGGGGGAAGTCTCGGCGGACGGGGCTCCGCTCCCTCCCGTCGCGACTTCGTTCGATCCGGCGACGCGTTCCGCGGTGTGGGCGGTCCCTTCGATTCCGGATGGCCGTGACGTGCTTCTCCGCGCGACGGTCCGCGTCCGCCCCGACGCCCCCGCCGACAGCGTCGCGGTGGCGGAAGCCTTCGCCGTCGAGGGTGGGCTTCCCGACGTGCTCCTCTCGAACCGCGTCGAGACCCCGATCGTCCCGCCGCTCCTGTCGGTCGCGAAGACGGCCGATCGGGCTTCGGCGGCGCCCGGAGACGCGGTCGTCTTCGCGCTCACGATCCGTCATACCGCCTCCGCCCCTCTCCTCCCCGAGGTCACGGTCGTCGACCGGCTCCCCGATCCGCTCCGTTTCGTCCCGGGCTCGCTCCGGGTCGAAGGGGAGACCCGCCCGGACCCCGAGATCGCGCCGGACGCATCGACCCTGCGCATCCCGCTCGGTCCCCTCGCGCCCGGAGAGTCGCGCGTGGTTTCGCTCGCGGCCCGCGTCGTCGCGGGGGCGCGCGAGGAGGAGCTCGTGAACCGCGCGCACGCCGAAGGGGTCACACCGGCCGGCGCTCCGGTCGCTTCCCCCGAAGCGACGGCAGCGGTGCGGATCGTCCCCGGCCCGTTCCGGCAGGAGGGGCACCTCGTCGGACGGGTCTTCGTCGACCAGGATGGAAACGGGCTTCCCGGATCTTCCGAGCCGGGGGTCCCCGGCGTCTGGGTTTCCCTCGAAGACGGGCGCGGCGCCGTCACCGACGTCACCGGGCGATGGTCTTTGCTCGGCGTCCGCCCCGGACTCCACGTCCTCCGCATGGATCCCGCGACGCTTCCGGAGACGCTGACGCCCGTCGCCGCGGGGACGGAGTGGGCGTCGAACCGGAGCACGCGGTTCGTCGAGCTCCGCGCGGCGACGCTCGCGGTCGCCGACTTCCCGGTCCGAGGCGAGTCGGCGACGGTTTGCGAGCTCCGCGCCGGCGTCCGCTCTCTTCGAATCGCGACCGGTCGGTCGCCCGACGTGGAGGACTCGCGGACCGCCGGGTGGATCGACGCCGCCGCGGCCTACCTCGCGAACCTCGGCGCCGAGTCCGGCGATCCGATCGCGGCGCGCTGCGACGGACCCGACGCGCGACCGGGTCGCGACGAACCCCTCGCGAGGCGCCTCGAGGAGCGAATCGCCGCTCGATCGCGGCCGGGAGGGGTGCCCGCTGTGGCGCCTGTCGGTCCCACCTCCTCGCCTGCTCCCGCCGCGTCCGACCTCGAGGATCTCGTGCGGACCCGCGCTCCCGTCGTGGCGATCGTCCACCCCGCGGACGGAGCGCGCGCCGAGCGGGAATCGATCCACGTCGACGTGACCTATCCCGCCGCGTTCCTGCCCGAGCTCCGCGTGAACGGCCTCCGGGTCGACCCGGCGACGATCGGGACGACGTCCACTCTGCCTTCGAAGGGGATCTCCGCCTCGCGTTACGTGGGAGTGCGTCTTTCGCCGGGACGGAACCGACTCGACTTCCGCGCAGTTCCCGCCGGGGCCGACCCCGATTCGATCGCAGGGGTGACCGCCTTCGTCTCGGTTCCCGGACCGCCCGTCGGGCTGCGTCTCGAAATCGCCGAGTCGGGTTGGACGGCCGACGGCGTCACGCCGGGGACCTTCGTCGTCGAGGCAGTCGACGGGGCCGGGGCACGCGTTTCCGAGAGCCTGCTGATCACGGTGGCGGTCGAGGGCGCGGCCTTCTCGGAGCCCGATCTCGACCCGCAGATCGAGGGAACGCAGATCCGCCTCGAACGCGGGTCGGCGCGGCTGTCGGCAGGCCCCTGGGTTTCTCCCGGACGGGTCCACCTCCGCGCGTGGACTTCGGACCTCGACGCGGAGGCCGACGTGCCCGTGCTTCCCGCAACCGCCGCGCGGTGGAGAGTCTTCGGCCTCGCGGAAGGAAAGATCGCGGGGGACGGCGGCGTCGAGGGGGACGGCGGGCTCCCGCCCGGTCCGGTCGACGACACGAGCATCGACGGAGGAAGGCTCGCCCTTTGGGCCCGAGGGCCGGTCGCCGCGGCCTCGACCTTCACCCTCTCGGTCGACACCGACCGTGAGCGCGACCGCGACCGGCTCTTCGCCGACTGGGAGCCCGACCGGTTCTTCCCGGTGGCGGGGGATTCGAGCATCGAGGTGTTCGGCGCCGACCGCCAGGGGCCCGTCTACGCCCGCATCGACGGCCCCTGGGGGTTCGCGCTCTACGGCGATTTCTCGACCGGATTCGACCGGACCGAGCTCGCGCGTTACGACCGCCGCCTTCCGGGAGCGGCGGCCCGGATGATGCGGGGGCCCCTGGTCTTCGAGGCGTTCGCGGCGTCGACCGACCAGCGCGTCATGCGCGACCTCTTCGAGCCGGACGGCACCTCGGGGCCCTACCTGCTCACGAATCGGCCCGTCGTCGCGCGCTCCGAGTCGGTCGTGATCGAGACGCGGGAGCGGATCCGCACGGACGAGGTGATCGCCCGCCGTGTCTTGCGGCCGGACCTCGACTACGCACTCGACCCCGAGGCGGGCACGATCCTGTTCCGAGGTCCGGTTGCCCCGTTCGATCGCGATCTCCAACCCGTGCGGGTGGTGGTCGTCTACGAGGTGCGCAACGGCGGGGAGGACGTCGGGTCGGGTGGTGCGCGGGTCGCCTACCGCCGCGGCGAGCGCCTCGAGGCGGGCGTTTCGGCGGTGCGGGAACGAAGGGAAGGGGACGACTTCGGTCTCTACGGCGCCGACCTCGTGTGGCGGCCCGGGCCGGGAACCCAGCTCCGCGGAGAGGTCGCGACGAGCGACGACGGAGGGGTCGGCACCACCGCGGTCGCCTTCGAAGCGTCCTCCCGGCTGCGGAGAGGGGTGAGGCTGGAGGCGGCCTTCCGGGACATCCCGGCGGAGTTCACGAACCCGACCCTTCTCGCCGCCCCGGAGATCGGGGGGCGGCGCGCCGTCGCCTCCGCCCTGTGGGAACCCCCCGGCCCTTGGCGGACGCGCGGGGAGGTCACCTGGCAGGACGACGAACTCCATCGGGTGGAGCGATTCCTCGCCTCCGCCGAGGCGGAGCGCCGCTTCCAGCGCGCCTCGCTCCTCGCCGCGATCCGCCGCGTCCACACGGCGATCGATCGCGTCGAGGAGGACGCGACCGTCGTCGAAGCGGGAGTCCGTGGCCGAATCACGAACCGTCTGTCGGCGGAGGCATCGCACCGGCAGTCGCTCGGCGATCCCGCCTCGGGGTACCCCGACCGAACGGTCGCCGGGGTGGGGTTCGAAATCGCGCCGGGGCAGCGCTTCTTCCTACGACAGGAATGGGAGTCGGGGGACGGCCCCGACCGGGACCGCACCGTCGCGGGGGTGGAGACCGCGCTCACCGCCAACACGAAGGCGCTCGCCCAGTATGCGCTCGAGGGGGGACTCCCGGGTGCCTCCGCCCGAGCAAGCGCGGGCATCGAGACGACGATCCCCCTCGATGCACGGACCTCCGTGCAGCTCCGGATCGCGCGGCTCCAGACGACGCGCGGAGACGAGGCGAACGACTTCACGACCTTCGGGGGAGGATGGGAACGGCGGAGCGGAGATGCGGTCCTCTCCGCGCGGTACGAACTCCTCCTCGGGTCGCTCGAAACCCGGCACCTCGGGACCGCCTCGGGAGCGTTCCGCCTCTCGGAACCGTGGACCCTGTTCGTCCGGGAGCGGCTCTTCCTGTCCGACGTCTCCGCGGGCGCGCGCGCGACGCAGGCCGAAGGGCTCTTCGGCGCCGCCTACCGGCCGCTGGGCGGGAGGTGGCAATTCCTCGCCCGGTTCGATCACGCGCTCGGCGGGGGAAGCCCCGCCGGACCCGGAGGGGTCGCTCCCGGCTCGACCACGTCGGAGCCGTTCGGCTCGGTGGCGATCGTCCCTCGGAGCCCCGTTCCTCCGGGTGTCGGATTCTCCGACCCGAGACTCGGCCTCCCGGGACTTCGGGACGCTTTCTCTCTCCGTCTCGCCGCAGGTCTCCGCGCGGGAGCACGGCAGCGCGTGGCGGGATCCTGGATCGCCCGGCACGTCGGAGCGGACTCGAAAGGCGGCCTCGACGCCTCGTTCACCGATCTGCTCTCGCTCCACTACACGGTGGAGGTCCATACCCGTTGGACCGTCGGGGCGAGCGCGCGACGCTTCGCCCAGCACGAAACCGGAACGACGTCGTACGGCGCGGGGCTCGAGGTGGGCCACCTCGCGTGGAAGGACCTCTGGATCCTCACCGGGTACAACGTGAAGGGGTTCCGCGACGATACCTTCCCCACTCGGGACCGGACCGACGAAGGGGCGTTCGTCGCCGTCCGCTTCAAGTTCGACGAGGCGAGCCTCGCGAATCTCGGAGACTTGCGGCTCGACCGGCCGTGAGCCGAGGGACCCGTCGCGGCACACGGGCCGCCGTGGTGCCTCGATCGAATCCCGTCGCGACGGCGTTCCTCGTCGTCGCGCCGACCTCCGCGCCCCGACCGAGTTCGGAGTTTGGCGGGCGATCCACGGTGCCGGGCGCCCCGCCCGAGAATCCGACGGACAGGGCGAATCGATCCTCTCCTGCACCGGCGAGCCCACGTCCGAGGCTTCGTCTACCGCTTCCGGTTCGCCCCTTGCGGCTACAAGGAAACCCCCGCGGGGATCCCCGGAAACGGAACGCGGACAGGAAAAGGGCCCCGGAGGGTCAGACCGAGCAGATGCCGTTCTCGGGCCGGGTCGTCGCCTCTTCGTTCTCGTAGAGGAACGCCTCGATCGCCCGCCGGTCCTCGGGCCCGAATCGCTCGAACTCGAAGCCCATCCCCGGAACGGGTGTCGGATTCATCGACCCCGGCCCGGCGCCGGAGACGGTCCGGACGACTCTCCCGATGACGTGGACCCGGCCCTCGGCAGACGGAAGGGGGAACGACATGGCGCAACGCATGCCCACCTCGACGGGGGAACCGGTCACGACGAAGAGCCCGCTCGGCGACAGGTCCTTCGAGTACCCGAGCAGCACCGGGTCGGCCCCTTCGAGAAAGACCGGGGTCCGGAGAGGCACGCGCGGCCGACGCGTGTAGCACCACACTCGGTTGCGGCCGAGCCGCCGGGCTTCGTCGAGGGCCTCACGGGCACGCGCGAGGAGGTCGCCCGCGCTCTCGGCGTCCGCGGGAACCGAAGCGGCCCCCAGGCTGAGCGTCACGCGGGGGGCTTCCGCTCCGGCGGACGGCAGGAAGCGGAACCCCTCGACCGTCGAGCGGAGGCGCGCCGCGAACTGCCGCGCGCTCCCGCGGCCGAATCCGGGAAGGAGAACGGCGAAATCGTCCTCGTGGAGACGCGCGGCGACGTCGTGACCTCGCAGGGAGGCTCGGAGGATCCCGCCGAGGTTCCCGACGACTTCGCGCTCGGCGTCCCGCCCGAACCGGTCTCCGATCCGGCGGAGTTGGTCGACGTCGGCGAGGACGAGGGCGAGCGGTTTTCCTTCGGTTCCGGCGGCCCGCACACGATCCTCGAGCAGACGCACGAAGACCGCTCCGGTCGGGAGTCCGGTGAGCGGGTCGACCCCTTCGTGGTCGGCCGAGGCGCTCGCCTCGGCGCACGCGAGCACACGTTGGACCTGGACCGAAAGGCAGCCGCCGAGTTCGGGGGCCGGCCTGACGGTCGCCTCGACGTCGAGCGAACGTCCACCGGGACAGCGCAGGCGCAGGACCGCGCGCCCTCCCCCCGCGTCGGCGAGGTCCTGGGTCCGCTCGAGCCGTGTGGCGAAGTCTCGGCGCCTCCCCACGAGTTCGGAGGCGGTCCAGCCTGTCAGCGCTTCGAGCCTCGCGTCGAGGCCGAGGACGGTGCCGGAGCCGTCGATGAGAAACGTGCCCCTCGGCACCCCCCGGTCGAACGAGGTTCCCTCGCGCGCGTCGTACAGCATGATCCCCTCCTTACGAAACCGGAATCTAGGTTTCGGTCCGGTGATCGGCAACCCGGGCGGGACGCGAGAGCGGCTCTGGCCGCGCAGGCGCTCTCCCCCCTACAATCGTCGCTTCCCGGAGGTCCCCATGGCCCGACTCGATCCCGTGCTGGCGGAGAAACTCGACCAAGTCCCCTCCGTGCTCGACGAGCTCGGAATCGACCTCTGGCTCCTGTTCGCCCGGGAGACGGCGACGACCCACGATCCCTCCTTCGACCTCGTGGTCGGAACGAACGTCACGTGGCATTCCGCGTTCCTGCTCGGCCGGCGTGGGGAGCGTCTCGCGGTGGTCGGCAGCCTCGACAAGGCGAACCTCGAATCGATGGGCCACTATCCGGAGATCGTGCCGTACGTCTCGGGAATCGGGAGCGATCTCCGCGAGGCTCTCCGGCGCATCGACCCCTCCCGGATCGCCGTGAACTGGTCGGAGAGCGATCCGGCGGCGGATGGCCTGACGGTCGGCATGCACCGGAACCTCCTGAAGGCGCTCGAGGGGACCCCGTTCGCGGGACGTCTCGAATCGGCGGAACGAATCGTCGCCGCGCTTCGCGGCAGGAAGACCGCGACCGAGCGGGCGCGGATCCGAGCGGCGTGCGAGGTCACGGTCGGGATTTTCGACCGTGTTTCGCGGAGGCTCCACGCCGGAATGACCGAGCGACAGTTCGCCGCGGTCATTCTCGAAGAGATGGGCCGAGAGGAAGGACTCGAGCCCGCGTGGGATCCCGACCACTGCCCGGCGGTCTTCACCGGTCCCGACTCCGCGGGCGCACACGCCGCCCCCACCGACCGCCCGATCGAGCCCGGCCACATCGTCAACGTCGACTTCGGGGTCCGGAAAGACGGGTACTGCTCCGACCTCCAGCGGACTTGGTACGTCCTCCGTCCGGGCGAGCGCACGGCACCGCCCGAAGTGCAGCGCGGGTTCGACACGATCGTCGACGCGATCCGGAAGGGAGCCCGTGCGATCCGTCCCGGGATGGCGGGCGCGGAGATCGACGACGTCGTCCGGGGGTGCGTGACCGGCGCGGGGTTCCCCGAATATCCCCACGGAACGGGACACCAGATCGGACGGGTCGCGCACGACGGGGGCGTGGGTCTTCTCCCGCGTTGGGAGCGGTACGGGCAGACTCCCTTCCTGCCGGTCGAGATCGGTCAGTGCTTCACGATCGAGCCGCGGCTCACCGTCCCGGGACACGGGGTGGCGACCTGCGAGGAGATCGTCAGCGTCGGAGAGACGGGCGCTCGGTTCCTGTCGAGGCCCCAGGAGAGCCTCTGGCTCGTCGGTTGACGCCTTGAACGGAACGGCGATCCAGATTCTCGAGACGAGCCTCAGGGTCCGCAACCGGCTCGTCGGCGTCGCCTGGTACCGCGATCCGCGCCGGTACTTCGACGCATCGGGCGTCGCGGGAGCGGAAGCGCGTTGCGAGGAGGCGAATCGGGACCTCCTCGCCTTCGTGCGCCCTCCCGAGACCCTCGCCGCGCGGGGAGTGGCGGTGCGTCCCGTCGAGCGCTCGCCCCGCGAGACCACCTACGAGGTCCGGTTCGATTCGCCCCTTCCGTCGGGCCGGCCCGAGAACGACCGCGTCGTCGTGCGAATCTGGGTTCCGGCGGGGACCGTGCCCGAGGCCCCTGTGCTCGTGTTCCATCACCCGCTCTTCCAGCGGCGGTGGCGGAAGTGGGAGTGGTTCCTCGCCCCGTTCCGCGCCCGGATGCCGGTCGCGGCGATGGCGGCGCCGTTCCACATGGAGCGAACGCCGCGGGGCGAATTCGCGGGCGAGGGTTCGGTCAACCCGAATCCTTGGTGGCTCTTCTGCGCGATCCGGCAGTGGACGTGGGATCAGGCGGCGGCGGGCGCGGTCCTCGAAGAGCACTTCCGCCTCCGCCCCGCCGCGGTGCTCGGTTTCAGCCTCGGCGCCTTCCAGACGCTTCTCGCCTCGAGCGCCGACGCTCTTCGGCTCCCGGTGATCTCGGTGGCCTGCACGAACCGTTACGCGTACGGCGTCCAACACGGCGTACTCTCCGCGGGGCTCCGGGATGGCTTCCGGCGCGCCGGGATCGACCCTCCGCGACTCGAGTCGATGGTGCGCTCGCTCCAGCTCGAAGCGCACGTGCCCCGCCTCGAGGGACGCGACGTCCTCCAGATCCGGGGGCTCCACGACCGCGTCGATCCGCCGCCGTCGGGAGAGCGCCTGGAG
Organism: uncultured Acidobacteriota bacterium; assembly: GCA_964383585.1. Classification (GTDB taxonomy): domain Bacteria; phylum Acidobacteriota; class Polarisedimenticolia; order Polarisedimenticolales; family DASRJG01; genus CAYLHQ01. The sequence goes on from CAYLHQ010000009.1 coordinate 65,433, forward strand.
CGCGCTCTTCGCCCACGCCGCTCGGTCCACCTTCCGGCCGGCCACTCTTCACAGGTCTTCTTCCGCCGGACGATCGCCCGCGAGACGTGGGCGTTTCTCGCGGAATGCGGCCTCAGCGCTGCGACGGAAACACGAGGGCGGCGACGCCTCGGTGGACCCGGAGCTTCAGCTCGCGTCCCGTGACGTTGCTGAGGCCGGTCGCGCCGGCGCGCAGCGTCCGTCGCCGCAACGACCAGCGCGCGCCTTTCATGGTGAGTTGGACCGCGGAGCCGAGGGCGAAGAGCGAGAACGTCTGACGAGGAACCGTGACCGCGTCGCATCCGCGCGCGGTCGCGAGGATCGTACCCCGTGCCGTGGGGGCGAGAATCGCGGCGAAACGGCGCGCCTGCGCGCCGATCTCTTGGAGGTTCGCCCACTCGTGGTCGACGCGCCCCCCGAGGAGCCCGGCGACGACGACGAGCGTCGCCCCCCGCTTCGCGGATTCCCGGAGCGCTCCGGAAAAATCGCTGAAGTTCTTGTCGCGCGGGTAGAGGACGGAGGGGATTCCCGAGGGAACCCGCCCGGACGAGTCGCCATCGCCGACGAAGAAGTCCGGCCTCCGCCCTGCCGCACGGCAGGTTCTGAGTCCGCCGTCGACGGCGACGAGAACGCACCGGTCGGAGAGCACCCCCGCGAGCGCCGACGCGCGCGACAGCTCGATCCGTCCCGCGCCCTCGAGGACGAGCAGGGCAGCCTCGACCCCCTTGCCCGCCCGGGTTCCGAGCAGCTTGATCTGAGGACGACCGTCGCCAAGACCCAAGACTCGGCCCCTTCGGTGAAGTTCCTCAAGCAGAGCACGGCGAAGGGGCCGGGGTCAACGAAAAACAAAAAGGCCCCGGGGGGGCACCCCGGGGCCTCGGATCACGGTCGCGGAGACACGATCAGGCGAGCCGGACCACGTTCTCGGCCTGCGGGCCCTTCGGTCCCTGCTTGATCTCGAACTCGACCTCGACTCCCTCGTCGAGGCTGCGATACCCCTCGGCGCTGATGGCGCTGTAATGGACGAAGACGTCCGGGCCGTCCTCGCGGGCGATGAAGCCGTAGCCCTTGAGGTTGTTGAACCACTTGACCTTTCCCTTGGGCACGATCGGAACCTCCTTGCGGGGTACGTTTCACCCCCTTCGCGCCGCGGCAACCGTCGCACGGCGCGGCCGCGGAAGTTTAGGAGGCGGACGGCATTTCGGCAAGCCGCGCGACCGTCTCCGGCACGTCCCCGCGCCCCCCGGCTTCGACCGTCACGACCGCGGGCTCCTCGTCGGCGTCGTCCGCGGGCGGTGCGGGCCGGGGGGCGGCGCGGAACTCCGCGGCCCTCCGCCGGAGCTCCGGTCCGAACGCTGCGTCGAGGACCTGGTCGATCTCGCTCACGAAGGTGAATTCCAGCGACTGCCGGACCGGCTCCGTGACGTCCTCGAGATCCTTTTCGTTCTTGTCCGGAAGCAGCACGCGCACGCTTCCCGCGGACTTCGCGGCGATCACCTTCTCCTTGATCCCCCCGACCGGCAGCACCTTCCCCCGGAGCGTGATCTCGCCGGTCATCGCGAGGTCGGAGGGGACCGGCAGGCCGGTGAGCAGGGAGACGAGCGACGTGACGAGCGTGACGCCCGCGGAAGGTCCGTCCTTCGGGGTCGCACCGGCCGGGACATGGATGTGGAAATCGGTCTGGTCGAAGATCGCCTCGTCGATGCCGAGCGCGGACGCGTTGGTCCGGATCCACGAGATCGCGGCGAGAGCGGACTCCTTCATCACGTCCCCGAGCCTTCCGGTGATCGTGACCTTCCCTTTCCCCCGCATCCGCGTCGACTCGACGAACAGGATCTCGCCGCCGACCTGGGTCCAGGCGAGCCCGACCGCGACGCCGCTCCGGTCGGTGCGTTCGGCGATCTCCCGGAAGAACCGCCTCGGCCCGAGAAGCTCGGCGACCTTCGCGGCGTCGACGAGGGTCTTGCCCTCCTCGCCTTCCGCCACGCGGCGCGCCACCTTCCGGCAGACGTTGGCGACCTCGCGTTCGAGGTTCCGCACCCCGGCCTCGCGGGTGTAGTCGTTGATGATCGAGCGAATCCCCTCTTCGGTGAACTCCAGGCGGTCGCCGTCGAGGCCATGCTCCTCGACCTGCCTCGGGACGACGTGGCTCTTCGCGATCTCGAGCTTCTCCTCCTCCGTGTAGCCGGGCAGCCGCAAGACCTCCATCCGATCGCGGAGCGCCGGCGGGATCGTGTCGAGGAGGTTCGCCGTCGTCACGAAGAAGACCTTGCTCAGATCGAAGGGGACCTCGAGGTAGTGATCGGAAAAGGAGTGGTTCTGCTCCGGGTCGAGCACCTCGAGGAGCGCCGAGGAGGGATCGCCCCGGAAGTCCATGCCGACCTTGTCGATCTCGTCGAGGACGAGCACCGGGTTCCTGGTGCCCGCCCGCTTGAGCCCCTGGATGATCCGCCCGGGAAGGGAGCCGATGTACGTGCGGCGATGACCCCGGATCTCCGCCTCGTCGCGGATCCCGCCGAGCGAGATCCGTCCGAACTTCCTCCCCATCGCCCGTGCGATCGACTTCCCGAGCGAGGTCTTCCCGACGCCGGGAGGTCCGACGAGGCAGAGGATCGGGCCCTTGAGGTCCTTCTTGAGCGAACGGACGGCGAGGTACTCGAGGATCCGGTCCTTCACCTTCTCCAGGTCGTAGTGGTCCTCGTCCAGGATCCGCCGGGCCTCCCTCACGTCGAGCTTGTCCTCGGTCTGCTGGGACCAGGGGAGCGAGCAGAGCCAGTCGAGGTAGGTCCGGGAGACCGTGTACTCGGCCGCCTGAGGAGGCATCTTCGAGAGCCGGTCGAGTTCCTTCTCCGCCGCCTTCTTCGCCTCCTCGGGCATTCCGGCGGCCTCGATGCGATGGCGGAACTCCTCGATCTCCTGCTGCCGCTCGTCGTCCTCACCGAGCTCCTTCTGGATCGCCTTCATCTGCTCCCGGAGGTAGAACTGCCGCTGCGTCTTTCCCACCTCGTCGGCGACCTGCGACTGGATCCGGCTCGAGATCTCCTGGAGTTCCACCTCGCGCGTCACGATCTCGAAGAGCTTCTGGACGCGGTCCTTGACGTTGTTCCGCTCGAGGAGGCCGATCTTCTCCTCGACCGAGATGTTGAGCACCGACGCGGCGAGGTCGGAGAGGCGGGACGGGTCCCCCGCCCCGGCCGACAGCACCATCTCCCCCAGGTCGTTCGAGATCGTCGAGGAGGTCTGGACGAGCCGCTGGAACTGGTTGACCAGGCTCCGCACCACCGCCTCGAGCTCGACCCCCCCCTCGTGGACGTCGTCGAGGGTCGCCACTGCGGCCTTGACGAAGGGCTCGGTCGCGACGAACCGATCGACGCGGATCCGCCGGAGCCCCTGGATGATGAGGTTGACATTGTTCCCGTTGAGCTTGACGACCTTCAGGATCCTCGCGACGGTTCCCACCCGGTACATGCCGGCGGGATCCGGGTCGTCGTCGGCGGGGTTGCGCTGCGAGACGACCGCGATGAGCTTTTCGTCGCGCACGACGTCGTCGAGGAGGTTGAGCGTCTTCCTCCGCCCGACGGAGATCGGCATGATCGCGTGCGGAAAGAGCACGCTGTTCCGGAGCGGCAGGACCCCGAGCTCCTGCGGGATGTTCACATGCTCCATGAGGAGCTCCTTTGCGCCCGACGCCGAGCCCGGCCCGGCCGGCGGCGCGCACGTCTTCGATGATATGCCGCAACTCCGCTGTGGGCCACGACCGTCACGCCGACCGGATCTCGATGCGCTTCGGCTTCGCCTCCTCGGCCTTCGGGAGGACGATCTCGAGCACCCCGTCCTTGTAGGACGCCGAGATCTTCCCCGCGTCCACGGTCGCCGGGAGGCTGAAGCTCCGCGTGAAGGAACCGTAGATGCGCTCCAGCCGGTGCGCGGCGGCTTCGTCGAATCCTTCCTCGCGGCGCCGCTCTCCATGGAGCGTGAGCACGTTGTTTTCGATGCGGACGTCGATGTCTTCCTTGCCGACGCCAGGGATCTCGGCCCGGATCACGAGTCCGTCGGGCCTCTCGAAGATGTCGACGGGCGGAGTCCAGGCCCCGTACGACATCGGAGAGGTCGAGGGCCCCATCGAATCGGAGAGGGCGCGGTTGAGCCGATCGGAAAGGGTCACGAGATCGCGAAACGGATCCCATCGCACGACGTTCATGGTCGACACCTCCTCGCGCGAGAGCGACTGCGCGGCGCCGCTCCGATAAGACGGCCCTCGTGAGGTGTCAAGCCACGGCACCGAAGCTCAGTCGTAAAGCCGGGTGTGTTGGGCGGCGACGAGGGTGTCGGGCACGGGGCGGAAGTCGTACGGCTCGAGCGAGAACGTCCCTCGACCCTGGGTGTGGGATCGTAGGATCGTCAGGTAGCCGAACATCTCGCCGATCGGCGCCACCCCCCGGATCACCGCCCCCGTGCGCAGCACCGTGGTCTCCTCGACCAGCGCGCGGCGTTGGTGGAGGGTCTTGACGACCGCACCGAGGTATTCCTCCGGCGTCCGGACCTCGAGACGACCGTACGGCTCGAGCACGCGGGACCCCGCAGCGCGCAGCGTCTCCCGGAACGCGAGGCTCGTGGCGGAGTTGAGCGCGATCTCCGGCTGCCCGGAATCCTCGTACCGCGCCTCGACGACACGGATCCGCACGCCGGTCACCGGGTACCCGTACAGCCCGCCTCCCTCCGCGGCGTTCCGTAGGCTCTCGAGCAGCCCCTGCAGCAGCGCCGGAGGCACCGCCCCCACGGGGAGCGTCTCCGCGACCTCGACCGGCGAGGACGCGGGGGAGAGCGGCTCGAGTTCGAGCCGCACCCGCGCGTAGAGCTGCTCCCCCGCGACGTGGCGCCGGTACTCCGCCTCCCCCTGCGCGCTTCGCAACGCGGTTTCGCGGTGGGAGACCCGCGGCTTTCCCGAGTTGAGCCGGAGGCCGAAGTCCCGGGCCAAGTGGCCGAGGACGACCTCGAGATGGAGCTCTCCCATCCCGGAAAGGAGGGTCTGCCCGGTCTCGGGGTCGACGGACGTCGCAAGGGTCGGATCCTCCCGGAGCAGGCGGGGGAGGATCTCCGCGAGACGGTCGCGGTCGGCGCTCGACCGGGGCTCCACGGCGACCGTCACCACGGTCGCGGGGAACCGGATCGGCTCGAGGAGAACCGGCCGGTCCGGCGCGCACAGCGTGTCCCCCGTCCGGCTCGAGTGGAGCGCGGCGACCGCCACGATGTCCCCCGCCTCGATCCGCGGCACGGCCTCGCCGCGGTCCGCGTGCATCCGGAGCACGCGGCGGAGTCGCTCCCGCTCGCCGGTGCGGGGATTGAACGCGCGATCGCCGGTGTCGAGACTGCCCGAGTAGACCCGCAGGTAGAAGAGGTCCGCCGACGCGTCGGCCGTGACCTTGAACACGAGAGCCGAGAACGGCGCGCCCGGGTCGGGCGGGAGGGTGACTTCCTCGCCCGAACCCGGCACTTGGCCGACGACCGGCGGAACGTCCAGCGGGGACGGGAGGTAGCTGCAGACGGCGTCGAGGAGGAGCTGAATCCCCGCGTTCCGGAGCGCGGCCCCGCAGAGGACGGGGACGGCTTTCCGCGCGAGCGTGGCGGCGCGGGCCGCGGCGCGGAGGTCGTCCGGACCCACCGTACGCCCCTCGATCCAAGCCTCGGCCAGCGGCTCGTGGACCTCCGCGAGCGCCTCGACCATCGCGTCGCGACGCGAACGGGCCTCCTCGGCCAGACGCGCCGGGACCGGTTCTCTCAGAATCTCCCGCCCCAGCGACGCCGCGTCGAAGCGGAGGTACTCCTCGGCGATCAGGTCGACGATCCCTCGGAACTCGGCGGCCGACCCGTCGGGGAACTGGAACGGGATCGGGTTCGCGCCGAGCCGCTCGCGCATCGAGGCGACCGACGCGTCGAAGTCGGCTCCGACCCGGTCCATCTTGTTCACGAACGCGATTCGGGGAACGGCGTACCGGTCCGCCTGGTGCCAGACCGTTTCCGACTGCGGCTCCACCCCTTCCACCCCGTCGAACACCACGACCGCGCCGTCCAGGACGCGGAGCGACCGCTCGACCTCCGCCGTGAAGTCGACATGCCCCGGGGTATCGATGAGTTGGATCCGGTGTCCCCCCCAGTCGAGGGTGGTGGCCGCCGCGGAGATCGTGATGCCCCGGCTGCGCTCGTCTTCGCGGAAGTCCATGACCGCCTGGCCGTCGTGGACCTCGCCGAGGCGGTGCGTCCTCCCGGCGTAGAAGAGGAACCGCTCGGTCGTCGTCGTCTTGCCGGCGTCGATGTGGGCGACGACGCCGATGTTCCGGATCCGCTCTCTCGGGAAGGAGTCCATCGAACGCGTCTACATCACGTAGCGGCCGCCGTCGCGATCGGGGCCGCTCTCGTTGCCGTCGTCGTCGGGCTCCCGGGCCTCTCGCTCGCGTTCGTCCTCGATTGCCCGGAGAATCTCTTCCTCCTCCGGGATCCGCACGTTGTGAATGGAGCCGAGCAGGAGCAGCCCCTGCCCCACGAGGGCGGGATCGTCGTCGAGCCACTCGCGGAGGGGATCGATGAGCTCCTCCGCCCCGAAGAGGCTGACCCACTCGGCCGTCGCTCCCGGGCCGACCTCCTCCATGAACCAGTCGAGATGCCGGACCACCGTCTCGTACGCGCCCCGGCTCCCGAGGTCGCAAAGGAGGACGAGGATGCTGTGCGCGGAATCCGCTTCGAGCGTGCCGGATTCGATCCTCGCGCGCGCCGGGCCGACCAGGGCGTCCCCCATCTTCGAGAGCGCGCGCTCCGCGGCCCCATACACGTAGGAGTTCTCGTCCGAGAGGTACTCCATGATCTCCGGGATGAAGTGAACGGCACGGAGTTCGCCGAGAGTCTCGAGGGCGACGACCTTCGGAAAGAAGGGCCCCTGCGCCTCGAGGAGGCGAAGGCACCAGTCCTCCGCCATGCGCGCTCGCGACGGATCTCCCTTGCAGACCACCGCGATCGCGGACGGAAGTTCCTCGAGTCCGAAGGCGGTCTCCACCTCGGCGAGACGAAGCAGCCGGTCGAGGTTGCCCCGCGCCCGCCGAAGTTCCAGCTCCATGTTCCGGTACCGGGCCACGGCGAACGCCGCCGACAGCTGGAAGCCGATCACCCACTGCTGGAACTGGACGCCGAGGCGCTCGGAGTCCTGGAGCATCGCGGAGGTGCCGAAGGCCCCGACGGCGGCGGCGAGACGCGCCGGAAGGTGATCCTCGGGATCGCGCGGGAGGCGGCCGATCGCCGTCACGGTCCAGTCGGCGAGGGCGCGCACGATCTCGTCCTGGTCGCCGACGCGGAATCGCTGGGCGAGCATGCGGATCGTCGGCTCTCCCATCGCGGCCAAGATGTCGCAGTCGTAGCCGGAATCGACGGCCTTGATCGTCTTCCGGAGTTCGATCCGCCCCGACGGGCCGGTGCGGAAGCACCACTGCGCGTCGTCGATCTGCAACGCGTCCATGATCGTCCGGAACCCTTCCGCCGCCCGCTGCGCGCCCCTCCAGTGGAGGGCCGTCAGGAACCGGCTCAGGACGTCGGGGATCGCATCGGCATCGACGACCTTGAGGACGCCGCGCAACGCCTGCGGCTCCGCGAGAAGCTCGCCCTTGCGGGCGACGAACTCCCGGACGAGCTGGCGGGCCTCGGCGGTGCCGAGGTCCGCGAGGGCTTCGACGATTCTCCCGATCGCGGGCTCGCTCAGGTCGCCTCGCCCGAGCGCCGACGCCGCGACGTCGACCGTACCGGGATAGCCGAGCCGGGCGAGAGACTGGAGGCACATGCCCGGCACCTCCCCCCGGAGGAGCTTGAACCCGCGCAGCAGGATCGCGTGGTGCGCGGCGGAGCCGTGCTCGCCGAGGTGGCGGGCGACCATCATGGGAGTGGCGTCGTGGTCGTCCAGGACGTACGGGCCGATCACGTCGGGCGCGCGGTCGGGGAAGTGCCGGATCAGGCGATCGAGCGCCCAGTAGCGGACCTCCGCGTCCTCCCACTTGGTGAACCGGACCAGTTCCTCGAACGTCCACAGAAGATCGGACACGCGGCGGGTCCTCCGGGGCCTCCTGGCGGAAACGACGAAGGATTCTAACATCCGGCGTGCGGACGGGGTCCGCGGGGAGGAGCGGGACCGTGCACTGGGTGGTCGGCGATCTCCACGGCTGCGCAGAGCCGCTCGAGCGGCTCCTCACGGAGATCCGCTTCGACGCGCGGCGGGACACCCTTTGGTGCACGGGAGACCTCGTCAATACCGGCCCGGAGCCGGTCGAGACGCTCCGGATCCTCGCCGCCGTCGGGGCGCGTTCGGTGCTCGGGAATCACGACGTTTACGCCGTCCGCGCCGCGCGGGGGTGGATCGAGCGCCGCCCGGACGGCCTGGACGCGCTCTTCGCCGACCCCGACCGCGATCGCTGGATCGACTGGCTGGCGTCGCTCCCCCTCTTCGCTCGGCTCCCGTCCCCCGCCCGCGGGCCGGGGACGATCGTCGTCCACGCCGGGTTCCACCCCGGGTGGGACGATCCCGCCGCCCGGCTCGAGGCGGTCGAGGCGGCGCCGAGGAACGAGGAATGGTTCTCCCTCCCCGAGGTCGCATTCGCGACCCGCGTCCGCTGCTGCACGCGCGGCGGCGATCGATCGAGCGAAACCGGCCCCCCCTCGGCCTGCCGTCCCCCCTTCCGCCCGTGGGACGCGTGGTGGAAGGGCCCCGAGCGGGTGGTGCACGGCCACTGGGCACGCCGGGGACACTACCGCCTCGGGCATGCGCTCGGCGTCGACTCCGGGTGCGTCTACGGAGGGCCGCTCACCGCGTGGAGCCTCGAGGAGGATCGCGTCGTCCAGGTCCCCGGTCAGGCGCGCCGGATGTACTCGTAGTCCCAGGGGAGGCCCTTGATGCCGCGCTCCGGGATCGCGATCCAGTGGGCCATCTGCCCGAGGCCGAGCGCCGGCTGCATCAGGTTCTTGACGTAGGCCTTGTCCATCGCCGTGGGGAGCCATTCCCCCTTGCGGCGCTCGAACTCCTCCTTCGAGATCGGGTTCCCGCGGACGTCGAAGTGCTTCCCGCGGTAGATCCCCATCTGGCGGTGGAAACGGCGACTCGGAAGGGTCAGCGTGTAGTCGAAGCCCGCCTCCGCGATGATCTTGTTCCAGCGGTCGACGCCGCGCTGGTTGTCGTCGATGTAGGCGTCGCGCAGCACCTCGTTCATGGCGTTCCGCATCGGGACCTCCCGCTCGACGAGGTGGCCGTTCTCCGGAACGTGGAGCCGGTAGACCCCCCCCAGTGCGACGTGGTCCTCGTGCTTGTCCTCGTGCTCGCGCCCCTTGAGCCCCGACGCGAAGTAGTCGGCGGCGTTCGAGGAGATCTCCCCGCCGAACAGGTCGACCGACGACGAGAACCAGAAGTTGATGTAGCGCTGGATCGTGTCGAGGTCGATCCCTCCCTGCGCGCGGGCGTCCTCGTTCTTGTCCTGCTTCATCAGCTCGCATGTGCGCTTCACGACGCGCCCGATCCCGGTCTCGCCCACGAACATGTGGTGGGCCTCCTCCGTGAGCATGAATCGTGTCGTCCGCGCGAGCGGATCGAAGCCACTTTCGGCGAGGGCGAGGAGCTGGTACTTGCCGTCGCGGTCGGTGAACATCGTGAACATGAAGAAGGAAAGCCAGTCCTCGATCGGCTCGTTGAAGGTGTTGAGGATCCGCGGCTTGTCCATGTCTCCCGAGCGGCGCTCGAGCAGGTCCTCGGCCTCTTCCCGGCCATCGCGGCCGAAGTAGGCGTGGAGGAGGTAGACCATCGCCCAGAGATGCCTGCCCTCCTCGACGTTGACCTGGAACAGGTTCCGCGCGTCGTAGAGGCTCGGCGCCGTGTTGCTCAGGAGACGCTGCTGCTCGACGCTCGCGGGCTCCGTGTCCCCCTGGGTGACGATGATCCGCCGCAAGGAGTTCCGGAACTCTCCCGGGACCTCCTGCCACGCGGGCTTCCCGAAGAAGTCGCCGAATCCGATCTTCCGGTCCTCCTCGCCCGGGGTCAGGAAGATCCCCCATTTGTACTCGGGCATTCGGACGTAGTCGAAATGGGCCCAGCCCTTCGCGTCGACCGAGATCGCGGTCCGGAGGTAGATCTGGTCCGCCTGGAAGTTCGCGGGCCCCGCCTCCTGCCACCACTTCAGGTAGTTCGGCTGCCACTTCTCGAGCGCGCGGAGCAACCGCTTGTCGTGGCTCAGGTTGACGTTGTTGGGGATTTTCTCGAACAGGTTCATCGACTAGGTCCTCCGGAAATCGAACGTGGGCCGCTCCGGCCTTCCGTACATCGTCAGGGCGCCCGTCTCGCCGACGGCGTTCGGGCGCTGGAAGATCCAGTTCTGCCAGGCGGTCAGCCGCCCGAAGATCTTGCTGTCGCACCCCTCGGACCCGGCGAACCGGAGGTTCGCCTCCATCCCCGTGAGGGCGTCGGGAGAGAGGGACGCGCGCTCCTCGATCGCGACCCGCAGTTCGTCCTCGTAGTCGATTTCGTCGGCGACGACGGTGACGAGCCCCTCCTCCTCGGCGTCGGTCGCGTCGTAGACCTTGGGCGCTGCCGTCAACGCCTCCGCCTTCCCCGGTTCGCCCAGGAATCGAACCGCGAGCCGCGACCAACCGTGGGACATCGGGTAGGCCCCCGCGTTCGCCCGGGTGATCGCGACCGCCGTCGGCCGGTCGGGGTCGTAGAGCATGTAGGAGCGGTCGGCCGCGAGCACGATCTCGTAGAGCGTCCCGCCGAAACACGACCCCGGCTCGACGAGGGCGAAGAACGACCGCGCCGTCAGGTCGAGCCGTCGCAGCGTGCGCGCCACGAAGAGGCGAACCTCGTGGACGAACCAGTCGTCCCGGAGCGCTTCGAACGTGCGGTCGAGGGCGACGACCGCGTCCATGTCCCCCTCGCTCTTCAGGAGGACCAGGCCGATCTCTTCCTCGTTGTGCCGGAGGTGCAGGAGGGCGTGGTCGAACTCGCGGAAGGCCTGGAGGGGCCACCACGCCGCTCCGAGCGCTCGGATCGCCTTCGGGTCCTCCGGGAGCCCGGCCTCGGGCCCCCGGATCGTCAGGGTCGCCTTGCGCCCCGCGCGGTCGATGGCGAGCGTGACGTGCTCGAAGCGGAGGGTGTCCCCCTCCCACGTCGAGCGAACGGGGGTCAGTTCGATCCCCTTCGTCTCGCGGGGGGGGGAGCCGTCCGCGAGGGCCCGGGCCCTCCGGTCGACCGCCTCCGCGAATCGGCTTCTCGTCGCGACTTCGTCGACGAGCCCCCACTCGACGGCACGCTTCCCCTTGATCCCCTCCGCAACCGTGCAGAAGACGTCGGCTCGGTCGCGCCTCACCTTCCGCTTGTCGACGAGGCGGGTGAGGCCGCCGGTGCCGGGAAGGACCCCGAGGAGCGGCACCTCCGGGAGCGAGACGGCGGAATTCCCGTCGTCGATCAGGACGATCTCGTCGCAGGCGATGGCGAGTTCGTAGCCGCCTCCCGCGCAGGTTCCGTTGAGCGCGGCGAGCCAGCGCTGCCCGCTCCCCGTCGAGGCATCCTCGATCGCAAGACGCGTCTCGTTCGTGAACTTGCAGAAGTTGACCTTGAAGGCGTGGCTCGAGGCGGCGAGCATCCGGATGTTCGCGCCCGCGCAGAAGACCCGGTCGTACGCACCGGTCACGACGACACAGCGCACCTCGGGGTGCTCGAAGCGCAGCCGCTCGACCGCATCGGCGAGCTCGAGGTCGACCCCGAGATCGTAGGAGTTCAGCTTCAGTTTGTACCCGGGACGGAGGGGGCGGTCCTCCTTGACGTGCATGGTCAGCCGGGCGATATCCCCTCGGATTTCCAGATCCCAGTGGACGTACTCCGACGGATGACGTCCGAAGGTGATCGGCTCGGGTTGGGTTGACGATTCGGTGGGGGTCACTCTCCTCTCCTCTCCGCTCGAAGAGCTCGCGCAATATACTGCACGCCGCACCGTTGGAACAGGCTGTTGCAGTGCACTATAGTGCACGCATGCACACGATCCTCACCGATCTCGCCATGCGGGTACGTCGCCTCCGTGAGCAGCGGCGTTGGTCGAGGGCCGAACTCGCGGAGCGCTCGGGGCTCTCCGTGCGTTTCCTCGCCCGGATCGAGTCCGGGGAGGGAAACGTCTCGGTCCTCCGCCTCGCGGAGCTCGCGACCGCCCTCGGCACGACGGCCGACGTGCTCGTCCGCAGGGAGGCCGTTCGCGGGCGGATCGTCACGCTCGTCGGGATGCGGGGGGCCGGGAAGAGCACCGTCGGCCCGATCCTGGCGCGCGACCTCGGCGTCCCCTTCGTCGAGGTGGAGTCGGCGATCTTCGAGGCCTCGGGTCTGCCCCTCGACCAGTTGTTCGAACTGCACGGCGAGGCCTACTATCGACGTCTGGAACGAGAGACGCTCGCCCGGATCGTCGCCGGGGGCGGTCCGACGGTCGTCGCCGCGGCGGGAGGCGTCGTGAACGACCCCGAGACGTGGCGCATGCTGCTCGATGCGAGCACCGTCGTGTGGCTCCACGCGCGCCCCGAGGATCACTGGGGGCGCGTCATCGCGCAGGGAGACCGGCGTCCGATGGCGGACAACCCGGACGCCATGGCGGAGTTGCGGGCGATGCTCGCGGCGCGCGAGCCGCTCTACCGCCAGTCCCATGTCGCGGTCGACACGAGCGGAAGGACTCCGGAAGAGGTCGCCCGGGCGATCGCGTCGAGGCTCGATGCCGCGGATTGAGCGCGCGTTCCGAGGAGGTGTCCCGTGCCGTCCGTGACTCTCGGACCCGCTGTGGCGGGCCGCTGGTATCCCGCCTCCCCTTCGGCCCTCGCGGCGGAGGTCGACCGACTCGTCGCTGCGGCGCCGGCCGCGTCGGACCGGATTTCCGCCCTTCCGGGCGCCCTTCGCGCAGTGATCGCCCCCCACGCCGGGTACGTCTACTCGGGAGAAATCGCCGCCCGTGCGCTTGCCCCCTTCGGAGGCGAACGATTCGATCGCGTCCTCCTCCTCGGCCCGAGCCATTACCACCGCTTCCAGGGCGCGATGATCCCGGAGGCTTCGCACTTCGCGACTCCACTCGGGGCGGTTCCCGTCGACGCCGCCGCACTCGCGTCGCTTCGGGGGCGAGCCGGGATCGGCGTTTCCGACCTCCCCTTCCGGCCCGAACACGCCCTCGAGTCCGAGATCCCCTTCCTGCAGCGACTCCTTGCGCCCGGCTGGAAGGTCGTCCCCGTCCTCGTCGGTACGTCGTGCACCGAGGCCGAGGTTTCGCGCATCGCCGAGGCCCTCGCCGGTCTTCTCGACCCCGGGACGCTCGTCGTGGTGTCGTCCGACTTCACGCACTACGGGGACGCGTTCGGGTACGTCCCCTTCCGCGACCGGGTGCGCGAGCGACTCGAGGAACTCGATCTCGGCGCCGCGGGGAAGATCGAGGCGGGGGACGCGGCCGGGTTCGACCGCTACTGCGACGAGACCGGTGCCACGATCTGCGGCCGGAAGTCGATCGCCGTTCTCCTGCGCTTCCCGGCCGCGGGGCGTCGCGGCGTCCTTCTCGGCTACGACACGTCGGGACGGATGACCGGCGACTGGTCCCACACCGTCTCGTACGCCGCACTCGGCGTCGGCGTGGAGGCCGCTTGAGCGATCACCCGTTGAACGACCGCGACGGCGCCGTCCTGATCGAAACCGCCCGGCACGCGATCGAGCGGGAACTCGCCGCGCGCGAAGGGGGCGCGACTCCCGGGAGCGATCCCGGCCCGACCGCCGCCCTCCTCGAACCCCGCGGAGTCTTCGTGACGCTCCAGACGGTCGATCCCGGCCGGCCGTCTTCGCCTCCGACGCTCCGCGGTTGCATCGGAACGCTCCGCGCCGAGGATCCCGTCCACGTCGCGGTGGCACGGTACGCGCGGCACGCGGCGTTCGACGACCCTCGATTCCCACCCCTCCGCGCCTCGGAGTGGCCGCGGGTACGCCTCTCGGTCTCCGTCCTGACCCCGCCGCGCCCGATCGCTTCCCCCGAGGAGATCGTCCCCGGCCGGCACGGAGTGATCCTCGAGCACGAGGGAAGGAGCGCGGTCTTCCTCCCGCAGGTCGCCGCCGAACAGGGCTGGGATCGCACGATCCTCCTCCAGCATCTCGCGAGAAAGGCGGGGCTTCCGAAGGACGCGTGGAGGGGGGCGCGCCTGTCCGTCTTCGAGGCGGAGTCGTTCGGCGAGAGAGCCGCGCCGGACTAAGATGCCGGCCGTGCGTCCCTGGATCCCCCTCCTGGTTCTCTCGGCCGCCCCGCTCGCCGCCTGCGGGGGCGGCCGCCCGATGCGCGACGTCGTCCTGATCACGATCGACACGCTCCGGTGGGACGCGGTCGGCTGGTCGGGCGAAGGACGGGCCGCGACTCCTTCGCTCGACCGGCTCGCCGCCGAGGGGCGGGCATTCCTCGACGCGAGGGCGCACGCCGTCGTCACCCTCCCCTCCCACGCGACGATCCTCTCCGGGAGGCTCCCCTACGAGCACGGGGTCCGCGACAACGCCCTGTTCTCCTTCCACCCCGACGTCCCGACCCTGGCGACGATCCTCTCCGAGCGAGGCTACGCGTGCGGGGCGTTCGTCTCCGCCTTCCCCCTCGACCGCCGCTTCGGGCTCGCACGGGGGTTCGAGATCTACGATGACGAGGTTTCGGGGCGTGGCTCGGGACGCCTCCTCCTCGCCGAGCGCCCCGGCAGGGAAACGGTTTCCCGCGCCCTCTCCTGGTGGGAATCCCGCGCTGGCCGACCCCGCTTCCTCTGGATCCACGTCTTCGAGCCGCATTTTCCGTACGTACCCGAGGAGCCTTTCGCCTCGCGGCACCGCGAGGCGCCGTACTTCGGCGAGGTCGAGACCGTGGACCGCATCCTCGAACCGCTCCTCGCGAGGGTTCGGGAGTCGGGGGGCGTCCCCGCCCCGATCGTCGTCGTCACCGCCGATCACGGGGAAGCGCTCGGCGAGCACGGGGAGCGCACCCACGGCCTGCTCGCGCACGACGCGACGCTCAAGGTCCCGCTCCTCGTCTGGGGACCCGGAGCGGTCGAGCCCGGGCGCGACCCCGAGCCCGCACGGCACGTCGACGTGCTCCCGACGATCCTCGCGCTCGTCGGCGTCGACCTACCCTCCGGGGTGCAGGGACGGTCTCTCCTCGAAGCGGGCCCGCGATCGGGCGCGCCGCTTTACTTCGAGGCGCTCACGGGCACCCTCACCCGTGGGGCCGCACCCCTCCACGGCTGGATGGAGGACGGCTTCAAGGCGGTCGACCTCCCGATCCCCGAGTTGTACGACCTTCGGTCCGATCCCGGGGAGGCCCGAAATCTGGCGGAGGAGCGGCCCGACCGGCTGCGCGAGATGGTCGCGCGCATCCCGGCGGAGGCCCGGGAGATCGAGGTTCCCCGTAGCCTGGACCGGGAGGCGCGAGCACGCCTCGAGAGCCTCGGCTACGTCGCCTCCGCCGCGGGTCGTCCCGCGGCGTTCGGGCCGGAGGAGGATCCGAAGCGGATCGTCCTCCTCGAGCAGGCGGTCGAAGACGCCCTCGCGCTCCACCGGGAGGGGCGCTCCCCGGAAGCGATCGAGAACCTCGAGGCGGCGATCGAGGCGCATCCGAGGGTGGGAGTCCTCTACGAGCGGCTCGCCCTGATTCACGCCGAACGCGGCCAGCCCGCGGCGGGCCTCGCGGTCCTCGCGCGCGCATCGGCGCTCGGGGTCGCCTCGCCGGAGATGGAGGCGAACCTCGCCCTCGGCCTCGCGCAGTCGGGACGGGTCGACGAAGGCCGCGCCCTCCTCGCCCGCCATGCGGACTCTCCCGATCCCCAGATCCAGATGACCTTGGGAGTCGTCGCCGCGCTCCATGGGGATCCCGCGGAAGCGCGCTCCCGGCTCGAGCGCGCGCTCGCACTCGACCCGACCTTCCCGCAGGCACGGATTCAGCTCGCGGTTCTCGAACTGCAACGGAATCGCCCCGAGGCTGCCCGCGCGGAGCTCGAACGGGCCCTCGTGGAAGACCCGACCCTCGCGGACGGCTGGAACGCCGAAGGCGCCGCGCGCGCCGGAATGGGCGATCTCGCGGGAGCGGTCGAGGCGTGGGAGCGAGCGGTTTCGATCGAGCCCCGGCTCGCGAGCGCCTGGCTCAACCTCGCGCGGGCGTGGACCGCGAGGGGAGACCGGGAGCGCGCGGCCCAGGCCCTCGCGAGTGCCCTTCCCCACCTTCCCCCCGGAGAACGCGACCGAATCGTGTCCGCCGCACGGGAGGCCCGCGCGCCCGGGGCGATCCCGTCCCCCTGAAGATCGGTGCGCTATAGTGATGAGTCCCCGGCGAACGAGCGTGATCGAAACCACCGCACCCGCCCGCGGCGCCGAAGCCCTGGTCCTGGATGCCGTGCCGCATCCGAGGGCGCTCGTGTCGGGCCTGCGGGACCTCGTCGACCTCGCGAAGCCCCGAATCACCCTGATGGTCGTGTTCACGGCCGCGATCGGTCTGCTCGCCGCGCCCGGCTCGGCGGGCGCGGCCCGGTCGGTGGTCGTACTCGCGGGGATCGCGCTCCTCGTCGCCTCCGCGAACGTCTTCAACTCCTGGATCGAGCGGGAGGCCGACGCGCGGATGATCCGGACCCGCAGCCGTCCTCTCCCGGCGGGGCGGGTCGACCCCTGGTCGGCCTTCGGCCTCGGGATCGGCCTGGGCGTCTTCGCCGTCCCGCTCCTCGCGGTCGGCGTCTCCCCGAAGGTCGCGCTCCTCGGCGCGATCGCGCACGCCGTCTACGTCCTCGTCTACACCCCGCTCAAGCGGGTCACGCCGTGGGCGCTCGAGATCGGGGCGATCCCTGGAGCGATCCCGCCGCTCATGGGATGGGTCGCGGCCACGGGGTCGCTCTCCCCCGGCGGCTGGTCGCTCTTCGGCATCCTCTTCTTCTGGCAGCTGCCGCACTTTCTCGCGATCGCCCTCTACCTCGAAGAGGACTATCGCCGGGGAGGGTTCCGCGTGCTCTCGGTCGTTCGGGGCCAGTCGGTCGCCCGCCGCAGACTCCTCCTCCACTCGTTCGGCCTCGCGGCGGCGGGGATCGCTCCGTGGTTCCTCGGGATGACGGGCATCGCGTACGCCGCAACCGCCGCCGTCCTCGGAACGACGGGGATCGTTCTCGCGGCGCGGGGAGCGTGGAAGCGTTCGGGGGCGGCTTGGGCGCGGCGGTTCATGCTGTGGACGCTCGTCCACCAGGTGGCGCTCGTCGTCGCGCTCGTGATCGACGCGAGGTGAGCGATCCGATCCTCGAGACCCGGGACCTCAGGGCTTCGCGCGGGGAGCGTGCGGTCCTCCGAGGCGTCACCTTCGACGTCCGCCGCGGGGAGCTCTTCGGCCTCCTCGGCCCGAACGGCGCGGGAAAGACGACCCTCTTCCGGATCCTGATCGGTCTCCTCGACCCGTCGGCCGGAACGATCGCACTCGAAGGGCGTCCGCTCGCCCCGCGGGACCGGAACTTCCGCGCCCGCGTCGGCGTCGTCTTCCAGGACCCCGCGCTGGACGCCAAGCTGACCGCGCGCGAGAACCTCCGCCTCGCGGCGCGGCTTTACGGGGTGCCCCGTTCCGAAGCCGACCGGAGGATCGAATCGCTCGCCGAGCGCCTCGACGTCTCCGTCCGGATGCAGGACCTCGTCGGCACCCTCTCCGGAGGATTGCGTCGCCGGGTCGAGATCGCGCGCGCGCTCGTTCACGACCCCGCGCTCGTCCTCCTCGACGAGCCGACGACCGGCCTCGACGCGGCCGCGTTCCGGAGCACCTGGGACCTCCTGAACGGCCTGAGGAAAGAACGGGGGCTCAGCCTCCTCGTCACGACCCACCTCCCCCACGAGGCGGAACTCGCCGACCGCCTCGCCGTCCTCGATCGCGGGACGATCGTGGCCGTCGGAACGCCGGACGAACTGCGCGCGCGCGTTCGCGGCGACTTCGTCGTCCTCGAGGGGGAGGACCCCGCGACGATCGTCTCTTCGCTCGCGCAGACGCTGAAGCTCCGGGCCCGAGTCCTCGACGGACGGGTGCTCGTCGAGATCGAGAACGGCCACGCCTGGATCCCTCGAATCGTGGAGGCCCTTCCGGCGGGGGCGCTGCGCTCGGTCGGGCTCAGGCGGCCGGGCCTCGCGGAAGCCTTCCTCGAGATCACCGGCCGCGAGCTCGCCGAGGAGCGAGCGGCATGACCGGGCTCGCTCACGACCGGCGGACCGTCGCGGTGCTCTGGGCGCGCGACCTCCGTCGCTTCGCCCGGGACCGCGGCCGCGTCGCGGGAGCGATCGCGCAGCCGTTCCTCTTCTGGCTCGCCTTCGGCGCGGGGATGGCCCCTTCGTTCCGCCTCGGCGACGGCGGGCCGGGGTACATGACCTTCCTCTTCCCGGGGATCGTCCTGATGCTCGTCCTCTTCGCGAGCATCTCCTCGACGATGTCCCTGATCGAGGACCGGCACCAGGGATTCCTGCAGGGGGTCCTCGCGGGGCCCGGGTCGCGGGGGGCGGTGGCGCTCGGAAAGTCGCTCGGGTCGGCGACGGTCGCGACGCTCCAGGCCGTCCTGCTCCTCGCCTTCGTTCCCCTCGCCGGGTTCCCGTACCGGGAGATCGCGTGGCTCCCGCTCCTCGGCGAACTGGGTCTGCTCGCGCTCGCCCTCGGGGCCCTCGGCTTCTGCCTCGCATGGAAGCTCGATTCGTCGGCCGCGTACCACGCGGTGATGGGGATCGTGCTCGTGCCGCTCTGGATGCTCTCGGGCTCGCTCTTCCCCGTCGACGGACTCCACCCGATCCTCGCCTCAATCGTGCGGTTCAATCCGCTCAGCTACGGGGTCGAGGGCGTCCGCCGCGCGCTCCACGGAGGGGAACTCCCCGCCGGCACCGCCCTCGGCGCCGGCGGGGGCTCGATCGATTGGATCGCGGAGATCGCGTTCGCCGCGTTCTGCGTCGGCCTCGCCGCGTGGGTCGCCTCGCGGCGGGAGCGCCGCTGATCACCGCTTGTTGCAGCCCTTCCCCTTGGTCCTGTCGACCCCGTCGCAGTCCTGGTCGATGCCGTCCTTGCAGATCTCCGGGGCTCCGGGGTAAATCGACGAAGAACCGTCGTTGCAGTCGACCGGCGTCTGGCACCCCGTCGTCGAAAAGAAGCCGTCGCCGTCGGCGTCGGTGCAGATCGCGGGACCGGCGAGGGCGAGGGCGCCGCGGACGTTGAGGCGGCCGTACCCGGTGTAGACGTCGAAGCCCGCGGAGCCGAGGTCGTCGGCACCGTCCTTCAAGGACTGCCGGACCTGGGCGTTCGTCAGCGATCCGTTCTTCGAGAAGAGGAGCGCGGCCGCCCCTCCGACGCAGGGAGCCGAAAAGGACGTCCCCGAAGTGGTCTGGTAGGAGTTCGAGAGACCGGTCGTCAGGATGTCGACTCCCGGCGCCACGAGCTCCAGTTGGCTCCCGTAGTTCGAAAACGAGGCGCGGTTGTCGAAGCGGTCGGTCGCGCCGACCGCCATCACGTTCGGGTTGCTCGACGGATACCCGACGCTCGACGCGTAGCCGTTGCCCGACGCGCAGTCGATGAAGAGCCCCTTCGTGTTGTAGGCGTAGTCGAGGGCATCGTCGATTGCCTGGCTCTGCCCGACCGTGAGACTCATCGTGATCACGCGCGCGCCGTTGTTCGCGGCGTAGAGGATCGCGTCGTCGAGGACGGCGCCGTTGGGCGCCGAGGTCCCGACCTTGAGCGGCATCATGCGGATGCCGCCCGCCGCCCCGAACCCGCCGGCGACCCCCGCGACCCCGGTCCCGTTGTCGGTGCGCGCCGCCACGACCCCGGCGACGTTCGTCCCGTGACCGTTCGTCGACCGCGGATTCCCCGTCCCGGCCTCGAAGTTCCAGCCGTCGTAGTCGTCGACGTAGCCGTTCCCGTCGTCGTCCCTGTTGTTCCCCGGGGTCTCCCCCGGATTCTTCCAGAGGTTGTCGAGCAGATCGACGTGGTCGATGTCGGTCCCGGAGTCGATGATCGCGACGACGACGGCGGGATCGCCCGTCTGCTCGTCCCAAGCCTCGTCGGCGTCGATGTCGGCGTCGACGGTGCCTCCCGACTGCCCGGTGTTCCGGAGGTGCCACTGCTCGGGGAACCGGGTGTCGGAAGGAGTCGCGACCCACTCCCCGATCGTGTTCGGCTCGGCCCACCGCACGAGCCCGGTCCCCTCGAACCGCTTCACCAGATCGAGCGGGTCCTGCCCTGGCACGAGAGAGAGATCGTGGATCCCGAGTACGTTCGTCCGGATCGCGGGGATCTGGAGGAGTTCCTGGTCGCCTCCGAGAGAGCGCAGCGAAACGCGGAACCCCTCGAGGTCTCCGACCTCCTCGAGGAACCGGACGGAGATCGTCGTCGGGTCGACCGCGAAGGAGCGCGGCCCGTCGACGAGCACCCAGCCGTCGGCGGTCCGGGTGTAGGTGTTGCCCCGGTGGGCGAGCGACGCGGCCATCGCCGCCGACACGGACAGCACACACGCAACGATCAAGGAAAGACAGACTCGACGCATGGAAAGCCCCCCGGAAAGACCGCCCGACGATCGGGCGGCGGCGGGGAGTATACGGTGGAAACCGACCCAAGGCGGAAACCGCCGGTGGCGGATCGGCCCCTCCGTTATCCTCGTCCTCGATGAGGCTCCCGATCGACCCCCGCCTCCCCGAGATCGCCGAGACGGTCCGCCGCCACGGGAGCGCGATCGTCGTCGCTCCCCCGGGAGCCGGGAAGACGACGCGCGTCCCTCCCGCCCTCCTCGAGGACGGGCCGGTGCTCGTCCTGCAGCCCCGCCGCGTCGCCGCACGTTCGATCGCGCGCCGGATCGCGGAGGAACGGGGCTGGACGCTCGGCGAGGAGGTCGGCTGGCAGGTCCGTTTCGAGCGCCGGTTCTCGAAGTCGACGCGCCTCCTGATCGCGACCGAGGGAATCCTGACCGCCCGCTTCCAGTCCGACCCGCTTCTCTCCGGGTTCCGGACCGTCGTCCTCGACGAGTTCCACGAGCGAACGATCCACGCCGACCTCGGCCTGGCGCTCGCGCGCGAGGCACGGCGTGCGCGGACCGACCTGCGCATCGTCGTGATGTCGGCGACCCTCGACGCGGGACCCGTCGCCGCGTATCTCGACGACGCCCCGATCGTCGAGATCGATGCGCGTCCCCACCCCGTCGCGATCGAGCATCGCCCCGGCGCGGGCGCCGTCGACGCCGCGCTCGACGCCCTGTCGCGGCCGGGGGGGCATGTCCTCGTCTTCCTTCCGGGCGCACCGGAGATCCGACGCGCGGAAGAGGAGCTGCGACGACGGCTCCCGCCTCGAAACGACGTCAGGATTCTCCCCCTCCACGGGATGCTCGACGCGGAGTCGCAGGACGCCGCCCTCGCCCCCTTCGACGGTCGGAAGGTCGTCCTCGCGACGAACCTCGCCGAGACCTCCTTGACGATCGAAGGGGTCACCGACGTGATCGACACGGGGCTCCATCGGGTTCCGCGGCGAGACGGCGCGACCGGCATCGATCGGCTCGAAACCGAGCGGATCTCCCGCGACTCCGCCGCGCAGCGCGCCGGACGGGCCGGGAGGACGGGGCCGGGGCGGTGCCTTCGCCTGTGGGATCCCCGCGACGAGATGCGGGATCGGCGCGAGGGCGAGATCGAGCGGATCGATCTCGCGTCGCCCCTGCTCGACGTCCTCGCGTGGGGCGGGAACCCGCGAACCTTTCCGTGGTTCGAGCCGCCGCCGACCTGGGCGCTCGAGGAATCGCTCTCGCTCCTCGAACGGTTGGGGGCGATACGCGACGGGATGATCACCCCGCTCGGAAGCGCGCTCCGGCGCCTTCCTCTCCATCCACGCCTCGGCCGCGTCCTTCTCGCCGCGGCGGACCGGGCCGAGGCGGCCGCCGCCCTCGCGGCCTTCGCGGAAGGGTGGGTCCCGCCGGGGGATCCCGTCACGACCGACTGCGATCTCCTCTCGCGCGCCGGACGGATCCGAGAGGCTCCCTCACACGTCCGCCGCGCCGCCGACGAACTCGAGCGCCTCGTACGCGAGAAGGGAGAGTCGCTCCCCTTCCGGCGCGCGCTCCTTCTGGGATTCCCTGACCGGGTCGCGAAACGACGCGAGGCGGGCTCCCCGCGCCTCCTCCTCTCGTCGGGGACGGGTGCGGTGCTCGGCCGCGAGAGCGGCGTGCGCGAGGGGGAGTTCGTGGTTGCCCTCGACCTCGCCGGAGCGTCGCGTGCTCCGGGAGCGGAGGCGATCGTGCGCACCGCGAGCCGGATCGATCTCGAGTGGCTCGCGCCGGACTCGGAGACGGTCCGCCACCGGCTCGACGGAGAGACCGTCCGCGCGGATCGCGTGTCGCGATACGGCGCGATCGTCCTCGCGTCGGCGCCGGTCGCGCCCGATCCCGAGGAGGCGTCTCGGATCCTCGCGGAGGCGCTCCTCGCCCGTGGGCTCGATGCGGAATCGGGGACATTCCTCCGCCGACTCCGCTTCGCCGGGATCGAGGTCGACGTCGAGGCGGCGGTCCGAGCCGCTTGCGCGGGACGGACGACTCTTCCTGCGTTCGCCCTCGACGACTGGATCCCCCCGCACCTCCGTCGCGATCTCGACCGCCTCGCCCCGATGCTCCTCCGCGTCCCGAGCGGTCGCGAGGTGCGCCTCGACTATCGGGAAGACGGAAGCGTCGTCGCGGCGGTCAAGATCCACGAGCTGTTCGGCCTCATCGAGACGCCGCGGATCGGCCCGCGCGGGGTCCACGTCGTCTTCGAGCTCCTCGCCCCGAACGGCCGCCCCGTTCAGACGACGCGCGACCTCCGCTCGTTCTGGGAGCGCACCTACCCCGAGGTCCGGAAGGAGATGCGCGGGCGCTACCCGAAGCACCCGTGGCCCGAGGACCCTTGGTCGGCCGAGCCGACGCATCGGGCGAAAGCGCGTGGCCGCGGCTGAGGCGACTGCGATCCGAAACCTCGGGGAGCAGGGACACAGCGATCCGTGGCGCGTGGTCGCCCTTCGGGAGCCCTTTCACCGACGCAGCGGCCGAAGGCGTCAGCCGGACTTCGAAGAACACCGTCTCAGAGTCCAGCTCGGCCTTCAGTTTCTCGAGTCGAACCGACCCCCGCTCGCGCAGGGCCTCGCGGGCCGCATCGAGATCGAATCGATCCTCGAGTCGTTCGAGAAGTTCCAGGTCCTCGACGGGGACGAGCGCGGCCACCCCCTTCCCGCGACGCTCGAGGACGATGCGTTCGCCTCGATAGGCAACTCGATTCAACGTCTCCGCGAACTCGTCACGGGCCGCGGTGGCGGGCATCCGATTCATGGCCGACCTCCGATCCGATTCGTACGGTATGTGCGTTGCGTTCAAGACGGCGGATCGTGAAGCCGGCCCCCGACTTCGTCTTCACCGGATCAACGGCCCGCGACCCCGCGCTCTGCATGCGGGCCACACGCCGTCAGCGCTGAGCTTCGGACGGTCCCGTCGCGGGGCACCCCGGGTCCGCGACCAGCCGCACGCACCATGGTTCGTTCCACGCATCAGGCGAACTGGCGTCGAGCAAGTCGCCGAAAGAGAAGACGATCCCGGCAAATCCCTCCGAGTGGATTTCGACCCTCAATAGGTGCCGCTCGCATTCCGGGTCGATCCCGATCTCGAACCGCCCGTCCGGCCCCGTTCGCACCGAATCGGCCCGCCCGTCGCCGCAGCGAATGGTCAACTCGACGGCGTCGATGGGCCCGCCGATTCGCGAGCATTCGCCTGACGCGCTTTCGAACTCGATGCCCGACACGTCCCGTCGCGATTCCTCGACCACCCGTCCCACGACCACCGTGGGGAAACCGTATTCCGTCCTTCCGCTGCCGCCGCAGCCCCCGAGTGTCCACACGAGGACCATCGGAGGCACAGCGAGTCCACCGCCCCCGAACCACCGGAGGCCTCCGCGGCAAACCACCCGTGACGCGTTACCGAGCCTCTTTGACTCCATCGGATCCCTGCGGCGCCGGCGCACACGAGGTGTCGTCGAGGACACGCCGCCGTCGGCCAGACTCAAGGCAGTGGCGGCGGACCGTCGTCCGGGAACGCGAGTGACGACCGAAACTCGCCATACGCAGCCATTTGTCGATCCAGCGCGTCCACCGACATTCTCATCGCTCGTGCAACGCCCTGCCGGGAACGCCCTTCGAACTTCATGACCTCGACCAGTTTGACGCCGAACATCCAGAGGTCAACGAATCGCCGCGCCTCTTCGGTCGACACGAAACCTGAAGCATCGAGATCGGCGAGCGACTTCAGTGTCCGCAACTCCAGCAGCAGGCGCTCCTCCGAGTGTTGTTGGAACCGTCGGAGTTCCTCCGGTGTGGCCTTCGGGTTCGGGCAAGAAACACTCCGGTATGAGTCCGAATAAGCACCCGTCTCCGTGTCCTTGTGGAAGCTCACGTGTACGCCACCGGTCCTGACGCTCGCGAGCAACCGGAGTGCGCTCTCCGCCTCTTCCGTCATGCCACGCCGACGGACTCGCTCGACGTACTGAGCGAAGTCGTCCGGAGGCGGGCCTCCGCAACAGGTGAGGAGGCACATACCGGCGATCGTCGCAACCCTCCCGGCCGGTGGGGTCCCCCGAATCGACACACGAAACGCCTTTCCCAATCGTGCGCTCCACGTGGATTCAGCCGGTTTGGGCCTATCATGCGGACGGCGCGTGGGGGCGCAGCATTCCGCCGAGAACATGAACGGGACGCTACTGGCAGTCGGTCGAAGCGTGCCCGACCGCGATTTCCCATGGAATCCCGCTGCGGTTCGCCTCGAAGTCACTCGCCCAAGCGGCCTGGTCCGCCACATGCATCGACTCGAAATCGTCGGTCGTCTGCATGACGGTCTTGAACGCCAGGACGACGTCTCTCCCGTTCAGGGGGAGCCGGACGAGGAGGGTCCCGGAATCGCCGAGCGTCTGGTCGGAGACCGCCTCCGCGGGCTGCCCGACCGAGAACTTGCAGACGCGCACTCGGGCGGAGCCGTCCGTGGCCAGGTCCCGTCGGATGATGAAACCCTCCGATCCGCCGTCCACCAGCACCCCGGCAGTCCCTGGGTTGAACGCGAAGGCTGGAGAGGTGGACCCGAAGTAGGCGCGCGATCTTATCGCGACTTCCGAGGCCGGCTTTCCGGCGAGGTTCGCCGCTTTGAGCCGTATGGAAGCGAAGTCAAAGGCCTCCGCGAGGGGGACACTTGCCGGAAAATTGCTGCAGAGCGGGTAGCAGTCGTCGCTGGGTCCCAGATCAAGATAGGCGCCGAAGAACGATGCGAGTTTTGTGTCGTGCGGGCCGGGGAGAGGCGGGGGAGGAGGAGGCTGCGGGGGGGGCAGGTAGACACAGGTACCGGTGACGGTGCAGGCGTTGCCTCCTACCGTTTGGCAAGTGTCACCCCCGTTCGATGCGGTGAGCTTGCAGACCCATCCTGCATCGTCGTCGCGAACGCAGTTGATGCAGTCCGCAGCAGTCGGACCGGCGACCATCGTGAATACGGCCACAACGAATGCGGCCTTGACGGTCGTTCTTGCCCGGGCGCCGACCGCACGGATCAACCCCGCCGGAAGGTGTGTCGAACGCGTTTCCGAACCGGACGAATCCGCCGACGCGACGTGAGTGCGTGGGTCCATGTCATCTCCCCCTTTCGCAGTCTCACGCTCCGGAACGGTCGTTCTCGGAACCGCTGGAGTAGGGTAGCCCCCCCCCCCACGAACCGTCAATTGACGAAGATCAAGTTGCTCCGGGCAGAGCCGAGGATCCTGTTCCCCGCGGTTGAACGATCTCGGACGACGCCGCGCTTCGGGGCACCGCCGCGGCCGCGGTGATGTCCCGATATTTCGGCCCCTCTACTTCGTCTTCACCGGATCGGCGGGCCGCGAAGGCAGCTTCCGCGGCTCCGCGTCCATCTTCTCGAGGAGCTCCGCGATCCCGCGCTCGAGTTGCGGGTCGCGCCCCTCGATCACCGACTTCGGGTCGTTTTCGACCTCGATGTCGGGATCGACGCCGCGTCCCTCGATGACCCACCGCCCCTCGCGGTCGTTCGTCCCCTGCAGCGGCACGAAGACCGTCCCGCCGTCGATCAGCGGCCCGGTTCCGGAGATCCCGACGACCCCGCCCCACGACCGCTTCCCGATCAGGGGCCCGAGGCCGTACTCGCGGAAGTAGTGCGGAAAGATGTCGCCGTCGGAGGCGGAGGTCTCGTTCAGCAGGCAAACGAGGTGGCCGCCGAAGGCGCTGTACGGGTAGGTCATCGGGTCTTCCCGGAGGCGCCCGAAGCGGGTCCCCATCACCTTGTTGTCGAGCCGCTCGAGGATCCACTGGGAGACGTTCCCGCCGCCGTTACCGCGAACGTCGACGACGAGTCCCTCCTTCCGGATCTGCGGGTAGAAGGCCTTCAAGAACTCGTAGATCCCGTCGGCCGACATGTTCGGGATGTGGAGGTACCCCGCGCGTCCTCCGGTCGCCTTCGCGACCTTCTCCCGGTTCCCGCGGACCCATTCGAGATAGAGGAGGTTCCGCTCGTCCGCGATCGGCGCGTACGTCACCTTCCTCGCCCCCTCCATGGAGGGCTTGTCGTGGACCGTCAAGGTGACCGGATCGGTCTTGTGCTGGAGGAGGCGGTAGGGGTTGTCGGTGCCGAGGAGTTCCTCGCCGTCGATCGCGAGGACGTAGTCCCCTTCCTTCACGTCGACTCCGACCTCGGTCAGCGGGGCGCGGTACTTCGGCTCCCCGTTGTCCCCCCTGAAGATCTTCGCGATCCGGTAGCGCCCCGCCTTCTCGTCGAGCGCGAAGCGCGCGCCCGGGAGGCCGACCTTGGCCCGCTCGGGGATCTCGTAGTCCCCTCCCTCGATGTAGGCATGCCCGACGTTCAGCTCCGCGATCATCTCGCCGATCACGTAGTTGAGGTCCGACCGGTGCGCGACGTGGGGAACGAGGGCGCGGTATCGCTCTCCGATCGCCTTCCAGTCGTACCCGTGCATGTTCTCCACGTAGAAGAAATCGCGGTAGCGGCGCCAGACCTCGTCGAAGATCTGGAGCCATTCCTCCTTCGGCACCCGGTCGACGACGAGGTCCTCCGTCGAGACGGTCTTCTTGTCCTTCGCCTCCGGCTTGGCGTCGTAGAGGTGGAAGGCAGCGCCCTGCCGGACCAACACCTTCGACCCGTCTCTCGACAGGGCGTACCCCGCGACGTCCTCGACGAGGACCGAATCCTTCCGTTTCTCCGCGTCGAAAATGCGGAGCGTCGGCTTCGCGTAGCTGTCGCGCCCGTAGAACGGCGCGCCGGTCGAGACGTAGAGGAGAGCCCCCTTCTTCGCCGCGAGACCCTCGTAGTTGTCGGCCGCAACCGGCACGCGGACGAGGCGGTCGGCGAGGCCTTCGTAGTCGATCGCGACCGGTTTCTTCTCCTCGGACTTCGGCTTGTCCTTCCCCTTCGCCTCTTCCTCGGCCTTCTCCTCCCCGATCGTCACCTCGTCGCTTTCCGGACCGAACGGGTTCGCGACGTCCTTCCGGAGCGCGAGGGCGAAGATCCCCGTCCGCCGGTTCCCCGCGAAATTCCACTCGATGTCGCTGATCTGCGGCGCGTATTCGCGGTCCGAAAGGAAGTAGAGGTAGTTCCCCTCGGGGTCCCAGACCGGGGAACTGTCGTTCGTGAATCCGCCGGTGACCCGGCGCACCTTCCCGTCCGCCGACGACCAGAGGTGGAGCGAGCGGAAGTCGTTCCCCTCGCTGAGCGAAAAGGCGAGATGGCCGCCGTCGGGGGACCACGAGTGGTCTTGCAGGAAGCCGTTCCGTTCGTCGGCGACCTCCAGGACCTTTCCGTCCTCCACGCCGACGACGTACAGCTTCCCGCTCTTGTCCGAAACCGCCAGGCGCTTTCCGTCCGGGGACCAGTCGGGGGCGAAGAGCATCGCCTTGAATTCCTTCGTGAGCTGCTTCGCCCCGCCGCTCCCGTCCTGCGGGACGAGCCAGATCTGATCCTCTCCCGTCCGGTCGGAGACGAAGGCGATCGTCTTCCCGTCGGGGGACCAGCGGGCCCACTTGTCGTGCGCGCTCGAGGACGACGTGAGGTTGCGCGTCGGCCCTTTCTCGATCGGGAGGGTGAAGACGTCGCCCCGGGCGATCATCACCGCCCGCTCCCCCTTCGGGGAGAGCGAGAAATCCTCGATGTTCTTCGCCACGGAGATCCGCGAGGGCCGGGTCGCGAGACCGTCGTCGGGAACGCGAATCGAGATCTTGGCGTCGGAGCCCGTCCGTACATCGAGGACGTGAAGCTCGCCGCCCGACTCGTAGACGATCCGTCCCTCGTGGTCGGTCCCGGGCCAGCGGACGTCCCAGGTGGTGCTCTTCGTCAGCTGCGTCGTCACCTTCGACGCCGGATCGTAGGCGTAGAGGTTGAGCGTTCCGTCCCGGTCCGACACGAAGTAGATCGTCCCGCCGATCCACATCGGGTCGCGCTCGGTGCGCGGGCTCGCCGCGATCTTCTCGGTCGCGCCCGTCGCGAGGCCGAAGAGGTAGAGGTCTTGCGCCCACCCCCCCTCGTACCGCTTCCAGGTGCGGAAGTCGCGGAAGAGCGGGGAGTAGACGATGCGCTTGCCGTCCGGGGAGAAGTCCCCCGCTCCCGAGGTCGGCATCGGGAGCCGGACCGGGAGCCCGCCGTCGAGATCGACCGTGTAGAGGGCCGTCTCGGTCCGGCCGCCGTCGGCGTCCCGCGTCGAGCGGAAGAGCACCCGCTTTCCGTCCCTCGTCCAACCGTACACCTGGTTGTCGTACCCTCGGCGCGGCGGGAGAGGACCGTTCGCCGGGTACCAGGTGAGGCGCTTCGGCGTTCCGCCCGCGGACGGCATGACGTAGACCTGCTCATCCCCGTCGTACTGGCCGGTGAACGCGATCCACATGCCGTCCGGGGAAAACTTCCCGAAGAGCTCCTGTCCGGGGTGCGCGGTGAGCCGCACGGCGGCCCCCCCCGTCGCGGGAGCCTTCCAAAGATCCCCCCCGTACGAGAAGACCACCTCGCTCCCGTGGATGTCCGGAAACCGCAGGAGTTTCGTCTGGGCTTGCGCGCCGAAGACGGGCGCGAAGGCGACGACGATCGCGAAGATCGGGACGATGAGGGTTCTCGTTCGCATGGGTGCTCCCCCGTTCGAAAGGTTGGACAGAGGTCGGCGATTCTAGCGCGACGCCCCCTTCGCCACTACGGCGCATGCGGCCGGCGCGCTCTCCTGAGGAGGTGATCGGGATCCGTCGCGAGGACAAAACCCGCGGAGAGCGTCGCGCTCCCCTCACCCCGGAGCACGTCGCCCAGATCGTGAAGCGGCACGACCTCGCCCTCCGCGTCCAGCCCTCGTCGATCCGCACCTTCTCCGACCAGGCCCACCGGGACGGCGGAGCGGGCGAAGGCCTCCTTCGGGGAGCACGCGCGGGCCCGGGCGATCGCGGTCGATGCGTCGGATTCCGCCTCCCTCGACGCGGCGATGACGGGCGCCGACCTCGCGGTCAGCCTGTTGCCTTCGCCGGTGCACCCGAAGGTCGCCGAAGCCGCCCTCCGCGCGGGGACCGACCTCGTGACGACGAGCTACGTTTCCCCCGCGTTGGAGGCGCTCGACGGAGCGGCCCGTGCGCGAGGCGTCCTCCTCATGAACGAGATCGGGCTCGACCCCGGGATCGACCACATGTCGGCCCTCCGCGCGATCCGCCGGACGCGGGAGCGCGGGGGGGAGGGTCGTCGGCTTCCGGAGCGTGTGCGGCGGCCTCCCCGCCCCGGAGAATCGCCGGACGAATCCGTGGTCGTACGAGTTCTCGGGGAGCCCGCGAGGCGTGCTCACGGCGGCGCGCAACCCGGCCCGCTGGCTCGAGGGCGGGACGATCGTCGAGGTCGATCGCGAGCGCCTCTTCTCCGCGACCGTGCCGTTCCGGGTCGCGGGGCTCGGTCCCTTCGAGACCTACCCGAATCGCGACTCGGTCGCCTACGTCCCGAAGTACGACCCCCAGGGCGTGCGCGACATGATGCGCGGAACCGTCCGCTGGGCTCACCGGGCGAGACGCTCGGAGCCGTCGTGCGCCTCGGCCTCCTCGATCCCGAGCCCCGCGTCTGGCCGCCCGGGACGACCTGGGCCGCGGAAACCCGCTCCTCCTCCCCGAGGAGACGGGCGACCTTCGGTCGCGGGTGGCCGCGAGACTGGGCCTCCTTCCCGATCACGAGGTCCTCGACCGCCTCGCGTGGGCCGGGTTCATCTCCGAAGAGTCGCTCGACCCCGGCGCGCGCTCCCCGCTCGACGCGACCTGCGCGAGACGGACGGAAAGGCTCGCCTACGCTCCCGGGGAGCGCGACATGGTGATTCTCGAGCACGCGTTGACGATCGAGGAAGCGGGGCACGACGAGCCGCGAGGTCCATCGTCTCGTCGCGTTCGGCGAACCCTTCGGGGACCCGGCGATGGCCCGAACGGTCGCGCTCCCCGCCGCCGTGCTCGCGCGATTGCGGCTCGAAGGGGCGCTTTCCCGTCCCGCGGGCGTCGAGATCCCGGTCGCGCCGGAAGTCGTGCGGCCGGTGCTCGAGGAACTCGAGGAGACGGGGATCCGTCTCGAGGTGACGCGGAGCTAGGCCTCGCGCACCCACCTCCAGAGTTCGGGGATCGTCGGCCTCTTCCCGTACATGAGGATCGCCGCGCGGAAAATCCGCGCGGTCAGACGGAGCGCGAGGACGACGCTTCCCGCGAGAAGGAAGACGGCGAGGAGGGTGTCCCACCACGGAACCTCCCCAGCGCCGAGACGCATCATCATCGTCATCGGCGCCGTGAGGGGGATCCACGAGAGAACCCGCGCCGCGACGCCGTTCGGCTCGGTCAGCAGGACCGGGAAGAACATGAGGGTCACGACGCTCGCCACGATCCAGTACATCCCGTACTGCTGCGATTCCTGCGCGTTCGTTCCGAGGGAGCCGGTCGCCATCATCAGGGTCCCGTAGAGCAGGAAACCGAGGACGAAGAAGAGGAGGCAGAGGATCACGAGCGCCGGATCGAGGGCGAAGCCCGCGAGAAGGGCGAGGGCGGGGACGATCGCCATCGCGAGCCAGACCCCGAGTTGGAGGAGGCCGGCGGCTCCGAGTCCGACGAGCTTCCCGAGCATCAGGGAGCGCGCGTCGACCGACGCCATCAGGACCTCGACGACCCGGTTCTCCTTCTCCTCGCTCAAGCCTTGGAGGAGGTTCCCCGCGTTCGCGAGGATCGCGAAGAGGAGGAGGAGCATCGCGCCGAACGGGATCGCGAACGCCTTCAGGATCGTGTCGAGGCCGCGGGGAGCCCAGCTTCCGTCCCTCTGACGCGACCAGCGCTCGATACGGGGGCCGTCCATCACGCGCGCGAGGGTGCGGTCGTCGAGCGCGTCCCCGGCGAGACCGCGCGCGACCAGACGCCGGAGCGCGATCTGCCCACGCGGCTTTTCGTCGAGAGGGTTCTCGGACGCCACGTAGAACCGGACCGTGCCGTTGTCGAGGAACTTCGCGTCGACCACGTAGAGGCCCGCGACCGCCTTCGCCTCGAGCGCGGCGAAGGCGGAGGCCTCGTCCGCGAACCGGCGGAACGCGACCGGCTTCGTCAGCTCCTTCGCCATCGCCATCGCGGAGCCCCCCGCCTTCTCCCCGAGCTCGAGGACCCGCTGCGCTTCCGGGGGAAGTTCCGCCTCGGACGACTCGAGCGACTCCGGCAGAACCCCCGCGAGGTCGACGATCGCGATCTCCCCCGCGAGCTTCGCCTGCCCCCGGGCCACGAGGAGGCCGGGAATCATCGCGATCAGACCGTAGAGCGCGACGAAGACCGGCATGCCGAAGGTGACGACGAGCCACGAAGGGCGCTTGACGGTCGAGAGGAACTCCCGGCGCACGACGACGGCCGCCTTCCGCCTCATGCCGCGGTCTCCGCCCCCTCGCGCACGACGTGGACGAAGATCTCCTCGAGCGGAACGGGAGCGACCTCGTACCGGTCGAGGGTGAGTCCCGACGCCACGACCGAGGCGAGGAAGCGCTCTGGGGCGAGCCCCGGTTCCAAGCGAACCGACCAGGCCCGGTTGCGCCGCTCCGCGGTCCGTATGCCGGACAGGCGCTCGATCCCGTCCTCTCCCTCGAGGACGAGCAGGGTCCCCTCGGGAGCCTCGCGGTGGAGCGCCTTGGCGAACCGGCGTTTGATCTCGTCGAGCTCGCCGTAGAGCACGAGCTTGCCGCGATCGATCATCGCGATCCGGTCGCAAAGTTCCTCCACCTGGTCCATTTGGTGGGTGGAGAGGACGACGGTGCGCCCCTCCCGGTGGACCTCGCGGATCAGGTCCTTGATCAGGACGGTGTTCACCGGGTCGAGGCCGGAGAACGGCTCGTCGAGCACGAGGATTTGCGGGCGATGCATGAAGGTCGCCGCGATCTGGACCTTCTGCTGCATCCCCTTCGAGAGTTCCTGGACCTTCTTCTTCCCCCACTCGGCAAGGCCGAGCCGCGCGAGCCACTCCGCCGCCTCGCGGCGCACGTCGGGGCCCCGCATCCCCTTGAGACGCCCGAAGTAGTCGAGTACGTCGAGAACCTTCTGCTTTCGGTAGAGCCCGCGCTCCTCCGGCAGGTACCCGATCCGGTCGGATTCGGCCGCGGTGGAGGGGCGCCCGAGGATGCGGATCGACCCCGCGTCGGGGCGCAGGATGTCCATCGCCATCCGGATCAGGGTCGATTTCCCCGCTCCGTTCGGACCGAGAAGGCCGAAGACCTCGCCCTCGCGGACCTCGAAGCCGATCCCATCGACGGCGACCTTCGCGCCGTAGGCCTTGCGGACGTTCTCGAGGAGGAGGGCAGGCATCGTTGGGAGGGTCAGGTTACTCGACGCGACGTCTCGGATCCAAGCCCGATCCTGTCTTCGGAGTCTCGTGTGGAGCGACCTGTCCCCATTCCTCGACGACGATCTCCATCCCCTCGAGAGCGACGACACGGACGGGGGCACCTCTCGCGACGGGACGCGCCCCGGGAAGGAGGTGCGCTCGCCAGAGCTCTCCCCGGACCCGTACCCACCCCGTCGGGGCCAGAGACTGTTCCGCGAGCCCCTTCGCGCCGAGGAGGGCGCGGTTCGCCTCGCCGTCCCCCGGAACGTAGCCGTGACGTACGAACCGGTAGAGGACGAGGTCCTTCGCCACCCACGCCGCGAAGAGGAGAGCCGCCGTGCTCCAGCGGAGCCCTGGCCAGCCGGTCGATGCCGCCGCGAGGGCGGCCGCGACGATCCACCCGGGGATCTGGAAGAGGAGGTAGCGCCGGAAGACGGAAGGCGCCTTCACGCGGACCTCGGACCTCCCCGCCGGCGCAGGAACCACTCCTGGCTCGATACCCGCTGTTCCCCCTCCGCAGCCTCGACCCGCTCGTACCCGCCGTGAGGCCTCATGACCCGCGCCTTCACGTTGTCGGCGAGATACGCGCCGAGGATCTCGTAGCGGAGGATCTCGACGAGCCTCGGGTCGCGCACGGGGAAAAGCACCTCGACGCGGCCATTGATGTTCCGCGGCATGAGGTCGGCGCTGCCGAGGAGGACCTGTTCGTCTCCGCCGTTCCGGAAGTAGTAGATGCGGCTGTGTTCGAGAAACCGGCCGACGATGCTCGTGACGCGGACGTGCTCGCTCACTCCGGCAATCCCCGGCCTGAGGCAGCAGATGCCGCGCACGATCAGGTCGACGCGCACGCCGGCCCGGGACGCCTCGTAGAGGAGGCGGATCATCCGCGAATCGACGAGCGAATTCATCTTGAAGACGAGGTGCCCCGCCTCGCCGCAGCGGGCATGGTCGATCTCGCGCCGGATGAGGGACCCGAGGCGCTCGCGCAGGTTCACCGGGGCGACGAGCATCTTTCGATAGTCGCTCTTGGCCGAGTAACCGGTCAGGAAGTTGAAGAGGTCGGTCGCGTCGGCCCCGAGGTCCTCGTCGCAGGTCAGGAGGCCGAGATCGGTGTAGAGCTGCGCCGTCACGGCGTTGTAGTTCCCGGTCGCGAGATGGAGATAGCGCCGGAGCCGGTTTCCCTCCTTCCGGACGACCATCGCGACCTTCGCGTGCGTCTTGAGGCCGGGAAGGCCGTACACGACGTGGCAGCCCACGTCCTCGAGGGTGCGCGCCCACTCGATGTTGCGCTCCTCGTCGAACCGCGCCTTCAACTCGACGAGGACCGCGACCTGCTTCCCGTTCTCACGTGCGTCCATCAGGGCCTGGACGACCGGCGCGTTCCTCCCGACTCGGTAAAGGGTCATCTTGATCGCGAGGACGTCGGCGTCGGTCGCCGCCCAACGCAGGAATTCGACGACAGGGGCGAACGAGTCGTACGGGTGGTGGAGCAGGATGTCCCCGCGCCGCATCGCCTCGGCGACCTCGACCGGCGCTCCGGGCGGGCCGAGCCCCGCGGGCCGAGCGGGCTGGAACGGCGCGTCCTTGAGGTCGGGGCGGTCGACGCCGCACACGACGCCGAGATGGCCGAGCGCGAGAGGGCCCTCCACGCGGTAGATGTCCTCCTCGTCGACGTCGAGGTGCCGGGCGAGAAGGTCGAGGGTGGGCTTCGGCATGTCGGCGTTCACCGAGAGGCGGCTGACGAAGCCGAACTGCCGCTGCCGGATCCCCTCCGCGATCGTCTCGAGGAGGTCTCCCGCCTCGAGTTCCTGGATCACGACGTCGGCGTTCCGCGTGACGCGGAAGGGATGCGATTCGAGGACGTCGAGCCCGGGGAAGAGATCGCCGAGATTCGCGGCGACGACCTGCTCGAGCGGGACGAACACGTGCCCCCCGTCCTCCTCGGGCGGGACCGAGACCATCTGCGGGAGGGTCCCGGGGACCTTCACGCGGGCGAAATGGTCTTTCCCCGCCGCGTCCCTGACGGTCACCGCGAGGTTGAGCGCGAGATTCGAGATGTGGGGAAACGGCCTTCCGACGTCGACCGCGAGCGGCGTGAGAACCGGAAAGAGGTTCGTGTCGAAGTACCGCCGCGACCAGGCCTTCTGCCGGTCGGTCAGGGCCGCATGGTCGACGATTTGGATCCCCTCGCGCGCGAGGGCCGGGATCAGTCCGTTCCGCAGGAGATCGCGCGCGGCCGTCATGAGGCGGAAGCACTCGCGCCTCACGGCGAGGAGCTGCTCCTGGGGGGTCATCCCGTCCGGACCCGGATCGACCACCCCGGCCTCGACCTGCTGCCTGAGCCCCGCCACGCGGACCATGAAGAACTCGTCGAGGTTCGACCCGACGATCGAGAGGAACTTGAGGCGCTCGAGGAGGGGCACCGAAGGATCGCGGGCCTCCTCGAGCACCCGCCACTGGAAGGCGAGGAGTCCGAGCTCCCGGTTCCCGTACAGGGCGGGGGCGTGGAGGTCCGTCACCGCTTCCGGACCTTCTCCCCGCGGCGCGGCGGTTTCCGACATGGTGAGCTCCCGGACGGAAGACAGTAATCGCGGGCCCGCTCCCTGACAAGGAGCGCGGGAGATCTGCTACCCTCCGGGTTTTTCGAGGAATTCCATGCCCGAGATCGTCTACACGATGAAGAATGTGCGGAAGATCGTCCCGCCGAAGCGGGAGATCCTGAAGGGGATCTGGCTCTCGTTCTTCTGGGGGGCGAAGATCGGCGTCATCGGGCACAACGGGGCCGGGAAGTCGACCCTTCTCAGGATCATGGCCGGGCTCGATCCGAACTTCGACGGCGAGGCCTTCCCCGCGAAGAACGCGCGCGTGGGGCTCCTCCCTCAGGAGCCGGAACTCGACCCGGCGAAGAGCGTCCTCGAAATCGTCGAGGAGGGGGTCGCGGAGAAAAAGGCGATCCTCGACCGGTACAACCATCTGATGGCGAACTACTCGGACGAGACCGCCGACGAGGCGGCGAAGCTCCAGGACCGTATCGACGCCGAGAACCTCTGGGATCTCGACACGCAGCTCGAACTCGCGATGGACGCCCTCCGCTGCCCCCCCCCGGACGCCGACGTCTCGAAGATCTCGGGAGGCGAGAGGCGGCGCGTCGCCCTCTGCCGCCTCCTCCTTCAGAAGCCCGACATGCTCCTCCTCGACGAGCCGACGAACCACTTGGACGCCGAATCGGTCGCGTGGCTCGAGCGGCACCTCAAGGAATATCCGGGGACGGTCATCGCGATCACACACGACCGGTACTTCCTCGACAACGTCGCGGGATGGATCCTCGAGCTCGACCGCGGCGCGGGGATCCCTTGGGAGGGGAATTACTCGTCCTGGCTCGACCAGAAGAAGAGCCGCTTGGCCCAGGAGGAAAAGGCCTCCGCGGCGCGTACCCGCACCCTCGAGCGCGAGCTCGAGTGGGTGCGGATGTCGCCGAGGGCACGTCAGGCGAAGAGCAAGGCCCGCGTCACCGCCTTCGAGAACCTGGTGGCCGAAGAGGAGGCGTACGAGCGCCAGACGGAGGTCCTCGACCAGCTCCGCATTCCCCCCGGCCCCCGCCTCGGCGACGTCGTGATCGATGCGGAGGGGCTCGTCAAGGGGTACGGCGACCGGCTCCTGATCGACGACCTCTCCTTCCGCCTCCCCCGCGGGGGGATCGTGGGCGTGATCGGGGCGAACGGCGCGGGGAAGACCACCCTGTTCCGCATGATCGTCGGCCAGGAGAGCCCCGACGCGGGGACGCTCCGCCTCGGGGACACCGTGAAGCTCGCCTACGTCGACCAGAGCCGCGACGTCCTCGCCCCCGACGACACGGTCTGGAAGGCGATCTCCGAGGGGAACGACCAGATCGTCCTCGGAAAACGCGAGGTCCCTTCGCGCGCCTACGTCTCCTGGTTCAACTTCAAGGGGGCCGACCAGCAGAAGCGCGTCGGCGACCTCTCCGGGGGGGAGAGAAACCGGGTCCAACTCGCGCGCGTCCTCAAGACGGGGGCGAACGTCATCCTGCTCGACGAGCCGACGAACGACCTCGACGTCGACACGTTGCGCGCTCTCGAAGAAGCGCTCCTCGACTTCCCCGGCTGCGCGGTCGTGATCAGCCACGACCGGTGGTTCCTCGACAGGATCGCGACGCACATGCTCGCCTTCGAGGGGGACAGCCGGGTCGTCTGGTTCGAGGGGAACTACCAGGACTACGAGGCCGACCGGAAGCGCCGCCTCGGCGCCGAGGCCGACCGGCCCCACCGGATCAAGTACCGGAAGCTGACCCGCTGAGCGATCGCGCTCCGCGCGTCCCCCCCCGCCAGGTCGGCTTGAAGCGGAACTGCGTGGGCGGATTCTCCGGGTCGAACGGGGTCGCCCGGCGGTCGATCCCGAGGCCCCGCACCATCGGGTGGTCCGGGGGGACGAGCGCGACCATCGCGGCGTAGCCCCCCCGCCGGTAGGCCGGGGAAGCGAGCGCGGCGGCGACGTCCATCCAGACGAACCCCACGATCAGGACCGTAACCGACCCACGCGCGAAGGCCCCCTTCCTTCCGCCGCGCATCTCGGCGAAACGCAGCACGAGGAGGATCAGGGCCGCGTGAAAGACGATCAGCAACTGCCACATCATGATCGTGGTCGGGATCAGGACGAAGGAGACGAGCCCCCCGACAAACGCCGCTCTCGCGTACGCCCTGAGCCATCGACGGGGCGTCCTCGGCTTCCGTCTCCTGCGGCCGATGGCACCCGCCAGGACGATCGCCGCGGGGAGGGCCGTCGCCTCGAACAGGATCTCCGACACGACGTAGTGGATCGGACGGAGGATCCGGTCCGTGGCGTCGCCGAGCGCCGGCCCGAAGTCGAAGAGGGTGATCCGGGTCGGGAGCGCGAGCGAGGGGAGGCTGCACCAGTAGGCGACCCCGCGGAGGACGTTGTGAAGGGTCTTCACGACGGTCCGCCCCTCCCCCGGGCCGTGCCCCGGGAGGATCGACGGGTCGGCCGCCGCGGCGAGCGCCCAAGGAACGAGGCTCGCGACGACGACGGCGGTTCCCGCGGCGACCCCGCCCCAATGGAGGCGAACGCGCCCGCGAAGCAGGAGCACGACCGTCGCGAATCCCAAAATCACCGTCGAGGGATGGAGCTGCACGGCAAGGCCCAGCGCGAGCGCGAGTGCCGCGGACGGCCAGAACGCGGGGCGCTCGCGCTGCCGCCACGAGGCCCATAGATGGACGGCCCCCGCGAGGAAGAGCCAGTTGGGGTTCCAGGTGAAGCCGGAAAAGAACATCCGCCACGGGCTGAGGCCGTAGAGGACGAAGAAGAGGAGCCGCTCCCTCCGCGACACCGCCTCCCGCATCACGCGGTCGAGGAGGATCCAGGAGGCGAGGTGGAAGGCGAGGACGAGGAGCGCCGGTGCGCGGTAGTCGCTCCAGAGGAGGAGGGGGAGCCCGACGAGGAGGCTCGTCATCGGCCCCGGCTCGTACCCCCCCGCCCCCGCGGAGAGCGGGTTCCCGTACGGGACGAGCGTCCCCTCGTGCGCGAGGGCCCAGCCTCGGAGAAGGAGTTGCACGGCGTCCCCGTCGACCTGGCTCCGGGAAACCATGAAGAGCGAGAACGCGGCAACCGCGGCGAAGAGGCCCCAGGCGGCGGCGGGGAGCGGGCTCGGGGCGCGCTTCATCGCGGGAAGTCTCGCACCGGCGCGGCGGAGGGCGCTAGCATGTCGTGACGCTCCGAGGGAGGACCCGCATGGCCGTGCGACAACGACCCCCGAAACGAGACGGATCGGGACCGGGCGGCCCCCACCGGGTCGGTCCCGAGACCCTGCGCTGGCGGTGCGACCCCGCCGTCTTTCCCTTCAAGACCACGGCCGAACTCGACGAGGTCCCGATCTCCATCATCGGGCAGCCGCGGGCGCTCGAGGCGCTCCGGCTCGGCTTCGCCGTCCGCGGGGACGGCTACAACGTCTTCGTCGCCGGAGAGGTCGGGACCGGCCGTTCGACGGCCGTGCGGCACGTCCTCTCCCAGATCGACCGCGGGGGACCCACCCCCGGCGATCTCGTCTTCGTCCACAATTTCAAGGACCCCGACCGCCCGCACCTCCTCCGCTTCCCCGCCGGCCGTGGCAGTGCCTTCGCGAAGGCGATGGACCTTCTGGTGGAAACGCTGCGCAAGAGCGTTCCGACCGTCTTCGAGACCGATTCCTACCGGAACCGCCGCAACGACACGATCGAGAAGGCGAAGGCGGCCCACCGGGAGAAGGTGAAGTCGTTCGAGAAGCGGATCGAGGAGGCCGGGTTCGCGATGGTTCAGATCCAGGTCGGCCCCTTCGTGAAGCCCGAGATTACGCCCGTGGTGGCCGGAAGCCCCGTGCAGATGGAACAGCTCGAGACGCTCGTCGAGGAAGGACGTTTCGCGAAGAAGGACCTCGAAAAAATCAAGGCCTCCCAGGCCAAGCTCTCGACCGAATTCGAGGCGCTCACCAAGGAATTCCGGAAGATCGAGCTCGAGGTGCGCCAGCAGATCCTCGACCTCGACCGTGCCGCCGCGCGCTCGGTCGTCGCCGACCTCGTGGACGATCTCTGGCAAGCCTTCGACGACCGAGAGGTCCGCGCATGGCTCGAAGAGGTCCGAGAGGACGTGCTCGACCACCTCGAACGCTTCCGGGAGCGGGAAGAGCCCGTCGCCGGGGCGGAGCGGGACCAAGCGAAGGCGGAGTGGAACGAGCGGCTCCGCCCCTACAAGGTCAACGTCCTCGTCGACCACACCGAGACGAAGGGGCGGCCGATCCTCTGGGAAACGAACCCCTCCTACCGGAACCTCTTCGGCTCGATCGACGGCGCCCGCGCGGTGGGCGGGGAATGGAAGACCGACCACACGCGGATCAAGGCCGGCGCCCTCGCGCGGGCGAGCGGCGGCTTCCTCGTCCTCGACGCGCTCGACGTGCTCGTCGAGCCGGGAGTCTGGCCCGCGCTCAAGCGCACGCTCCGCCACCGGACGCTCGAGATCCACCCGCTCGAGCTGATGAACGTCTTCGCGAGCGTGTCCTTGAAGCCCGAACCGATCCCCCTCGACGTCAAGCTCGTCCTCGTCGGGACACGCCACATCTACCGCCTCCTCTACGAGCTCGACGAGGACTTCAAGAAGATCTTCAAGGTCAAGGCCGACCTCGCCCTCGAGGTCGAGCAGAGCGACGAGGAACTCCTGAACCTCGCCCGGTTCGTCCGCAAGAAGTGCAAGGACGACGGCCTCCTTCCCTTCCGCCGGGAGGCGGTGGCGGCCCTCGCCGAACACTCGGTGCGCCTCGCCGGACGGCAGGGAAAGCTCTCGACCCGCTTCAAGGACGTCGCCGACACGATCCGCGAGGCGGCGTACTGGGCCGCGCAGGCCGGCGCGTCGCAGATCGGCGCCGAGCACGTCGCCCACGCCGTGGCCCGGCGGAAGCACCGGCTCGACCTCGTCGAGGAGATCCTCCTCGAGCGCATCGCGGAGGGAACGGTCCTCGTCGACGTCGAAGGGGAGACGGTCGGGCAGGTCAACGGGCTCGTCGTCCTCGACGTGGGGGACCACACGTTCGGCCTCCCGAGCCGCATCACCGCGTCGGTGGGGATGGGGCGCGCGGGGATCATCGACATCGAGCGCGAGGCGGAGCTCGCCGGACCCATCCACACGAAGGGGGTCCTCATCCTGGCCGGGTTTCTCCGTTCGCGGTTCGCGCAGGACAAGCCGCTCGCGCTTTCCGCGAGCGTGGTCTTCGAGCAATCGTACGGCGGGGTCGAGGGGGATTCGGCGTCGTGCGCCGAGCTGTACGCCCTCCTCTCGGCGCTTTCGGGCGTTCCGATCCGGCAGGCGGTCGCCGTGACCGGCTCGGTCAACCAGAAGGGGGAGGTCCAGCCGATCGGAGGGGTCAACGAGAAGATCGAGGGGTACTTCGCCCTCTGCAGGGCGCGTGGGCTCTCCGGCGAGCAGGGGGTCGTGGTCCCGGCGCGTAACCTCTCCCACCTGATGCTCGATGCCGCGGTGGTCGACGCGGTCCGGGAGGGGAAGTTCCACGTGTGGGCGGTGTCGACGGTCGAGGAGGGAATCGAAATCCTGACCGGCGTCCCGGCCGGCGACCGGGGGCCGTCGGGAATGTACCCCCCCGATTCGATCTTCGGTCGGGTCGACCGCCGGCTCGGCGAGTTGGCCGAGGCGATCAAGGAATTCGGGCCGCTCGAGGGTTGAGGTGGACCGCTGGAACGTCGCCATCCTCGTCTTCGACGACGTCGAGGTGCTCGACTTCGCGGGGCCGTTCGAGGTCTTTTCGCGGACCCGCCTCATCCCCGGCATCGACTCGCGACGCTCGGACGACTCGGCCCCGTTCCGGGTCTTCACCGTCGCCCCGAGGCCGGGACCGGTCGTCGCGACCGGGGGGCTGACCGTGCTCCCGGCGCACGCCTTCGAAGACTGTCCGCGCGTCGATCTCCTCGTCGTCCCGGGCGGGTTCGGCACACGGCCCCTCCTCGAGGACGGAGCCGCGCTCGACTGGATCCGGCGCACGGCGAGGAGCGCGCGCCGCACCGCGTCGGTCTGCTCGGGCTCGCTCCTCCTCGCCCGCGCGGGACTCCTCGACGGGAAGCGGGCGACGTCGCACTGGGGCTCCCTCGATCGCCTCGCGGCTCTCGGGAAGGACGTGCGGGTCGAGCGCGAGGCACGCGTCGTGGACGACGGGATCGTCACCTCGGCCGGGGTGGCGTCGGGGATCGACATGGCCTTCCACGTCGTCGAGACGCTCTTCGGCCGCGAGGTCGCCGTCGAGACCGCCCGCTACATCGAGTACCCCTTCTGACCGCTACTTCTTGTTCTCGAAGTGCCAGTGGACCTCGAGGCTCGGATGGGGCCACGTCTTCGGTAGGGCCGTGAAGGGCATCGCCTCCTTCATCGCTTCGACCGCCGCCTCGTCCCACGCCGCGTCCCCGGAGACCATGTGGTCGCGAAGGCCGCTCACCTTCCCGTCCTTCTCGATGACGGCGATCAGGACGCACTTCGCCCCTGGCTTCGGAGATCCCGCCGGCTTCCAGGCCTTCGCGACCTTGTCGTAAGCGGCTTTCTGCCAGGCCGCGTCGTCGAACCCGGGCGTGAAGTAGACGGTGAGGGAGGGGCCCGAGGCCGCGAAGGCCGCGGCGGCGAGAGCCGCCGCCGCGAGCCGAATCGCCGCCCGCCGCATCCGGCTCATCCTTTGGCCGCCGGGGGCTTGATCTCCTTGGCCGTGAGCCACGTCTTGCCGTCCCTCTCCGCCACCGTCCCGGTGATCGTCGCGGGCTTGGCGCCCTTGCAGACGTGCCCGTAGGCTTCGGCGACGTCGTTCTTCACGAGGTAGTATTCGCCGGCGTTTTCCCCCGCGACGACGAGGACGTTCTGGCACTCCTTCGCGTCGGCTTTCTTGAGCGTGCACATTGCGCACTGGATCTCGCCGGTAAGGGTCACCGTCTTGCCGGGCTGCTCGGCCCACGCGGAAAGGGCGACGACGAATCCGACGACGGCTAGTGCGGTCAGGGCGTTTCGCATGATCGATCCTCCTTCGTGGATGCCCGGTCGATTGTACGCCCCCGCGGGACGTAGGGGACATTCCTCTTTTTCTTCCAAAGTCGATCGCGAAAGGGGCAGCGCGGAAAGGGGGGTGA
>CAYLHQ010000010.1:0-107397 GCA_964383585.1 uncultured Acidobacteriota bacterium
TCGACGGGGATTATCTCGGATCAGAGTGTCAACTCAAGTGCGGGGAACGGGGCAGAGCCCAGGCTCGGCCCTCATGTGGGAGTCGATCCGGCGCGTCCATGAACTCGGCGAGGTGGCGACGCTCGATTTCCTCCCCGGAGGGACTCCTCAGAAGGAGCGCCTCGCCCCGATTCGTCCAAAGCTTCACACCCTGCACGTCTCGCGAAGCCGGCTTTCGATCGCGATCCGCGAGACAGGGCTCCGGGCCCGAATCGCCTATCGCCGATTCCGACGGTCGGGGGCGGAGACGCTGGACGAACGTCCGAAAGCCCACGCGCGCACCCCATCTCTCGTCGTGTTCCGCTCGGTCGACGGGGAGACCGCGCGAGGAATCGCGAGGCCACTCCTGCCCGACGGCAAGATCGAGTCATTCCTCGCCGTGAGTGGGGGGACATCCCAGCCTCCAAGCGATAAAAGAGGGTTGGGAACCCAAAGACAGTTGGTGGACGGTCGAGGGAGAAGCGGCTGGGGTGGTCGCGCTGGTCCGGACGCGAGGCGCCGGGGACGCCTGGGTCGCGGTCGAGGCGATCCTTTTGCCGCCGGGCGGGCTCTCGGCGGTGGACGCGCTTACGG
Source organism: uncultured Acidobacteriota bacterium (assembly GCA_964383585.1). Classification (GTDB taxonomy): domain Bacteria; phylum Acidobacteriota; class Polarisedimenticolia; order Polarisedimenticolales; family DASRJG01; genus CAYLHQ01. The sequence goes on from CAYLHQ010000010.1 coordinate 613, forward strand.
CGGTCTCTCGATCCCTGGGCGGTTCGCTTCGTTTCGCCGAGCCTGCGGAGAGGGGCGAAGGGCACCCCGATGGCCGTGCACGAAGGACCGATCCCTTGGACCTTCGTCTGATCGCTCCGGGTTGCCGAGCGATCCGGAATGCTAGGCTTTGCGGGGTGAGTTCTCGACAGCAGGTTCCCGTCGTCATGTTTCACTCGGTCGCGGACGACCGGGAGGACCGACCGTCTTCGTTCACCCTGTACGCCGGCGTCGCCGAGTTCGAGTCCTACCTCGCCTATCTGAAGCGCCGCCGCTGGATGACCGTAACCCTCCCGGACCTCCACGAAGCGCAGTCCGGGCGAAAGACCCTCCCCCCCCGCTCGATCGTCCTGACCTTCGACGACGGCTATCTCGACAACTGGGTCGTCGTCGCCCCGCTCCTGCGGAAGTACGGCTTCACCGGAACGGTTTTCGTCCCATCCGACTTCGTCCAGCCGGGGGAGACCCCCCGCCCGACCCTCGAGGAGGTTTGGTCGGGGAAGCGATCCGCCGCCGACCTCGAGATGTTCGGCTACCTGAACCGGGCCGAGATCCGTGAGTTGGCCCGAACCGGAATCCTCGACGTCCAGTCCCATGCCCGCTCCCACACCTGGCTCCCGTCGTCCGACGAGGTCGTGACGTTCCATCGGCCCGGCCTCTCCGTGAAACGCTACCTGCGCTGGATGTGGTGGAACCGGTACCCCGATCGAAAACCTTTCTGGTTCCAGCGGATCCGCCACGAAGACCTCCCCTGGGGGACCCCTGTTTTCCGAAACGACCTCGCGCTCGCCGGCCGGGCGTTCGTCCCCCATCCCGACCTCGAGGCACGCCTCGTCCGTCACGTCGCCGAGCGGGGGGGGCCCGCCTTTTTCGACCGCCCCGACTGGCATGCGGCCCTGACCCAGGAGGTCCGCCTCTTCCGGGAACAGGTCGGCCCGACGGCAACCCCCGAGCCGGACGAGGCGTACGAGCGCCGTCTCCGCCACGAGATCGAGGGCTCGCGTCGCGTTCTCGAGGACCTCACCAGCCGCCCCGTCCGGTTCCTCTGCTGGCCGAACGGCGGGGTGTGCGACGACGCGTTCCGGATCGCCCTCGACTCGGGCTACCTCGCGACGACGATCCCTTCGCGGATGGCGCGGGGAGGGAACCGGCCCGGCGACCCGGCCCACCAGATCCGCCGGATCGGGAGCACCCCGTTCTTTCACGGGAAGGCGGTCTGGCCCAAGACGGCGTCGTTCGCGATGCTCGTAGAACGAGCGGGAGGAGCGTCGGTCATGAACATCCCGATCAAGATGGTTTGGTTGTACCGCAGATTTTTCCCGGTCCGGCGGCCGGTGGAGTCGGAGATCTGATGTTTCCAGTCGTGGTCCGCGCGATGGACCGCGTCATTGCCGCGGGAACAGGGCGAAGGTACCCCGCTTATCTGCGCGAGGCGCGCTCGATGGAACAGTGGAGCCGGGAGAAGGTCGAGGTGTGGCAACGGCGAAAGCTCGCGGACCTGCTCGACCACGCACGCACGAACGTCCCGTACTGGAGGGAGACCCTTTCCCACCTCGGTGCGGAGCTTGCCGGGCGGGATACCTTCTCGACCATTCCGTTCCTCACGAAGCAGATCTTCCACGACCGCGGAGCGGACCTCGTCGCAGCACGGGGCGCACGGGGACGAGTGCGGCGATCTTCGACAGGAGGATCGACGGGAACCAATATTTGGTTTCTCCTGGACTTGGAGACAAACGACCGACGCCGCGCGGTCGCCCGCCTGACCGATTCCTGGGAAGGGGTCTACCCGGGAACGCGGACGGTGACCCTCTGGGGTTCCCCGCTCGACGCCAACCCCTCCCGGCTCGCCCGGCTCTACGACACCCTCGCGAACCGGATGCTCCTCTCCGCCTACGGAGTGGACGACGCCAAGGTCGCGAGCCACACCGAGCGCCTGCTCGCCTTCCGTCCCGAGGTCGTGATTTCGTACCCCTCGATCTTGCTCCACTTCGCGCGGCGGATGGGGAAGGACCGCTGCCGCTCCCTTTCGGTACGGCGGATCTTCACCTCCGCCGAGGCCCTTTACCCCGCCGTCCGCGACGAGTTGCAGGACCTCTTCGGTTGCCCCGTCCGGAACCGTTACGCCTCACGCGAGTTCGGGATGATCGCGGCGCAGTGCCCCGAAACGGACTGCCTCCACGTCATGGACCCTCGCTTCCTCGTCGAGTCGATCGAATTCGACGGCGTCCCCGAGCTGGTCGTCACCGACCTCGACAACCGGGTCCAACCGTTCATCCGGTACCGGATCCACGACTCGGCCCGGATCCTCCCCGGCCCCTGTTCCTGCGGGCGGCCGTTCACCCGCCTCGAATCGGTCGAGGGACGATCGCTCGACGTGATCGTCACGCCGACGGGGAAGGCCTTCGGAGGGACGTTCTTCACGCTCGTCCTTCGGCCCTCGGACCGGGCGGTGGATCAATTCCAGGTCATCCAGGAGGCGAAGGACCGGATCCGGATCCTCGTCGTCCCCGGCGCCGGTTGGTCCGACGCGCGGAGCGCCGAGATCCGGGCAACGCTCGAGAAGCAGCTCGACGGGATGGACTGCCGGCTCGAGACGGTACCGGAAATCCCCGTTCTCAAGTCGGGGAAGCGCCGGTTCGTCATCGGTCTCGAAGAGGCTGGCCCGCGGTGACCTCCTCTCCCCCGATCGTCCTCCTGGTCACGGGAAGCCTCGGACCCGGCGGAACCGAGATCGCCCTCTGCCGGACCGCCCTCGGGCTTCGAAGTCGCGGCCGGTACTCCCCGCGCGTCGCGGTCCTCGGATCGGCGGGGACCATGGGAGAGGAGCTTCGAACCGCGGGGGTCTCAGTCGACGAGTTGGGCCTCCGCGGGCGCATCTACGGGTCGGCGGGGGTCGCGGCGGTCCGGAGGCTCCGGGCGATCGTACGAGGATCCGGGGCGTCGATCGTCCACACCTTCCTGTTCGACGCCGATTTCGTCGGAGCGATCGTCGGCCGACTGGCTGGTGCTCGCGTGATCACGACGCGGAGGGCGATCAAGCGGGGGAAGACCGCCCAGCTCTGGGCCTACCGCCTCACGAACCGGTGGGCCGACCGGATCGTCGCGAACTCCGAGGAAGTCCGGAGGTTCACCCTCGGAGCGGAGAAACCGCCCCCCGCGAAGGTGCGGACCATCCCGAACGGGATCGACATCGAGCGGATCGCCGCGGGGAACGGCACCCGGTTTCGAGCGGCGCTCGGCCTTCCAGACTCGGCCTTCCTGATCGGCTCGTCGGGCACCGTGAAGCCGGTCAAGGGGCAGGACATCCTGTTCGAGGCCTGTCTCCCGCTGCTGCGCGAACACCCGAACGTCGTCGTCCTCGTGGCGGGGTCGGCCGATTCGGATCTCGCCCGCGCCCTCCGCGAGCGCGCCCTCTCCGCGGGAGTGGAGGACCGTTTCCGTCTGCTCGGGAATCGAGAGGACGTCCCGGACTTTCTCGCGGCGCTCGACCTCTTCGTCCTTCCTTCTCGCTCCGAGGGAATGAGCAACGCGTTGATCGAGGCGATGGCGGCCGGGCGGCCGTGCGTCGCGACGCGGGTCGGGGGGAACGCGGAGGCCCTCGCCGAGGGTGCAACCGGGAGGATCGTCCCGCCCGAGAACCCGGAGTCACTCCGGGCCGCCGTCGCCGGGCTTCTGGCCGACCCGGGATCACGCGCGGCCCTGGGAAGCCTCGCGCGAGAACGGGCAGCGAGAGAGTACGATCTGCCGGTCATGCTCGAACGGACGGAGCAGGTCTACCAGGAAGTGCTCGCCCCGGGACCCCGAGTCCGATGAGGGAGCGGAAGGAGCTGGGCGTCCGCGACTCGGTCGTGGTCGTGATGGCGAGCCAGTTCGTGGGCGTGCTCGCCCTGGTTGGCGTCCCCATGGTGTTGATACGCACGCTTAGCATTGCGGACTACGGCCTGTACGGGCAGTTTCAATTGCTGCTCCAAACCTTTTTGATCTTCGGGATCGCCGGCTTCCCCGAAGCGCTCGTCTATTTCGTCGCTAGAAGGCGCGCTGCCACAGCAGACTTTCTTCTCGGGGCAATGATGCAGCTCGCAGTCGCTCTGCTCGTCGTCATGGCGGTCGTAATTCTGGGCAGGCAGATCATCCTCGGGTGGATCGTGGATTCCGCCATGAGCCAGTTCGTTCTCCCCACCCTGCTCGCCGTCGTGTTCTACGCGATCGGAGACACTCTCTTCACGGCACAAACCGCACAACGGCGTTTTCGAACCTTTTCGATCGTGTACATCGCGTTTGCCCTCCTACAGTCCGCTGTAGTTGCCACCGTTGCGGTCGTGACGAAGCGACTCGACGCAGTGATCTGGGCCTATGTATGGACCGGGGGAGCGAAAGCTATCGGCGCTCTCGTGTACATCGGGATCGAAGTCGCCAAAACAGGATGGACCGCCCGTCCTCGAATGTTGCGGGAGCAGTGGGGCTACGCCCTTCCCTACACCGGGACTCAGTCCCTGAAAAAGCTCAATGGACTCGCTCACAGGTTCTTCATCTCATCCTCATTCTCGCCGGGTGACTTCGCGGTGTACGACATCGCGACAAAGAAGGTCCCCGCCCTGGGCTTGGTGCGGGGATCGTTCGTTCAGGTCATGACCCCGCACTTCGCCGAAATGGAGGAACAGAAACGCCATAAGGCGATCCTGGCACTATGGCATGCCTCGGCGTCGCGCCTCGCGATCTTCTACTTTCCGATTACAGCCGCCCTGATCGCGTTCGCACCGGAGGCTATTACCCTTGTCTTCACGGACAAGGTCGCTGCGGCAATACCGATATTCCGGATTTTTGCCCTCATCATGGTCTGGGATTCTCTGAGCGGACTGGAGTCCTTGCTCAAGGCGTTCGCCCAGAACCGGTTCATCCTCTGGACGACCGCAGTACAGTCGGCGGTTATTCTTTCAGGATCGTGGGTGGGACTTCACTGGCTCGGACTCGCCGGGCCTGCCATTGCGGCTCTCGTTTCTTTCTCCATTGGGCAGTGGATTCGCCTTGTGCGCGTAAGGGCGCTTCTTGCCGTCACGTATGGTGATCTCCTTCCGTGGCGGCAGTTAGGATTGTGTGCGTTGGCGGCGACTGCTTCGGCAGCGGTTGGATGGGGGCTGGGAAAGATCGCCCCGACGTCGTTAGGGACCGTGGTGATAGGACTGTCGACGACTTTCGCCGTCTATGTCATCGGAGCCATGCGTCTCGGCCTAGTCCCAAGGAGCGAGAAGGAGCGCCTAGCCGCCGTTTGGAGGCGCCTCGTGAGCGGGGGCCACGACTGACGAGACCCCGGTGCTCCACGCCTTGGGCCGCGATCGCGGATTCGACCGACTCCTGGGCTGGCCAGCGCCACGCGGCGACGCCGACTCCCGCGTACATCCAAAGAAACGCTGTCACGGTTCCGATCTTGAAACGTGAGCCAAATGCCTCGGCAACAACCATCGCGAGCGCAGCGCCGAGGATACCGACTCCGTGTGATCGGGTGAACAATGTAGCTCCTCGAATCGCTAGCATGAAGCCGAAAGCGCCCAGGCTGATGAAACACAGCACATACAGCGCGAGTCCTGGGACTCCGACTTCCGACGCGTACTCGGCATACCCGACGTGGGATCCCTTGTACACACCGAGACTGCCGAACCGGTAGTACATCCTCGGGAAAGATTGGAAGCCGTGTCCAAGAATCGGTGAATCCGTCAGCACTCTCGGAATCATCTTCCATTGGTCGACTCGCACGAACGCCGAACCTTCGTCATCTTGCAGGTTCTGATCCGTGACGTCGATCTCCGAAATCGTATTGCCACGGTCGACGGCATCTTGCGGAACCCAGAACGGGGCTGTGAGAATGCCGACCGCGAGAATGTAAAGCACCCTACGCTCGAAGAACACCCCGGTAATTGCGATAGCCGTACCAAACGCGAGCCACGAGCCCCGAGAGAGTGTCAGGACTAACGCGTAGACTGCGACCGCGATGCTGAGTCCGAAAAGGATGCGTCCCTTTTTTCCCCCGATTCGTCTCGCAAAGTAGATCATAGGGAAAGTGGCGAAACATGCGAGGGCACCTCCGTAGACGTTGGATTGAAGCGCTAGGATGCTGACCGCGCGCTGTCGCGCGAGGGACACACCGGACGCGAGAAGGGTCGTACCTTTCTGGATGGGTTGGATCGACACCAGGATGATCGCGATGCAGACCGCAATCATGAGTCGGATACGATCCCTTTCATCCCGAAGAGAATCCGAGACTACGAAGAAGATCGTGAAGTAAATCCACTGATTTTTGAAGATGGAGAACAGCGTGTACGCGTCCATCCGGCCTTCGAGATAAGTTCGAAACGCCGCCATCAGAAGCCATCCGAGGAAGACACACACGATCACAACAAACCCCGGCATCGGCTTCGCCGGCCTTTTCGGCTCGAACTTCCCCCGCTGCGCCGCCCATGACGCGAGCAGCAAACCCATGAGGAGTGTCTCGTAGTTGATTCCCGGTATCGGGATGAACCCCTTCGGCACGAGATTCTGGGCGGGAATCAAGAGTGGGAGCAGACACACCGCGAGCCGGATGTCCTTCAGGAAGATCGTCCCGATGAAGACGCCGAGAATCCCCATGATGATCTGCTTTGTGATCGGATGGGGAATCGATACTGCGATCGTGATCACGATCGCGAGGAAGAGCATGACCCGCCATTCCTCTTTGCGCACCACCGGTTGCTGCGGGAAGATCCTCCCGCCGGCTCGAGGGACCGACGGGTCCGAGGCGCCTTCCCGAACGGGAAATTTGACTACCCGCGACGTTTTCTTCACGGACCCTTCTTTCCCGTGAGGCGGGCCTTCATGGCGCGGACGCTGTGCTGCAGCCCCGCGAAGACGCGCTCGGGAAGGACTCGCTTGAGGATCACTCCGGGGCGGTTGGTGGAGAGATCGCTCCAGAAGGCCCTGCGGCCGCGAAGGCCGGAGGACTCGATCACGAAGGTCCAATTCCGGCGCTCGCGCTGCGTCCATCGGTACTTCCAGTGGCTGCGCCCGCGGAGCATGTCGACCTCGCGGTACCCGGCGGCGATCAGGTCCTGCACGATCCGCGTGAGGAGCACCGTCCCCAGGCTCATCTTGTAAAACTCGGGGTTCAGGCCCATCTGGTAGCCATAGAGCACGCCGTCGTAGAGGAAGGCGTAGTTCGCGGCGGCGTCCTTCCCGTTCACCCGCAGGATGCGCAACTCGAGCCAACCGTGCTTCGCGAACTCCTCCATCAGGTCGCGGTGAAAGCGGAAATAGGTGCTCCGCTTGAAGTTCCCCCCCCGCTTGCTCTCCTCCATCCGCAGCTGGTGGAGGTGGGCGAGGACCTCGATCCCCTCGTCGGTCCTCCCCGGCGCAGCGAACGAGACCTCCTCCGCCCCCGGCTCCTTTTGGAACTTCCGCAAGCGGTATCGGATTTCCTTCCGGAGGCTCGGGCGGAAACCCGCGAGGAGCGCCTCGAAGTCGTCGGGAAGCGGAAGATACGGACACACCGTGTCGAGGAACCGGTGGACGCGAAGCCCTCGCTTCTCGGCGCCCTCCGGGAGGAGCGTCGCCTCGGGCGCCTCCTCGCAGAGGTCGGTCAACTTCAGGAGGTCCCACTCCGCCCGGCGCGCGACGAGGGCGTCCCACGCCGCTTCCATGCACGCGTCCTCCCACCCCGCCTCGAAAACGAAGTTCAGGAAGTCCGGGTTCGCGTCGCCGCCATACCCCAGGAACTGGATCTTTCGCACCTTCCCCAGGGGGGTCGATTTCACGTCGAGATAGAGCGGGGCGATCCCCCGGAGCACTCCTCCCCCGTCCCGGAGGAGCAGCACCCTCAGATCGCGCCCGGTCCCGAAGTGCCTCCACCAGATCGAGACCCACTCCCAGGTGAGGAAGACCCGGTTGGCCTTGGACCTCAGGAGGAGGGGGTTCCATTCCTCCCGGAGGCGCTCGAGCGCCTCCGCGTCCTCCGCCCATCCGGCGGTCAGGGTCCGCCCCCCCGCGGGGACCGGCTCGGTTCGAGGCTCGACGTCGACGCGCATCCTCTAGCGCCCCCCCGGGGAAATCCCGCTCGACCCGTGCCCTATAATCCCCGCGTGTCGAAAAACTTCGCCCTCATCGGCGTCGCCGGCTACATCGCGCCCCGCCACCTGGCGGCGATCCGGGACACCGGGAACCGCCTGATCGCCGCGACCGACCCGCACGACTCGGTCGGCATCCTCGACCGCTACTCTCTCGAGGCCCGGTACTTCCCCGAGATCGAGCGTTTCGACCGGCACCTCGAAAAGCTCCGCCGCGGACCCGAGGAAAGCCGCGTCCACTACGTCGGCATCTGCTCCCCGAACTACCTCCACGACGCCCACATCCGCCTCGCGCTTCGCGTCGGCGCCCATGCGATCTGCGAGAAGCCCCTCGTGATCAACCCGTGGAACCTGGACGCCCTCGAGCTGCTCGAAGAAGAGACGGGGCGCACGATCAACACCGTCCTCCAGCTGCGCGTCCACCCCGCCCTCGTCGAGTTGAGGGAGCGCATCGCGAAGGAGGCCCCGGGGAAGCGCCACCGGGTCTGCCTCACCTACATCACCGGACGCGGCCCCTGGTACATGCAGACCTGGAAGGGAAGCGAGGAGCGCGCCGGAGGTCTCGCGACCAACATCGGCGTCCACTTCTTCGACCTCCTGGTCTGGCTCTTCGGAAACGTGACGAAAACCGAAGTCCACGTCCGCGAGCCCCGCTTCCTCGCCGGCTGCCTCGAGCTCGAACGGGCCGACGTCACGTGGCTCCTGTCGGTCGACCCCGAGCGGCTCCCCTTCAAGGCCGAGCCCGGCGGGAGGATGACGTACCGCTCGATCGAGGTCGACGGCGCCGAATTGGAGTTCACGGAAGGGTTCACCGACCTCCACACGCGGATCTATCAGGGGGTCCTCGAGGGGAAGGGGTTCGGCTGCGCCGACGCGCGCCCGTCGATCGAACTGACCCACCGGATCCGCACCGACGCCCTCGCCGCCTCCCCGGCCGAGTTGCACCCGATCCTGCGGGCCCGTTAGACGGCCCTCGAGGAGACCGCCATGAACTTCGTGTCCCCCGGAGCCTCCGTCCACCCTTCCGCCCGCCTCGGGATCGGCGTCGTCGTCGAGGACGGGGCCTCGATCGGCCCCGACTGCCTCGTCGGCCACTACGCGGTGCTCCGCTCCGGCACCCGCGTCGGCGCGGGGGTGCGAATCGACGACCACGCCGTCATCGGGAAGCTCCCGATGCGCGCCGCCAACAGCGCGACGACCGCCGGAGGGGAGCCTCCTCCTCCCGCGACGATCGGGGACGGATGCCTGATCGGGGCCGGCGCCGTGATCTACGCCGGCGCGACGCTCGGACCGCGCGTTCTCGTCGCCGACCTCGCGACGATCCGCGAGGAGGTCGAAATCGGCGAAGGGACGATCGTCGGCCGCGGCGTCGCCGTCGAGAACAAGTGCCGGATCGGGCGGTTCTGCAAGCTCGAAACGAACGCCTACGTGACCGCCTTCAGCACCCTCGAAGACCGGGTCTTCGTCGCACCCGGCGCCGTGACGACGAACGACAACTTCGTCGGTCGCACCCAGGAGCGCTTCAAGCACTTCAAGGGGGTCACCGTCCGCAAGGGAGGGCGCATCGGCGCGAACGCGACGATTCTTCCCGGGGTGACGGTCGCCGAGGACACGCTCGTCGCCGCGGGGTCGCTCGTGACGCGGGATACCGAACCCCGTCGGATCGTCGCCGGCGTGCCCGCCCGGGACTTCCGCGAGGTTCCCCGGGAACAGTGGCTGGAGCATCAGGGATGGAACTCGTGAGGGCCCGGCGCCTGCCGCAACCCTCTCCCGACACGGTTCCCCTCGAGCCAGCGGATCAGCTCGGACTTCTTGTAACGGAGCCCCGAGGTCTTCCCCTCGCCGACGCGGTAGGCGGGGAGGGAATGCGTCCGGGTCAGTTCCCAGAGCTTCGTCCTGCCGATCTTGAGAAAACGGCAGGCCTCGACACTCGTGAGGATCTCGTCTTCGGGGAAGGACCCATCGTCTCGAAGCGGGACGGTCACGACTCACCTCCCGCCGAAACGAGCGCGGGCTCTTCCGGCTGGTCGTACGGGTGGTACTCGGGGACGATCCGTTTCAGTCCCGACCGGATGCCGGGGTAGTCCATCCGGAGCGCCTTCTCCGTGAGGACCTTGATCTCGGCAAGCAGCCGCTCGCTGTCGCCGCCCGACCCGTTGACGCACGTGATCTTCGGGTGCTGGGTCGGTTCGAGCTTCTCGAATCCGAACGAAAGCTCCTCGTCGAGCTTTTCTCCGGCGCGGAGCCCGACCTCGCGGATCTCGATGTCCTTCCCCGGCTCGAGGCCGGCGAGGCGAACCATGTTCTCCGCGAGGTCCCAGATCCGGATCGGTTCGCCCATGTCGAGGACGAAAATCTCGCCCCCCTTTCCCATCGCCCCGGCCTGGATCACGAGTCCCGACGCCTCGGGGATCGTCATGAAGAACCGGCGGATGTCCTTGTGGGTGACGGTGAGCGGGCCGCCCTGGGCGATCAACTGACGGAAGTAGGGAATGACCGATCCACGGCTCCCGAGGACGTTTCCGAACCGGACCGCGACCGCCACGGTGTTCGGGTAGAGGTCGCTCCGGACGAGCAGCTCGGCCACCCGCTTGCAGCAGCCCATGACGCTCGTCGGGTTGACCGCCTTGTCGGTCGAGATCACGACCACGCGCTCGACCCGGTAGGCGTTCGAGACCTCGAGGACGTTTTTCGTCCCGACGATGTTGTTGAAGACCGCCTCGTCGGGGTTCGTCTCCATGAGGGGGACGTGCTTGTCGGCCCCCGCGTGGAAAACGATCTGCGGGCGGTAGATCGCGAAAATCCCCTCGAGCTTCTTCTTGTTGATCACGTCGCCGATGATCTGGACGAGGCGCGTGAAGCGGGCCTTCTTCGAAAGCTCGTTGTGGACCTCGAAGATGCTGTTCTCGCCGCGCCCCAGGAGCTGGATCTCGGCGGGCTGGAACTTGAGGATCTGGCGGCAGAGTTCCGAGCCGATCGACCCTCCCGCCCCGGTGACGAGGACGCGCTTGCCGCGGAGGTAGGCGGAGATCAGAGAGAGATCGATCTCCGCGACCTCGCGACCCAAGAGGTCCTCGACCTGAACGTCGCGCAACTCGTGGAGGGCGAAGTCCCCCTCGCGGATCCGGCTCAGGTCGGGGATGATCTTGAACGTCGCCTGCGTCTTCTGGCAGAGGTCGACGATCCGTCGGACCGCCTGGCCCTTCGCCGACGGGATCGCGATCAGGACTTCCTTGATCCGGAATTCCTCCACGATTTCGGGGATGTCCTCGCAGGTTCCGAGGACCGGAATGCCGTGGATCATCTGCTCCTGCTTCCGCGGGTCGTCGTCGACGAAGCCGACCGGCTCGTAGTTCATCCGACGGTTCCGGAACATTTCCCGGATTACCATGTCTCCGCCGTCTCCCGCGCCGACCACGAGCACCCGCCTCCCGCGCTTCCCGCGGCGGCTCCGGAAGAGCGCCTTCAGCATGCTCTCCCCCTCGGCTTCCATCGCCGCCTCGTGGAGGAGGCGGACCGTCGCGCGGGCCCCCGAGACGAAGACGAGGGCGATCGCGGCGTCGATGAGGGGAAGCGAGCGGGGCATCGCGAAGTACGGAGACAGCACGAACGCCATCCCGAGGACGGTCGCGCAGCTGACCGCCGAGGCCCGAGCGAGCGAGCCCATGTCGCTCAGGCTCGAGTAGCGCCAGATGCTCCGGTAGGAGCCGAAGTACGCCTGGAAAAGCAGTTTCACGAGCAGAACCGCCGGGAGGAAGGCCCAGAAGGTGGTCTCGAATTCCCGCCAGCCGCCGTCGAGCTTGAACTCGAACGCGAGGTAGAACGCAGCGATGAAGAGGCAGGCGTCGACCCCCACCTTGTACACGCGCGTCCGCGCGAAGAGAACCTTGGCCAGAGCGTTCATCGGACCCCCAGCGGGCGGGCGCGACGCCGCTCGGCGGCGCGCTCCTCCCTTCCCAACGCGAGGCGCAGAAGCGTCGCGGACGTTCGATCCGGATCGTGCCGGATCTTCCCCGAACGGCAGAGGAGATCGCCGGCGAGCACCCGCTCGCGGCGAGGATTGCGGAGAACGGGACGGACGCGGACCGCTCCTTCCGCGGCGTAAGGCGCCAGACGCGACGGCTCGATCCCCCCACGATGCACGAGGACGTCGTCGATCAGGCCGGGGCCCAGGTGGGACTCGAGGGCGCCCAGATGACCGTCGAGGTCCATTCCGACCGTCTCTCCTTTCTGCGTCATCAGGTTGGCGACGAGGACGCGGCGGCCGCGGGCTTCGCGCAGGGCGGCCCCGAGCGCGGGGACGAGGAGGACCGGGAGGAGGCTCGTGAAGAGGCTCCCGGGGCCGATCACGACCAGTTCGGCGTCGCGGATCGCCTTCTCGGCCTCGGGAGGAGGCTCGGGCGCCCCCGGCTCGAGCCAGACCCGCTCGATCCCGTCGGCGCAGGAGCCGACGACCGACTCCCCGTCGAGGCGCGAACCGCCGCGCGTCTCGGCGCGCAGGACGACCGGGTCCTTCGTGGCGGGGAGAACGCGCCCCGCCGCCTGGAGCATCCTCCCGGCCTCCGCGAGCGCCTCGATCGTCGATCCGTTCCGCTCGGCGAGGGCGAGGAGCATCAGGTTTCCGAGGGCGTGCCCACCGACTTCTCCGGTGCCGTCGAAGCGGTGAGCGAAGAGGGAGGACAGGGGCGACTCCTCCGGCGCGAGGGCGACGAGCGCGCTCCTCAAGTCCCCGAGGGGCAACCCTCCACGGTCCCGGCGAAGGCGGCCGGTGCTCCCGCCGTCGTCCGCCGTCGCCACGACGGCGGTCACCTCGATCGGGTGTCCGACGGCGCGCAGGCGGCCGAAGCCTCGGAGGACGGCGGAGATCCCGCTCCCGCCCCCGACGACGGTGACCGAGAGCGGGGCTCCGCCACGGCTTCGAAGAGGACTCAAGAGCGTTTCTCCTCCTCGCTTGCGTACCGGTACGGATCGTAGGCGTCGTACCGGTAGTAGTACTTGTCGACGACCGTCTGCTCGACGTCGTTCAACACGACCCCGAGGAGGGGGCCCGCCTCGATCGCCTCGAGGGCGCGGACGACGGTCGCCTTGGCGGTGTTTTTGGCGCGGACGACCAGGATCGTGCCGTCGACGTGCTCCTGGATCGCCGCGGCGTCGGCGAACGGAACGCAGGGAGGCGAGTCGATCAGGACCCAGTGGAAACGCTGGCGCAATTCGCCGAGGAGTTTTCCGATCGCCCCCGAGCGGAGGATCCCGGAAGGGTTCGGCGTCGGGCTTCCGGCGGGAAGGACGGTCAGCTCGGTGTCCTTCACGTGGATCAGGGCGTGCTCGAGACCCACGCCCTTGTCGAGGACCTCGCTCACGCCGAGTTGCGGCTCGGGAACGAGGTACTTCCCGATCGACGGCCTGCGCAGGTCGAGATCGACGAGCACGGCGCGCCGGTCGCGGTCTTCGGCGAAGGCGAGCGCGAGGTTGAGCGCGTTCGTCGTCTTCCCCTCGTCGGGAAGGGCGCTCGTCAGGAGGATCGCGCGGGGGTCGTGCCCCGTCGATTCCATTTCGAGCGACTCGATCTTCGCACGCAGCTTTCGGAAACGCTCGGAGACCGGGTCGTGAGGAGACTCGAGGAGGATGAGCGTCCGGTCGTGCCGGAACTTCCGGGGGATGACCGCGGCCAGGGGAACCCCCTCGGTGAGGGGCCGCCCCCCCTCGACGGGAACGAGGCGGCTTCCGGAGGTCTCGTCGGAGGATCGTTGCGAGTTCTTCACGAGAAGAGCCCTCCGGTGACGATCGCGACCGCGACCGCGGCGGCCGCCTTGCCCTTGCCGGGCTTCAGGCCTTTCCCGCCCTTGCCTTTCTTTCCCTTCGCGGTCATCGGGTCGGGACCGAGCGAGGGAATCGACTCGAGCAGGGGAACGTCGGGGAAGGAGTGCCGGAACCTCTCCTCGGTGCGGAGAGACGGGTCGAGTTGCTCGAGGAGGAAGGCGATCCCCAGGCCGAGGAGGAGGCCGAGCGCCGCACCGCCGAAGAGGAAGTTCGCCGTGACCGGACTGGACGGATCGGACGGGGCGTACGCTCTCGTCTGGACGCGGAGCCGCGTGCTCTGCCCCGACTCCTCGAGCGAAAACCCCTGCTCCGAACGGCGCTCCTTGCTGACCAAGTCGGCATAGGTCGCACGCGCCTCGTCCACCACGCGCTGCAGTTCCCGCTGTTCGAGGTCGACGAAGTGCGAACGGTCGATCGCACGGTAAAGGCGATCGATCTCCGCGCTGTTCTGGCTCTGCCGGGCCCGGAGACTCGCGATCTCCTGTTCGAGCAGACGCACCTGTGCCTCTGCAGGCGATGCAGGCGGATCGATCGATCCTTCCGCGTTCCGCGCACCGCCGTCCACCTGGGCCGCGTACTCCTCTTCGAGTTTTTTGAGTTGTTCGCGCTTGAGCCGGACGCTCGGGTGCTGTTCGCTGTACTTGGTCAGGAGGTCGGCCAGCTCGGCCCTTGCCTGTTCCAGCTTGCGCTGCGCCCCCTCGACGCCGGCGGGCAGGGTGCCGGCGAGTGCGGAGAGGGTCACGTCGGTTCGGTCCTGGGATTTCAGGAGGGCGATCTGCCCTTCCTTGGCGATGATCTCTTCGGAAATCTGCTGGTTCGACTGCGTTAGCGTTCCGATGCGCGTCTGATAACCGGGCACGCGCGCCGGGAGCGCTTCCGCGTTCCGCCGCTGGAACTCCGCGAGGGCGCGTTCGGCGACGTCGAGTTCGCCGGCCGCCTCCTCGCGCTCCTTCGCGAAGTAATCGACGGTCGCGCCGGCCAAGCCGGCTCGCGCCGACTGGTACTGGTCGAGAAACAGCTTCGCGATCTGGTTCGCGGCCTTGGCGGCGCGCTTCGGACTCTCGTCCGTGACCGCGATCGTGAAGTTGGCTTGACGGGCGTTTTCCGTGATCTCGATCTTTCGCTGCAGAGCCGTTCGGGCGGCCTCCATCTCGCGCGGCGATGCATCCGCTTCCACCATCCCGATATCCCGAGCGACCGGGTCGAGGTTGTCGGGGCTGAAGATGATCGGCCGGATGTTCGCGAGCAACTCCTCGAGACCGGCGGTGATCGTGGTCTCGGCGAGCTTCTCGTTGACGCGCGGCCCCTGGACGACGATCGTCGTGCTCGCGGTGTACATCTTCGGGAGCCGCTGCACCACCGCCCAACCCGCCGTCAGACCGAGCAGCGGAGGGAGGACCAGCAGCCACTTGCGCCGCCACGCCGCGTCGAGAACGAATTTGACCTGGGGAGAGCTCATCGATTCTGCCTCGCGCCGAGGATGGTCCAACCGAGGTTGATCCCGGCCGTGTGGTAAGAGGTGTCGAAGGCCGGCCCCGTGGCGCCGGGACGGTCGTCGGTTTGATCGCGGTAGGAGTGGAAGATCCCGAGCCTCAGGTACTCTCCGAATCCCCACGAGAACGATTCCGAGACGTAGAGCGACTTCGTCTCGTCGCCGAGCCCCTCGACCGATTCCCGGGTCCAGTATCCGCCGGTCACCGCGATCCCCAAGCCGCGGAGGTGCGACCAGGACCACCCCACGTAGGCGCCGCGGTCGAGGGTCGGCCCGCCGAGACCCCGGCCGACCGATACGTCCTGCCGGATGCCGGCGCTCAACGAGTGATCGGGGCGGGGATTGAAGCGGACCGCGAAGTTCGCCCCGCCGTTCGTGGTCCATCCGCTCCCGTCGCCGGTGTCGGTCGCGATCACGCCGAGGGCGTAGGTGAGCCCGACCTGCTGCCGGGTCGTCGTCGATCCCGTGTACGCGAGCGCGTGGCTCTCGGCATCGGGACGGTCTTCGTAGACCGACCTGCCGTACCGGTATCCGAATCCGGCGGAGGTCATCTCCGAAATCCGATAGGACCATCCGCCGGTCGCCGAGTAGGCGTCGGCGTCCTCGTAATCGAGGTCGGTCGTGTCGTCGTAGAGCACCGTGGAGGCGGTCACGCTCCAACGGACGTCCGAGCGGGCGCTGACGTCGGTCGACCCGTTGATCGAGGCGTTCACGTTCGTGCGCGGGGAGCGCGGAAGATAGGTGATCGGCTGGTCGGGGGCGTCGGGTTCGACCTGCTGGTCCTCCGTGCGGCTGGCGGAGACCGAAACGCCGAAGGTGTTCCGCTCCGTGAGAGTCCGGTTGTACCCCAGACTCAGGCTCTGGGAGACGTCGTTGCTGTCTTCCCGCTCGTCGTACACGCGCCCGGAAATCGTGTAGGAGGTGTTGAACGACCAGAGCGGGCGACTCACCCGGACGGGAAGAGAAAGGGACAGCCGGATCGCCCGGTCGGAGGTCGTCTCGCCGTCCTCCTGCACGATCTCCGTGTTCCCGTCCCAGTAGTACGACGCGTTCAAGGTCGGATGGAAGGAGACCTCGGCGGCACGTGCACCGCGGGTGGCGAGACCCGCCGCGAGGATCCCGGCCGCCGCGAAGACGCCGATCGAGCGCTCAGTTCGCAATGAGGACGTCTCCCGGCCGCAGGTAGATGTTCAAGTCGGGGCGGTCGCCCGACAGGAGCTTCTTGTAATCGATGCGCAGGCGCGTCTCGCGGCCGTTCTCCTCGCGGACGACCTGGATGTTCGACTTGTCGGCGTAAGGGGTGAGGCCCCCTTTCATCGCGATCGCCTCGAGGATGCGGGTCTTGCGTTTCAGGATCAGCTCCCCCTGCCCCGCGAACTCCCCGATCATGTAAACCTTGAACGAGTTGATCGCCTCGACGACCACCGTGACCTCGGGGTCGTTCACCCACTTCTTGAGCGCCTCGGTGATCTGCTCGTCGAGCTGGCGCGGCGTGCGACCGGCCGCCTGGATGTCTCCGAGGAGCGCGACCGTGATCTTCCCGTCAGGCCGCACCGTCTGGGAGCGGGTCAGTTCCGGCTCGTTCCAGACCGCGACCGCGATCTGGTCCTCCACGCCGATGACGTAGTCCGGGGCGTCGAGGGTCGGGGTCGGTTCGGCCGCCGCCTCCTGTGCCGCGAGGGGAAGCGCGCCGAGAACGAGGACCGCGAGTGCCGTTGCGGTCGCCCGTCCGGGGGGGGACGGCTTGCGGGTCATGTCAGGCTCCAAACCCGTTCGGAATCGTCCGATCTCGACTGCGTGCGCGCTACTGTTACAGAGGGCTCCGGAGCCGGTCAAGGGAAACGTGTGAACAAATTCGAACTATTTTGGAAATAAACCACGGCGGGGGGATGGGGAACCCCGCCGCGCGAGAAAACTTCTAGAACCGAACCGCGGAGCGGGGCGTCAGGCGCTCGCCGCCTGCCCTCGCGCCGCCTCGTTCAGGAGCCGCATCACCTCGAGTTTGAAGTGGTCGAACTGGAGCGGCTTCATGAGGCAGAGGTCGGCGCCCGCGTCGTACATCCGGCGGAACGCGTCGTTCTCGGGGAAGGCGGTGATCGCCAGAATCTTGATTCCCCGCGTCTCGGGGTTTTCGCGGATCGACTTGCAGAGAGAGATCCCGTCGACCCGAGGCATCATGACGTCGAGGACGATCAGGTCGGGCTGAAGTTGCCCGATTTTGATCCCGGCCT
Source organism: uncultured Acidobacteriota bacterium (assembly GCA_964383585.1). GTDB lineage: Bacteria > Acidobacteriota > Polarisedimenticolia > Polarisedimenticolales > DASRJG01 > CAYLHQ01. The sequence goes on from CAYLHQ010000010.1 coordinate 18,264, forward strand.
CGTACCCGTCCGACGCCTCTTCGATCCGGAGACTCGGCTCGGCGTCGCGGAGCACCCTGCGGACGATGTCGCGGATGTCGGCCTCGTCGTCGACGACGAGGACCGTCCTCGCCTTCGATTGGCCGGTGAAAAAGGCCTCGTCGATCGGGATCTCGTACTTCTCGAGGAACTCCCGGAAGTCCTCCGAGGAGACCCGGTAGTGCCCCCCAGGGGTCGAGAACGCGCGCAGTTTCCCCGACTTGATCCACTTGAGGACCCCGTCGTTCGTGACCGCGCAGTACCGGGCGACCTCGGACGTCGTGAAGAACCGTCGGCCGGCTTCGTTGGTGCTGGTCATCGTCGACCCCTCTGGAAGATTTTCAGGCTTTTCCGTACTGTCGTGCCGGAATATAGGTCCCGCCCCTGGGGTGGGCAACCGAGGCGTGGCGTCCCGGAAAACGGCCCGTTCGTTGACACTCCGTTTCGGCGGCTGGTATGATCCCGGCTTGTCTTTCGGGCCTTTTCCGGGGACAGCACGGGTTCGCACGGCGTCGGACCGTAGCTCAGTTGGATAGAGCGACTGGCTACGAACCAGTAGGTCGGGGGTTCGAGTCCCTCCGGTCCGACCACGGGGCCTTGCCGTCTTCCACGCATGGGGAGTCGATGGCGGAGCACGAGCGCTACATGCGGCTCGCCTTGGAGGAGGCCGTGCGGGCCCGGGCTGCGGGAGAGGTCCCGGTCGGCGCCGTCGTCGTCCTCGACGGAGAGGTCCTGGCGCGCGGGCACAACGCCTCCCTCGCCCTCCACGATCCGACGGGTCACGCCGAGGTCCTGGCGATGCGGCGTGCGGCGCAGTCGGTCGGAAATTACCGGCTCGTCGGCGCGACGCTGTACGCGACGATGGAGCCGTGCCTGATGTGCCTCGGCACGGCGATCCACGCGCGGGTCGGTCGCCTCGTGTACGGGGCGCGCGACTTCAAGGTCGGCGCGGTCGACCGTCTCGAAGAGTTGAGGGGGCTCGGTTCGCAGTTCAACCACCGGCTCGAGACGGAGGGGGGCTTCCTCGCGGACGAGGCGGGCGCGCTGATGGTGGAATTCTTCCGCGAGCGGCGGGTCGCGGCCCGCCTTCTCGCGGACGAACGCGGGATTACGGAGAGGTACCGAAGTGGTCGTAACGGGGCCGCCTCGAAAGCGGTTTGTCTGGGTGACCAGGCACGAGGGTTCGAATCCCTCCCTCTCCGCCAGCGTTCCGGATGATCCGCGACCGAAGGAGAGATGACCGAGTGGCTGAAGGTGCACGCTTGGAAAGCGTGTGTACGGGAAACCGTACCGAGGGTTCGAATCCCTCTCTCTCCGCCATGAGCGGCGAAGGAGATTGCGGGGCCTGAGGCCCGTGCACTGCGGATCCGGGAACCCCGCCAGGCCCGGAAGGGAGCAACGGTAACCGGTCCCCCGCAGGTGCCGCGGGTTCCCTTGGGCCCCACCCGTTATGTACCAGGTCCTCGCGCGTCGCTTCCGCCCTCAAACGCTGGCCGACCTGATCGGCCAGGAGGCGGTCGCCCGCACGCTGCGGAACGCGGTCGCGGCCGGACGGACGGCCCACGCGTACCTCTTCACCGGCGTTCGGGGAACCGGAAAGACGACGGTCGCGAGGATCCTGGCGAAGTGCCTCAACTGCGAGAACGGCCCGACTCCCGAGCCTTGTCTCGCCTGTGTCCCGTGCCGGGAGATCGCCGACGGGCGCGCCCTCGACGTCCTCGAGCTCGACGCCGCCTCCCGGACCGGAGTCGACGACATCCGCGAGTTGCAGGAGTTCGTCGCCTACGCCCCGGCGCGCGACCGGTACAAGGTCCTCATCATCGACGAGGTCCACATGCTCTCGAAGAGCGCGTTCAACGCGCTCCTGAAGACGCTCGAGGAGCCGCCGGCCCGCGTGGTCTTCGTGCTCGCGACGACCGAGCTGCACAAAGTCCTCCCGACGATCCTCTCGCGCTGCCAACTCTTCGAGTTCCGCCGGGTTCCCCCGCGCGACGTCGCGGCCCATCTCCGGCGGATCGCCGACGAGGAGGGGTTCACGATCACGGATCGCGCCCTCGACCGGATCGCCCGCGCGGGGGAAGGATCCGTCCGCGATTCGCTCTCGATCCTCGAGCGCGTCCTCGCCTTCTGCGGGAACGACGTCCGGGACGAAGAGGCAATGCAGGTCCTCGGAGCCTTCGGCGTCGAGACGATGCGCGACCTCGTCCTCGCCCTCGCCGAACGCGATCCCGCCCGCGCCCTCCTCGCGCTCGATGCCGTCGTCGCCGAGGGGCGCGACCTCGTCCACTTTTGGACGGAGATCCTCTCGATCGTCCGCGACCTCGCGCTCCTCCGCGCCTGCCCCGACCGGTGGGACCTCCTCTCCCGCACGCGGGAGGAGGCGGAATCCCTCGTCGGGGCCGCGGCGGGACCGACGGCGCAGGACCTCACACGGATCTTCCATCTGCTCTCCGAGATCGAACCCGGGCTCAAGGCATCGGCGCAGCCCCGGTTCGTCTTCGAGTCGGCCCTCCTCCGGATCGCCACCCTCGGCGCCCTGCGCCCGATCGAGGAGGTCCTCGCGGAGATCCGGGGGGGCGCTCCGGCGCGCCCCGTCCCCACGGCGGCGACGCCGGCCGTCCCCTCGCCCGCGACGCCTCGCGCCGCCCCCCGCAACTCTCCGGACGACTGGGTCGAAGCGTGGAAGGACCAGCTCCGCGACCGGAAGCCGATGCTCCACGCCGCCCTCTCGCAGGCGGCCTCGGTCGCGATCGACGGGGACGTCCTCCGCGTCGTGTTCCCGACGGGAAACGCCGACGCCGTCGCCTCGGTCCTCAAGAGCGCGAAGGCGCAGGAATTCCTCAGCGCCTCCGCGGCCTCGCTCGCCGGGCGGCCCGTCACCCTCTCGATCGAGGAAACCGAAGGACCTCCGGTCGAGGAGAAGAAGACGGCGCCGACCCGCACGGGACGGTCGGGGGGGCCGCGACATCCCGGGACGCGGGGTGGGGAGTTGGCGGAGCAGGTCCGGAAGGAGCCCGGCGTGAAACGACTCCTGGACGAGTTCGGGGCCCAGATCGTCGAGGTGCGACCGCTCCCGAGCGGCGAGGAACAGGCCGCGCCGGTCGACGGGGACGGCGAATCGGAGGAAACCGCATGAACATCGGGAAGATGATGAAGGACCTGCAGAAGATGCAGGCCAAGCTTCAGGAGGAGATCGACACGCTCGAGGTCGAGGGAACCTCGGGGGGGGGCGTCGTCACGGCGCGGATGAACGGGAAGAAGCAGTTGACCGGTCTGACGTTTTCCCCCGAGGCGATCACGCCGGACGACCCCGGCCTGCTGCAAGACCTCGTCCTCGCGGCCGTGAACGAGGCGGGCCGCAAGATCGACGCCGAGATCCAGCGCATGACGCAGGGCCTCGCGGGTGGGCTCGGCGGCTTCCCCGGGATCTCCTGAGCGGCCCCGTGTCTTCTCTTCCGCCCTCCCTCGAGCGCGCCGTCGCCGAGCTGATGAAACTCCCCGGCGTCGGGCGGAAGACGGCGGTCCGGCTCGCCTTCCATCTGCTCGAGGGCCCGCGCGAAGAAGCGGCCCGCCTCGCGGAGTCGATCCTCGAGATGAAGAACCGCATCCGCCCCTGCTCCCGCTGCTTCCATCTCTCGGAGGCCGAGGAGTGCGCGATCTGCTCCGATCCGGGAAGGGACGCGGGGGTCCTCTGCGTCGTCGAAGACTCCTCCGCCGTCCTCGCGTTCGAGCGGACCCGGGCCCTGCGCGGGCTCTACCACGTACTCGGCGGGGCGCTCTCCCCGATCCGGGACGTCGGGCCCGAAAAGCTCCACGTCCGCGAATTGCTCGAACGGGTCCGCGGGGGCTCGGTCCGCGAGGTGATCCTCGCGACGAGCCCGAACGTCGAGGGGGAGGCGACCGCGGTCTACCTTTCCCGGCTCCTGAAGCCCGAGGGGGTCGCCGTGAGCCGCCTCGCGCAGGGGCTTCCGGCGGGGTCGGAGCTGGAATACGCCGACGAGCTGACCCTCCAGCGGGCGCTCGAGGGGCGGCGGGACTTTTGAGCGCCCGGGAGCGGGCGGGGTTGCCCGGCGGGGAAACGAGGCGCTAGATTTGCGGCTCGGCCCGCGGGGTGCGACGGTGCGCCCGATTGGGGGTTCGCGTGCCTTCGATGTCCGACCTGATCCTGCTCGAGGAAGACCACGCCAAGATCGTCGGGGTGCTCGAGCGGCTCACGCAGGACGCGAACGCTCGCGCGACGTTCCTCATCGACAAGAACGGCCAGCAGCTCGGCCTCGCGGGCGACCTCCACGGGATCGACCCGACCTCCCTCGCGTCGCTGACGGCGGGAAACGTCGCCGCCACGGACGGCCTCGCGAAGCTCTTGGGCGAGCGCGAGTTCGCGGTGATCTTCCACGAGGGAGAGAAGCAGAGCCTCCACATCAACGTGATCGCCGGAACGGCCGTCCTCGTCGTGATCTTCGACGAGCGATCGTCGCTCGGCCTCGTCCGGCTTCGGGTGAAGAAGGCCTCCCAGGCGCTCGACGCCGCGCTCCACGAGATCGCGGCGCGGGCGGAACGGTCGCGGACGGGGTACGCCGGGGCGTTCTCCCCGTTCCACGAGATCACCGACGACGACATCGACGCCCTCTTCGGGTAGGGGCGCCGCCTTGGCCTTCATCAACTACGCCGCCCGCGAGATCAACTGCAAGATCGTCTACTACGGTCCCGGCCTGTGCGGGAAGACGACGAACATCCAACACATCTACGATCGCATGGGGAACGGGAACAAGGGAAAGCTGATCTCGCTCGCGACCGAGACCGACCGCACCCTCTTCTTCGATTTCCTGCCGGTCGAGTTCGGGGTGATCCGGGGGTTCAAGACCCGTTTTCACCTTTACACCGTTCCCGGCCAGGTCTTCTACGACGCCTCGCGTCGCTTGATCCTCAAGGGGGCGGACGGGGTCGTCTTCGTCGCCGACTCGCAGGAGGCGCGCATGGACGCGAACGTCGAGTCGGTGCGGAACCTGAGGCAGAACCTGAAGGAGCACGGAATCGATCCCGACCGCATCCCCTACGTGCTCCAACTCAACAAGCGCGACCTGCCGACGGCGCTGCCCGCCCCCGACCTCGTCGCGGCGCTCCGTCGCGGGGACGAGCCGGTCTTCGAAGCGGTGGCGACGCGCGGCACGGGGGTCTTCGAGACCCTCAAGGCGGCGGTCAGGCAGGTGCTCGTCGGGCTCCGGAGCCGCTGACCGGCCGTCCTTGACACCCCGAGGGGCCGCTCTTTAGAATGCCAGCTTCGCGACCCGGGGAGAGGTGCATTTCATGTATGCCGTGATCCGAACCGGTGGGAAGCAGTGCCGCGTCGCGGTCGGCGAGACCGTCCGCGTCGAGTGCGTGGCGGGCGAGCCCGGCTCGAAGGTCACCTTCGACGAGGTCCTCCTCCTGGGCGGCGACGGGGTCAAGGTCGGATCCCCGACGATCCCCGGAGCCCGGGTCGAGGGAACGGTGGTCGAGCAGGGTCGCGGCCCCAAGATCCACATCTACACCTACAAGAAGACCCAGAATTCGAACCGGAAGCGCAGCGGCCACCGCCAGGACTACACGGCGGTGAAGATCGACGCGATCCACGGCTGAGGCGGAAGCGATGGCACACAAGAAGGCGGGTGGTAGCTCTCGCAACGGGCGCGACTCGAACGCGCAACGCCTCGGGGTGAAGTGCTTCGACGGCCAGGCCGTCCAAGGCGGCGCCATCCTCGTCCGGCAGCGCGGCACCCCTCTCAAGGCCGGCCTGAACGTCGGCCGCGGGAAGGACGACACCCTCTTCGCGTTGGTCCCCGGGAGGGTCAAGTTTCGGGATCGCGGGAGCATGGGTCGCTTCGTCACCGTCCTGACCGACTGATCCCCCTCCCCGCGCACGGAGCCGTCCTCGACGGGAGGAGGACCGCGCACCGGCGATGTTCATCGACGAGACACGCATCGAGGTTCACGGAGGGGACGGGGGAAACGGGTGCGTCTCCTTCCGCCGGGAGAAGTTCGTCCCCCGGGGGGGCCCCGACGGCGGGGACGGCGGGGACGGCGGTACCGTCTTCCTCGTCGCCGATCCGGGACTGACGACCCTCCTCCCCTTCCGGTACCGGCGCCTCTTCCGCGCAGCGCGCGGGAGCCACGGCGAGGGGGCGAACCGGACCGGCCGCTCCGGGGCGGACCTCGAGGTCTCCGTCCCCGTCGGGACGGTCGTCTACGACGAGGAAGGACGGACGATCGCCGACCTGTCGACCCCCGGGGAGCGGTTCGCCGCCGCGCGTGGCGGGCGGGGGGGGCGCGGAAACGCGCAGTTCGCGACCGCCGTACGGCGCGCGCCGCGGCGCGCCGACCCCGGCACCCCGGGGGAGTCGAGGATCCTCCGGCTGGAGTTGAAGCTCCTCGCCGACGTCGGTCTCGTCGGCCTGCCGAATGCCGGCAAGTCGACCCTCCTGTCCCGGCTCTCCGCGGCGCGGCCGAAGATCGCCGACTACCCGTTCACGACGCTCGAGCCGCACCTCGGCGTCGTCGACGCCGGAGACGACCGCAGCTTCGTCCTCGCCGACATCCCCGGCCTGATCGAGGGGGCCCACGAGGGAGCCGGGCTCGGCGACCGTTTCCTCCGCCACCTCGAGCGATGCCGCCTCCTCCTCCACGTCGTCGATCCGGTCGCCCCCGGGCGGCACCCGATCCTCGACATCCGAACGATCGACCGGGAGCTCCGCCGGTACGGGAGGGGTCTTCGGAACAAGCCGCAGTTCCTCGTGGTGAACAAGATCGACGCCCGCCCCGACCCGGGCGTGCTCGACCGGATCCGCGCCCTCGCCCGCCGCCGGACGATCCCGTGCTTCGAGATCTCCGCGGTCAGCGGGGCGGGCCTCCCGGAGCTCGTCCGCGCGGCTGCGGACGCCCTCGCGCGGCTCGGAGAGGCGGCGTGAGCGGGTTCGTCGCGGTGCTCGGGGGAACGTTCGACCCCGTCCACTTCGGCCACCTCCACGTTGTCCATTGCGTCCGCTCCGTCTTCCTCCCCGACCGGTTTCTTCTCGTCCCGTGCGCGACCTCTCCGCACAAGACCGTGCGGAGGGTCGCCGCCGCCCCGCATCGACTGGCAATGCTCCGCCTTGCGGTCCGCGAGCTTCCGGGAATCGAGATCTCGACCGTCGAACTCGACCGCGGAGGGGTGTCGTTCACGATCGAGACGCTCCGGACCCTCCGCGAGGGCCCCCCGGCCGCGCGGCCGGTCTTCGTCGTCGGGGAGGACGCGCTCGCCGAGATCGGCACCTGGCGCGAGCAGACGGCGCTGGTTCGGGAGTTCGACCTGATCGCGGTGCACCGGCCGGATGCTCCCCCTCTTCCCGCCGTCCCGGAAGGGGCGTCGATCGTGGAGGTCCCCTTCTCCGCGGGGGCAGGGAGGAGGATCGACGGCCCCCCGCCGGGCTCGGGCGGGCGCATCTTCCGGGTCGCGATCCCCCCTTCCCCGATCTCCTCGAGCGAAGTGCGGCGCCGCGCCGCCCGCGGGGAGGCAACCGACGGTCTTGTGCCCGGGGAGGTGGCCGTTTATATTCGCGGCCACGCCTTGTACCGGGAGGAGGTCTCGCCCTGACACCGGCCTTGCAGTTGGCCGCGGAAGCCGCGAGGGAGAAGAAGGCGCGGGAGATCGTGGTGCTCGATCTCCGAGGCCTCGCGGATTTCGCCGATCACTTCCTCGTTTGCCACGGCACCTCGAACCGACAGGTCGTCGCGATCGCCGACGCGATCGTCGAGGCCCTCGAAACGCGCCTCGGCGTCTCGCCCGGTCACGTCGAAGGGCGCCGCGTCGCCGACTGGGTGCTTCTCGACTACATCGATTTCGTCGTCCACGTCTTCCTCGAGGAGAAGCGTTCGTATTACGGGCTCGAGCGGCTGTGGGGGGACGCGCCGACCTCCACGCTCGACGACCCCGAAGAACCGGCGAGATCCGCCGCCCCGGCCCCGAAGGCGCGAGCCCGGACGTCCCGCCGCAGGCCGTGAGGGGGTTCGTCACCCGCGACCCGTCCTTCCGCCGCCTCCTCGACGGCGCCCTCCGCGCCGCACGCACCGAGGCGAACGTCCTCCTCACCGGGGAATCGGGCACCGGCAAGAGCCGCCTCGCGCGCGCCCTGCACGACGCGAGCGGACGGAGCGCCGGCCCCTGGGTCGAGGTCCACGGCGCCAACCTCTCGGAGGACCTGCTCGAAGCGGAGTTGTTCGGCGTCGTTCGCGGGGCGTACTCGGGCGCGGCGGAGGACCGGGCCGGGAGGCTCGAAGCGGCGAGCGGAGGGACGCTCTACCTCGACGAAGTGCAGGAACTCCTCCCCGCCCTTCAGGCGAAGATCCTGCGGGTTCTCGAGGAGAGGCGGTTCGAGCGGCTGGGCTCGACGGAGGCGCGCGCCTTCGACGCGCGGATCGTCGCTTCGGTGTCGGGTTCGCCCGAGCGCCTCGTCGCCGACGGCCGCCTGCGGGAAGACCTCTTCTACCGCCTGCAGGTCGTCCGGTTCGATCTCCCTCCGCTGCGGGCTCGCCGCGCGGACGTCGAGCCGCTCGCGCGCGCCTTTCTCGAGGAGGCGGCGGCGAGGCACGGAACCGTCGTGAAGCCGCTCGCCACCGACGCCCTCGACCTCCTGCGCCGCTACCACTGGCCGGGAAACGTCCGGGAGCTGCGCCACGTGATCGAATCGGCCGTCATCCTCGGGGAGCGGGAGACGGTCGAGGTCGAGGACTTTCCCGCCCGGATGGGGGCGGGCTCCCGTGGCTGGCTTTCCGGGGCCGCCGACCTCGGCTGGTCGCTCGCGCGCGTGGAGGAGGCGTACATCGACGAGGTGCTCCGCCGGACGCGCGGGAACAAGACGGCGGCCGCGAAGATCCTCGGGATCCACCGGAAGACCCTCCACGACAGGCTCCGCGCCCGGACCGGGGGAGCGGCGTGAACATCGTCGTCGCCGCGGTCGGACGTCCGCGCGACCCGAGGCTCGCGGCGCTCCACGACGAATGGGCCGAAAGGCTCCGCACGCTCGGCATCGGCTACGAGGCGATCCGCGTCCCGGAGACCCGCGCGGGGGGGCGATACTCGGACGCCCACGTGCGTGCGCGCGAGACCCGGGCCCTCCTCGATGCGGCGAAAGGGCCGGGCCGGGCGATCGCCCTCGACCCGGGAGGCACCTCCTTGACGAGCGAGGAGTTCGCCCGCCGCCTCCCACGCTGGGCGACGCCGCGCGCGGTGTTCCTCGTCGGCGGGCCGCTCGGGCTCGATCCCCCCTCCCTCGCCGGAGTCGACCTCACCCTCTCCCTCTCCCGGATGACCTTCCCGCACGAGCTTGCCCGTGCGATCCTGGCCGAACAGATTTACCGCGCGGCGACGATCCTCCGGGGCATCCCGTATCACAAGGGAAACCTCTCGAAGGACCGGGCCGGTTGACGCGTTCGCTCGCGCTGCTTTAACCTCCGGCGCGTGAAGTTCCGGACCTTCTTCTTCGTCCTCGGCGCGATGGGAGCCATCTACGCGGTGGCGTCCCTCTTCGTCTCGAACCGCGAGGTGCTCGAACGCGAGATCCACCTCTGGGGTTTTTTCGACGTCCCGATCTCGCTCGCCCTCGTCCTCTTCCTGATGCTCGGCGTCGCGATGACCCTCCTCGCCGGAGTCGCGCGGGAGGCGTCGCGCCTCATGGAAGAGCGTCGGCGGCGGAAGGACAGCAAGCGTTACGAGGAGATCGACGAGGAGTACGGCCGCGGCCTCGCGGCGGTCCTCGAGGGGCGCGAGGACGAGGCGCTCGAGCACTTCCGGGCCGTCCTCGAGCGGGACAGCAGGCACTTCAACACGCTCCTCAAGATCGGCGACGTCTTGCGCTCCCAGGAGCGATACGACGAGGCGATCGAATTCCACCGGAAGGCGCACCACCTGAAGGACGAGGACACGCGCGCGCTCTACGCCCTGGTCGAAGACTACGAGGCGAAGGGCGACCTCGAACGGGCCCGCGCCGTGCTCGGCCGGATCATCGCGATCAAGAAGCACTCGGTCTCCGCGTGGAGGAAGCTCCGCGCGCTCCACATCAAGGAGCGCCGCTGGGCGAAGGCCCTCGAGGCCCACGAGCGCGTCGAGAAATACGCCGCATCCTCGGGGGCGCGGGACGGCTCCGAGCGGCGGTTCGGCCTCGGCATCCGCTACGAGATGGGTGCGGAGGATCTGGCGCAAGGGCGCACCAAGGAAGCGGTGGCCGCGTTCCGCCGCGTCCTCAAAGAGGACCCGAAGTTCGTCCCTGCCCACATCCGTCTCGGGGAGGCGCTGCGCGCGCAGGGGCTCGAGGGCGAGGCGGTCGACGCCTGGTTCGGCGGGTTCGAGGCGACCGGCTCTCCGGTTTTTCTCATGGTCCTCGAGGAGCACTACCTGCAGCAGGAGCAGCCGCTCGCGGCGATCGAGGCTCTCAAACGCTGCGTCGTTCGGGCCCGGAAGGACACCGTCCCACGGTTCTTCCTCGGAAAGCTCTATTTCCGTCTGGAGATGCTCGACGACGCCCTCTCGGTCCTGACCGCTCTCGAGGGGCGGGCCTCGTACGCGCCGTCGCTCCATTACCTCCTCGGCCGGATCCACGAGCGGCGCAAGCACTGGCCTCAGGCGGCGGCGGAGTACCGGAGGGTCATCAAGGAGCTCGAGTTGGTCCAGCTCGACTATCGTTGCCGCTCCTGCCGGCAAACCTGCATGGAGTGGGCCGACCGATGCGCCCGCTGCGGCGAGTGGAACACGATCGAGGTGAATTTCCGGGAAGAGATCGCGCTCGACGAACTCGGTCTCTCCCCCGCCCCCGTCTACACCGAGAAGAGCTGACCGGTCCCCGCCTCCCCGGATCCATCCGCATGGCCCACTCCCCCCGGGCGATCCCGGCGTTGCGGCGACTGCTTCTCGCGGGACTCGCCACTGCTTTTCCCTGCCCCTGCTTCGCCTGCGGACGGCCGCTCCCCGCCGTCCAGTCCTCGGGGGCGTGTCCCCTGTGCTGGGGTTCGCTCGACCCGGCCCTTCCCCCCTGGTGCCGCTCCTGCGGCGCTCCCCTTCCTCCCGGCACGGATCCCGAGGAGCCCTCTCTCCTTTGCGGACCGTGTCTCCTCGACCCCCTGCCGGTGTCCGCCGCGTGCGCCGCGGTCGTTTACGGCCGCACGGCGAGGCGGTTCGTGCTCCACGGGAAGGATGCGGACCGCCCGGAGCTGCTCCGACGCCTCGGCCTCCTCCTTGAAGTGTCCGCCCGGACCGCCGGGATCCTCCCGGGGTGCGACGCGGTCGTCCCGGTCCCGTCCCATCCGCTCGTGCGGCTCCGAAGGGGGTTCGACCCGGCCGCCGAGATCGCGCGCGGGCTGAGCGGCCGTGCCGGGATCCCGCTCCGTCCGAGACTCCTTCGCCGGCGGTGGGGACCCCCGCGACCGATGAAGCGGCTCGGGGCCGACGCACGGCGCGCCGCCGCGGTAGGAGCCTACCGCGTCGGCCGGCTCGGCACGGCGAGGATCCTGCTGCTCGTCGACGACGTTCTGACGACGGGGGCGACGGCGAGGGCCTGTGCGGGGGCTCTCGTCGCCGCCGGAGCGCAGGACGTCCGCCTCGCGGTCTGGGCGCGAACCCCGCGGCACGACAGGGCGGGCGCTTTTGACCGGAACGCCCCGCCCCCGTATACTCCCGGTTTTTCGCGGAGTGGTTTCTTCGTCGGGAGGCGAGGCTGATGCGACCCATGCGAGCGTCGGCGTGGTGGTGGGTGGCGGTCGGAGCGCTCTGCGCGCTCCCGGTCTCGGCCCAGCCGGCCGAGACCCCCGCCGCGGGCGGCGGGGTCCGGGCGGTTCTCGAGATGGGGCAGCAGTTCCTCTACGCGGGGGACCCGATCCTGGTGCGGGTGAGTGTCGGCAACGAGGGCCCGAAGGAGGCCAAGAACCCAATCAAGGGGACGATCCTGGGCGGGTTCGTGGTCAAGGGGGAGTCCGGGCAAACGCTCGCGCGCGTGGAGAAGCCGGCCGCGTCCGAACCGGCCCGCCCCGACAAGCTCTCCCCGAACGGGTTCTACGGAACGATCGTCGACGTGGCCGAGATCTTTCCCGGCCTGAAGCAGCCCGGCGCCTACGAGATTCGATGGGAGGCGGACGGGATCGCGTCCGAGGCGATCGGAATCCGGGTGATCCCGAAATACGACCCGGCGAAGGAGTACCGGGCCCGGTTCGAGACGGACGAGGGGGCCTTCGTGGTCGAGTTCCTCGGCCGGACGGCGCCGGTCGGCGTCAAGGCATTCATCGACATGGCGCAGTCGGGCGTCTACGACGGACTCGCCATTCACGAGGTTCGGCCCGATCTCCTCATCGCCGGGGGGGATCCGAACGGGGACGGCTCGGGGGTGGGCCCGTTCCGGTTCCCGGCCGAGCTGAACCCGGTCCCCGTGGTGGCTGGAACGGTCTTTCTGAAGCCGGTCGGCGGGGCACCTCCGTCGAACGGGAGCCAGTTCGTCGTCATGCTCCGGCCCGAGCCGGCCCTGACCGGACAGGTCACCGTCATCGGACAGGTCGTCGAAGGTTTCGAGGTGGTCCAGAGGATCTCGCGGCGGCCGAGCACGCAGCAGACGTCGCGGCCGTTTTTCCGGCCCTTGAGCGAGATTCGCACCCGGAAAGTCGTGGTCACGGAGAAGACTCCCGCCGCCGCGACAGGTTCGTAACCGATTCGGCAGGATCCCTCCTTGACCCGGACACCGGCTCACCGTATAGAAGCGGGCGGTCGGGACGAACGGTCCTGGAGGTAGGCGTCGGGCGGGGGCAAAGAGAGGCGAAAGCCCGTTCGCGGAATTGGCGCTTGACGTCGGCCACAAAGGACGTATAGGTAAGGGACTTTTGGTGTTTTGGTCGCAAACGTGGAAGATTCCCGGAGCGGGGAGGTCAGGTCTATGAAGAGATTGGCCAAGTTCGGATTGGGGGCGGTCGCGGCGCTTGCGGTTTCGCTGAGCGGCGCCTTCGCTGCCGAGGTAACGGTCGGACAGTTCCTTGTGGAGCTGGCGAAGGTGAAGGGGCTGGCGGCCACGGACGGCGCCACGGCCGAGCGTTCGCTGCGGAGCATCGGGGTCGCACTTCCTCAGGTCGAGTTGAACAAGGGCCTCACCGAGGGTGATGTGGCGCGCATCGCGACCGCTGCAGGCGTTCGCGTCTCGACCAGCACCCCCACCGCGCCGTTCTCGCGCACGCAGGTGGACGGTTTCGTCAACACCTTCGGAGACGTGTTCGGACGCGACAACGGGATTCCGGACCAGCCGGTCTACCCGAACACGCCGCCCCGGGAAGATCCGCAGCCCGGGAAGGGCAAGTCGAAGGGGTTCTACAAGTCGCCCTCCGAGCCCATCTAAGTTCCGATTCGCACGATGGAAAAAACCGCCGCCCCCGCCTGGGGCGGCGGTTTTTTTTTGCGCCGAGGGGGTCGCGTCCGGTTTGTCGGGTTCCGTCTTTCGCCGTATACGTACCGGGTCCCAGGGGGGTTCCAGCCAGCACGTCCTGTCGTGGGTCGGAGATCGCGCATGAGACGATTCGGCGGACTGGCAGTTTCGATGGCATGGTGGTGTCTCTCGCTCGGCGCTCTTTCGGGGACGGCGGAGGCACAGCAGACACGCTGGGTCGACGCGGCGAATTGCCCCGGTCCCGGGAGCGGTTCGGAAGCCGACCCCTACTGCAAGATCCAGGACGCGATCTGCAACCTCAAGGACATCGGAGGGGGCACGGTCTACGTGCGGCCCGGCACGTACAACGAAGCGGTCCGCATGTTCGCGGGGATCGATCTGATCTCGACCGACGGCCCCGCGGTCACGACGATCGACCCCACCAACCCGACGGTCCGGCCTTGCATCACATCGTCCTGCACCGTGGGAACGACGGCGAGCTGCTCCGGCGTGTACTTCGGCGGGGGGGCGAACGGGCGGATCGAGGGGTTCCGGATCACGAACGGCCGGGGGATCAACCAAACCTGCGCCGGGGGCTGCAACGTGATGATCGGAGGGGGGATCACGGTCTTCAACGGTTCCCCGACCATCACGCGGAACGAGATCGTCAACAACACCATGCTTCGCGCGAGCAGCCAGACGAAGTCGTACTACGGCGGCGGGATCTACGTGCAGGGGGACGACCGGAACACGGTCGCCCGGCCGGTGATCACGAACAACCTGATCGAGGGGAACGTCGCCGACCCGCCGGCGGGGAAAAGCAACGACCCGTCGAGGGGAATCGGAGGGGGAATCTACGCGGGCTTCTACGCGGCCCCCGTCGTCCGCGGAAACACGGTCCGCTCCAATCGCGCCGGGAACCCCAACACCCTGCACCAGCAGGGAGGCGGGGGCGGGATCGCCTTCTACAGCGGGATCGACGTGAACCCGGCCGTCATCGACGCCAACTTCGTCGAGAACAACATCGCCTCCGACTACGGAGGAGGGGTCGTCCTCGGAGAGTTCCTCGAAGGGGGCCAGACGGTCGTGAGCCCCTCGCGGGGGACCCTCGAAAACAACGTCCTCGTCGGGAACGATGCGTTCGAAGGCGCGGGATTGCAGACGAACACGACCCACATCGTCGCCCGGAACAACACGATCGTCGACAACTTCGCGAGTTCCGGAACGACGATCCCGGCGCGCGGCGGCGGCATTGCGGTTTACCCGCCGGCCCGTGCCGAGGCGAACGTCGCCCTCGTCAACAACATCGTGGCGTTCAACATCGCCGATGACTCGACGGAGGCCGAGCCGGGGGAGGGAGGCGGAATCTACGTGACCTCCGGCGCGAGTCCGTCGGTGCGATCCCAGGACTTCTTCGGCAACCTCCCCGGAAACGTCGGAGGTGCGAAGACCGACGGAGATTACATCGGTGTCGACGGAAACGTCTCGGTCGATCCGCTGTTCGTCGGTCGCGGAGTCCGGGACTACCGTCTCGAAGAGACGAGCCCTCTCCTCGAAGCCGGAGACCCCTCCCAAACGCCGGCCGCGGACTACGCGGGGACCCCTCGTCCGCAGGACGCGAACTTCGACGGGACGGCGGTCGTCGATTTCGGGGCGTTCGAGTTCCCGGCCGACTTCGACCGCGACGGGACCCCCGACTGGCAGGACCCGGACGACGACGGGGACGGGGCGCTCGACGGAGCGGACTGCGCGCCGCGGAGCCGCGCGGTGAGCGCCGCTCCGGATGCCGTCGGGACGACGCTCCGTTTGTCGAAGGGCCCCGGTACGTCGATCCTCCTCTGGAAGCGCTCCCTTCAGGGCCACACGTACAACGTCTACCGCGGGACCCTTCAGGAGCCCTGGACGTACGACGAAACCTGCTTCGACGACGAATCGCCCGACGGTTCCGCCGCCGATCCCACCGTGCCCGACCCCGGCCAAGGGTTCTTCTATCTGGTGGCCGGGAGGAACTCTTGCGGCGACTCCACCTTCGCCGACGGCCGCTCCCCGGCGAGCGCCTGCGCGGCCGCGAACCGCGACTCGGACGGCGACCTCCTCGTCGACCCGGGAGACAACTGCCCGCTCGCCGGCAACTCGACCCAAGGAGACGCGGACGGCGACTTCGTCGGGGATGCCTGCGATCTCTGCCCCTCGACCTACGACCCTCCCCAGGACGACGATGACGGCGATCTACGGGCGAATGCCTGCGACAACTGCCCGGCCGTCCCGAACGCCGATCAGGCCGACACCGACACCGACGGGGTCGGGGACCTCTGCGACAACTGCGCCTTGGTCGACAACCCGGCGCAACTCGACACCGACCTCGACGGCCTCGGCGACCTCTGCGACGGCGACGACGACAACGACAGCATCGCGGACGAACTCGACAACTGCCCGCTTACCCCGAACGCCGCGCAGAACGACCTCGACCTCGACGGCCTCGGCGACTCCTGCGACCCCGACGACGACAACGACAGCGTCGCGGACAGCTTGGACAACTGTCCGATCGAAGCGAACGCCGGCCAGGAAGACGGCGACTTCGACACGATCGGCGATGCCTGCGACAACTGCGCGTTCGTCGCCAACCCGAGCCAGACGGACTCCGACCTCGACGCGGCGGGCGACGTTTGCGACAACTGTCCAGCCGTCGCGAACGCCGACCAGCTCGACTTCGACCTCGACGGTCTCGGCAACCCCTGCGATCCCGACGACGACAACGACGGCGTCGACGACGCCGCCGACTGCGCTCCTCTGGACGGTTCGGTGTCGGCGCCGCCGGGCGCCGTTTCCGGCCTCGTGCTCTCGGGCGCCTCGACGACGACGCTCTCCTGGACCGGCCAGGGGGGAGCGACCGTGTACGACATCGCCGGCGGCGCCCTGTCGACGCTGCGAAGCGAGGCGGGGGTCGTCTCGGCGACCTGCCTCGAGGACGACGTCGCCGCCGAGACTTGGGTCGACGGCCGAGCCGATCCGGCGCCGAACGACGGGTACTACTACCTCCTCCGAGCCCAGAACGTTTGCGGGACGGGGACGTACGGCCAGAATTCCCAGGGCGGCGAGCGCGCTCCAGCGGCGGCCTGTCCCTAGCGCGGACGGTCCGAAGCGCGGTTGTCACACCGCGGCGGGTCGATTATGATTCGCCGTTCCGTCGAGCTTTGCGGTAGCTTCGGGTGTCGATGCCGGAGGGGTCTCCGGGGAGGGTCGGTTCCATGAGTCGTGGACGGATCGCATGCGGCACGGCCGCCGTCGCACTCCTGATCGCGCTGGGAACCCTCGGCTGCACCCAGGACGAGGCGATCTCGTCCGGGAACGCCCGTGCAACGTTCCAGGCGGCGGTGCTCTCCGAGCCGCCGCCTCGCTGGAACACCGCCGTATTCCAGCTCGATCGCGCCATCGTCTCGGCCCAGGACCCCGACGCGGCCGTCAACCTCGGGGCGTCTCCGCCCCAGATCGACCTGATTCCGGAAAAAGTCGGGTTCGATCTCCGCATCCCGACGGAGCAGGTCTTCTTCGAGACTCCCCTTGCCCCCGGTCGATACCTTCTCGAAACCCTTTACTGGTTCCCGCCGACTCTCGCCGATCCCGATGCGGACCCGAACGCGTCCACCTGCATCGAGAAGATCGATCAGATTCCCCCGCCGCCGACGACGCAAGTCCAGGTCTTCGCCCAGCCGGTTCCTCTCGCCCCGCCGATCGAGTTCTCGGTGCCGAGCGGTGGTGTCAAGCGGATCGCGATCGAGGTTGACGCGGCAGGCCTCGTCGCCGACTACGAGAGCCGCTGGATCTGCATCGACGACCCGAACGCCCGATGCAACCAGGAACTCTCCCCCTGCCTCATCGGTTGGGACTCCTTCGGATTCCAGCAGGCGATCCCGCAATACGTGACGGTGAGGGTGGAGTAGCCGCCGCAGCGATGCGTGGGCCCTCTCGTTTCGCGGCAGCGGCGCTCGCCGCGTTCCTCCTCGCGGGATGCAGGGAGGTCGACTCGAAGTTCCCGGAGACCGGTTCCCTGTTCGGGTCGATCGTCATCGCCCAGGTGAACGCCGACACCAGCCGTACGCCCGTTCCCAGGGAGTTCCGGTTCCGGATCCGCGCCTACGACGCCGAGCTGTACGACACGTCCGGCGCCCTCGTCACGGCGTGGTCCTTCCTCGAGGCCGAGCGGACGCCCTGCACCTACGTGTTTTCGATCGCCAACATCCTCGATCCGCTGGCGGCGACCCAGTTGACCCGCCAGTGCGGAGGCGGCGGGATCGTACTCGACGCCGGCACGACGGGGTCCTTCGCGTTCATCCTCGATCTCGAGTCGATCTCGGCGGTGCACGCGGAACGACCCAATCTCTCCGCGGGACGCGACTACGACGGCGACGGCGTTCCGAACGAGACGGACAACTGCCCCACGCAGTTCAACCCGCGCGTCCCCCGCGATCCGCTCGACCCCGGTGCCGGAACCTGGCAGCCGGATTCGAACGGCGACGGCTCGGGGGACGCCTGCTCGGTCGAGGTCGTCGGATCGGACGGTACGGTCTTCCTCCTCCCCGACCAGGATCTCGACGGCGTGACCGACGGGGCGGACAACTGCGCGTGGTACCCGAACCCCTCCCAGACCGACGCGAACGACAACTCCATCGGCGACGCGTGCGAACGGACGGTGCCGGTCGTGATGAACGCGGGCTCGCGTTTCGTCTGCCCGTCCCTCGACCTCGGGCCGGAGCCCTACGAGATCCCGGTTTCGGAGCTCGTCTTCTACTCCGTCGATTTCACCGATGCCGTGCGGTGCGACCCGGCCTACACGGGGTGCGAACTCGATCCCTCCGCGCTCACCCTCCTCGGGCGGTCCGGAGTTCCCGACGGGGCCGAGACCGAGCTCTCCTGCGGGCTCCTCCCCTGACCCGCGTCCCCCCGCACGGGATTTCCCCTAGTCCCGCGGGCGGCGCTGTCGTAGATTCCCCGGCATGCCGGACTTCGACGAGGAGCTGTCCCGGCTCGTCCGGGAGTTGAACGCTCTCGGAGGGAGCGCTTCCCTTCCCGCCGTGGAGCGGGACGCCTCGGGGAGGCTGCGGCTCGACCGCCTGCTCTCCCGGGCGCTCGAGACGGGCGCATCGGATCTCCTCTTGGTCAACGGCGCTCCGGCCACCGGTCGGGTGGACGGGAGCCTGCTCGCGGTCGATCCGCAGATCCTCGACGCGCGGACGGTCCGGGCCCTCGTCCAGGAGATCTTGGACGAGCGGAGCACGACGCGTCTCGAAGAGCGGCGTGCCGTCGATTTCTCCTTCGACCGGCCCGGCCTCGGCCGGTTTCGTGCGAACGTGCACCATGAGCGTGGCCAGATCGCGATCGCGGTCCGCCCGCTTCCCGCGAAGGCCCCGGAACCTTCCGCCTTGGGCCTTCCCCCCGTCGTCGAGCGGTTCGCCGGACTCGAGCGCGGCCTCGTCCTGATCGCGGGCCCTGCGGGATCGGGGAAGACGACGACGCTCGCCTCGCTCGTGGGGGTCATGAACCGCACCCGGAGCCTCCACATCATCACGATCGAGGATCCGGTCGAATACGTCCACGCCCATGGGACCTGCCTCGTCGAGCAGATCGAGGTGGGCCAGGACGTGCCCTCGTTCGCCGAGGCTCTCCGGAACGCCGTGCGTCAGGATCCCGACGTGATCGTCGTCGGCGAGATGCGCGACCCCGAGACGATGGCGATGGCCCTTTCGGCGGCCGAGACGGGGCACCTCGTCCTCTCGAGCCTCCACACGGGAAGTGTGGCGCAGACCCTCGACCGGATCGTCGACTCGTTCGGCGACGAAAGACAGCCGCAGATCCGCGCGCAACTCTCCCTGACCCTCGCCGGCATCGTCATCCAGCACCTGGTGCCGCGCCAGGCGGGGCGCGGCCGAGTCGCGGCGGTCGAGGTGATGGTGGCGACCGACGGGGTGCGGAATCTGCTGCGGCGCGGCCTGAACCACCAGCTTCCGGCCCAGATGGCGATGGGGCGGCAGGCCGGTTCGATCACGCTCGACGAGGCGCTCGCCCGGCTCGTCCGGTCGGGCGCGATCGCCCGCGAGCAGGGACTGCGCCGCGCGGCCCACCCCGAGGAATTCGAGGGGTTCTTGCGCTGAAGGGGCGGATCAGCCCCTTCCGTTCCGCCGCCGCCGTCCGGTCGCCGTGCGGGCGGTGCCCGCGACGAGAAGGCCGTCGAGCACCGACGCGATCTCGGCGGGTGTGAACGGCTTCGCCACGCACCTCGACGCACCGCACTCGATCACGCGCGCTTCGGTCTCGGGAGTGTGGAACCCGGTCATCGCGACCACGAGGATCGACCGGGTCTCCTTGTCGTCCTTGATCGTACGGCAGACCTGGAATCCGTCGAGCCCCGGCATCCGGAGGTCGAGCAGGACGACATCGGGACGGAACGAACTGACGAGGCGGCCCGCCTCGAAACCGTCGGCGGCGACGGAAACCTCGAAGGGGCGCTCGGGACGATTCGACAGGTAGTCGGCGAGGAGGTCCCGGATCGCCGGCTCGTCGTCGACCACCAGCACCTTCGTCCGGCCCGAACCCACGACGAGCGCTTCGGGGATCGGGATCTGATTCTCCCGCATGAAACGGACGAGATCATCGCGACGAATCCGGCGGTGTCCTCCGGGGGTTCGGAACGCGGGGAGGCGTCCGGCGTTGACCCAGTTGATGATCGAAAGCGGCGACACGTGGCAGAGCTTGGCGGCCTCGAAGGTCGTAAACACGGTCTTTTCCATCGTTGCCCGCCTATAAGAATTACAACTATTGAAACCTACCGGAAGATAATGCCAAACGGCGGAATTTGAAGTCAAGAGGGAAAGGAAGATATTCCGGGTCCTCGCCCCGCGATCACTCTTCCTTCATTCCCTCGACCAGTACCGGGTCGTCCTGCTCGACCAAATGGGGCTTTCCGGCAAAATCGATCCAGTGCCCCGAGCGGCTCGCCTTCGTCTCCAGGTAGAACCGGTTGAACTCGTTCGGCGGGATCATGTGCGGGATCCGGTCGGCGACGCGGATCCCGTACTGTTCGAGCTGGCGGATTTTCCCGGGGTTGTTCGTCATGAGGCGGACCGACCGGATGCCGAGGCTCGCGATCATGTGCGCGGCGATCGCGTAGTCGCGTTCATCGTCCCGGAACCCGAGGGCGAGGTTCGCCTCGACCGTGTCCATCCCCCGGTCCTGGAGAGCGTAGGCCCGCACCTTGTTGATGAGCCCGATCCCCCTCCCCTCCTGTCGCAAGTACAGGACGAGCCCCCGTTCGAGCCGGCCGATCGCGCGCAACGAGGCCTCGAGTTGGTCCCGGCAGTCGCAGCGGAGCGAGCCGAGGGCGTCTCCCGTGAGGCACTCGGAGTGGAGACGCGCGGGGACCCGTTCCATCCCGACGACCTCTCCCCGCACGATGGCGACGTGCTCCTTCGCGTCGCGGTTGTTCCAGAAGGCGACGATCCGGAATTCGCCGAACCGGGTCGGCAACTCGGCGACCCCCACGATGCGCACGCACAGCTTCTGCGGACCGTACCCCTCGCACTCATGGTCGCGGTCCCGCTCCAGAAGCTCGTCGAGGGTCCGGGCCGGTTCCATCATCGTTCACCCCTCGTCGAGAAGCCGGCGGGCGAGCGCCCGCCCGGAAAGCCAGGCGGCCTCGACGCCGCCGCCCGGTGCGAAGTATTCCCCGGCGAGTCCGAGGATGCCACCCCCGGCGAGCGGGATCTTCATCGGAGCGGCCAGCTCGTCGCCGCGGTCGATCCGCGCCCAGCGCCAACGGTGAGTTTCGGTCCAGGCGGGCTCGCCCGCCCACGCGCCGACGAGGCGTCCGGCCTCGGCGAGAAGTTCCGCGGCCCAGGCGTCGGCGGAGTCCTCGAGCCGCGCCCGAGACCACATCGGTCGCGCCTGGAAGACGAGGACCCGCTGCGCCGGCCCGGCCCGCTTGGTCGAGTCGTGGGAGACGAGGTGCAGGACCGCGGACTCCTCCGGAAGCCACAGATCCCAATCCGGCTCCGGGGCGGTCCCCGGATACCCGGCGATACAGGTCAGGGAGGGGACGCTCGCGGTTGCACGGAGCAAATAGCGCGCGGCGATGGCCTCCGGCCCGGCGGAGGCCGGCTCCAGAAACAGCGCGGTCTGCTCGACGGGAAGGGCAAGCACGACGGCGCGCGCGCGGAGCCCGTCCGGGTCTCCCTGCACGCGGACACGCACGCCGGCCCCCTCCGCGGCGACCGCCTCGACCGACACCCCCAAACGCACGTCGAGACCGCGGGCGAGCGACTTCGGGAATGCGGTGATCCCTTCGCGGTAGGCCAGCCGGACCTCCCCGTCGGCGAACGCATCTCTCCGGCAGGGGATCCCGCTCCCCCGGATGCGGACCGGCCAGCCGGGAAGCGCCGTCGCATCCTCCACCGCGCCCAAGGCCTCGACGAAACCCGGATCCGAGCCGTGGAGGAAGACGACTCCGTGGTCGACCGGCTGCCCCTTCACCCGGCGGGTCGCACATCGCCCCCCCACCCCGCGGGACCGTTCGAGGACAAGGACGCTCGCGCCGCGGCGCGCGAGTTCCCGCGCGCACGCAAGGCCCGCCACCCCGGCGCCGACCACGATCACGTCCGCGTCGGTCACTCTCGGCCTCCGGTGACCCGGTCCAGGCGCAGGCGGCCGAATCGCCGGGGACGGTGGAAATCGGGGGGATCGGTCCGCGGGCTGGACCACGCGCTGAACTCGTGCGTCTCCCCCCGCGGCCGCTCGATGCGGAAGAAGTTCGCCCTCCACGCGTCGGGCGGCTCGTCGAGGGAGAGGCCCTTCCAGGGAATCGTCACGTCGACGCTCCAGCCGGGCAGAGCGGGCTCGAGTCGCGCTCTCGCTTCGATCCCCTCGCAATTCCAGCGGGCGTCGACGCGCATGCCGGTCCGGTCTCCATACGGATTCTCCACGATCGCGTCGAAGATCGCACCGAAGGGGTTGAACTCGAACTCGAAGTACTGGGCCGGATCCTCGAGACCGGGCGCGAGGAAGATCTCGACCGCCTCTTCCTCCCAGAGCGGTTCGTCCCTGCCACGATAGTTCCCCCACACGTCCCGGTCGCGGCAGCGGAAGAAGACGTGGAGGCCCATCGGGCATCGGGACAGCTGCACCTCGGTCCCTTCGCGAGGGGGTCCGGAACCGTCGGCGAGGACGAAGGGAACGAGCGAGACGGAGTGCGGGACATCGGGGACGACCGCCTCGGGAACCCCGTCCGGGCCCGCGGGCGGCGCTTCGATCACTGCGGACGTCCGGCGAGCCGGCCGAGTTGTTCTCGCAAGTCGGCGAGGTCGGAGACGCGGCGCGCGCCGATCTCCCGGAGAGTGTCCTCGTAGCTCGACGCCGCACGCCCACCGACGATCAGGACCGTTTCCGGCGGAAGGAGGGCGCGCATCCGCATCAAGTCGTCGGAGAGAACGGGGTCGTGTTCGCGGTAGACCACGCTCAAGGCGACCACCCGTGCCCCCGTCCGGCGGGCGGCCGTCGCGGTCTCGGAGAGCGGAAGGTTCGGTCCGAGGTAGGTCACCTGCCATCCCTCGGCCGCGGCGATCGCGGCAGCCATGAGCGCTCCGATCTCGTGAGGCTCGTCGGGAGGGGTCGCCACCACGATCGACGGCCCGCCGAACGAGCGGGAATGGCCGTCTCGCAACGTGTCGAGGAGCGAGCGCACGACCGCGGTCGCGAGGTGTTCCTGATGGATGTGGAGACTTCCCCGCCGCCAGTCGTCTCCGATCCGCGTCATGAGCGGAACCAGGAGTTCCTGGATCAGCACCGGGGTGGCGAGCTCGAGCGCCGCCGCGCGAAGCGTCGCGCGCAACCGCGCGGCGTCGTTCTTCCGGACGGCGTCGAGACACGATTCGAGCCGGCCGCCCGGGATGGAAGCGTCGATCGGCCCGGCGGGGGCCGGGACGGTCCGCGCGGCGGCTTCGTCCGCGTCGACGAGCGAAGCGAGTTCGGCCGACGCGAGGTGGGCGACGTTCCCGATCGCCCGACCTGCGAGGGTTGCCCGCCGGAGGAGAATCAAACGTGCGAGGTCCTCGTCGGAGTAGAGCCGCCGGTTCGTCGCCGACCGGCCCGGCGAGACCGCCCCATAACGCCGCTCCCAAACCCGGATCACGTCCGGCGTGAGTCCGGTCCGGCGGGAAACCACCTGGATCGGGTGTTTCGGTTCTTTTTCTGTTCCGTTCACGGCTGAGAGGTTAGCGACGCGTCTTGGACATGTCAAATACGTAGGCTAGACGGCGGGAAGACGGAAGAGGCCGCGCGCGTTCCGTTCGGTGACCCTCGCGACTTCCTCGGCCGCCGAGCCGCGAAGGGCGGCAAGCGCCCGCACCGTCTCGGCGACGAATGCCGGCTCGCAGCGCTTGCCACGGTGGGGCGCGGGCGCGAGGAAGGGAGCGTCGGTCTCGACGAGCAGGGCGTCGGCCGGAACCCTCGTCGCGGCGTCACGGACCGCAGCGGCCCCGGGAAAGGTCAAAACGCCGTTGAACGCGAGTTTCCAGCCGAGAGCGAGGTAGCGCTCGGCTTCGCCCGGTCCGCCGGTGAAGCTGTGGATCACCCCCGGGACGCCCCGGTGCTCGGCGAGCATGGCCGCCATGTCGTCGTGAGCGTCCCGCACGTGGATCACGACGGGGAGGTCGAGCTCGCGTGCGAGGGCGAGCTGCCGCTCGAGCCTCGCGCGCTGCAGGGGGCGCGGGTCGAGGTCGTAGTGGTAGTCGAGGCCGACCTCCCCGAGCGCGACGAAGCCGCCCGAGCGAAGCAGGTCGTCGAGCGCGTCGAGGCCCTCGTCGAACCGAGACCCCGCAGCGTGCGAGGAGAACGGATCGAGCCCCGCCGTCGCGAAAACGCGCCCCGGATGCGCGCGCGCCGTCTCGCGGGCTTCGATCGCATCCTCGACTCCGGTGCCGATCGTCACGCAGACGCTCACCCCGTTCGCCGCGGCCCTCGCGAGCACGGCCTCGGTCTCGTTCCGAAGACGCGGGTGCGTGAGATGGCAGTGGGAATCGACCATGGAAGCGCGCTAGCCTAACACGCCGGAGGATCGAGGATGGAATCGCTCGCACTCTACGTCGGGGAGAAAAACGTCTCGTCCTGGTCGATGCGGGCCTGGATCGCCTTGCGCCACAAGGAGGTCGCGTTCGAGGAGCGGCCGATCTCCCTCCTCGCCGACCGCGATCGCGCGGAGCGGCGAAAAATCTCGCCGACGGGGAGGGTGCCGGTGCTGCATCACGGCGCCACCATCGTTCCCGACTCGCTCGCGATCATCGAATACCTCGAGGAGACGTTCCCTCCGCCCGCCCATCCGGCGCTGTGGCCCGCCGACCGCGAGCGACGCGCCCACGCGCGATGGCTCGCCGCGACGATGCACTCCGGCTTCGCCGAGTTGCGCCGGTCGATGTCCTTCCATCTCTGCTTCCTCCCGGAACGCCCGGAAGCCTCGGCCGGCGCGCGCGCCGAGGCCGCGGAGATGGCGGCGCTCTGGTCCGACGCGCTCGCCCGGCACGGCGGGCCCTACCTGACCGGTGCCTTCGGCGCCGCCGACGCCATGTTCGCCCCCGCGATCGTCCGCCTCGAGGCGTTCGCGGTGCCGGTCTCGAAGGAAGTCGCGGCGTGGATGGCGCGGGTGCTCGAGCACCCGGCGGTTCGGCCGTGGATGGCCGCGGCGCGAAGCCTCCCTCCGGTCGCGGAGGAATGAACGCGGGTCAACGATCCGCGCCTCTCAGAACCTCGACCGGCCGCTTCCGGAGCGCCCGCGCGCTCGCCGCGATCCCCGCCGCCACCGAGAGCGCGACCGCCCCGAAAACGGCCGCGACGTAAGGCAGAACGTCGAGCCGCCACGGGATCTCCATCCCCTGCGTCAAGACGGCCCACGCGAGGACGCCGGCCCCGGCGGCGCCGATCGCCCCGGCGACCGTCCCCACGAGGGCATACTCGACGGAGAAGACCGCGACGACGCCACCGCGCGTCATCCCGAGCGTCTTGAGAAGGGCGACCTCGCGACCGCGGCGGGAGGAGGTCGCGCCGATCGCGCCCGCGAGGATCCCGATCCCCGCGAGGACGGTGAAGCCCCCCAGCACGCGAACGGCGAGCCCCACGCGCGTGAGGACCGAGACGACCCGGTCGAGGACCTCCCGGATCCGGATCATCGTCACGTTGGGAACCGAAGCCGCGAGCGCATCCTGCACCGCGTCCTCCCGTCCGGGCGGGATGCGTGCGACCGCGACCCGCGACTGTGGGGCATCGTCGAGCGCGCCGGGTTCCACGACCATGAAGAAGTTGATCCCGAAGGTCCGCCAGTCGACGGTGCGGAGGCTCGTGACCGCGAGGGGAACCGCGACCCCCTGGACGTCGAGGACGAGGGTCGAACCGACCCGGACGCCGAGGTCGCGCGCGAAGTCGCGCTCGATGCTCACCTCCGCGCGGCCCGGATCGCTCCAGAGCGACCCCTCGACGATCCGGTTGTCCGGCGCCAACTCCCTCAGGATCGTCAATCGCTGCTCGCGGGTCAGGACCCACTTCTCCCTTCCCGCGTCGGACGCCTCGCGCGCGAGATCCTCCGCGCGGCGTCCGTCGACTTCGAGGAGGCGGGCCGTGACCATCGGGACCGATTCGATTCGGGTCGCCCCCTCGGCGCGGAGCGCCGCCTCGACCGTCGCGAGCTGGTCGGGTTGGACGTCGATGAAGAAGGCGGACGGCGCGTCGGCCGGCAGATCGGCGCGGAGTTGCTCGCCGAGACGGTCCTGGACGATCCACATCCCGAGGACGACGAGGACGCCGATCCCGAGCGCGAGGATCCCGCCGAGCGTGCCGGAGTCGGGACGGGCGAGCGCGGCGAGCCCGTGGCGCACCCAGACGCGCGCCGCGCGGCGCGGCCAGCGGGCGACCGCCCGGGTCAGGGCCCACGCGGCGGCGGCGAGGACGGCGGTCACCGCGACGAGGCCCAGTGCGAACCCCGCGCCCAGGTGGGGCGAGCCCGACTGGCTCCACGCCGTGGCGAAGACCCCCGCGAGAAGGAACGCCACCGCGGCGAGCCGGGACCCGGGGCCCCACGGGATCGGATCGGCATCCCTACGGAACACGCGGAGCGGCGGAACGCGGCGGACGGCCGCGAGGGGAGGAAGGCTGAAGAGGAACGCGACCGAGAGACCGAGGCCGAGGCCGCGCGCGATCGCCCCCGGCTGAAAGGCGTCGAATCCACGCTCGCCCAACTCCGGCGGGAGGAAGGCGGGAACGAGCGCGAGCACCGCCGTGCCCGCGAGCGCCCCCGCGAGGCTCCCGACGAGGCCGAGAACGGCCGTCTGCGCGGCGTAGAGAGCGAGGGTCTCCGAGGGACGAAGGCCGAGACAACGGAGGATCGCGATCGCGTCGAGCCGCCCCGCGATCCAGGCCCGCACCGTCTGGGCGACCCCGATCCCGCCGACGAGAAGCGACAAGAGCGCCACGAGGCCGAGGAATCGCTCGGCGCGCGCAAGCCCCTCGCGAAGACCCGGTTGCGCGTCCGCGAACGTTTCGACCTCGTACCACCCCCCTTCGGGCAACGCCCGCTCGAGATCGTCCTTCACGAGACGGGCCTCGGCTGCGGAAGCGTCCCCGGGGAGGCGCAGAAGGAGGCGGTGCTCGATCCGGCTCCCGAACCGCTCGAGCCCCGCGCGATCGAGCCCCTCGAAGGAGATGAGGACGCGCGGGCCCAGCGCGAAGCCGAGCGCCCTCCGGCCGGGCTCCTCGAGGATCTCGCCTCGCACCCGGAAGATCGCCTCGCCGACGCGAAGCGCGTCGCCCACGCCGATTCCGAGCCCGTCCAGCAGTTCGGGCCCCGCGACGACCCCGTCGCCGCCGAGGAGGGAAACGAGCGGGACGTCGGGTTCGAGACGGAGACGCCCGTAGAACGGGAAGCCTCCGCGCACCGCCTCGAGTTCGACGATCCGGCTCGGCCCCGGCCGGCCGTCGAGTCCGGGAGCGGATACGACGGTCGCCATCTCCTTGACATCGGCCCGCTCGACGCCGCGAAGGCGGCCGACCGCCTCCTCCACCTCGGGAGGGATCGGCCGGCTTCCCTCGATCGCCACGTCGGCGCCGAGAAGGGGGCGCGCCTCCCGGCGAACGGCGGCGTCGAGGGCGTTCGCGAGGCCGGCCACGGCCACGACCGCGGCGACTCCGACCGCGAGCGAGAGGACGAAGAAGAGGACGCGGCCGGAAGCCCCCCGCGATTCCCTCCGGACGAGCCTCAGGTGGAGCGACGCTCTCACGCCGTCGGTCGCGCGGGGACCCCCGCTTCTTCGCGCTCGATCCGACCGTCCTCGAGATGGACACGGCGATCCGCGAGGGAGGCGACCGCGACGTCGTGCGTCACGAGGACGAGCGTCGCCGCCGCTTCCCGCCGGAGCGTCGCCAGGAGGTCGAGGACCACGCGCCCCGTCGCACCGTCGAGGTTTCCGGTCGGCTCGTCGGCGAGCAGGATGGGGGGACGAGGCGCGAACGCCCGGGCGAGGGCGACGCGCTGCTGCTCGCCGCCGGAGAGCTGCGAGGGGTAGTGATGGCCGCGCTCCCCGAGCCCCACGAGGGAGAGCAGTTCGTGCGCCCGCCGTTCGGCGTCGGCGACGCCGAGGAGTTCGAGCGGGAGGAGGACGTTCTCCCAGGCCGTCAGGTTCGCAAGGAGCTGGAACGACTGGAAGACGAACCCGATCTTGTGCCGGCGCAGCAGGGCCAGTTCGTCCTCGGTGCGGTCGTGCACCGACTCCCCGTCGATGCGCACCTCCCCCTCGGTCGGGCGGTCGAGGCCCGCCATCAGCGCGAGCAGGGTCGATTTGCCGCTTCCGGACCGCCCGAGCACCGCGACGAACTCGCCGGCCTCGACGCGGAGACCGACCCGGTCCAGGATGGTGAGCATCCGTCCGCCCGAGGGGAGGCGGCGGGTCAGGTTGCGCAGTTCGATGCGGGGGACGCGGCCCATGACGAAGATGTATCCCATGCTCCGGGCGATCGCCACCGCGCTTTTCGCCGCCAGCGCGACGGGCTGCGGGTCCGCGCCCTCCCTGCCGGAGTCCGCCACGAGCCCCCGCGCGGTCCACGCGCCCGAGCCCGACGAAGGCCCCCTCGTCGTCTTCCTCGGGGACAGCCTGACCGCCGGTTTCGGGCTCTCCGAGGACGAGGCCTTCCCCGCCGTGGTCGAGCGGCTCCTCCTCGAAGAGGGGGTCCCGATCCGCGTGGTCAACGCGGGGGTCAGCGGGGACACGACCGCGGGGGGGCTGCGGCGGATCGGCTGGGTTCTCCGGCAGCAGCCCTCGATCGTGGTCGTCGGCCTCGGCGCGAACGACGCCCTACGGGGGCAACCACTGGCGGAAACCGAGGCGAACCTCCGGCAGATCGTCTCGACGGCGCGCGGGGCGGGGGCTGCCGTGCTCCTCCTCGGGATGCGGATCCCGACGAACTACGGGCCCGACTATGCGGAGGGATTTGCCGATCTTTACCCGAGGATCGCGGACGAGCTCGACGTCCCGCTCGTACCGTTTCTCCTCGAGGGTGTCGGCGGGGTTCCGGCGCTCAATCTCCCGGACGGGATTCACCCGAACGCGGAGGGGCACCGGAAGGTCGCCGGGAACGTCGCCCGAGCGCTGCGGCCGCTCGTCGAGGGGGCGTGATCCTCGGCGTCAATCGGGCGCAGGGCGGTTCGCGCGTCGTCGCCGGAGCCGGTGGATCTCGAGGAAACGGTTGTTGAGGCTCGAGAGAACCACCCCGGTTTGCAGGAGGCCGAGCGCGATCGTCCCGAGGAACCCCGCGAGCACGGCGAGCGGAACGCGGTGTACGTATCGCTCGCGCGCGTACTCCATCACGGGAAGCGCCCCGCAGAGGACCGACAGGGCCGCGGAGACGAACGCGAGCGCGCCGAAGAAGGCGAGAGGACGGAAGTCCTTGAGGATCCTCGCGATCCGCCAGAGGACCCGCGCGCCGTCCCGGAAGGTCGAGAGCTTCGAGTGTGAACCCTCGGGGCGTTCCCGATAGGCGACCGGGATCTCCTCGATCACGAACCCTTTCTCGAGCGTTTGCAAGGTCCACTCGGTTTCGACGTCGAAGCCCGCGGCGGTCAGCGGCACATGCCGGGCGACCTCCCGGTGGAAGGCGCGGTACCCCGACATCACGTCCTCGAGGCTCGTGCCGAAGATCCGGTTGACGAGGAAGGTCACGACCCGGTTTCCGAGAGGGTGGAGTCGCGGATAGGCCTTCTCGCCGGCCGCCGCGCGGCGGGCCCCGACCACCTGGTCGGCGCGCCCTTCGAGAATCGGCGCGAGGAGATCGCGCGCGCGGTCGGCGGGGTAGGTCGAATCGCCGTCGACAAGGACGTAGAGATCGGCGTCGACCTCGCGGAGCATCGCCTGGACGACGTTCCCCTTCCCGCGGCGCGGTTCCGTCCGCACGCGCGCCCCCGCCTCGCGCGCCTCCGCGGCGGTCCCGTCGTCGCTTGCGTTGTCGAAGACCCACACCTCGGCTTCCGGAAGCGCTTCGCGGAAGGACCGGACGACCGCGCCGACCGTGCGTTCCTCTCGGTAGCATGGAACGAGCACCGCGATCCGCGCCGGGTTCGCCATGGACGTCATTGTGCCTCAGCCAGGAGGCGGAGCGCGTCCTCGCGGGCCGGGTCGCGCGCGAGAACCGCGCGCAGTTCCCCGCGCGCTTCGTCGCGCGAGCCGGATTCGAGGAGGGCCCTCGCGAGGTTGACCCGCGCGTCGAGCCAGCCGGGGTCGCGCGCGAGCGCCTCCCGGTACCCGGCCACGGCGTCATCCGGGCGTCCTTCGAGCAGGTCGAGGTTCGCGAGGTTGTTCCAGGCGAGCGCCGATTCGGGGTCGTCCCTCAAGACCGTCTCGAGTTCCCGGCGGGCGAGTGCCCACTCCCCCCGTCCCGCGAGCAGGATCCCGAGGGCGGTCCGCGCGCCGGCATAGGACGGGTCGAGCCCCAGGGCGGCGCGGTACTCGGCCTCCGCCTCGACGGTCCTTCCCTTCGCCTCGAGCGCGCGGCCGAGGCCGTAGCGCACCCTCGGCTCCCTCGGAGCGGCCGACGCAGAGCGCCGGAGCCAGGCGATGGCCTCGTCCCACCGGCCGGCGTCGGCCTCGGCGGAGGCGAGGTTCGCCCAGTCGAGGGGACGGGGATCGGTGGTCGGCGCCACGGGCGCCCAGACGACCCACGCGAAGCCGGCCGCGGCGGCCGCAGCGACCGCCGTCTCTCGCCGCGCCCTCGACCGCAGCGCCGCGAGCCCCTCGGTCCACGCAGCCCCGGCGAAGAGGAGGAGCGGCGGTACGAGCGGGAAGCGGTACCTCGCGAAGACGTAGAAGAGCGCGACCGCCCCCGTGAAGACGAGGACGATGCCGTACAGCGGCCACAGCTCGCGCCATCGCCGGCGCGTGAGCACGGCGCCGGCGGCGGCGAGCGGGGCGAGGAGGCCGAACGCGGGGACGTGCGCCAGCACACGCAGTACGGGCGAGTGGTCGGCGTGCAGCTGGAGCGATTCGGTGTCGGGAAGCTCCACCCGGTTCCAGATCAGGAGGATCTTCCGTGCGGTGAGTCGGAGCCAGTCGACCGGGTTCTCGCGGATCCAGGCGAGCGCGCGGTCGCGCCACCAGACCGAGACCTCGCGCGCGCCCAGTTTCCGGCCGACGGCGGCCTCCGCGATCGCGGTCGCGTCGGCCCGTTCGAACTCCGGCATCTCGCGCCCCTCGCGGAGCGGTTCGTGGCGGCCGGTCGCGTCGGGGTTGTTGCCGAACCACAGGTTCGTTCCCGACTGCATCGTCGTCAGGAGGAACTCTCCTCCGACGACGGCGTTCCGGATCCCGACCGGGAGGAGGATCGCGACGAAGGCGGTCGCGAACACGGAAGCCCGTGCGAAGGAGACTCCGCGCTTCGCGACCCCCGTCGGAAGGAGGAACCAGAGCGCGATCCAGGGGGCGAGGAGGAGGGCGTTCTCGCGCGTGAGGGAGAAGGCGCCGAGCACCGCCCCCGACGCGGCGGGCCACGCGAGACCCGTCCCGCCACGGGCTCTCCCGAGCGTCCAGAGGAGGAGGGAGGCAAGGACGAAGTCGAGGGTGGACTTCTGGATCAACCCGTCGAAGAAGACCGCGGGGGCGTAGACGGCGGCCAGCACCCCCGCCGCGACCCCCGCGCGCGGACCGAACCAGGCGCGCCCCGCGAGCGTGAGAATCCCGCATGCCGCAGCCCCGACACAGGCCTGCGCGAGCCGCGCCGCGGCGGGAGAGGGCTCGAAGAGCGCGTAGACGATCCCGAGAAAGTAGGGGTACAAGGGCGCCTGGTAGAAGACCTCGGTCCCGAGCCAGTCCCCCGCCGCGAGGGCGCGCGCCCACGCGTCGTACGATCTCGCGTCCCCGACCAGGATGCCGCCGATCGGGCTTCCCGAAAGCGACACGGCGTGGACGAGGCGGAGGACCCCCGCCGCCCCGACGACCGCCCAGAGGGCTCTTCGGAAGCGGGTCTCCGCGTTCCCCGACGCCTTCGCCGTCCGTTTCGCCACGGATTCGTTTTGTATCATGGGGGCATGGTCGGACACGCTTCGAATCGATCGGAGGCAGTGACCCGGGGGATCCGCGTCGTCGTCGACGCGTCTTACGTCGCCGAGCGGTCGAACCCGTCCGAGAACGAGTGGTTCTTCGCCTACACGATCCGGATCACGAACGAGGGGTCGGATACGGCGCAGCTCCTGAGCCGCCACTGGGTCATCACCGACGCGAACGGCCGGGTGGAGGAGGTGCGCGGGCCGGGGGTGGTCGGACGCCAGCCCCTCCTCGGTCCCGGGCAATCGTTCGAGTACACCTCCGCCTGCCCGCTCAAGACCTCCTTCGGTGTGATGCAGGGGACTTACCGGATGGTGACGGCGTCGGGCGACCAATTCGACGCGGAGATCGCGCCTTTTGCGCTGAGCGAGCCCTACGGAGTGAACTGACTCGCGCCATCGCGCCGGGTTCGCTAGCATCGGCAGGCGAATCCCGGCAGGTCGCCGGTTTCGAGCGGGGCCCCAAGCTCCCGGAGGTACCATGAGACGCCTGTTCGCCCTGGCCGCGCTCGCCCTGCTCGCGGGCGCCACCGCCTGCGCCGAGTCGACCGTCGCCGCCGAGCCCAAGACCGAGGACGAAAAGACCCTCTACGCGCTCGGGCTCCAGATCGCCTCCCAGCTGAAGACCTTCCGGATGACCGAGGCGGAGGTCGCCATGGTGCAGGCCGGTCTCAAGGACGGGATCCTCGGAACCCCCCCCAAGGTGGAACTCGCAACGTACGGTCCGAAGATCGGCCCGCTCGCGCAGTCGCGGGCGCTCGCCGCCGCGGGCGAGAACAAGACCGCGGGGAAGGCCTTCGCGGACAAGGTCGCGAAGGAAGCGGGGGCGAGCCGGACCGCGTCGGGGCTCGTCTACCAGGTCACCCAGGAGGGGACCGGCGCCACACCGAAGGCGGTCGACACGGTCAAGGTTCACTACCGGGGCACGTTGATCGACGGCACGGAGTTCGACAGCTCGATCAAGCGTGGGGAACCGGCGCAGTTCCCGCTGAACCAGGTCATTCCCTGCTGGACCGAGGGGCTCCAGCTCATGAAGGTCGGCGGGAAGGCGAAGCTGGTTTGCCCGTCCGACATCGCCTACGGCGATCAGGGACGACCGACGATTCCCCCGGGAGCGACCCTCGTCTTCGAGGTCGAGCTTCTCGACATCATGACCCAGTAGCCCGAGCGCACCCCGAAACGGAAACGGGCCGGCCCACCGGGCCGGCCCGTTTCCGCGTCGAAACGGCTTCCGATCAGTACTCGACCGGGCCACCCACCGAAGTGCAGGGCTTCGGCGCGCACGCGACGTCGGCGTAGCACTGGTTGCTGTAGATCACACCGTCCGCGCACTGGACCGGATCCCAGATGTCCGGGCACGCGAGGTTCTTGGGGCAGCCGCTTCCGCCTCCTCCCCCCGGCTTCTTGGCGTACGCCGTGGCTCCGGCGATCAACGCGACCGCGAGAACGGCGACCAGCCCGATTCTCTGCCACGTCACTCGGTTCATGAGCACCTCCTGTTCGGTCGACCCGAATCGCCTCCGGACCCCCCGTCCGGGGCACGACGGTTTTTTATACTCCGGTCGCTACTCCCTGACCAAGAGCATCGTCGTCGGGTCGAGCGCCAGGGACAGATCGGACACCTGCGGGTTGTCGTGGTCCTTGAGGAGCCGGACGTGCACCGCCTTCCCGTCGTGCGCCATCGCGAGAATCACGTCGATCGCGTGCTTGACCGCGGCCACCGGCTCCGGGATCCCCTCCGCGTCGCGCTTCGACTCGCGATGCGTGTGGGCCGACATCCAGAATTCGGCCTTGAGATCCTTCGCGATGCCCCGAAGTTCCTCGAGGCCCTCCGGGGTCGCCGTGTCGAAGTCGTACCCGTCCATCATGACGGCGGCCGGGGTGAAGTCGAGCACGTCCCGGACCATCGCGATGTGCTCCTTGAGCTTCGCCACCGAGAACGTCCCCTTGAGGAATGCCTTGATGTGGCGCCGGCGCTCCATGTCGCGGCGGATCTCCGCGGCCCCTTCGAGCTTGGCCTTCGTCGCGAGGTCGAAAAAGACCTCGTCGTAGTACTCGCGGATGTGCTCGATCGTGCGTCCGATCGACACGTGCAGGACCTTCCGGCCGCGGAAGAGGTCGTCGAGGGCGACGCCGACGAGAAACGCGGTCTTGCCCACGCCGTGGCGCGCCACGACGACGCCCAGGTTCCCGGGGCCGAGCCCTCCGTGGATCGACTCCTCCAGGAGGCGCAGGGGGCTGCGCTCGTTGAGTTCTTTCAGGTGCATCGTCCGGGCCTCCTATCCTACTCTTCGTCCTTGGCCGCGCTGGTGCCGTACTTCTTGATGAGCTGCTCCGACACCTCGGCGGGGACCGGAGCGTACCGGGCGAATTCCATCGTGTACTCGGCCTTCCCCTGGCTCGCGGAGCGCAGGTCGGTCGAATAGCCGAACATCTCGGCGAGCGGGACGTCCGCCTCGATGCGCACGAACCCCTCCTCCTCGCTCGTGCCGACGATGATCCCGCGCCGCTGCATGATCGTCCGGACGAAGGCGCCCTGGAACTCCGTGGGCCCCTCGACCGCGACCTTCATCAGCGGCTCGAGGATCGCGGGCTTGGCGCGGAAGTAGACCTCGCGGAAGGCGCCGCGCGCCGCCGCCTGGAAGGCGTTGTCCGACGAGTCGACCGCGTGGGCGGCGCCGTCGTTGATGACGACCCGGAGGTTCGTCACGGGGAACCCGATGAGCCTCCCCTTCTTGAGCATCGACCGGAACCCCTTCTCGACGGAAGGGATGAACTCCGACGGGATCGCGCCGCCGTAGATCTCGTCGACGAATTCGAAGTCTCCGTCGGGCCATGGCTCGACGTAGCCGGCCACGCGGCCATACTGCCCGGACCCGCCGGTCTGCTTCTTGTGGGTGTAATTGAATTCGGCCTTCGCCGTGACGGCCTCTCGGTAGG
The DNA here is from genome assembly GCA_964383585.1 of uncultured Acidobacteriota bacterium. Lineage (GTDB taxonomy): Bacteria > Acidobacteriota > Polarisedimenticolia > Polarisedimenticolales > DASRJG01 > CAYLHQ01. The sequence continues at coordinate 53,238 of CAYLHQ010000010.1, forward strand.
CGACCTGCGGGGCTCCGGTCTCGACCTCCGCGTTGTACTCGCGCCGCATCCGCTCGACGTAGACGTCGAGGTGCAATTCGCCCATCCCCGAGATGACGGTCTCCCCCGACTCCTCGTCGACGCGGCTGTGGAAGGTGGGATCTTCCTTGATGAAACGGCCGAGGGCCTTGGCGACGTTGGCCTGGTTCTTCTTGTCCTTGGCCTTGATCGTCAGATGGATGACGGGAGCGGGGACGAACATCGAGGTCATCGCGAGGTTCACGTTTCCCGAGGTGAACGTGTCTCCGGAGGCGCAGTCGACCCCGAAGAGAGCCACGATGTCCCCCGCGGAGGCGTCCTGGATGTCCTCCATCTCGTCGGCGTGCATCCGGACGAGACGTCCCACGCGGACGTCCTTGCCGGTCCGGGCGTTGACGATCGTGTCCCCCTTCTTCAGGGTCCCCTGGTAGATGCGGATGTAGGTGAGCTGTCCGAATCGCCCCTCGTCGAGTTTGAAGGCGAGGGCGACGAGGGGCTTGTCGAAATCGGCCGTCAGCGGGACCTTCGCCTCCTCCCTGTCGAGGTCGAGCGCGACCTGCGGGATCTCGGTCGGATCCGGAAGGTACTGGGTCACGGCGTCGAGGAGGGGCTGGACCCCCTTGTTCTTGTAGGCCGACCCGCAGAACACCGGGGTGAGCTCGAGCGAGAGGGTCCCCTTGCGCACCGCGTCGCGGATCAGCCCGGGGGTGACCTTGTCCTCGAGGATCGCCTCCATGAGGGCGTCGGAGTAGAGGGAGACGGCGTCGAGCATCTCCTCGCGCTTCTCCTCCGCCTGGGCCCTGAGGGGCTCGGGGATCTCTCCGATCCGGACCTTCTCCCCGTTGTCGCCGTCGAACCAGAGCGCCTTCATCTCGATCAGGTCGACGACCCCCTCGAGATCGGCCTCGAGGCCGATCGGGATCTGCATCATCACCGCGTTGTGCTTGAGCTTCTCGCGGAGCTGCTCGGTGACCCGGAACGGGTTCGCGCCCGTCCGGTCGAGCTTGTTGATGAAGGCGAGTCGCGGGACGTTGTACCGCCGCATCTGCCGGTCGACCGTCATCGACTGCGACTGCACGCCCGCGACCCCGCACAGGACCAGGATCGCCCCGTCGAGCACCCGCAGGGAACGCTCGACCTCGATCGTGAAGTCGACGTGGCCGGGGGTGTCGATGATGTTGATGTGGTGGTCGCGCCAGACCACGTGGGTCGCCGCCGACTGGATCGTGATCCCGCGCTCCCGCTCGAGCTCCATCGAGTCCATCTTGGCGCCGACGCCGTCCTTACCCTTGACGTCGTGGATGACCCGGATCCGCTGCGTGTAGAAGAGGATCCGCTCGGTGAGCGTCGTCTTGCCCGAGTCGATGTGCGCACTGATACCGATGTTACGGACGCGTTTCAAATCGCTGATCACGGTGAACCTCTCGAGGGTCCTTCCATCCCGCACGAATCGGGGCGGTCGAACGGATCATGCTAGCAGACGGCTCCAAATCTCCGGGGAAATCGCCCTCCCGGGGTGTCCGGCCTCGAGCACCGCTTCGCCGACCGCTTCGGCCGTCCGCCGGAGCATCTCGGGAACGGTCGCCGCGTACCCCATGTGGCCGACGCGGAAGTACCGGTCGCGGATCGCCGCGTGGAGGCCGCCGGCGACGACGACGCCGCGCGCCGCGATCCGCGCGAGCAACTCCGCGCCGACCCCTTCGGGGTACCAGAGGGCGGAAAGCGTGTTCGCGCGGAGTTCGTCTCTCGCCGGGACCTCCTCGAGTCCGAGGGATCGCCAGGCCTCGCGCATCGCCCTCGCGGCTCTCGCGTGGAGGGCGAAGCGGGCCTCCATCCCGTCGGCCAGGATCTCCGCGAGCCCCGTCTCGAGGGCGAGGATCAGGTTCGTCGCGGGGGTGGCGAAGTAGGAGGGCCTTCCGGCCTCGTAGGCCTTCATGATCGGGAGCCACTGCGCGAAATCGAGCGCCATGGGGGGAGGGGTCGCCGCGCGGCGATCGCGCGCCTCAAGGGCGCGCGGGGTCGCGACCAAGAGGCCGAGTCCGGGAGGAAGGCCGATCGCCTTCTGCGAGGCGGTGAACACCACGTCGGCCCCCCACGCTTCCATCGCGAACCGCTCCCCCGCCGTCGCGCAAACGCCGTCGAAGACGGAGAGGATCCCCCGCTCCCGGGCGAGGCGCGCGAGCGGCTCGGGGTCGACCCGAACCCCCGTCGAGGTGTCGACGTGCGTCGCGAAGAGGGCCTTGGGCGTCGCCGCATCGACCGCCGACCTCACCTCCTCGATCGTGGGTGCGTGCCCCGGCTCGGAACCGACCGCCGTGACCCTCGCTCCGGCGCGCGCGAGCATCGTCTCCATCCGGTCGGAGAAGTAGCCCGTTTTCACGACGACGACGGAATCGTGGGGCGAGACGACGTTCCAGACCGCCATCTCCATCGCGGTCGTTCCGGAGCCGGGGACGACGAACGGCTGCGCGTCGGCCCCCGCGAGCCAGACCTTCCGCATGAGGCCGAGCGAGCGCCCGAACGCCTCGATCACGCGCGGGGCGAGGTGGCCGGGTGGAGGGACGGAAAAGGCGGCCTGCACCGCGGGCGAGATCTCGATCGGTCCGGGGATCATGAGGAGCGGACGTCCGTTGCCCATGGCGGCCATGATACGCTCGGCGCGCTCGGTCGTTGACCCTCTCGCGCGGCCCGTGGTAGGGTCCGCTCCCAACGACATGACGATCGGTCTCGTCTACCTCGCACTGCTCGGACTCGGCGTCGTCTACGCCCTGATCGCGAGCGCCGCCGGGATGCTCGGAGACGCCGGGGATGTCCACGTGGACGCGTCGGGTCATCTCGACGCCGGCCATCCCTCCCCCCTGTCGCCCACGCTCGTCGCGACCTTCATCACCGGATTCGGAGGCGGGGGGGCCGTCGCCCATTACCTCCTCGAATGGGGCACGGTCCCGGGTCTCCTCACCGCGACCGGAAGCGGCGTGATGCTCGCGGCGGCGGCGTTCGCGATCCTGGAGTCGATCTTCAAGCAGACGCAGGCGGGGGCCGAGTTTCACGGACGGCACGTCGCGGGACGCGACGCCGAGGTCATCACCGCCATCCCGGCGGGGGGCACCGGGGAGATCGCCTTCGTCGTGAAGGGCCAGCGCGAGAGCGCCCCGGCGCGGGCGATCGACGGAGCCCCCGTCCCCAAGGGCAGCCTCGTCGTCATCGAGAAGGTCGCAGGCTCCACGGCGTTCGTGCGCGTCAAGTCCTGACGCCTCCGAGGAGGGACGATGTTCAGGTTCGGTCCCGCGGTCACCGTACTCGTATTCATCACGGTTCCGATCGTCTTTTTCCTGCTGATCCTCGCAGTCGCCAAGCGTTACAAGAAGGTCGGACCGAACCAGGTCATGGTGATCTCGGGGCGCAAGCACCGGATCCGCGGGGAGGCGGGCGAGGTCGAGACGACGGGGTACCGCATCCGGAAAGGAGGGGGTGCCTTCGTCTTTCCCCTCCTCGAACGCGTGGACGTCCTCTCCCTCGAGGTCATGACCCTCGACATCACGACCCCCGAGGTCTACACGAAGCCGGGGGTCCCGATCGTCGTCGACGGCGTGGCGCAGGTGAAGATCCGCGGGGACGAAGCGTCGATCCGCACCGCGGCGGAGCAATTCCTCGGAAAGACCGTCGAGGAGATCAAGCAGGTCGCCCTCCAGACGGTCGAAGGGCACCTGCGCGCGATCATCGGAACGCTCTCCGTCGAGGAGATCTACCGCAACCGGGACCAGTTCGCCGGCTCCGTCCAGGAGGTCGCCGTCTCCGACATGGCGAACATGGGGCTCGCGATCGTCTCGTTCACGCTCAAGGACATCCGCGACAGCCACGGCTACCTCGAAGCGCTCGGGAAACCGAGGACCGCGGAGGTCAAGCGCGACGCCGTGATCGCCCAGGCGGAAGCCGACCGGGACGCCGCAATCAGGTCGGCGCAGGCGCGCCAGGCGGGGGAAATCGCCAAGTACGAGGCGGAGACCCGCATCGCCGAGGCCAACCGCGATTTCCAGTCGAAGAAGGCCGAGTACGACCAGGCCGTCAACGTCAAGCGCGCGGAGGCCGATCTCGCCTACGACATCCAGAAGTACAAGACCTCGCAGGCCCTGAAGCGCGAGGAGGTCCAGGTCGCGGTCGTCGAGAAGGAGCAGCAGATCGTCGTCCAGGAGCGCGAGATCCAGCGCCGCGAAAAGGAACTCGAGGCGACCGTCAAGCGCCTCGCCGACGCCGAGCGTTACCGGGTCGAAACCGAAGCCGCGGCGATGCGGACGAAGGTGGAGCAGGCGGCGCGCGGGGAATCGGAAGCCCGGCGCCTCAAAGGATCGGCCGACGCGGACGTCACGAAGGTCACCGGAACGGCCGAGGCCGAGATCATCGCCCTCAAGGGATCGGCGGAGGCCGAGGCGATGGCACGGAAGGCGCAGTCGTTCAAGGAGTACAACGAGGCCGCGGTCCTGCAGATCCTGATCGGTGCCCTTCCCGAGATCGCGCGGGCCGTCGCCGAGCCGCTTTCCAAGACCGACCGGATCACCCTCGTGTCGACGGGGGGCGAGGGAACCGGCGCGAGCCGGATCACCGGGGACGTGACGAAGATCGTCGCGGAATTGCCGCCGCTGATCGAATCGCTCTCCGGTGTGGACCTCCGGCGCCTGATCGAGGCGATCCCCGCTCTCGGGAGGGGGGCGGAAAAACCGGAGACGAAGTGACCCGGCCCCGCCTCAGGGCTTGAAGAGGGCCGCCCACGCCGACGCCGCGCCGAGGAGCGTCAGGAGCACGAGCGCGAGGTGTGCGCTCCTCCCCGCCTTCTTGAGGGCGACGAGACCGGCGCCGAGGAGCAGCCACATCGCGAGCTTGATCCAGACCCAGGCCCCCCAGCTCCCGGGGGCCCCCATGCCGATCTTCGCGAGCATCCCGAACCCGGCCACAAAGACGATCGCGAGGGCGAGCCCGTGGAGGACGTTGAAGACCCTCGCTCCCTCGACCTTCCCCGCGTCCATCCCCATTCGGAGGGCGGCAAGACCGCCGAGCGCGCCGAAGAGGACGAAGATCCCGAGCAGGTGGAGCAGCTTGTAGGCCTGGTACGACATCGCTTCCTCCCGCGCCGTTCGGGCGCGGGGGCATTCTGCCACGCGCGTCTTCCCGGGTCAGGCGCTCCGGGACCCGGTCGCGAGGCGGAAGGCGAAGAGGCCCAGGAAGCCGACCACGGCCGTCGCGGCGAGGACCGGGAAGAGGATCGACAGGAGAGAAAGCGCGATCGACCCGCCCAACTCCGCCGTGGCGACGATCGGGTTCGCGATTCCGAGGGTCGTCGTGGAGGAGAGCGCCCGCACCCCCGTCGTCGCGGCCTGAACCGCCCCCGCGGCGCTTCCTCCCGCGACGATCGCGAGGGTCCATTTGACGAGCGGGTCGAGATCGGTGAGCACCGCCGCCGACACGACGACCCCCGCGACGACGGCGAGGGGTCCCGCGGCCGAGTCGAGCAGGTTGTCGAGCCAGGGAACGTAGTAGGCGCCGATTTCCAGGAGCGTCGCCGCCGCGAACGTGACGAGAGCCGGGGTCGTCCCGATCCAGGCGAACGAATCGGCGAGGGTCAGCCAGCCCGCCTTCGAGACGGCGGAGAGGACGAGAAGGGGCACGAAGACCCGAAAACCGCACGCGGCCGCGAGCGCGATCCCGAGGCAAACGCCGAGCATCGTTTCCACGGAGGCAGTGTACGCCCGCCCCGGGATGCAGGTTCCCGGCGGGGCTACGCACCGACGCCGTCGACGCGGAGACCGAGGTCGAGCGCGATCCGGACCGCCTCGGCGTGCTCCGACGAGGAGGACCGGCGCTCGAGTTCGGGAAACTTCCCCCGTTCGAGGACCTTCCCCGCCGGCCGGTACTGGTCCATCACGTTCACGTAGGCTCCGGCACCGAGATGGACGGCGATCCACTCGAGGATCGCGCGTGTGTCGTCGAGCGCGCCGGGCATCACGAGGTGGCGGATCAAGAGACCGCGACGAGCGACGCCCCTCTCGTCGAGGACCAGGGGGCCGACCTGACGGTGCATCTCGAGGATCGCCTCGCGCGCCGCCTCGGGGTAGTCCTCCGCCCCGAGCCAGCGTTTCGCCCGATCGGGGGACCAGACCTTGAAGTCGGGCATGTAGATGTCGACGACTCCGTCGACGAGCGCCAGGCTCTCGTGCGAGTCGTACGCGCTCGTGTTGTAGACGATCGGGAGGTTCAACCCTCCATCGACCGCGATCTCGACCGCCTCGAGCACCTGCGGAACGACGTGCTCGGGGGTGACGAAATTGATGTTGGAACAGCCGGCGCCCTGGAGGGCGAGCATGAGCCCGGCGATCTCCGCGGCCGGAAGCCCCTCCGCGCCCCTCGCCGGGATCGCCTGACTGATGTCGAAGTTCTGGCAGAAGACGCATCGCAGGTTGCAATGCGCGAAGAAGATCGTCCCCGAACCGCGCGCGCCGCGAAGGCAGTCCTCCTCGCCGTGGTGCGGGAAGGCGCTCGAGACGACCGCGTACCGGCCGGTCTTGCAGGCGGCCCGCCGCCCCGCGACGCGGTCGGCGCCGCAGTCCCTCGGGCAGAGGCGGCACTCGTGAAGGGCGTCGAGGGCGCGGAGGACCCGCTCGCGGAGTTCACCGCGGGTCAGGCGGCGGTAGGCGGGACGGAAGGTGGGCATCGGTCAGTACCGGTCGAACGGGTCGTCGACGGAGATCCGGAAACCGCCGGAGGACCCGTCTCCGGTCCGAACGTCTCCGCGTTCGAGATGCCGTGGCGCGGATCCCGGTAGTGGGACCGCCACGGCAGAGGATCGGGGATCGACGACCCACGCCGCCCGCGCGCCCGTGGACGGGGAGTCGGCGACCTTCCTCCGCATCGCCTTCCTCGAGTTTCCCCGCGAAAGCGCCTCGACGGGCGGGTCCGGCGCCCCGGAGCAGCGGCCCGTCTCGTTCGAGGCATCCCGTCGATCGCGGCTCATGAGCGCGACCTCGGATCCTCGTACCGTATCGGGCTCGCGGGCGAGGAGGGAGCCGGGCCCCCCGGCATGGACGACAGCCGTCCGTTCCCACCGCGCCCTTACGTCGACGAGGGCGGCGATCCTCGCGCGTCTCGGCATCGGACGCGGCTCACGGAGGAAGCTCCCGGAGACGGTCTCGCACGCCCACGGTTCGTCGGGGAGTGTGTCGAGGTCGCTCTCGCGCCAGAGGTGCTCGGGAACCTCGTTGCCCACCCTTCGAAAATACCCCGATCGGTACCGGGATGCCGGGCGCGGCGGACGGTTCGCGTTTCCCGCCCGCGACGAGCGCCTTCCACCTCCCCTTGCCGGCCTTCGCGTTCTCCCGGGTGTCGAGGACTTCGACACGGGTGTCGGCGAGTTCGTCGAGGCGCTTCGCGGCGTTCGACGCGCCGGATCTTCGCCGTCAACGCGTCGACGCGTGCCGCGTTCTTCTCCTCCTTCGCGAGCCCGAGACGATCCGCGAGGAAATCGATCTCCCCCTTCTGCACCGCGACCCGCACACCGGCGATCTTCTCCATCCCTCCGAGTGCGGCCGCCTCGGTCTCGGCCGCCTCGAGCCGCGAGCGCACGAGGTCGAGCTCCAACCGGGCGTCCGACGAGGGACGTGTACGGAACGGCTTCAGGGCCATCTCCTCGTCGGCGCTCCTGAGCCCCGCGCCGGGGTCCTGGGCCGGAAGAGGGGCGGTGGCCCGGAGGAAAGAGACCGAGAGAACGGCGATCGGAGGCACGGCTCATCCCTCCGTTCGGGACGGAAACCTGGCGGATGCTGTACCCTCGGGAGGTTTTGGTTCGCAGGGAGACCTCGCTCATGCCGAAGCCCGACCACCGCATCGAGCCCGCCCGTCTGAAGCCGGGGGTCGTCCTCGAATCGCTCCCGGGGCCTCGCCCCGAGGACGCCGCGGGGAGCGCCGGTCGGACGATCCGCGGGAAGGCCCTCATCTTCTGGGACCCGAAGCGCCCGGGGAAAAAGCTCGACGCGATCGACACCGACCAGATCACGCCGGCGGCCGACTGCGTCTCGGAATCGCTCGAGACCCTCGACGAGCGGTGGAAAGCCGGCTCGTTCCGGCACCTCATGCCGGACTTCCGCAGGCGGGTCCACGCGGGGGAGACCTTCGTGATCGCCGGCGAGCGCTTCGCGATCGGCTCCTCCCGCGAGATGAGCCCTGCCGGGCTCAAGGGGGTCGCCGAGGAGGCCGGCCTCGAGATGGTGATCGTCTGCTCCCACAATATGGGGGACATCTTCCGCCGCAACGCCTTCAACCTCGGGCTCCAGGTCGTGCAGTGCCCCGAGGCCGTCGAGGACGCGAGGGACGGCGACGTCTTCTCGTACGACACCGCCTCGCGCGCGCTCCGAAACGAGACGCAGGGGAAGTCCTACGTTCCCGTGCCGCTCACCGCGAAGGAAGACGAGATCCGAAGGTCGGGAGGGATCTTCGCGATCGGGCGCCGCGAGTTCCGCGATTCCGTGGCGAAGCTCCCCCGGATCGAGTGGCCGGACCCGGTGACGGCGCGCCGCCTCACCACGACCGAGCAGATCGTGTGGGCCCACCGTGTCGACAAGGACGCTCGGGTGGAGCCGGGATCCACCCTCCGCGCCTATGCCGACCTCCTTCCCGCATCGGACGGCACCGCTCCCTTCGCCATCCACACGTTCCACAAGATCACCGGTGGCGGAACGATCTTCCCGCGTCAGGCGGCGATCGCGAACGACCACTTCGTCTTCACCGGGATCGAAGCGGACGACCGCCAGACCGCGATCGGTCGCGCCTTCGCATCGATCGAGCGGATGGAAAAGCCGTACTACGCCACGCCGGGCGACGGCATTTTCCACTTTTACTTCCCGGAACAGGGACTCGTCTACCCCGGACAGCTCATTCCGGGCGCCGATTCCCACTCGCGCGCCTACGGCGCGTACGGCGCGGTCGGGATGGGGGTCGGTTCGACCACTCTCGGCTTCGGGTGGTCGACCGGGTACGTCTACATGACGCTCGCGAAGGCGCGACGCGTCGTCTTCGCGGGGAAGCTGCAACCCTGGGTCTCGGGGAAAGACGTCGTGCTCAAGCTCCTCGAGCGGTGGGGAGAGAAGCAATCCCAGGGAATGTCGGTCGAGTTGGTGGATGCCGGGAAGCAGCTCCCGATCGCCTATCGCAACACGATCGCGAACATGATGGCGGAGGCGGAGGCGCAGAACGGGATCTTCGCCCCCGACGAGATCACCCTCGCGTGGTTCCGCTCGAAAGGGATGAGCGACCTCCCCTACCCGCTGATCGCCCCTGGAGCCGATGCACGGTACGAGATCGACGAGGAGCTCGATCTCACCTCGGTCGTCCCGATGATCGCGAAGCCGTTCAGTCCCGGGAACGCCTTCCCCGCGGACGAGGTCGCGAAAGAGCGGATCCGGTTCGACAAGGCGTACATCGGATCGTGCACGAACGGCTCCTACGACGACCTCCTCTCCGCGGCGCTCGTGATCCTCGCGGCGCGGAAGGCCGGCCTGACCCGCGCGGAGACCGACTTCGTCGTCTTTCCGGGGTCGGGCGGCGTGAAGCGCCTCATCGAGAAGCCGGAGCCGCGCCTGGGCGGGGAGTCGGTCGCCGACGTGCTGCGCAGGGCGGGGGCGAAGATTCGCGAGTCCTGGTGCGGGCCGTGCTTCGGGCAGGGGCCCGATGCGCTCGCGCCCGGAATGCGCGCAATCACGTCGTTCAACCGAAACTGGCAGAACCGGATGGGGGTGGGGGGCGAAGGCTACCTCGCCTCGCCGATCGTGGTCGCCGCCTCCGCCCTCGCCGGCTACATGGCTCCCCCCACCGAGCTCGGCCTTCGCTGGGACGCGGAATTCTTCGGGGTGTAGGGAAAAAGGGGGACAGGTTCCTTTTTCCTCGCAGGGAGGTCCCACTTGCGAGAAAAAAGGAACCTGTCCCCCTTTTTCCACCCTCCGTTCTTGCTACTTCCGCATCCGCCGTCGTTCGGCACGTCGCTTGCCTGGAAAGGACAGGGGTTCGCGTCGTACGCTGCGGGAACGCTCTGGAGACGGGCGTCGCCATGACGAATTGGGAATTCCGATCCGGTAAATCCCACACCTTGCGGGGCGCGGGTTGCGCGCTCGCCATCGCGTCGCTCCCTCTCTTCATTCCCTTCGCGGCGGCGAACGGGCTCGGCCGGGACGACGAGGCAGTGGTCCTCACCGGGAGCGCCGACCCGTCGCTCGCCGGGATGCTCCCCGACCGGCTGGTCGCGTTCCGGTGGAGCCCGGGCTGGGCGCGGATTCCCGTCCAGGTCGACGAACGCGCGGTGGTCGATTTCGCGACGATCTACGGCGACCCGGAGCCCAGCGGCTTCACCGTGCGGACCTATACCGACCCTGGCACGTTCACCGGCCCGGACCCGGATCCGCTTCTCGACGCCGACGACGAGATCGTGCTTCGCGTCCGCGACTCGGGATTGCGAGCGACGGAACGCGCGGGACAACCTCCGGGGGTCGTCCCGGCAAGTGGACTCGAACTCGCGCTCGCGAATCCCGTCACGGGGGAAACCGCCTGGATCTACCTTTTTCGGAGCGACGGCTCGCTCCCGCCTCTCCCACCGTCTCCCGACGTGGTTTACGACTTCTCCCTCCTCTCCGGCGACTACCGGGAAACCTACGACACCACCGGAGCGAGTCGCGGCAACCCGGAGACGTCGGTCGTTTCGACCCCCTCCTACCGGGTCGGCTTCTCCGATCGCTGGTTGCGCGTCGACACGGGAATCCTGCGGGACGGCGCTCCGGGAGTCGATCTCCTCGAGCGTCACCGCAACCGTTTCGCTCCGGACAACTGTACGAGGACCGAGTGGACCTTCAGCACCGGTGAGGGCGCATTCATCGTCAACAAGAACGGCCCGGTACGGGCTCTGCGGGGTTATGTCGGGGCGAACAGCGGGGTAACGACCTTCCGGATCCATGCCTTCTACGAATCGACCGAGACGATCCGAACCGTCCTTCGCGTCCACGAGATCCCCGGGATCATGGACTTCTTCGACTGGGACGTCACCACCGCGGGCATGACGTGGCGCAACGACCGCAACCCTTCGGGCGTTCCCGTCGACGCGAGCTCCGACCCCGTCGAGGAAGGAGCCTACCTCTGGGAGTCGCTGTCCGGACCTCAGGGATCGCTCGCGATGGTGCCGGTGATCGAAACCGACATCCCCGGCTTCTCCTGGACCTCTTGGTACTCGGACACGATCCCCGCACAGGCGAGCCCCTGCAGCGGACAGGGCGATGACGACGCCGCATACGGCTCGAGCGGAATCTGGCGGAACAGCGCCGTGCCCAACACCGATCCGGCGGTGATCGGCGACGTGTACACCTTCGTGATGACCCGCACGATCCGCTATCTCGGACCGAACGCGCCCGGAACCGCGGGACCGGCGCTTCACGAGGAGGTCTCCCGTCCGGTCACGGTCGCCCTCGCCGCGTACGGCCCCTCGAACGTCTGCGCCGACGCGGACGGCGACGGCTGGGCCCCTTGCGAGGAAAGTTGCGAACCGCCTGAGGGAACTTCGTGCGGGGACTGCGACGACACCCTTCCCTCGCGACATCCGGGCGCCGCGGAAACGTGCAACGGAATCGACGACGACTGCGACGCCTCGATCGACGAGGACCTGCCCCGAGCGGCGTGGTACCGGGACGCCGACGGAGACGGCTGGGGGGACGCCGCGGATTCGGTCGTGACCTGCGACGCGGCGCCTCCCGAGGGCCGCGTGGGGCGCGCGGGCGACTGCGACGACACAGACCCGGTGCGCAATCCTTCGGCTTCCGAAGTGTGCGACGGGATCGACCAGAACTGCGACGGCACCGCGGACGAAGGCGTGCCGTACGAGACCTTCTACCGCGACGCGGACGGGGACGGCTTCGGTACGGAGGCCGATACCGAGGCGAGCTGCGACGGCACCCCGCCGTCGGGGTACGTGCGGGCCTTGGGAGACTGCGACGACACCCTTCCCTCGCGACATCCGGGTGCCGCGGAAACCTGCAACGGAATCGACGACGACTGCGACGCCTCGATCGACGAGGATCTCCCCTTCCGCACCTGGTATCGGGACGCGGACGCTGACGGTTTCGGCTCTCCGTCGGCCACGACCGACTCCTGCGAAACCGTGGCTCCCTCGGGCTTCGCGGCGAACGAAGGCGACTGTGACGACGCCGATGCGCAGATCCACCCCGAGGCCGCGGAGACGTGCAATGCGCGGGACGACGACTGCGACCTGCGCGTCGATGAGGACCTCGAAGGGTGCGGCGGTGAGGACTGTGCCGATCGGGACGGCGACGGGTGGTACGGCTGCGGCGACGGCTGCGCCGCTCCTCCGGGAGCCGCGTGCGGCGATTGCGACGACGGGGATCCGCTCCGAAACCCGGCTGCCTCGGAGGTCTGCGACGGACGCGACGACGACTGCGACGGGGCGACCGACGGCGACCTCCCGACGACGACCTGGTACGCCGACTCCGACGGAGACGGCTCCGGCCGCGGTTCCTCCACGCTCGAGACATGCGACCCGAGCGCTCCGCCCGGCTTCTCCGCCGAGTCCGGCGACTGCGACGACGCGAACCCCGGCGTCCACCCGCGAGCGTTCGAGTCGTGCGACGGCGTCGACAACGACTGTTCACCGGCAAACGCCGACGGGTCGTCGGAGACCTGGCTCGGCGAAGTCTGCGACGGCGACGACGCGGACGCCTGTCCGACCGGGAATGCGGTGTGCAGGGGCGGAGCGCGGGCGTGCGACGACGATCTCCGGTCCTCCGTCGATCTTTGCGACGGCTTCGACAACGATTGCGACGGCGTCTCGAACAATCCGGCGTGCGAGCGATTCGATCTCGACGGAAGCGGCCGCGTCGACGGATTCGAACTCGCCTGGATCGGTCGCGCGTTCGGCTCGTGCCGCACCCCGGAGGAATCGCCGTGGTGGACGCCGGTCGACTTCAATGGCGACCTCTGTGTCGACGGCGAGGACCTTTCGGTCCTCGCGAACCTGTGGGCGAGGGCGTGCAACGGCGGCCGACTCGACTGCCTCTGATCGCCGCCTCGCGGACTTGTCCCCCCTCCCCTCGGGGACGATAATGCTCGCCGTCTCCGTCGAGCGTCGGTTCATCGATCGGGGTTAAACAAAACAAAATAAAGGAGTTGGAGCGATGGGGTCTGCCGCATCCAAGGACGCGATCAAGGCCGTCCGCGACTGGGCGGTCGGCGAAGGTCGCGGTCCGATCACGACCGTCTCGTTCAAGCCCGAGGAGTTCGGATCGCTCTGCTTCAACGACCGGATCCAGCAGGCGCGCCTGGCGAAGCCCGTCTACCAGTCGCTCCGGCGCACGATCACGATGGGCGAAGCACTCGACATCTCGGCGGCCGACGCGATCGCCGCGGCGATGAAGAACTGGGCGGTGGAGCACGGCGCGACCCACTACACCCACTGGTTCCAGCCCCTGACCGGAATCACCGCGGAGAAGCACGACTCGTTCCTCTCCCCCACCCCCGACGGACGGGCGATCACCGAGTTCAGCGGGAAGGAGCTGATCAAGGGCGAACCCGACGCCTCGTCGTTCCCCTCGGGCGGCATGCGCTCGACCTTCGAGGCCCGCGGGTACACCGCCTGGGATCCGACGAGCCCCCCCTGGCTCCTCAAGAGCCCCAACGGGACGACGCTCGTCATCCCGACCGCCTTCGTCTCCTGGACCGGTGAAGCGCTCGACAAAAAGACCCCCCTCCTCCGCTCGATGGAGGCCCTTTCGAAGCAGGCGCTTCGCATCCTGAAGCTCTTCGGTTCGGACGCGAAGCGCGTGTACGCCACCTGCGGGCCCGAGCAGGAGTACTTCCTCGTCGACCGTCACTTCTTCTACAACCGGCCCGACCTCGTCGCCGCGGGGCGCACGCTCCTCGGGGCCAAACCGCCGAAGGGCCAGGAGATGGAGGACCAGTACTTCGGCCACATCCCCGAGCGCGTCCTCGCGTGCATGCACGAGGTCGAGGCCGAACTCTTCCGGTGCGGCGTCCCCGTGAAGACACGACACAACGAGGTGGCGCCGAGCCAGTACGAGATCGCGCCCATCTTCGAGAACGCGAACGTCGCCACCGACCACCAGATGATGACAATGGAGGCGATCAAGCGGATCGCGCCGAAGCACGGCCTGCAGGCGCTCCTCCACGAAAAGCCGTTCGCGGGCGTGAACGGCTCCGGGAAGCACCTCAACTGGTCGATGGCCGACGACCGGGGGAACAATCTCCTCAACCCCGGCGACACCCCCCACGAGAACGTCCAGTTCCTCGTCTTCTGCGCCGCGGTCGTCCGGGCGATCGACCGCTTCCAGGGGGTGCTCCGGGCGTCGATCGCGAGCGCGGGGAACGACCACCGCCTGGGCGCGAACGAGGCCCCGCCGGCGATCCTCTCCGTCTTCCTCGGCGAGATGCTCACCGACATCTTCGCGCAGATCGAAACGGGCGGCGCCAAGACGACGAAGTCGGGCGGCCTCCTCGAAACGGGAGTGCCCGTGCTCCCGACCCTTTCGCGCGACGCCGGGGACCGCAACCGGACGAGCCCCTTCGCCTTCACCGGGAACAAATTCGAGTTCCGGGCCGTGTCGTCGAACCAGAGCATCGCCTTCCCGAACATCTGTCTCAATCTCGCCGTCACCGAATCGCTCGACTTCATCGCGACCGAACTCGAGAAGGGGGTGAACAGGGGCAAGAAGCTCGAGAAGGCCGTCGCCGAGCTCCTCAAGAGGATCGTGAAGGCGCACAAACGGATCATTTTCAACGGGGACGGTTACTCGGCGGCGTGGCAGAAGGAGGCGGCCCGGCGCGGCCTCCTGAATCACAAGAACACTCCGGACGCGCTGCCGGAGCTCGTCGGCGCCGATGCGATCCGCGCGTTCGAGACCTACCGCATCCTGAGCGAGCGGGAAGTCCGCGCCCGCTACGGGATCTTCCTCGAGGCCTACAACAAGACGATCAACGTCGAGGCGCAGACGCTCGTCCTGATGGCGAACCGGTACGTTCTCCCGGCCGCCCTCGGCTTCCAGCGCGAGCTGGCCGAAACCCTGAACGCGACCGCCGCGGCCGGGGTCAAGTGTACGGAGATGAAGCCGCTCCTCCAGGAGGTCTGCGACCTCGCGTGCGAACTCCGAACGAGGACGAAAGCGCTCGAGAAGACGCTCGCGCACGGTTCGGGAACTCCCGAAGCTCACGCAAAGCACTTCCGCGACCGGGTGATCCCCGCGATGAACGCGGTCCGGGAGACGGCGGACGCCATCGAGCTTCTCCTGCCGAGCGATTCCTGGCCGCTTCCGACGTACCGCGAGATGATGTTCATCAAATAGGAGGCTCTCGGTGAAGATCGTTCGAGCGATCGCCGCCGTTCTCGTCGCCGTCCCCTTCGTGGTGGCGGCCCTCCTCGCGGGATGCTCCGGGCACGGGAGCGGATCGCGCACCGCCGACGTCGCGTCCGAGCACGCCACACCGACCCTCGAGGAAGGGAAAAAGCTCGCCGCGCAACGCGGGGTGCCCGTCCTCGTCGACTTCTGGGCCTCCACCTGAGGGGCTTGCCTCCGCTTCGCCGGTGCGGCGAAGGAAGACCCGGCGCTCGCGAAGGCGCTCGAATCGGTGGTGCTCGCGACGATCGACCGGTCGGAGGACGCGAACGAGGCGGTCGTCGAGTCGTTCGGGTTCAACGGGATCCCCCACTCCTTCCTCCGTCGCCCGGACGGCGCGGTGCGCGACCGCTGGGTCGGAGGAAACGGAGATGCTGGCCCGTAGGGGTGCGGAGTTCGCGACCGACGGCGCGACGCGGGCGATGATTCTCGACACGGTCGCCGAGATCCGGAATGCGCGCGGAGATCCGAAGGGCGCGGTCGAATCGATGGAACGAGCGCTCGCGGCCGATCCCGGAAACGAGTTCTACACGAAACGGAAGAATCGCTTCGAGGAAGCGGCCCTTGCGCTCGAGTCGGGCGGCACCCGCTAGCCGCGGACGGGAGCCGTCCCGGCGGGCCGCACGGAGAAACCCGCGTCGGTGAGCCGGAAGTGCACCGCCCGCGCGATCGCGAGGGCTCCCGGCGTATCCGAGTGGATGCAAATCGACCGCGCGGGGACCGAAACGGCCGATCCGTCGACCGCGACCACGCCCCGCCCCTCGGCGATCGCGAGCGCTTGCTCTGCGGCCTCGTGCGGGTCGGTGATCAGAGCGCCCGGAAACGCACGGTTCCGCAACGATCCGTCGCGCTCGTAGCGACGGTCGGCGAATCCCTCCCCCGTCGTCGCGAAGCCGGCCTCCTCCCAGACGAGGAGGGCCGGCGATCCCGCCTGTCCGACGATCCGGAGGCTCGTGCACCACCGCGCGACACCGCGCGCGAACGCCCGCGCGATCCCGGGATCGCGCGCACAGGCTCCGTAGAGCGCTCCGTGCGGCTTCACGTGGACGACCGTTCCGCCGAGGCGGCCGACGATCTCCCCGAGGTCGAAGATCTGGGAGAAGACGACATCCTCGATTTCGTCCGGCGTCATCGCGAGGACGGCCCGTCCGAACCGCGCCCGATCGGGATAGGAGGGGTGGGCGCCGATCGCGACGGCGTGCCGCATCGCGGCGGCGACGGTCGCCTCCATCGTCGCCTCGTCTCCGGCATGGCCGCCGCACGCGATGTTGGCGGAGGTGACCATCGAGAGGAGTGCCTCGTCCCGGCCGTCGCGAACCGCCTCCGGGTCCTCCCCGAGGTCGGCGTTGAGGTCGATCCAGGGGGCCATGGGGGTCCCTCCGGCCCCGATCCTAGCCCCGTCCCCGGCCGGGGGCCACGATCGCTCGTACGCGTGCCCATTCGGACCGGGCGAGCCGCGCCTCGACGCGTTCGAACCGCACACGATCCCGCGGGCGCAATTGCCCGAGGGCCGGGAGATCGGCGGCGATCACGGCGGCGATCTTCGGATACCCTCCCGTCGTCGGCCCGTCGACCCCGAGCACGATCGCCCGGCCGTCGGGGGTGACCTGGACTTGCCCCGGGAGGACCCCCTCGGTCGCGAGGGGCGGCGCCGGCTCGATCGCGAGGGTCGGGCCCTCGAGCCGCACCCCCGTCCGGTCGGAGGATTCGCCGACGACGAACTCCGATTCGACGAACGCCCGGCGCGTTTCGGGCGCGAACCGCCCTTCCTGGGGACCGGCCACGACGCGGAGCACCTTCCGGAAGACGATCCGGTGGAACGCGCCCGGCTCGAACTCGATCGCGCCGCCGGGAGACCGTCCCATCTCGAGCCGGTCTCCGCGCCGGAGCGGTCTTCCCTCGAACCCCCCGAGGCCGCTCGGGAGGTGCGTCGAGGCGCTCCCGAGGAAGGGAGGCACCGCGATCCCCCCGCGAACCGCGAGATAGGCGCGGGCCCCCTCTCGCGTCGCCCCGAAGCTTAGGGTGGTGCCGGGTGCGACCTCGTACGCCTTCCACGGAGGGGCCGGCCGACCGTCGATCGTCGCTCCGAAATCGGAGCCGGCGATCCCGACGACTCCAGGAGCGTCGAACCCGAACGTCCCGCCCACGAGGGTCAACTCGAGCGCCGGCGCCCCCGGCGCGTTCCCCGCGAGCCGGTTCGCGACCGCGAGCGAAACGGCGTCGGCCGCTCCCGACACCGCGACCCCTTCGGCGCCGTACCCGGGCCGTCCGAGGTCCTGCACCGTCGTGAGCAGGCCGGGCTCGACGACGTGAAGGACGCTCACCGGCCCTCCCGCTCCCGGAACTCCGCAGGAGAGATCGGCACGAACCTCACCCGGTCGCCGATTCCGAGAAGGGCGCGCGGATCCCGCCCCGGCTCGTAGAGGCGGAGCGGAGTCCGCCCGAGGATGCGCCATCCCCCCGGGGTCGCGAAGGGGTAGATCCCGGCGTGGATTCCTCCGATCGCGACGCTCCCGGCCGGAACGCGCGTGCGCGGCGTGTCGAGCCGCGGCGCCGCGAGCACGGGGTCGAGGCCTTCGAGATACGGGAACCCCGGCATGAAGCCGAGAAAGCGCACCCGGTACAACGGCTGCGCGTGGAGGCGTATCGTTTCCTCGATCGCGAGTCCGGCCCGCCTCGCCACGTCCGCGAGGTCGGGGGCGAACTCCTCTCCCTCGTAACACACCGGGATCTCGACGATCGGCGCCTCGGGAGCCGGGGTTTCCTCGGGCAGTCGCGGGACGACGCGACGGACCTCCCGCTCGACCTGGGCGAGATCCGCGGAAGGATCGGCGACGAGGAGGATCGTCTCGTAACCGGGCACCAGGTCGACGACGCCCGGGATCGCGGTGCGGCGGAGAACGTCGAGCAGCGCGCCGGCCGGCGCGTCCCCGAGCGAGAGCAGGAGCCCCCGGTCGGAGGCGGCGGTCAGCGTGAGTTCCCCGTCGACGGTCACCGCACCACGAAGTTCACGAGACGATCCGGCACCACCACGGCCTTGACGACGGTCTTCCCCGCGAGGTGGGAGGCCGCCGCCTCGCGGGCGAGCGCCTCGAGCGTTTCGCGGTCCGCGCCCCTCGGAGCCTCGACCCGCGCGCGGATCTTCCCGAGGACCTGGACAACCAATTCGAAGGTTTCCTCCTCGAGGTAGATGGCGTCCCAAGACGGCCAGGGTGCGCGCGCGATCGACTCGGCGTGCCCCAGGCGGCTCCACAGTTCCTCGGCGAGGTGAGGGGCGAACGGCGCGAGGGCGCGGACGAACCGCTCGGCCTGCGAGCGCGTCATCGCCCCCGGGTGCTTCGACGCGTCGTTCAGGAAGGTCATGAACCCGGCGACGGCGGTATTGAACGAGAAGGGGCCGAAGGAGTCGTCGACGCGCTTGAGGCAGCGGTTCAGGGCGCGTTCGATTTCGAGGGTCGCTCCCTCGAGCGGCGGGTCGGGCCGGCCCGCGCGGAACTCCTCCCGGACCGGCTCATCGGAATCGGGGTCGACGAAGAGGCGCCACACTCGCTCGACGAACCGCCGGCATCCCGCGATCCCCTTCGGATCCCAGGTGCGCGCGTCGCCGAGGGGCGACATGAACATCTCGTAGAGGCGGAAGGTGTCGGCCCCGTACTCGGCGATGACGTCGTCGGGGTTGACGACGTTCCCCTTCGACTTCGACATCGCGGTCATGATGCGGGTGAGCGGCTCGCCGGTCGCGGCGCGCACGGGCCCGCCGTCGCGCTCCTCGACCTCCGAGACGTGGACCCAACGGCCGCTCGCGTCGTGGTAGGCCGCGGCGGCGAGCAGCCCCTGGTTGAAGAGCTTCCGGAACGGCTCCTTCGTGTGGACGAGCCCGACGTCGTGGAGGACCTTGTGCCAAAAGCGGGCGTAGAGGAGGTGCAGCACCGCATGAGTCGCCCCACCGACGTAGAGGTCGACCGGCCCCCAGTACCGCTCCGCGTCCCTCGAAAATGCCTCGCGTTCGTTCCGCGGATCCATGAAGCGGAGCCAGTACCAGCAGGAGCCCGCCCAACCCGGCATCGTGTCCGTGTCGCGTCGCGCGGGCTTCCCCGAGACGGGGTCGACCGTGTGGAGCCACTCCGTCGCGCGCGCGAGCGGAGCGGATCCGTCCGCGGAGGGGGTGAAATCGTCCATCTCCGGGAGGAGAACGGGAAGCCGGTCGTCGGGGACCCGCACGACCGTCCCGTCCTCGAGGTGGAGAAGCGGGAACGGTTCCCCCCAGTACCGCTGCCGGCTGAAGAGCCAGTCGCGGAGGCGGTAGCGGATGACCCCCCGACCGGCCCCCTTCTCCTCGAGGAGGGCGATCGTGCGCGCCTTCGCCTCGGAGGTCGGGAGCCCCTCGATCGGCGGCGAGTGTACGGCGGTTCCGTCCCCCGTGAAGCAGACACCCTGCGCGAGCCCGTCGGTCCCCTCCGGCGGGCGAACGACCTCGACGATCGGGAGACCGAACCTCTTGGCGAACTCGAAGTCGCGGTCGTCGTGGCCGGGAACCGCCATGATCGCCCCCGTGCCGTACGAGATCAGGACGTAGTCCGCGACCCAGATCGGAACGCGCGCCGAGGGGTCGTCCGCCGGGAGGAGCGGATTGAGGGCGTACGCCCCCGTGAACACGCCGGTCTTCTCCTTCGCGAGATCGGTCCGCTCGAGGTCCGACTTGACCGCCGCCGCCGCGACGTAGGCCTCGACTTCGGCGCGGCGCTCCTCCGTCGTGATCGAGGCGACGAGCGGGTGTTCGGGGGCGAGGACGCAGAAGGTCGCGCCGAACAGGGTGTCGGGGCGAGTGGTGAAGACCTCGAACGAGAGCCCTGGATTCCCGTCGACCGCAAAACGGATCTCCGCCCCCTCGGAGCGGCCGATCCACTCGCGCTGCATCGCCTTGATCGACTCGGGCCAGTCGAGTTCCTCGAGGTCGAGGAGGAGGCGCTCGGCGTAGGCGGTGATCGCGAGCATCCACTGGCGCAGCGGCCGGCGGACGCAGGGGAAGTTCCCTCGCTCGGAACGGCCGTTGATCACCTCCTCGTTCGCGAGCACGGTCTTCAGTTCCTCGCACCACCACACGGAGACCTCGCTCTGGTACGCGAGACCGAGATCGAAGAGTTTCGCGAAAATCCACTGGGTCCAGCGGTAGTAGGCGGGGTCCGCCGTCGAGAACTCGCGGTCCCAATCGTACGACAGCCCGATCAACCGGAGCTGCCGACGGAAATTGTCGATGTTCGCGCGGGTCGTCTCGGCCGGGTGCTTCCCCGTCTGGATCGCGTACTGCTCCGCGGGGAGGCCGAAGGCGTCCCACCCCATCGGGTGGAGAACGTTGCACCCCTCCATCCGCTTCCTGCGCGCGACGATGTCGGTGCCGATGTAGCCGACGGGGTGGCCCACGTGGAGCCCCGATCCCGAGGGGTAGGGAAACATGTCGAGGACGTAGTACTTGGGGCGAGTCGGGTCGAACCCGGGCTCTCCCGGGTTCGGGGCGCGGAAGGTCTTCCGCTCGAGCCAGGCGGCCTGCCAGCGCGCCTCGATCTCACGGTGGTCGTACGCGTTCCCCATCGGGCCCTCCGGAACCGGAACGGGGCATTCTAGCGCCCCGCCGCGAGCCTCCGCGCCGCGTCCCACCTGGGCTCGAGGTCACGACGGCCGAGCCGCACGGCCCGCTCGTAGAGTGCCGCTGCCTCCGCGTACCGTCCCTGTCCGAATCGGATCTCGGCCAACTCGGAGACCGGCTTTTCGATTCCGGGGAAGGTCCTCATCGCGTGGACGAGCCTCCGCTCGGCCTCGTCGATCCGTCCGGTCCGGTGGAGGGCGATCCCGAGGTCGGCCTGCGCCTGTCCGTCCCATGGGTTCAGGTGCACGGCGTCTCGAAAGAGGTCCCGAGCCCCCTCGAGATCCCCCTTCCGCGCGCGCACCACCCCCTTCTCGTGGAGCGCCGCCGAGTTGTCGGGCCAGAGCCGCAAGACCTGGTCGAACCGTCGCTCGGCCTCGTCGAGCCGCCCCGCGCGCGCCGCGGCCCGCCCCAGGAGGAAGTGCGGGGTCGGATTCGCGGGGACGGCCCGCTCGGTCGCCGCCCAGAGACTCGTCTCCGTCCGCCAATCGAGAGAGGCCCGCCACGACCGGATTCCGAAGAGCGCGAACGCGACCACGAGGAGCGCCGCCACGGTGCGCCGGGCTCCCGGCCCGTAAGCCGCCCAGGCGGAGAGGCCGAGCCCGGCGAGCGCTGCGGCTCCGGCGGCGGGGAGGTGCAGCACGCGCAGCGCCATCGCGACGCCGATCGCGAACACGAGGTTCCCGACGACGAGATACGGCAGGAGGAACAGGATCGAGGCGAAGGCGGCGCGCGGTCGCGCAGCCCCGCGCACGACGAGGACGACGAGCCCCGCGAGCGCCGCGAGGCCGAGGAGCGGGAGCGGCGCGAGGAGCGACGTCTCCCTCGGAATCGAGGGCCCCGCGTACTCCGCGCCGAGCCGGACCGGCGCGACGAGGAGCGCGAGATAGCGACCGAGCACGGCGAGCGCCGTCCACGTCCGGTCGGGCTGCGGGTAGCTCACGAGCGGATTGAAGTAGTGCGAGACGCGCGCGAACGCCGGAAACGCCTCCAGCGCCTCCGTCCTCAGGAGAACGAAGGCGACGACGGCGAGCAGCACCGGGGCCGATGCGGCGGCCCGATCGAGAAGCCAGGCGCCGAGGGCCGCGCGTGTCGGGCGCCGGAAGAGCAGGTCGATCGCGGGAAGGAGGAGAACGGTACCGGCCGCGACCTCCTTCGAACCGAGCGCGCCGAAGATCGCGACGGCGCTTCCCCACGAGGCGGCCCTCGCCGTCCACGGGGACGTTGCGGGAGCCCAGGGGCGTCCCGGACTCCAGGCGGCGGTCGCCGTCCACGCGAGGAGCGCGAGGAGCGAGAAGGCGAGGGCGAGCAGCTCCGCCCGGCCGACCAGCTCCGACACCGGTTGCACGTGCACCGGATGGACCGCGAAGAGGCCCGCGGCCGTCCAGGAGGCGAACCGCGTCGCCCCGAGACGGAGGAGGAGGAGCCCGAGGAGCACCGATCCCGCCGCGTGGAGGGCGAGGTTCGTCGCGTGTGCGCGCCGTGGGGGAACCCGGCCGCTCGCGTCTCGGTCGAGCCGGAGCGAGAGCATCGTGACCGGCCGGTAAAGCCGCGCCTCGGCGTTTCCCACCGCGCTCCACCAGCCGGTCGTCAGGATCTCGACGGGGTCCCCCCGCGCGAGAACGGGGTTCTCCTGCACGATGGGGACGTCGTCGATGACCGGCTCGGCGTCGAGCGTCGGCAGGAAGACGACGATCGCCGCCGCCACGACGAGGGCGGCGAGGCTAGCCTCGCCCCGCATCCCGTACCGCGACCGCCGCGCCCTCGTAGAGCCCTCCGGCGCCGCCGGAGACGACGGTCTCGCCCTCTTCGAGCCCGCCCTCGACGTAGACGAGCCCGTCGTCCGATCCGATCTCCTCGATCTCCCTCCGGGCGACCCTGCCGTCGCGGACGATCCAGACGAACGACGCCCCTTGGCCGCGTTGGACGGCGGAAGCGGGTACGGCCGCGACACCGGCCCTCTCGGGGAGGCGGAAGGTGCCGGTGCAAAAGAGGCCGGCCTGCAACCCCTTCTCGCCGTTTTCGACCTCGACCTTCACCTTGAAGGTGCGCGTCGTCAGGTCGACCTTCGGGTTCACCGCGATCACCCGCCCGCTCGCGGGGACATGCCCCCCCCGGAGCGACAGATCGACCTCGAGACCGGGTTCGATCCGCCCCGCGAACGGCTCGGGGACCTCCATCTCCGCCTCGAGCGTCGAGAGATCCATGATCTCCACGACCGGATCCCCCTTGTGGACGAACTCGCCGCGCTGCTGCCAACGGGCGGTGATCCAGCCGTCGTACGGAGCGACGACCGTCGCGTCCTCGAGCATCTGCCGGGCCATCGCAAGGCGGGCCTCCCCTTCGCGCACGGCGGCCTCCGCGTCCTCGAGCGCGGTCGCCGCCTGGTCTCGCATCTGTTCGGTCGCCGACCCCTCCCGGAAGAGCCCCTCCATGCGGGTCTTCTCCCGCTTGCGGTCTTCGAGCCCGACGCGCGCCCGGGCGAGCGCCGCCTCCGCCTGCGCAAGACCGATCTCGAAGTCCACGGTGCGCACGAGGAAGAGTCGCTGTCCCTTCCGGACCCTCGCGCCGATGTCGACCGGCACGTCGTCGAGGCGCCCGTCGACGAGCGACTTGATCTCGGCCTGCCGCTTCGGGAAGAGCGTGCCCGTCGAGACCAGGGTCGGGCGGAACTCCTTCCGCACGACCACGGCGGTCTCCACCCCCTGCGCCTGGAGCGCCTGCGCGGTCGAAGTTCGCTTCCGCTCGACCTCAGCACCGCCGCAGGCGGACGCGACGACGGCGGCCGCGAGCGCCGCCGCGGCGGCCCCGGGGACAATCCGCTTCATGACGGAACCACCTCGCTCTCCCCCGCCCGGGCGGGCTCCGCCTCGGGAACGGAAACGACGCGCTTCGCGAACCCCTCGACCGCGTCGTCGAACAGGAGATAGACGACCGGGATCACGAGAAGCGTGAGCGCCGTCGAGGTGAAGGCCCCGCCGATCACCGCGACGGCGAGCGGGGCGCGCGATTCGCCTCCCTCGCTGAGCGCGAGAGCCACCGGCAGGATTCCGATGATCGTCGCGGTCGCCGTCATGAGGATCGGCCGCAGGCGGATCGGGCCCGCGGTCCGCATCGCGGTCACCTTGTCCACGCCCCGCTCCCGCTCGCGGTTCGCGAAGTCGATGAGGAGAATCGCGTTCTTGGTCACGATCCCCATCAGCATGATGATCCCGAGGAACGAGAAGATGTTCAGCGTCGTCCCGGTCACGAGCAGGGCGCCGAAGACCCCGACCATCGTGAGGGGAAGCGAGACCATCACGGTGAGCGGATGGACGAACGACTCGAACTGGACCGCGAGGATCATGTAGATCACGACGACGGCGAGCCCGAGGGCGAAGGTGAGGGAGGCGAACGACTCCTGCTGCTGCTGGCTCGTCCCCGTGAGGGTCGTCGACCAACGTCCGTCCTCGGGGAGGTGGCGCTCCACGGTCGCGGCCACGCGCTCGAGCCCCTCTCCGGCGTCGATGCCGAGGACGTTCGCGTAGAGGGTCACCGCGCGGCGCCGGTCGAACCGATTGACCGAACTCGGACCGGTCCCCTCGGCGTAGTCGATCAGATTGGGCGACTTGATCAGTCGGCCGTCCCGGCCCCGTACCGCGATGCCGCCGAGGCTCCTCGGATCGGTCCGGTACTCGGGAAGGGCACGGACGCGGATGTCGTAGCGGTACCCTCCGTCCTTGAACTTCGCGGGGCTCACCCCGCCGAAGATCGCGTAGATCTCCGAGGAGATGGAACGCACGTCGACCCCGAGATCGTTCGCGAGTCCCCGGTGGATCCGGACCTTCACGTCCGGCTTGTCGAGCCTCAGATCCGTGTCGACGTCGACGAACACCCCCTGCGCGCGGAGGTCCGCCGTGATCGCCTCCGACACTCGGGCGAGTTCCGGCATGCTCGGCCCCTGGAGCACGTAGGTCACGTCACGGTTCTCCCCGCCGCCGAAGGCGTTCCAGGTCTGGATCGAACCCTTCATGTCGGGAAAGGAGTTCAGAACCTCCCGGAACGCGTCCGAGACCTCGAACTGCGAGCGCTTGCGCTCCGACTTCGGGACGAGGTTCACGAACAGGATCCCGCGGTTGACCTCGCCCCCGTCGTTCAGGCCGACGGCGGTGAACGCCCCCAGGACCTCCGGAAGGGCGAAGAGCTCCTTCTCGATCTCCCGGAGCCTCAGGTCGGTCTTCTCGATCGAGGTCCCGGTCGGCAGCTCGAACTGCGCGAGGAAGAACGACTCGTCGGCAGCCGTGATGAACTCGGTCCCGAGGAACGGGATCATCGCGATGCCCAGGGCGAAGGCGAGGGCCGCGATTCCGACGACCGACCCCCGGTGTCCCACCGCCCAGGCGAGCGTCCTCCGGTAGGCGGACTCGAGTCCCGTGAAGAACCGCTCGAGCGCATCGTAGAAGGCGGTGTGGGACCGCTCGTGTCTCAGCATGCGGGACGACATGAACGGCGTGAGGGTGAGCGCGACGAGCACCGAGCAGACGATCGTCAGGGCGACCGTCATCCCGAACTCGTAGAAGAACCGCCCGATCAGGCCCTCCATGAACGCCACGGGCAGGAATACCGCCACGATCGAGGAGGTCGCGGCGATCACGGCGAAGCCGACCTCCGAGGCACCGCGGCGCGCCGCCTCGAGGGCGGGCTCGTCGTCTTCCACGTGCCGGAAGATGTTCTCCATCACGACGATGGCGTCGTCGATCACGAGACCGACCGCGAGGGAGACCGCCAGCATCGTCATGTTGTTGACGGTGAATCCCAGGGCGTTCATCACGATGAACCCGCCGATGAGGGAAATCGGGATCGTGATGACGCTGATGATCGTCGTCCTGTAGTTGCGGAGGAAGAGATACATCAGGAGCGCGGTCAGAAGGATGCCGAAGCCGATGTCGTGCTGCACCCCTTCCATCGAAGCCTTGATGAAGCGGGACGAGTCGAACGCCACCTCGACCGCGACCCCCTCGGGGGCCGTCCGCTGGATGTCGACGAGCTCTTCGAGGACGGCCTCCGCGACGGCCACGGTGTTCGCCCCCGACTGCTTTCTCACGCCGAGGCCGATGGTGGGAAGCCCGTTGAACCGGGCGATCGAGCGCAGATCCTGGAACCCGTCCTCCACCCGTCCGATGTCGCGCAGGGAGACGAGCGCTCCGTCCCGCTCCGCCACGACGAGCCCCTCGAGCTCGGAGACCGACTCGTACTCTCCCTCGACCTTGATGCTCAGCTCCCGCTCGGGGGTCTCGATCCGGCCGCCGGGGAGCTCGACGTGCTTCGCCTGGATCGCCGCGACGACGTCCCCTGCCGTGAGCCCCCGCGCCTCGAGTTTCCGGGGATCGAGCCACACGCGGATCTCGCGCTCGCGGAGTCCCCCGAGCCAAATGTTCCCCACGCCGGGAATCGACTGGAGCCGCTCCTTGACGACCTTGTCCGCGTAGAAGGAGAGCTCCGAGTAGTCCCCCGTTCCCGCGACGGAGATCCAGAGGATCGGGAAGTTCGCGAGATTGAACTTCTCGACGATCGGGTCCTCGACGTCGGTGGGGAGGTTCTCCCGCGCGAGGTTCACCTTCGAGCGGACTTCCTCCGCGGCGACGTCGATGTCCTTTTCGAGTTCGAACTCGACCGTGACGAGCGACAACCCCTCGTAGCTCCGCGACGTGAGGGTGCGGATCCCCGCGATCGTCTTGATCTGCTCCTCGAGGACGTCGGTCACGTCTTGGTCGATGACCTCCGGCCCGGCGCCGGTCAGGATCGTGCGGACGTTCACGGTGGGGAATTCGACCTCGGGGAAGGCGTCGGTCCCCATGCGCGAGAATCCGATCCAGCCGAAGACGACGAGGGCCGCCATCAGGACGATCGTCGTCACGGGGCGGCGGATCGAGGTATCCGAAATCCACATCGCGTCTAGCTCCCGGCCGGAGGCTCCGGTACGAGGCGCCCCTGGGCCAGGGCGAGGTCGAGGCGCGCCACCGCGTGGGCGTGCAGGCTTTCGTAGTAGAGGTACTGGGATTGGGTGAGGGCGGCCCGGGCCTCGAGCACCGCGACCTGGTCGAGAGAGCCCTCTCGGTAACCGACCTCCGCGATGCGAAGCCCCTCCCGGGCCTGTTCGATCGTCTTTTCCTGGACGCGGACCGCCTCGGCGGCGTCCGCGACCGAGAGGAGGGCACGGCGCACGTCGGCGCGGGTCCGCTCCTCGAGGTCCTCGCGCGCGAGTTCGGCCTGGCGGAGGACCGCGCGCTCCTGGATGAGACGGCCCTTGCGGCGGAGCCCGTCGAAGAGCATGAAACTCACGTTGACCCCGGCGGCCCAGGCGTCGCCCCACGCGTCGACCGTCGTGATCACCGGATCGGGGCGCGCCCACGTCTGGACGAAATAGAGGTCGATCGAAGGGAAATAGTCGCTCTTCGCGACGTTCACGGCCTCCCTGCGGAGGCCGATCTCGAGCGCGGCGGCACGGAGGTCGGGGCGGGTCGCGCGCGCCTCGGCCAGAGCGGCCTCCTCGTCGAGGGAGAGCTCCTCGAAGGCGATCTCCCGGACGAGCGTGACGTCGCTGTCCTGGGAGACCCCGAGCGTCCGGTACAGGTCGGACATCGACGTCCGGAGCCGGTTCCGGAACGCGACCAGGGTCGCCTTCGCGTTCGAGGCCTCGACCTGCGCGCGTAGGACGTTGAAATCCGACGCCACGCCGAACTTCTTCTTGGTCTCGACGTCGGCGAGGAGCCGCTCGGAGAGCCTGGCGTTCGAGTCGGCGACCTCGGCCTGGGCCCCGGCGAGGAGAGCCGCGTAGTAGGCCCGCGTCGTGTCGTAGACGGCCGCTTCCGCCGCCTTCCGCACGCTTTCCTCGGACCAGCTCCGGTAGATCCTCGCGGCGCGGAGGGCCGCCGCGGCCCGCCCCCCTTGGAAGACCGGCTGGGTCACGACGAGGTCGGCCCGGTAATTGTCGAGGTAGCCGATCGTCACGCGGGGGCCGTCGGGGATCTCGAACGCGAGCTCGCGGTCCTTCCGCTCGTAGTTCGCGTCGAGTCGGACTTCGGGGAGCGCCTCCGCCCACGCTTCCTGGATCTTCCCCCGGGCGATCTCCTCCTCCTCCACCGCGATCCGGAGCGACCGGTTGTACTGGAGGGCGAGTTTGACCGCGTCTTCGAGCGAGAGGACGCCTTCGATGCGCGCAAGATCGGCCGCGGCGGCCGGCAGCGCGCACGCGAAGAGCAGGACGGGAATCGAGAGCGCTCGCATCGGGTTTCGGAGGAAGACCACGTTCGGTCGCCCATTGTCAGACACCGGCCGCAGGGGCGCAAGGCGGACCGGCGGTGCAGAATGGGAAGGAAGGAGGTGAAGCGTTGCAGGGATCCGTCGCCGCGAACACGACCCAGGCGCTGTCGGTTTTCGATAAGGCCCAGGCCTGGGGAATCGACCACGTTCCCAACCTCGTCCGCATCGCCGGTCTTCTGCTGGCCGCCTGGATCTTGTCCAGGGTGGCCCGCAGACTGATCCGCCGCCTCGAGACCTTCGCCGACGACGGCGACCCCGCCATCGTCTCCGAGCGTGAGAAGCGCGCGCAAACCCTGGGGAAGATCCTCCGTCAGGCCTCGTTCGTCCTGATCTGGGGGGTCGCCCTGATGGCGGTCCTCGGGGAACTGGGTGTGGACCTCAAGCCGATCCTGGCCGGTGCCGGTGTCGTGGGCCTCGCCGTCGGCTTCGGGGCCCAGACCCTCGTGAAGGATGTGATCTCGGGGTTCTTCATCCTGTTGGAGAACCAGTTCCGCGTCGGCGACGTCATCGAAACCGCCGGCGTCGGGGGGCTCGTCGAGTCGATCAATCTGCGCACGACGGTGCTGCGGGACATCCAAGGACGGGTCCACGTGATCCCGAACGGAAGCATCAACGTGGTTTCGAATTTCACGCGGGAGTGGTCCCGCGCGGTGCTCGACATCGGGGTGGCCTACAGGGAAGACACCGATCGTTGCTTCGAGATCATGAAACGGGTCGGGGCGGAGATGGAGGCGGACCCGGTGTGGGGCCCGAAGATCGTCGGCGCCTTCGAGTACCCCGGCGTCGAGAACCTCGCGGATTCGGCGGTCGTGCTCCGCATGATGACGAAGACCGTCCCCCAGGAGCGTTGGAACGTCTTACGAGAGCTGCGCCGTCGCGTGAAGTTCGCCTTCGACGCGGAGGGGATCGAGATCCCGTTCCCGCACCTGAAGGTGTACATGGGAGACGAGAAGTGAAAAGGGGACTGGCACCTTTTCCGAAGGACGGAAAAGGTGCCAGTCCCCTTTTCACGGAAAAGGTGCCAGTCCCCTTTTCAAAACTCCGTATCGATCGCCGAAGCGCAGGCCACGAGGGCGCGGTGCGCGGCGGTGTGCTTGAGGAGGGTCATTTTCTCCCCCTCGACCTTCATCCGCCCGGTCAGGATCGCGGTCGCCGCGAGCGTCTTCCGCTCGAAGATGTCTTTCCACAACCCGAATGGGGCCTTGAGCGCGAATCCCGCGTCGGGGTGCGCGGTTCCGTTCACGAACTCGGCGCCACGGCACGTCCCTCCCTCGAGCCGGATCAGCAGACTCGAGCCGGAGGGATAGGCCGCGTCGGCTTCGAAGCAGAGAAGGACGTTGCCGTTGAACCCGACCCCCCAGTTCGACGCCGCCTGACGGTACTCGCTCGAGGCGTTCAGCTCGCGCTCGAGCGCCTCGGCCCACTCACGGGATCCGAATCGCACCGCCATCGTCAACCTCGCGCCGGGGGAAAGGGCAGAAAACCCGGGTTCAGGATGCCGTCGGGATCGTGACGTCGCTTGAGCGCGCACAGCTCGTCCCAGCGCGGGCCGAAGTGCCGCTTCCAGTCGTCGGGTCCGAAGTTCACCCAGCCGGAGAGATACCGCTTTGCCCCGAAGGCGAGCATCATGCGGCTCGCATTGTCGAGGCGCTCCTTCGCCTCTCCCCACATCTTTTGCGGGATCGCGGGGAGAAGTCCGAAGCCGACCAGGTAGTTCCCCTCCGGGCGCATGAAGTTCTTCGAGCGAGACACGTCCCCCTTCGCGGGCCACAGCAGCACGTGGCCGCCGACCTGGATCGCGGGGGGCGTGTCGCGCAAGACCTCCTCGATGCAGTCCGCGGCCGTCTCCCACGGGAGGATGCACTCGATCCAGGGGTGCATGAACTCCCAGGTCCCCGCCTTCTTCCAGAGCTCGAAGACCGGCACCATCCGCTCGAGGAAATCGATCGTGGGACAGTCGTCGACGTACACCTTCGCGTAGTGCCTGAGCCCTTCGAGCATCTTCGCGTCGTCCGGTTCCCGCCCCGGGTCGTACTCGACGGTGAGATGGAAGGGAAAGAACCACTTCGCGAAGACCTGGCGCTGCCCGCCGACCGGGCGCGTCCCCTGCGCGCAGGGCGCTCCCCACGACTCGAGGTGATCCCACTTCCCGCAGTCCATCGCGTGCCTGGAGTCCTCGAGGAAGGTACGGACGTCGTCGTACAGGAGGTAGTACGTGCGCGTCATCGGCTTGCACTTGCGGAGTTGGAGGCGCGCCCGCGTGATGACGCAGAACTGGCCGAGCCCCGCGATCGCCGCCCAGAACAGGTCGGCGTCCTCCTCGGGGGAGCAGGTGACGCGCGTTCCCTCCCCCGTGACGACGTCGAGCTCGACGACGTTGTCGCCCTGGGATCCGTAGAGGAACGATGCGACGCCGATCCCCGCCATCGCGAGGGTCCCGCCGACCGTCACCCCGAGGTTGTTCGTGAGGACGCGAGGGACGAGGTTCCATCGCTTCAGGTGGTGGGTGAGGTCGCGCCAGACCACGCCGGGCTCCACGTCGACCGTCATCCTCTCGAGATCGACGTCTCCGATCCGGTTCATCCCTTTCATCTCGAGGAGAATCCCTCCGTCCGAGATCGCGAGCTGGCTCTGGCTGTGCGCCGATCCGCGGTTGGCGAGATGGAGCCTGTGCTTCCTCGCGAACGCGACGAGGGTCACGACGTCCTTCGCGGATCGTGGGTAGACGACGAAGCGCGGCGTCCACTGAAAGACCCGGCCGTAGTTCGTCTTCTGTTCGTCGGTGAACTGATCGGGGGTATAGACGACCCCCTCGAGAGACTCCACGAGCGGCGCGTACAGTCGGTCCATCCCGTCTCCTTCCTCTCGATTCCGGAGAAAGCCGCGACCTCGTAATGTACGGGAAACCGGGCGGCCCGCAAGGAGTTCAGACGACTTCCAGCCTTCCGGCGCGCCCTTCGATCGCCTCCCCGACGACCCACACGGGCTCGCCCGCCGCTTCGAAGGCCGCGACGAGCCGCGCCGCAGCCGCCGGGTCGACGGCGGCGAGCAGCCCTCCCGAGGTCTGCGGATCCCACAGGACGCGGCGCTGCCAGGCGTCGAGCGGAACGCGCTCGCTCGTGAACGGTCCGTAGAACTCGCCGTTCCGGCCCGCCCCGCCCGGGGAGTGCCCCGCCCGGGCGTACCTCTCGGTTCCCGGAAGGAGAGGGAGGGCTTCCCACCGCAACCGCAGCGCGCAGCCCGACGCGTGGGCCATCTCGTGCGCGTGCCCCACGAGTGCGAACCCCGTGACGTCGGTCAGCGCGTGCACGGACGGCCAGGCCTCGCGGAAGAGACGCGCGGCGTTCGCGGAGAGTCTCGCCATGCTGGCCACGGCCGCCTCGAGGTCCGCGGCGTCGTCCAGGCCCTTCTTGTGCGCGGTCGTCACGATTCCCGCTCCGAGCGGCTTCGTCAGCAGGAGAACGTCTCCCGGCCTTGCACCCCCCTTCGCGAGGATGCGGTCCGCGCGAACCCACCCCGTGACCGCGAGGCCGTATTTCGGTTCCTTGTCGACCGTCGTGTGACCCCCCGCGACGACGGCTCCCGCTTCGCGGACCTTCTCCGCTCCGCCGCGGAGGATCTCGGAGAGGACGGCGGTATCGAGCGAGTCGGGAAAACCGACGAGGTTCATCGCGAAGAGCGGCTCCCCCCCCATCGCGTAGACGTCCGACAGCGAGTTCGCGGCGGCGATCGCCCCGAAGGCGTAGGGATCGTCGACGACCGGCGGGAAAAAGTCCGCCGTTTGGACGAGCGCCCGATCCGCGTCGAGTTTCCAGACGAGTGCGTCGTCGGGAGGGTCGAGCCCCCGCAACAGATCCGGGTACCGCGCCGGATCGAACATTCCGCTCAGCGGGCGCAGCACCTGCGCCAGGGCCGCCGGGCCCATCTTGCTCGCTCAACCGGCGCAGGAGGCGTAGCTCGTGAGTCGGATCCGCTTGTTGTCGGACATCGGGAGGGACGTTATCGCAGCCGCCCGCGCTCCTCAACCGCCGCCTCCCGAAACGCGACCGCCGCCCCCGCCGGATCGACGCGCAGGACGAGCCCATCGAGGAAGGAAAGGCCGAGCACCCCCGCGATGCGGACGCCGAGGTCCCTCGCGACGCCTTCGAGGGAATAGGCGAGGAGGCCGGGGTCGCGCCGCTCGAGCCCCGCCACCTCGACCGTCGCCTCCGGCACGGTCCGAAGGTCCTTGAGCGTTCCCGCGACTCCGCGCACCCACCAGTCGGCGCTGCGCGTCCGACCGCCGAGGTCCTCCGCGAGATCGAGGTCGACGACGGTGTGGCTCGCCCCGCTGTCGAGGAGGAACCAGCCGCGCACGCGGCCGGCGACGATCGCCTCGACCAGGATGTGCGCGTCGATCCGGCGGGTCGTGGCCGCCCGGAACCCCTCGCCCGGCTCCCCGCGCGGCAAGACCCGGAGTTCCTCGCGCCCCGCGTCGAGCTCGAGGACCCAGGGGGAGAAGAGGTCGATGCCGAGAATGCCGTCGACGCCGTCGGGGAAGTTCGAGGCCGAGCTGCGGATCGCGAGACCGCCGCGGTAGACGAACGGTCCGATCGCGAGATCCCGGACGACGCCGACCTGCGCACGGGCCCCCTCCGCCCGGTCGCCGAACCCCTGGAGGCGGAACGAGAAGAGCTCGTCGAAGCCGGCGGCGCGCGCCGCCGCGGGGGAGAGCGTCAGTCCCCGGGCGCCGGTGTCGAGAAGGAGCCGGCGCGCGCGCCCCTTCCCCGTCTCCATCGCCACGACGAACCGCCGCTCGTCGAGCCTCGCGCCGGGGGGGCGGCCGAGCCGCTCGAGCGGGAGTCGCGCCGGGAACGACGTTCCGGGCCGGGCCTCGAGGCGCACCCCGCGGTGTTCGGCGTACCGGCCGAACACGGGAAGCGCCGCCTCGAGAAACGACCGCGTCGAGGCGCTCGCGCGCCGGTCGAGGGCGAGCCAGAGGGGCCAGCCCTTCGCTTCGGTCTCGGGGTCGTCCTGCGCCCGCAGCCATGCCTCGAGGATCTCGTCGTCGTGGGGGGCCAATTCCCGCGCCGTCGCGAATCGCGCGGCTGCGAGAGCCACCTCGCCGCGGCTTGCGGCGATCTTGCCGAGCCCCCACTCCCCGAGGGGCGAGGGGCCGAGAGCGGCCGATTCGAGGAAGGCTTGCTCCGCTTCGTCGAACCGTCCCGCGGCGAGGAACGCACGCCCGAGATGGGCCCACGCCTCGGGGCTTGCCGGCGATCGATCGAGGAAGGCCTGCGCGGCGGCGACCGCCTCGGTCGAGCGGCCGGCGCGACCGAGCGCCGTGACCAGGGCGCGCACGCCATCGGAAGACGACGGGTCGGCGGCAACCCGCTCCGCGAAGACGCGCGCCGCCTCGGCGGGACGGCCCTCGCGCAGGAGGCGCCAACCGGGATCGAGGTCCTCGGCGGCCGGGGGGACGGTCGCCCCGGGCGCGAGCATCGTCGCGGCGACGAGGACCGCACGGGACGCGAGCCGGCGCACGCGTTCATGGTACGCGCGTCCACGCGTCCCAAGACGCCGTTTCAGGGACAGGCGGGGATCGAATCGTCGAGCGGGTCCCGCACGTTCGGGCGCGCGGGCGTTCCGTCGCCGTAGGTCCCCCGCCCCGAGGGTCCCGTCGCGCGGACCAGGAACCAGCGCCCGTCCCCCTCGGGCGGAATCCGGGGATCGACGAAGGGGGAAGCGGGCCACCCCGCGGCCGCGCACGTAGCACGCGCGAAACCCCCGTCGGCCCGGAGCTCGGAGAGCGATCCGTCCGCGACGTCGTAGGCGAGATCGACGGAAAACCGCAGATCCTGCTCCTCGAAGGTGAGGGTCTCCGTGTCGCTCCACGCGAGCCCCTCGACCTCGTCGTAGGCGAAGACGTTGGGGTAGGCGTCCGTGTACGCGTCGCTCTCCCCGGTACCCGCACGCAGGTCGGTCCAAAGCGCGTACAACCGGTCCGAGGTCGCGGCGAGTCCGCTGTAGTCGCCGATGAAGCCGTTGAGCGACCCGTCGCTCACCGCATCCGAGATGAGGAAGTTCGTGTCGAACGACCGCCCCCCGTCGCGGGAGACCGCCCCCCAGATCTCGTAGGGGCGCTGCCCGGCGAAGCGCCTCCGGTCGAAAAAGGTCACGACGACCCTCCCCTCCGGGTCGACGGCGAGCCAGGGGAAGAATTGGTCGGCGCCGCTCCCGAGGGGGTCATCGTTGACGCGGATCGGCGCGCTCCAGGTGTCCCCGCCGTCTTCGGACCGGACGAGGAGCACGTCGGGGTCGCCGTTCCGGTTGTCGGACCAAGCGATGTAGATCGTGCCGCGATGCGGACCCGAGGATCGATCGACGTCCATCGCCGGGAACGAATTCCTCCGGAAAACCGGGTCCGCAGGGATGTCGACCACGGTCGCGGGGATCCGGTCGGTTCCGAAGGTCTGCCCACCGTCGGTCGAGCGGTCGAACCCGAGATTCGGGCCGTTATCCCACGCGACGTAGACGTCGCCGTCCGGCCCGGTGGCGATGACCGACCCTTGGCACGACGCCCCGTCCGAGACGCGCACGTTCGCCGACCACGTGGCACCGGCGTCGGCGCTCCGGCGGAGGAGGATCGGCGACCCGCTGATCCCGAAGTCGGTCCACGTGACGTAGATCCGGTTCGCGTATGGGCTCGACGGGGTCCGGTCGCACTGGACCCATTCCTTGTCCGCGAACGGGAAACCGGTCGGCCGGTTCAGAACCGCCCTCGGCGCGGTCCAGGACCGGCCGCCGTCGGTCGAGCGGTAGAAGAACAGGCCGTGCGGCTGGTAGGCGCCGGTGAACGAGAGACAGACGTACGCAACCGATCCGTCGGCACAGTGGGCGACCGTGGGGTCCCCCTGGAAGGGGTAGTTGCTCTCGGGAAGGACGCCGTCGGTCCAGGTGAGACCGCCGTCGAGGCTCGCGTAGAAGCCGCACTTCACGTTCCCGGTGCGGTAGTCGTTCGCGCCGCCGGCGAGGTTGAGAGGGTCGACCGGACTCGCGCTCAAGACGGTCTCGTTCTGGTCGAAGCCGCTGGTGTCCTGGTTGACGCGGATGTTGAGGCCCGCCCGCGCGCGTTCGAGCCCCGCCGGAGGATCCCGGCGAACGCCGACCCACCGGTCGGAGGGAGGAATGTCCCCTTCGAAATCGGCCGGGAGCCCGACGTGCCGGAGGGCGAGCTCCCGCAGCCGCTCGGGTGTCGGGTGCGGCTCGAGCAGGGGGTCGCCGGGGTCGCGCCGGACCGCGCACCCCGCGGCGACCGCCGCGAGGCACGCGAGCAGGGCGACGGTCCCGGCGGAGCCTTTCACTTGGAAGCCTCGACGTAACGCTCGTTCGCGTGAGCCCAGTTCACCGTGTTCCACCATGCCTCCACGTAGTCGGGGCGCCGGTTCTGGTAGAGGAGGTAGTAGGCGTGCTCCCAGACGTCGAGTCCGAGGATCGGCTTCCCCCCTTCCATGAGGGGGTTGTCCTGGTTCGGGGTCGAGCCGACCGCAAGCTGCCCCTGCCGGTCGAGGTAGAGCCAGGCCCAGCCCGAGCCGAACCGCGTGGTCGCCGCGGTCGAGAACTTCGCCTTGAACTCGGCGAACGACCCGAACGCCTTCCGGATCGCCTCCGCGAGCGGGCCCTTCGGCTCGCCTCCCCCCGCCGACTTCATCAGGTTCCAGAACAGGGAGTGGTTGTAGTGTCCGCCCCCGTTGTTCCGAACGGCCGTTCGAACCTCCTCGGGCACGCGGTCGAGCGCCCCCATCAGGTCCTCGAGGGAGAGCGCGGCGAGCGCGGCATGGCCCTCGAGCGCCTTGTTGAGGTTGGTGACGTAGGCGTTGTGGTGCTTGCCGTGGTGGATCTCCATCGTCCGCGCGTCGATGAACGGCTCGAGCGCGTCGAACGCGTACGGGAGAGGGGGGAGTTGGTGCGGCATACGGACTCCTTTCGGTTCACGGACTCGAATGCGTACGGGGTCCCGTCATTTTACGGACCGGCGCCTGCCCCCTCAACCCCGAGGAGGGCCTCCGCGACGGGGCCCGCCGCCGGGTCGCCCGCGATCACGACGACGCGGTCCCCCGAACGGCGCCAGACCCGGTCGGGCCGGTCGATGGTGGCGGCGAACTCGCGGGCGTCCTCCTCGGAGTCCCAGACGGTGTCGAGAACCGCCCGGGTCCTTCCGTCGTGGTGGCGCCAGAGGGCCCACCGGTCCCCTCCCCAGCCGGCGGCGGCCTCGTGAGTCCAGGACGACGGGGGGACCAAGGCGCCGGAGGACGGCTCGGGGGTGGGCGCACCGGTGAGGACGCCGAGGGCGAGCTCGCCCAGGACTCCGTCCGCCACGACGGTCCACCCTTCGGCGAAGGCGGTCGGCGGCGTGGGCACGGCGACCGTCCGAGGCGGATCGAACGTGCCCGGATCCCAGTACTTTTCGGGGTGGAGGATCTGCTCCGAGGATTCGGGCCCGTCTTCGTAGGCCCGCCGGACGTCTTCGACCGGAAACGCCCCGCTCGCGACGGAGGCGGACGGGCGCCCGCGCAGGAGAAACGACGCCCCGAGGAAATACACGCCGAGGAGCTCCCGCTCGAGAAGCGGCGGGAGTTCCGCGAGCTTCTCCCCGCGGCCGGCGGCGCTCTCCTGGAAGTCCCGGAGATCCTGCGCGGGTGCGCTCCCGTCCCTGAGAGACTCCGCCGTCACGATCGTCATCACGAGGATCGCGCTCCCCTCGTGAACCGCGGAGCGCGCGAGGAAGCGGTCGTCGTCGTCGATCGCCTCCCGCAAACGCGCGTCGAGGTCGTAGTGCTGATCCTCGAGGGCGTGGGTCAGCTCGTGCGCCGCGAGGGCGGGGGCGAGAGACGCCGGCATGTCGTCGAGAAGGAAGAACGACCCCGTGTCGGGGTCGTAGAAGCCCCCGGCCTGCTCCTCGATGGCGTCGAGGAAGAGACGTTCGAGGTCGGACCCCGCAGGGAGGAGGCCGAGGAGCACGAACGCCGTCTCCTCCGCCTCGAGGCGCTCGCGGGGAGAGAACTCGACGAGGCGTTCGAGCACGTACGCGCGCGCCTCTTCGTCTCCGACCGTCCGCACCTCGACCGGTCGAAGAAAGCGGAGCCCGCGGATCGCCTCCACCCTCGGGGTCATCGCTCGAACGGCCGCTTCCGCGCGCGTCGAGTCGATCCGGGGCGGACTCGACGCGGGGGCCGGGATGGGGAGGACGTGACCGCCGCAAGCGACGCCCGAGAGGAGTGCGGCCGCGATCCACGCCGCCCTCATCGCATCCCCGCGACGTCGCGGTGCCGGAAGCACCCGACGAGATGGTCGTTGACCATCCCGACCGCCTGCATGTGAGCGTAGACGATCGTCGATCCGACGAATCGGAAGCCCCGCCCGCGGAGGTCCTTGCTGAACGCATCCGACAACGGGGTGCGCGCCGGAACCTCCCCGAGGTTCCGGAAGCGGTTCCGGATCGGGAGACCGCCGACGAACCGCCACTGGTAGGCGTCGAAGCTCCCGAACTCGTTCTGGACCGCGAGGAAGGCGCGCGCGTTCGACACCGCCGACTCGACCTTGAGACGGTTGCGGACGATCCCCGGGTCGGCGAGCAGCCGCTCGATCTTCCGCCGGTCGAAGCGGGCGACCTTTTCCGGGTCGAAGCCGGCGAAGGCGCGGCGGTAGTTGTCCCGCTTCCTCAGAATCGTGAGCCACGAGAGCCCCGCCTGGGCCCCCTCGAGGACCAGAAACTCGAAGAGGAGACGGTCGTCGTGGACGGGGACCCCCCACTCCGTGTCGTGGTACGCGACGTAGAGGGGGTCGTTCCCCTGCCATCCGCAGCGCTTCGGCTCTCCCATCGAGTCTCTCCTTCCCTTCGAAGCGGCCAGGATACCCGGTCTAGACTTTCCCGCCGTGTTCGACCGGTGGCTCGCCGACCTCGAGACCCGCCATCTCGCCGCACTGACCTTCCCGGAGTTGCGTCGCGCCCTCCAGTCGCTCTCGGCCGACTACGTCGTCCGCCGGGAGCGCCTCGGCGCCGGGAGCGCTCTCGCCGGCAGGGGAAAGCGGGCCGCGTTCGCCCTGTTCTACGGGCCGCTCCATTTCCTCCTCGTGCGCGAGATCGTCCGTGCGCTCGGCTGCGCTTCTCCCGCCCCCCGGGAGATCGTCGATCTCGGATGCGGGACGGGTGTGGCGGGGGCGGCCTGGGCGATCGAGGCCGGCGGCGCCCGGGTGCGAGGGGTCGACCGGAACGCATGGGCGCTCGAGGAGGCCCGCCATACTTGGAGGGCGCTCGGCGTGGCGGGACGGGCCTCGCGACGCGATGCGGCGATCGTTCCCCTTCCGGAATCGGGGGGGGCGGCGATCGCCGCCTTCGCCCTGAACGAGATGGACCCGCCCGCGCGAGAGCGGCTCCTCGCGCGGCTCCTCGACGCCGCCGCCCGAGGGGTGGGCGCGCTCGTCGTGGAACCGATCGCGAAGGGGCCGGTCCCGTGGTGGGCGGAGGCGGAGGGCCGGTTCCTCGCTGCGGGAGGACGCGCGGACGCGTGGCGGTTCCCGGTCGGTCTTCCCGACCTCCAGGCGCGGCTTTCGAAGGCCGCGGGGCTCGACCACCGCGTGCTCACCGCGCGAAGCCTCTTCCTTCCTCTGGTATCCTCCGCCGCGTGACCGAGGGAGCGCTTTCGGGAAAGAACGCCCTCGTCTGCGGCAGCAGCCAGGGGATCGGAAGGGCCTGCGCCGTCGAGTTCGCCCGCCTGGGCGCCCGCGTGACCCTCCTCGCCCGAAACCGGGACGCGCTCGAAGCGGTGCGCGCCTCCCTCCCCGGCTCGGGCCACGGCGTCGCCGTCGCCGACTTCGACGACTCCGCGGCGGTGCGTGAGGCCGCCGCGCGCGAGCTCGCGAGGACGGGGACCTTCCACGTCCTGCTCAACAACACCGGCGGCCCCCCGGGAGGCCCGATCCTCGAAGCGACCCCCGAAGATTTCCTGCGCGCCTTCCGCGCGCACCTGGTCAACAACCACCTGCTCGTGCAGGCGGTCGTGCCGGGAATGAAGCGCGCCGGCTACGGCCGGATCCTGAACGTGATCTCGACTTCGGTGAAGCAGCCGATTCCGGGGCTCGGAGTGAGCAACACGATCCGCGGCGCCGTCGCCTCGTGGGCGAAAACGCTCGCCATGGAGCTCGGTCCCTTCGGAATCACCGTCAACAACCTCCTTCCGGGATTCACCCGCACGAAGCGGCTCTTTTCCCTGCTCGAGGACCGCGCCCGGAGGGCGAACCGTCCCGCAGCCGAACTCGAGAGCGCCTGGATCGCGGAGATTCCGGCGGGTCGTCTCGGGGAGCCCGAAGAACTCGCCGCGGTCGCCGGTTTCCTCGCCTCACCCGCAGCCGCCTACGTCAACGGCGTGAGCCTTCCGGTCGACGGCGGACGGACCTCGGCGCTGTGAGCGCGCTCCGGATCCCGCACTTCATCGACGGCGCGTTCGTCGAGCCGGCCTCGGGCGGGTACCTTCCCGTCTTCGAGCCGGCGACCGGCGGCGTCTTCGCCGAGTCCGCGGACGGAGACGCGCGCGACGT
Organism: uncultured Acidobacteriota bacterium; assembly: GCA_964383585.1. GTDB lineage: Bacteria > Acidobacteriota > Polarisedimenticolia > Polarisedimenticolales > DASRJG01 > CAYLHQ01. Next base: position 93,216 of record CAYLHQ010000010.1, read on the forward strand.
GGATCGCGCGGTGGACGCGGCCCGCCGCGCCTTCCCCGGCTGGTCGCGAACCCCCGCGGCGGAGCGGGCGCGTTTCCTCTCCCGGATCGCCGACGGGATCGAGGCGCGTCTTTACGACCTCGCCCGCGACGAGAGCGTCGACACGGGGAAGCCGGTCTCCCTCGCGCGCGCCGTCGACATCCCGCGCGCGGTCGCGAACCTGCGCTTCTTCGCGGGGGCGATCCTCCACACGTCGAGCGAGGCGCACGCGACCGACCACGCGGCGCTCAACGTGACGCTCCGCCGGCCGCGCGGCGTGGCGGCCTGCATTTCCCCCTGGAACCTCCCGCTCTACCTCTTCACCTGGAAGATCGCGCCCGCACTCGCGACGGGGAACACGGTCGTCGGGAAGCCGTCCGAGATCACGCCCTTGACCGCGTTCCGGCTCGCGGAGATCTGCCGCGAGGCGGGCCTCCCCAACGGCGTCTTGAACGTCGTCAACGGCGCGGGCGCGAAGGTCGGGCCCGCGCTCACGACGCACCCCGAGGTGCGCGCCGTCTCGTTCACGGGCGGCACCGCCACCGGTGCCGCGATCGCGAAGGGGGCCGCCCCCCTCTTCAAGAGGCTCTCTCTCGAGCTCGGCGGGAAGAACCCGAGCGTGATTTTCGCCGACGCCGACCTCGAAGCGGCCGTCTCGACGTCGGTCCGTGCGGCCTTCTCGAATCAGGGGCAGATCTGCCTTTGCGGTTCGAGGATTCTCGTCGAACGGAGGGCGTACGAAGGGTTCCTCGAGCGCTTCGCCGCCGCGGCCTCTTCGCTCCGCATCGGAGATCCCCTCGACCCGGCCACGGAGCAAGGAGCGCTCGTCTCGAAGGCGCACTTCGAGAAGGTCCTCTCGTACATCGAGCTCGCCCGCGAGGAGGGGGGAACGATCGTCGCCGGGGGCGGACCGCCCGCCCCCCCCGCCGCGCGGTGCAGGGAGGGTTGGTTCGTGCGACCGACGGTGATCACGGGGCTTCCGACGACCTGCCGGACGAACCAAGAGGAGATCTTCGGCCCCGTCGTCACCGTGCAACCGTTCGAGGACGAGGACGAGGCGGTCGCGCTCGCGAACGCGACCCCCTACGGCCTCGCGGCCACCCTTTGGACCCGCGACCTCGGCCGGGCCCATCGCGTCGCCGAGCGGATCGACGCGGGGATCGTCTGGGTGAACTGCTGGATGCTTCGCGACCTCAGGACCCCTTTCGGCGGGACGAAAGCGAGCGGGGTCGGGCGCGAAGGGGGTGAGGACGCTCTCCGCTTCTTCACGGAACCGAAGAACGTCTGCTTCGCGATCGGGGACGCGCGCGGCTAGGCCGGTTCAGGGGCGCACGTCGGTCCGTCGGGCGTTCGGTACGGCCGCGGGGGGAGTCGGTCCCCCGCCGCCGTCGGGGTCGGAAATCCCCTCGACCCGCGCGACGTGGTCGAACATCCAGTGCACCCCGGGGGATGCCGACGTCCCGTCGCCGCCCAACCAGAAGCGGGGGCCCACGTCCGATCCGTCCTCGTACACCCCCTGAATCCAGGCGGCGTGGAGGAAGTAGCCCGTCCTTCGCGCCTTGCTCGTCTCGATCTCCGATCTCGTGTCCGAGATCTCCGAAGAGGTGAAGACGCCCGGATCGTCGTAGTCGTCCCGGCGGAGCATCTCGTTGGTCACGCAGGGCATCGAGCTCGGGGTGGGACAGGCCTGGTTGTGGACCATCGCGACGTCGTACCCGTAGCTCCCGCTCAGCGGCGAGACGGAACAGCGGACGTTCGCGTTCGTCGCCTTGACGCGGTCGCACAGGGCGTCGCGGTTCGAGTCGGTGGCGTTCGCGAGGATCGCGTGGTCGAACCCGCCGTGCGCGTGCTCATTCGCGACGTCGACGAACACGTTCCGGTACCCTTCGTCGGTCAGCCAGCGGGTGAGGTTGTCGATGGCCGCGAACAGGTAGCGGTTCGACGCGTCGTCGATCGTGATGTCCTGGTCGCGTTCCTGATAGAAGTAGACGATGCACGCCGTCATGCCTCGCGCGTCGAGCGCGTCGAGTATCGCCCTGAGCCTCGCGAGTCCGTCGGACTTCAGCGTGCCGTCGGCGTTGAACAGGTTGTACTGCCTGCTGGTGTTCGGGGAGTTTCCGGTGCGCCCTCCCTGCACGCTGATCGACACCGACTCGATGCCGTGACGGTGGTAGACGTCGAGCATTTCGATGAGGTCGTCCGTCGCGGTCTGGTCGTGGATCGCGTTCGCGGTGCGCACCCCCCACAGTTGCACGGTCGCGCCGTCGATCCTCCATTCGGTTCCGGACGCGGTCAGGACGGTCCGCGACTCGGTCTTGCAGGCGGGGGAGCAGCCATCCCAAGAACGGGTGTTGCCGTCGTCGCACTCCTCTCCGGTCTGGACCGCGCCGTCGCCGCACGCCGCGTGCACGAGGGGAGACCCCCATCCGATCGCGGCGAGTGCGGAACAGGCGAGGACGGCGGTACCGAGACGGATTCGGCGGACATGTGTTTCCATGGTTCGACCGAGGAGGCGCGATGCATCATCTCTGCCAGGCCTGCGGGTGATGAAATCGGCAGATCCTCGCGGCTTTTCAAAGGCAACCGCCCGGTGGCATGACGAAATCGTCAGCCTTCGGGCTCGTATTGACGCGGTCGGCGGGGAGGTGCAACCTTCCGGCGCCCGGAGGATCGCGATGGAAGGAGAGTTCGTGAGCGGCCGCGCGCCGGAACCGGTAGGGGCTTTTCCTCATGCCCGCCGCGCCGGAGCGTTTCTCTTCCTCTCGGGAATCGGACCGAGAACGCGAGGTTCGACCGAGATCCCCGGCGTCACGCGGCGCGCCGACGGGTCGATCGAGGCTTACGATATCGAAGCGCAGACCCGGGCGGCCTTCGACAACGTGCGCCTGGTTCTCGAGGATGCGGGGGCGCGGTGGGACGACATCGTCGACGTGACCGTCTTCCTCACCGACATGGAGCGGGACTTCCCGGCGTTCAATCGACTCTATGCCGAGTATTTCTCGACGAACCGTCCCACCCGCACGACCGTCGAGGTCGGTGCGCTCCCGACCCCGATCGCCGTCGAACTCAAGGTGATCGCGTGGGTCGGGGAGCGACGTTGATCCGCTCGCTCCCGCGGCTCATACTGATGCGCGTACACGAGGAGGAACCTGCATGTCCTTGAGAAACCGCCTCTCGTTCGCCTTCGCCGTCCCCGCCGCGTGCCTGCTCGCCGCGACGATCGGCTGCGGGGGCACGCCGACCCAGATCTCCGAGACCGGCGGTGCCGAGCGGACCGCCGAGCCCGCGGCCGGAGCCGACGATGCCGCGGCCGAACTCGCCGCCAGGGAAGCGGAGCTCGCCCGCCGGGAGGCCGATCTCGCGCTCAAGGAGCGCGAGCAAGATCTCGCCCGCCGCGAGGCGGAACTGGCCGGGAAGCAGGCCACACCCAAGCCCTCGACCTCGACGAAGCCGGCTCCCGTCGCGCCCGAGCCGCCGCCGAAGCCGGCGCCGCTCGTCGTCCCCGCGGGGACCCAACTCTCCGCCGAGTTCGTCTCCCCGCTCAGCACGAAGACGGCGAAGGTCGGCGACCGTGTCGAGGCGCGACTTGCCGAGGACCTCGTCGTCGACGGGCGGCGCGTGGCCCTCGCCGGCGCTCGCCTGGAAGGTTCGGTGACCCAAGTCGTCTCCGGAAGCAAGAAGATCGGAGGCACGCCCACGCTCGGCGTGAACTTCGATGGACTCGAGCTCGCCGGAGGAGGGATGGCGGCGATCTCCGGGCAGATCGTGCAGCAGGGGAAAAGCGACACGGCGAAGGACTCCGCGAAAATCGCGGGCGCCGCCGCCGCGGGTGCGATCATCGGCCATCAGATCGACGACGACAAGGGGAAGCTCATCGGCGGGCTCCTCGGCGGGGCGGCGGGCACCGCCGCCGCCGCGAAGACCGGCGGCGAGGTCGAGGTTCCCGCGGGAACGGTCGTCGGTTTCGTCCTCGACGCACCGGTTCGGGTGGAGTGAAGAAAAGGGGACTGGCACCTTTTCCGGGGAAAAGGTGCCAGTCCCCTTTTCTCGGCACCTGCTCCGCTCATGGGCAGGGGTGGTCGTTCGGTCTTTCCGCTCCGTTGCTGTCGTTTCCGAGAGTGCCTTCCGTTCCCGAGACGATCCCCGTCACCAGATTGAAGAACGCTTCGCCGGGAGAAGGAGCCTCGGCGTCGTCGATCCAGGGATCGGCCAGACCGCAATCCCGACGCGCCCCCGCGGTTTGAGCCGGATCCTGCGTGTAGCCCCCGTCCTCCCGAAGGACACGAAGGTCACCCCGGTACCGATTCCACGCCTCGATTGCGTTTTCCTCCTGCCACTCCAGCCTGCCCGAACCCGGCGCCCAGAGGACGATCGAACCGTCGTCGAGATCGCACCGGTCGCCCTCACCGTCGGAATCGCCGTCCGACTGCCCCTCGTTCGCGTCCGAGGGGCAATTGTCGGCGCGATCGATGAGCCCGTCGCCGTCGATGTCGACCCGCCGCTCGTTCGGTGAGGCCGGCGACGATGGGCCGAACGTCGTCGTCGCTCCGGAGGCCTCCCAGTCGTCGGCCGTCCCGGTGTCGGCCAAGGGGTCCGCGTCGAAGCGCGCGAGGCTCCTCCCGGGAACGTCCAGGTTGGACGGGTGGGGCCCGGTCCACGAGCAATCCGAGGGAGGCGGGTTCACGGTCGAGGCGCTCTCGAACGCGACGTAGTCCTGGCAGTCGAGCGTGGCCGAACGTAGCAGGAGATCGTCTCCCGCTTTTTGAAGAAACGTTCCTGTGCCCAGGTAGATACGCCGCTCCGCTCCTTCGCAGACCGCCGTTCCCGATCCCTGGAAGACGACGACGCGGTCTCCCTGCGCCAGGACAAACGGCTCGGAGCACGGAAACCGCGCGTCGCTCGAATCGAAGACGAACTCCATCTCGTCCTGGTCCCCGAGTCTCCAGCCCGTGACGTCGACCGGGGAACCGACGGCGAGCAACTCGACGAACTCCTGTTCGCCGCTCGCCTGGTCGTAGTGGACCTCGGTGATCCGAACCGGATGGTCGCAGGCGTCTCCCCTGCCGTCCCCGTCGAGATCGGACTGGTCTCCGTTCGCCGTCCGCGGACAGTTGTCGGTCGGCATGCAGACCCCGTCCCCGTCGAAGTCGTCGTCGGCATCGTCGGGGCAGGGATCGCACGCGTCCCCGGCACCGTCTCCGTCCGCGTTTTCCTGTCCCGGGTTGGGGACCCCGGGACAGTTGTCTCCGGGTTCGCACGACCCGTCGGCATCTCCGTCGGCGCAACGGCGGAGCGACACCGCGATCTCGGTCGCCGCGCCGAGCGCCTGGGGCCGGAACAGGATGGCGGTTCCCGTGGAGGGTTGATCGAAGGACTCCTCCGCCACCGTCCCGGTCACCGTGTCGAGCCATCGAAGGGACCAATGTCCCTCGACGAGGTCGGTGATCCCGACACCGGACCCGTACGAATCGGTGTAAAGAACGTAGGCCGCGCCGTGCTCCCCTTGGTCGACGACGAGAGCGTAGTCGGTGTCCCCCGCTCCGCGGGCGTTGTCGGGAGCCATGTGCTGGAGCGGAACCGATTCGAGGAACTCCTCGAGCCAACGGCACTCGCGGAGGTTCGAATCGGGAGGGTCGGCGGCGCCGGTGAGATCCCACCCGTTCGCGAGGAAGTAGGCGCCCCCCATGGCGGTCGCCCACATCACCTTCCGCGCCCGTTCGCCGGTACCCGTTCCCGCGTACCGGATCTCGCTCAGCGTGATGTTGTAGCGTCCGGCGGCGTTGTCCCACGCGGTGTTCATCGCCCAGTTGATCTCGGAAGGGGGCGTCGAACCGTCGCAACTCCCTCCGTCCATCTTCTGGCACTGGATGCCGAAGAGGTCGAGGTTCGGGTCGTCGGCGTGGTGGAAGACGAGACCGGTGAGTTGCGTGCTCCCGATCGGGTGGTCGTGGTCGTCGGCATCCCGGATCACCGCCGCCATGTTCGACGCCCGGGCCTGCGAGAATCGCTCTTGATACTCCTCGGCGACGACCCAGATGACGTTCCTGTACCGCTCGAACCGGTCGACGATCTCGCGGAAGAACGTCTCCTCCGCCGCCGGCACCTCGTGGTCCGAGGACTTGCTGCAACCCCAGATGCAGGCGCTGTCGTCGTAGAACGCGAGGAGAATCGTGATCCCCCCCTGGTCCATCCGGGAAAACCAGCCGTCCCACTGATCGAGAATCTCGGGATCGAGCCCGAGCGAAGGATTGGAATCGACGAAGGGGTTGTGGTCGGCCGCTCCGTCCCCCCCGTGCGAGCGCACGATACCCATGAAGATCACGTTCCCGCCGAGATCGATGAGCCGGTCGATCTTCTCGGTCTGGCCGCCTCCGCTCCGGGTTCCGTCGGTCTGGCGGGTCCCGAGGTAGAGAAACTCCTCCGGGTCGCCGGGGCCGCACAGGAAGTACGGGGTGCCGTCGGTGCGCTCGAACCAGGGTGGATGGCCGGGATCGACGACGACCTGGCCGGGGATCGACGCGAACGCCCGCACCGTCGCGATCGCGACGACCAGCACACCCGCGAATCTCGCCACGATCGAACGGATCATCGACGGCCAGGCCTCTCCGACTCGGGGCGAATCGTCGTTTATGTATACGTCGGCTCAGCGGTGAATGGAAGAGACCGGGGGACGCCAAATCGGGGACAGGTTACTCAATACGGAAAACCGTATTGAGTAACCTGTCCCCGAATCTGTCCCCGAATCATCCCCCCCACTTCCAGTTACGGATTTCGGGCATGTCCTCGCCGTGGCGGGCGACGTACTGCTTGTGCTCGATGAGGCGGTCCCGAATCGCCTGCTTCGCATAGGCCGCGGCCACCCCCAACTTCGGAACCCGGTCGATGACGTCCCCGACCAGGTGAAACCGGTCGACGTCGTTCATCACGCACATGTCGAAGGGAGTCGTCGTCGTCCCCTCCTCCTTGTACCCGCGCACGTGCAGGTTCTTGTGGTTCGTTCGTCGATACGTCAGCCGATGGATCAGCCACGGGTAGCCGTGGAACGCGAAGACGATCGGCCTGTCGGTCGTGAAGAGTTCGTCGAAGTCCCGGTCGGAGAGCCCGTGCGGATGCTCCGACGGCGGCTGGAGCTTCATGAGGTCCACGACGTTGACGACGCGGACTTTCAGGTCGGGGAAGAACCGCCCCAGGATGTCGACCGCCGCGAGGGTCTCGAGGGTCGGGACGTCGCCGCAGCAGGCCATCACGACATCGGGTTCCGTCCCCTTGTCGTTCGACGCCCACTCCCAGATCCCGATCCCCGCGGTGCAATGCTTGATCGCGGAGTCCATGTCGAGCCACTGCGGCGCCGGTTGCTTCCCCGCGACGATGACGTTCACGTAGTTCCGGCTCTTGAGGCAGTGGTTCGTCACCGACAGGAGGGTGTTCGCGTCGGGAGGCAGGTAGACGCGGATCACCTCGGCCTTCTTGTTCACGACGTGGTCGAGAAAACCCGGATCCTGGTGGCTGAAGCCGTTGTGGTCCTGCCGCCAGACGTGGGAGGAGAGGAGGTAGTTCAGCGAGGCGATCGGCCGCCTCCAAGGGATGTGGCGGGTCGTCTTGAGCCACTTCGCGTGTTGGTTGAACATCGAGTCGACGATGTGGATGAACGCCTCGTAGCAATTGAAGAAGCCGTGGCGGCCGGTCAGGAGGTAGCCCTCGAGCCACCCCTGGCATTGGTGTTCGGAGAGCATCTCCATCACGCGTCCGTCGGGAGCGACGTGCTCGTCGTCCTTCGCAATCTCGCCGACGAAGCAGCGGTCGGTCGCCTCGAAGACCGCGCTCCAGCGGTTCGACGCCGTCTCGTCCGGGCCGAACAGCCGGAAGTTCCGATGGTCGTCGTTTCGCCGGAGCACGTCCCGGAGGTACTGGCCCTGGACGCGCGTCGCCTCGGCCTCCACCGCACCGGGCTTCGCGACCTTCACGGCGTACTCCCGAAAGTCGGGAAGCCTCAGGTCGCGCAGGAGCGCGCCCCCGTTCGCGTGCGGGTTCGCGCTCATGCGACGCTCCCCCTTCGGATTCATCGCGACGACCTCCGGCCTGGGACGACCCTCGGCGTCGAAGAGGTCCTTGGGCCGGTACGACTTCATCCACCGCTCCAGGATGCGGACGTGGGCGGCGTCGTCCATCTTCCCCATGGGAACCTGATGCGACCGGAACGTCCCCTCGACGTTCCTCCCGTCGACGACCTTCGGCCCCGTCCAACCCTTGGGAGTCCGGAGAACGATCATCGGCCAGCGCGGGCGCCCCCGGAACCCCTTCGCGCGGGCGTCCTTCTGGATCTTCGCGATCGCGTCGAGACAGCGGTCGAGAGCCCTCGCCATCGCGTGGTGCATCGTGGGCAACTCGCTTCCCTCGACGAAGACCGGGTCCCAGCCGTAGCCGCGGAAGAGGGCTTCGAGCTCGTCGCGCGGGATTCGCGCGAGGACGGTCGGCCCCGCGATCTTGGCGCCGTTCAGGTGGAGAACCGGAAGGACCGCGCCGTCGTGGACGGGATTCAGGAACTTGTTCGAATGCCACGCCGTCGCGAGCGGACCGGTCTCGGCCTCGCCGTCGCCGACGACGCAGGCGACCACGAGATCCGGGTTGTCGAACGCCGCGCCGAAGGCGTGCGAGAGGGCGTACCCGAGCTCGCCCCCTTCGTGGATCGATCCCGGCGTCTCCGGCGCGACGTGGCTGGGGACGCCGCCCGGAAACGAGAACTGCCGGAACAGACGCTTCATCCCCTCCGCGTCCCGCGTGACGTCGGTGTAGATCTCGCTGTAGGACCCCTCCAACCACGACGCGGCGACGAGCCCTGGACCCCCGTGGCCCGGCCCCGTGATGTAGATCGCGCTCAAGTCGCGCTCGAGGATGGCGCGATTGAGGTGGGCGTACAGGAAGGTGAGCCCCGGCGTCGTTCCCCAGTGCCCGAGCAGACGCGGCTTGATGTGGTCCTTCGTCAGCCGCCGCTCGAGGAGCGGGTTGTCGTAGAGGTAGATCTGCCCCACCGACAGGTAGTTCGCCGCGCGCCACCAGGCGTCCACCCTGCGGAGCGTTTCGGGGTCGAGGGTCTTCTCCTTCGGTGCTCTCGCCATGTCATCGCCCTCCCTGCGGATCGTGCCAGCCTCCCGCTTCCTTCGCGAGCCATTCCGCCTCGACGGGTCCCCAGGTGCCGGGCTCGTACGGGAACACGGGCGTCGTCGACTGCAGGACCGGCTCGACGATCTCCCACGCCCGTTCCACCGCATCCTGCCGGGCGAAGAGGATCGGCTCCCCCTCCATCGCCTCGCCGAGGAGCCGCTCGTACGGCTCCATGTCGTCGCCGGTCGGCTGGCGAACGATCGACAGTTCGGTCATCTCGGTCTCGTTCTCCTCGCCGGGGCGCTTCACGCGCGCGCCGATCGCAATCTCGACGTCCGGACCGAGGTGGAGCCGCACGTAGTTCGTCGGCCCCCGTACGAGTTTCCCGATCGGCGGGCGGCGGAGACGCACGAACACCTCGGTCGCGGTGACCGGCATCTCCTTGCCGGCGCGGACGTAGAACGGAACTCCCTCCCACCTCCAAGAATCGACCCAGAGCCGGACCGCAGCGAAGGTCTCGACCTTCGAGTGGGGCGCCACGCCGGGCTCCTTCCGGTACCCCGCAAACTGCCCGCGCACGAGGTCCTCTTCGCGGATCGGGCGGATGCCGCGCAGGACCTTGACCTGCTCGTCGCGGATCGCCTCGGGATAGGTGAGGGTCGGAGGCTCCATCGCGAGAAACCCGATCACCTGGAGCAGGTGGTTCTGGATCACGTCGCGGATCGCCCCGGCCTCCTCGTAGAACTTCCCCCTCCCCTGCACCCCGAACGCCTCCGCCATCGTGACCTGGACGCTCTCGACGTAGCGGCGGTTCCAGATCGGCTCGAGGAACGTGTTCGCGAAACGGAAGAAGAGGACGTTGAGCACCGCCTCCTTCCCGAGATAGTGATCGATCCGGAAGATCGAATCCTCGCCGAAAACCGAATGCAACGTTTGATTCAGCTCGATGGCCGAACGCAGGTCGCGGCCGAACGGTTTCTCCACGATGACCCGCGCGTCGCGCGCGCATCCCGTCGCGCCGAGCAGTTTCACCACGGTCGGGAACATGCTCGGCGGAATCGCGAGATAGTGCGTGGGGCGTTCGCTCTCCCCGAGGGCCCGGTGGATCGCCTCGAAGGTCGAGGGTTCACGGTAGTCGCCGTCCACGTAGCGGAACAGCGACGCGAGCCTTCGGAACGTCTCCTCGTCGAGACCGTTTCCGTGCTTCTCGATGCTCTCCTTGGCGCGATTTCTCAGATCGTCGAGGCTCCACCCCGACCGGGCGACCCCGATGATCGGGCAGTCGAGCCGGCCGCGGCGGACGAGGGAATAGAGGGACGGGAAAATCTTCTTGTAGGCCAGATCCCCCGAGGCGCCGAAGAAGACGAGGGCGTCCGAACGCGGGCGGCTCACTTCCCCTCCCTCCGCTCTCGGTGCCCGCCGAAACCGAACCTCATCGCCGAGAGCACCTTGTTCTGAAACTCGGCGTTCCCCCTCGAGTCGAAACGCTCGAAGAGGGAAGCGGTCAGAACGTGGGCCGGGACCCCCTCCTCGACGGCGGCGAGAACGGTCCATCGTCCCTCCCCGGAGTCGGCCACGCGCCCCGAGAACTCGTCGAGATCGGGGCTCCGGGTCAGCGCCTCGGCGGTGAGGTCGAGGAGCCACGACGTGATCACGCTCCCTCTCCGCCAGACCTCCGCGATCTCCGCGAGGTCGAAGTCGTACGCGTAGTACCGCGGATCGCGGAGGGGTGTCGTTTCCGCGTCGACGGCCCGCGCTCGTCTCCCGATTCCGGCGCGTTTGAGGAGGTTGAACCCCTCGGCATACGCCGCCATCGCGCCGTACTCGATCCCGTTGTGGACCATCTTCACGAAATGGCCGGCGCCGTGGGGTCCGCAGTGGAGGTACCCCTCCTCCGCGGTCGTCCCTGCCCCCTCCCTCCCGGGCGTCCGCGGGATCGAACCCCGGCCCGGCGCGAGCGCGCGGAAGATCGGCTCGAGGCGCCGGACCGTCTCGTCCTCCCCGCCGATCATCAGGCAGTAGCCGCGGTCGAGGCCCCACACCCCCCCGCTCGTCCCGCAGTCGACGTAGTGGATCCCCGCGGGCCCGAGCCGATCGGCTCGGTCGATATCGTCCCGGTAGTACGAGTTCCCGCCGTCGATCACGACGTCGTCCTGTTCGAGCACGCCGACGAGATCGTCGATCACGCGGTCGACCGCGGCGGCCGGAATCATGAGCCAGACGGTCCGGGGCGGGCGGAGCGCGCGCGCCAACTCGGGGAGCGACGGGGCGACGACCGCGCCTTCCTCGGCGAGTTCGGCCGCCGCCTGCGCGGAGCGGTCGTGGACGACGCATTCGTGCCCCGCGCGCAACAGCCGGCGGACCATGTTCGCGCCCATCCGGCCCAATCCGATCATCCCGAGTTGCATCTCGATTCCTCCCGTTGCCTAGGATACTCGCCCGTACTAGCCTCCCCCCATGGAACCCGACGAGGCCGAGACGTTCACGATCGGGTCGGTCCGGACCGGGTGCGACGCAAGGTGCATCGCGAGTGCCGTCGAGGACCACCTCCGCTACCACCTTGGACGCCATCCCGCCATCGCGTCGCCGCACGATTGGTACGTGGCGCTCGCCCTGACGGTGCGCGACCGCCTCTTGCAGCGCTGGGTCGCGACGTCGGAGACCCTGCTCCGCCGCGACGTGCGTGTCGTCGCCTACCTCTCCGCCGAGTTCCTGATGGGGCCCCATTTGGGCAACAACCTCGTCAATCTCGGGATCCGTGAGGAGGCGCGGAAGGCGATGGCGGCGCTCGGTCTCGATCTCGAGAGGCTCGAAGCCGCGGAGGAGGAGCCGGGGCTCGGGAACGGAGGACTCGGGCGCCTCGCAGCGTGCTTTCTCGAATCGCTCGCCACGCTCGAGATTCCGGCGATCGGGTACGGGATCCGATACGAATTCGGGATCTTCGACCAGGAGATCCGCGACGGCTGGCAGGTGGAGATCACGGACAAGTGGCTCCGGTGGGGGAATCCTTGGGAACTGGCGCGGCCGGAGTTCTCCTACCCGGTCGGATTCGGCGGAAGGACCGAGTCGTGGACCGACGAGAACGGCCGCTACCGGGTCCGGTGGATCCCCGCCGAGGTGGTCCGCGGCGTCGCGTACGACACGCCGGTCGTCGGCTACGAGGTGAACACCGCGAATCTCCTCCGACTCTTCAGCGCCGAGGCCTGCGAGTCGTTCGACTTCCAGGCCTTCAACCAGGGGGACTACTGGGGGGCGGTCGACGACAAGGTCGTCTCGGAGAACCTGTCGAAGGTCCTCTACCCCAACGACGAGCCGGAGGCCGGGAAACGGCTCCGCCTGCAGCAGCAGTATTTCCTCGTGTCGTGCGCGCTCCAGGACATGATCCGCCTCTGCCGCGTCGCGGGCGCCCCCGCGTCGGCGATCCACGACGGATTCGCCGCGCAGCTCAACGACACGCACCCGGCGATCGCCGTGGCCGAGCTGATGCGGCTCCTCCTGGACGAGGAGGGAATGGACTGGAACCCCGCGTGGGAGATCACGCGGGGGGTCTTTTCTTACACCAATCACACGCTCCTCCCGGAAGCCCTCGAGACCTGGCCGCTCCCGCTCTTCGCCTCGGTCCTGCCGCGGCACCTCGAGATCCTCTTCGAGATCAACGCGCGCTTCCTCGAAACCGTCCGCGCGAAGTTCCCCGGGGACGAGGCACGCGTGGCGAGGATGTCGCTGATCGACGAGCGAGGCGAGCGCCGCGTTCGGATGGCGAACCTCGCGACGATGGGAAGCCATGCGGTGAACGGGGTGGCGGCCATGCACTCGGAGCTGGTGAAGTCGACGATCCTGCGCGATTTCTACGAGCTCGAGCCGGCGAAGTTCCTCAACGTCACGAACGGCGTCACCCCGCGTCGCTGGATCGTCCTGAGCAATCCGGCCCTCGCCGAGTTGATCACCTCCCGCATCGGGAAACGATGGATCACGCACCCGGAGGACGAGCTTCCGCGGCTCGAGACCCTCGTCGAGGATCGCGAGTTCCGGGACGCGTGGCGGGCGGTCAAGCGGGCGAACAAGGAGCGGCTGGCGGCGCTGATCCGCGAGAGGACGGGCGTCGAGGCCGACCCGACCTCGATGTTCGACGTTCAGGTCAAGCGGATCCACGAGTACAAGCGGCAGCACCTCGCGGCGCTCCACGTCGTCACCCTCTACAACCGCCTACGCCGCAATCCGCACGCCGCCGTCCCCCCCCGCACGTTCGTCTTCGGGGGCAAGGCGGCGCCCGGCTATTTCCTGGCGAAACGGATCATCCGCCTGATCCACGGGATCGGAGAGGTCGTGAACGCCGACCCGGCGGTCGCGGGTCGGCTGAAGGTCGCCTTCGTCCCCGACTTCAACGTGACGGTCGGCCAGAAGATCTACCCGGCCGCCGACCTTTCGGAGCAGATCTCGACCGCCGGCAAGGAGGCCTCCGGCACCGGGAACATGAAGTTCGCGTTGAACGGAGCGCTCACGATCGGGACGCTCGACGGCGCGAACGTCGAGATTCGCGAAGCGGTCGGCGACGAGAACTTCTTCCTCTTCGGGATGAACGTCGACGAGGTCGGGGCCCTCCGAGCGCGCGGGTACGACCCGAGGGCTCGCTACGAGAACGACGGTGAATTGCGGGAGGCGCTCGACCAGATCGCGTCCGGCCACTTTTCCCGCGGGGACGCGTCCCTGTTCCGCCCCGTCGTCGGGTCGCTCCTCGAACGCGACGAGTTCTTCGTCCTCGCCGACTACCGCGCGTACGTCGATTGCCAGGAGAGGGTCTCCGCCGCATGGCAGGATCCGGAGACCTGGACGACGATGTCGATGCGGAACGTCGCGCGCTGCGGCCGGTTTTCCTCCGACCGGTCGATCCGGGAGTACGCGGAAAAGATCTGGGGGGTGAAGCCCGTTCCGGTGCAGCTCTAGCCCGCCTCCGCGATCGCCCGGAGCGCCCCGGCGAGAAGGCGCGTTCGGGCCGTGTCGAACACCTCCAACGTGGCCGCGAGGTTGTGGGCCGGGGTCGTCCGCCCCTGGACGGACTGCC
>CAYLHQ010000011.1:0-106510 GCA_964383585.1 uncultured Acidobacteriota bacterium
GCTCGGACCGGATCCAACCTCAGAGAATCGAGTCAACCTCAGCTCGGGGAAGGGGCTCGACCGAAGATCCACCCTCCAACCATCCCCAGCGTTCGCGTCACGTTGCGGCCCCTAGCGCCCCTCCCCGAACGCCGCCGCCTCGCGGAACTCCCCGATCCGCGCAATCCACGACGACGGCGGCCGCGCGAGCAGTTCGTTGTAGGCGTGGGAGGCCTCGTCGAACGCGGCCGAGGCGGCCTCGAGTTCGACGGCGATCGCCTCGAGGCGGGTCGCGGCGTCTCCCACAGGGGACGCGGAGGGCGCCGCGGCGAGGACCTCGTCGACCGCGGAGGCGAGCCCTCGCTGCAGGGAGTGGAAGCGCGCGAAGCGCGCCCCGTCGGTCACGAGATCGGGGGTGGGAAGAATCTCGAAGGAGCGCTCGCGCGCCTTCCGGAGACGATCGAGGAGAGCGGAATCGACCGCGTTCGTTCCGTCCAGGGATTCGACGAGGCGTGGAACGATCTCCACGCGCTCGCGGCAGAGGACCTCGATCTCGGTCCAGGCTCGGTCGACCTCACGCTCGGCGCGAGCGAGACGGCCGTACGTGAAGACGGCCCACCCGAGCGATCCGAAAAAGACGGCGACGAGAGCGAGCCCGACGACCCCGCAGCCCACGACGCGCTTCATGGGCGCGCATCGTAGCGCCGCACGAGTCGAACCGCCTGGAATCCGTCGAGCCCGCCTTCCCCCGAGACGGTCCGGACGATCCGATCGTCCCCCACGAATCGGCGCGCGGGCTCCGGGAGCCGGGGGGCCGGATCGTCCAGCGCGAATTCCGGGTGGTTCGAGAGGAAGGAGCGAACGACGTCCTCTCCCTCCTCCGGCTCGATCGAGCATACGGCGTAGACCAGGACGCCCCCCTTCGCGACGAGGGGCGCGACACGGGCGAGGATCGCGGCCTGCCGCGCCGCGAGCGAAGCGAGGTCGCCTTCGCGGAGCCTCCACCGGATCTCGGGCCTTCGGCCCATCGTCCCCGTGCCGCTGCACGGGGCGTCGACGAGCACGCGCGGGAACGTGCACGAAAACGGTGGCGGACGCGTGAGGTCGGCCGCGACGGCGAAGACCCGCTCGAAACGGAGCCTTCGCGTCGCGCGGAGGAGCCGGCCGAGCCTCGCGGGGTTCCGGTCGACGGAGACGACCTCCCCCCTCCCCCCGAGCGCGTCGGCGAGCCAGCACGTTTTCCCGCCGGGGGCGGCGCATGCGTCGAGCACCGGTCCCGGACCGAGATCGCCGAGGAGGGCGGGGACGAGCTGCGAGGCCTCGTCCTGGACCCAGGAATCGCTCCGGAACGCGGGGGACGAGGAGATGCTCGCCCCCTCGACCCGGAGCGCCCGCGGATCGTAACGGCCCGGCTCCGTCCCGATCCCTTCCTCCGCGAGGCGGCGCGCGAGGTCGGCCCCCGTTCGGGCGCGGAGGACCGTCGCTGCGGGCCGGTTCGCGTTCTCGACGATCGCCACCGCGGCATCCCAGCCCACGCGCTCGACGAGCCTCGCCACCCACCACTCCGGGTGCGAGCCCGCGAGCGCGAGGCCCGCGACGTCCCCTTCGCGCGGCTCGGGAGGGAGGAGCGCCCGCCCCTCGCGGGAGACCGCACGGAGAACCCCGTTCGCGAACGCCGCCGCGGCCCGCCCGGCGCGACGCTTCGTCGATTCGACCGCCTCGTCGACCGAGGCGTACCCCGGGATCCGGTCGAGGAGGAGAATTTCATACGCTCCGAGGCGGAGGACCCGGAGCACCTCCGGATCGATCGCCTCGAGCGGACGATTCGAAACGCGGGCGATCGCGTGGTCGAGGGCGGAGCGGCGGCGGAGCGTGCCGAGGACCAGCTCATGGAGGAGGGCGGCGTCGCGGCGGTCCCGGAAACGGCGCTCGCGCTCCTCGAGGAGGGGGGCCGCGAACGCTCCTGCGGTGTCGACCCTCCGGAGGATTTCCGCGGCGACCGCCCTCGGATCGAGCGGTTCACCCCCCCGCGGGCGGCGGCTCAAGGAGATCCCCTTCGGCCAGATGGCGGCCGTTGCGCGCTTCGGAGGAACGGAGCACGCGACGACCCTCCGGCTGCACGGCGCCGACCGCGAGGACGGTCCCCGCCGCGCACGCGAGCAGGAATTCATCGTCGCGGTAGGCGAAGACACGCCCGGGAGACTCGCCGGTCCGGGCGCCCGGCAAGGCCTTCACGTCGACGAGGCGGATCCGCCCGTTCCCGCGCCGTGCCCAGACCCCCGGCCACGGGTCGAACCCCCGCACCCGGCCCTCGATCTCCGCCGCGCTCCACGACGGCGCGAATGCGCCGTCCGCGCGCTCGAGAATCGGGGCCAGTGTCGCGAGTGAATCGTCTTGAGGACGGGGCTCGATCGCCCCGCGCCCGAGCGCGTCGAGGGTCTCGACGAGAAGCCTCGCTCCGACCTCCGCGAGCCGGGCCTGGAGCGCGGGAGCGTGCTCCCCGTCATCGATCGCCACCTCCCGCGCGAGGTACACCGCCCCCGTGTCGAGCCCCTCTTCGATCCGCATCGTCGTGACCCCGGTGCGCGACTCGCCGCGGGCGAGGGCCCACTGCACCGGCGCGGCCCCGCGGTAGGCGGGGAGGAGGGAAAAGTGGACGTTCACCCCGCCGAAGGTCGGGACCCGGAGGATGTCCGGAGGGAGGATCTTGCCGTACGCCACGACGGCCAGGACGTCGGGGGCCGCGGCTTCGAGGATCTCGCGGAGGGCACCGTCCTTCGCGCTCGGGGGTTGGTGGACCGGAATCCCCCGTTCGATCGCCCGGACTTTGACCGGGGGAGGTCGAGGCGTCCGGTGTCGTCCCGATGGACGATCGGGCTGCGTGACCACCGCGACGAGGTCGTGCCCCGCGACGGCCAGCGCGTCGAGGGCCGGCACGGCCGCGGAGGGTGTGCCGAGGAAGGCGACGCGCACCGGAACCGACTCAGCCGGCGACGGCGGCGACCCAGTCCCCCGCCCTCATGCGCCGGCGGATCTGACGCTTCACCAGTTCGCGCTTGAGGGAAGAGACGTTCCGGAGAAAAACCTGTCCGTCGAGGTGCTCGATCTCGTGGAGCATCGCCCGCGCGAGAAGGCCCTCCCCCTCGACCGTGAAGGGCCTCCCGTCGAGGTCGAGGGCGTCGACCACGGCGCGGAACGGGCGTTCGATCTCGAGCGTGATGTCGGGGAAGGAGAGGCACCCCTCCTCGGCCACGTCGGACCCCGAGACCTCGCGTACGGACGGGTTCACGAAAATCCGGAGTTCTCCCTCGCGCTCCCCGGACGAGAGGTCGACGAGGCACAGACGGACGTTTCTCCCGACCTGGTTCGCGGCGAGCCCAATCCCCGGCGCGGCGTACATCGTCTCCGCCATGTCGCGCGCCAGATCTCGGATCTCCGGGGTGATGACGGCGATCGGGCGTGTGGGGGTCAGGAGCACCGGCTCCGGGTACAACACGATCGGGAGAAGGGCCATCGCAGGAGCGCCTCCAGGCGTCGTGGGACGGTACCACCCGACCCGGAGCCGGTCAACGCGAGGGTCGGTTGTCCGCTCGGGAGGACGAACGAGGCCCCCCTTGAGGACATCGGCCCGAGGCCGGGGCGGGAACTCTCCGTTTTCCCGTGGCATGCCCCCTGCTCAACGGAAGGGTGAGCCGTGTCCCAACCGTACCTGGAGGCGGATCATGAACGCACGGATGCATGAACTCCTGGCGCTCGCGGCGGCCGGGTTCCTGGCCGTGGCGATCTCCACCCCCTCGTCCTTCGCCCAGGATCCCGAGGCCTATCGCGACGGGTACGACACCGGCGAGGCCGGAAGGGTCCGGTACCAGGAAGGGGGTGCCGCGATCGTCCGCGCGCCGGGAACGACCGATCTCGGGGGCCGCGAGAGCGCGGCGACGAACGCTCCGCTCTTTCCCGGCGACCGGATCGCGACCGACGGCGGCCAGCGCGTCGAGGTCGAACTCGCCGGGGGAACGCTCGTCCGGGTCGATCGATCGACGGAAGTGGCCTTCGAGGCCCTTCCCCGCCCGTATGCCAAGTTCCGGGACAACACCGTGCTCGGCCTCGCCATGGGAAGCGTGCAGATCGTCTCCCGCCTCGGCGAGGACGAGGAGTTCCGGATCGACACCCCCGCCGGATCGGTCTACCTCCTCGGCAACGGCGATTTCCGGATCGACGCGTCTCGCGACGGCGTGACGCGGGTCGCCGCCCGCCGGGGTGTCGCCGAGGTGGTCGGCGCCGGGGGGTCGGTGCTCGTGCGCGGCGGCACCGCGACGAACCTCCTCGCCGGAGGGGTCCCCGAGACCCCGCGCGCGGTCCACAGCTTCGCGCAGGACGGCTTCGACCGCTGGGTCGCCCTCCGCGACGACGCCTACCGCGCGCTCGACTCCTACGCTTCGGACCAGGCTCCCCCGATCGACGAGCTCCCCTACGAGGTTCGTCCGTACGCCGTCGAACTCTCCTCGAGCGGAACTTGGGTGCGAACGAGCGAGTACGGCTGGGTCTGGTCCCCGACCGTGGTCGTCTCCGACTGGCGCCCGTACTGGGACGGTTACTGGGCCTGGGGCCCCGGCGGATACTTCTGGGTTTCCTACGAGCCGTGGGGCTGGGCCCCCTACCGGTACGGACGGTGGGGTTGGTACGGCGGCCACTGGTGCTGGATCCCCGGTTCCGTCTTCGGAGGCGCGTGGGTCGCCTGGTCGTGGGGAAGCGTATGGATCGGCTGGGCCCCGCTCGGTTACTGGGGCTACCCGGTGTACGTCGGCGGGCCCTACTACTACGACTGGTACGACCCGTACTGCTGGACCTTCGTCCACCACGACCACATCGACCATCACGACGTGCGTCGCGTGGCGGTGCCGGTGGGGAACGTCGGGGCCGAGGTCCGCAGGAACGCGGTGACCGTCCGCGCCCCCGACGTCTCGCCTCGCCGTGTCGCGAAGACCGTCGAGGGTCGCGAGGAGGCGGCGCGGAGGGCGGCGTCGGATCGAGCCGCGCGAGTCGCCGCGCCGACGGCAGGGGAGCGCCGGAACGACTTGGGCCTCGCGCGCATCGAGGAGCGGATCCGGCCGCTCGGCGGCGAGAGGGCCGACTCGGCTCGCTCCGAGGTGCGAACGCCTCCCCCCGGTCGTGAAGGGGCCTCTCGCCCCACCCGGGGAGAGGTACGGGAGACGGTGCGTCCGGAGAGCGGCCGTGGCAGGCAGGAGCTCGGCGCCCGCCCGGAGCGGTCCAGCCCCGCCCCGACGAACCGGTACACGAGGCGGATCGTCGAGGATCCCCGCTCGCGATCGAGCGCGCGTTCCGAATCGCAGGCGAAGCCGCCCGAGCGGGACGAGCCGCAGCGCGTCGCGCCGCGCGGCCCGACGAACGATGGGCGCCGCGACCTCTACGACCGGATGAGCGGGCCGAGGCGCCCGCGCGAAGCCCCGTCCGCCGGAACGTCGGCAAGGCCGGCGCCGCAGCGCTCGCAGCCGGAGCGCTCCGCCCCGCGAGCCGCGCCGCAGCGCTCGCAGCCGGAACGCCCCGCCCCGCGAGCCGCGCCGCAGCCGAGCGCGCCGCAGCCGAGCGGAGGGAAGTCGGGTGGATCGAGTTCGAGGTCGGGCGGCTCGAAGCAAGGTGGTTCCGGAAAAGGGAACCAGAGCCGTCGCGGCCGGTGATCGTGGAGCTTCCGGCGCCGGAATCCCCCCTCACCGGCGCCGGGGAGAGCCGGCGGCATGACGCCGCCGGCTCTTCATTTTCTCGCCGCGAACGCGTCGAGCAGCTTCGCGTGGATCCCTCCGAACCCTCCGTTCGAGAGGACCGCGATCAGATCGCCCTCCTTCGCCTCGCGGCCGAGGGTCGCGACGATCGCGTCGACACCTTCGAGACAGCGGGCGGGGATGCCGCGCGCGGCGAGGTCCCGCACGAGCCTTTCCGTGTCGAGCCGCTCGGCGACCGGAAGCTCTTCGGCGCCGTAGACGGAGGCGACGATCGCCTCGTCGGCGGCGGCGAACGACTCCGCGAGCCGCTCCTGGAAGACGTTCCTCCTGAGGGACCACGAGCGGGGCTCGAGAACGGCGACGATGCGCCGCCCGGGCCAACGCGCGCGCACCGCCCGGAGGGTCGCGTCGATCGCCGTGGGATGGTGGGCGAAGTCGTCGACGACGACGATCCCCCCCGCTTCCCCCTTGACGTCGAGCCGGCGCCTCACCCCGCGGAACTCCCGCAGACCGTTCGCGATCTCCTCCGCGGAGAGTCCCTGCTCCGCGGCGGCGGCGACGACCGCGAGGGCGTTCCGCGCGTTGTAGTCGCCCGAGATCCGCATCGAGGCCTCGAGGAAGAGCGCCCCGTCCCGCTCGACCCGGAAGCGGAGCCCCTCCGGCCCGTCGGTGACATCGCGCGCCCGCCAGAGCCCCGCACGCTCGCCGTACCCTTCGACCCGGCAGAGGGCCTTGGCACTCACCTCGCGCGTCACGTCGGCATCCTCGTAGCGGACGAGGAGGCCACGGCGCGGCACGATGTTCACGAGCCAGCGGAAGGCGCGCTTCACCTCGTCGAGGTCGCGGTAGATGTCGGCGTGGTCGAACTCGACCGCCCCGAGGAGCGCCGTGTCGGGCCGGTAGTGGAGGAACTTCGGCCCCTTGTCGAAGAACGCGGTGTCGTACTCGTCTCCCTCGATCACGAACGCGGGGCCGCTTCCGACACGGTACGGCCGCTCGAAGTCGGACGGAAGTCCGCCGATCAGGAACCCCGGATCCCTCCCGGCGCGGTCGAGTACGAAGGCGAGCATCGCCGAGGTCGTCGTCTTCCCGTGCGTTCCCGCGACGACGATGGCATGGCGCGAAGCGAGGAACCGCTCGCCGAGGAGCGCGGGCATCGAGCGATACGGGAGGTCGTGGTCGAGAACCTCTTCCGCCTCGGCGTTTCCGCGCCGCACGGCGTTTCCGATCACGACGAGATCGGGACGGGGGCGGAGGTGCGCGGCGTCGAACCCCTCGAAGACCTCGATCCCCATCGCGGCGAGGATCGTCGAGGTGGGAGGATACAGGGCGTGATCCGAGCCCGTCACCCGCGCGCCGCTCTCGTGGAGGAGACCCGCGAGGGCGGCCATGCCCGTCCCTCCGATCCCGATCAGGTGCACGTGTTCTCGCTTCACTTCGACTCCGAAACGGGCCTCACGAACGGCCGAGCAGCTTCCTCAGGATCCCCTTTTCTCCGCGTTTCCGGATCTCCCGCTCGAGCCCGTCCTCGAGGATCCGCTCGAGGTCGACCTGGACCATCGGGGCGGCGAGGCTCCCGCGGATCTTCATCGGGACGGTCAGCCGTCCGTCGGGGCCGACGCGGAAAGACAGCTGCGGCGTCTTCCCGACGATGCCCCGGCTTGCGTCCTTCGAAAAGGCCGCCGTCACGTCGAGGGCGAGCGCCCCGTCGAGACCGACCGTCCCCCCTCCGTCGAGTTCGAGATCTGCGGAACGGAAGAGGAGGCTCTCCGTCCGCGCGGAGCCTGCGCCGATCTCGAAGTCGGCCGAGATCCGCTCGAAGGGGGTCTCGTCCGGGCCGATCCCCTTCCCCCCCGCCATTTCGAGGAACGACGCGGCCTGCTTCACGAGGCCGACGCTCGTGAGGGATCCGTCCCGGAGGGCGAAGCTCGCGCGCCCGCGGAGGGAAGCGGGGATCGAATCCGACCCGGCCGCTCCCTCGACGGTGGCCTCCATCCTCCCGGTTCCCCGGAGGACCGGGCCGGTCCGGGGGGAGAACTCGGCCGCGAGGGTCTCCATGCGAACCCCTTCGAGACGGATCTCGGCGCGGAACGGAAGCGCCGGGTCGGCGATCCGCACGTGGGCGGTGCCACGTGCCGTTCCTCCGTGCAAGGCGGCGGTGAACGCGTCGGCCCGGAGAACTCCCGCCGCGACGCGCACCGGCGTCCGCATCGGGCCCAGGGTCACCCGGAAGAGGCGCCCGCCGTCGGCCTCGACGGTTCCGTCGGCGCGAAGCGCCGAGACCCACGGGGGAATCCCGAGGCGCGAGGGCTCGGCCGCCGCGGCGGGGGGGACCAGACCCCACGAGGCGCGGGACGGGGCCGGATCGCGGCTCGCCATCGAGCGGATCTCGTCGAAGTCGACGAACGGCGCCCGCAGTTCGAAGGTCGCGCGCGGGCCCTCCCCCGTCGAGCGCAGGGAGACGGTTCCCTTCGCTTCGGTCGCCCCGACGCGGAGCGTGCCGTCGAGATCGGCCTCGACGGTGCCCGCGTCAAGACCGCTCACGCGTCCGGCGACGGTTCCCTCGAGGATCCCGGCGGCGAAGGCGAGCGATTCGATCCGGAGCGTGCCCCGCTCGAAGACCGCTCCGCCCTCGAGGGAGGCGGGGGTCGCTTCGATCCCGGAGCCGAGCGTCGCCTCGAGCCG
Source organism: uncultured Acidobacteriota bacterium (assembly GCA_964383585.1). GTDB lineage: Bacteria > Acidobacteriota > Polarisedimenticolia > Polarisedimenticolales > DASRJG01 > CAYLHQ01. Next base: position 8,403 of record CAYLHQ010000011.1, read on the forward strand.
GCCGCTCCCCCGGATCGCTCCCGATCCTTCGGCCCTCACCCGGCCGCGCAGACGGAGATCGGAGGCGAGCGCCCGCTCTCCCCGCCGGAGCGTTCCCCCGTCGACGCGGACCGATCGCGCGTCGACCTCCCCCCGGAGAAGCGGGAGGAGCGCAAGGCGCACCGCCCCCCCGCGCGCCCCCGCGAGGAGCGTCTCCGAGGCGGACGACCCCGGGGTGGGGCCGATTTCGATCCCCTCGAAGACGAGCCTCGGACCCGTCCAGACCGAAATCGCCGCGTGCTCGATCGTGACCGGCCGCCCGAGCGCCTCCGAAGCCTTCCGGGCGAGCGAACCTTTGAGGCGCTCGCCGCTCACGAGGAGGGGAACGGCGATTCCCACGACGACCGAGATGCCGACCGCCGCGGCGACGAGCAGGAGAAGGCGCCGCCTCCACGCGGGCTTCCTCGCGGGCCCGCTCATTCGACGCGCATCCGGAGATCGGGAGAGTCGAGGTAAAGATCGGCGAGCCGGCGGCCGGCCGAGGGGCGGAGGAGCGACCGCCACCGCTCGACGTTGAGGAACTCGCGGATCTTCGGGATCGCCTCGCTCGCGGCGAGATCGCCCGCGGCGATGCAGAAGTCGTAGGCGTCGAAGTCGGCCCAGTGGACCCGGCGGACCCCCGGTTCGATCACGACGTCGGCGATCCGCTTGTGAAACGCGGTCAGGACGGCGTCCTTGATGACGTTGGCGCGCAGCATGATCTCGAGGCCTCGAGTGTAATCGCGACGGCCGTCGAGGTCGGCCGAAATGTCGACCGCGATCACGACGTCGGCCCCCATCCGGAACGCGGGGAGGACCGGCACCTTGTCGACCCACCCGCCGTCGATCAGGACCCGGCCGTTCAGATGCCGGGGGGGGAGGATCCCCGGGATGGCGCTGCTCGCGGCGCAGACCTCGCGCGCCGGCCCGCTGCAGAGGAGGACCTCCTCCCCCGCGTCCAGATCGAGCGCGACCGCTCCGAAGCGGACGGGGAAGTCCTCGACCCTCGTTTCGGGGAGGATCTCCGCCATGCTGTCGGCGAACTCCTCCGCCGAGACGAACGACGGGCGCATCGTCGTGACCCCGTAGACGATCCCCTGTTTCACGAGGCGCGAGACCGAGTGGAGAAGCCCCCCCCCGCGGTTCTTCCGCGACTCGCGCAGGAAGGCGAGGCGCGTCTTCTGGAACTTCTCCCCCGAAAGGGTCCGGCGGACCGCCGCCTCGATCGCCTCGATCTCCGTCCCCGCGGCGAACGCCGCGCCGATCACCGCCCCCATGCTCGTCCCCGCGATGAGGTCGATCGGGATCCCCTCGCGGACGAGCGCCCGGAGTACGCCGACATGAGCCATCCCGCGCGCCGCCCCGCCTCCGAGGGCAAGACCGATGCGAAGCTGCCACGGCGGGTTCATGCCGGGAAAGATAAGGGGACTGGCACCTTTTTCCAAGAAACCCCGCTTGACATGCGGGTTTCGGCCCTTTAGGGTCGTGACGTGATGAGCCTCGGGGCGGCCGCTCGAATTCTGGTCGCCGGAGGGCCCGCGCTCATGGTCCTGGGAGCGACCTGCGCCGGCGGGGCCGGGTCCCCGGACGACGACGCCCTCGCGCGGCGTCTCATGGTCGAAAACCAAATCGTCGCGCGCGGCGTGCGGGACGCGAGTGTCCTCGACGCGATGCGGAAGGTCCCCCGCCACCGCTTCGTCCCCGAGGCGCAGCGCGCCTTCGCGCACGACGACGGCCCGCTGCCGATCGGCGAGGGGCAGACGATCTCGCAGCCGTACATCGTCGCCCTCATGACCGAGCTCGCCGCGGTCGACCGGACGTCGAAGGTCTTGGAGATCGGAACGGGATCGGGGTACCAGGCGGCGGTCCTCGCGGAGATCGCGGGATCGGTCTTCACGATCGAGATCGTTCCGGAGTTGGGGAAGAGGTCGGCGGCGCTCCTGGAGCAACTGGGCTACGCGAACGTGAAGGCGAAGATCGGCGACGGCTACGACGGCTGGCCCGACGAGGCCCCGTTCGACGCGATCGTCGTCACGGCGGCGCCCGGAAAGGTGCCGCAACCCCTTCTCGACCAGTTGAAGATCGGCGGGCGGCTCGTGATCCCCGTCGGCGTCGGCTACCAGGAGCTGCTCGTGATCACGCGGACCGAGACCGGGTACGACCGCCGCTCGACGATCCCCGTCCGGTTCGTCCCGATGACGGGAAAGGCGAGGGGGTGAAGCCCCTCACGGACAGATCCGAATCGTTGTATCGTCGGTCGCTCCCCACGGCCCCGTGACGCACGACGACGCCGACCCCGATTGCGCGCGAACGGAATAGAAAAACCCGTCCCCGCGAACCGGACCCTCTCCGTCGGTGAATCCGGCCCCGAATAGGTCCGAATGGAGGCACGACGGGGCACGAGCGTCCCCTGCATAGGCGAGGTCCCGCAGCCAGCCCCGGACGACGTCGTACCGGTCGACTCCCGGCGTCGGCGGCCACGTCCAGCCCGCATTGTCCGCCTCGGCCGTCAGCCCGGTGACGCCCCGAGGGGGGGTCCGATCGCCGGACAGACCGCCTCGTCGTTGCAGTCCGTCAGCCCGTTGCAGTTGTTGTCCGCGGCGTCTCCGCAGCTCTCCGGGCGGAGCGGGTTGACGTCGCTCCGCGTGTCGTCGCAGTCGTTCCCCGCGCAGGACGAGAGACCCTCGCCGTCGAGATCTTCGCAGGCTGGCCCAGCCAGTCCGATCGCGGGGGTCGCCGCCCCGAGAACGAAGACGAGGAGCCATTCCGTCGATCGCATGTGCTTTCTCATGGAAGAGGAGTGACGACGACTGCGTCCGAGAAGACGCTCTGGTTGCCCACCGAGTCGATCGACTCACCCCCCCGCGAACGCGATTCCGAAGAAGTTGTTCACCGCGTGCGCGACGATCGGCGCCACGAGCCCACCGCTCCTGCGGCGAAGGACGACGAAGATCACCCCGAACAGGAAGTAGGCCGGGAACCCGATGGGAATTCCGTGCACGAGCATGAACGCGAGGGAAGTGACGACGAGGGAGACGCGCGTCCCCGCGAGAGCGTCGAGCGCCCGGAGCATCCTCCCGCGGAAGAGGAACTCCTCCGCCACCGGCACGAGCAGAGCCCCCCACGCGAGGAGCACGAGCGGGTTCGGGACGAGCGCGCGGAGCTGCGCCGCCGCGTCGGGAAGCTCGATTCCGAGGGCGCGCAGCCCGAGCCCGTAGCCCGCGCCGATCAGGAGGATCCCTCCACCCGTGAGGGCGCCCAGGACGACGTCCCGGAAACGGAGCGCGAGCCAACTCGGAACGATTCCTCTCTCCCGCACGAGAACATAGACGAGCACCGCGGCATGGAGGCCGAGGAGGCCGGTGCGGACCCAACCGAGCGAAACCGCGACGATCCACGGAAGCGCGACGATCAGGAGCCAGGCGGTCTCCTCGACCAGGAAACGTGCGGCACCCTTCCGGCCGGTCAGCCCGCGCTCCCCCGATTCCACCCTCGGACCTCCGTGCGCCCCCCGGGGCGGCCTCCTATAATGCGCGCTTTCCCCGACCGTTTCCGCCCCGAGCGAGGACGCCATGTCGAAGCTGATCACCCCGCGCGCCGAGGATTACGCCCGCTGGTACACCGACGTCGTGACCCAGGCGAAGCTCGCCGACTACTCCCCGGTCAAGGGGTGCATGGTGATCCGCCCCCACGGCTACGCCCTCTGGGAGAACATGCAGCGCGCGCTCGACGACATGTTCAAGGCGACCGGCCACCAGAACGCCTACTTCCCGCTCTTCATCCCCAAATCGTTCCTCGCAAAGGAGGCCGAGCACGTCGAGGGGTTCGCGAAGGAGTGCGCGATCGTCACCCACTCCCGGCTCAAGACGGTCGAGATCGACGGAAAGCCGACCGTCGTCCCCGACCCCGAAAGCGCCCTCGAAGAAGAGCTCATCATCCGGCCGACATCCGAGACGATCATCTACTCGATGTTCGCGAAGTGGGTCCAGTCCTACCGGGACCTGCCGCTTCTCATCAATCAGTGGGCGAACGTCGTCCGCTGGGAGATGCGCACGCGCCTCTTCCTCCGGACGACCGAGTTCCTCTGGCAGGAGGGGCACACCGCGCACGCCACCTACGACGAGGCCGAGGAGGAGGCGCGCCGGATGCTCGACGTCTACGCGACCTTCGCCGAGGAATGGATGGCGGTCCCCGTTCTCAAGGGGCTCAAGACCGAGAAGGAGAAATTCGCCGGCGCCGATCACACCTACTGCATCGAGGCCCTGATGCAGGACAACCGCGCCCTCCAGGCGGGGACCTCCCACCACCTCGGACAGAACTTCGCGAAGGCGTTCGACCTCAAGTTCCAGACCGTCGACGGAACCTGGGAGCACGCCTGGAACACCTCGTGGGGGGTCTCGACCCGTCTCGTCGGCGCCATCGTCATGGCCCACTCGGACGACAACGGCCTCGTCCTCCCTCCCAGGCTCGCCCCGATCCAGGCGGTCGTCGTCCCGATCTGGCGCGCGACCGATCCCGTGGAGAAGATCCTCGCGGCCGCCCGCGAGGTGGAGGAGCGCCTTCGGAAATCGGGGATCGCCGTCCGTCTCGACGCCCGCGAGAACCTCTCCCCCGGCTTCAAGTTCAACGAGTGGGAGCTCGCGGGGGTCCCCCTCCGCATCGAACTGGGGCCGAAGGACCTCGAGAAGGGTTCGGTCGTCTGCGTCAAGCGGACCGACCGGTCGAAGGCGTTCGTTCCGACGGGCGAGATCGAAAGCCGTGTTGCCGCCCTCCTCGCGGAGATCCAGGAGCAGCTCTTCCGGAACGCGCGGGACCGGCGCGAAGCCTCGACGTACCCCGTCGACGCCTACGACACTTTTCGGGAGCGGGTCGAAACGCGCGGCGGGTTCCTCCTGGCGCACCACTGCGGCGAGACGGCGTGCGAGACGGCGATCCACGAGGAGACGAAAGCGACGATCCGCTGCATCACGTTCGACGCCCCCGGCGAGGCGGGCGCATGCGTGCGCTGCGGGAACCCGTCGAAGCGGCGGGTCCACTTCGCGAAGGCGTACTGACGCTCGCGGTCAGATCTCGCCCGGCGCCTGCTCGGCGGTCAGGAGCCGCGAAAGCTTGCTGACGTCCCCCGTGACCTCGATGAGGCCGCACTCGCGGCACATCGTCGCCTTGGTCATGACATCCCCCGTTTCGAGGGTGAGGAACTTCGCCTCGGACGGACGGAACGAGGTCCGCGTCGGGCCCTGGAGCGCCCCCTCCGCCAGTTTGGGACTGCCGCAGCGCGTGCACTTCGCCATCTCCGCTCCCTCCGCCCCGACCGGCCGGGCGCCGGGCCGAGACTACCATGGGGACGCGCTACCCGAACGCCGCCATCTTCGCGATCAGGTCGACGACCCGGCAGGAGTACCCCCACTCGTTGTCGTACCACGCGACGACCTTCACGAAGGTCCCGCCGAGAACCCGCGTCGACGGGGCGTCGAAGATCGCCGAGTGGGTGTTCTGGATGATGTCGGACGACACGAGCGGCTCCTCGCTGTACTGCAGGATCGCCTTGAGCGGGGGTTTCGACGCGGCCTCCTTCATCGCCGCGTTGATCGATTCGACGGTCGCCGGCCTTTCGAGCTCGGCCACGAGGTCGACGATCGAACCGTCCGGGACGGGGACCCGCATCGCGATCCCGTCGAGCCTCCCCTTGAGCGCCGGAAGGATCTTCCCGACCGCCCGCGCGGCCCCGGTGGTCGTCGGGATGATGTTCTCGTTCGCGGCGCGGGAACGGCGGAGGTCCTTGTGGGGCACGTCGGCGAGACGCTGGTCGTTCGTGTAGGCGTGGACCGTCGTGATGATCCCCTTGACGATGCCGAAGGAGTCCTGGAGGACCTTCGCGACCGGGGCCAGGCAGTTCGTGGTGCAGGAGGCGTTCGAGACGATCCGGTGCTCCGGCCTGAGCATGTCGTCGTTCACGCCCATCACGACCATGGCGTCGACGTCGTCCTTCGCGGGGACGGTCAGGATCAGGCGCTTGGCGCCGGCTTCGATCTGCAGGGCGCACTCGTCCTTTTTCCGGAATTTGCCGGTCGCCTCGACGACGATGTCGATCCCGAGTTCCTTCCATGGGAGCTTCGACGGGTCCTTCTGGTGGAGCATCCGCACCCTTTGGGTCCCCGCGGCGAGAACGTCCGCCTCCAGGGTGACCGTCCCGGGGTAGGGCCCGAAGACGGTGTCGAACCGGGTGAGGTAGGCGAGGGTCTCCTTGGGGGTGATGTCGTTGATCGCGACGACCTGCATGTCCTCGCGCTCGCTCAGGAGGCGGAAGACCGCGCGGCCGATGCGTCCGAACCCGTTGATCGCGACCTTCGGTCCCTCGGCCATGGCGTCACCTCCCCGCCGCGGCCGGAACCACGTCGTAGGCGGCCAGCCGTTCGATCAACTCGACGACGCGCGTCGCGTAACCCCAACCGTTGTCGTACCAGGTCACCGTCTTGAGGAGATTCCCCCCCAGGACCACCGTCGACAGACCGTCGAAGATCGCCGAGTGGGGGTTCCCGATGACGTCGGAGGAGACGACCGGCTCATCGGTGTACTCGACGATGTTCCGTAAGGTCGTCTCGGCGGCCGAGCGGACCACCTGGTTCACCTCTTCCGCGGTCACGCTCCTCTCCATGAGCGTCACGAGGTCGACGGTCGAACCGTCGGGGACCGGGACGTTCATCGCCATCCCGTCGATCTTCCCCGCGAGCTCCGGGAGGATCGTCCCCAGCATCCGCGGCGAGTAGGTCTCCGCGGGGATGATGTTCTCGGCGGCGGCGCGGGAGCGCCTCATCTCGGTGTGGGGCACGTCGGCGAGTCGCTGGTCGTTCGTGTAGGCGTGGACCGTCGTCATGAACCCCCTCTCGATCCCGAAGGCTCCGTCGAGGATCTTGCAGATCGGGGCGAGGGCGTTCGCCGTGCAGGAGGCGTTGCTCACGATCCTCGACTCCGGGGTGAGGACGTGGTCGTTGACCCCCATGACGACGATCGCGTCGATCTCGTCCCGGGGCGGCACGCAGAGGATGACCCGCTTGGCCCCGCGATCGAGGTGCCTCTGAAGCGTCTCGCGGGTCCGGTACTGGCCCGTGGCCTCGACGACGATGTCGACGTCGAGCGCGCCCCAGTCGACGTCTCCGGGCCCTTTCGCCTGGGACATCAGGATCTGGCGCCCCTTCGCGTAGAGGTGCGACCCCTGGACCCAGACCGGCTCGTGGAAGCGTCCGTGGACGGTGTCGTACTTCAGGAGGTACTCGAGCGCCGCCGGCTCCGCGATGTCGCAGATGGCGACGACCTCGATGTCGGACCGTGGGTACAGGATGCGGAAGACGTTGCGACCGATGCGGCCGAAGCCCATCAGCCCGATTCGAATGGCCATGCCGGCTCCTCCTTGAAGATCGCGCTCCGTGGCCGAACCCGGCGGTAGTGGAGCACCCGCGTCCTCCGGACGCAAGGCGGGCGGGGTCGATCAGGCCACCCGGCGACACTCCTCGCACGGGCAGTGCCCCCGCAGCCACTCGAAGGCGTAGATCCCGGTGTCGTGGCCGTCCGACCAGACGACCTGGACCGCGTAGGCGCCGACCGGGACGAGCGCCCGGATCGTCACCACGCCGGCGGCGGGGGCGTCGAGCACGCGAAGCGGGCCGGCGGTCGCCTCCGAGGCGCGACGGCCCCGGCAGGTCGCGCACGGGCAGGCGCGTCGCAGATCGTCGAAGGGGAAATAGCTCTCGTGGCCGTCCCCCCATGCGACCGCGAGGGTCCGCCCGGCGATCGCGAGATTCCTCGGCTTCCCCCGCTTCGCATCGTCGTCGCGCATCGACTCCCTCTCCCCCGGGCGACGGTTCCTATACTAGCCCGAAGCCGATTCCCGGGAACCGACCCTTGACGGAGGCGTACCACCCGATGCGCGACCGCGAGCCCACGGCGGCATCCGAGGCCGATCGGGCCGCGGTCGAGGCGGTGCGGAACGGAGACCCGGAGGCGTTTCGTGGGCTCGTGGAGCGGTACCAGCGGCTCGTCGCCTCGATCGTTTGGCGTTTCGGCGTCCGGGCCGACGACGTCGACGACCTGGTCAGCGAGATCTTCCTCAAGGCCTTCCGCAATCTCTCCCTCTACCGCCCCGAGCACGCGTTTTCGACCTGGCTCTACCGACTCGCGGCCAACCACGTCGTCGACCACGGGAGGCGACGGCGAGCGGAGCGCGGGCGGGTGGAGATGCCGGAGCAGCTCGCGGACGTCTCCCCCGGCCCCGAGGCGGACGTCGAGGCGGGCGAACGGGCGCGGCTCGTCCGCGCCGCCCTCGCCGCGGTCGACCGCCGCTACCGCGAGGCGATGCAACTCGTCTACGTCGAGGGGCTCAGGGTCGAGCAAGCGGCCCGGATCCTCGGCATCCCGGAGGGGACGGTGAAGACCCGTCTCCTGCGTGGGCGCGAGGCGATGCGCCGAGCGCTCTCGCGCGCGCATCCCGAGCACTTCGGAGGCGGCCATGCGCTGTGACGAGGCCCGCGAGCGGTTCGACGAGCTGCGTTTCGCGAGCGCCCCGGCCGAGACCGTTTCCCGTGTCCGCGAACACCTCGACCGCTGCCCCTCGTGCACCGACGAGTTCCTCTGGAGCCTCGCCCTCGTCGACGAGCTCGCGACGCTGCGCTCGTTCCAGGCGCCGCCCGTCGACGTCACCGACCGGGTCATGCTCCAGGTCGCGCGGGAGCGCCCGCGGCGGGCGTGGCCGCTCGCGGCGGCCGCCTCGCTCGCCTTCCTCGCGGTCGTCGTCCCGCTCGGCGCGTCGGCCGCGCCCGGGTGGATCGTCTCGACCGCGCGAGGGGCGGTCCGCGTCGTCTCCGAGACCGCCGACGCCCTTCCGATCGCCCTCGCGACGCGGACCGCTCTCGCGGGAGGGCTCCGGAGCGTCCTTCGGGCCGTTCTTCCCGATCCGTCGTGGATCGAACGCGCCCGGCCCTTCCTCGTCACGACCGGCCACTCCATCGTCGCCGCGATCCTCGCGGCGTCCGCCCTGCTCGCGGGCCGCGAATGGCGCGCCGCCCGCAAACCCTCGGGAGCCCGACCATGAGACCGAACCGCTGTCTCGGATGCGCCGCGATCGCCTTTTCCCTGCTATTCGGACCGGCCACCCGGGCGGAGGACCCGGCGCGGGAGGAGGCTTCGGAGCCTCCCGCCGAGGTCGCCGACCGGGGCGACCGGGTCGGGATCGGGACTCCGGTTCACGTCCTCCCGGGCGAGACGGTGAGGGGCGACGCCGTCGGAATCGGCACGCGGGTCGAGATCGACGGAACGGTCCGGGGGAGCGTCGTGGGGATCGGGTCCCGCGTCTTCGTCCGCGGCGAGATCCTGGGCGATCTCGTCGGCGTGGCGTCGAGTCTCGAACTTGCGCCCGGTGCGAGGGTGCGCGGAGAGGTGGTCAACGTCTTCGGGACGCTCGACAACCAGGGGGCCGAGGTCACCCAGGTCGTCGACATGAGCCCCGGGATCCACTTCCCGGCGTTCGGGCACCTCCCGCTCGGAATCCTCGGATTCTTCACGATCTGGTGGAAGCTCCTCGTCCTGGCTCTCGTCTTCGTCGTCCTCTTGCTCCACACGGCGCTCGTCCCCGACCGCGTCCGGCTGCTGAGCGACGAGGTACCGGTCCGTCCCGTGGTCGCGTTCCTCGCCGGCCTCCTCGCCTACGCGGCCCTCCTCGTCGTCAACTTCTTCCTAGCCGTGACGATCGTCGGCATCCCCCTCGCCCTGCTCGTCTACTTCGCGTTCAAGATCCTGGAATGGCTCGGCCTCGCCGGAATCTTCCACTTCGTCGGTCGGCGGATCGGGGCCCTCTTCGGGCGCGATCTCTCCCTTCTCGGGGCGGTGATGCTCGGCTTCCTTCCGTTCGCCCTCTTACGGTTCCTCCCGTTCTGCACCGGATGGATCCTCTGGTTCCTCCTCGAGATCGTCGCGATCGGCTTCGTCGTTCTCACGCGCGCGGGAACTCGCGGGAGCCCGGAGGGAACCCCTCCTCCCCTCCCCGCCGTGCCGCCGCAGCCGGCCCGGACGTAGCCTCCCGGTACCGGCTGCGGGATCGGTCGGGGCGTGCTACGGTCCCCCTCCGATGAGTCCGTCCGCGCCGGCCGTCCTCATGCTCGCCTCGGTCCTCGGCGCGTGGCCGCTCCAGGCCGCGGCGGAGTCGGGAGCGTCGGTCCGGTTCGCCGCCCCTCGACCGAACACGACGGTGCTCGGACCGGCCGAGATCGAACTCGAGGTGACCGTCCCGGCGGATCGTGCCGTTCGCCGGATCGAGATCGCGCTCGACGGGCGCCCCCTCGCAACGCTCGAATCGCCGCCGTGGCGCACGCGTTGGGACGCGGGACCGGAAGGGGGCGACCATCGTCTCGAGGCGGTGCTCGTCCTCGACGACGACTCGACCGCGAGGGCTACGACCCGCACGAGCCGCCTGCGGATCGATCAGGTCGAGGAGGTGGCGCTCGTCACCCTGTACGCCGTCGCGACCGACGCGGGCGGCGAGTACGTCACCGACCTCGAGCGGACCGATTTCCGGCTGTTCGAAAACGGGCGGCCGCAGGAGATCGACCGATTCAGCACGGAGCGGCGACCTCTCCGGGTCGCGATCGTGCTCGACAGCTCGCTTTCGATGTCGATCAAGGAGGACCGGATCGGCCCGGCTCGCGACGCCGCACTCGAGTTCGTCGAGGCGCTCGAGCCCGGCGACGAGGGGCTGGTCGCCACCTTCTCGGACGACGTCCGGATCCTGCAGGACCTGACCTCCGACAAGGAGCTTCTCCGCCAATCGCTCCGGCGCGTGGAGACGGGGGGTGGAACCGCGCTCTACGACGCGATCTGGATCGGGGCGGAGCGCCTGCGGGAGTTCGACGGCCGCCGGGTGCTGGTGCTCCTGTCCGACGGGCGGGACGAGGCGGCGAGCGGCCTCGAGCCGGGGAGCCTGAGGACCTTGGATGAGGCGCTCGACCGGGCGATCCGGAACGACGTCATGGTCTTCGTGATCGGACTCGGGAGCCAGATCGCGCGCGACGCAAGGCGCCTCGAGGACGACCCCCGCGCCCAGGCCTCCGAGTACGATTTCTACGGGCGAGCCCCCCTGGCCTCGATTCTCAAGCGGATCGCCGACACGACCGGGGGGCGCGCGATCTTCAGTTCGAGCGCGGGGAGGATCCGGAAGGCGTTCGAGGAGGTCGCCGCCGATTTGCGCCACCAGTACGCGATCGCCTACCGCTCCGACGATTCGCGCCGCGACGGCGCGTGGCGGGAGATCCGCGTCACCACGGCGCGGCCGGGGGTCACGATCACGAGCCGCACGGGGTACTACGCCCCCAAAGACTCGCGGTCCGGAACCCACTGACCGACGCGCTCCCGGCGTTCCCTCCGCACGAGGATCAGGTTGCGCGTGTAGACCACCAATCCCGCCGTCTGCCCGAGGACGAAGACGGGATCGCGCCGAGCGAGCGCGTAGACGAGGAGGAGCGCGCCGCCGACGAGCGAGAGCCACCAGAACGCGGCCGGGACGACGCTCCTCCGTCTCCGCTCGGACTCGACCCACTGCACGAGAAACCGGGACGAAAACGCGAGCTGTCCGGCGAAGCCGAGGGCGAGCCACGCGAGAGGCTGGGGGTTAGCGTTCATCGAGCCTGACCTCCGGTTTCAGGTATCGCCGTTTCATCCAGCGCACGACGAGCAGATCGTACGACGCGCGGAAGACCCGGTTCCACACCCCGTATTTCGTCCGCCCGGCGACGCGGGGCCGGTGGCGGACGGGGACCTCGACGACCCGGTACCCGGCGATCCGGAGCAAGGTCGGCACGAACCGGTGCATGCCGTCGAAGGGCGGCACCGCCGCCGCGCATTCCCGCCGGAACGCGCGGAGCGAGCAGCCGGTGTCGGCGATCGCTTCCCCCGTGACGCGGTTTCGGACGACGTTCGCGACGCGCGAGGAGACCCGGCGTAGCCACGGGTCGTTCCGTCGCACGCGGACGCCGACGACCGCGTCCGCGCCGGAAAGGCGCTCGAGAAGCCTCGGGATGTCCCCGGGATCGTTCTGCAGATCGCCGTCGAGGGTGACGAGCACTTCTCCCGTGGCCGTCCGGAAACCCGCCAAGAACGCCGCGGTCTGCCCTCTCGGCGCGGGAAGGCGCACCGGCCGAAGTGCCGGGTGCTCGCGGGCGAGATCGGCGAGCCGCTCCCCCGTCCCGTCCGTGCTGCCGTCGTCGACGATCACGACCTCGTAGCGGAGCCCCGTGGGATCCAGGGCTTCTCGAATTTCACGGAGCAGAGGTCCCAGATTCGGCGCCTCGTCGCGAACGGGGACGACGACGGAAAGGGCGGGCTTCGTCTCCTCGCTCACCGCCCGCCCTTCCGGCGTTTCCGGTTGAAGGGCCAAAGCGCCCGAAACCGGGCGAAGCGGCGGGCCGCAGCGCGCTCCTCGGCCGTGAAGGCGCCCGGCGCGAGCCGTTCCTTCCATCGCAGGTAGGCGGCCTCGTCGGCCGTCTCGAGGAGCGGGAAGAGGAGTCGGTGAGCGAAGCCGCCGGGCTTCAGACGGAGCGCCCCCGCGAGGTCGACGACGAAGAGGCGTCGCGCCCGGTCGATGAGCAGGTTCTCCCGGCTCCGCAGATCGTTGTGGACCACCCCGCGCTCGTGGAGCCGGTCGATGAGGGCCCGCAACCGAGCGAGCACGTCGCCCGCGTCCGGAATCGGGACGTCGGAGAGTCGCTCCCCCTCCACGTATTCGATCGCGAGGGACCACGGGTCGACGCGGCCGAGGAAGCGCGGCACCCCTTCGACCCCGTGGAGCGCCCGATACGCCGCCGACTCGCGGGCGATCTGGATCCTCCCGAGTCCTCGGGTGACGCACCCCTTCGCCGAGAAGTCCTTGAGCACGAACGGCCCCTCCCCGGCGTCGACCAGGAAGAGATCGGCCTTGTCGCGGCCGCCCCGGTGAAGCACGCGCACCTTTCCCCGGGCGATCCGCTCGCGCGGAGGGGCTTTGGGGATGGACGTCGAATCGACGGCGGAGCCCACGGCGGGTGCTAAGGTAGCCGCGTGCATCGTGCGGATCAACCCGCGCCGCGTCCCGGCGAGCACGAGTGGGCCGAGGCCATCGCGGCGGCCTCCCCCGTTCTTCGCCTCTCGGGGCGGAACCGGACCAAGGCCGACCTGCTCGTCTTCGACGTGCTCGGGCGCAGGGTCGCGGTCAAGGACTACGGTCCACGCCCGTTCTGGTTCCGGCAGACCGTGGGCCGGCTCCTCGTTCGGCGGGAGTGCGAGGCCTACCGGACCGCCGGGGACGTGCCCGGCCTCGCGACCTTCCTCGGCCGCATCGGGCCGTTCGCGCTCGCGACCGAATGGGTCGAGGCCCGCTCGCTGCGCGACCGCCGCGGGGAGACGATCGCCCCCGAGATCTTCGATTCCCTCGAGCGGACCATCGAGGAGCTCCACGCACGCGGCGTCGCGCTCGGCGATCTCCACCACCGGGACGTGCTCGTCTCGGACTCGGATCGGGTCGTCGTGGTCGATCTCGCGACGGCGTGGGTTCTCGGTCCCGACCCGAGCCCGATTCGCAGACGGATTTTCCTCCGTCTCGGAGAGAGCGACCGGGTGAACCTCGCCCGAATGCGGGCGCGTTTCCTCGAGGATCGCGAAGCCGACCTCGAACGGGATGTCGGCGTGGAAGCGGCACGGCGGTACCGGCGTGCGCAGGCATGGAAGTCGCTTTGGAACCGCCTGCGGGGAAGGCGGTGATCGCACTTGGGGAGTTCACGGGGCTGGGCTATCCTCTCGCCCTTCCCGGGAGGGTCGATCGTTGACCGAGAAGGCGTACAACCGCGGTCTCATGATCCTGCGACTCCTGGCGACCTACGCCTTCGTCGGCGCCCTGGTGTGGTTCTCCCGCCCGCGCGCGTCGACGGTGACGATCGGGTTCCTCGTCGCCGCCGTCGGTGAGGCGACGCGCTTCTGGGCGGCAGGCCATCTGCTCAAGACGCAGGAACTCGTGACGAGCGGGCCCTACCGCTATACCCGGAACCCCCTCTACCTCGGACGCCTGCTCATTCTTACCGGTCTCGGGGTGGCGTGCACGCTCCCTTACGGCGCGAACTGGCTCGTGCTGCTCCTCGGGTACGCCGTCTTCTTCTTCTACTACCTCCCCCGCAAGGAACGGGTCGAGCCGGCGCGCCTCCGGGACCTGCACGGGGAACCGTTCGACCGGTACTTTCGGGCGGTCCCCGCCCTTTTTCCGAGGCTCACCCCGTACGATGGAGGCTCGACCGGAGCCTGGTCCTCCGACCGCATGCTCCGGAACCGGGAACACTGGATGATCGTCGGCGTGAGCGCGGTCTTCCTCTTCCTGCTCTGGAAGGCCTACTGGCCGGTCGGGCCCTGATTCGAAAAGACGAAGACGGCGGTGCGCCCGACGCGCCCGGCGATCGCGGGCTCGGCCTCTCCGACCACGCTCCGCAGCTCCGCGAGGGCGTCGTCCTCGACGAGAACCCACACCCTGTGGGGAGACGCCCACGCCTCGCGCACCTCGTCGAGCGAGCGCGCGGGGGGGATCGGCCGCCGCGCGTAGAACGCGTAATTCGCCCGCCACCTCCAGATCCCCGAGGCGAGAAGACGGTCCTCGGGACCTGCCGCCGCGGCGAGCGCCTCGCCGATCGCGCGCGCCGACTTGACCCGGTTCGCCGCCGGCAGGGCCCAGATCGAGGCGGCGAGGTAGACGACCGCGACCGCGGCGACGGACGCCCTCGCGACGACGCGCGGCGGCCTCCGCAGGACGAGCGCACCGGCGGCGAGCGCTCCGCCGAGCGCGGTCGCGAGCCCCGTCAGACGCGCCGCCTCGGCGTACTCCGGGAGCCGGGAGGCCCCCGCGAGGGCGAGGGCCGCTCCCCCGAGGACCAGGACGCCGCCGAGGATCCCGACGAAGGCGAGCACGAGCCGGCGCCTCGTCGCGTCGAGCCTTCCCTCGACGAAGCGCACGGCGACCTCGCCCGCGAGAATCGCGACCCCCGCCGCGATCGGCAGCGTGTAGGGGCTCCTCTTGCTGTCGGAGAGCGAAAAGAAGATCGAAACCGCGAGGAGCAACGACCACGCGAGGCGGTGGAGGCGGAGCTCGAGAGGGGCCCGCCCGGGGAGCCCGATCGCGAGGAGCGCCAGGGGAGCCCAGGGAGCGTAGTCGATCCAGAAGTACTTGACGTAGTACCACCACGGCTCCTGGTGGTCCCAAGCCTCGACGAAGCGGACGAAATTCTGTCGGATCAGGACCTCGTAGAGGACCTCGCTCCGTCCGGTCCCCCAGAGCAGGAGGTACCAGGGAGAGGCGACGGCAAGGCACGTCGCGATCCCCGCGACGAGCGCGGGCCGGAGAAGCTCCCGAAGCCTTCCCGTGACGGCCGCGTAGGAGGCGATCGCCACGCCGGGACAGATCCAGGCGACCGGGCCCTTCGCGAGGAAGCCGAGCCCCGCGGCGACTCCCGCGAGCGCCCAACCTTTCCAGGGGTTCGCTCCGTGGTCGAGGACGCGGCTGACCGGGATCAGCACCCCGAGAGTCGAGACGGCGACGAACAGGTCCATCTGAATCGTGCGTGCGCTCCAGAAGACGAGGTAGAGCGTCGCCATCAGGAGCGCCGCCACGCGCGCCCGCCTGCGGCCGGCGTACGGGAGCACGAGGAGCCACACCCCGGCGACCGCCGCGAGCCCGGCCGCCGCGGTGGGAAGCCGGAGCGTGAACTCGTCGATCCCGGTCGGCCGCGAGGCGGCGAGGGCCAGCCAGTAGTAGAGAATCGGCTTTTCGGCGAACGGCATCTCGTTGACCCACGGCACGAGCCAGTCCCCGCGCCGTTCCATCTCGACGACCGCCTGGCCGTAGATCGGCTCGTTCGGGTTCCAGAGGTCGCGCGCGCCGAGCGCGACCAGGAAGAGGATCGCGGCGAAGCCCCCGATCCGGATCGCGTCCCTCCCGAGGGGGGTCACGACGGCTCGTCCCGGAACTGGAGGGCGTGGAGGCGGGCGTAAACCCCTCCCCCCTCGAGGAGGGTGCGGTGGTCCCCCTCCTCGACGATCCGCCCGCGGTCGAGGACCACGATCCGGTCGGCACGGCGGACCGTCGCCAGGCGATGAGCGATCACGATGCTCGTCCGCCCCTTCATCAGCGCATCGAGGGCCGCCTGCACGAGGCTTTCGGACTCGCTGTCGAGAGCGGAGGTCGCCTCGTCGAGGATCAGAATCGGCGGGTCCTTCAGGATCGCCCGCGCGATCGTGAGACGTTGTCTCTGACCCATCGAAAGGCGCGCGCCTCCCTCCCCGACCTGCGTGTCGTACTTCTGGG
This sequence comes from uncultured Acidobacteriota bacterium, assembly GCA_964383585.1. Classification (GTDB taxonomy): domain Bacteria; phylum Acidobacteriota; class Polarisedimenticolia; order Polarisedimenticolales; family DASRJG01; genus CAYLHQ01. The sequence continues at coordinate 24,778 of CAYLHQ010000011.1, forward strand.
GAAGGGCCTCGATGAACTCGTGCGCCTGCGCCGCCCGCGCGGCGGCCTCGATCTTCTCGAACGGGATCTCCGGCCGCCCGTAGGCGATGTTGTTCCGCACGGTGTCGCTGAAGAGCACCGTCTCCTGGGTCACGAGTCCGATCTGCCGCCTCAGGGAAGCGAGCGTCACCTCGCGGAGATCGTGGCCGTCGATCGCGACCCGCCCCGCCGTCGGGTCGTAGAAGCGGGGAACCAGATTGGCGAGCGTCGTCTTCCCCGAGCCCGAAGCGCCGACGAGCGCCACCATTTCCCCTTTCCGGACGGCGAGATCGATGGCGTCGAGGACCTTCTCGTCGTCGTAGGCGAAGTCGACGGCCTCGAAGGTCAGCTGCCGTTCGAACGACGGAAGCTCCCGTCCCGGCACCGGGTCGCGGATCTCGCTCTCGCGGTCCATCATCTCGAAGACCCGCTTCGCCGCGGAAATCGCCTGCTGGATCTCGGTATTGAGGGCGTTCAGCCTGCGAACCGACATGAAGAGGTACCCGAGCCCGGCGAAGATCACCATGACCTCGCCTCCGGTCAGCCGCCCCTTCGCCACCTCACGCCCGGCGAGAAAGAAGAGCCAGCCCCCCACGAGCCCTCCGAACAGCTCCACGACCGCGGGGCCGAGGGCGATCGCCCGCGCCGCCTTGAGGTCGGCCCGCCACATCCGGGCGAGCGCCTCTCGGAAGCGGGCGATCTCGAACCGCTCCATGGCGAACCCCTGGACGACCTTCGCCCCCTTCACCGTCTCCGTGAGGAGACTCGCGGCGTCGGCGAGGGTTTCCTGGGAGCGGGTCGCCGCCCGCCTCAGGCGCTTGCCGATCCTGACCATCGGCCAGGTGACGAGGGGAACCGTGACGAGCGCGAACAGGGAGAGTCGCAGGTCGGTCCAGAGGACGAGCGCCAGGATGAACGGAACTCCCGCGGCGACCCGGATGAGGTCGGCCAGTACGTCCGTGGAGACTTTCTGGAGGCGCGCGACGTCGCTCAGCACGCGGCTCAGGATCTGACCGGTCGGGTGCGTCTGGAAGAAGCGGAGCGACTGCAACGAGATCGACTCGTGGAGGTCGGCGCGGATGTCCCGGATCACCGATGTCCCGCTCTTGAGGACGTGGTACTGGCCGAAATAGATCAGGAACGCGCGGACGAGGAAGACCCCGAGGAGGACGAGGGGGATCTCGACGTAAGGGCGCTTCGGCCCCCACGAGGCGAGCCGGCCGAAGCCGATCGTCCGCTTCGCCGATTCGAGGAGGTCGATCCCTTCCGCGGCTCGGGCCCCCGTCGAGGCGGCTCGCGCCGCCGCCGGGTTCAGCACCTGGTCGGCGAGCGGCTCGAGGACGGCGAGCGCCGCCGACATGAGGGCGCCCGCGAGCGCGAGGAAGACCGCCGCGACGATCAGCCGGGCGAGGTACGGGCGCATGTAGCCGATGATCCGGCGGAGCTCGCTCACGCGCGGATTATCTCCCGGCCCGGCCCCCGCGGCCTAGCGAAGCTCCATCCCCCGGAAGAACCAGCCGACCTCGAAGGCGGCGGTCTCCGGCGCGTCCGACCCGTGGGTCCCGTTCCGCTCGATGTCGGTGCCGACCTCCTTGCGGAGGGTGCCCGGCGCGGCCTTGGCGGGATCGGTCGCGCCCATGACCTCCCGCCACTTCGCGATCGCTCCCTCGCGCTCGAGGCAGAGGAGGACGACGGGACCCGAAGTCATGAACGAGACGAGGTTCGGGAAAAACGGCCGCTCCCGGTGGACGTGGTAGAACCCCTCGGCCTCCTCCCGGGAGAGGCGGGCCATCCGGAGCGCGACGATGCGGAACCCCTCCGCTTCGATGCGCGCGAGGACCGTTCCGATCTTGGCCGCGGCGACCGCGTCCGGCTTCACGATGGCGAGCGTCCGTTCGAGGGCCATGTCCTTCCGTTCTCCTTACCGGCGCAGAAGCGCCTGCTGCGTCGTCCGTCCGATGAGGGCGGGGGTCTCGACGACCCGGATCCCCGCCTCGCGAAGCGCCTTCATCTTCTCGGCCGCCGTCCCCTTCCCCCCGGCGATGATCGCTCCGGCGTGTCCCATCCGGCGTCCGGGAGGGGCGGTCTGCCCGGCGATGAACGAGACGACCGGCTTCGTCACGTGCTCCTTCACGAAGGCGGCGGCCTCCTCCTCGGCGGTCCCGCCGATCTCGCCGATCATCACGACCGCCTCCGTGTGCGGATCGTCTTGGAACAGGCGCAGGCAGTCGATGAAGTTCGTCCCATGGACCGGGTCCCCTCCGATGCCGATGCAGGTCGACTGGCCGATCCCGATCCGGGTGAGTTGGTCGACCGCCTCGTAGGTCAAAGTCCCCGAGCGCGAGACGACGCCGACCGGGCCCGGCTTGTGGATGTGCCCGGGCATGATCCCGATCTTGCAGGCGCCGGGGGTGATGACCCCCGGACAGTTGGGGCCGATCAAGCGGACCTCCGGCGTCGTCCGGAGGTAGGCCATCACCCGCACCATGTCGAGCGCGGGGATCCCCTCCGTGATACAGACGATCAGGGGGACCGAGGCCCCGGCTGCCTCGAGAATCGCGTCGGCCGCGAACGGCGGGGGGACGAAGATCACGCTCGCGTTCGCCCCGGTTGCCCGGACCGCGTCCGCGACCGTGTCGAAGACGGGGACACCCTCGTGCGTCTGCCCCCCCTTCCCCGGGGTCACGCCCGCGACGACCTCGGTTCCGTAGGCGACCGCCTGCTTCGTGTGGAAGGTCCCTTCCCGCCCGGTGAGTCCCTGCACGAGGAGCCGGGTCCACTCTCCGACGAGGACCGCCATCGCTACCTCCCCTCCGCCGCGGCGACGACCTTCTCGGCCGCGTCCTTCATGCCGTCGGCGACCCGGAAGGAGAGCCCGCTTTCCTCGAGGATCTGCCGGCCGCGCTCGACGTTCGTCCCCTCGAGCCGCACGACGACCGGCACCTTCACACCCACCTCGCGGGCGGCCGTGACCACGCCTTCGGCCACGACGTCGCAGCGCATGATCCCGCCGAAGATGTTGACGAGCACCGCCCGCACATGCGGGTCGGCGAGGAGGATCCGGAAGGCATTCGTGACCATCTCGGCGGTCGCCCCGCCCCCGACGTCGAGGAAATTCGCCGGGCTCCCCCCGTGGTGCTTGATGATGTCCATCGTCCCCATGGCGAGGCCGGCGCCGTTGACCATGCAGCCGACGTTCCCGTCGAGCTTGATGTAATTGAGCCCGTGCTTCGAAGCCTCGACTTCGAGCGGGTCCTCTTCCGTGAGGTCCCGGAGCGCCTGGATCTCCGGATGCCGCCAGAGGGCGTTGTCGTCGAAGTTCATCTTCGCGTCGAGCGCGAGGACGCGGCCGTCCGCGGTCCGGATCAGCGGGTTGATCTCGGCGAGCGAGGCGTCGGTCGCGACGAAGGCCCGGTGGAGCGCACCGACGAGCTTCGCGGCCTGCGCGGCCTCGTCCCTCCGGAGGCCGAGACCGTAGGCGACCCGGCGCCCCATCCAGGGGGAGTACCCCGTCGCCGCGTCGACGGGCACCTTGAGGATCGCCTCCGGGCGCTTCGCGGCGACTTCCTCGATCTCGGTTCCCCCTTCCGCGCTGGCGATGAAGACCGGCGCTTGCAGCGCGCGGTCGAGGAGGATCGCCAGGTAGTACTCGCCGGCGATCTTCATCCCCTCCTCGACGAGGACCCTGCGAACCTCTTTTCCTTCCGCGCCGGTCTGGCCCGTCACGAGGACGTTCCCGAGCATCCGCTTCGCGATCTCGTGAGCCGAGTCGGCTCCGTCGACGACGACGACCCCGCCGAGCGGCTTGTCCCCCTGCGGGCGCATCACCGTCTTTCCGTCACGGTCGCGGAAGGTCCCCTTCCCGCGCCCCCCGGCGTGGATCTGCGACTTCACGACGACCGTTCCGCCGAGACGTTGAGCCGCCGCCCTCGCCTCCTCCGGCGAGGTCGCGACCTCGCCGCGGGGAACCGGGACTCCGTACTCGGCCAGGACCGCCTTCGCCTGGTACTCGTGGATCTTCAAGGCCGACCTCCCGCCTTCGGGGAAAAGGGGCGAAGACTATAGCAAGGGGACTGGCACCTTTTCCCGAGAGAGGAAAAGGTGCCAGTCCCCTTTACCCCACCTTTACCCCAACCGGAAGCTCTTCCGGTGGACGGGACACGGTCCCATGCGCCGGATCGCCTCCCGGTGCGCGACCGTCGGATACCCCTTGTGCCGGCGGAAACCGTAGCCGGGAAAACGGTCGTCCAGTTCCGCCATCGCGGCGTCGCGGAAGACCTTGGCGAGGATCGAGGCGGCGGCGATCGCGTGGCAGATCGCGTCTCCCCGGACGATCCCCTCTTGCGGGATCGAAATCGAGGGGATCGTACGGGCGTCGACGAGGACGTGATCCGGACGCACCGCGAGCGATTCGACCGCTCGCCGCATCGCCTCGAGCGAGGCACGGTAGATGTTCAACCGGTCGATCTCCTCCGGCTCCACAATTCCGTAGGCGAACGCGAGGCACTCGGCGACGATGTCCCCCGCGAGCCGCTCGCGCCTCGCGGGCGACAGCGCCTTCGAATCCCTCACCCCTCGGACGAAACGGCCGGGCCCGAAGACGACCGCCGCCGCCACGACCGGCCCCGCGAGCGGGCCGACCCCCGCCTCGTCCACGCCGGCGACGCGCGTCCGTCCTGCCCCCCACAACGCGCGTTCGAGGGTCAGGAGATTCTCCGTTCGCTGAACCGTCATCCCCCGGCCTCCTCGAGGCGAGACGGGATCGTGGGCGGAGGCGCTCCCCACTCGATCGTGCGCTCGACGCCCTCGAGGACCGCCCGGAGATCCACCCCGCGGTGGCAGGGAAGGTAGCGGGAGCATCGGCGGCGGGCGGAGCGCGCCACGCCCCGCGCCCCCTTCCGGTTCCCGCTCGCGTGATGGTGGAGCGCGACGGCCGCCTGGATCATCCCCTGAAAGAACTCCCGGTCGGGTGTGCGGTCGTGCATCCAGTGGGCCTCGAGGATCTCGTGCGCGCGGAACCACTCGCGCCGGTTGAAGGCGAGGGCGAACCCCTCCCACGCGTCCACGGTCGACAGGGTACAATCTTCCGCCCTTCCGGAGGACCCGCGATGCGCAAGCTCGTCCTGCTCCGTCACGGCCAAAGCACGTGGAATCTCGAGAACCGCTTCACCGGATGGACCGACGTCGATCTCTCCCCGCAGGGGGTCGAGGAGGCGCGTTCGGCCGCGCGGCTTCTGATCGAGGAAGGGTATTCCTTCGACCTCGCCTACACCTCCGTGCTCCGACGAGCGATCCGGACCCTCTGGATCGTCCTCGACGAGATGGACCTGATGTGGATCCCGGTGATCCGTCACTGGCGGCTGAACGAGCGGCACTACGGCGCGCTCCAGGGGCTCAACAAGGCCGAAATGGCCGAGCGCTACGGCGAGGATCAGGTCCACGTCTGGCGGAGGAGCTACGCCACCCCTCCGCCTCCGCTCGACCACGACGATCCCCGGCACCCCGGCCGCGATCCGCGATACCGGGGGGTCGACCCGGCCGCACTTCCGGCGTGCGAATCCCTCCGGGATACGGTCGCGCGCTTCGTCCCGTACTGGGAGGAGACGATCTCCCCCGAGGTCCGCGCCGGGAAGAGGGTGCTCATCGTCGCCCATGGAAACTCCCTCCGCGCCCTCGTGAAACACCTGGATCGGATGTCCGACGAGGAGATCGTCGGCCTCAACATCCCCACCGGCATCCCCCTGGTCTACGAGCTCGACGGCGACCTCGCGCCGATCCGGCGGTTCTATCTGGGGGACGAAGAGGCGGCGCGGAAGGCGGCGGAGGCGGTGGCGCGGCAGGGAAAGACGGCGCGATGACCGTTCCTTTGACTCCGGTCAAGGCGGCCCCCCCCTCCCGGGCGCATAGTGCCGTTCCGGTCCGATCGAGCCGGCGAAGCCGGCGGAGGGAACCATGACGTTCGTGATCGTCGAGCCCTGCATCGGGACGAAAGACACCGCGTGCGTGGACGTGTGTCCGGTGGACTGCATCCACCCGACCAAGAACGACGCGGACTTCGAAACGGCCGAGCAGCTCTACATCAACCCGGTCGAGTGCATCGACTGCGGGGCGTGCGAGCCGGCGTGCCCGGTGGAGGCGATCTTCGAGGAGGACGCGACTCCCGACAAGTGGAAGTCGTTCATCGAGAAGAACGCTGCCTATTTCAACAAGTAGTCCGAAGCCCGCGGCGGGGCGCCGCGTCGTCGTCACCGGGATCGGAGCCGTCTCTCCCAACGGGGTGGGCCGAGAGGCCTTCTGGAAGGCGACCCGCTCCGGCGGGAGCGGGGTGCGCCGGATCGAGGAATTCGACCCCGGCGACCTTCCGGTGCGGATCGCCGGAACGGTCCGGGGCTTCGACCCTTCCCGGTACGTTCCCGAGAACGACCTGAAGCACGTGGCGCGCGCCGTCCCCATGGCGCTCGCCGCGTCCGAGGAAGCACTCCTCGACTCGGGGCTCGGCGTCGGGCCCTGGCCCCTCGAGGAGAGGCGGCGCACGGCCGTCGTCGTCGGGAGCGGCGGGGCGGGACTCGAGTTCATCGAACGCCAGTTCCGGCAGTATTACCTCGAAGACCCCCGCGGCGTGAGCCTCTACACGATTCCCTCCTCGACGCCGGGAACCCTCTCGAGCGAGATCTCGATGCGCTTCGGCCTGCGCGGACCGAGCCACGTCCTCTCGACCGGATGCACCTCGTCCACCGACGCCCTCGGCCACGCCCTCTCGCTGATCCGATACGGCCGGGCCGACCGCGCGATCGCCGGGGGGGCCGACTCTCCTCTGAGCCTCGGCGTCCTGACCGGCTTCTGCCTGATGAAAATTCTGACCCGCACGCACAACTCCGAGCCCGAGCGCGCCTCGCGCCCGTTTTCGAAGGACCGGGACGGCTTCGTCCTCGCCGAGGGAGCGTGGATGTTCGTCCTCGAGGAGCGCGACGCGGCGCTCGCGCGGGGCGCTCGGGTCTACGGGGAGATCGGCGGCTACGGCGCGACGTGCGAGGCCTTCCACCGCGTGCGCCTCGACGAAAACGGCGAGGAGCCCGCCCGCGCGATGCTGCTCGCCCTCGAGGACGCGGGGCTCGCGCCCGGAGAGATCGACTACGTCAACCTCCACGGGACCTCGACGCTCCTGAACGACCGGATCGAGACTCGGGCGATTCGCCTGGCCTTCGGCGACGCCTACCGGGAGCTCCCCGCGTCGAGCCTCAAGTCGATGATCGGCCACCCGCAGGGGGCCTGCGGTGCCGCCGGTGTCGCGGCGACGCTTCTCGCGATGCGCGACGGCTTCCTCCCGCCGACGATCAACCACGAGGTCCCCGATCCCGAGTGCGACCTCGACGTGATCCCCAACGTCGGACGTCCGGCGCGCGTCCGCGCCGCCCTGTGCAACACGATCGGGTTCGGCTCGAAAAACGCCGCCCTCGTCCTCCTCGCTCCGGAGACGTGAGGCGCTTCGATGGCCCCCCTGCTCGTCCCCCCGAGAAGCCGGCGCGCCGAGTGGATGGACCGGAGCGGGAACTCGATCGAGGATCTCGAGGCTGCCCTCGCCGACATCGCGATCGTCAACCGGCGCCTCGGCGGCGAGAAGGTTCTGCTCGACGCGGCGGGGCCGTACCTGCGCCCCCCCGAGGATGGCCGTCCGCTCGAGATCCTCGACGTCGGGACCGGAGGGGCGGACCTCCCGGCGGCGCTCCTGCGCGAAGCCCGCGCCTCGGGGATCGCCGCTCGGGTCGCCGCGATCGAGCTCGACCCGAAGACGGCGGCGATCGCCGGGCGCCGCGTGGAGCCAGGACTCCACGTGGTGCGGGCCGATGCCTTCCGGCTCCCGTTCCGGGATCGCCGGTTCGATCTCGTCTGCGCGTCCCTGTTTCTGCATCATTTCTCGGAAGAGGAGGGGGCGAGGCTCCTCCGAGGCCTCGCGCGTGTCTGCCGCGGGACGATCCTCGTCAACGACCTCGAGCGCCATGTCGTCCCCTGGGCCTTCATCGCCGTCGCCGCGCGGCTGACCGGCCGCCACCCGATGTTCGTCCACGACGCGCCCCTTTCGGTGCTCCGGGGCTTCACCCGCTCGGAGCTCGCCTCGATCGCGGAACGGGCGGGCCTCCGGGAGATCCGCGTGGAGGCGCGTTGGCCCTTCCGACTCGTCCTCACGGGCGCGCCGGGGACGGCGTGACCCGGACCGACGTCCTCGTGGTCGGAGGGGGACCGGCGGGAGCCTCCCTCGCGACCTACGCTGCGCGGGCCGGGGCAAGGGTCGTCCTGCTCGAGCGCGCGCGGTTCCCGAGGGAGAAGATCTGCGGCGAGTTCCTCTCCGCCGAGGGGTGCGCCGTCCTCGGCCGGCTCGGAGCACTCGACGCGCTCCACGCCGCGGGGGGGGCGTCGATCGACCGGTTCGCGGTCTCCGCTCCCTCGGGCCTCCGGGTCGAGGGATCGCTTCCCGATCTTCCGGGGATCGGTCGCTCCGCGCTCGGGATCTCCCGCGCCCTTCTCGATCTCACCCTGTTCGACCTCGCGGCGCGCTCGGGGGCCGAGGCGCGCGACGGGGTCGAGGCGGTCGCCCCGATCGTCGAGGACGGACGCGTGACGGGGGTGCGCGTGCGGCGATTCGGGGCCCCTCCCGGCTCCGAGGAGGCGCTGACCGCGGCGATCGTCGTCGCCGGGGACGGCCGCCGCTCGACGATCCAGCGCGCGCTCGACCCGCACGGAGGAGATCCGATCCGATCGACCCCCGGCTCATGGTTCGGGCTCAAGCGCCATTTTCGAATGCCCCCCGAGCGGCTCGGGGGCACCGTCGAACTCCACCTCTTCGATGGCGGGTACGCGGGGCTCGGGGCGATCGAGGAGGGGCGCGCGAACCTCTGCCTCCTGACGACGGTCCGCGCCCTCCGCGCCTGCGGCGGGTCTCCCGACCGCCTCCTCGAGGAACGGATCCTGCGGAACCCGGCCGCCGGGGGGCGGCTTTCCGGCTGCGAGGCGATCGGGGAATGGCTCGCCTGCGGGCCGCTCCGTTTCGGCCCCCGCAAGCCGGTCCTTTCGGGGGCCCTCCTCGTCGGGGACGCCGCGGGCTCGGTCGATCCGTTCTCCGGAGAAGGGATGTCGAACGCGTTGACCGGCGCGGAGTTGGCGGTCCCGATCGTCCTCGAGGCCGCCTCCCGAGGCGGCCTCGAACCTGTCCTCGCGCGCGCGTGGAGCGAACGATGGGCCGGCGCCTTCGGGTCCGGAATCCGTACCGTGCGGCGGATCGGGCGCCTGTTCGAGCGTCCCCGCCTCGGACGACTCCTCCTCCGACTCGCCGGCGCGCCCGGAGGGGGCGTGGTCCTCTCGAGGATCGTCCTCTCCACGCGAACGGCCGCCCGCGCCCGCTTGACCTAGGACAAGTCCCTCCGATGGAAGGGGCCCCCGCCGCCTTCTACAATCGCGGCATCGATCCGGGGACGCCGACCCTCCCGGCGGAAGGTCGGGGCGTCTTCGGGGAGGCTCGTCATGATTCCCTTCGACTACAGCCATGACGTCACCACCGATGAAGACCTCGTCGACGTTCCGTTCAAGGGAGCGCTCCTCCTCGACATCCCGCTCCTCAACAAGGGGAGCGCCTTCACCGAGGACGAGAGGAACGAGTTGGACCTCGTCGGGCTCCTCCCGTCCCACGTCTCGACCAACGAGGCGCAGCTCGCGCGCTGTTACGCCAACTACCGTCAAAAGACGACCGATCTCGACCGCTACATTTTCCTCGCCGGAGTCCAGGACCGGAACGAGGTCCTCTTCTACCGCCTCCTCCACGCGCACATCACCGAGATGCTCCCGATCGTCTACACCCCGGTCGTCGGCCAGGCCTCGCAGGAGTACAGTCACATCTACCGGCGACCGCGGGGCCTTTACGTGTCCTACCCCTATCGGGACGACATGGACAAGATGCTCGCGAACGCCCCGTACCGTGACGTCCGGGCGATCGTCGTCACCGATGGCGAGCGGATTCTCGGTCTGGGCGATCTCGGGATGGGAGGCCTCGGCATCCCGATCGGGAAGCTCGCTCTCTACACGCTCTGCGCCGGGATCCACCCGGCGACGACCCTGCCGATCGTGCTGGACGTCGGGACGGACAACAAGCGGCTTCTCGAGGATCCGCTCTACCTCGGCTGGCGCCACTCCCGGATCCGGGGGGCGCCGTACGACGAGTTCATCGAGACCTTCGTCCAGGCCGTCATGAAGCGATGGCCGAAGGTTCTCCTCCAGTGGGAGGACTTCTCGAAGGCGAACGCGAGGCGGCTCCTCGACCGGTACCGGGACCGGCTCCTGACGTTCAACGACGACATCCAAGGGACGGGCGCGGTGACCCTTGCGGGTTTGATGGCGGCGGTCGAGATCAGCGGTTCCCGTCTCCGCGAACAGCGGATCGTCATCCTCGGCGCCGGGTCGGCCGCGACCGGGATCTCCGACCAACTCGTGATCGCGATGCGGGACGAAGGGCTCTCCGAGGCCGAGGCGATCCGGAACATCTGGCTCGTCGACAGCCACGGCCTCGTCCACTCCTCGCGCGAGGACCTCGAGTCGTTCAAGCGCCGCTACGCGCGGCCGACCGACGAGGTGAAGGCGTGGGAGTCCTGGACCGGGAAGAACCCAGACCTCGAGACGACCGTTCGGGAGGTCCGGCCGACGATTCTCGTCGGAACGTCCGCCACGCCGCGCGCCTTCCCGGAGGCGGTCGTCCGGGAGATGGCGAAGCACGTCGAGCGCCCGATCATCTTCCCCCTCTCGAATCCTACGTCCAAGAGCGAGGCCGTTCCGGCCGATCTCTACGAATGGACCGACGGCCGCGTCCTGGTCGCGACGGGAAGCCCCTTTCCCGACGTGATCCACGGCGGCCGGCACTACCGGATCGGTCAGTGCAACAACGTGTTCATCTTCCCCGGCGTGGGGCTCGGCGCGCTCGCGTGCGGGACGACGAGGATCGAGGAACGGATGTTCGTCGCCGCGGCCCGCGCTCTCTCGGCGCTCTCCCCCGCGCGGGTCGACCGCACCGCCCCCCTCTACCCGCGGCTCGAGGAGGTGAGGCTCGTCTCGCGGCGCGTGGCGCTCGCGGTCGGGATCGAGGCGCAGACCGCGGGCCTGTGCCCCGAGATGGACCAGGAGGAACTCGAGGCCCGGATCACGCAGCTGATGTGGGAGCCGCGGTACCCTCGGCTGCGCTACAAGGCGCCGGCGGTCGACCCGGTGACCGGAGGGGCTCCCTCGACCCGCGGTTGACCGCGGCTCAGCGCCCTTCGGATTCGAGCCACCGCTCGCAGTCGATGGCGGCGCGGCATCCCGCGCCCGCGGCGGTCACCGCCTGCCGGTAGACGTGATCGTGGACGTCCCCCGCCGCGAACACCCCCGGGACGTTCGTGTGCGAGGAACCGTGTTTGATTTCGAGATACCCCTCCGCGTCCATCGGGAGGATCCCCCGGAACACGCTCGTGTTCGGCACGTGTCCGATCGCGACGAAAAAGCCGCCGCACGGTTCCTCCGTCGCCGTACCCGTCTTCAGGTTCCGCACCCGCACGGCGCCGACCTTGCGCTCCTTCCCGAGCACCTCCTCGGGAACGGAATCCCACAGGACCCGGACCTTCTCGTTCGCGAGCAGCCGGTCGGCCATGATCTTCGACGCACGGAAACGGTCCCGGCGGTGGATCACGGTCACCCGCTTCCCGAAGCGCGTGAGGAAGAGCGCCTCCTCCATCGCCGAGTCCCCCCCACCCACGACGACGATCTCCTGTTCCCGGAAGAAGAATCCGTCGCAGGTGGCGCAGTACGACACGCCGCGCCCGGCGAACTCCTTCTCCCCGGGGATGTCGAGGGTGCGCGGGGACGCTCCCGTCGCGACGATCACGGCGCGCGCGGCGAGTTCCCGTTCCTCGGTGCGCACGCGGAACGGGCGGGAGGCGAAGTCGACCTCGGTGACGCTCCCCGAGACGTACGCGGCGCCGAAACGGGCCGCCTGCTTCTTCATGACCTCCATCAGGGCGGGCCCTTCGATTCCGTGCTCGAACCCGGGGTAGTTCTCGACCTCGGTCGTGTTCATGAGCTGTCCGCCGGGGAGCGGTCCTTCGACGACGACCGGCCTCAGGTTCGCGCGGGCGGTGTAGAGGGCTGCGGTCAGCCCGGCGGGGCCGGAGCCGATGATGACGACGTCCTGGATGTCCACGGGGTCTCTCCTGGGTTCGCCGGAAAAGGGGTCGGAGTGTACCAGAGACCGTCAGTCGAGCTGCACCCCCCTCGGGATGACCACGACCCCCGACTCGGTGACGAGGAACCGCTTGCGGTCCTCCTCCGGGTCCTCCCCCACGACGAACCCCTCGGGAACGCGGACGTCCTTGTCGAGGATCGCCCTTCGGATCCTCGCGCGGCGGCCGACCTCGACCCGGTCCATGAGGACGCTCGCCTCGACCCGCGCGTAGGAGCGGACCCGCACCTCGGGCGACAGGATCGACCGCTCCACCCGCCCTCCGCTCAGGATGCATCCGCCGCAGACGATCGAATCGAGCGCGACCCCCATCCGCTCGTTCGGCCCCTCGTCGGCGAAGACGAACTTCGCCGGGGGGACCTGGCGCGGCATCGTCCGGAGGGGCCACTCCTTGTCGTACAGGTTGAACACCGGATCGACGGCGACCAGGTCCATGCTCGCCTCGTAGTACGAATCGAGCGTCCCGACGTCGCGCCAGTAAAGGGTCTCCTTCCGGTTCTCGTCAACGAACGGGACCGCGAAGAGATTCCCCGTCCCCGCCATCGCCGGGAGGATGTCGTGGCCGAAATCGTGTCGAGAGTCCCGCTTCGCATCCTGGGAGAGCGCCCGGACGAGCGCCTCGGTCGTGAAGCAGTACACCCCCATGTTCGCCAGGACCCGGCCGGGCTTCCCGGGAACCTCGGGGGGATCCGCCACCTTCTCGCGGAACCGCAGGATGCGGCCCTCGCCGTCGACCTCGATGGTGCCGAACGAGCGCGCCTCCGCAAGCGGGACCTCGACCGCGCCGATCGTCGCGTCGGCTCCGGTCGCGTCGTGCCGCTCGACGAGCCTTCCGTAGTCCATCTTGTAGACGTGATCGCCGGAGAGGACGATCACCCGGCGGGGTCGCTCCTGCTCGAGCAGGTAGATGTTCTGGTAGACGGCGTCGGCGGTGCCCTGGTACCACCGCTGCCCGACGCGGAGCATGGGGGGAACCGTGTGGATCCACTCCCCCAACTCGTGGCTGAACAGCGGCTGCCAGCCGACCGCGATGTGGCGCTCGAGGCTCCCGGACTTGTACTGGACGAGGACGTAGATCTTCCGGAGCCCCGAGTTCAGGCAGTTGCTCAAGGTGAAGTCGACGATGCGGTAGAGGCCGCCGAACGGGACGGCGGGCTTGCCGCGGTCGCGGGTCAGGGGGTGGAGCCGCTCCCCCTGCCCCCCGGCGAGGACCAGGACGAGCGTGTCGTCGAGGATGACCTTCCGGCCGGTCACACGGTCTCGGCGGCGCGGGCGGCGAGCACCTCGCGGACGCGGGCGAGGAGCTCGGAGGTGTCCGACGACTTCACCACGTAGGCGTCGGCCGCCCAGCTCATGAAGTTGTCCTTGTAGGAGGAGTAGGCCGAATTCAAGATCACCGGCATCCGCGGCCTGCGGTCGAGGAGGCGCCCCATCGCCTCCAGCCCGTCCATGCCGGGCATCCGGATGTCGAGCACCACGAGATCGGGCTGCTCCCGCTCCGCGAGCTCGAGACCCTCCCGGGCCTCCGCCGCCAGCAGGACCTCGTGCCCCTCTCTCTGGAGGTCCTGCTGGTAGAGGAGCCTAAGGCTCTTCTCGTCCTCAATCACCAGTACCTTCGCCATGATCGGTCTCCTCCGATTCGATCGGAACCCTCAGGTACACCGTCGTCCCCTCCCCCTGTCGGCTCTCGACGGCGATCTCGCCGTCGTGGTCCCGGAGGATCTGCGCCGCGATCGTGAGGCCGAGGCCGGTCCCCGACGACTTCGTCGTGAAGAAGGGCTCGAAGATCTTCGCCCGCACCTCCGGCGACATCCCGACTCCGGTGTCGGCGATCGCGAGCTCCACCGCCCCCGGAAGCGTGCGGAACCGCATGTCGATGCGCCCCCCCTGCGGCATCGCGTGGAGGGCGTTCCGCAGGACGTTGACGACCGCCTGGAAGAGCTGGTCCCGGTCGGCGGAGACGCGGGGGAGCACGACGGGGACGTCGATCGCGACCGCCACGCCCGACTCGTCGATCTCGAAGCGAAGGAGCTCCACCGCCTCGGAGGCGAGGCGGTCGAGGGCGAGCGCGGCGCGCCTCGGGGGGGCCGGCCGTGCGAAATCGAGCACCTCTCGGATGATGTCCTCGAGCCGACGCACCTCGTCGACGATGATCTCCGCCGCCTCCCGCCGTTCCCGCTCGCTTCCGTCGTCCCGGACGAGCGACCGGGCGAACCCTCCGATCGCCGCGAGCGGGTTCCGGATCTCGTGCACGACGCGGGCCGCCATCTCGCCGATCGCGGAGAGCCTCTCCGCCCGGACGAGGCGGATCTCGTGGTCGCGCAGCTCCCGGGTCGCTTCCTCGAGAGACTCCACCTGGGTCGCGATCGCCTCGGTGGCGTGGGCACGCTCGATCGCGAACGCGACCTGGGTCGCGAGGAGCTCGAGGACCTCGACGTCGTCCTCCTCGATCTCCCGCCCCGTGATCGCGTTGTCGGCGAGGAGAAGCCCCACCGCACGCCCCTTGCCGTGGAGGGGGGCTGCCGCGAACGAGCGCACTCCGAGCGTCTCGAGAAGGGCCGCGTCGACGGGATCTCCGCCCGGCGACGTCTTGCCGTCCCGGACGACGACCGGAGCGTTCCCCCCGAGGACCCGCACGAGGAAGATCTCGGGATCGTCGAGGCGCACGGAGATCGAGCGGGCGAGGCGCGAGACCCCGGAGTTTTGGCGGTACAGGATCGGCTCGATCTCGCGAAGGAGCTCCCCGAGGCCGCCGGTGCGCCCGGCGAGCTCGGTCCAGATCCGGTGGGCCTCCTCGGGATCGGCGGGTCCGACCCCTTCCCGCCCGCGGAGGACCCCGCGCCGCTCGTCCACCAGGAGTAGGAAGGCGCGGTTGAAACCGAGCCCTTCCCCCGCGGTCACCCCCACCAGAACGGTGCGGAGGATCGCGTCGAGTTCCATCTGCCGCTGGAGGCAGTCCGCGATCTCGCGAAGGACCGACAGCTGCGCCACCCGGCGCGCCAGCGTCCGTTCGAGGTCCTTCGACTGGGTCTGGTCGGCGATGAGGAGGAAGGAGCCCTGCGGCTCCCCGCGCGGCCCCTCGAGCTCGGTGTGGGTCGCGATCACGTCGAGCGGCTTTCCCAGAGCGTTCCACTGGCGCGCCTCGTACCGCCGCGTCTTCGTCTCCGGAGGATGCGGAAGCTCCCTGCGGTCCACCTCTCCGACGAGTGCCACCCAGGGCTTTCCGACCGCCTCCTCCCGGGAATACCCGTACAGGCGCCTCGCGCCGTGGTTCCAGGCGCGGATGGTTCCGTCGGGGCCGAGGAGCACCACGGGCACGGACCACCCGTCGATCAGGCGAACGATGTCGAAGCTCCCGGCCTGAAGAAGGACCCCGAAGCCCGCCGGCTCGTCGATTTCACGGAACAGGGCGATCCACGCGGCGCCCTCCCCTCCGTCGGGGAGCGGCCCCACCGAGGTCTCGAAGTAGCGCGCCGCCCGGCCGTCGAATCCGGGGGCCCGCTGAACGCAGCGGAACGAACCCTCCTCTCGAGCCTTCTCGAGGAGGCATGGGTGGCAGCTCGGGTCGCAGTCGCGGAAGAGGGCGTCGCAGCGCTGCCCGAGGGCCTCGTCGACGGCGAGCCATGGAAGGGGCTCGGCGGCCCAGCGGACGCGGTGCTCGCGGTCGAAGACGGCCACGCCGGTGCGCCCGAGAGTCAGAAGTTCCCGCAGGAGTTCCGCGTCGGAGATCGGGAGCCGCTCGCCGTTCCAGGAAGCCGTGCGTGCCGGAACCCGCTGGATCACGACCGCCTCACCGACGGTCCGCGCCGGTTCGGGACCGTCCGCAGGGAAGTCTAGCGGAATTTCAGACGAGCGTCTCGCGCAGGAACGACGCCGCCTCTTCCGGCGCGGTGGGGTTGATGTAGAAACCGGTCCCCCATTCGAATCCGGCCACTCGCGTCAGGCGCGGGAGAATCTCGAGGTGCCAGTGGAAGTCGAAGGGAAGGGTGTCCCAGTAGTTGCGCCTTCTCACGGTCGTGTCGGTGTTCGGCGCGGTGTGGAAGACGAAATTGAACGGCGGGTCGCCGAGGGTTTCCTTGAGCCGCGCCATCGTCTCCCGGAGGGTGCGCGCGAGCGCGGCGAGCGAGGGGGCGGTTTCTTCCAAGAGCGAGTGGCGATGGAGCCGCGGAAGGACGACCAGCTCGAACGGGAAGCGCGACGCGTAAGGAGCGATCACCACATAGTGCTCGTCGGCGCTGACGATCCGCTCCCGGTCCCGGATCTCCTGCTCGATCATGTCGCAGAAAAGGCAGCGCTCCTTGAGCTGGAAATGCGCGCGCGCGGACTCGAGCTCGACGGCGATCGCGCGCGGCGTGACCGGCGTGGCGATCAGCTGCATGTGGGGGTGGCCGAGCGTCGCCCCCGCGACCGCGCCGTGGTTCTTGAAGAGGAGGACGTACTTGAACCTCGGGTCGCGGTGGAGATCCCGGATGCGCTCCTGGCAGACCCCGAGCACGCGCTCGATCTGGGCCGGCTCCATCTCGGCGAGGTGCTGGTGGTGCTTCGGCGATTCGACGATGACCTCGTGCGCCCCCACCCCGTGGATCCGGTCGTAGAGGCCGACCCCCTTCCGGTCGAGCGTCCCCTCGATCGCGAGGGCCGGGTACTTGTTGGGGAGAACGCGCACCACCCAACCGGGTCCGTCGGCCCCCTCCCGCCCCGGGCGGATCGCGCTGATTTCCGGAGGGGTCTTGTCCTCGTTGCCGGGGCAGAACGGGCAGAACCTCGGCTCCGCCACCGGCTCCTTCTCGAGGGTGAAGTCGCCGGGGCGGCGACTCCTCTCGGTCGAGACGATCACCCAGCGCTTGGAGACCGGGTCGTGACGCAGTTCCGACATGGATCCCTCAACCGAAGAAGACGGCCGCCCGGTCGAGGTCCTCGGGCGGGACGGTGCGAAGCTCCGCGGTCGCCTCGGCGAGCGGGACCGGGACGAACGTGCCTCCCCGCCACGCCGCCATCATCCCCCACTGCTTCCTCTCGACCATCTCGGCGGCGAGGAGGCCATACCGGGTCGCGAGGATCCGGTCGAAGGCGGTGGGGCTCCCGCCGCGCTGGGTGTGGCCCAGGGCGACCGACCGCGTCTCGAACCCCGAGCGCTTCTCGATCTCCCTGGCGACGATCTCCCCGATCCCGCCGAGAAGGACGTGGCCGAAGGCGTCCTTCTCGACCTCCTTCGTGACGTGCCCTTCGGGGAGCGTCGCCCCCTCGGCGGCGACGACGATGCCGAATCGCTTCCCCCGAGCGCGCCGCCGTTTCAGGGCGTCGACGACCTCGTCGAGGTCGATCGGCCGCTCGGGGATGAGGATGAAGTCGGCCCCTCCCGCGAGCCCCGCGTGGAGCGCGATCCACCCGGCGTGGCGGCCCATGACCTCGCACACGATCACCCGGTCGTGCGATTCGGCCGTCGTGTGAAGGCGGTCGATCGCCTCCGTCGCGATCGCGACCGCGGTGTCGAACCCGAAGGTCTGGTCGGTCCCGGAGAGGTCGTTGTCGATCGTCTTCGGAACCCCGATCACGGGGAAGCCGTCCGCCGCGAGTTTCGTCGCGACCCCGAGGGTGTCCTCCCCGCCGACGGCGACGAGGGCGTCGAGGCCGAGCCCCTTGAAGTTCTCGTGGAGGCGCTTCGAGTCCTCCGGCTTCTTGTACGGGTTCGTCCGGCTCGTCCCGAGGATCGTCCCCCCGAGATGGAGGATTCCCGAGACGGCCTTCCGGTCGAGTTCGACCGTTTCCTTCTCGAGGAGCCCCTTCCAGCCGTGTCGGATCCCGAGGAGGCGCGCGCCGCGCGCGAGGGAGCGGCGGGCGACCGCCCGGATCACCGCGTTCAGGCCCGGGGCGTCGCCGCCCCCGGTCAGGATGCCGATCGTCTCCATCCGTCCCTCCGGTCGTCTTCGTGGTTTCGACAAGAGCGGGGATTATACTGCCCGTCATGCCGGGCACCCGCTCCCCCCGCCGGGCCGATCTCGAACGACTGAGGCGCATCCCGAAGGTCGAATTGCACCAGCACGTCGACGGGTCGATCCCGGTGCGGACGACCTGGAGCCTGATGAAGCGCCACGGACTCCAGCCGGTCGCGACCGTCAAGGAAATGCGGCGCCTCCTCGAGCTGCAGGACGACGAGGAGGGGTCGCTTCTCGCCTACCTCGACAAGTTCCACTACCCGATGTGGATCACCCAGTTTTACGAGAACATTCAGTCGGTGACGCGGGAGATCGTGGAGGACGCCTACCGGCACGGGGTGCGCCTGCTCGAGCTTCGCTACTCTCCCGCGATCCACACCTTCGCGGGGCTCTCGATCCGGCAGGCGATCCGTTCGGTTCTCTCGGGGATGAACGCGGCGGTCCGGAAGCACCGAGACCTCGAGGTCGGCCTCGTCGTGATCTCGATGCGGCAGCACGGCCCCCACATCGCCAAGATCATGGCCCGGCAGGCGATCGCGGAAGCGCAGCACCTCCACGACCGCACCGGGGTCGTCGGGTTCGACCTCGCGGGGAAGGAGCGGGGGAACCCGCCGAGCCTCTTCGGCGAGGCCTACCGGATCGCGCGGCTCGGGGGACTCGGCCTCACCGTCCACGCGGGCGAGGACGAGGGGCCGCGCCGGATCTGGGAGGCGATCGACGAATTGGGGGCCGACCGGATCGGGCACGGCTGCTCGGCGATCAAGGATCGGAGGCTCCTGAAACGCCTCGCACGGGACGGGATCCTGATCGAGTGCTGCCCGACGTCGAACTACCAGACGGGGGCGGTGAGACGGGGCGATCCGCACCCGGTCTTCACCTTCCTCGAGCACGGGATCCCGGTCGCGATCTGCACCGACAACACGACGGTCAGCCGGACCGACCCGGTGCGGGAGAACGCGTACCTCCTCGAACGGCTCGACGTGAAGGCGATCGCCGCGGTCCACCGCGAGGCGGCGAAGCACTCGTTCGTGCGGCGAACGAAGAGACCCTAGCGGGCCGTCGCTGCAACCTCCCGTCCCATGTCGACCTTCGCGCGGAGGGCCGACACGAGCATCCCTTTCGCGGCCTCGAGATCGATCTCCGCGGTGTTCACGAGGAGGTCGTAGCCCAGGGGATCGTCGATCTCCTTCCGGTAGACCTGCTGGACCCAGCCGCGCTTGTCGGCGTCGTCCTTGTCGACGAGGCGGGCCGCCTCTCCGCGGTCCATCCCGAGCCCTTCGACCAGTCGCGCGATCCGGATCTCCTTCGGGGCGACGAATCGGGCGCGGAGGCCATAGCGGGGGTCGAGCACCCAGTTCGCGCCGCGTCCGACGAGGACCGCGCGGCCGCGCTTTCCGACGACCGAGATGACCCGCATCAGCTCGAGCTCGAACTCGGGACGGGTCGCGTGGCCGGGGACGAAGAGGTGGGCGACGAGGTCGCGGAAGGTCGAGACCGGATGCTCGTCATGACCCGCGAGGAGGCGCTCGCGCCGGTCGGCGTGGGTCGCGATCGCCGAGAGGACCTCCTTGTCGAACACCTGCCAGCCGAGGACTTCCGCGGCGAGACGGCCGGCGAGTTCGCCGAACGAGCCCAGTTGGGTCGAGATCGTGATCCACGGCCCCTCGGGGAGGTGCGCTCCCTCGCGCCGGGCCGCGGCGCCGCCCTCGTCGGCCAGGGCCTTCCGGACCTCCCAGAGACGCTGCTGCCGGTCGATGAGCCTGTCGAGGTGGGAGAGATCTCCGATCGGAGTGGTCATGGGTGCCTCCTCCGGGTGTGGCGGACGCTTCCAGTATAGGCCCGGAGGGAGGGGGGGGTTCCTCCGGGGCGACCGAGGGATCGAGCGCGCCGTCGACGGTCCTGCCGGCTCGACGATCACGGGGGGGTGCGAAGCGTTCGGAGGGCTCGCGCCGCGCACGAGGCCGAAGTTGCGGTGGGTCCGAGAGTTCCATCGGGACGCTCGTGCCGCGAAGCCGCGAGCCCGGGGCTTTCCGATCGGCGCGGAAAGGGAATCCCCAGACCCCACCGCAACTTCGGCGGGGTCCCACGCTTCTCCCCGTCCCCACGATGGGCGTCACGGAGGGGTCCTCGAGCGCTCCGCGTCGCCGATGGAGAACCGACTCTCGAACAGACCGGTCGATGCGTCTCGGGAAAGCGTGCGCGTCGATCCGCCCGAGACGTGAACTTCGAAGTCGCCCGCGCGTCCTTTCGGCCTCCTGGCGAATCCGATTCCCCACCGATACCCTCTCGGCATCCACCCCGGAGGATCCGATGAAGGCGATGGTCGTCCGCGCGCCGCAGGCGCTTTCGCTCGAAGAACGCGAGATCCCGAAGCCGGGCCCCCGCGAGGTCCGCGTGAAGGTTCACGCCTGCGGCGTCTGCCACAGCGATCATTTCGTGACCGACGGCCTCTGGCCCGGGCTCGCCTTCCCGCGCGTTCCGGGACACGAGGTGGCCGGCGTCGTCGACGCAACGGGCGCCGAGGTCACCCGGTTTCGCGCCGGGGATCGCGTCGGAATCGGCTGGCACGGCGGTCACGACGGGACGTGCGACGTCTGCCTCCAGGGGAAGTTCATTCATTGCCGCAACGCGAGCATCACCGGGATCTCGTTCGACGGCGGCTACCAGGAGTATCTCGTCGCCCCCGAGACGGCGCTTGCCCGCGTTCCCGACGGACTCGACTTCGCGGAGGCCGCACCCCTCCTCTGTGCGGGCGTCACCACCTTCAACGCGCTCCGCAACGCGGGGGCGCGCCCGGGCGACCTCGTCGGCGTGCAGGGTCTGGGCGGACTCGGCCACCTCGGGGTTCAGTACGCCGGCGCGATGGGGTTCGAGGTGGTCGCGATTTCGAGGGGGAGGGACAAGGAAGCGCAGGCGCGAGCGCTTGGCGCGCACCACTTCGTGGACGCGACCCGCGGGGACTTCGCCGAAGCGATGGCGGGACTCGGGGGCGCGAAGGTGATTCTCGCGACCGCCCCGCATGCCGCCTCGATCTCGGCGCTCGTTCCCGGTCTCGGCCTCGGAGGCTGCCTCCTGATCGTCGCCGCGCCGTTCGAACCGATCCAGGTCGGTGCGATCGACCTCCTGAGCCGGGACGCCCGCGTGCAGGGTTGGTCCTCCGGAAGCGCGACCGACTCGACCGACGCGATGGCCTTCGCCGCCAAGCACGGCGTCCGCGCGTGGATCGAGCGCTTTCCGCTCTCCGAAGCGCCCCGGGCCGTCGAGGCGATGATGAAGGGGACGGTGCGATTCCGTGCGGTGCTCGAGATCGGCGGGTAGCGCCTCTCGTTCGGAAGAGGAGGCGGTGTTCGACCGGCTCGAGCGGAAGCCCGGCGACCGATCGGTGAACTCGAAACCGCCCTCTCCGAAAGGCCGCGGCGTGGGCTCGAACCCGCCCGCCCGGTTCGAGCCGCGGTGGGTCTTTCCGGAACCGACCGACGAAGATGCGATCCCCCGCTCCGTCCCGACGGAGGTCTTCGAGGACCGCACGCGGTCGATCCTGACGAGGAACGACTCCCCGGACATTCCCTACGACACGTCGATCAATCCGTACCGCGGCTGCGAGCACGGCTGCTCCTACTGCTTCGCCCGCCCCACGCACGCCTACCTTTCTCTCTCGCCGGGCCTTGACTTCGAGACGAAGATCCTCGCGAAGCCCGCGGCCGCCGACCTCCTGCGGCGGGAGCTCTCGAAGCCCCGCTACCGCCCGCGGCCGATCGCGATCGGGACGAACACCGACCCCTACCAGCCGGTCGAACGGAACCTCCGCATCACGCGGTCGATCCTCGAGGTGCTCCGCGAGTGCCGGCACCCGGTCGCCATCACGACGAAGTCGGCCTCCGTCCTGCGCGATCTCGATCTCCTGGCGCCGATGGCGGAGGAGCGACTCGTCCAAGTCGGCTTCTCGATCACGACCCTCGACCCGGCGCTCGCCTCCCGGCTCGAGCCGCGCGCCTCGACCCCCGCGAGGCGGCTCGAGGCGATGAAGGCCCTTTCGGAGGCCGGCGTGCCGGTCGGCGTGCTCGTCTCCCCGGTCGTTCCCGGCCTCACCGACCACGAGATCGAACGGATTCTCGAGGCGGGTGCGGCGTCCGGGGCGAAGACCGCCTCGTGGATCCTCGTGCGGCTCCCGCACGAGTTGAAGGAGATCTTCCGCGAGTGGCTCGAAAGGCACGAGCCCGGGCGCGCCGCGAGGGTCCTCGGCCGTCTCCGCGAGGCCCACGGCGGGAAGCTTTACGACCCGACGTTCGGAAACCGCATGCGCGGGTCGGGGCCCTACGTCGCGATGCTCGACCGGCGGTTCGAGGTCGCCTGCCGCCGTCTCGGCCTCGCGCGGCGCGCGCTCGATCGGAACGTCGGTTCATTCCGCCCGCCGGGCGGCGATCGCCCGAAGGGTCTGTTCGAAGCCCGCCGCTGAGGTCGATCCCCTCGCTCGGCTCAGAGACTCGCGACCTCCGCCGGGACGGGGATTCCCTTCGCCCGAAGCTCGGCGTTGATCTTCTTCGCGAACTCCTCGAAGGGCTTCGCTCCCGAGAGGAACTTCCCGTTGATGAAGAACCCGGGCGTTCCGGTGACGCCGATCGCCTGCGCCTCGGCCATGTCCCGCTGCATCACGCGCAGGGTCTCGGGGGCGGCGAGATCGGCCTCGAAGCGCGCGACGTCGAGGCCGAGGGTCCGCGCATGGGCGACGAGGTTTTCGCGCTTCAGGTTTTTCTGGTCCGCGAAGACCGCCTTCCTGTACTCCCAGAACTTCCCCTGCTTCGCGGCGGCGATCGAGGCGAGGTGGGCGAGCGGCGCGTCCTTGTGAAATTCGAGCGGGAAGTGCTTCCAGGCGAACCTCACCCGGGCGCCGTAGACCTCCGCGATGCGGTCGAGGGTCGGGCCGACCCTCGCGCAGAACGGGCACTGGAAGTCGGAGACTTCGACGATCGTGACCGCCGCCTCCGCGGGCCCTTTCACGGGCGCGCCCGCGGTGTTGATCGCGTGCGCCTTGTCGGGGTCGACGCCGCGCCTCGGCTCGGCCTGCGCCTGCGGCTGCGAACGGAGCGCCTGCATCGACTTCTCGATCGCGTCGACCTTGTTCTCGAGGGAGGCAAGACGCGAGGACAGGGCCTTCTCCGCCTCGTTCGACCGGTTCCAGGACGCGAGGGCGAGGAAGGCGAGGACGCCGACGGCGGCCGTGAGCCCCCAACCGAATCCCTTCGTGACCCCCTGGGCCGCGGCGGGGAGATCCCTCTTCTTCGACATCGCCTCGTCCCTACGCCGGCCTAGAGCGTCAGCTTCGACTGAAGTTCCTTGACCGCCGCGGCCGAGGCCTGGAGCGCCTTCAGCTCGTCGTCCTGGAGCTTCAGCTCGAACACCCGCTCGACCCCCTTGGCTCCCAGCATCACCGGGACGCCGACGTAGACGCCCGAGATCCCGTACTGCCCGTCGAGCCACGCGGCGCACGGGAGGATCTTCTTCTTGTCCTTGAGGATCGACTCCGCCATCTCGACGCTCGAGGCGGCGGGGGCGTAATAGGCCGAGCCCGTCTTGAGGAGGGCGACGATCTCCCCTCCCCCGCCCGCCGTCCGCTTGACGAGGGCGTCGATCCGCTCCTGCGGGAGGAGCTCCGGAAGCGGGATCCCGCCGACCGACGCGAGGCGCGGGAGAGGCACCATCGAATCGCCGTGGCCGCCGAGGACGAGGGCGTGCACGCTCTCGACGCTCACGCCGAGCTCCATGGCGATGAACGAGCGGAACCGTGCGGTGTCGAGGATCCCCGCCATCCCCATGACCCGCTCCGCCGGAAAGCCGGTCACGACCTTGCTCACGTAGACCATCACATCGAGCGGGTTCGAGACGACGATCACGATCGCGTTCGGGGAGGACTTCTTCACCTCGGCGGCGACCTGCTTCACGATGTCGGAGTTGATACGGATCAGGTCGTCCCGGCTCATCCCCGGCTTCCGCGCCATGCCCGCCGTGACGATGACGAGGTCGGAGCCCTTCGTGTCCTCGTAGGAGTTCGTGCCACGGACCATCGAATCGAAGCCGAGCACCGGACTCGACTCGAAGAGGTCGAGGCCCTTTCCCTGGGGCGGGCCGTCGAGAATGTCGAGAAGAACGACGTCGCCCAGTTCCTTCATGGCGCAGCCCATCGCAACGTGCTCGCCGACGTACCCCGCTCCCACCACGGTGATCTTCTTCCGCATCGACGCCTCCCCGGTGCCACGAATCCGAACAAAAAGAGGCGCCAGAGTAGCATGTACCGGGACATTCCTCGATAGTCGCAAAAAACGATACCGAAGCGCGCGCCTTGGTGGTGCGGAGGGCGCGGAGGACTCGCGCCGCGCACGAGGCCAAAGTTGTGGTGGGTCCAAGATTCCATCGCGACGCTCGTGCCGTGAAGTCGCGAGCCCTGGGCTTTCCAATCGGCGCGGAAAGGGAATCCCCCCGATTCCACCGCGACTTCGGCGGCGCCCTTCGATTGTCCCGTTCGCACGATTCGCGTCACGGCGGAGCGCGCTCGGGTATCGTTTTGAGCGACTATCGAGGAATGTCCCCCCTCAGTACTGCACCAACGACCCTTCCTTTTTCGCCCTCCGGATCGCGAGCCGCGAGGCGACGATCCCCGCCGGGATCAACACCGCGGTGATCAGCGCGAGAAGGGCGAGGTCCCTCTTCAACTCGGAGAACGACTGCCCCTGGAGGAGCGAACCCCGCACGATCCGGAGCGACCAGGTGATCGGGAGGAAGTCGGAGATCCACTGCACCGACGCGGGGAGCTGCTCCTGGGGGAAAAAGACGTTCCCGAAAAAGGTCGTGAGGGCGGAGAGGAAGAAGTTGATCGGGTTCCCTCGCTTGAAGTAGAGGATGAAGGATGCCGACAGGATCCCGATCCCGGCGAAGGACAGGAGCGTGAGCGCGATCCCGACCGCGAGAGCGCCGAGCCCCTCGCTGTGGAGCGTGACCCCGAAGACGAGCGTCGCGGCGAGGAGGTAGACGACGACGCGCAGGGCCCCGTAGCAGAAATCCCAGGCCGCCGACGAGAAGATCACGATCGACGTCGGGGTCGGCGAAACGAGCATCGCCTCGAGCGTTCCGAGCACCTGCTCGTCCCGGATCTTCGACGAGAACGAGTAGAGCGCGGTCGAGAAGTAGAACTGGAACGCCATCCCGACGAGGAGCCATGGGAAGGGGTCGTACCCCTCGAGCCCCTTGGTGTCGGGGTTGATCATCTTGCTCGCGAAGTAGAACGCCGCGACGGAGAGGAACATCCCGAGCAACTGGAAGACGAAGGAGAATCGGTAGGAGACCTCCGACTGAAAGTCGCGCTTCAAGAAGGCCCAGACCTTTCGCAGGGGGCGCATCAGTCCCTCCCCCGCTCGGCGTCGAGGATCCGCGCGAACGCTTCCTCGAGGTCGGGCTCGACGGGTTCGCACGACCGGAGCGAGACCCCCGCCGCGAGGAGGGCCGCGAGGACGTCGTTGAGGCGGCCTCCCTGCTCCATCGCGAGGACGAGGCGCCTCCCGGCGCCCTCGATCGCGCGGTCCTGGACCACCCGGAAAGGCCCCGCGACGTCCCCGGGCCACGCGTCGACCTCGACGCGGAGGTGCCGCGCGTCGAGCCCCCAACGCCGAACCTCGTGGACGGTCCCGACCTGCCGGATCCTCCCCTCGACCAGGATGGCCAGCCGGTCGCAGAGGGCTTCCGCCTCGCGGAGGTTGTGCGTCGCGAGGAGGATCGTCTTCCCGTCGCGCCGCCGCAGCTCCTCGTCGATGAAGGTCCGAAGCGCGAGCGAGGAAGCGGGATCGAGACTGCGGGTCGGCTCGTCCATGAAGAGAATCGGCGGGTCGTGGAGGAGCGCCCTCGCGATCGCCAGGCGCTGCTTCATTCCGGACGAGTAGTCGGCGAAGCGGCGGTCCCCCGCCTCCGCCATGTCGACCTTCCCCAGCAATTCTTCGATCCGCCTCTCGGCGCGAGCGCCCGGAACGTCGTAGAGCGTCGCGAAGAACCTCAGGTTTTCGCGTCCGGACAGGCGCCAGTAGAACGACCGCTCGTCCGAGTGGACCAGCCCGATCTTCGGTTTGACCCGATTCTCCGCGCGGACGTCCTCGCCTCCGA
Source organism: uncultured Acidobacteriota bacterium (assembly GCA_964383585.1). Lineage (GTDB taxonomy): Bacteria > Acidobacteriota > Polarisedimenticolia > Polarisedimenticolales > DASRJG01 > CAYLHQ01. Next base: position 51,130 of record CAYLHQ010000011.1, read on the forward strand.
CGCGGGCCTCCCCCGCGTCGGGGAGGACGAGGCAGGAGAGGATCTTGAGCAGGGTCGTCTTGCCTGCCCCGTTCGGTCCGAGGAGGCCGAAGATCTCCCCCTCGCGGACCTCGAGATCGACCCCGCGCAGCGCGCCAACCCGCTCGGCGCGGCGGAACGGATGCCGGAAGAGTTCGGGGACGGTCCTCTTCTTGACGAAGGTCTTCTCGAGACCGGTGCCGAGGACCGCAGGTTCCACGGCGGGGATCTTACATCGCCGCGGCGCCGGCCTCGTCGAGGCGCCTGAGACCCTCCATGAGGAGCCACATCGGGTCGGTCTCGATCGTCACCTTCCGCGGCCGGACGCCGTGCTCGATCTGGAAGGCACCTTCCTTCCAGCCGAGCATCGCGAAGACCGCGTCCTCTCCCTCGACCTTGCCGAAGCGTGCGTGGCGGATCGCGCCGTGCTCGAACCAGATCTTCGCCCGGTCGGGACCGAGGGCGAGAGTGACGAGCGCGGTCTTGTTCCCGATGTGCAGCATCTGCACGATCTCGGCGAGCGCGAGGTTCTCGAGCCGTCCTTCGATCCCGCGCCGGCGCGACGGAATCCCCCCGCGGCGCGACGTCTCGCGCACCAGGACGTTTTCGAAACGCGCGGTCATCTCCCCGAGGTCGAGCGACTTCTGCATGAAGTCGTCCACCCCCAGTCGCAGCGCCCGGATCCGGAGCGCCCGGTCATTCGAAGAGGAGAGAATGACGAACGGCACCGAGCGGAGGGTCTCGTCGCGCCGGAGCTCCTCGAGGAGCCGGAGCGCCCCCTCGTCCAGCGGGGAGACCTCCGCGGCAACCAGATCGAACGGCGCCCGGAGCACCGCCTCGAGGGCGTCGTCGGGGGTCGCGACCCCGACCGCCTCGTAGTCGTCGTTCAAGAGGCGCATCCGCAGGACGTTCCGGAACTCCTCGTCGCGGTCGACGATCAGGACGCGGAACCGGCCGTGCCCCTCGCGGTGGGGGTACATCGACTCCGCGACGCCGAGGAAGACCTCCACGACCTCCGGGTCGAACTGGGTCCCGGCTTTCGAGACGAGTTCCGCGAGGGCGTCCCCGACCGGAATCGCCTTCCGGTGGGGCCGGTCGGAGATCATCGCGAGGAAGGCGTCGGCGACGGCGAGGATCCGCGCGCCGATCGGAATCTCGCGGCCGCGGAGTCCCTCCGGATATCCGGTCCCGTCGTAGTGTTCGTGGTGGTGGCGGATGATCGGGAGCACCTTCCAAGGGAACTCGACCGATTCGAGGAGACGCACCCCGCTTTCGACGTGCGCGCGCACGAGGCGCCGCTGCTCCTCGTTCAGTTCTCCCCGCCATTCGAGGACCGCCTCGGGGACGTCCCCACGGCCGATGTCGCGCAGGAGGGCGGCGAGCGCCACCTCGTCGGGGGTGTCGGGGTCGACGGCGAGCCTCTCCGCGACCGACCGCGCGAGGCGCATCGCCTGGTGGGACGATCCGCCGAACCAGGAATCTTTCAGCTCGATCAAACCGACGAGGACATCGATCACGCCGAGGAGGGCCGTCGTGGTCGCCCGCTCGCGCGGCGTCCCCGATTCTCCGGTCTCCCCGTCGGTCTTCCCCGGAACGAGCCCGGCGAGATCGGTCGTCTTGAGCAGGAAGTCGTCGTCCCCGAGCCGCAGGAGTTCGGGCGACCCCTTGATCCGGCCGACGGCGTGGACGGGAACGACGCGGCATCCGGGGCGCGCCTGTTCGAGGCGGCGCCTGAGGGTCTCGAGCCGCAGCCCCGGGGGGACCCCCTCGACGAGCACCGTGTCGACCGCCACCTCGGAGACGGCGCGCAGGGCCTCCTCGGCGGTCTCCGCGAGGGTCACCGAGACGTCCCGGGAGCGCAAGGCGGAGGCGAGCCGCTCCCGGACCCGGGGGTCGGTGCCGACGATGAGGCAATGGCGGAACATCCCCCCGGAATCTAGGTTCCGGCCCCCGGGGGAGTCCAACGGGGCCTTGTGCTCACGCTCCTCGAGGCCGGAGAATCCCGCGCCGTGGCCGCTGCCGCCGTCGTCTTCGCCCTCACCTACGTCCTCCTCGGAATCCAGAGGATCCCGGGGATCCACATCGGACGGCCGGCCGGGGCCCTGCTCGGCGCGGTCGCGATGGTCGGCTTCGGCGTGATTTCGTTCGACGAGGCCAAAGCCGCGATCGACCTCGACACGATCCTCTTCCTCCTCGGGACGATGATCGTCCTCGGGTATCTCGAGATCTCGGGGTTCTTCGAGGTCGTGGAGCGCCGGGTCCTCGGGCTCGCGGGAAGCGCGAGGTCGCTCCTCGCCACGGTCGCGATCTCCTCCGGGGTGCTCTCCGCGCTGTTCATGAACGACACCGTTTGCCTGATGCTCACTCCGGTCGTCCTCCGCGTCGCCCGGCGCCTCGGTCTCTCCCCGGTTCCGTTCCTGGTCGCGCTCGTCACCTCGGCCAACGTCGGGAGCTCCGCGACCATCGTCGGGAACCCGCAGAATGCCCTGGTCGGCGTACGGTCCGGGATCCCCTTCGCCTCGTTCGCCGCCGCTCTCCTTCCCGTCGCCGCTCTGGGGCTCGCCACGACGATCGCCATCCTCTGCTTCCTCTACCGGAGGGAAGTCACGTCGGCGCCGATCGTCGTGCCGCCCCCCCGTGAGCCGGTCCGGCTTCAGACGTGGATGCTCCTTGCCGCGCTCGGCTCGGGGCTCGGCCTCGTCGGGGCGCTGATCCTCGGTGCCACCCCGGGGTCCGCGGCGATGGCGGCCGCGGCGGCGGTGATCGTCGCGGGCGCCGCCCGGCCGCGGGAGGCGCTCCGCCGGGTCGACTGGAGCCTCCTCCTCCTCTTCGGGGGGCTCTTCGTGGTCATGCGGGGGGTGGAACAGGCGGGGCTCGCGGGCCTCGCGGTCGATCGGATGGCCGGGGCCCTCGGCGAAGGCGGCCCCCTCGCGCAGGGACGGCTCGCGATCGCGGTCGCCTTCGTCTCGCAGGCGGTGAGCAACGTCCCGGCGGTGATGCTCTTCGTCCCCGCGGCCGAGGCGCTCCCGTCCGCCGCCGCCCCGTCCGTCTGGCTCGGCCTCGCCGCCTACTCGACCCTCGCGGGGAACCTCACCCTCCTCGCGTCGGTCGCCAACCTGATCGTGTGGGAAGGGGCGCGGAAGGACGGGGTCGAGATCGGTTTCGGCGCGTACCTCCGGGCGGGAGTACCGGTGACGGTCGCCACGCTCGCGATCGGCTGGACCTGGCTCTCCCTCGTCCAGCCGTGACGCCGCTCTGGCGCCGCGCTAGGCTCTCCCCGTGCACGTTCTGATCGCCGGGATCGGATGGCTCGGCCGCGAGATCGCGCGGAGCCTCGTGTCGGAGGGGCACCGGGTCACGGGGGTCCGGCGCCGGGCGGAGGGTCAGGCACGGCTCGTCGAACTCGGAGCCGAGCCGGTCGTCGCCGACCTGACCGATCCGCGCGCGCACGAGCACCTTCCGCGAGACGTCGACGCGGTGATCGCCTGTCCCGCCGCGGGCGGCGGAGACCTCGCGTCCTACCGGAGCGCCTACGTCGAGGTGAACCGGACCCTCCTCGCCTGGGCGCGGGATCGTTCGATCGGCGCTTACGTCTACACGAGTTCGACCGGGGTCTTCGGATACGACGACGGCCGGGACGTCGACGAACGGACGCCGACTCTCGCCGTCGCTCCGACTGCGGAAGTCTTGGTCGAAGCGGAACGCCTCGTGCTCGAAGGGGGCGGACGGGTCGTCCGCCTCTCGGGGCTGTACGGCCCCGACCGTTACGGGATCGTCGACCGCGTCCGACGCGGCGCCCTGGCCCTCGGACCGGGGGACGAGACCTGGATGAACTTCTGCCACCGGGCCGACGCGGCCGCCTTCGTCGTCGCCGCTCTCGGCCGGGGCCGGGACGGGGCGGTCTACCACGGGTCCGACGCGGAGCCCGCCCGGCGGCGCGACGTCGTGACGTGGATCGCGAACCGGCTCGGGATCCCTCCCCCCGTCGCGTCCGCGGACTCGACGCGACTGCCGGGTGGACGGCGTGGCGCCGATCGCCGGGTTCTCTCGGAGAAGACCCGCGCCGAGCTCGGGGTCGCCTTGCGGTTCCCGTCGTTCCGCGAGGGGCTCGAAGCGGCTATCTGAGCGCGGAGAGCGCGGCGTCGTAGTCCGGCTCCCGCCCGATCTCGGGGACCAACTGCGCGTGGAGGACGGTGTCGTGCTCGTCGAGGACGAGGACGGCGCGCCCGGCGAGCCCCTCGAACGGCCCGTTCGTGATCAGGAGCCCGTAGTCCTTCGCGAATCGTCGCGACCGCATCATCGAGAGCGTCACGACCGCGTCGATCCCCTCGGTCGCGCAGAACCGCTTCTGCGCGAACGGCAGGTCGGCCGAGACGACGAGGACGACGGCGCCCGGGATCGAGCCCGCCCTGCGGTGGAACTCGCGCACCTGCGTCGCGCACACCGCCGTGTCGAGCGAGGGGACGACGTTCAGGAGCTTCCTTTTCCCCCGGAAGTCGGCGAGGGAGCGGTCCTCGAGACCGGAGCCGGTCAACCGGAAGTCGGGGGCCTTCGATCCGACCGCGGGAAGCTCGCCGCTCGTCTCGCACGGGAGGCCGTCGAGGGTGATCTTCGCCATGGGGTCCCTCCAAGAAGAGTGGGGAGGGTAGCACCGCAGCCGGGGGCCGTCCGTTCGACCGGGGTCTCCCCGGAGGCTATCCTTGGAGGCTGGAGTCGACAGTTGATCGAGGCCCCTTCCCTTCCGGTCGCGTATCGGGTGCATCCGCTCCTCGACCCGCGCCTGCCGAGCCGCCACCCGGCGGTCGCGCGGCTCTGGCTCGATACCTGGCACCGCGTCCGGAACGACCCGACCTCCTACGAGGCGCTCGTTGCCGCGTACACGCGAACCGCCGGCGGCTCCGCCGTGGCCGACCTCTCGTTCGACGAGTACTTCCACGACGCGGACGCCTACCTCAACGACCTCTTGCGGCTCGTGCCGACTTCGTCCGCCAAGTTCCTCGCACCGCTGCCCGAGACCCGGGGGTTGAGCTCTCTCCGAGACCTCCTCCGGACGACCTTCGAGGGATCGGGGGCGCGCGTGCGCTACGAGGCGCAGCGGAAGCTCTACCTGGCGAAGCTCCTCTTCGACGTCGACCACACCCGCGCGATCCGGGACGGCCCCCGCCACCGCGCGATCTTCGAGCGGGTCCTCGACCGTGCGCTCTGGGAGCGGTCGACCGACGGCGAGACGGTGGAGATTTGCGGGGTCCTGCGCGACGAGCGGAACGGACACCAGACGTTCGAGGTCGGCGTCCCCGCCACCCCGGAGGCGCGCTGCTGGAAGTTCCGCGTGCGGAAGCTCCCTCCCGTCGGTCGCGATCCCGGAATCGACGTCTACCACTACCGGTCGCGTTTCAAGAGGGAGGCCGATCCCCTCACCGGGAGTCGCTCCGACGACGGCCTCCTCCGGATCGCGGAGTCGCCCCGTTGGCCCGGACTCGGGCGTCGCAGCGGGTCGATCCTGAGCAAGATGATCCGTCGCAACATCGACGACCCGCGGATGGTTCAGGACATCCTCGGGGCGATGTTCATCGTCGGGGACCGGTCCCAGGCTTACGCCCTCGAACGCCGCCTCGTGCATGCCCTGGGCGGGCCGCTCCGCTGGCGCGACCGGGTCGACACGCTGCGCGGGAGCCGCGACCGCGACCGTCTCGACCGGCATTCGTCGAGCGGGTTCCAGGTTCTCAAGGGGATCGCCGACGTCCTGATGGACGACCCGTCGTCGGAGTCGCCCTACCTGTTCTCGGTCGAGGTGCAGATCTACCCGCTCGAGGCTTATTTGAGAACGCTCTACGACGCCCACTTCGCGAGCCATTACGCGTACAAACGGCGCCAGTTCCTCCACGACCTCCTCCCCGTCCTCTTCCCCGAGGAGATTTACGGCTCGGTGACCGCCCTCGCGGGGCTCGAGGGGAACGGAGACGAAGCGATCCCGGCGGCGGCGAGTCCGGCCTAAACTTTCTCCCCGCTCGCGCGTCTTTACGTTCGAATCGTCCGGCCATTCCGGGGGAGGAATCATGTCGAGGCTCGCCGCGCTCGCCCTCGTCCTCACGACCGCCTTGGGCACCTCCGCGCCGCCGCGGGGGGAAGTGCGAGGCGTCGTCTCCGACCCCGACGGGAAGCCGCTCGCCGGCGCGACGATCCGGCTGCTCGCCGAGGACGATCGCACGGGGCCGCTCCGGGCGCGCGGTGCGGGGCGTCTCCCCGCAATCGCGACGTCGGGAGAGGACGGCGCGTTCCGGATCACCGGCCTCCAGGGCTCGAAGTTCGCCGTGCGGGTCGAGGCGGACGGGTTCGCTCCCTCCCTCCTCGAGGAGATCCCCGCCGGAGCCACCCTTCGGGTGCGCTTGAAGAAAGGGGTCCCGCTCGCGGGGGAGGTCTACGATCTCGACGCGCGTAGGCCGCTCCCCGGCGCGAGCGTGCGCGCGTGGGACCCGGGGGCCACGCGGTTCGGAAAGACCGCCGCGATCCTCACGACGGCCGACGAGAACGGACGCTTCCGATTCGAGAACCTGCCCCCCGGCTCGGTGCGGCTCGACGCGTGGGCCCCCGGAAAGGCGGTCGAAAGGCTCGACGACGTCGTCGTCGAGGCGCCGAGGGAGGACGCGACGCCGAAGCCGGGCCCCTCGCTGTATCTGCGGCCCGGCGCGCGGCTCGCGGGACGCGTCGTCGACGGCACGGGGAAGCCGGTCGCGGAGGCGCGCGTTTCCCTCGAACTCGCGGGAGGGTTCCTCGCCGCCCTCCGCCGGGGCGGATTCGGCTTCGACACGACCGACGCATCGGGACGGTTCGCGTTCGAGGGAGTCCCCGTCGGCACGCGCACCGCGGTCGTCGCCTCGAAGGAGGGGTTCGCGCAGGCGTCCGCCGGACCGTTCACGGTCGAGACGGGCCGCGACCGAACCGATCTCGAGTTGCGCCTCGGCGCGACCGCGTCCTTGGCCTTCGTCCTGAAGGATGAAAACGACCGTCCGGTCACCGACGTCGAGATCTCCCTCGCCGACCCGGATCGCGGAGGAGGAGGCCGGCGGGCGAGGCTCGGCGGCGGACGTTCCGTCCCGGAGGACCGGATCGAGCGCGGGGAAGAAGGCGTCGTCCGCGCGGGCGGCCTCGACCCCGGGGTCTTCGACCTCACCGTCGTTCCTTGGGGGTTCGAGGAGATCGAACGCCCGGGCGTGCGTCTCGAGGCCGGCGAGACCCGCGACCTCGGGGTCCTGCGCGCGAAGGAGGGGACCTCGGTGTCGGGGAAGGTGCTCGATCCGGAAGGGCGGCCGATCGCGGAGGCCCAGGTCTTCGCGATGTGGACGGACGGGGAGCGTCCGCGGACGCGCGGCGTGAAGACGCGCGCGGACGGCTCGTGGAAGGTCGCCGGCCTCGGAGAGACACCGCTCCGCCAGCTCCGCGCCTCGGCGCGAGGATACGCCTCCGAAGAAAAGAGCGGCGCCCTCCCGGGCGAGCGCAACGTCGACTTCGTCCTGAAGCCCGCCGGCGTCGTCCTCGGGCGGGTTCTCCTTCCCGACGGGTCCGCTCCCCCCGCCTTCCGTGTCAAGGTCCACGAGGAGGCGAGGAGCCGACAGGAAACCGGGTTCGTGCGCCGGTTCGTCATGAGCGCCACCGACAACGAGGTCTTCACCGACCCGTCGGGGAACTTCCGCCTCGACACGGTCGAGCCCGGAACGGTGACCCTCGAGGCGACCGCCGAGGGGTGGGCGCCCGCGCGAAAGTCGGGGATCACCGTCGAGAGCGGCCGCGAGGTCGAAGCGGGGACGCTCGTCCTCGATCCGGGACGCACCCTCCGCGGCCGCGTCCTCGACGCGAAGGACGACGCTCCCCTTCCCGGCGCCGTCGTCTCCCTCGTGACCGCGCAGGGACCGATGGGCTTCCGCTTCGGAGCGACCGGGGCTCCGTCGGCCGTGAGCGACTTGGGCGGCGTCTTCACGATCGGGGGGCTCGAGAGCCGGGCCTACACCGCAGTGGCCGAGCACCCCGACTTCGCCCCGTACCAGGCTCAGGTCGAGGTTCCCGCCGAGGAGGATCCTCCCGAGCTGGTGGTCCGGCTCGGCCGGGGAGGGATCCTCACCGGCTCGGTGCGCGACGCGTCGAGACAGCCGGTCGAAGGAGCGACGATCCTCGCCATGCGCGGGATGATGGAGGGAACGCCACAGGACGCGACGACGGGCCCCGACGGGGTCTACCGGTTCGAGCGGTTGGCGCCGGGAACCTACCAGGTCGTCCGGACGCCGAGTGGCGACCGGATCGTCATCGGACTCGGGATGCGGCAGGCAGTCGTCCGCGAGGGGGAGACGACCGTCCTCGACTTCGACGAGAAGGCGGCGATCACGCTGAGGGGCCGGGTGATTCGCGGCGGGAAACCCCTCGGCGGCGTCACCCTGATCTTCGCGCAGGGGACCGGCGCCTTCCCCACGGGGGCGGTAAAAACGGCGCAGGCCGACGCCGAGGGACGCTACGAGGTCGGCCTCGACGCCGCGGGGACCTACTCGGTGATCGTCCGGGGCGATCTCTTCGCGAGGGGAGGCGGTCAGGTCGAGATCCTCGTCCCCGAAGGTCCCGAATCGCTGGTCGACATCGTGTTGAAGAGCGGGACGATCCTCGGCCGCGTGGTCGACGCCTCGGGCGAACCGGTGGCGGGCGCCATCGTCTCGGTACGACCGGAAGGAGCGGAGCCTTCCTCCGGAGTCCCCGGAGGACGAGCGGCGACGCGTTCGGACGGAACGTTCTCGGTCGAGACGGTCGAACCTGGCCGCTACCGGGTCAGCGCCCAGGCCGCCGGATACCGGACCGGTGAGATCGGCCCGGTCGAGGTTCGGGACGGAGAGGAGACCTCCGCCGTCGAGATCCGGCTCGAGGCAGGTCGCGAACTCCGCGGGCGCGTCGTCGACCCGAGGGGAGGGGCGGTTGCAGGCGCCTCGGTGATCGCGGCTCCCGCCGGCTCCCTCCAGCGCACGGCGTTCCCGGTGACGACCGACGTCAACGGCGCCTTCATCCTGACGGCGCCCTCCGACGGAGGGCTCGATGTCGTCGCGATCGCGCGCGGGTATGCCCCCGCGCGGGCCTCAGGGGTCGTCCCGGACGACTCCGCGGAGATCGTGCTTCGCGTGTCGGCCGGCGGGCGGATCCGCGTCCGGGTCATCGACGGCGCAGGGGCGGCCGTCGCCGGCGCAAGGGTGACCGTCGCCGCCTCTCCCCCGTACCCCGGGAGCGACCTCTCGATGTGGATGAATGGGAACCTCGTCACCGGCCCGGACGGAACCGCCCTCGCGACCGGTTTGGCGCCGGGGTCGTACGCGGTCACCGTCGAGATGGGCGGAAAACGCGCGATGGCGACGGCGACCGTCGCAGAGGGAGGGGAGGCTGAGATCGACATCCGCATTGGGGACATTCCTCGATAGTCATCCAATCCAATGTGGCCGCGAGATTGTGGGTTGGGGCGTGCGCGTTCCCCGCGCTTTCCGCCTGCCGGTCGCCGGCGAATCGGGTCGCGATCGGCCGGGCCGAAGTTGCGTTGGGTCCTCCGGGTACCGGTCCCGCCCCGTCCCGAAAGCGCGGTCTCGGGTCGGTTGCCACGGGCGTGGCGCTGGAACTGTCACACCCACCGCAACTTCGGCCTCCTGCGCGGCGCGAGTCCTCCCCACCCTTCGCGCCACCTCGAGCGTTCCATCCCCCAACAACCTCGCGGCCACGTCGAAAGACGTCCCCTGTGCCCCCGGTCGCACGCATGCGGAGATTGCCTCTCCGTCTTTGCGGTGGTACATTCGTGACTCTCGTCTACATTGTTACATTGAGGAGCCGATGGCGCTGAACATCCGCCATGCCGAAACGGAGCGGCTCGCCGACGAGGTGGCGAAGCTGACCGGCGAGACGAAAACCGAGGCCGTTCGTAGGGCCCTCCTCGACCGCCTCGAGCGGCTCCGTCGCGACCGTCGGGCTCGGAGACTGGCGGACGAACTCGACGAGATCGCCGGACGATGCGCGTCCCTTCCCCTTCGGGATCGTCGTTCCGCCGATGAGATCCTCGGGTACGACGATCACGGCGTCTCGCGCTGATGGTCCTCGACACGTCGGCGATCCTCGCGATCCTCGAGGACGAGCCCGAGCGACGGGCGTTCAACGAGGCCATCGAGGCCGCGGAGTCACGCCTCCTTTCGGTCGCGAGCTTCGTCGAAACCTCGATCGTCATCGAGGTTCGCCGGGGCGCCGAGGGCCTCCGCGAGTTCGATCGTTTTCTCGAGACGGCCGGCATCGAGGTGGTCAGCACCGATCCCGAACAGGGCCGGATCGCGAGGGACGCCTTCAGCCGTTACGGAAAGGGACGCCACCCGGCCGCGCTCAATTTCGGCGACTGCTTCGCGTACGCGCTCGCCCGGCACCTCGATCAACCGCTCCTGTTCAAGGGGGGCGACTTCTCGAAGACCGACGTGGGGACGATCGTCGATCGCCGTCAAGACCCGTAATCGAGGAATGTCCCCATGTCCGGAGGTCCGCATGCCGACTGAGACCCGAACGCGCCCCGCCCTGACCGCGCTCTCCGAGGAGGAGACCCTTTTCCGCGACTCGGTCCGCGACTTCGCCGCCGCCGAGATCGCCCCCCGTTCGAAGGAGATGGACCGCAACGGCCGCTACGACCCCGATCTCCTCCCGAGGCTGTTCGAGATGGGGCTCCTCGGAATCGACGTCCCGGAGGAGTACGGCGGCGCGGGAGGGACCTTCTTCCAGTCGATCCTCGCGGTCGAGGAGATCTCCCGCGCCGATGCGGCGGTCGGGGTGTGGGTCGACGTGCAGAACACCCTGTTCAACAACGCCCTGATCCAGCTCGGGACCCCGCAGCAGAAGGAGCGCTGGCTCAGGCGCTCCGCGACCGACACGGTCGTCGCCTACGCCCTCTCCGAGGCGGGGTCCGGCTCCGACGCCTTCGCGCTCCGGTGCAGGGCGACGCAAGACGGCGACAGCTTCGTCCTCGACGGGCACAAGCTCTGGATCACGAATGCGGGAGAGGCCGAGCAGTTCCTCGTCTTCGCGACCGTCGACCCGTCGAAGGGGTACAGGGGGATCACCGCCTTCCTCGTCGCGAGGGACGACCGAGGGTTTTCGATCGGAAAGCGCGAGGACAAGATGGGGATCCGCGCGTCGAGCACCTGCGAGATCGTCTTCGAGCGGTGCCGGATCCCCGCCGACCGGGTCCTCGGCGAGGTGGGAAAGGGATACAAGTACGCGATCGAGCTGCTGAACGAGGGGCGGATCGGGATCGGTGCGCAGATGGTCGGCCTCGCCCAGGCGGCGCTCGACCACGCCGTCCGCTACTCGAAGGAGCGCGTCCAGTTCGGGAAGACGATCTCGCAGTTCCAGGCGATGCGCTTCCTCCTCGCCGAGTGCGCGACCCGGATCGAGGCGGCGCGGCTCCTCGTGTACAACGCGGCCCGGCTCCGCGACGCCGGGCTCCCCTTCGTCAAGGAGGCGGCGATGGCGAAGCTCGTCGCGAGCGAGACCGCCGAGCGGTGCGCCTCCGCCGCCGTCGAGGTCTTCGGCGGCTACGGCTACACCGGCGAGTATCCGGTGGAGAAACTCTTCCGCGACGCGAAGATCGGCAAGATCTACGAGGGGACGACCTTCATGCAGCTCTCCACGATCGCGAAGGCGGTCCTCGAGGACTGAGTGAGCCGCTTCAACGACCTCTACTTGCGCGCCGCCCGAGGCGAGAAGACCGAGCGCCCTCCCATCTGGATCATGCGCCAGGCCGGGCGCTACCTCCCGGAATACCGGGCGACGCGGGCGAAGGCCGGGGACTTCCTCGGCCTTTGCAAGAACCCCGAGCTCGCCGCCGAGGTGACGATCCAGCCGATCGACATCCTCGGGGTCGACGCGGCGATCCTCTTCTCCGACATCCTGATCCCCGTCGAGCCGATGGGGTTCGCGATGACCTTCGACCCCTCTCCGGTCCTCGACCCGCCGGTCCGCTCGAGGGCCGACGTCGAAAGGCTCCGCGCGCCGGACCCCGAGGAGAGCGTCCCGTTCGTCTACGAGACGATCCGGATCCTCCGTCGCGAGCTCGCATCCAGAGTCCCGCTGATCGGCTTCGGCGGGGCGCCGCTCACCCTCGCCGCCTACATGGTCGAAGGAAAGGGCTCCAAGAACTTCGACAAGCTGAAGGGCCTTCTCTACGGAGATCCGGCGACCGCGCATGCCCTTCTCGACAAGACGACGGTCGTGGTGGAGCGCTATCTCGCCGCCCAGGTCCGTGCGGGAGCGCAGGCGATCCAGCTCTTCGACACCTGGGCGGGGATCCTCGACCCGGACTCGTACGAGACCTTCGTCGTCCCTTACGTCCGCCGGGTCCTCGATGCGCTCCGGCCGCTCGGCGTTCCCCTCGTCTACTTCGCGGTCGATGCCGCGCACCTCTACGATGCGATGGACGGGTGCGGGGCCGACGTGATCGGCGCCGATTGGCGGCTTCCTCTCTCCGAGGTCTCGCGCCGTCTCAGGGGCCGGTTCGTCGTCCAGGGGAACCTCGACCCCTGCGTCCTCTACGCCTCCGGCGAGACCATCGCGGCGAGGGCGCGAGAGGTCGTGGACGAGGGGAGGAAGACGCCGGGGCACGTCTTCAACCTCGGGCACGGGATCCTCCCCGACGTCCCGGTCGACCACGTGAAAGCGCTCGTCGCCGCGGTGAAGTCGGCCTGATCGTGCGCGTCGAGGCCTTCCTCTCCCCCTCGGACTTCGCGGTCCTCCGCACGCGCGATCTCGCGGACGCCGTCGCCGTCGTCTTCGACGTCCTCCGCGCCACCTCGACCTTCGTGACCGCCCTCGGACAGGGGGCGGAGGCGGTGATCCCCGTCGAGACGATCGAGGAGGCGCTCGAGGCGCGCCGTCGCGATCCCTCCCTCCTCCTCGCGGGAGAACGGAACGGCCTTCCGATCGGCGCCGATCTCACCGGGAGCGTCGCGTTCGATCTCGGGAACTCTCCGCGCGAGTTCACCGCGGAGCGGGTGGCCGGACGGACGATCGTCTCGACGACGACGAACGGGACGCGCGCGCTCCGGGCCTGCGCAGGAGCGCGCGAGATTCTCGCGGCGTCCTTCCTGAATCTGGACGCGACTGCCCGATGGGTTTCGGCGATCGGGACGGGGCACGTGGCCATCGTGTGCGCGGGGACCTTCGAGGAGACGGCGCTCGAGGACGTCCTGGCGGCCGGGGCGTTCGTCGAGAGGTGCACCGCGACCGGTCTCGGCGACGGCGCGCGGATCGCGCGAGAGACCTGGAAGGGCCTCGGAGGGAGCCTCGAAGCCGCGCTCGCCGCCTCCCGGAACGGGGCCAAGCTCCTCTCGATCCCCGATCTCGCGGCGGACGTTCCCTTCTGCGCGCGACGCGATGCGATTCCGGTCGTCGCAAGGATGGACGGGGCTGGGGCCCTCCGTCAGGGACGCTTCGGAACCGGACAGGTCGAGATCCCGAGCAGGCTGTAAACGGGGCAGTTCCCGATTGCGCCGGTCAGGATCGGGACGATCCCGAGGTAGGCCCAGGGGGACTTCGGCCCCACGAAGGCGAGGCTCAAGATCCCCACACCCAGAACGACCCGGGCGAGCCGCTCGATCGGATGCTCGTTCACGCCGAAGAACCCTCTCATCGATCCCTCCTCCTGGCCCTCCAGGTCACCGACCGGACCACCCCCGCCAGATCCTCGAGGCGCACGCCGGCCGCGTCGAGGCTCGCGAGGAGGTCGTTCGCGAACTTGTACCCCGCGGCCTCGAGGTAGTCGAGGTCCTTCAGGATCTCGACCGGGCCGAGGCCGGCGCGGTCGATCGCTGCGAGGTAATCCTCGCGGCGCATCGCCCCGGCAACGCAGCCAACGTAGGCTAGGACGTTCTCGCGCACCGCGGCCGGCAAATCCCCGTCGAGGACGATGTCGGAGACGACGATCCGTCCCCCCGGCCGGAGGACGCGCGCCGCCTCGCGGAAGACGGCCGACTTGTCCGGCACGAGGTTGATCACGCAGTTGCTCGTCACCGCGTCGACCGAGGCGTCCTCGACCGGAAGGGCCTCGAGCCTTCCGAGGCGGAAGTCGACGTTTTCGAAGCCCCCCTTCGCGGCGTTCGCCCGGGCCCGCTCGACCATCTCCGGGGTCATGTCGACCCCGATCACCCTCCCCTGCGGGCCGACCTTCCGCGCCGCGAGGAAGCAGTCGATCCCCGCTCCCGACCCGAGGTCGAGGACGGTCTCCCCCGGCTTCAGGTCGAGGTGGGCGACGGGCGCGCCGCAGCCGAGCCCGAGGTTCGCGTCGGCGACCGCCCCCGAGAGTTCCTCGGCCGCATAGCCGATCTCGACCGCGACCTGAGACGTCGCTCCGCAGCACCCCGACACCTTCCCGAGGGCGATCTTCCCGTACCGGTCCCGAACCCGCTCGACCACGCCTTCGTTTCCGCTCACCGTCCGCTCCCTCCCGCGGCGCGCGGCGCCGCGATCTCCTCCATCAGGTGCTCGAACGCCCCCGGACAGCAGGAAGAGGTCGCCTCGCGCACGGCGCGGAGGAGCGCATCCAGATCGTCCGCGATCCGTTTCCGCACCGCAGGCGGGAGGGCCTCGAGGATCGTCGCCGCGAAAGCGGCCTCCTGCCGCTCGAGGCTCGAAGCCGCCTCCCTCCCGCTCTCGGTCAGCTCGGCGGTCGCCGAGCGCGCGTCGGCGGGGTCGGGAACGCGGCGCGCGAGCCCGCGTTCCTCGAGCCGCTCGAGGTTCCGTGTCAGGGTGCTTGGGGCGATACCGAGACGCTTTCCCAACTCTCCCAGCCGCATCGACCCTTCCGTCGCGAGGACCTCGACGGCGGCCGCCTGGGCGACGGTCATCCCGCAGCAGGCGACGTCCGCCCGCTCGGAGACCGAGAAGCGGCGGACCAGGGCCCGGATCCCACGCCTGAGGCGGAGGGCGTCGGGAGGACGCTTCGGTTCGCGTTGCTGCACGTCGATATTTGTAGCATACAAATACACGACGTCGACCCCCGCGTTGCGGGAGGCCGCCGCCCCCTCCTATCCTCCCCTCCCTTCCCCGGAGGACCCGATGGCGCGAACGGTGGCGGTGGTCGGAGGCGGGATCGCGGGGCTTTCGGTCGCCTACGAGCTGCGGGAACGCGCGAGCCGGGTCCCGGGAGGGCTCGAAGTCACCTGCCTGGAGATCTCCGACCGCCCCGGCGGGAACATCCGGACCGATCATGCCGACGGCTTCACGTGCGAATGGGGGCCGAACGGTTTTCTCGACAATTCGCCGCCGACCCTGGATCTCGTCAAGCGGGCCGGGTTCGAGGACCGTCTCCTCGTCTCGAACCAGTCGTCGGCGATCCGGTTCATCTACCGGGACGGGAAGCTCCGCAAGCTCCCCGGCGGGGCGCTTTCGTTCGTCACCTCGGACGTCCTGACCTGGCCGGGGAAGATCTCGGTCTTCGGCGAACCGTTCCGCCGCGCGAAACGCGACGACGAGGACGAGTCGGTCTTCTCGTTCGCGTCCCGGCGGATCGGGACGGAGGCCGCGAAGATCCTGGTCGACGCGATGGTGACGGGGATCTACGCTGGCGACTCCTCGAAGCTCTCCCTCGAGGCGACGTTCCCGAAGATGCACCGGATGGAGCGCGACCATGGAGGGCTCGTGAAGGCGATGTTCGCGAAACGGCGCGAAGGGAAGGGGTCGGGGGGAGGCCCTGCCGGCCCCGGCGGGCGTCTCACCTCCTTCCGCGACGGCCTCGAAGAACTTCCCGCGGCGCTCGCGAAGGCGATCGGACCTTCGCTCCGCCGAGGCATCGGCGCGCGCGCCGTCGCCGACATGGGGGTCCGCGGCTTCCGCGTGCATGCGACCGAGGGGGCCCCCATCGACGCCGACGCGGTCGTCCTCGCCTGCCCCTCGTGGCATGCCGCGGAGATGCTCGAGGGAACCGACGACCGCCTCGCGGCGGCCCTCGCGGAGATCCCCTCCGCCTCGCTCGCCGTCGTCCATCTCGGCTACGCTGTCGAGGATCTCCCCGCCCCGCCCGACGGGTTCGGATTCCTGATCCCCCGCGGGGAAGGGGTGCGCACCCTCGGGACGCTCTGGTCTTCGTGCATCTTCGACCACCGCGCCCCCGCGGGGCACGTCCTCCTCACCTCGATGATCGGAGGGGCGCGCGACCCCGACGCCGTCGGGCTCTCGGACAAGGAACTCCTCACCGCGGTCCGTAACGACTTGAGGGCGACGATGGGGATCGAGAAGGAGCCGCGCTTCGTCCGGATCTTCCGCCACCCCCGCGGGATCCCGCAGTACACGATCGGGCACCCGCGGCGGATGAGGGCGATCGAGGCGCGCCTCGCCGCGCACCCTGGCCTTCACGTGTCCGGGAACTCCTACCGCGGGATCTCCGTCAACGCGTGCATCGCCGAGGCCGCCGGAATTGCGGAGGCCGTCCTCGCCCGGTTCTGACCGCGCTCAGCGGTTGTCGCCGTCGAGGAGACCGCCCAAACCGCCGAGGACCGAGCCTTCGCCGACCCGTTTCCCTCCACCCTGCGGGGCGGCGGCGTAGATCCGCATCGCCATCCGCGAGAGCGGAAGCGACTGGAGCCAGATCTTCCCTGGTCCCTCGAGCGTCGCGAAGAAGAGCCCCTCCCCGCCGAAGAGGGCAGTCTTGATTCCCCCCACCATCTCGATGTCGTAGCCGACCGACGAGGTGAACGCGACGATGCAGCCGGTGTCGACCCGCATCGTCTCGCCGGGGGCGAGGTCGCGCTCGAGGATCGTCCCCCCGGCGTGGAGGAACGCCCATCCGTCGCCGGTCAGGCGCTGCAGGATGAACCCCTCGCCGCCGAAGAACCCCGCCCCGAGCCGTTTTTGAAAGGCGATCCCGAGATGGACTCCCTTCGCGGCGCACAGGAACGAGTCCTTCTGCGCGATGACCTCGCCGCCGACCTCCGCGAGGTGGACGGGAACGATCTTCCCTGGGTACGGCGCGCCGAACGCGACCCGCTTCTTCCCCGAGGCCGCGTTCCCGAAGACGGTCATGAAGAGCGACTCGCCGGTCAGGAGGCGCTTCCCGGCGCCCAGGAGCGAGCCGAAGAAGCCGGAGTTCTGCTGGGAGCCGTCGCCGAAGATCGTCTCCATCTGAATCCCGTCTTCCATGTACATCATGCCGCCCGCCTCCGCGAGCGCCGCCTCGCCGGGATCGAGCTCGACCTCGACGAACTGGAGGTCGTCGCCGTAGATCTTGTAGTCCACCTCGTGCATCCGGGGCATGGATTCTCCTTGACTCGTTTCGTGCCCGTTTTACTTTTCCGCTCCGCTCGGGAGGGACCACACCCCGGTCTTCAAGTCGAGCTTGTGACAGTGGGTGCACTCCCCCTGGAACAATGTCAGATAGTGGCTCGACTCGCCGCCCCCGAGATGGATCGCGTGCAGCATCCGGGCGAAGGGGGGCGCCGTCGTCGAGTCCTTGCCGTGGCACTGGAGACAGGCCGCGGGGACATCCCCGAGCGATTCCGGCACCGCGGGGTGCTTCCCCGCGAGCGCGAGACCGGGGGCGGCCGCCTTCGCCTTCTCGAGGAGGACCGGCTCGACCGCCTCGGTCCACTTCGCCATCCGCGTGCTGAGTCGAACGTCCTTTTCGGGAAGGCGCACGTGGCAATCGACGCATCCCCGAGGGAAGGGGTCCTCGGCGTTGATGCCGGGAATCGCGCGCGCGGGAGGGGGCGGACCGGGAGGACCTGCGGCCGCGAGTGGGGCGAGAGCAACGATCGAGACGAGAGCGCAGAGTCGATGCCGGGCCCAACTTTCCTGCCTCATCGGGTTTCCTCCGCATGCGGGTATCGTACGCAGGCCGCGCGCGGAGGTTCCCGCGCCGTCCCGCTTCTCTACCGGCAGACCGACTCCTCACGCTCGATCTCCGTCCCGTCCGACCGGAACCCCGCCGGGGACTCGACGTCGTCGACGTGCCCCGTCACGAGCAGGTAGGCGTCCTCCCCCGGCTGCGCACCGGGAGCGACCGCGATCGCGAGCCGGCCGGACCCCGCGTCGGCGGTCGCCGCGCCGCAGTCCGGAGCGACGGGAGCCCCCGCTCCGTGATCGGTCCCACCCGCGCGGAGCGTGCCGAGCCTTCCGAAGTACAGGTTGTACCGTGCCGCTTCCGGAAGGGACGCGAAGGAGACGTCGAGCGTGCCGTCCGGAAGCCTGGACGCCCGCACGTCCG
The DNA here is from genome assembly GCA_964383585.1 of uncultured Acidobacteriota bacterium. GTDB lineage: Bacteria > Acidobacteriota > Polarisedimenticolia > Polarisedimenticolales > DASRJG01 > CAYLHQ01. Next base: position 69,389 of record CAYLHQ010000011.1, read on the forward strand.
CGACCTCCCCCGGCCGCGCCTTCTGCCACCCGTAAAGATCGATCCACGCCGCGTCGAGTTCGACCGTGTAGGCATCGTTCCCCGGCGTTCCCGCGACGGGTGCCGAAAGGACGCGCACCGCGGTCGTCGCGAGGTCGTCCTGGGTGACCGAAGGCCACTCGTAGTCGGAGGCGCCGGGGGGGAGGACCGGGTCCTTCGTGAGCGTCGCCGTCACCTCGCGCGCCGAGGCGACGTTCGGCACGACGAGAACCTTCGCCGTCCCGTAGTCGGGGTTCTCGGCCGGGGCGTTCGGCCCTCCCCCCCCGACGATCGGCGTGTAGTAGTTCCAGTCGGTCGGGGCGTACGCGTGCCCGGGGGACGGGCGGAACTGCCCGGTCACCGACGCCTCCATCCGGTAGAAGTCGTCCGCGACCGTCCCGGCGGTCCGGTAACGGACCCCCGCGACCGTCTTGACGATCACGTCCTCGTCGTACCAGTCGGGAAATCCCGCGAGGCGGAACTCCTCGCTCCCGATCCCGAGGCCGATCGCCGCGGAGGCACCGCCGTCGGCGTCCGAGAACGCCGCGTCGGGATTCGAAACGGACGCCCCGTTTCTCGTCTCCCACTCCGACGGCAGGAGGCGCCGGATCCTCCGGAGGTAACCGAAGTCGACGGTCTGCGAGGTCCGGCCGAGCCCCTCGTCCTTCGGCCCGAGATTCACCCCGCCGAACGCCTCCCACCCCTTTTCCCTGAAGATGGTGAAGCCGTTGTTCGTCGGATGGATCTGGTCGAAGCCGAACAGGTCGCGGCAGATCATCCCGTCGAATCCGGTGCAGGCTCCCGCCTGGTCCTCCTGCGCGAAGTCGTTCGCCGCTTCGAGGACCGACGCCCGGCGCGCCTGCCCCCACGCGAGATCGCGCAGGATGCGGTTGACGATCGGGAGCCACGTCCGGTGGAAGGCGCTCGTGTTCCCCGTGTAGCAGTTGTAGGCGAGGTTGTCGTAGAGCGAGTTGAGCACGATGTCGGCGTGGGGGATCTCCGAGGTCAGGGCGGAGATCGCCTCCTGGAGGTTCTGCCTCGAGTCGAGGACCTCCGCCACGGCGCGGTTGACCTGATCCTGGGTCGGCGTGCCCGACGGATCGACGTCGAGCAGATCGTTCCCGATCATCGAGATCGTGACCAACTGCGGCTGCAGAGGGATGATCCGGAAAACGTTGTTCAGGTCGGCCGTGTCGTCGACGAGCAGGTCGTCGCTGTGCTCTCCCTTCACGGCCGCCTGGTCGAGCGTGACGACCGCGCCGGGAGCGGTGCAGGCGAGACGATCGCGAAGGCGCTTCGCGTACCAGAACTGCTCGGGGTAACCGCAAAAATTGAAGTTCCAGGCGATCGAATCGCCCATCGCGGAAAAGCGGAATGTCCCCCCCTCGAGGTTCGACACCCCGCGGTCGATCTTCGCGAAACGGGGAAAGCCGACGGGAAACGCGTACCCCGGCGTCGAGTCGGGAACGCGCTCCTGCCGCGTCCACGACAGGCGCCACCCTTCGGGATCCTCGGGCGAGAGGAGGTAGCAGCCGTTCCCCGGCGAGAAGGCGAAGGTCCCCGTGGCCGCCGTGGTCACGGTCTGGTCGATCGAACCTCCCGCGTCGGAGGTGCCGAAAAGGGTGACGTCGACCCCCGGAACCGCCGGCTCTCCCGCGTCCCGGAGGCCGTTCGCGTTCCGGTCTTCGTAGACCGTCCCCGAGACGGTCTGCGCCGCGGACGGGAGGGCGAGCGCCAGGGCGCAGAGCAATCCCGCGAGGACCCGCGCGGCCCTCATCGCTCCCTCTCGAACCGGCGGTGCAGGACGTACCCTCCCCGGTGGCGTTCGCCCCCCTGAAACCGCACCTCGATCGTTCCGAGGAGGATGTCCTCCGTCTCGCCGATCTCGTACGTCTCCCGGATTTCGAGGACCAGATCGTCCCCCTCCGCAGGGACGGCGGAGTATGCGGCCGTCACCCCCCCTCCGGCCGTGCGCTCGATCGACCGCAACGTCAGAGGCAGCGCCCTCCCTTCCACCACGATCGAAGGCCACGGAAGCGACCCCGCTTCCCTCCCCCCGACGAAGAGGCGGCCCGAGGGGCCGCCCGGACCCGAAGCGAGCTCGAGCCGGACCGGCTCCTCGTCCGGGGCGAGGTTTCGTCCCCCGCCTTGGTAGGTCTGCTCCGTCAAGACCCAGTGCCCCTCGACGCCGGCATGGACCGGCGCGAACGCCCCCACGACGGCGAGGAACGCGATCGTCAAGGACTTCGTCACGGACGCCTCCTCTCTCCCCCGGCCCCTGATATACGCCGCCGGGTTTCCGAATCGCAACCGAACGTCGCCTGCGGGACCCTTCGCGGTGGACTATCCTCTTGCGCGACCCTCGGGGGAATCCACATGCCGAGTCTCCGGAATCGCGTCGTCTTCATCACGGGAGCGAGCAGCGGAATCGGCGCTTCCTGCGCCCGCGCGTTCGCCGTGGAAGGGGCGAGGCTGCTCCTCGCGGCGCGCCGGATCGAGCGGCTCGAGGCCGAGGAGCCCGCCCTTCGCGCGGCCGGCGCGGCCGACGTCCGGACGATGCGTCTCGACGTCCGGAGCGCCGGGGCGGTCCGGTCGGCCGTCGACGCGCTCCCCCCCGAATGGAAGGAGATCGACGTCCTGGTCAACAACGCCGGGCTCTCGCGTGGCCTCGATCCCCTGCACGAGGGGAGCCTCGAGGACTGGGACGAGATGATCGACACGAACGTCAAGGGGCTCCTCCACGTCGACCGGGCGGTCGTCCCTCTCCTCGTCGCCCGGCGTTCGGGAACCGTGATCCACGTCGGGTCGATCGCGGGCCGCGAGGTCTACCCGGCCGGAAACGTCTACTGCGCCACCAAGCACGCCGTCCGCGCCCTCACGGAGGGGCTCCGGATCGACCTCGTGGGAACGGGCGTTCGTGTCGCGACCGTCGACCCGGGTCTCGTCCGGACCGAGTTCTCCCGCGTCCGCTTTCGGGGGGACGAGTCGCGCGCGGAAGCGGTGTACCGCGGCATGACGCCCCTATCGCCCGACGACGTCGCGGAAGCGATCGTCTGGGTCGCCGCGCGGCCCGATCGCGTGACGATCGCCGAGATGGTGGTCCTCCCGACCGACCAGGCTTCGGCGACGATCGTCCACCGGAAGGAGCGGTCGTGAGGAGGTTCGCCGCCTTCCTCTTCGGGTTCGCGTGCGCGGGGGCGGCTGCGGCCCTCGCGGCGGACGAGGAGCCGCGCGACCTCGGCCTCATGGAGGAGGCGACGGCGCGGCTCGCCCAGATCGACGTGTCGGTCGACGGTCCGAGGGAAACGATCGCGTCGCTCACCGAGAAGGACTTCGAGATCTGGGTCGCCGGGCGGAAGGTCGAACGGTTCGTCCTCGACCGGCTCTGCGCCGACGGCGGATCGGCCCGCGCCGTCGCCGCGGGGAAGATCCGCGGGGCCCCCCTCGACGAACCTCCCCCGATCCCACCGACCACCTACGTCTTCTACTTCGACCAGTCACACTTGACGGCGGCGGGTCGGCAGGGGGCGATCGACGCAGCGAAGGTCATGATCCCGAGAATGATCGTCGGGGGCAGCCGCGGGATGCTGGTCTCGAACGCCGCCTCCCTCAAGACCCTGCAGCCGTTCACGGAGGACGCCTCGGAACTGCTCGGAGCCCTCGAGAAGATGGAACACGACCGCCTGGAGTGGGACCCTTACACCGCCCTCGAAGAGGTTCGGTTGAACGAGGTGTTGCGCCTCGCGAGCGAGAACATCGACGACGCGATCGTGCAGGCGCGCCTCTACCAGGGCGAGGAACGATGGCGGCAGGCCCGCGACCTCAAGCGGATGTCGATGGTCCTGGGCGCCCTCGCCGAGTACAGGGCTCCCAAGGCGTTCGTCTACTTCGCCGACTCGATGCGGGGAAACGCCGGGGAACACTACCTCTCCTTCTTCGGCTCGTCCGTGCTCGACGCCGAGTCGGGCTCGCACGCCCGCGCCGACAGCATGGCCCGGTCCGACGCCCAGAGCGGCCTCCTCTCCCTCGACACGCTGATCAACGAAGCGTCGGCGCTCGGAATCCGCTTCTACACGGTCGAGGCGCAGGGGTTGACGGCCGGAGGCGGACCACTCTCGGCGCCGCGGCCGACGGGCGGACTCGGAAACAATGCCCTGAACTCCTCGCGGATCCGGGACGCACAGGGAACGCTGAAGGACATGGCGCTCGAAACCGGGGGGGAGGCGTTCCTGAACGGGATTCCCCCCTCGAAGATGACCGAGCGGATTCTCGAAGACATGTCCTGCCTCTATCTCCTCTCGTTCGACCCGGCGGGGCTCCCGCTCGACGAATCGCTCGCCGTCCGGGTGCACACCGACCGCCCGAAGGTCAGGTTGCAGCACCGAGGGCGCCTGGTCCTCTCGAGCGAGGCGACCCTGCTGACGACGAAACTCCTCGCGCGCTTCGCGACTCCCGAGGCGAAGGGAAACGACGTCGCGCTCCGCGTCGGGGTGATGCCGGTCGGATTCCGGGACGGGAAGTGGATCGCGCGCGTGCAGGTGGCGGCGCCGCCCGTCCCCTACCCGCTGTCCAAGTGGGACCTCGGGGTCTCCCTCGTCTCCGGCGGGACGGTCCGCGACGACGCTTCGGGGCGCATCGAGGTGGCGACCGCCGGGTCCCCCGTCGTCTTCGAGAGCGAGATCGCCTTCCGCCCGGGGCCGTACGAGATCGTCGCCGTCGCCCACGAAAGCACCGGCGACCAGCAGGCCTCCCGGCGCATCGAGGGGGAGTGGCCCGATCCCGACGCCGCGCTCGTCGGATTCGGCCCCCTGTCGGTCTCGCAGCCGGCGAAGGGGGCGTTCCTCCGGGACGGCGAGTCGCGAACCTCGGGGACGCTCGTTTACGAGGAAGACGACCCGCTCCGGCCGGAACTTCCCACCGCCTTCTTCGGGCTCCTCTGCCGAGCGAAGGACCAGAAAAAGGGGGTCCGGGTCGTCCGCACCTTGATCGGGACCGCGGAGACGCCGGTCGGAGATGACCCGTTCGATTTCGCCGGCGACCGGTGCGTTCAGATGCTCGACGTCGTCCCCCCCGGCACCCTCGGCCCGGGCGCCTACACCTACCGCGCCGTCGCCTACGGGCCCGAGGGAGAGATGGCGCGCCTCGAACGGAAGCTCCTCGCGGGCGAAGCCGGGCCCGTCCGGTGAACCGCCTCGCCGGGGAGACGAGCCCCTACCTTCTCCAGCACGCGGCGAACCCCGTCGATTGGTACCCATGGGGGCCGGAGGCGCTTTCCCGCGCGAGGCGGGAGGGGAAACCGATCTTCCTCTCGATCGGCTACGCCGCCTGTCACTGGTGCCACGTCATGGAGCGCGAGTCGTTCGAGAACGAAACGATCGCCGCGTTCCTGAACGAGCGCTTCGTCTCGATCAAGGTCGACCGGGAGGAGAGGCCCGACCTCGACGAGATCTACATGACCGCGGTGCAGGCGATGACGGGCCAGGGAGGCTGGCCCCTGACCGCCTTTCTCACGCCCGACCTCGAGCCGTTCTTCGGCGGGACCTACTTCCCCCCGGAGGACCGCTGGGGCCGAGCCGGGCTTCTCACCGTCCTCCGGAGGATCGACGAGGCCTGGCGAGAGCGGCGCGAGGAGGTCGCCCGCTCCGCGGCGGAGCTCGCCTTCCACCTGCGTGCGCTCGGGGAGGTTCCCACCCCTTCGGGGCGTCCGGCGGGCGTTTCCGAGATCCTGAGGGCCGCGGCCTCCCTGGCCGGCAGGTTCGACGCGCGCTGGGGGGGGTTCGGAGGAGCCCCGAAGTTTCCTCCTCACGGGGCGCTCGCGCTTCTCCTGCGGGAAGCGGCCCGCACGGGCGAGCCGGCCCCCTTGCGGATGGTCGAGACGACGCTCGACCGGATGGCGCTCGGGGGGATGTACGACCAGATCGGAGGCGGGTTCTCGCGTTACAGCGTCGACGAGCGTTGGCTCGTTCCCCACTTCGAGAAGATGCTCTACGACCAGGCGCTCCTGGTGCCGGTCTATGTCGACGCCTGGCTTCTCACCCGGCGCCCGCTTTACCGGCGCGTGGCCGAGGAGACGCTCGATTTCGTGCGCCGCGAGCTGACCGACCCCGGCGGTGGATTCCGGTCGTCGCTCGATGCCGACAGCGAGGGGCACGAGGGGAAGTTCTACGTCTGGACTCCCGCGGAGGTGCGGGAGGTGCTCGGCCCCGAGGACGGCGAGCGGCTCTGCGCGCTTTACGGGATCGACGAGAACGGGAACTTCGAGGGAAAGTGCATCCCGAACCTCCTCGGCGGGGAAGACGAAGAGCGCGTCCGCGCGCTCGCGCCGCTGCGCGCGCGCCTCCTCGCCGCACGCGGGGATCGGGTGCGGCCGGCGACCGACGACAAGATCCTGACTTCCTGGAACGGCCTGATGATCGGCGCCTTCGCGCGGGCCAGGCAGGCCTTCGGGCGGGACGAGGACCTCGACGCGGCCCGCCGTGCCGCGCGCTTCGCGCTGGCGGAACTCCGGTCCTCGGACGGAAGACTCCGGGCGAGCTGGCGCCGAGGGGAGGCGAGACTCAACGCGTACCTCGACGACTACGTCTTCCTCGCACGGGGACTCCTCGATCTCCACGAATCCGAATTCGACCGGGAGATCCTCCGAGTCTCCGCCGCGCTGATGCGGACGGCGCTCGCTCGATTCGGGGACGGCGCCGGCGGATTCCACTTCACCGCCGACGACCACGAGAGCCTCCTCGCGCGCACGCGAAGCGTGCACGACGGCGCCCTCCCCGCGGGGTCCGGCGTCGCTGCCGAAACCCTCGCCCGCCTCGCGGTCCACACCGGGGACGACGCGTTCGCAACCGCGGCGGAGGCGGCGCTCGTCGCCCTGCGCCCGGAAGTCGAGAGGGCCCCGGCCGCCTTCGCCGCCCTCCTCGCGGCCGCCGACTTCCTCGCCGGGCCGACGCCGGAAATCGTCGTCGCGGGCTCTCGCGACCTCCCGGCGACCTCCGCCCTGCTCGACGCGGCTCGGCGGACCTACCTGCCGAGCCGGGCGATCGCGTGGACGGACGGACGGGGCGGCGAGGACGACTCTCCCCTCCTCCGCGGAAAGCGTGCCCCGGAAGGAGGCGCCCTCGCGTTCGTCTGCCGCGGCTCCGCGTGCGAGGCCCCGGTCGCCTCCCCCTCGGCGCTGGAGGCCCGGCTCGCGGCCCTCCGCCGCCGGAGCTGATGCTACGATCCGGCTTCCCGCCCCGCGCGGAGGAAGGAGAACGTCCTGGGCGCCCGCCCCCGCATCGTGTCCTGGGAGCACCTCTCGGAGGAGGATCTCCTCCAGGTCCGGATCTGCGACCTGAGGCTCCGGATCAAGGGGAGCGATCTCGCCCCGCGAGTCGCGCAGCTCCACGAGGAGCTCGCGGAGAAGGGCCTTCCTCTGATGCCGCACTGCTATCTCTCCGACGAGTGGCAGTGCCCGGACGGGGAGGCGGCGATCGGGATCCCGTTCTATCTCGCCCACCCGCGTCTGAAGGCGCTCGAGTTCCGGATGATGTTCGAGGTCGAGGGGGGGACGCCGACCTGGTGCATGAAACTCCTCCGTCACGAGGCCGGACACGCCTACGACCACGCGTACCGGTTGAGCCGGCGGGACGACTGGCGGCGCGTGTTCGGGAACCCTCGCATGCGCTACAGCCCCTACTTCTACCAGGTCGATCCCGAGAGCAAGCGCCACGTCCGCAACGTCCCCGACAACTACGCCCAGTGCCATCCGGTCGAGGATTTCGCGGAGACCTTCGCCGTGTGGCTCGCCCCGAACTCCCAGTGGAAGACGCGGTACGCCGGCTGGCCGGCGACGCGGAAGCTCCGGTACGTCGACCGCCTGATGAAGGAGGTCGCGAAACGCCGCGCGCCGGGGCGCAAGCCGGTCCTCCACGCCGAGGCTCGCACGATGCAGTCGACGCTCAAGAGCTACTACGAGCGGAAGTTCCGCGTCTACCAGCTCGGAGACCTCTCCTTCGCCTCGCGCCAGCTCCGGGAGATCTTCCGCCCGTCCCGCTCCGCCTCCCCCCTCCGCCCGGCCTCCGCCCTGATCCGCCGTTACAAGCGGCGTCTCGTGGACTCCATCGCGGAGTGGTCCGGGGAACGGCCGAGCCAGGTGGAAAACGTCGTCGCCGCCCTCGCGAGGCTCTGCGACGAGGCACGGCTCGTCGTCCGGGATCCGGTCGAGGAGACGCTCCTGCGTCTTTCGAGCTTCGTCACCACGCTGGTCGTGAACCGCCAGCGCGGGTACAGCTACAAGCCGTCGCGCCCATGACGCGCCGCCGGAAGCGCAGCCTCAAGATCCTCGTCCTCTTCGAGGTCCACGAGCCCCCGGCCGGCGACGTCGAGTACCGGCGGAGGATGCGGGAGGAAGAGGACTGGTTCACCGAGGGGCACGTCGTCACGACCCTCGAGGAGAACGGTCACGAGGTCCACCTCGGTCCCCTCCACAAGAACCCGCGCGAAATCCTCGACCATCTCGACCGGGTGGCTCCCGACCTCGTCTGGAACTTCGTCGAGACGTTCCACGGCCAGCGCCACTACGAGAGCAACGTGGCCGCGATCCTCGAGTTGTGCAAGGTCCCGTACACCGGCTGCGATTACCGCGCCCTCATGATGTGCCAGGACAAGGCGCTGTCGAAAAAAATCCTCAAGCACCACCGGATTCCCGTCCCTCCCTTCGTCGTCTCCCGGCGGTCCCAGCCGCTCAAGAAACTGTCGAAGACGATCTTCCCGGTGATGGTGAAGCCGCTCGCCGAGGAGGGGTCGGTGGGGATCGCCCGGGATTCCTTCGCGGAGGATGAAAAGCAGGCCCTCGCCCGCGCCGCCTACCTGCACGAGCGCCTCGCCCAGGACGTGATCATCGAGCAATACATCGAGGGGCGCGAGATCTACATGGCGGTGCTCGGAAACGCGAGGCTCGAGGTCTTCCCTCCGCGCGAGATCCGGTTCTCGAAGGTACCCGAGGGAGAGCCGCGATTCGCCTCGTACAAGGCGAAGTGGGACTCGGGGTACCGCGAGCGCTGGGGGATTCACAACGACTTCGCGGGCGACCTCTCCGACTCGACGCTCGGAGCGCTCCGGAACGTCGCCAAGCGGACCTTCCGGATGCTCCAGATGCGCGGCTACGGCCGCATCGACATGAGGTTGACCCCGGACGGCCGCCTGTTCGTGATGGAGGCGAATCCGAATCCGGAGATCGCCATGTACGAGGATTACGCCGAGGCCGCCGCGCGGGGCGGATACGCCTACAACGCGCTCATCGAGCGGATCGTCGACCTGGCCCTCCAGGTCGAGTTCCCCTGAGGAGCCCTCGTGGAAGGAGCGCTGGGGGGGCACAGCGTCGCGGCCTGGGGGCTGTTCAACGCCATGATCCTGGTCTTCCTGGCCATCGATCTCGGCGTCTTCAACCGCACCCCGAGGGTCCTCTCGGTCCGGGAATCGATCTTCTGGAACGTCCTGTGGACCGGCCTCGGCCTCCTGTTCGCGGTCCTGGTCGCGAGGCTCTACGGCCGCCAGGCGTCGATCGAGTACCTGACCGGCTACCTCCTCGAGCGGGCGCTTTCGATCGACAACATCTTCGTCTTCGTCGTCGTCTTCCGGTACTTCGCCGTCCCCGCCTCCCTGCAGCATCGCGTTCTCTACTGGGGGATCCTCGGCGCCCTGATCATGCGCGGAGCCCTGATCCTCGCCGGCGCCGCGGCGGTCGCCCGGTTCCATTGGCTGCTTTACCTCTTCGGCGCCTTCCTCGTCTACACGGGATTCCAGCTCCTGGTGAAAGAAGAGGAGGCGCCCCATCCCGAGAGGAACCCCGTGGTCCGCCTCGCCGGGAGGATCTTTCCCGTGGCTCCCCGCCTCGAAGGCCCGCGCTTCTTCCTCCGCGTCGCGGGGCGCGTGCACGCGACCCCGCTCTTCCTCGTCCTGCTCGTCGTCGAGACGACCGACCTCCTCTTCGCGTTCGATTCGATCCCCGCGATCTTCGGCGTCACGAGCGACCCCTTCATCATCTACACGAGCAACGTGTTCGCGATCCTCGGTCTGCGGGCGATGTACTTCCTGCTCGCGGCGCTGCTTCCCACCTTCCGGTACCTCAAGTACGGCCTCGCCGCCGTTCTCGTCTTCATCGGCATCCGGATGCTCGCGGAGCCCTGGATCGAGATCCCCGTGGGGACCGCCCTCGCGGTCGTCGCGGGCGTGCTCGGGATCGCGATCGCCGCCTCGCTCGTGCCCGCCCGCGCTAGGAGGGAATGAAGCGGGTCCCCGAGGGCGGCGAGATCGGCACCGACCGCGGCCTCGGGCGGACCGAGGCGACGAGCGCGTCGACGCAGGCGCTGTCGAACCGGGTTCCTTTCTGTTCCTCGAGCACGGCGATCGCCTCGTCGGTCCGGAGCGGCTCGCGGATACGGCTCGTCGTCATCGCGTCGTACGCTTCCGCCACCGCGACGATCCGAGCGGCGAGCGGGATCTCCTCCCCCTTGCGGCCGTGATAGCCGCTCCCGTCGACGTTCTCGTGATGGAACTGGACCGCCTCGGCGACGCTCTCGTCGCGGTCGAGTGCCCGGAGAAGCTTGGCTCCCCGGTCGGCGTGGGTGCGCAGGAGCCGGACCTGCCGTTCCTCGAGCGGTCCCCGCTGCCGCAGGATCTCGACCGGGAGCGCCGCCTTTCCGATGTCGTGGAGCATGGCGGCGCGAAGGACGGCGGTGGCGTCGGAATCGGAGAGGCCCAGGCCGTCGGCGATCATCGCGCTGAACGAGGCGACGCGCTCCGCGTGCCCCGGCTCGAACCCGTCCCGCCGGTCGCTCCAGTCGGCCACCCGCGCCGCGACCGCCAGATAGGGGGCGCGCGGCTTCGCGTAGCGGGGAAGCCGCGTGCCGAGGATCGCCGTCATCCATCCCGCGAGGGCTTTCGCTCCCCCCGCATACGTCGCCTCGCCGTCGGCGGGTTGCTCCCGCCGGACGACGCGCCGCACGCGCACGAGGGCGTCGACGCGTCCGAGGAACTCCTCCACCATGAACGGACTCTCGAGCCGGTCGATGATCCGTTCGTCGAGGCAAGGATCGCCGAACGGATCGACGTCGTGGTGCACGAAGAGGATCGGCGGGGGGAACCCCCGGACCGGCCGGCCGGGCGCCTCGAGGACCTCCGCCGCCGTCGGGACCGCCGCCACGACGACGTCGGGCGATTCGCGGGCTTCGGCGTCGCGCCAGCGGGGCACCTCCCGGAACCAGTGGACCCGGTGGCCGTCCTGCCGGAGCAGCACGCGGAGCCCGGCGGCCCGGGCGCGGTCCTCACCGAGTAGCAGCACCTTGGCCATGTCCACCTCCCGGCCGGGAATCTAGGGTCCGGGGGCGGGTTTGTCACCCTTGGCGGGGTTTTCAGGGACGGACGATCCCCGCCTGGACGAACCCGACGATCAGCCATCCGCAGGCGGCGTCGATCAGGGCCGACCAGATCCACTCGTCGGGGTACTGGAACCAGGCCCACTGCATCACCGGGCCGACGAGCCAGGCGAACGCCCCGATGCCGAGGACGAATCCGACCCGCGCGCGGTACCTTCGCGGTCGGGACCGCCGGAGGGCTTCCGCGGCGAGCGTCGCGATGAGGAACGAGACGACGAGACCGCGGGTGAGGGGACGGAACATCCGGTTGGGCGGGACCCCCTCCGGCCGGTAGACCAGGAACGCGACCGGTCCGCGCCGGATCCGCCGGTCCCACTCCTCGATCGCCCCCTCGTCGGCCGCGGCGTCCGAGGGGCGTCCCGGCAGGACGTAGACCCCTCGCGGGGCGCCGGTCGACAGGAGCGCCTCGGCCACCCGCTCTTCGTTCGGGAGCGTCCGCCAGACCGTGTCGTGCCAAGGGAAAAAGGTCCAGGAGACGATCCCCCACGTGAAGATGGCGATCCCCCCCACGAGACCGGCGAACAAGACCTTCTGGACTGCTTTCACCGTTCCCCCTCAGGGAAGGTTCCCATCCTCCACCACGCGCTCCAGGACGGGATCGCCCCGACCACGAGCGCGGCGCCGACGGCGGCGTAGGTGCCGCCGAGCGCCACCCCCGGGAGCCCCGAACGCCTGAGCATCCAGCCGAGGGCCATCATCCCGGCCGCGAACGCCCACGCCCGCGGGGAAAAGAGGGTCAACACTCCGTCGAGTTCTCTGGCGGCGAGGATCCGCGCGACGTTGGCCCGCGCGCGGGGCGCGAGGAGGAAGCGGCCCTTCGCAACGCCGGCCACAGCCGCCACGACCAGGACGAACGCCGCCCCCCGTGCGGTCGGCGTGGCGTGGAGCGTCCAGAACGAACCGGCCGAGGCGAGCCCCGCTCCCACCGCGGTCCACACGAGCGCCCCCCCGAGGATCCGGGACCGGCGCGAGACGGGTGCGAGGGAGATCCGTCGGGACATGCCCCCCAGGATAGCCGATCCCGCCCGTCAGCCTTCCCTCCCGAGCCGGGCCTCGAGCCAAGCGAGAACCGCCGCGGCCACCCAGAAGCGAGGCTTCCCCCGATGCCAGAAGCCGACGTGCCCCCCCCGGTCGGTGACCGCGCCGTCGATCCCGGAAGGACCGAGAAAGCGGGTGACCGACTCCACCGGCACGAACGGGTCGTTCCGACTCGTCAGCACGAGCGCCGGGACCTCGATTCCGGCGAGGAGCGGCCCCGCGCTCGCTCCGCGGTAGTACGACTCCGCGTCGGGGTACCCGGCGTCGGGAGCGGTGAAGGCCCGGTCGAAGGCCCGGACCCCCGGAACCCGCCAGATCCGAGCCGGCGGTCCGGCGAGGGGACGTACGCGCCGGACGCGGCGGACCTGCGCGCAGAGCGCGAGCGAGAAGTAGACCTGGAACGGGAGGTTCCCCGGCCGCTCGAGGGCATCGATGCACTCCGCGAGATCGAGGGGGGGACTGACCGCTGCGACCGCGTCGGCGCCGCAGGAGCCCCCTTCCCGGCCCGCGTGCCCGAGAACCAGGTTCCCTCCGAGCGAGAACCCGAGCGCGGCGAACGGGCGAGGAAGGCGCATGCGCTCCATCGCGCGGAGGACGCTTCCCACGTCCCCCCACTGTCCCGCGTTGTAGAGCGTCCGCGAAAGGGCCTCGGTCCCTCCGCACGTTCGCAGGTTCGTCCGTACGACCGACCACCTCCGCGCGAGCGCTTCCCGCGCGGTCCGTCTCATGTAGACCGCGTCGGCCGATCCGCTCAGACCGTGGAAGAGGACGAGAGTTCCACGGGACGGCCCCGCCGGTCGGCCGACGAGCACGAGCAGGGCGTTCTCGGCGTCGACGTCGACGCGGACGCGCTCCCACGGGCCGTCGAGCCGGCCCGCAGGGAACCGGCTCGGACCGATGGTCTCCGCGTGTCCTCCGGGAAGCCACGCGACCGGCCGGAAGGGTGGGATCTCGGGGGGGAGCGGTCCCGGCGTGGTCAGGCCGCACCCGTGGGGCGGCGGATCACGACGAGGGTCACGTCGTCGGCCGCGGGGGCCCCGCCGGTGAACCGATCGATCTCCGCCGTCGTCCTCGCGATCAGGTCCTTCGCCGGCGTTCCGGCGCCGGAGTGGACCACCGCGGCGAGGCGCTCCACGCCGAACTCTTCGCCGAGGGCGTTCTCCGCCTCGGTGACGCCGTCACTGTAAAGAACGAGGACGTCCCCCGCCTCGACCCTGCACCGGCGCGATTCGTAGGCGGCGTCCGGCATGATCCCGAGGATCCCGCCCCCTCCCTCGAGCATCTCCGAGCGTCCGTCGGACCGGCACAGCAGCGGCGGGTTGTGCCCCGCGTTGCAGTAGGTGAGGTCCGAGGTCCGGGGGTCGAGGACCCCGAAGAAGAGGCTCACGAAACGGTTCGGGGGGAAGTTGGCCGAGACCACCCGGTTCATGCGGCCGACCAGGCGGCCGAGATCGTCGGGGACCTCCGCGAGGACCTGCACTCCCCCCTTGAGGCTCGTCATCAGGAGCGCGGCCGGCATCCCCTTGCCCGCGACGTCCCCGACCACGAAGCCGACCCGCCCGTCGGGGTACACGAAAAAATCGTAGTAGTCCCCTCCCACCGTGCGGCACGCGGCGTTGTGCCCCGCGACGTCGAATCCTCGGACCTCGGGCGCCTTCGCCGGGAGGAGCCTCCTCTGGATGCTCGCGGCCTGCTTCAACTCGCGCGCGAGCATCCGCTCGGCCACCTCGATGAGCGCGAGCCGTTCCTGCTCGATGCGGATCGCCGCAATGTTCGCGAGGATCGTGAGGAGTTCGAGGTCCCCGTTCTCGAAGCGCTGCACGAGGCTCTGCGAGTCGACCTCGATGAGGCCGATCACCCGGTCCTTCGTCTGGAGGGGGGCGGCCATCATCGTGTGGATTCTCTGCTGCACGATGCTCTGCTGCTCCCGGAACTTGTCGTCGAGGCTCGTGTCCCGGACGAGGATCGACTCCCGGTGATCGAGCACCCGGTCGCGCACCGTCGTGCTGATGCGGAACTCCTGGCCGCGGACGGCCTGCACGGTGAGCCGCTCGTCTTCGAGCGTCATGAGCACGCCGCGCTCTCCTCCGACCGCCTCGATCGAGAGATCGAGGATCAGCTGGAACAGGTCGGGCAGCGGGCGGTGTCCCGGAAGCTCCTGACAGGCGCGCACGATCGCCGCGACCCCCGGGTGGTCGAGCGGGAGACGGCGGTCGACGGGAGCCCCGCCGGTCTTCCTGCCGGGGCTCGCCGTTTCCACGGACAGCAAACCGTCGAGCCGGGTCATGAAGGTCGCCTGGGACGACGGCTCGTCCCCTTCCGCGTAAAAGACCACCGCTCCGGACGGTTCGTCGGCCGGCGGGTCGAACACGAGCGTGATCTTGCCGGCGGCGATCCGGTCGCCGGCTCTGAGGTCTTGCGGCCCGTCGACGCGCTTCCCGTTCAGGAAGGTGCCGTTCTTCGCCCCCAGGTCGCGGACCCTCCAGCGGTCCTCGCGCCGCTCGAGGACGAGGTGGCGCCTCGAGAGGTTCTCGTCCTCGGGGAAGCTCAGATCGTTGTCCTGAGTCGAGCGCCCGATCCGGACCTCGCGGCCGGCGAGGCTCAGCCGCTGCGTGGTTCCGTCCGGACGCTGGACGAGGAGGTGACGGAGCGACGTCAAGGATCCTCCGCTCGAAGGGGCCGCTAGAATACCACCGTGCAGTGGTGGCGCCTCCTCTACCGCTTGCCGGTCGGCGTGGCGATCACGGCGATCTGCGCCGTCGTTCCGGCGCTCGTGCGCCTCATGTCGCTCGGCTCGGTGCGGGCCTGGGGAATCGCCTCGATCCACGCGTGCCGCGTCTGGGGGCGCGGAATGACGGCGCTGCTCGGGGTGCGGGTCCGGCGCCGGGGCCCGCTCCCGAAAGCGCCCGTCTTCGTCGTGGCGGCGAACCACCTCTCGTACCTCGACATCCTGGTGCTCGGCGGGATCTATCCGACGCTCTTCGTCGCGAAACGCAGCATCCGCACCTGGCCGCTCTTCGGCTGGATCGCCCGGGGGGCGGGCACCCTCTTCGTCGACCGCGACCGCGCCGCCGACGTCCTCCGCGCGGGGAAAGCGATGACCGAGCGGCTCGAGTCGGGACTTCCCCTCACCCTCTTTCCCGAGGGGAGGAGCACGCCCGGGAAGGAGGTCCTCCCCTTCATGCCCTCCCTCCTCGAACCGGCCGCCCGTCTCGGCCTCCCCTGCCACGCCGTGTCGCTCCGCTACGAGACCCCGGGAGTCGCCTCCCCTCCCTCGACGACCGTCTGTTGGTACGACGGGGCCGATTTCGTGACCCACTACCTCCGCCTGATGGCCCTTCCGAGGATCGAAGCCGAGGTCCGCTTCGCGCCCGAACCGGTCGTCCTCGCCGACCGCAAGCGACTGGCTGCGAGACTCCGGGACGAGGTCGCAGGAGGGTTCGTCCCCGTCCGCCAGGAGGAGGGGTGAGCCCCCCGGGGGAGCGTTCGACCCCTTGGTCGATCCCTGTCGGATCGATCGCGGCGGTCCCGGTGCGGGTCCACCTGAGCTTCGCCCTGATCCTGCTCCTCTTCGCCTTCCTCGCCCGGGCGGCGAACCGCAACCCCGCGACCGAGGTCCTGTTCGTCCTCCTCGTCTTCGTCTGTGTGGTCCTTCACGAGTGCGGGCACGCCCTCGCGGCGCGCCGGTACGGCATCGCGACCCGGGAGATCGTCCTCTACCCGTTCGGCGGGATCGCTCGCCTCGAGCGGATCCCCGAGGGAAAGGCCGAAATCGTGATCGCGACCGCCGGCCCGCTCGTGAATCTCGCCCTCGGGGCGTCGCTCTTCGCCGCCTTGCTCGCGGCGGGCGCGGTCTCCGGCCTCGGCCGGGACCTCCTGGTCGGCCGCGCCGGCCTCGTGCAACGGATGTTCGTCGCGAACGTCGTCCTCTTCGTCTTCAACCTGATCCCCGCCTTCCCGATGGACGGCGGCCGGATCCTCCGGGGTGCGCTCGCGCTCGCCTTGCCGGTCGAGCGCGCGACGCGGATCGCCGCCCGCGTCGGGCAGGCCTGCGCCGCCCTCTTCGCGGTCGCCGGACTCTTCCTCCCCTTCCCCAACAGCTTCCTCTTCCTGTTCCTCGCGCTCTTCGTCTTCGTGGGAGCCGGGCAGGAGGCGACGTACCAGACCCAGCGCGCGATCGTCGCCGGCCGAACGGCACGCGAGGCGATGATCACGCGGTTCGAGACGCTCGCGCCGCAGGACAGCCTCTCCGAAGCGGCGCGGCACCTGCTCGCGACCGACCAGCGCGATTTCCCCGTCGTCGACGCGTGGCAGCGCGTCGCGGGCGTTCTTTCGCGCGTGGCCCTCCTGCGCGGGCTCGCCCGGGACGGTCAGGAAGCTCCGGTCCTCTCGGTCATGGAGCGAGAGCCCTCCGTGGTCGCCCCCTCCACGCCGCTCGAGGACGTGCTCCGGGCGGTTCAGACGCGCCCCGACCTCCCCGTGCTCGTGATCGGCGAAGCCGGAACGCTCGTCGGCATGGTGACGCTCGAGAACCTCGCCGAGTTCATCGAGGTGACGCGGTCGACGAGCGCCGCCTGACCGCCCAGAACACGAACCCCGCCGCGAGGAGGGCAAGGCCGGCGCCGGAGCGGAGCGGGCCCCGGGCGAAGAGCCCGGCGGTCATCCCCGCGCCGACGGCGACCACGACCGCGGGGGCGAGGAGACCTCCCGGCGCCCGCCACGCCGCTTCCTCCCCCACCCCGCGCCGACGGAGGCGGATGACCGCGACCGCCGTGAGGGAGTAAAAGATCCAAACGGTGAAGGTGAAGGTCTCCACGAGGGCCTGGAAGCCGGCCGCGGCGGCGTAGACCGCGGAGGTCGCCGCCACCGCGAAGGTCGCCCGGACCGGGGTGCCTCGCCGGCGGTGGATCGCAGCGAGGGCATGGGGCAGCGCGCCGGCCCCCGCCATCGCCCAGACCAGGCGGGACACGACGAGGACGATCGCCGCCGCCGAACCGAAGGTCGAGACCACGACGACCGCCGAGACCGCATCCCCCCACCCCGCGCCGAGCCCCGCCTCGACCGCCTCGGCGACGACGCGCTCCGACGCGGCCGCGCGACCGGCGGGGAGGAGGGTGAGCACCGAAGCCTGCACGAGGGCGTAGAGGAGGGCGAGTGCGCCGACCGCGAGGAGGACGGCTCGTCCCAGGTCCCGCTTCGGGTTGCGGATCTCGCCGGCGACGAGCGTCACGTCGGACCATCCGTCGTAGGTGAAGAGCACGACCGCCATGGCGCCGAGGAGACCGAGCGTGGCGTCCCCCTCGAACGACGCGGGTGCGGACGGCCGGAGATCTCGAGACGCCGCGACCGCGGCGAGGCAGAGAACCGCGAGCGCCCCGATCTTCACCGCCGTCATGAGGCGCTGGGCTCTCGGCCCGGCCCGGATCCCCCACGCGTTCAGGATCGCCGCCGCGCCGAGCCCCCCGGCCGCGATCCAGGTTTCCGCCCCCGCGGCGCCGACGAGTTCGGCGAGATACCCCGCGCCGATCCGCGCGATCGCCGCCACCGACGCCGGGTAGGTGACGAAGACGGCCGCCCAGGCCGCGACGAAGGCGACCCCCTCGCCGAACGCCTCGCGGTAGAAGACGAAGAATCCGCCGTCCCGCGGCATACGGGAGGCGCACTCGGCGTAGCAAAACGCCCCGCACGCGGCGGCGAGCGCCCCCACCCCCCAGATGGCGGCGGCCGCGAGCGCGCCCGGAGCCGCCGAGGCGACGGCGGCGGGGGCGACGAAGATCCCCGAGCCGAGCACGATGCCCGCGAAGATCGCGGCGGCATCGACGACGCCCAGGTGCCTCCCGGGCTCGGTGGGGCTCGGGTTCCCGTCGGCGGCCGCCATGGACGGGCCCGCTCAGTCCAGGTAGGTGTACTGCTCGAGGCGCTCGCGGAAGGTGTCGAGGACCCGGTCGCCGTCTTCGGAGGAGAGTTCGCCGGCGTTCACCCGCTCCCGCACCGCGACGGCGACCGCCTCTCCCATCTCGGCCTGGTCGTACCCGAAGCAGGCCATCGTCTCCCAGGCCCGCTCTCCCCTCCGGACGTTTCGGATCACCGTCTTCCCGCGCGGGTCGAGCAGGACCTCGACCTCGTGCACGCGACCGAAGAGGTTGTGCATGTCCCCCATCGTGTCCTGGTAGGCGCCGACGAGGACGAAGGCGAGGTAGTAGGGCTCCCCCGGGCGGACGTCGTGGACCTCGAGCGCCTCCTTGATGTCCTTGAGATCGACGAATTTCTCCACCTCGCCGTCGGAGTCACACGTGATGTCGGCGAGGGTCGCCTTGCGCGTCGGGGGCTCGTTCAGGCGGTGGATCGGGATCGCGGGGAAGAGCTGGTCGAGCGCCCAGTGATCCGGGAGCGACTGGAAGACCGAGAAATTGCAGATGTACTTGTCGTGGAGCCGCGACTCGAGCTCCTGGAACTCGTCCGCGACGAATTTCGCGGACTTCGAATAGCGCACGGCCTTCCGGGCGATGTCCCAGAACAGCATCTCCCCCTTCGCGCGCTCGTCGAGACCGAGCATGCCGAGGTTGAACAGGGCGAACATCTGGTCCCGGTACTCCACGGCGTCGTGGTAGAACTCGCGGTAGTTCTTCACGCTGATCTTGCGGGAGACCTCGGCGAGGTCCTGGATGATCTGGGCCTCGCGCCCCGTGATCGCCGGGGGGTCCGGCTCCTCTCCCGAAACGGTCCCGCGGACGTCGGAAACGAGCATCGCGTGGTACGCGACGAGCATCCTCCCCGACTCGCTCACGATCGCCGGCGGGGCGACGTGTTCCTGCTCGCAGACCTCGTGGATCCCGAAGACGACGTCGTTCGCGTACTCCTGGACCGAGTAGTTCACCGACGCGTCGGACGAGGTCTTCGACCCGTCGTAGTCGATCCCGAGACCCCCTCCGACGTCCAGGCAGCGGATTTCGACCCCGTGCTTGCGGACCTTCGCGTAGATCCGCGCGGCCTCGCGGACCGCGTTCTTGACCTTCCGGATGTCGGTGATCTGGCTTCCGATGTGGAAGTGGAGGAGGTGGAGCTTCCGTCCGAGCCCCGCCGCGCTGAGCTGGTCGACGGCGCGCAGGAGCTGGAGGGTCGTCAGCCCGAACTTCGAGGCGTATCCCCCGGACTTTTCCCACATGCCGGAGCCCTTCGATTGGAGCCGGATGCGGAAGCCGATCCTCGGGAGGAACTCCTCCCGGGAGGCGATGCGGACGATCTGATCGACCTCGAACGGCTTCTCGATCACGACGACGACGTTCTTCCCCAGGCGAACCGCGGCCGAAGCGCTCGCGAGGTAGTCGTGGTCCTTGAAGCCGTTGCAGATCAGGAGGGAATCGGGGGGCGTGGGGAGGGCGGTCGCCGCGAGGAGCTCCGGCCGGCTCCCGACCTCGAGGCCGAGCCCCCACTTCCAGCCCGATTCGAGAAGTCCCTCCACCACCGAGCGCTGCTGGTTCACCTTGATCGGGAAGACGGGGAAGTACCGCTCGGGGTACTGGAATTCGCGGATCGCGTTCGCGAACGCGTTCGAAAGCTCGTGGACCTGCCCCTCGAGGAGCTGCGGGAACCGCAGGAGGAGGGGGGTGCGGATTCCCCGCCGCGCGAGGTCTTCCACCACGCGGAGGACGTCGATCGACTTGCTCCGGTCGCGCCCGGGGGCGACGAGCAGGTGTCCGTCGTCGCCGACCGCGAGGTAGCCGTTCCCCCAGCCGTCGAGACCGTAGATTTCCACCGCGTCGTCGGTGGTGAAGCGCTCCGTCGCCGATACGTTCATCCGCGTCCGCTCTCCCGAGGAATCCGCCGCTCCGCCCGCCTTCCGAACGGCCGCGCGATTATAGACTGCGGACGCGGCGAGCGACACGGCGTTTTCGCGTCGCGCCGCGGGAGGATCGGTGGACGCCTCGTCGCGCCCGGGGAAGGTTCGGCTGCCGCCGCGACTCGCGGCGGTCGCGGACGCGGCGCTCCCCGCGAACCGGATCGCGGACATCGGAACCGACCACGGCCTTCTGCCCGTCCGGCTCCTCCTCGCCGGAGCGGTCTCCTTCGCGGTCGCGACGGAGCGGAGCGTCGCGCGCCTCGACCCGGCGCGCCGCCTCGCGGCGAAGCACGGCCTCGCCGGTCTCGACCTCCGCGCCGGATTCGGGCTCGAGCCTCTCCGCGCGGAAGACCGCCTCGACGTCCTCGTGCTCGCGGGGATGGGGGGGCGCACGATGCGCCGGATCCTCGATCCCCCCCGCCTGGCCGCGCTCGGCCTCCCACGGCTCGTCCTGCAGCCGCAGACCTGCCTCGAGGAGGTCCGGCGGTCCCTCGACGAGGCCGGGTTCGTCCTCGAGGTCGACAGGGCGGTGGAAGACCGGGGAAGGCGCTACGTCGTTCTTTCCGCCGCGCCGCGGGTCAGTCGCGAACGCGCCGGATGAACTCCCGGGTGCGCGGGTCGACGAGGACCGTCTCCCCCGCCTCGACGAAGAGCGGGACCTTGATCGCGACCCCGTTTTCGAGCGAAGCGTCCTTCAGGGTGCGCCCGGTCGCGGTGTCGGCGCGGGAGCCGGCCCCCACCATGTCGACCCGGGCCTCGACGTACTGCGGGAGGCTCACGTTCGCGACCGACCCGTTCCAGAGGACCGCCTGCAGGGACATCCCCTCGACGAACCAGACGCGCATCTCCTCCACGCGGTCGTGGGGAAGCGCCACCTGGTCGTAGGTCTGGGTGTCCATGAAGTGGCAGGCCTCTCCGTCGTCGTACAGGAACTGCACCTGACGGTACGCGACGTCCGCCTCCTCGAACTTTTCCCCCGACTTGAACGTTTTCTCCACGAGCGTTCCGGACACGACGTGGCGTAGCCGGGAGCGGACGAGCGTCGCCGCCCCGCGCGCGGAAGGGGTCTGCACCGTGTAGTCCTCGAGCGTGAACGGCTCCCCGTCCACGAGGAAGCGGATCCCCTTCTTGAAGTCGGTCGTGCTGATCACGGCTCTTCCCCTCGGAGGGCCTTCTCGGCCACGGTGCGGGCGTCCTCGGGAAAATCGGCCTGCTCGAGGAGCCACTGGAGATAATCCGGCCGCTCCCGCGCGATTTCCCGGATCGGGCGCCCCTGGTGCTTTCCGAACGCGAAGACCACGGCGCCGTCGCGCCGGACGAACTTCCCCGCGCGATCGACCGCTCCCTCGGGGGACGGATGGCACCAAGCGTCGAGTTCCGCGACGGTCCGCGGCAGGTCCTCGTAGCGGGCGAGCTGCGCCTCGAGGACGTCCGCCGCCGCCTCGACGTCCGCCTCCGCCGCGTGGGCTCCGAGGAGCTCGCGGCCGAGGTAGAAGCGGACCGCCGCGGAGAGATCCCTCGGCTCCTTCCGGTGGAACACGGTCATCGCGTCGATCACCCTTCTCGAAGCGAGGCGGAGGTCGTGCCCCGAGTCCCGGAACTCCCGGTCGAGCAGGGGGACGTCGAACCGGCGGATGTTGAACCCCGCGAGGTCGGAATCCGCGAGGAAGTCGAGGAGCCCCCTCGCGATCTGGCGGAAGGTCGGCGCGTCGCGCACGTCCTCGTCGCGGATCCCGTGGACCCGCGTCGCCTCCGGCGGGATCGGACGCTCGGGGTTCACGCGACGCGAGCGGACGGTCCGCTCACCCCCCGGCTCGATCCGCAGGACCGAGATCTCGACGATCCGGTCCTTCGCGGGATCGGTCCCGGTCGTCTCGAGGTCGAAGACGGCGAGCGGACGCTCGAGCGCAAGCAGCATCGGCGGGGCTCCTTTCCGCGGCCCCCAGGCTAGCGGGAGGAGGGACTCCCGGCAAACGGGGTGCCCCCTCGAGGGCCACGGTCTATAGTTCCGGCGAACGCACGGAGACCGACGAGGAGGATCATGGAACCGCCGCGTATCCCCACCCTCCCCGGGGCCGAACTCGAGATCCCGCGGGAGGTGTCCCGACTTTACGACCTCGCCTACAACCTGTGGTGGACCTGGAGCCCACGGGCCAACCTCCTCTTCAGCACGATCGACCCCGCCGGGTGGATGCGGACCCGCAACCCGATCGTGCTCCTCCTCGGCACCGAGCCGCACGTCTGGGACGGCCTGCTCATCAGCGAGAGCTTCATGAGCGAGTACCACGCCGTCGTGAGCGAGTTCGACCGCTACATCGTTGGGCTTCGCTCCTCCTGGTTCGTGAGGACCTTTCCCGACCTCGAGGCGGGTCCCGTGGCCTATCTCTCCACCGAGTTCGGCTGGCACGAGTGCCTCGGCATTTACTCGGGCGGCCTCGGCGTCCTCTCGGGAGACCACTGCAAGTCGGCGAGCGACCTCGGGATCCCCTTCGTCGGCATCGGGCTCATGTACCGGAGGGGATACTTCCGGCAGACGGTCGACGCCGACGGCCACCAGCAGCACTTCTACCCGGACTACGACCTCAGGCGGCTGCCGGTCCTCCCCGTGGCGGGGCCGGGGAACAAGCCGCTCCGCGTCGGCGTCGAACTCCCGGGGCGCACGGTCTGGGTGCGGGCTTGGAAGGCGACCGTGGGTCGCGTGCCGGTCCTGCTCCTCGACACCGATCTCCGGGAGAACGACCCCGCCGACCGGCCGATCACCTCGATCCTCTACGTCGCGGGACGCGAGATGCGCCTCTGCCAGGAGATGGTCCTCGGCGTGGGAGGAGCGCGCGTCCTCCGCGCGCTCGGGATCGAGCCCGGGGTGTGGCACCTCAACGAGGGGCACTCGGCGCTCGTCAATCTCGAGCGGATCCGGACGCGGCGGCTCACGACTTCCGAGAGCCTCTCGGAGGCTCTGGCCTGGGCGACCCGAGCGTCGATCTTCACGACCCACACCCCGGTCCCCGCGGGGAACGAGACGTTCGACGCCGGTCTCGTGCGGCGGTATCTCGAGGCCTGGGCTCCCGGGGACGACGCGGCCGCCTACGTCGATCTCGGCCGGGCGGCGGTCACCTCGGACGACACGGTCTTCAACATGACGGTCCTCGCCCTTCGAACGTCTTCGAAGGCGAACGGCGTGAGCCGTCTCCACGGACAGGTCGCGGAGGCGATGTGGAAGTTCCTCTGGCCGGACGCCGACGGTCCGCGGATCGGCGCGATCACGAACGGCGTGCACCTGCCGTCGTGGATCGGGCCCGAGATCGGAGAGATCCTCCGCCGGCACCTCGGTCGCGACTTCGAGCAGAACGTCCTCGACGCGGGTTTCGAGGACGCGGTGGGCGCGATCCCCGACGCGGAGATCTGGGAGGCGCACCAGGCGCAGAAGCGTCGCCTCATCCGTCTGAGCCGGGAATGGGTCCTCGCGCAGTTCGCCCGCCACGGCCGGTCCCCCGCCGACCTCCGTCAAACCCAGACGATCCTCGACGAGAACGTGCTCACGCTGGGATTCGCGCGGCGGTTCGCGACCTACAAGCGCGCCGACCTGCTCTTCCGCGATCCGGCCCGGTTGCGGGCGATCGTCTCGGACGCGGAGCGGCCGGTCCAGATCCTCTTCGCGGGCAAGGCGCACCCGGCCGACCGGCCCGGACAGGAGCTGATCCGGACGATCTTCCAGGCGTCGCTCACTCCCGAGTTCCACGGTCGCATCGTCTTCCTCGAGAACTACGACATCCGGATCGCCCGCTTCCTCGTGCAGGGGGTCGACATGTGGCTGAACACCCCGAGGCGGCCGCAGGAGGCGAGCGGCACGAGCGGCATGAAGGCGGCCGCCAACGGCGTCCTCAACTTCAGCGTCCTCGACGGGTGGTGGGCGGAAGGGTTCGACCCGGCGATCGGCTGGGCGATCGGGGACGGACGCGAGCGCGCCGACGCTCCCGCCCAGGATCGCGACGACGCCTCCGCGCTCTACCGCGGCCTCTCCGAGGAGATCGTCCCCTGCTATTACGCCCGGGAGGACCGGAGCGGCCTCCCGGTCCGGTGGATCGCCCGCATGAAGAAGAGTATCGGGAGGCTCGGACCCCGCTTCAGCACCCAACGGATGGTGCGGGACTACGCGCTCCGCACGTACGTTCCCGCCGCCGGAGGGCGCGGCGCGGAGGTGGACGAGGCCTCGTACTGGGCCCCCTGAGACGAAAAGGCCCCCGGACGCGTTCGCGTCCGGGGGCCGACCCGGGCCGAGGGGAAGGCCCGGTCCTACTTCGGTTTCTTGTCGGTACGCCGGGTGTTCTCGACCTTCGGCGGTCGCGTGTTCCCCTGCGGCGTCACCGAGACGGAGGAGGCGGGCGAGGCGTGTCCCGCCGCATCGATCGTGAACACGCTGTACGAGTAGGTCACGCCGTTCGTCAGCGGGCTGTGCGTGTAGGTGTCGTTCACGCCGGGGCCGGCCGACCGCTCCGTGACCGGCAGCCCGTCGAACGGATTCGAGGGGAAGATCCCGTCGGTCCGGTAGCGGATCACCGTCTTGCCGTAGTCCGACGACGGATTCGTCCAGGAGAGATCGGCCTTCTGGTTCCCCGGCGTCCCGGTGAGCGAACCGACCGGCGCGGGAGCCGTCTGGTCTCCCACGGGCTGCTCCGTCGGGACGAAGCTCGGGTCGTCGGTGATCAGGATGCGGTCGACGCGCGCCTCGGCCTCGCTCCCTCCCAACTCGAGGGTATGGAGCCCGGCGGCGAGCGTGTAGGAGCGCGCGGCCACCCACATCCAGCGCCCGGTCGCGGAGGGGAAGACCGCCTGCCGCGCGGCGCCGTCGACCGATTCGAACCACGAGTCGGCCGACGTCGTGGGCCCGTACATCCGGAGCCAGACCTTCCAGGTCGCCGCGGCCGGAGCGTGGAACCCGTGGGTCACCGTTCCGGCGGGCGCGCTCGCGCTTCCGGGCGGGGTCCCGGCGGGGGTGTCGACGTAGCCGGTGGCGAACGTGCCCGAACCGCTCGACTTGCGAACGGGCGAGGTCGTCGTCCCCGACTCCGCCTCGATGCGGATGTACGTGAAGCCGTTGGCCGAGGTCGAGAAGGTCTCGGTCGCGGAGTCGGTCGCGTTCCCTCCGGCGTCCGCGCTCCGGACGTAGTACTCGTACGTCGACGAGGGAACGAGCCCCGCGAGATCCGCCGCGTGCGCGGTCACGAGGGCCGGGTCGAGGTCGGTCTGCTGCCAGGCGGACTCGCTCGCCCGGCGGTAGTGGACGCGCCCGTCGGCGGGCTCGTTCGTGGTCCAGGTGATCCGCGCCGTCGTCGACGCGACGTTTCCGGCGGCGACATCGGTGATCGTCGGGGCGGCCTGGTCGGGGGCGATCGTGAAACCGGTCCCGTGACGGTACGTCGAGGCCATGGCGTTGTTCGCGAGGTCCTTGACTCCCGAAGCACCGCCGACGACCTCGATCCGGTACGTCTGTCCCGCGGCGAGCGCCGCCGCGGGGGTGATCGTGGCGACGCGCCCGTCGGCCGACAGGCTCGGCGAACCCGCGGCCTGGGCGACCGGGCTCCCCGACGCCTGGAGCAGGCGGACGGTGCCGGAGCCGATCGACGAGGCGAGCATCGCCTCGCTGAAGGTGACGGTCGGCTTCACGCTCGCCGCGACGTTCGTCGCACCGTCGGCCGGAGCCGTCGAGGAGACCTGCGGCGCGACCGCCGCCTGGACGGTGAACGCGCCGACCCCGGTCCCGTAGACGCGGTCCGGGTTGACGGCGTCGACGTTCGTCGCCCCCGCCGCGGCCCCCGAAGCGATCGTGACGTTCACGCGGAGTTGGTTGCACGAGAGGACGGTGACCGCGTTCACGACGATGCCGGCGTTCGCGAACTCGGCGATCGCGCCCGCCTGGTAGTTCGCGCCGTCGAGGGTCAGGTCGAGGGTTCGCCCCGCCTCCGCCGCCGAAGGCGTCACGGCGGCCACGCGCGGCCGGGCCCAGCCGGAGATCTCGTTCGAGTACTCGAGACTTTCGTTCCCGGCGGCGTCGTACGCCTTCACGGCGATGTACCAGGTCTGGCAGTCGGCGAGGTCGAGCGTGGTCGCGGTGACGTTTCCGACGTCGACGCTCTGGGAGTAGTTGCCGGCCGAGGTCCCGCTGTAGACCCGGTAGCCCGCCAGATCGGTGTCGGCGACCGGATCCCAGGCGATCGAGACGGTCCCCGCGGCGGCGGGAAGCGCGGCGACCGCGAGGGCGGCCACGATCGTCGCAGTGAGAAGCGTTCGGGGGAGATTCACGGCGGCGCTCTCCGTGCGGCTCCGACGGGAGCCGCGGAGCGGTCGGGAGAGCGGGATGCGTGCCAGCCTGTCCGCCGTCGCCCCGATGCACGGGACGCCCAAGGATTTCAGCCCTTTACCGGATGGCCCGCGTTTCCGTGGGGAGGCGGACGAGGAGTGTCTTTCTTACCAAAACGTCAATACTGCTCTAGGAGTATTTCAACTTCGTCCGGGGCCGAGGAGGCTCACCAGAGTTTCCAGAAGGGCCGTTTCTCCGCGTCGACCTCCTCGAGGACGACGTCGTGGACCGGAACCTCGGGGAGGGCCCGCTGGACCTCCTGCCGGAACGCCTCCGCTTCGGCGTCGGGCCCGACCGGGTTGACCGGGTTCGTCGCCACCGCGACGATCCGGGCCCGACGGACGACCTCGATGCGTCCTCCCCCCTTCAGCCAGGCCTTGAAGTAGACCGGAGAAACGTTGAGTCGCGTGGCATCCCGCACGACGAGCCGGAATCGCAGGGGGGAACGAACGAGCGGGATCATGAACTCGTCGTTCAGTCCCGAGGGCATCACGACCGTTCCGAGATCGTCCCCGCCCTGGCTGCGGAGGGCCGGGACCGGGTCGGAGAGGCCGGGCGGGAGAACCCCCAGGGCGCTTCCCTCCCGGGAGAGGAGCGCGGCGGCGCCCTTCGACGCCGTTTCCTCCCACGCGACCCGCGCCGCCTCGCCGCAGGGGGGTACGGAGAAGGTCTCCACGACGTAGCGGGCCGCCGCGGCCGAGCGCTCCGGGGAGGCGGAGTACCCCGACGAGAGGACGAGAACGACCCCGTCGCTCGATCCGGGCGCGGCGAACGCCCGCCGCTCCCATCCTCCTTCGAGAAAGACGGTCCCTCCGGATCGATCGCCGAGGAGCGCAGCGAGCGCCCGGATCGCCTCGGGCTCCACGGGTCCGTGAAGTTCGACCTCTCCCGCGCCGAGAGTCCGGCCGATCACGACCGCCCCGCGCGTCGTCGGCCATCCCGTCGACTCGACGATTTCGAGCCGGTCTCCCGACGCGGCGGCGGCTTCTTCCGACGTCGCGAGCCAGACCCCCTCCGGAAGCGCCACCGTGGTGGTCCCGAGAGTCTCCGGGGCCTCGTCCGGCTCGAGCGGAACGCGGGGGGCGGAGAGAACGCCGGCCGGCCATCCCTTCGCCCGGAACTGGGCGACGAGGTGGACGAGCACGCGTCTCGCGCCCGCGTGCGGATGGAGCGCGAGGATCGCGAGTCGTTGCGCGCCGCTCCTCACGATCCGGTCGAAGAGCGTCGGACGCTCGGGCGGCTCGGGTCCCTTCGGGCTCACCGCCCCTCCTGCGGCCCGAAGCGCCGCGCGCGCGGGGCGACGGTGGAGGCGGCGACCGGAATCGAACCGGTGAATAACGGTTTTGCAGACCGTTGCCTTACCACTTGGCTACGCCGCCTCGGGCAGGAAAGCCGGGAATATACCGCCTCGCGCGGAAGGGGGTCAAACGGCCGGCCTTGACGAGGGAAGGCCCGTCGCGTACAACGAGAACGGTTCCGTTAGGGGTGCTCGGAGAGATCCGAGCTGAGAACAAACCCTCGAACCTGACCTGGGTCATACCAGCGGAGGGAAACGGATGAACCGCACGATCTCTCACTCGCCTCCCTTCCTCCTTCTCGTCGGGATCCTGGCCGTCGCGCTCGCGTCTCCGCTCGGCGCGGCCGATCCCGTGTCCGAAGAGGCGCCGCTCGACGAGGGGCTCGAGGAGCGCATCGAGGTCCGGGCGACCTGGGCGAAGGACCGGGACGCACCGGCGAGCTTCACCGATCGGACGCGCACGGAGATCCGCGAGCGGAACCGCGGGCAGGACATGGCGGCGCTCCTCGCCGACTCCCCGAACGCCTACGCCTACAGCGACGCCGGGAACGACGTCGGGTACACCTACTTCGGCCTCCGCGGCTTCGACCAACGCCGCGTCGCGGTGAACATCAACGGCGTCCCGCTCAACACGCCGGAGTCGCGGCAGGTCTACTTCGTCGACCTCGCCGACTTCGCGGGGAGCCTCGAGCGGATCCAGATCCAGCGCGGCCCCGGCACGGCGGTCTACGGATCCCCCGCCGTCGGCGGAGTGGTCAACCTCGAGACCGGGAATCTCCCGTCGCGCGAAGGCGGAGAGGTCCGATTGGGGGGAGGCTCGTTCGGGACGTTTCGGGCCTCGATCGAGTACGGCTCCCCGATCGGGGACGGCTCCTGGGCCTGGCGGGCCCGTCTCGCCCACGCTCGGAGCGACGGATACCGGGATCCGGCGTGGACCCGCCATTCGCTCGCCCATCTCGCGCTCCACCACTACGCTCCCGATTCGATCTGGCGGATCCACCTGTTCGGCGGCCCGGAGGAGACGCAGCTCGCCTACTACGGGCTTCCGGTCGAGTACCTCGGCAACGACCGGGACCGCCGCACCAACTTCCTCGCACCCGGCGAGATCGACCGGTTCGTCCAGCCCCAGCTCCAGGTCCACAACGACCGGCGTCTCGCGCCGGGGCTCTTCCTCTCGAACACCGTGTACGCGATCCTCGGGGAGGGGTACTTCCGCCAGTACTCGCCGGAGGGCTCCCCTCTCGCGTTCGACCCCCTCGGGGCCGACCCCGACGCGGCCCTCCTCCTCGAGGAAGCGTGGCGCAAGCGGCGCATCGACAACGCGCAGGTCGGCTGGATCCCACGCGTCGCCTGGGACCACTCCCTCGGAACGCTCACCGCGGGGATGGAATTGCTGTTCCATCGCGGCGACCACGTCGGCACCGTACTCGACTGGACGGCCTGCTCCGACCCCACGGGCGGGACCGGCTGCGAGGAGTTGGCAGCCGGCGGTTCCGATCCGGTCCTCTACTCCTACCGCAACCGGAAGGAGACGTACGCCGCGTTCGCGAGACAGACCTTCCGTCCCGACCCGCGTGTCGCTCTCCACGTGGAGGTTCAGGCGACCCACCATCGCTACGCCATGCGCGACGACGCGATTCGCGGCCAATCGTTCGACGCTGACTACACCTTCGTCAGTCCTCGCCTCGGGGCGAACTGGAACGTGAACGAACGCTGGAACGTCTACGGGCAGTTCGCGACCGGACGGAGCGAGCCGACCTTCTCGAACGTCTGGAACCCGCAGGAGGTCTACGAGGATCCGGCCGACCGCTTCGCCCGCTTCGATCCGTCGCTCGGGCGCTGGTCGGAACCGTACGCGCGCCCCGAAAGGCTCCGCGCGTACGAGGCCGGGTTCGGGTACGCCGGAGCGAGCCTCCGGGTACGGGGGAACCTCTACTGGATGGACTTCCGCGACGAGTTCGTGTTCGCGGGGGGGATCGACGAGGACGGCTTGCCGCTGACCGAGAACGCGGGCCGATCGATCCACCGCGGCGTCGAGATCGAGGCCTCCGGGCGGCTCCCCGGTGAGGTCGACGTCGGCGGGCACCTCTCCGCCTCGGACGACGTCTTCCGCTCGTACACCGCGCTGTCGAGGACCGAATCGGGAGACACCCTCGCGATCGACTACGCCGGAAACCGGGTCGCCCTCTTCCCCGAGTATCAGCTGCGTCTGCGCGCGTCCCGGCGCTTCGGCCCGGCGCGGGTCGAGCTCGGCGTCCGCCGAGTCGGCGCGATCTACACCGACAACAGCGAGAACGAGCGGAAAAACCCGGCGCTCCGCGAGGACCCGGGGTGGGTCGACAAGCGGGTCTCTCCCTACACCTCCTGGGACCTCCGCGCGTCGCTCGACCTCGGCGCCTTCGCCGGCATGGAGGGCGGACGCTCCCTCGTCGCCGAGCTTTGGGTCGACAACCTCCTCGACGCCCGGTACGAGACGTTCGGGTACTCCTACCCGCTCGATCCCGCGTACGGCTCGTTCTACACGGAGTTCTTCCCCGCCGCGACGCGCGGCATCTATGCCGGCTTGACCTACGGATTCTGAGGTGGCGGGGGCGCTCGGCCCGCTCGACCTCGCCGTCGTCGGCGCCTTCCTCGCCGCCACCGTCTGGTTGGGCGCTCGCCGGGGTGCGGGAGCGGGCGACGCCGACGACTTCCTGGTCGCCGGGAGGACTCTGACCCTCCCCGCGTTCGTCGCGACCCTCGTCTCGACCTGGTACGGGGGGATCCTGGGCGTCGGCGAGTACTCCTACCTCCACGGCCTGTCGAACTGGCTCGTCCTGGGCGCCCCGTACTACGTCGCCGCCCTCCTCTTCGCGTGGCTCTTCGCGGGGAGGGCGCGTGAAGAGGGGCAGTACACCGTTCCCGACCGGCTCTACCGGACGTACGGGACCGCGGCGGGGATCGCGGGGGCGATCACGGTGCTCGTCCTGACCCTCCCGGCCTCCTATCTCCTGATGCTCGGGGTCATCCTGCGGAGGGCGACGGGGCTCTCCCAGAAGGCGGGGATCCTCCTCGCGGCCGCTCTCTGCGTCGCCTATGTCGTCCTTCGGGGCTTCCGCTCGGTCGTCGGCCCGAAGGGGCTCCAGTTCGCCCTCATGTACGGCGGGTTCCTGCTCCTCCTCCCGATCGCGGCGTTCGAACTCGGGGGACCCGCCGCGTTGCGCGCGGCCCTCCCCGCGCACTCGTTCGAGCCGCTCGGGGGGCGCTCCTTCGGGTTCGTCCTCGCCTGGTACTTCATCGCGCTCCAGACCCTCGTCGAGCCGACCTTCTTCCAGCGCTGCGACGCCGCCCGGTCTCCCTCCGTCGCCCGGCGGGGGATCGTCGTCTCGGTCGCGTTCTTCGCCCTCTTCGACGGGCTGACGACTCTCACCGGGATGTACGCCCGCGCGCTCCTCCCCGACCTCCCCTCCGCCGTCGACGCCTTCCCGGCCCTCGCCGAGGCGCTCCTTCCCGCGGGGCTCCTCGGCATCCTCTACGCCGCGATGCTCGCGACCGTGTTCTCGACCGTCGACTCGTTCCTCTTCGTCGGCGGGGTGACGGTGGGACGCGACCTCGTCTGGCGCCTGTCCGCGGGGCGCCGCGACCAGGTCGCGTGGTCGCGGGCGGGGGTCGCCTTCGCGGCGCTCGCCGCGACCGGGGTCGCGCTCGCCTCGGAGTCGGTCGTCGCCCTCTGGTACGGCTTCGGAAGCGTCGGAACGGCGGTCCTGCTGGGACCGCTCCTCGGCTCCTACTTTCCCCGCCTCCGCCCTTCGCGCCCCTTCGCGACCGCGGGGATGATCGCCTCGGGCGCGGTCACCGTCGCGTGGCTCGCCGCTGGGGGGGAGCGTCCCTTCCGCGGCCTCGAGCCGGTCTACGCCGGCCTCGCCACCGCGCTCGTCGTCCAGGCGGCCGGGATCCTCGCCCGCCGCCGGGCCGGTCCGGTCGCGTAGCGCGGCGGAGCGAGGCATACTGTGGGACGTGCCGACGAACCTCGCGCCGAACTTCCTGATCGCCGTCCCGCAGCTGCTGGACCCCAACTTCCGGCAGTCGGTCGTCCTGCTCCTCCAGCAGACCCCCGAAGGGGCGCTCGGCGTCGTCGTCAACCGGGAGTCCCCGCTCCTCCTCGAAGAACTCTGCCGCGACCAGGAGATCCGCTACGCGGGGTCCGCGGCCAAGCGCGTGCGCTTCGGAGGCCCCGTGCAGCCGCAGCAGGGGCTGGTGCTTTACGGGACGGAGGTCGAAGATCCCGAAGGGCGCATCGTGGTGCGCGGGCTTCAGGTGAGCGCCTCGACCGCGACCCTGAGCCGCCTCTGCTCGAGCGGGTCCGCCCGCTTCCAGTGCTACGCCGGCTACGCCGGCTGGGCGCCGGGGCAGCTCGAGAGGGAGATCGCCGAGGGTTCCTGGATCGTCGCCCCCGCGGACGCGTCGCTCGTCCTCGACGTCCCGCCTGACGAGATCTGGGAGAAGGCGCTCCGCGCGAACGGGATCGACCCCTCGCTCCTCGTCCCCGGGGGAAGCGACGTCAGCTGACTATGGGAGGAACTTCGAGGTTTCGCGGAGCTTCGCCGGAAGGTACTCGTCGATCACGTAGTTGAGCCCCCAACGCGCGAGCGCCTGCTGTTCCGCGCGGACCCCCATCCGGATGAGCTGCTCGACCGCCTTCGCCCACGGCTTGTGGATCTTGAAGAACGGGTCGTTCTTGAGCGCGTCCTTCGCCCGCTTGACGTCGACGTCCTTGAGCGGATGGGTCGGGAGCTTGTAGTCGACGATGTCCTGCGGGGTCACGCCGAGAAAGGAGGCCTGGGGGACGCAGAAGAACTGGTTGATGTGGGCGGCGTTCCCCGACCCCACCTTGAGGGTCCGGTAGATGTTCGAGATCCCGTAGGGGTCGCAGTCGACGAAGGCGTAGACGGGGAGCCGGCACTGGTCGGAGAGCCTCCGGACGAAGCGGCGCGTCGCCCGCGTGGGAACGCCCGCCATCGAGACGAGGATGCAGCCCGCCTTCTTCCAGAACTTGTGGCTCTGGAGGCGCTGGAACATGCCTCCCGTCTCGATGCAGAGGACGAACTTCGCCTTCGTCTCGAACGTCAGGTGCTCGACGAGCGAGGGGATCGAGTACGCCCCCGACCCGAAGCGGGTGCAGTCGATCTTCTCGACCTTCCCGGTCTCGAGGTCGGTGTCGTAGACGATCAGGTCTCCCGCGACGGCCCCGCCGTGCTCGTCGGGGATGTAGCGGAGCTGCTCGCGGCTGACGCCGTGGACGGAGAACATCGCCTCGATGTCGTCCATGACCATGTCGGATTCGGTCTGCTCGTCGAACTTCGCCTCCCCCCAGTTCTTGGATTGGTAGTAGGCGTCCCTCTTCGTCGCGAAGTCGTTGGTCTCCACGAGCTCCTTCGAGAGGGCCATCATCTTGAGGGTTTGCGCGAAGGTCTTCGCGGTCGTGACGGTGAGGGTGCGCGTCGACTTCCCCTTCCCGATCTCGAAGAACCCCTTCTTCGGGTCGTAGCGCACGTTCGCGAGCGAACGCACGGGGAACGACACCTCCGGCTTCGCGTGCTTCTCGATCTTGGCGTCGATCCCGCGGGCGACGTCCTCGATCGCCCGGATCGTGACGCGGTCCATCTTCGCCTTTTCGATCTGGGGGGACTTCAAGACTCCTCCTTCCCTGCGTGCCGGCCGCGGCCCGCACGGTACCACGGCGGACGCGATGGCGGCGTGCGCCCCGCGAGGTCAGGAGGCCCCCTGCGCCGCCGGTCCGGATTGCCCGTTGCGCCGTTCTCCCCGGGTCGCGCTCGCGCTCGTCGCGAGTTCCGCCGCCTTCGCCGGGGAACGTTCGGAACCGGAGGGGACGCCGAAGTCATGCACCCAGCCCCTTGACACGAAGAAGGCCCAAAAACCAGTACGACGGATAGACGGTCCGATCATGGACGGGTTCGAGGGCCCACGGCGCGTTCTTTCGGTGGAACTCCTCGAGCGCGCCCTTCCATGCGTTCGGCCCGGGGTTGTTCGTACAGAGGGCCGCGATCCAAGCGCGATCGAAAGCCTCGACGGCTTCGAATTTGTGGAACTCGCTTTCGAGCTCGAGGATGAAGTCGCGCGGTCGCCACAGCTGGCCTTTCTGCCTGCCCAAAAACCAGTGCTTGAGTTCGATCCAATGACGTCCATTCTCGAGATCGACCGCCAGATCGATCATCTTCGTACCCACCCTGATCTCCCGGTCGAGGTCCCGGATGCGGCCTTGGGTTTTCAGTCCATCGAGGACCCGAATCCACTCCGCCTTCAGCCACGCTTCCGCCTGAAACTCATACTTCGCGAAGCAGGCGAGTTGATCCGATCGCGATCGCAGGTGATCGCGAAGCACCCCGAACACGGCTTCGATGGACAGGAGTTTCATGGGCACGATCGCCTCCTCAAAGACGATCATCGCCACGGGATCACCCGCGCAGGAGGGTGGGGCCTACCGGACGCTTCCTCGACGACAACGGCTTCCGGGAAGACCCCGGCGGTTCATTCGTCACCAGATCCTCACGCTTCCCATTTTCCGCCTCCTTGAACTCCGGATTCTCCACAATCCCGTGTCCAAGGAAACCGGGTCCACTTCAAACCTAACGTAGGCGTCCGCCGCGGCGGGCGCACGCCCTCGTACTTCGGCCGCGCACCTGACGCCCGCCGGCGGCTGGAGCGGGTAGTTGGACCGCCCGCCGATCAAGAAGGGGGACCCATTGGCTTGGTTTCGCGTTGATCACCGTCGTACGTGACGGTCCTGATGTGAATCTGCTTCGCCTCCATGTCCCATTTGAATACCTGGACACCGCCACCGCCGCTGCCGTCAGAGACGATTTTCGCCACGGCTCGTGTCTGGTTGTCGAGCAGCATCAGGCCCGCCGATCCATCGGGAGACACCATCAGACCGAGACGATCCGGCATCGGATCCCCCACACCGTGCGGAGCATCCATGGCAAACACCACGCTCCCGTCATCAAAGGTCGCGAACCCGCCCCGCTCATGCCCTGTGTTGTCGAAAACTCGGAGACCCGCGGACCGCGCACGCCTCTGCGTGTCAGCCGGGTCCTGAGCGATCTCCACGCGCATGCGACCCTCGTCGTCAACGAGAACAATCCGTCGGGCGCGCACCTCGTCCAAGACGGTGGGGGTGCCGCTCGCGCACTGAACCCCCGCCAAGGCGAACAGCGCCAAACCGACGGCGCCTGCCGCAAACCGCGTGCCCCGAAGCGAACGCTCGAGACGGGCGATGCGGTCTTCCATAGCTGGTTCGGCCTTGCTCACGGCGTACCCTCCCTCGTATCCGGCATGCGCCATACGTGATGTCTCTCGGCTTCGTGGCACGCCCAACGCTCCGGTTCAGCGGCGGGCCGCGCAGCGGACCGTCCGCCGCAGCCGGTTGTTGGGCGCCTGCCTACCGTGTGCTGGGATGACACGACGTCCTACTCGCTCTCGAATCCGTGACTCGTGAACTTCAACGTCCGGCTGTTCTCGGTCACCGTGCGGACAATCTGATCGGACGCGCCTCCGGGCAGCTTCGCTTCGACTTCGAGCGTGACCGTGACCTCCGCGCCCACCTGTCCGGCCAGGTGTGCGATCACCTCGTCGGCGATGCGGCTGGCGTCACGACCGACGCGAGCGGGATCGAGTCGCACCGTGCCGTGGAACCGACGTGGCGCCGCCTTCGCCGGCCCGGCCGCGCCAGCGGCGGCGCCGGCGGTTCCAGCAGCTCCGGTAGTCGAAGCGCCATCGGCCCCGGAAGCGCCGGTGCCCATGCCGGTCTCGGTACCCGCACCGTTGAATGCGGGGGCAATGCGCGCCTCGGCATCCATCTGTCGCCGCGCCACGTCCGGCTTGACCAGGACCCCGGCGCTGTCGGGTGAGAGCGCGACGACCTGCCCGCCGCGCAGTCCCCGGTACCGCGCCGTGGCCTCGTCGTAGCTCTCGGCATGGGCGAACGTGTCCACCTGCCACGTGAGCAGCGCGACGCCATCGCGCATGGCCTGCACGAGCACTTCGGGACCCGCAACCCGCGGCAGGTAGAGGTAGCGCGCGAAGTCCTCCACGATCTGCTTCACGGCGACGTGATCGCCGCGCCAGAGCGGTACGGCGTCGAGATGCCGGCGCAGGATCGTCGAGCCGAGCGTGAGGACCATCGTCTCGTCGCTGCGCAGCTTCCTGCTCGCGCGCACGGCAAGCGAATCGCTTCCCGAAAGCCGCACCGCCTGCCACGCGATCGGCGCCTGGGGGTTGGCCTGCTCCGGCACCAGCAGCCATTGGTAGGTTTCGGGCAATCGCGCCGACACGGCGCCATCGGCGGCCTGCATCTGGGTCTCGGCCTGCCGCACCTGGTGCGGATCGAGATTCAGTGCGTCCTTCTCGGCCAGGATCGACTTCCACGCCAGGAACCGGCGCAGCGCCTCGTCGAGATCCTGCAGGCGCACCTTGTCCGCGGCAAGGAAGACCAGCGTGTTGCGGTACAGGCGCGGCGTATTGCCCCGCGACTCCAGGATCGCCCGTGCCGCCGTCTCGGCCGCGCTGCCGGCCTCCTTCGTGTACGCGTGCTCGGCGGGCAAGACCACGAGTCGCGCGTCGAGGTCGTCGGGCACGTCCGCGCCCGAACGCGGCAGCGGGTGGATCCGGTGGAAGTCGCCCGTCCTGCGCAGGTCGGCGCGCAGCCGCTCGTCCAGCTCCTGCGCCACCTTGTCGGGATCGCGCTTCAACTGCTCGGCGCGGTCCTCGGCCAGTTTGGTGACGGTCGGCTGCGTGGCGTACCAGAAGCGCGGCCCGTCCTGGTAGAGATAGGTCGCGGCCGCCGCCAGCCGCCGCAGCGCGTCGCCGAACACCGCCGGCGACTCGCCGGGCATCACGCAGCCGAGCTTGACGCGCCGGTCCTCGATCCCGCGGTGGGCTGCGGCCGCAGTCGGCGCGGAACCGAGGTAGATGGTGCGCGCCACCCGCCGTGTCGCCGAGAGCTTGCCGAGGTTGGGCTGCTCGCCGTCGATCTTGAGCGGCAGCGAGCTCGGCCCATCGACGTCCTTCTCGATGATCGGCGCCCAGTTGTCCGAGAGATAGCGCGTCAGCTCGGACTGCACGCGCGGATCGTCGATCGGCACCGTGGACGGCAGGATCA
>CAYLHQ010000012.1:0-104857 GCA_964383585.1 uncultured Acidobacteriota bacterium
CGGTGGCGTCCCTCGATCCTCCCGTCCCCACGATTCGCGTCACGCCGCGCTGACTATTCGTCCCCCATCTCGGAAGAAGCGGTCCGGGAGGCTGCGCGCGCGCGGAGGAATCGGACCCGGGCGGCCGCTTCCTCCGCCTCCTCCCGGAAGCCGGCCTCGCGCAGCGACCCGGCGAGGAATCGCCAGACCTCGACGTCCATCGGGTCGAGCGCAGCGGCGGTCCGCATCGCGTCGATCGCTTCCGGGTATCGGCGGAGCTTCCAAAGCGCGATCCCGCGGTTCCCGTGGGCCCGGGGACGCACCGGATCGCGGGCCAGGGCGCGGTCGCACGCCGCGAGCGCCTCGGCCGTACGGTTCGACGCCAGCTCGATCACCACGAGCTCCTCCAGGATCTCGGGGTCTTCCGGGTGCCGCTCGAGCGCGCTTCGGAACTGCGCGACCGCCTCCTCGGTGCGACCGGCCGCGAGAAGCGCGCGGCCCCGCTTGAGCGCCGCCTCGGCATTGCCGGGGTCGGCCCGGAGAACCTCCGCATAGGCCGCGGCCGCCTCTTCGTGACGTCCCTGGTCGGCGAGCGTTTTGGCGAGGACGAGATCCCGCTCGGGATGCTCGAACCCCTTGCGCGCCGACTGCCGGAGCGAAGCCTCGGCCGCCGCGACGAGCGCCTCGCGCTCGGGCCCCGGGGGCCAGTCGGTCGCGAGACCGAAGAGACCACGGCCGGCGGCGTAGAACCGCTCCCCGGGTTCGAGGGCGCGGAACTGTTCCGGAACGGCCGGGACGACGTCGAGAGAAACACGCCGCTCGGCGGGGTCGGTCGCGAGGCTCCTGCGGATCCAGTGATCGGTGAAGGACGCGTGCTCCTGGTCGTGCGCTTCGGCCTTCCTCATGTGGCACCGGACGCAGTCGTCGGGCGGGTCGGTCGCGGCGCGCGACGCCGGTGCCTCGGTGCACGCGTCCGTCTGGTGGCAACCGGCGCACTTCGCGTTGAAGAAGTCCGCGGGCCGGTCCTTCCGGTAGACGGTGACGTGGGGGTTGTGGCAGGTGAGGCAATCGAGCTGCCCGTTGCTCTCCCGGAAGCAGCGGGAGAGGAACAGCCGGTCGGCCTGCGCGCTCAACCCGAAGGCGTGCCCCGAAGGCTCACGGTAGGTCATCGCGACGAACGCCTCGGTGATCGGGCGCCCGGGCCGGTAGTCGTCCCGTGGACGATCCCAGCGGTTCGCGCGCTCGGTCGCCTTCGAGTCGCCGAGGTGGCACTGGTAGCAGACCTCGCTCCGTCTCGGAGGCGGCACACGCGCCGGGTTGTAGATCGTCGGATCGGCCGCTCCGGTCGGCGCCTCGTCTCCGGTTCCCCACTTCTCCACGTGGAGAGCCCCCGGGCCGTGGCAGCGCTCGCATCCGATCCCTGCCGGGACGGGGTCCTCGTACCGGTTCGTCTCGCCCGCTTTCAGGACCATGCGGCCGTTGTGGCAGAAGACACAGCTCGAGGAGATCTGGCGCCGGAAGGCGACGTTGGTCTTCTCGAAACCGGGGCAGGTGTCCCAGAGTTGCGGCTCGGGGTACCAACAGACCGGCATCTGGTACCACGCGCCGTCCCGGATCGTGACGTACGAGCGGCTGTGCTGGTTCGAGCCGATCACCCAGTCGATCCGTCGCTCGTCCGCGTAGGTCTCGGCTCCCTTCGAGTCGACCAGGAATTGGCGCATCCAGTAGGCGCCGTCCCGCTCGAACATCCGGTAGTGGAGCCCCGTGCGTTCGTCGATGAACAGGTTGTTGTTCGTGAAGTCCTCGACGGCCACGGCGGGGGTCATCGGGTAGGCCGAGCGGCCCATCCCGGTGTGGGCGTAGGTCGCGGCGATCTCCTGATGGCACTTCGCGCAGGCCTTCGCTCCGACGTAGGCGACGGAGGGGTCGTGGTTCGCGAGGCGGGGGCCGCGTGTGGCGGAGTCGGATTCCGGACGGCCGCAGGACACCGAGAGCAGGAGAAGCAACCCCGAAACAGTCTGTTTCATGCGCGGGGATCTTACGGCGAATCGAGCTTGTCGTGGACGCGCTGGGAGAATTTGAAGAATGTCCCGATTCAAGACTTGACCCCTTAGAATCCGCCGCATGGCAAACCGTGGAAGCTGGGGTTCGAACGCCGGGTTCATCCTGGCCGCCGTCGGCGGCGCGGTGGGGTTGGGGAATCTCTGGGGGTTCGCGTACTCGGCCTCCCAGGGAGGCGGCGCGGCCTTCCTCCTGCTCTACCTCCTCTTCGTGGTCGGGCTGGGGATTCCCGTCCTGACCGCGGAACTCGTGATCGGGCGTGCGACGGGGCAAAGCCCCATCCGGGCCCTCGCGGCGACCGGAGGTCCCGCATGGCGCCCTCTCGGGATCCTCTTCGTGATCGCCGCGTTCGGGATCCTTTCGTTCTACTCCGTGATCATGGGGTGGACGGGACGGATGCTCCTCGACTTCCTGCGAGGCGCGGTTCCGCAGGACACCGCCGCGTACTTCGGCGCGGTGAGCGAGGGAGCCGACGCCGTCGCATTCCACCTCGCGGGGATGCTGCTGACGATCCTCGTGATCGTCGGAGGGGTCCAGCGCGGGATCGAACGGGTCTCGGTCGTCCTCATGCCCGTTCTCTTCGCGCTCGTCGCGGGACTCGCGGTCTGGGCGTCGACGCTCTCGGGCGCGGGACCCGGCTACGACTTCTATCTCCAGCCCGACCTCTCGAAGGTCTTCCACGTCTCGACGATCACGGGGGCCGCGGGGCAGGCCTTTTTCTCCCTCTCGCTCGGCATGGGGGCGATGATCACGTACGCCTCGTACCTCGAGGGACGGTCGAACCTCGCCGGGCAGGCCGCGACGATCGCCTTTTCCGACACCCTCGTCGCCTTCGTCGGCGGCCTCGTGACCTTCCCGATCATCTGGCACTTCGGGCTGCAGGCGGAGATCGGCGCAAGCACGATCGGCGCCCTCTTCATCGCGGTGCCGCACGGGTTCCTTTCGATGGGAGCCGCTGGCCAGATCGTCGGGGTGGCGTTTTTCTTGACGCTCTACATCGCCGCGATCACCTCGGCGATCTCGCTTCTCGAGGTCGCGACTGCGGCCGCGATCGACTCCCTCGGATGGTCGCGGACGCGATCCGCCTGGATCGCGGGGATCGCGATCGCGGTCCTCGGCATCCCTTCCGCCCTGAACAGCGACCTGATCGGGTTCCTCTTCAGCCTCTTCGGCGAGGTCTTCCTCCTCTTCGGCGGGCTGATGCTCTCGATCCTCTGCGGGTGGGTCTGGACGCGTCGCGCACGGGAGGAGATCGAAAAGGGGGTCTCGGGAGCGGCCTTCGTCACGCTCTGGATCTGGCTTCTTCGGACGGTCGTCCCTCTCGTCCTGGTCGTCGTGCTCTGGTTCTCCGCGAAGGGGGTGATCGCGTCGGCGCGGGCGCTGGTCGCCTCGGGGTAGCTCCACGCGACGAAGCGGCGGCATGGACTTCAGCGCCGGATCGGGTGATCATGGCGCCATGCGAATCGCCCTGGCTCCTTCCGATGCCTCGACGCTCACGGTGCGGCCCCCGCGGCGGCGGGTTCCCCGCCTTCAGGACGTCGAACTTCCCCCCGCCCTGAAGCTCGACGGGGACGTCGTCGATCTCCTGCGCGAAGACCGTGAACGGCACCGGTGACCGGATCTCCGTGAGGAGAGCGCTGGGCCTCGCCCTCCTCCTCACCCTCGGAGGTTCCGCGATGGCGATCGAGGAGCCCGCGTACGAGGTCGTGCGGACGACCGCCGACTTCGAGTTGCGCCGGTACGCTCCCTACCTCGTCGCGGAGGTCGAGGTCGAAGGCGCCTTCGAGGACGCCGGAAACCTCGCGTTCCGCACTCTCTTCCGTTACATCTCGGGAGGGAACCGTCCGTCGACCGAGATCGAGATGACCGCCCCCGTGACGCAGACCCCCGCGGAGAAGGGGGAGAAGATCGCCATGACGGCGCCGGTCACGCAGGCCCCCGCCGGGAGCGCGGATTCCGGCCGGCACGTCGTCGCGTTCGTCATGCCGGCGTCCTTCACGCGCGAGACCCTCCCGGAGCCTCTCGACCCCCGCGTGCGCATCCGCGAGGTCCCCGCCCGGCTCGTCGCCGCCCACCGCTACTCCGGCACCTGGAGCGAGGAGCGCTACCGCGCCCACGAGAAGACCCTGCTGGACGCGCTCCGTCGCGAGGGGCTCGACCCCGTCGCGGCCCCGATCTTCGCCCGGTACAACTCCCCGTTCGCCCTTTGGTTCGCTCGGCGGAACGAGGTGCTGGTGGAAGTCGCGGAGCCACCGGCACCCTAATCCGGGACCACCTCGAATCCGAGATCGACGGCGTTCCGACGGATTCGCTCGTCGAGCGTGAGCGCCTTGAGTCCGGGAACGAGAGCGCGCCCGACGACGAGCGTGGCGAGGTGGATCGCGTCGAGCGCACGGACCGGCTCGTTCGGGAAGGGCTGACGCGCGCGGTCGGCGATCTCGGCCTGAAGCGGCAGGACGCTCCAGTGCGCGGCGGCGAGGCGGAGGGTCGTTCTTCGATCCGCGGCCCCCGATTCCGGCATCGATTTTCCGTGGACGGCCCGTATCAGAGCGCGCTCGCACTCGATGAGGGTGATCTCCGACGTCAGGATCAGGTCCTCTCCGGCGAGGCGGGCACTGACGGCCCGCCCGTTCGGCTCTCCCAGGATCCAGGCGAGCACGGCGCTCGATTCGGCGTAGACGCTCAGCGCTCCCCCCGGATTTCGTCGAGGAGCCGGTTCGCGGTCCCTTCGGGAACGATCTGCGACTGGACGGGGTACACGTCGGGACGGTTCGGCTCCCCCAGCCGGACCCGCCCCTGTCGGGCGTGAAGCAGAAGGGCCGGATAGCGAAGCTCCGAGGCGGTACCCCCGGGCCGACGGAGTTCCGCGATCACCTCGCCTCGGTCCGTGATCAAGATCTCCTCCCCGCCGCGCACCAGCCTCAAGTACTCGCTGAGGCGGCTCTTGAGTTCCCGGATGCCGACGGTGCGCACGCCGGCAATGTAGTCTCATGAGGCTACATCGTCAACCCCCGACCCGCCGCTCCTCCAGTTCCGCCCATCGCGCGTAGAGGCGCTCGACCTCCTCCCTCGCCTCCGCGAGTTTCCCGAGCCGCTCTTCGAGGGCGACCGCGTCGGTCGCGACCGCGGGATCCTCGGCGCGCTCCCGGGCCCGCTCGGCGCGCACCTCGGCGGCGAGGATCCGCTCCTCCATCCCCTCCCACTCGCGCTGCTCGAGATAGGTGAGGCGCTTCGCCTTCGCAGGCCGGACCTCGGCCGGAGGCGGCGGGGTCTCCTCCGTTCCCGGGGCTTCTTCCCTCGCTTCCCACTGCGCGTACTCGGCGAAGCGCTCGACGCCTCCCTTGCCGTCGAGGGCGAGGATCTCGGTCGAGACACGGTCGAGGAGAAAACGGTCGTGGGTCACGAGCACGAGGGCGCCGGGAAAGTCGAGGATCGTCTCCTCGAGGACCTCGAGCGTCGGGATGTCGAGGTCGTTCGTCGGCTCGTCGAGGACGAGGAGGTCGCACGGCTCGCGCATCAGGGAGGCGAGCGCGATCCGCGCGCGCTCCCCGCCGGAAAGGCGGGAGACCGGCGTGTCGAGATCCTCCGGCCGGAAGAGGAAGCGCTTCGCCCAGCCGACGACGTGGACCGGCCGGTCGCGGAAGAGCAGCGTGTCCCCCTCCGGGGCGAGGGCGCGGCGAAGCGTGAGATGGGGATCGACGACGCGGCGCGTTTGCTCGAAGTAGGCGACCTTCAACCCTTCCGCACGCTCGATCGTCCCGGCGTCGGGGGCGATCTCGCCGACGATCATGCGGAGGAGGGTCGTCTTCCCCGACCCGTTCGGCCCCATCACGCCGACGCGCCTCCCGGAGGTGAGCACCAGGTCGAGGCCGCGGACGACCGTGCGCTCCCCGAACGACTTCGCGAGGCCTCGGCAGTGCCAAAGGCGCTTCGTCTTCCGCCCGGAGCCGGAAATCTGGATCCCGGCGGTCGCGACCTGCGTCCGCTCGCGGCCGCGGGCGAGTTCCTCGATGCTCCGCTCGGCGGCCTCGACGCGTGCCCTCACCTTCGTCCGCCGCGCCTTCGGACCGCGCCGCAACCAGGCCAGCTCGGTCCGCACGCGGTTCGCGA
Organism: uncultured Acidobacteriota bacterium; assembly: GCA_964383585.1. Lineage (GTDB taxonomy): Bacteria > Acidobacteriota > Polarisedimenticolia > Polarisedimenticolales > DASRJG01 > CAYLHQ01. The sequence goes on from CAYLHQ010000012.1 coordinate 6,151, forward strand.
GCGACTCCTGGTCGCTCGCCTGGTTCGCGAGAGCGGCGTCCCGGGCCTCGAGAAGGTCGGCGTACGAGCCCTCGACCGCGAGGAGGCCGTCGGGATAGACGGGGTCGAGGTCGAGCATGCGCGTCGCCACCGCCTCGAGGAAGTACCGGTCGTGGCTCACGACGACGAACGCCTCGGGCTCCCTCGAAAGGAGCGCCTCGAGCCAGAGGATCGATTCGAGATCGAGATGGTTCGTCGGCTCGTCGAGCAGGAGAAGATCGGGCTCGATCACGAGCGCCCGGGCGATCGCGAGCCGGGTCCTCCACCCGCCGGAAAGTCGCGCGGCCTCGAACGCGGGATCGGAAAACCCGGTCTTCGCGAGCACCTCCGCGACGCGAAGGGCGCGGTCGGCCCCGTCGAGCGGGCCCGCGACGACCTCCTCGACGCTCGCGCCCGCGGAGAACTCCGGGTGCTGCGGGACCCATCCGACACGGAGGTTCTTGCGCGGCGCGCAGATCCCCGCGTCGGGGGTCTCGATTCCGGCCAGGATTCGAAGGAGGGTCGACTTCCCAGCCCCGTTCGGTCCGACGAGTCCGACCCGGTCCCCCTCGTGGAGGGTCAGGGCGAGGCCCCGGAAGAGCGTCCGCTCGCCGTGAGACTTCGCGAGCCCGCGGCCGCCCAGGAGGACGGGAGCGGGGCTCAGAGGACGTACGCCGAGAGCGTCTCCGTCATCCGTAAAACGCCGCCCGGGACGATGCCGAGCCAGAAGATCGCGACGGTCGCGAGGACGAGGACGGCCACCACGCCCGGCGCCACGGTCTGGGCGACGGGCTCGTCGCCCTCCTCGGGCTCGCGCATCCACATCGCGATGATGATCTTCAGGTAGTAGTAGGCCGCGATGACCGCGTTGATCATGCCGAGGACGGCGAGGACGTACTGCTGCCGCTCGATGGCCGCCTGGAAGATCAGGTACTTTCCGAGGAAGCCGCCCGTCGGGGGCATCCCCGCCATCGAGAACAGGAAGACGGTCATTGCGGTCGCGAGGACCGGCTGCCTCCGGGCGAGACCCGCCCACGAAGCCAGGTCGTACCCGCGCTCGGTTCGGGCGTCCCCGCGACCCACCGCCGCGGCGACGGCGAAGGCGCCGACCGTCATGAAGCCGTAGATCGCGAGGTAGAAGAGAACCGCCTGGACCCCCGCCTCGCCGCAGACCACGCCGATCAGGAGATACCCGGCGTGCGCGATCGAGGAAAACGCGAGAAGGCGCTTGATGTTCCACTGCGCGAGCGCCACCAGGTTCCCCACCGTCATCGTGAGAACCGAAAAGACGGCGACCATCGGGACCCACATCGACCCCTGTCCCGCGAAGGCGCCGACGAGGAGGCGGATCAGGGCGGCGAAGGCGACGGTCTTGGTCGCGGCCGCCATGAACCCGGTGACGTTCGTGGGGGCTCCCTCGTAGACGTCCGGAACCCACTGGTGGAACGGGACCACCGCCACCTTGAACGCGAAGGCGATGAAGACCAGGCCCATGCCGACCCACAGGAGCGGTCCCGGCCGGGCCGCGGCCGCCTCGGCGAGCGCACCGAGATCGAGCGAGCCGGCGGCGCCGTACAGGAGCGCGAGCCCGTACACGAAGAACCCGGAAGAGAACGCCCCGAGCAGGAAGTACTTGAGGGCGGATTCGATCGAGCGGGGGCGCGTCCGGGTGAGGCCGCAGAGGACGTAGAGGGCCACCGAGAAGATCTCGAGGCCGACGAGGATCGTCACGAGGTGGGTCGTGTGCAGCATGAGCACCATGCCGCACAGCACCAGGAGGAGCAGCCCGTAGAACTCCCCGTGGTCGGCCTCCTCTCGCTCGAGGAACCGCACCGACAGGATCACGCTCAACGCGCCGACCACGAGCACGACCAGGGTCAGAAAGAGACCGAAGCCGTCCACACGGACCATCCCCGCCGCGGTGACGAGTTCCTGTCCGACGGCCCGGGCGAGGAGCCACGTCTTCCAGAGCTGCCATGTCGAGAACCCGGAGAGGAGCACCCCGAGGAGGGCCGCGACCGCGAGGATCGAGCTTTGCCGGCGGTAGAACGGGGAGAGGAGCAGGACGAGCGACCCGAACGCCGCCAGGATGGCGGCGGGTGCGACGAGGCTCCACTGGAAGTCGTTCATGTCCGCCGCCTCAGAAGGACGCCAGGTACCAGAGCAAGCTCGCCGCCCCGAGGAGGAAGAAGAGGGCGTAGTTGCGCACGTACCCGGTCTGGAAGAGCTTGATCAGCTGTCCGCTCACGTCGGCCGTGATTCCCGCGGCGTTCACGAGACCGTCGACCACCCACCTGTCGAACGCGGTGAAGACGCGCGAGAGGAAGTAGAAGGGCCGGACGAGGACGAGATCGTAAAGCTCGTCGACCCAGAAGAGGTTCCGCACGAGGACGTAGACGGGACCCCACGCCTTCGCGAGCGCGGCGGCGATCCCCTCGCGTTTGCGGTAGACGAACCAGGCGACGCCGATGCCGGCGAGCGCGATCGCGAGGGCGATCGCCATGAGGCCCAATTCCTCCCCCACCGAGTGATGTCCGCCGTGCCCTCCCTCGGCGACCGCCGGGCCCAGCCAGTGGTGGAAGACGTTGAGGTCCGCACCTCCGGTGAGCGCCTTCGGGATCCCGATCCACCCACCGACGAGAGACAAGATCGCGAGTATGACGAGAGGAACCGTCATCGACTTCGGCGACTCGTGGGCCTTCTCCCAAGCGTGCGCGTCACCGCGGAACGAACCGTGAAAGGTCAAAAAGAAGAGCCGGAACATGTAGAAGGCCGTGATTCCGGCGGACGCGGCGAGCGCGGCCCACACCCAGACCTTCCCCCCCGACCACGCGCCCCAGAGGATCTCGTCTTTCGAGAAGAACCCCGCGAAAGGGACGATCCCGGCGATGGCGATCGCCCCCGTCAGGAAGCTCAGGGCGGTGACGGGCATCTTCGCCTTGACTCCTCCCATCCTCCGAATGTCCTGCTCGCCGTGGAGGCCGTGGATCACCGATCCGGCCCCGAGGAACAGGAGCGCCTTGAAGAAGGCATGCGTCATCAAGTGGAAGATGGCGGCGACGTACGCCCCCACCCCCGCGGCGGCGAACATGTACCCGAGTTGGCTCACCGTGGAGTACGCGAGGACCTTCTTGATGTCGGTGGCGCAGATCCCCATGAGCGCGGCGAAGACCGCGGTGAGCGTGCCGACCGCCGCGACGACGGCCATCGCCTCCGGAACCTGGGCGTAGAGGCCCGACATCCGCGTGACCATGTAGACCCCCGCGGTCACCATGGTCGCCGCGTGGATCAGGGCCGACACCGGCGTGGGGCCTGCCATCGCGTCGGGGAGCCAGACATAGAGGGGAATCTGGGCGGACTTGCCGCAGGCGCCGAGGAAGAGAAGCAACCCGACCGCCACGAGCATCGCGTGGCTCGAAGGCCCGGCCGAGGAGACCCCTTCGAGCACGCCCCGGTAATCGAGCGTTCCGAAGGCGGCGACGAGATAGAGCATCCCGATGATGAACGCGAAGTCACCGATGCGGTTGACCAGGAACGCCTTGCGACCGGCGTCCGCGCACGACAGGCCCGTTCGCTCGTCGAACGGCCGGTCGTAAAAGAACCCGATGAGCAGGTAGGAGCACAGACCGACCCCCTCCCACCCGACGAACGTGACCAGGAGGTTGTTCCCGAGCACGAGCGTCAGCATCATCGCCATGAAGAGGTTCATGTAGACGAAAAAGCGCGCGAAGCCCTCCTCGTGCGCCATGTACCCCGTCGCGTAGACGTGGATCAGGAAGCCGACCCCCGTGACGACCAGGATCATGACCGCCGAGAGCGGGTCGAGCGCGAAGCCCCATGCGACGCGGAACTCTTCCCCGCCGGCCCCCAGAGAGCCGAGCGGGATCCAGGTGCCGATCTCCACCTCGTGCCAGCGCTGTCCCTCCGGCATCCCCGCGAGTTCGGCCACCGCGCCGACCGAGAGGAGAAGGGATCCGAGCACGACGCCGCAGGCCACGAGACCGACCCCCCTGCGCGACATGCGGTTCCCGAAGAACCCGTTGCACAGCACCCCGAGGATCGGAAGAAGCGGGATCAGCCAGATGAGATCGATCATCGCTTTCCTACCACCGGAGGAGGTTGATCTCGTCCACGTCCGTCGTCTCCTTGACGCGGAAGAGGGCGATCACGATGGCGAGCCCCGCCGCCGCCTCCGCGGCCGCGAGCGTCATGACGAAGAAGACGTAGACGTGCGCCTCGGCGTTTCCCCACATCCTGGCGAACGAGAGGAACGCGAGGTTCCCGGCGTTGAGCATGATCTCCACGCACATCAGGATGGAAATCGCCCCGCGGCGGGTCAGGACGCCGACGACGCCGAGGGAGAAGAGCACGACCGAGACGACGAGGAGAGCGCGGGGGTCCACCGTCAGATCCTCCTCTTGGCGAGGAGCACGGCTCCCACCATCGCCGCGACCAGGAGCAGGGAGATCGCCTCGAACGGGTAGTAGAAACGGAGAAACAGCTCGCGGCCGACCGCGGCGGCGTTCCCGTAACCCTCGGGAGCCGCTCCGAACGCCGCCGGCAAGCCGTCCACGAGCGCCCGACCCACGACGACCGCGAACGCGAGCGTCCCGAGGGGGGCGAGCCACCGCTGGAAGGTCCCCGCGGGGTGCGGCTGGGTTTCCTCCTTGAGGTTCAGGAGCATGATCACGAAGAGGATCAGCACCATGATCGCGCCGGCGTAGACGATCACCTGGAGGAAGGCGAGGAACTGGGCGTCGAGGAGGAGGAAGAAACCCGCGATCGACACGAGGTGGAACGCAAGCGCCATCGCGCTCACCACCGGGTTCCGGTGGAGGACGACGAGGAGCGCCGACCCCACCGCCAGCACGCTCAGGACCCAGAAGGCAAGCTGTTCCACGCCCCCCTCCTCAGCGCAGGTGGCCGATCTTGCCCAGGGCCACGAGGATCGCCGTGAACGCCACGTTGACCAGCGCGATGGGGATCAGTCGCTTCCAGCCGATCCGCATCAGCTGGTCGTAACGGAAGCGCGGGAGCGTCCAGCGCACCCACACGAACACGAGTTGGAAGAAGCCGACCTTCGCCACGAACGCCCCGATCTGAAGGATCCACAGCGGCCATCCCTCGAACGGGACCGGAAAGCCCAGGTGCCAGCCGCCCAGGAAGAGCGTCACCGCCATCGCGGCGAGGGTCATCATGTTGATGTACTCGGCCATGAAGAACATCGCGAACTTCATCGAGGAGTACTCGGTGTGGTATCCGGAGACGAGCTCGGCCTCGGCCTCCGGGAGGTCGAACGGGAGCCGGTTCGTCTCGGCGAAGCCGGCGATCACGAAGATCAGAAAGCCCAGGAGCTGCCATCCGCCCCCGAAGACGTTCCATTCCCAGAACCAACCGGCCTGCTGCTCGACGATCGTCGTCGGGCGGAGCGTTCCCGCGACGAGCACCGCCGCGACGACGGAAAGCGCGAGCGGCAGCTCGTAGGAGATCATCTGCGCCGAGGAGCGGAGCCCGCCCATGAGGGAGTACTTGCTCCGCGAGGACCAGCCCGCCAGCACGATTCCGTAAACGCCCAGCGACGACGCCGCGAGGGCGAAGAGGACCCCGGCGTCGAGGTCGACGATGACGAGGGAGATCGGTTTCCCGAAGAGCTCGATCGTGGGGCCGAAGGGGATCACCGAGAACGCGCACAGAGCCGGGATCAGCGAGAGCGCCGGCGCCAGCACGTAGAACGGCTTGAAGGCGTCGGCCGGCATGATGTCTTCCTTCATGATGAACTTCACGCCGTCTGCGATCGGCTGGAAGAGCCCGAAGGGGCCGACCCGGTTCGGGCCGACGCGGTACTGGATGACCCCGGAAAGGCGCCGCTCGATCCAGGTCATCAACGAGACGGCCCCCATGAGGACCCCCACGGTGACCGCGATCTTCACGACCGTCGCCAGGAAGTGGAACCAGAAGTCGTTCACGTTGCCCCCGGCCCCTCGCGCCTCAGACGCGCGTGGCGGCGCCTCCTTCCACCGGAACGCCGAGCAAGCCCATGCCCTCCGCGTCGAGGCCGGCGAACCGCGGCGAAGACGCGGCGAGGTCTGCGAGCACCTCGCGATCGCTCGTCCAACTCGGGAACTCGACCCCCGCAACCTCGGCGAGATCCGCGCAGATCCGCCACCCGGGCCTCGCCTCCCCGCGCGGGGCGTGACAGCGGCGCACCCTCTGGGCGCGCCCTTCGAAGTTCACGAAGGTGCCGTCCTCCTCGGCCCAGGCCGTCGAGGGCAGGAGGACCTCGGCGAACCGCGATCCCTCCGCGACGAAGGGGCCGACGTAGACCACCGGTCCGAGCCTGTCGCGGAACGACGCGTGCAGCGCGAACGTGTCCGCCGGATCGAGCGGATCGCCCAGGAGGAGAAGGGTCCCGATCGCGCCGCGGCCGATCGAGTCGGCGAGAGCCCGCTCCGTCGCCCCTTCGCCGAGGATCCAGCGTGCTCCCGTCGAGTTCGCGCCCTTGTCCGCCCGGATGAGGAGGTCGTCGTCGGCGCCCCGCGAGAGTCTCCGCACCGCGACGGTCCCGCCGCCGAGGGCGGCGAGTAACCGGTTCCAGGCGTGGAGGTCCTCGCAGGTGAGCCGAGGGGAGAAAACCGCCCCCAAGGTCCCCGCCGAGGCCGCGTCCTTCAGGATCTTCCCGGCGGAGCGCAAGGCGTCGTCGTAGTCCACCTCGGCGCCGGCCGGCGCCTGCGGGGTCTCGAGACGGGTTGCGGCTTGCGAGGGCCGGTACGAAAGCCGTCCCTCGTCGCAGATCCAGAAGCCGTTCACCTCGGCGTTGTGTCGGGGGACGATTCGCTTGATCCGGTCGTCGGCCTGCCCTTGGGTCGTCATCAAGACCTGCTGCTGGCCGACCCCGACCACGACGTTGCACCCGCGGGAGCACCCGGCGCAGATCGTGGGGGTGTTCTTGAGGTACCAGACCCGGGTCAGGAAACGGAACTCCTTCAGGGTGAGGGCCCCCACGGGGCACAGGTCGACGACGTTGCCGGAATACGGGTTGTCGAGCCGCTTGCCGGGATGGATCCCGATCTGGGAATGGTTGCCCCGCTGGAAGAACGCGAGTTCCCCGGTCTTCGTGACCTCGTCGCAGAACCGGATGCAGCGGCTGCACTGGATGCAACGCTCCTGGTCGAGCAAGACGTGCTCGCCGATGTCCACGGCCTTCGCGAGAGCGAGCTTGGGCTCCGTGTACCGGCTCACCCCCGTGCCGTGCTCGACGGCGTAATCCTGGAGCTTGCACTCCCCGGCCTGGTCGCAGATCGGACAGTCGAGGGGATGGTTGATCAGGAAGAACTCCATCATCGCGGAGCGCGCCTGACGGACCTTCTCGTTGTCGGTGTGGACGACCATCCCCTCGGCGACCGGGGTATAGCAGCCGATCACGAGCTTCGGGGCCTTCTCGACCTCGACGAGGCACATGCGGCAGTTCCCCGCGATCGAGAGCCCCGGGTGGTAGCAGTAGTGCGGGATCTCGCGACCCAGCCGGAGCGCGGCGTCGAGAATCGTCGTCCCATCCGGCACCTCGACGACGCGGCCGTCGATCGTGACCTTCGGCATCTATCGGACTCCCTGCACGGCCAGCGTGCCGGCGAGGCAGCTCTTGTGTTCGACGTGGTGGAGGAACTCCTCTCGGAACTTCTTGACGAACGAGATCGCCGGCATCGCCGCCGCGTCGCCGAGCGCGCAGATCGTGTTCCCCATGATGTTGTTCGACACGGAGTCGATGAGCTCGAGATCCTGCGGAAGCCCCTTCCCGTGTTCGATCCGGGCGAGGATCTTCTCGAGCCAGCCGGTCCCCTGCCGGCAGGGGGTGCACTGTCCGCACGACTCGTGGGCGTAGAAGTGCGCGATCCGTTCCATCGCCTGCACCATGCAGGTGGAGGAGTCCATGACCATGACCCCCGCGGAACCGAGGAAGGTCCCCTTCGCCGCGAGCGAGTCGTATTCGAGGTCGACCTCGCACTCCTCGGCGCGGAGCACCGGAACCGACGACCCGCCCGGGATCACCGCCTTCAGCGGACGGTCCGCATGGAGCATACCGCCGCCGAGCTCGTGGATCAGCTCCATGAGGGGGAGGCCCATCGGGGCCTCGTAGTTGCCGGGCCGCTTCACGTGCCCGCTCAGCGAGTAGAGCTTGGGCCCGGTGTTCTTCGGGGCCTTCCCGATGCCGAGATACCAGTCCGCCCCGCGCTCGACGATGAACGGGACGTTCGCGAGGGTTTCGACGTTGTTGATCGTCGTCGGGCACCCCCAAACGCCGCGCTGCGCGGGGAACGGGGGCTTGAGCTTCGGATAGCCGCGATCCCCCTCGAGCGAGGACATCAGCGCCGTCTCCTCCCCGCAGATGTAGGCGCCCGCTCCGCGGTGGACCCAGACCTCGCAGTCCCACCCGCTCCCGAGAATGTTCTTCCCCACGTAGCCCGCGGCGCGCGCCTCGGCGAGGGCTTTCTCGAGCACCTTCGCGGGATAGGTGTACTCGCCGCGGATGTAGATGTAGGCCGTGCCCGCACGGATCCCGTACGCGCCGAGGAGGGTCCCCTCGATCACGAGGTGCGGGTCCTTCTCCATGAGGAGGCGGTCTTTGAAGGTCCCCGGCTCCGACTCGTCCGCGTTGTTGAGGAGGTAGTGGGGCCGCTTCGGGTCGACCTCTCGCGGCATGAACGACCACTTGAGGCCGGTGGGGAACCCGGCGCCCCCCCTCCCGCGGAGGCCCGACTTCTTGACCTCTTCGGTGACGGCGTCCGGGGTCATCTCGCGGAGTGCCTTCCGGAGCGCCTGATAGCCCCCTCCGGCCTCGTACACCGCGAGGGACTCCGAGTGCTCCTTGTCGACGTTTCGGGTGAGGATCCGTTCCATCGGCACGCTCGCCGTCCTACGGAAGGCTCTCGAGAAGGCGGTCGACCTTCTCGAGACTGAGGTTTTCGTAATAGTCGTCGTTGAGCTGGAACATCGGCGCATAGCCGCACGCCCCGAGGCACTCGACCCGCACGATCGAGAACCTCCCGTCGGGCGTGGTCTCCCCGGCCTTGATCCCCAGCTTCCTTTCCAGGTGCTTCAGGAGTTCGTCCGAGCCCCGGAGCATGCACGACAGCGTCGTGCAGATCTGGATGTGGTACTTCCCCGACGGTTTTTGCTTGAACATCGTGTAGAACGTCACGACCCCGTGGACGTGGGCCTCGCTCACGCCGAGCCGCTTCGCGACCCAACGCTCCGCGTCGAGGTCGACGGAGCCCTTTTCCTTTTGGATTTCCCAGAGGACCGGGAGGATCGCCGATCGCGCGTGCGGATAGCGGGAGACGATCGCGTCGATTCGGCCGTCAAATTCGGGTCCCAGCATCAGCGATCCACCTCGCCCATGACGGGATCGAGGCTCCCGATGGCCGCCACCACGTCGGCCACGAGCCCCCCCTCCGTGATCAGGGGCAGGACGGAGAGGTTGTTGAAGCTCGGCGAGCGGATCCGGAGCCGGTACGGCGCCTTTCCGCCGGTCGAGATGACGTAGAAGCCCAGCTCCCCCTTCGGCACCTCGGTCGCGTGGTAGACCTCCCCGTCGGGGCACTCGAACCCTTCGGTCACGATCATGAACTGGTGGATCAGCTCCTCCATGCTCGTGAGGACCTTCTTCTTGGGCGGGAGGAAGATCTTGGGATCGTCGACGTTCACCGGCCCGTCGGGGAGGTTCCGGAGCGCCTGGTCGAGAATGCGCGTCGACTGGCGCATTTCCTCGATGCGCACGAGGTAACGGTCGTAAATGTCGCCGTTCGAGCCGACCGGGATCTCGAAGTCGTACTGTTCGTACCCGGAGTACGGTCGGGCCTTCCGGACGTCGTACTCGACCCCCGACGCCCGCAGAGGGGGGCCGGTCACGCCCCAGGCGATCGCGTCTTCCTTGCGAAGGACGCCCACCCCCGCGGTGCGGTCCATCCAGATCGTGTTCTTGGTGAGGAGCGATTCGTAATCGTCGACCCGGCCGGGGAAGGCGTCGATGAACTCCCGCAGGCGGGCGAGCCAATCGGGGGTGGCGTCGTGCGCGAGCCCGCCGACGCGCGTGAAGGAGGTCGTCAGCCGGGCCCCGGTCAGGTCTTCCACGAGGTCGTAGTGCCACTCGCGGTCGCGGAAGGTGTGGAAGAACACGGTCGCGGCGCCGAGGTCGAGCGCGTGGGTGCCGAGCCAGAGGAGATGGGCGCCGATCCTCGCGAGCTCGCAGCAGATGACCCGGAGCACCTCTCCCCGCGGCGGGACCCGGATCCCCAGCAGCTCCTCGATCGCGAGACAGAATCCCACGTTCGACGCGAGCGGCCCGAGATAGTCCATCCGGTCGGTGTACGGGATGAACTGGAGGTAGGTGCGGTTCTCCGCGATCTTCTCCATGCCTCGGTGGAGGAAACCGATGTGCGGGACCGCGTGCACGACCGTCTCTCCGTCGAGCTTCAGGACCACCCGCAGCACGCCGTGGGTCGCCGGGTGGGACGGCCCCATGTTGACGGTGATGATCTCGGGATGGCCGGTCGAGCGTTCCAGTTCGGCGCGCACGGGTTCCTCGTCAGCCGCGGAAGAGCGGGAACTCCTTGCGGAGCGGGTGATCGGTGTAATCGTCCGGCATGAGGATGCGCCTCGGGTCCGGATGCCCCTCGAAGACGATGCCGAACATGTCGAAGACCTCCCGCTCGTTCCAGTTGGCGGATCCCCAGAGACCCGTGAGGCTCGGCACCGGCCCCGCATCCCCGGTCGGGATTTTGAGGCGGACCCGGTCGTTGCGCGAGCGGCTGTGGAGATGGACGATCACCTCCATCGGCGGCTCCCGCTCCGGCCAGTGCGCGGCCGTGACGTCGAGACAGACGTCGTACGCCATCCCCGGATCGTCGCGGAGGAATCGGCAAACCTCGAGCAGACGCTCCGCCCGGAGCGCGACCCAATGCTGGTCGCGGAACGAGCCGGTCTCGAGGACCGCGTCCTGGAATCTCGCGCGGATCGTTTCGACCGCCGTCGCGCCGTCGGCCACGGTCACTCCCACTCCAAGGCGCCGCGCCACCACACGTAGAGGTAGCCGGCGACGAGGATGCCGAGGAAGATCGCCATCTCGACCAGAACGAATCTCTTGGCCGTCGCAAACCCCTGGAACGTCACCGCCCACGGGATCAGGAACGCCGCCTCGATGTCGAAGAGGATGAAGAGCATGGCGACCAGGTAGAACTTCACGGAGAAGCGGTGGCGGTCGACCGACTCGAAGGGGCGCGAACCGCACTCGTAGGGGGTCGGGTCGAGCTTCGACTTCTTCGGGCGGCCGAGGAGGGCGCTCAGGAGGAGCATCCCGAAGGCGGTGAGGGCGGCGACGGCGATCACGAGAATGACGGGAATGACGCTGTCGGTCACGAGCCTCGCCCCCGGGTCTTCGCGCAAAAATCCCTTGAATTCGGGGTTTGTGGAGCGGAGACGCTAACACACGGCCGAACGGGGCGTCAACGCGGACGCCTCTCGCCCGCTCCGACCGGCACCTGCAAGTCCTCTCCTTCCGGAGCCACGCCGACACGCCGCCGCGCCTCCTCGAGTCCGGCGGCCGCCGTCGGGGTCGGGTCGAGGCTCATGGCGCGCCGGAACGCGCGGGCGGCCTGCGCGTCACGGCCGTTCACGAGCCAGAGCGCCCCCAACGTCTCGTGGACGACGCCGAGACGCGGCGCGCACGCCGCCGCACGCTGCAGGGTCCTTTCGGCAGCGGCGAACTCCTCGCGCGCGAGGAGGACCCTCCCGAGGTTCACGAGAGCGAAGCAATGCCGGGGCTCCTCGGCGAGGACGCGCCGGAAGGCGCTCTCCGCGTCGTCGAGCCGCCCCGCCCCGAGCGCCGCACGGCCGACGAGATGGAGCGCGTCGACGTCGCCGGGCCTTCCGTCCCGGTAACGATTCGCGAGTTCGAGCGCACGCAGGTAAGCGCCGCGCTTCGCCCCCGAATCGGGCGCGCCGGCGGCGGCGCGCAGGAACGCCTCGACGACCAGCCGAAGCCGCTTCGCGTCCGCAGGGTCCCGAACTTCGGCCTCGGCCCATGCCGCGACCGCCCTCGCGTCGTCGCCGAGCGCGAAGTACGCCCGGCCGAGCAGGTCGAGCAACGCCGGATCCGATCGGACCGCGCGGGCCCTCTCGAGTTCGGCCGCCGCTTCGCGCCAGCGGCCGAGGTCGCCGAGCGCCGCGGCGAGCGCGACGTGGAGGGCGTAGACCGCCCTCGGAGAATCGGCTCGCCTGAGCCCTTCGGCCGCCTCCGCCACCGCTTCGGCCGGCCGGCCGAGATCGCGGAGGACGAGCGAGAGCGCGTGCCGGTACTCCGGCCGCTCCGGCCGGACCCGGATGGCGCGTTCGAGGGCGCGCTCCGTCTCGTTCGGGCGTCCCATCTCCCGGAGGCATTGCGCCAGGAGGAACCACCCGCGGTCGTCGGAGGCGTCGGCGTCGACCGCCTCCTGGAACTCCGCGGCCGCCTCCGCCAACTTCCCCCCCTTGAAGTAGGCGAGGCCGTCGTCGTATCCGGCGCCGGCCTGCGTCGCGGCCGCCGCGAGCACGATCCCGAGAAACCCCGCCCGCCGCTTCACCGGAACTCCACGCGGACCACGGTCGAGGCCTCCACGGCCTCGTCTCCGAGACGGCCGGGCTGGAAGGACCACCGCCGTACCGCCGCGAGCGCCGCCTCCTCGAACCCGACGCCCGGGCGGGAACATTCGAGAACCCTCGCGCCCTTCACCGCGCCGTCGACCCCGACCGTCACCTCGACCACGACCGAGCCCCGCACGCGGAGCGCCTTCGCGACCTGCGGGTACTCCGGCTCCACCTTCGTCTCGGGGATCGGAAGGGGCCGAACCACCTCGACGGGCGGGCGCGGGGACGCGACCTCCGCGGGCGGCGGCACGGGAAGGACCGCCGCGTCCGGGGGAAGATCCTCGAGTCGCGGGGAGGGGGGAGGTTCCCGGACCGGCTCGAGGATCCAGGCCGGGAGCGGCCCGCGGCGGACGAGAGGTGCGCGAGCGGTTTCCGCGGCGCTCCGTTCCGGCATCGGGGGCGAAGCGGCCGAACGGAGGTCGCCGGGGGCGGGAGGGGGGATCCATCGCGCGATCACGATCCCTTCGGGGCGTTCGGGGAGCGCGGGCCGGGTCCCGGCGGCGGAACGGACCGGGATGAAGAGCGCGACGGCGTGGAGCGCGCAGGCGACGGCCAGAGCCGCCGCGATCCGCTTTCCCTCGCCTTCGGGGCGCATGGCCGAAAGCCGCCGCCCTTCCGCGTCGACCCGCTCCGCGAGCGTCAACCCCGTCCCCGGCGCCCTCACCGGATCTCCTCGAACGGATCGCGCCCGGTCGCCCGGACCCAGGCCTCGAGTTGAACGCGCGTGGGGATCGCGATCCGCCGCTCGCCGGCGTCGGATCCGGATCCATCCGACACGATCTCCGACAGCAGGAGCGCGAGCGCGCCGAAGGTCGCCTGCGGCTCCGCGTGGAGCACCACGACCGCCTCGGGATACGGCGCGAGCCTTCCCCTCACCGCTTCCGCCGCGAGGGACCGGGGCACCGGGCTCCCGTCGACCAGGACCGTGGCGTCGGCCCGGACACGAACCCATACCGCGGGTGTGCCCGGACGGGGGAGGTCGGCCTCGCGTCGCTCCGCGTCGAGGTCGACCGCGACCCCCCGAGCGGCGGAGAAGATCCCTCCGACCGCGACGAAAACCAGCAGGAGGAACGCAAGGTCGGCCATCGAGGTCGACGGCAGGAGGAGCGCCCCAGGAGCGATCCGCGGCCGGATCTTCACGGGACTCCCGCCTCCCCGCCGGCGGGCGTGGGCCGGGTCCACAGGAGGACTCGGCGGGCGCCGGCGTCCCGCATCAGATCGAGCACCTCGTCGACCTCCGACCATCGCACCGTCGCCTCGGCCTTGACGACGAGCGTCGCCTCCGGCTCGCGGTCGGCGACGCGGGAGACCTCGAGCCAGAGGTCCTCCGCGCCGCCGAGGGGGCGGGCGGCCGATCGGCCGTCGTACCAGCGGTAGCGGAGCGCGTCCGGCGCGCCGCTCCGGTCGTCCGACCGCGCCACGACGACGCAGGGCGATCCGATCTCCGCCGCGGTCGCGGTGTCCGAAACCGGGATCTCGATCCGGAAGCGGTCGGCGTCGTACGTCGTGGTCAGGACGAAGTAGAGGACGAGGAGGAGCGCCAGGTCGGCCAGGGCGGTGGCCGGGATCGTCACGGGGATCGGCCGCGCCCTCGGGAGTCTCACGGCGTCACGCTCCGCGTCCGAGGCGCTCCATCTCCGAGAAGGTCTCGAGCAGGGTGCCGGAGGCGACCTCGACGGAGCGCGCGGCTTCGGCCGCCTTCGCGGCGAACCAGTTGTGGAAGGGGAGCGCGACGAACGCGACGAGGAGCCCCCACGCCGTCGTGTAGAGCGCCTGGGAGATCCCCCCGGCGACCAGGGCCGGATTCGTGAGGCCGAGCTCGTAGATCGTGTCGAACGAGACGATCATCCCCCAGACGGTGCCGAAGAAGCCGATCAGGGGCGCGAGGTTCGCGATCGTCGCGAGCAGCCCGAGATGTCGTTCGAGCCGGGCGATCTCGTGGAGCGCCGCCGTCTCCATCGCCGCCTCGATCTCCGCGCGGGAGCGGCCGTGCCGCAAGAGGCCGGCGCGGACGGTCATGGGGATCGGACCCTGACGGGACTCGCACAGCGCGAGCGCGTCGGCCATCCGTCCCTCGAGGAGGGCCTCCCGCACCGACCGCAGGAAGGCGACGCCGTCCAGACGGACCCGCCCGAACTGGAGGAACTTGGCGACGATCGCGGTCACGGCGACGATCGAGCAGACGGTGATCGGGTGCATCACCCATCCGCCCGCCAGGTAGTGGTTCCAGAGCGCGTCGCCCATCCCCCGTAAGGTAACCCAAACCGGGGCGGAGGACACTTCGCGGGGGACGCCCCCTCACTCGTAGCGGAGCGATTCGATCGGATCGAGCCTCGAGGCCTTCGCCGCCGGGTAGATGCCGAAGAACAGGCCGACGGCGGAGGAGAATCCGAAGGCGAGGACGACCGCCCAGAGCGGAACGACGGCGCCGGGCCAGTTCGGGATCAGCTTCGCGGCGAGCTGACCGACGCCGAACCCGACGACGATCCCGATGACGCCGCCGACGAGCGCGAGGGTGATCGCCTCGATCACGAACTGCTGGAGGATGTGGCCGCGCCGCGCCCCCACCGCCTTCCGGACGCCGATCTCCCGGGTCCGCTCGGTGACCGACACCAGCATGATGTTCATGATGCCGATCCCGCCGACCAGCAGCGCGATCGAGACGACGCCGGCGACGACGTAGGTCACCCCGTCGAAGAACTTGCTGATCGTCTTGAGGAACTCCTGCTGGCTCTGGACGCGAAAGTCGTTCGGCTGGTCGGGCCGCAGCGCATGGCGGACGCGGAGGGCGTCCTCGATCTCGTCGATCGCCCGCTGGACCCGGTCGGCCGCCCGGGCGCGGATCAGGAGCGCGGTCGACTGTTTCGCCATCGTGTCGCCGTACATCCCGATGGCCGTCCCGTAGGGGATCATGACGAACTTGTCGAACTCCTGGCCGAATAGCTCCCCGCGCTTCTCGAAGATCCCGACGATGCGGAACGCGCGATCGCGGATCGTCAGCGTCTTGCCGATCGGGTCGTCGGGGAGCTTGAGTTCCTTGATGACCCCGTGGCCGATCACGGTGACGTTCTGCCGTTCGCGATCGTCGACCGGAGTGATGAAGCGGCCGCGTTCGACGTAGTAGTTCCGGAGGTCTTGGAACTCCGGCTTTCCTCCGATCACGGGATACTGCGCCGAGGTATCCTCGAACTTGACCGAGGAGAACTGCTGGAGGACCGGAGTCCCCGCGGAGATCGAAGGAACGGTCGCGAGGAGGTACTGCCCGTCTTCCCACGTCAGTTCGACACGGGCGAGCTTCTCCCCTTCCTTCCCGGGGGGACGGTAGGGGGCGACGATCACGGTGTTCGCCCCGAGATTCTCGACCTCGCCCGTGATGACCTGCGAGAGGCCCTGGACGATCGAGACGACCGCGATGACGGCGGAAGTCCCGATCACGATGCCGAGGGTCGTGAGAATCGAGCGCATCTTGTTCGCCCAGATCGCCTTGAGCGCCAGGAAGAAGTTCTCGAGCAGCACGACTCAGCTCTCCTCGCGCCGGTTCCGCTCGTCGGCGACGATCTTGCCGTCCCGGAGCCGGATCACGCGCGCGGCGCGATGGGCCAGTTCGTCCTCGTGGGTGACGAGGAGGATCGTGTTCCCCTGGGCGTGGAGAGAGTCGATGAGGGAGAGGATCTCCTCACCGGTCCGCGAATCGAGATTCCCGGTCGGCTCGTCCGCCAAGAGGAGCGAAGGCTCGTTGACGAGAGCGCGGGCGATGGCGACCCGCTGCCTTTGTCCGCCCGACATCTCGTTGGGCCGATGGTGCATGCGATCGCCGAGCCCGACCGCCTCGAGCGCGCGGCGCGCCCGCTCGTGGCGGTCCCTCCGCGGGGTTCCCGAGTAGATCAGCGGAAGCTCCACGTTCTGGAGGGCGTCGGCTCGGGGAAGGAGGTTGAACGTCTGGAAGATGAACCCGATTTCGCGATTCCGGATGCGGGCGAGTTCGTCGTCGTCCATCGCGGAGACCTCGCGTCCCTTGAGCCGGTAGGTCCCCGTCGTGGGCGTGTCGAGGCATCCGATGAGGTTCATGAGGGTCGATTTCCCCGACCCCGAAGGTCCCATGACCGCGACGTACTCGCCCGAGTCGATCTCGACCGAGACCCCGTCGAGGGCGCGGACCTGGGCCTCGGCCCCCATGTCGTACGTCTTCGTGACGTCCGCGATCTCGATGAGCGCGCCCATGGTCAGTCCACCTCGACCTGGACTTCGGATTCCGATTCCTCGTCCTCTTCCTTTTCGGCCCCTTCCTTCTTCTTGACGGCGTCCTCGTGCTTCAGTTTCTTCACGGTCCGGTACGGGCCGGTGATCACGGTCTGTCCCGCCTCGAGCCCTTCGAGGATCGCGACGGAGACGTCGTCGCTGAGCCCGCTCTTCACGGGGGTGAGAACCGCCTTCCCGTCGACCACGCGGAACACGACCTCGCGCTCGCCGTTCGCAACACCGGGCTTTTCCTCGGCTGCCGGAAGGGCGGCGGGCTCCGCCGTCTTCTCCGGCTCCGCCTCTTTCTCGGAAAGCGCCTCCTCGACCTCCTTCGCGGAACGCAGGAGCACCGCCTGGATCGGAACGGTCAGGACGTCCTGGGCGCTCTTCGTCGTGATCTTCGCCTTTGCGGTCATCCCGGGTCGGAGCCGGGGGTCGACCTCGTCGAGGACGACCTTGACGGGGAAGACCCTCACCTGCTCCCCGGCCCGCTGCGTCGCGGTCCCGGCGATCTCGTGGACCGTTCCGAGATAGGGCTTCGTCTCCCCCACGGCGTCCACCACGACCCGCGCGCGCTGGCCGTGCTCGACCTGGACGACGCGCGTCTCGTCGACGTCGACCTCGGCGAGGATTTCGCTCATGTCGGAAACGACCATGATCACGGTCCCGGGGTTGTTCATCGTCCCGGTGAGGGTGATCTCCCCCTTCTCGGCGTTGAGCTGCGTGACGGTGCCGTCGATCGGAGAGCGGATCGTCGTCTTCGCCAGGTCGTCCTTCGCCCGCGCGAGGCTCGCCGCGGCCTGGGCGATCTGTTCCCTCAGACTCTCGAGGCCGATCTCGCCGGTCGCCACCTGGAGCTCGGCCTGCTCGAGCGCCTCGCGGGAGACGAGCCCGGAACCGTCGAAGAGATCGCGGGCTCGGTCCAAACGGCGCCGGGCGTCCTCGAGACGGATCTCGGCGTCCCGCAACTGGATCCGCTGCATGCGGAGGCTCGCGGTCAGGCGGTCGACCTCGGAGCGGTACCGCTCCGGGTCGATCTGGACGAGGAGGTCGCCCCGCCGGACCGCGCTCCCCTCCTCCACGGGGAGGTCGACGATCTCGCCGATGACGGAGGACTGCACGTTCACCTTCGTGCGCGCCTCGATCTTGCCGCTCGCGGAGACGGAGGAGACGATGTCCTCGGTCTTCACCTCGGCCATGTAGACCTCCTCGCCCGTCTCGTCGCTCTTGCTGAGAAACGAGACGGCGACGATCGCGCCGATGGCGATGACGGCTCCCGCGCCGATGAGCGTCTTTTGGGTCTTGGTCACATCGCACCTTTCGCGTCAGCCGCCGAAGGACTGCATGAGAACGCCGCCGATCACCTTGAGCACGATGTACACGCCCCAAACCCCTCCGACGACGCCGTAGGCGCCCTTCTTCGAAAACCCGGTCGTCTTCGAGACCATGATCGCCCCGAGGACGAGCGCCCAGATGTCGAAGAGATCGACGCTCGAGAGGAGCCCGAGCAGGGCCTTGTGCGTCGTCTCCCACGGGAGCATGGCGCCGATGTTGGACTTGAGGATGCGCAGGAACTGCGCGTCGTAGACGGCGATCCGGTCCTTGGGCATCGCGACGAGCCCGGTGAGAAACCCCGCGAGGATGTTCGGGATCTGCACCCAGGCGTAGCCGGCGAGGAGCGCCTTGTACTTCGCCGGGACCCCCATCGCGGCGGCGATCCCCTTGTAGATCGCCGGCACGAGGAGCACGACGCCGAACAAGAACGGAATCGCGATCAGCTTCCGTACGGGGCGCTTCTGCTTCTCGATGTCCTCCCGCGTGCGCTTCTCGATTTCCTCCCGCTGCGCTTCGGGGATTTCGCCGCCGGAGAAGCGTTCGACGATCTTCATCTGTGCCTTGACCGCCTCGTCGGCGTCGATCTTCGAGGTGAGGACGGTCTGGACGAAAAACATCCCGCAGCACATCAGGGCGACGGGAAGCAGCCAATCCCAACCGGGCTTCCGTGCGACCGACTCGAAGACCTGCGCGGGCGAGAAGAAGACGTTGACGAGCTTCGAAAAGGCCCCCATCTCGGGGCCGGCCGGCGTTGCGGACGGTCCGGACGCGGATTCGGTCATGGCGCCCCCCTTTCGAGTGCGTCGCGTTACGTTCGTCTCATTCCTTTCCCGACGAGGCGTCGAGGCTCAGGCCCCGAGCCTCGAGAAGCGTCCCTTGCGCGCGCTCCAGGTCGGCGAGGGCCTTCGTGTAGTCGAGGATCGCGCGAATCTCCGCGAGCTGCGCGTTCGAAAGGTCGGTCTGGATGCGGAGGACCTCGAACGACGTCGACATGCCGTTCTCGAACTTCTTCTGTTCGGCGTCGAGGGTCTTGCGCTGCAGGACCGTGTTGGCGCGCGCGGCGTCGACCCGTTTCGCCCCCGACTCGACGTTCCGCGCGGCGATCCGCACGTCGGTCCGGACGGAAAGCTCGACGCTTTGCAGGGCGACCTCCCCTCGCTCGCGATCGAGGACCGCCCCGGCGTAGTTGGCCTTCGCCGACCGGTTCCGGATGGGGTAGGCGTAGGTCAACGTGACGGCCCAATCCAGGTTGTCGTCGTCCTGCTCGAACTTGACGAGGTCGGAGATCGTCCCTCCCGCTTCGGTGAACCCCAAGCGCTCGAAGGAATCGGTCCCGTACCCCACGTTCGCCGAGAGGTCGAGGCCGTGCTTCGCGCCGTTCCTGGCCACGCGCTCGCCGAGCTCCCGGTCGGAGAGGGATCGACGCGCGCTCAGCACCTCCGCGCGGTTCGCGAGTGCGGTCTCGAGGGCCCCGTTCACGTCGACCGCCGACTTCTCGAACGTGGGCTTGTCCGTCGGGACGACGGCCCGCTCCCACCGGGGGTCTTCGGGCGGCACCGCGAGGAGCTGCAGCAGCAGGTCCTCGGCGTTCTGGAGCGCCGTCTCGGCGCGGATGATGTCCTCTTCGCGGGACGCGACGCCGGCCTCGGCTTGGGTCACCTCGATCGGGGCGAGGGTCCCGACCTCCACCTTCTTCCGGTTGAGGTCGAGCAGGTCCTGGGCGAGACGGAGCGACTCGCGCGCGACGTCGACCGCGGCTCGCGCGGCGACGAGGTCCCAGTAGGCGTCCTCGACGCGCTTGAGGGTCGCCTCGGACTCGCGTTCGAGTTCGTAACGGGAAAGGGTCACGTTGCTCTTCGCCACGAGGACGTTGTACGTGTTCGCCTCGGTTCCGAACCCCCGGAGGAGCGGCATCGTGTAGCTGAGATCGGCGCGCCACGAGTCCGACTGGAAGTCGCTGACGTCGAAGATTCCGGCGCTGATGAATCGCCGGCTGGCGGACGGATCCGACTGGTTGGCCGAGAGCTTCAGCTCGTACCGGCCCCCGAAGCGGAGACGATTCGCGTACGACGCCGACCCGCCGAACGGTTGATTGTCGGTCGTGAACAGGACGGAACTCGACCCGAGGTCGGTGGTCGTCACCTGCTCCGAATCGGTCGTCGTGTCCTGGAACGACCCGCTGAGCGTCAGGAGTCCGTCGAAGGCGGCGTCCTCCGAGATCAACCCTTGCTCGGCGATCGACGGGGCTTTCCGGGCGACGACGAGGTCGAGGTTGTTCTCGAGCGCGATCCTGAGCGCTTCCTCGAGCGACATGCGCACCCCCGCCTCGTCCCCCTCGAGGGCGAGAACGGGCGCGAAGGGAAGCGCGATCGCGGCGATCGCGGCAAGGACCGAAGAACGAGAGAAGTGCTTCACGACGCTCCTCCAGCCGGCTTCCGGGCCCCGGCGCGGACAGGTCTTACGGGTCAAGTACGGTTCCGGTTTCCCGTCGTTCGGCCCGCATCGTATCCCCCTCGCCACGGCCGATCCACCGCCGCGCCGCGAGCGGACGATCCCGACGGGCGGGCGGACGGCTCAGGAAGGCGGGTGGACGAGGTGGCAGGCGACCTCCCGCCCGCCGTCGGCGGGGAGGAGCATGGGCTCGATGCGCGAGCAGGCCGCCACCGCGAACGGACATCGGGGATGGAACCTGCATCCCGACGGGATCGCGAGCGCGGACGGGGGTTCCCCCGTCACCGCGGGCTCGGTCGGCTCGCCGGGGCGGCCGGCCGGAACCGAGGCGCGGAGCGCCCGCGTGTACGGGTGGAGCGGCTCCCGGAGGACCTCGGCCGCCGGGCCCCGCTCGACGACCCTCCCGAGGTAGAGGACGGCGATCCGGTCCGCGAAGTGACGCACGAGACGGAGATCGTGGGCGACGAAGAGGTACGTCAGGCCGTGTTTCTCCTGGAGGTCCCCGAGCAGGTTCACGATCTGCGCCGCCACCGGTGGATCGAGCGCCGAGACCGGCTCGTCGCAGACGACGAACCGCGGGGAACAGGCGAGCGCCCTCGCGATTCCGATCCGCTGGCGCTGCCCCCCCGAGAACTCGTGGGGATAGCGGCGCGCCGACTCCGGATCGAGGCCGACCTCGCGGAGGAGCTGCGCCACCCGTTCCGCCCTCTCGGCCCGCGACGCTCCGATCTTGTGGATCACGAGCGGCTCTCCGACGATCGTCCCGACGCGCATCCGCGGGTTGAGCGAGCCGTAGGGGTCCTGGAAGACGATCTGGAAATGCTTCCGCATCCGCCTCAGGTCTCTCGCGCCGAGCGCCGTCACGTCGGTTCCGTCGAAGCGCACCGAACCCGCGTCGGGCTCGAGGAGACGGATCAGAAGCCGCCCGAGCGTCGACTTCCCCGACCCCGACTCGCCGACGAGCCCGAGCGTCTCGCCCGCGCGGACCTCGAGGTCGACGCCGTCGACCGCGCGGATCCTCCGGGCGGAGGCGCGGAGCCAGTCGGCGGCGGCGGAGAACACCTTGACGAGCCCCCGTCCCTCGACCAGCACGGGGCGCTCGGCGCCGGTCACGGGCCCTCCCCGTCGTGCAAGAAGCAGAAGACGCGCCTCCCCGACGATGGGGAGACCTCGCGAGGCTCCCTGCGGTCGCACGGCTCGAACCGCTCCGTGCACCGCGGGTGGAACCGGCAGCCCGGCGGCGGGGAGGAGGCGCGCGAGGCCGTTCCGGGGATCGTCGCGAGCCTCGGTCGCTTCCGGTCCCGCGGCGCGTCCTCCGAGCCGAGTTGAGACGCCATGAGGCCGCGGGTGTACGGATGCAGCGGTTCGCGGAACAGGTCGCGCACGGGGGCCTCCTCGACGAGGCGGCCGGCGTACAGGACGCCGACGCGGTCGGCGTTCTCCGCGACGATCCCGAAGTCGTGCGTGATCAAGAGAACGGTGAGGCCGAGCTCCCTCTTGAGGCGCCTGAGGAGGGCGAGCACCTGGGCCTGCACCGTCACGTCGAGGGCGGAGGTCGGCTCGTCGGCGATCAGGAGGTCGGGTCCGCACGAGAGGGCGATCGCGAGCATCACGCGCTGCGCCATCCCTCCCGAAAGTTCGTGCGCGTACGCCCTCGCGATCCGGTCCGGTTCGGGAAGGGAGACGAGACCGAGGAGACGCACCGCTTCCGCCCACGCCGCGCGCCGGGAGAGCTTCCGGTGGATCCGGAGCGCTTCCCCGACCTGCGTTCCGATCCGCATCACGGGGTTCAAGGCCGCGGACGGCTCTTGGAAGACGAGGCCGATCCGGGCACCGCGCACCCGGCACATCTCCTTCTCGTCGAGGGCGGTGAGGTCGCGTCCGTCGAAAACGATTCGCCCGCGCTCGATCGTTCCCGGCTCGGCGAGGCGAAGGACGGCGAACCCCGCCGTGCTCTTCCCGCTGCCGGACTCCCCCACGAGGGCGTACGTCTCCCCGCGCTCGACGGCCAGGGTGAGGCCGTCGACCGCGCGGGCCGGGCCCTCCGGACCGTCGAAACGGACGACGAGGTCGTGGATCTCGAGGAGCGGGGCCACCGGGGCGGATTCTACCTTCGACGACGTGTCAGAACGCGAACGACTCCCGGAACTCCCCGAAGACCCGCCGCATCCGGTCGGCGATCTCGCCCAAGGTCGCCTCCGCCTCGACCGCGGCGACGATCCGCGGGACCAGGTTCGCGTCCCCGCGCGCGGCTTCCTCGACCGCGACGAGCGCCCGTTCCGTCGAGGCGGCGTTCCGCCGGGCGCGGAAGGCGGCGAGGCGAGCGGCGCGATCGCGCTCGACGCCCGGATCGACCCTCAGAATCGGAGGCCGCGAGACCTCCCCTTCGGTGAAGCGGTTGACGCCGACCACGACCGCGTCCCCCGATTCGACCCGCTTCTGCCAGCGATAGGCCGCCTCGTGGATCTCGCGCTGCGGGAAACCCCTCTCGATCGCCCGCACCGCGCCGCCCATCGCGTCGATCCTGTCGAGATACGTCCGCGCGCCCGCCTCGATCGCGTCGGTCAGGCTCTCGACGAAGTACGACCCTGCGAGCGGGTCGATCGTGTCGGCGACCCCGGTCTCGTGGGCGATCACCTGCTGCGTCCGGAGGGCGAGGAGCGCGGCGGCCTCGGTCGGGAGCCCGAGCGCTTCATCCATCGAATTCGTGTGGAGCGACTGGGTCCCCCCGAGGACGGCGGAGAGGGCCTGGAGGGCGGTGCGGACGACGTTGACGTCGGGCTGCTGCGCGGTGAGGGTCGAGCCCGCGGTCTGCGTGTGGAAGCGGAGCTTCGCGCACTCCGGGTCTTCGACCCCGAACCGCTCGCGCACGATCCGCGCCCAGAGCCTCCGCGCCGCGCGAAACTTCGCGACCTCCTCGAAGAAGTTCGAGTGGCCGTTGAAGAAGAAGGAGAGGCGCCGGCCGAAGGTCTCGAACCGTAGGCCTCTCGCCACCGCCGCCTCGCAGTAGGCGATCGCGTGGGCGAGGGTGAAGGCGACCTCCTGGACCGCCGTCGCCCCCGCCTCCCGCATGTGGTAACCGGAGATCGAGATCGTGTTCCAGCGCGGAACCTCGTCGGCGCACCACGCGAAGAGGTCGGTCGTGATCCGGAGGGAGGGGCCGGGCGGATAGATGTAGGTCCCCCGCGCGACGTACTCCTTGAGAAGATCGTTCTGGATCGTGCCGGAGAGAGCGGCGGGGACCACTCCGTGCCGCTTCGCGACCGCGACGTAGAGGGCGAGGAGGATCGCGGCGGTCGAGTTGATCGTCATCGAGGTCGAGACGCGGTCGAGCGGAATCCCGGCGAGCAACTCCTCCATGTCGTCGAGGGAGGAGATCGCGACGCCGACCTTCCCGACCTCTCCCGCCGCCATCGGGTGGTCGGAGTCGTACCCCATCTGCGTCGGAAGGTCGAAGGCGACGGAGAGACCGGTCTGGCCCTGTTCGAGAAGGTAGCGGAACCGGGCGTTCGTCTCGGCCGCGCTCCCGAAGCCGGAGTACTGCCGCATCGTCCAGAAGCGGCCCCGGTACATCGTCGGCTGGACCCCCCGGGTGAAGGGGTACTCCCCCGGAAAACCGAGATCCCGTTCCTCGTCGAGACCCGCGAGGTCGGCCGCGGTGTACAGGCGCTCCACCGGGATGTCGGAGGTGGTGCGGAACTCGGTGCGCCGCTCGGGACTCCTGCCGAGGCTCGGCGCGACCCGCCGCGCCTCCCACGCGGTCCGCTTCGGATCTGCGGGACGGCTCATGGCTCCTCCGGACGGGGATTCCGCGGCTACACTACCCGCCCATGCTGCCCACCGTCGAGCGCACCCCGGAAGCCGTCCGCCTCGTCGACCAGAGGCGCCTTCCGGTCGAGGAGATCTACCTCGACTTCACCACGCCGGAAGGGGTCGCCCGAGCGATCCGCGACATGGTCGTCCGCGGGGCCCCGGCGATCGGCGTGACGGCGGCGTTCGGCATCGCGCTCGGAGCGACCGCCGCGCGCTCCCTCCCCCCTCCGGAGTTCGACCGCCGGATGGAGGCGATTCTCGACCTCATGGCCCGCGCCCGACCCACGGCGGTCAATCTCTTCTGGGCGATCGAACGGATGCGGCGCGTCCTCGCGACGGCCCGGGACGAGGGTGCCTCGACCGTCGAGATCGCCTCGCGGCTCGAGGCCGAGGCAGCGCGGATCCACGACGAAGACCTCGCGGCCTGCCGCGCGATCGGGGAGCACGGGGGCGCCCTCGTTCCCGACGGCGGGCGCGTCCTCACCCACTGCAATGCGGGGGGGCTCGCGACAGCGGGGTACGGCACCGCCCTCGGAGTGATCCGCGGGGCGCGCGACGCGGGGAAGACGGTTCGGGTCTGGGCCGACGAGACGCGCCCCTTCCTCCAGGGAGCGCGGCTGACCGCGTGGGAACTCATGAAAGACGGGATCGAGACGACGGTTCTCGCCGACGTCGCGGCCGCCACCTTGCTGCGCAGGGGAGGGATCGATCTCGTGGTCGTCGGTGCCGACCGGATCGCGGCCAACGGCGACGTCGCAAACAAGGTCGGGACGTACCCCCTCGCGGTCCTGGCCCGGGAGCACGGCGTCCCGTTCTACGTCGCCGCACCGACCTCGACGATCGATCCCGGCTGCCCCGACGGGTCGGCGATCCCGATCGAGGAGCGCGAGAGCCGCGAGGTCACGGAGCTCTTCGGCACGCGCGTGGCGCCCGCGGGCGTCGGCGTCTTCAACCCCGCGTTCGACGTGACACCCGCCCGCCTCGTGACGGCGATCGTCACCGAGCGCGGGATCGCGCGACCGCCGTTCGAATCGGCTCTACGCGGCCTGTTCGCGCGCTGACGGCAGCGCCGACCGCTTCGTCGGCGGCCCGATTCGTCGCATCGCCTTCGCCAATCCGCCGCCGATCGGTCACTCGCGGAGCCCATCGTCCTCCTGCGAGCGCGGGGTGACGGCCTGTTCTCGCGGCCCCGCGCCGGGGACCGTATGGGCGAAATGCCGCATCAGTACGTCGAGCGTGGGTCGGGAGCCATCCGGTCCGAGCGGCTGTTCCAGGACCGCTGGGTCCGGTTGCTCTACGACGAGGCCCGCGAACGTGCCCCAGCCCTCTTCCGGGCGCTCACGAGCGCTCGGGCCTCCGCCCTCCTCGCGGCCTTCCACTACGACTTCCGCCTGGGTGCCCGGCTGGCGGGCGGCGCTCGTTTTCTGCGCGATTGGGGGATCGATCTCGGCGAGTGCCTGGACGATCCGTCGTCTCTGGACACCCTTCGCAAGGTCTTCGAGCGGAAGATCCGCTTCTGGGAATGCCGTCCGATGCCCGAGGATCCGGAAGTGGTCGTCGCACCCGCCGACGCCCGTTGCCTGGTCGGTTCGTTCGACGAATCGTCCCTTCTGCTCGTCAAGGGGAAGTTTTTCGACGTCGCGGAACTCGTGGGGAACGGTCTGCGTTGGCCGATCGACGTCTTCGCCCGCGCCGACTGGGCGATTCTGCGCCTGACCCCGGAGAAGTACCACTGGGTCCATCTTCCGGTGTCCGGTCGCGTCGAGGCCTTGTACGAACTCGACGGCGCCCACCACGCCTGCAATCCGGCCGCCGTGGTCACGCTCGCGACGCCGTACTCCAAAAACCGACGCGTCGTCACGATCCTGAACACGGACGTTCCGGGAGGCAGCCATGTCGGTCTGGTGGCGGTCGTGGAGGTGGTCGCCCTGATGGTCGGCGCCGTCCAGCAGGCCTATTCGATCGAGCGCTACGACAGCCCGATCGCGCTCGCTCCGGGGACCTTCGCCCGCCGTGGGGCCGCGAAAGCGCTGTTCCGACCGGGGAGCAGCACCGTCGTGGTGCTCTTCGAACCGGGAAGGATCGCCTTCTCCTCGGACCTCCAAGACAACCTCAGGCGCCCGGGAGTTCGAAGCCGCTTCTCTTCGGGGTTCGGAATTCCGCTCGTGGAGACGGAAGTTCGAGTACGAGAGGAGATCGGACGGAGGAAGCCGCGATGACGATCGAAGCGGGTTTCCTGATGGGTCTTGCGTTCGTGTCGGCGGCGGGGCTCGCTTGGGGGTTCCGGAGGCTTCCCCGGGAAGGGTGGCAGATCCTCGCGGCGGTGCCGAAGCGGCGGGACTCGGCCGGAGGATGGACGGGGGTGAACCTCACCTGGTACGGCGTGCTGTTCGCCACCGCGTTCGCCGCCGCCGTCGCCCTCCTGGTGGTGTTGCTCGGAGCGGTCGGCGTGGAAACGATCCCCCTGGCCTCGCTCGCGGCCACGATCGCCGTCGTCTGCATGACCGGAGCGCGATTCGTGGCCCGCGTCGTCGAGCGTCGACCGTACACGTTCACCGTCGGCGGCGCGGTCTTTCTGGGCGTGCTGGTATTCCCTTGGATCCTGATGCTCGAAAACGCCGTCCTCGATGCCGCGGGCAGGGACAGGTTGCCCGCGCTTGCGGTTCTCGCGGCGTTCTCGATCGCCCATGCCTACGGGGAAGGACTGGGACGGCTCGCATGTATCAGCTTCGGCTGCTGTTACGGAAGACCGGTCGAGCAGATGCCCCGCCTCTTTCGACGGTGTCTCGGCCCCGCGGCGTCGTTTCGCTTCGAAGGGGAGACGAAGAAGGTCGCCTACGAAGGGCGGCTCGAGGGAAGGGCCGTCGCCGCCGTCCAGGGCTGGACCTCCGTCGTGCTCGTCTCGACCGCTCTGCTGGCGACGGCGATTTTCCTCCAAGGGCGATTCGGAACTTCGCTCGTCGTCGCGCTCGGCACGTCCCAGGGGTGGCGCTTCGTGTCGGAGGCGTTTCGCGCCGACTGGCGGGGCGGTGGCCGACTCTCGGCGTACCAGGCGATGGCGGCGCTCTCGCTCGCCTACGCGGCGGGCGTGGCCTTCGTCATCCCCTCCGAGGCCGGACCTCCGGTTCAACTCTCCCGGGGTCTCGAGGCGCTCTGGAAGCCCGAAGCGCTTCTGGCGGTCCAGGCCCTCTGGCTCGGCGTGTTCCTGCTGACGGGTCGCAGCCAGATGACCGCTTCGACCCTCCATGTGCACGTTCGGGGTCAGCAGGGCTAGAAGAGGCGCCCGTCCCCGTATAATCCCCCGGTGTCGCGGAGTCGGATCGCCCTGCTCGCCGTGTTGGTCGCGGGGGTGACGCTCGCGCACTACTCGACTCCCGCCGAACACTTCCTTCTCCACAACGTTTACCAGCGCCTTTACTACATCCCGGTCCTCCTCGCGTGCGCCTGGTTCGGCCTCGCGGGAGGCCTTGCGACGGCGGCGATCAGCTCCGTCTCCTACCTGCCGCACATCCTTCTCCACTGGAACCACAGCGAGGCGTACCAGGCGAGCCAGATCCTCGAGATCGCGATGTTCGGCGTCGTCGCTCTCGTCGCGGGCTTGCTCTCGGACCGGGAGCGGACTCTCCGGAAGGAGGCCGAGGAGGCCGGCGAGGGGCTGCGAAGGGCCGACCGACTCTCCGCGCTCGGAACCCTGACCGCGGGAATGGCGCACGAGATCCGCAATCCTCTGGGCGCGATCGCCGGCGCCGCGGAAATCCTCGAGCAGGACTTCCCGCGAGACCACCCCCGCCGCGAGTTCCTCGAGATCCTCCGCCGCGAGATCGCGCGCCTGAACGCGATCGTCGGGAAGTACCTCGATTACTCGCGCCCGGAGGCGCCGGAGCTGCGGCCGATCGACCTGGACGCGATCGTCCGCTCGGCGGTCGACCTCGTCTCCGAGAGCGCCACGAAAACGCGCGTCGCGTTCCGCACCGATCTCGAGGCGGGGGACCGGCGCGTGCTCGCCGATCCCGGACAGATCCAGCAGGTGCTGGTCAACCTCCTCCTCAACGCCGCCCAGGTGCAGCCGGAGGGAGGAGAGGTCGAAGTCGTCACGGCTTCGCGGGGGGGCGAGGTGGAGGTCTCCGTCCGGGACCGCGGTCCCGGCCTTCCCGATGTCCCCGTGGAGCGCCTCTTCGAGCCGTTCTTCACGACCCGGGAAGGCGGCACGGGGCTCGGCCTCCATGTCAGCCGCCGGATCGTGCTCTCCCATCGCGGCCGCCTCGAGGCGGAAAATGCCGAGGGGGGAGGGGCGCGGTTCCGCGTCGTGCTCCCCGCCCCTCCGGGAGGCCCTCGATGAGCCGTTCCCGGGGCACGATCCTCCTCGTCGACGACGACGAGAGCCTGCGCCGCGTCGCCGAATACCAGCTGACGGAGGCGGGGCACCGGGTCGTCGCGAAGGCCTCCGGCCCCGAGGCGCTCGAGGCCTCGCGGGCCGAGCGCTTCGATCTCCTGGTCACCGACGTCCTCATGCCGGGGATGACCGGGCTCGAGCTGCTCGACCGGATGCGCGCCGCCCGGCCCGAGGTGGTCCCCCTCGTGATCACCGCCCACGGGGACGTCGAGACCGCCGTCCGCGCGATGCAGGCCGGGGCGTTCGATTTCCTGGAGAAGCCGTTCACGAAGGAACGCCTGCGGGTCGCGGTCGAGAAGGCGCTCGAGTACGCGACGCTCCGCGACGAGAACCGCCGGCTGCGCGCCCTCGCCGCGCGACCCCCCGCGTTCGCCTCCTTCGTCGGGGCCTCGTCCGCACTCCGTCGCTTCCTCGACGACCTTCTCCTCGCCGCCGACTCGGACGCCACCATCCTCCTCCTCGGCGAGAGCGGAACGGGGAAAGAGCTGGCCGCGCGCGCGCTCCACGAGGCGTCGCGCAGGAGCGAGGGCCCCTTCGTCGTCGTGAACTGCGCGGCGATCCCCGAAAGCCTCGTCGAGTCGGAGCTGTTCGGTCATCGGAAGGGGGCCTTCACGGGAGCCGTCGAGGACCGCCGGGGGAAGTTCGAAACCGCCTACGGCGGGACGATCTTCCTCGACGAGGTGGGCGAGCTTCCCCTTCCGGCGCAGGCCCGGCTCCTGCGCGTCCTCCAGGAGAGGGAAGTCGACAAGCTCGGCGCCGCCGAGCCGGTCCGGGTCGACCTGCGCGTCGTCGCGGCGACGCGGGTCGACTTGGAGGCGCGCGTCCGCGAGGGGGCCTTCCGCGAGGACCTCTGGTTCCGGCTCCACGTCGTTCCCCTGCGCATCCCTCCCCTTCGCGAGCGCGCAGGCGACGTCCCCCTCCTCCTCGAGCACTTCCTGGCTCGGTCCGCGTCGCGACACGGACGCCCCGTTCCGAGAATCGCCCCGGGCGCACTCGACCGCCTCGAGCGACACGACTGGCCGGGAAACGTGAGAGAGCTCGAGAACCTGGTCGAACGGCTCGTCGTCCTCGGACGCGAGGGGACGATCGCCGAGGGAGACCTCCCCGGCTCGATCGGGGGGGCCGCGGCGCGGCTCGGCCGCGCCCGGGTCGAGATCCCCCCCGACGGACTCGTTCTCGAGGAAGTGGAAAAGGGACTCATCGAGGAGGCCTTGCGGCGGCACGGCGGGAACCAGAGCGCGGCGGCGCGTTTCCTCGGGCTCACGCGGCAGACGCTCATCTACCGAATGAAGAAGTTCGGGCTATCTTGATCGGGTCATGATGTCCCGACTCAGGGTGCTCTCGGCGTTCTTCGCGGTGACCCTCGCGGTCTCTTGCGGCGGGGCTTCCGACCGTTGCGTCATGTGTGGCCGCGAGGAATGCACGAATCTCGCCTTCACGATCCACCTCGCCGGCGGAGGGTCGGTCCGGACGTGCTGCCCCCGCTGCGCCCTCCGGTACCTCGATCGGGAGACGCCCAGGGTCGCCGCGCTTACGGTTCGCGACTTCGAGACCACGCGCGAACTCGATGCGCGCGCCGCCGCCTTCGTCGAGGGCTCCGACGTCCATCCGTGCTCCGCAGACCGCGCCGGCCCGCCGAAGGACGAGCGCGGCTGCTGCATGAAGACGGTCTACGATCGCTGCCTCCCGAGCGCGCTCGCCTTCGCCGACCGGTCGGCGGCCGAGAGGTTCGCGAAGGAGCACGGAGGATTCGTCACCTCCTTCGATCGCCTCGCCTCGGCGGGGTTCCGCCCGCCGATCTCCCAGCTCCGCACCCGGCCCCAGTAGGCGGCGTCGAGCGCCGCCGCGTAGAGGACGCTCGGCCATCCGTTCGAACGGAGCGCGTGTCGCGCGAGACGCGCGGCGATCCGGTCGGGCCGGTAGAACTGCCGGGTGATCCAGTCGTGCCCTTCCTGGAGCTCCTTCGAGGTCATCCGCGCGGGCTCGAAGACGACGTGGTGGTAGTCGTAGCGCGCCCAGTCCCTCTCGAAGACGCGATCGCCCATCGTTACGAAGAGGCGGGTCCCCGGAAGCGGCGTCAGGACCGAGACCTGGATCGCGTCGACCTCGAGCGCGCCGAGTCCTGCGAGGGTCTCCTCGAAAACCGCGGGGCCGTCCGCGTCGAAGCCGAAGACGAGCCCCGCCTCGACGCCGATCCCGTGGGCGT
Source organism: uncultured Acidobacteriota bacterium (assembly GCA_964383585.1). Classification (GTDB taxonomy): domain Bacteria; phylum Acidobacteriota; class Polarisedimenticolia; order Polarisedimenticolales; family DASRJG01; genus CAYLHQ01. The sequence goes on from CAYLHQ010000012.1 coordinate 37,284, forward strand.
GGAGGAGGCGGATCCGGTCCCGGTACTCCTCGGCGCGGTGAAACCCCTTGTCCACGGCGCGCAGGTTCGTCTCGCGAAGCGTCTCGAGACCGACGAAAAGGCCGACGCACCCCGAATCGGCGGCGAGGCGCACGAGCGCGAGGTCGTCGGTGATCGCGAGCGCCGACTGGCTCACCCAGCGCTTCCCGAGCGGCGCGAGCCCGCGGAAGAGGTCGCGCGCGTACGCCGGGTCCGCGGTCAGGTTGTCGTCGACGAAGACGACGAACCGCTTCGGTAGGGCGGCGACCTCGGCGACGACCTCCGCGACGGGACGGGTCCGGAAGTTCCCCCCGTGGAGCGCGCCGACCGAGCAGAAGGCGCAGCGGTTGGGGCAGCCGCGCGTCGCCTGAACGGCCTGGACGGTGACGTAGTCGCGGCCGGCGAGAAGCTCTCTCGGGACGCGCTTCAAACCGGCGAGCGAGGGAGGCTCCTCGTTCCGGTAAACCGGCCGCAACGCGCCGCGGCGCGTGTCCTCGACCGCGAGCGGCCACACCCCTTCCGCCTCGCCGATCACGACGGCGTCGGCGTGGCCGCAGGCCTCCTCGGGCCGGAAGGTGGGGTGCATTCCGCCGAGGACGACCGGAACGCCGCGCGCGCGGAACCGCCGGGCGATCTCGTACGCCCGCGGCGCCGCCGCCGTCATGCACGAGATCCCGACGAGGTCCCAGACCCCCTCGAACGGGACGTCGTCGACCTGCTCGTCCACGATCGTGACCCGGTCGCACGAGGGAGTCTCCGCCGCGACGGTGAGCAGGCTCAGGAGAGAGAACCGGAAGGTCTTCCCGTTGAAGAGGCGTTTCCGGCCGATCCGGTGCCAGCCGGCGCTCGCGGGGGCGATCAGGAGGATGTTCATCGGCGTCTCCCTTCCACCCGGTCATGCGCGGAGGGAGGGCGGGAAGGATCACTCCCGGTCGAAAGCCGTGCGTGGGGCGCTGGGGGTATCATCCGGGTCGTCCAGCGGAAACCCGGGAGGGACGACGATGGATCCGGAGGCGCCCCTCGAGCCCGACCCCGTCATCGAGGCCTACAAGGCGCACGTGGACCGGACCCTCCTCCGCGAGAACCTGAAGCGCAGCGTCGCCGAGCGGCTCGCGAACTTCCTGGAGCTGCAGCGCCTCGCGGAAGAGGCCAGGCGCGCGGGCGAGAGGGCGCGGGGCGGGCGGTGACCGACTTCGCCGGTTTGATCGGCGCCCTCGCGAACGGTCGGGTGGAATTCCTGATCGTCGGCGGCCTGGCGGCCATCGTGCACGGCTCGGCGCGCATGACGCAGGACATCGACGTCGTGTACTCCCGGGCCCCCGAGAACGTGAAGAGGCTCGTGGAGGCCCTCACGACGTGACGCGAATCGTGGGGACGGGAGGATCGAGGGACGCCACCGAAGTTGCGGTGGGATCTGGGGATTCCCTTTCCGCGCCGATCGGAAGCCCAGGGCTCGCGACTTCGCGGCACGGGCTTCGCGATGGAACTCTCGGACCCACCGCAACTTCGGCCCCATGCACGGCGCGAGTCCTCCCCACCGTTCGCACCACCTTGAGGCCCTCACGCCCTTCGCGCCCTATCTGCGCGGCGCGCCCGCCGGGCTTCCGTTCGAATGGTCCGTTTCGACGGTGCTTCGTGGACTCAACTTCACCCTGACGACTAGGCTCGGCGACATCGACCTTCTCGGCGAGCTTACCGGCGGGGGAACGTACGAGGACCTCGAAGGATCGACGCTCGGCGTCGAGCTCTTCGGGTGTCGGTGCCGTTGCCTCGATCTCGACACGCTCATCCGGGTCAAGCGAGCGGGGGGCAGGCCGCGTGATCTGGAAGCCGTCGCGGAGTTGGAGGCGCTGGCGGAGGAGAGAAGGCGCCTCGGCGGGACCTGACCCCGACAGGGACCTGTCGCATATCCCACACCCGCCGTCCGAGACGGAACAGTGCGGGGCCGGTTCCGACGAAATTCGATGGAATCCTCGTCCGGCACGTCGGTTGCCTGGACCGGGGACGTGCTCACGAAACGACTCCTCCACGCTGTCCTGCTCCTGTCCGCCATCCCCGCCGCGGCGGGAGAGCTTCCGCTCCTCGATCTCGCCGCCCTCCTCTCCGAGGCCGAGGCGTCGGCCCCCGCGCTCCGCGCCGCAGGGTCGCGCGTTCTCGCGGCCGAAACCCTCCCTGCGCGGGCGGAGGCCCTTCCCGATCCGATGGTCTCGTTTTCCCTCCAGAACGAGAGCCTCGAAACGTTCACGCTCGGCGATTCGCAAATGTCGAACGCGACCTTCACCTGGACGCAGGAGATCCCCTTCCCTGGAAAGCGGGCCCTCCGCGCCGAGGCGGCGCGGGCGGAAAGCGGCGTTGCCACGGCGGAGGCGGAGCGGATCCGACGCGAGATCCTCGCCGCAGTGAAGACGCTCTACGTCGAACTCCACCGGATCCATCGCGTGCGCGGGCTCGTCGAGGAGAACCGCCGTCTCGTCGTCGCCCTGCGCGACGCCTCGCGGGCGCGCTTCGAGACGGGGGAGGCCCCCCTCGAGGGGCCTCTCGGCGCCGGGGCCGAGATCGCGCGGATCGACGCCGAGATCGAAGATCTGGAGGGGCAACGGTCGGAGGCCGAGGCGGGTCTTACGCGTCTTCTCGGCAGGAGCGAGACGGACCGCTTCGGTCCCGCCGTCGCCGCGCCGGCGGTGGCCCCTTTCGATCCGGACGAGCTCCTGCGGGCCGCCGCCCTGCACGCGACCCGCGTCGGCGTTCTCCGCGCCGTCGAGCGGCGCGAGGAAGCGCGCATCGAATCCCTCAGGCGCGATCTCAAGCCCGACTTCTCTTGGAGCGCCGGGTACGCCTACCGAGGAAGCCTCGACCCGATGGTGATGGGGATGTTCGGCGTCACGCTCCCCCTCTTCCGCGACCGGAAACAGGTTCAGGCGCTCGCCGGGGCCGAGCGCTCGCTCGAGGCCGTCCGTCACGAGGCGAAAGACGCCGCGCTCGAGGCGGAATCCTCGGTGCGCGAGGCACTCGCGCGCGCGAAAAGCGCCGAGGATCAGGCGCGGGTCTTCGAGGACGCCGTCCTCCCCCAGGCCCGCGCCGCCCTCGACGCCGCGACGGCCGCCTACACGACCGGCCGCGTGGACTTCGCGACGATCCTCGGGTACGCCCGCGAGCTTCTGGCCGACGCGCGGCGGATCGAAGATCTCCGCGCTCGGCGCCTTGCCGCCCTCGCCCTGCTCGAGCCCAGCGTCGGGCGCGACCTCGTCCTGCCCGCGGGAGACCCGTCATGAGCCCCCGCGGACGCAGCGTTCTCGTCGTCGTCTCGCTCGCCGTCCTCGTCGCCGTCGTCGCCCTCGCGTGGCTTACCCCGCGCGGGACGGCACAGCACCACGGTTCGGCGACGCAGTTCCACTGCCCGATGCATCCGCAGGTCGTGCAGGACCGCCCGGGGAAGTGCCCGATCTGCGCGATGGGTCTCGTTCCGGCCTCGCGAGTCGAAACCGAAGTGCCGCACGAGGGCGCGCACGGCCCGAAAGGGCTCGCGCGCGTGCGTCTGACGGAGGCGAAGGCGCGCCGGATCGGCGCGCGGTCGGTGCCGGTCGAACCCGCCCGCTTCGACCGGGTCGTGCGCGCCGCGGGAAACGTCGCGATCGACGAGACCCGCCTGCGGCAGGTCCACACGAAGACGGCGGGATGGGTGGAGAGGTTGTGGGCGAACGCGGTGGGAGAGCCCGTCCGACGCGGCGCGCCCCTCCTCGCGATCTACAGCCCCGAGCTGCTCGCCGCGCAGGAAGAGTTCCTCGTCGCGCTCCGGGCGAACGAGCGGCTCGCGGCGAGCGGCTCCGAGGAGGTTGCCGCTTCGGGGGACTCCCTCCTCGCCGCCGCGCGCAGCCGGCTGCGCCTGCTCGACATGACCGAGGACGAGATCGCGGCCCTGGAGAAGACGGGGGTTGCGTCCCGCACCGTCGTCGTTCCGTCCCCCCTCTCGGGGACGATCCTCTCGCGCGGCATCGCCGAAGGGGCGCGCGTCGAACCGGGGACGATGCTCCTCGAGGTCGCGGACCTCTCGAAGGTCTGGGTGCTCGCCTCCGTCTACGAGTACGAGTTGCCGTTCGTCCGGGAAGGCCAGGAGGCGTCGATGACCCTCCCTTACCTTCCGGGGCGCGAACATCGGGGGAAGGTGGCGAAGGTCTATCCGACCCTCGACTCGGCGACGCGGACCGCGACCGTGCGGATCGAGTTCACGAACCCGGACGGGTCGCTCAAGCCGGAGATGTACGCCGAGGTCCGCCTCGTCGCCGACCTCGGGGAGAGGCTCGCCGTCCCGACGGGGGCGGTGATGGAGACGGGAACGCGGAGCGTCGTGTTCGTCGACGAGGGGGACGGCGTCTTCACGCCGCGCGAGATCGCGGTCGGCCTCCGTCTTCCGGACCGGGTCGAGGTGCTCTCCGGGCTCGAGCGTGGAGAACGGGTCCTCGCGGAGGGGAACTTCTTCGTCGATTCGGAGTCGAGGCTCCGCGCCGGGCTCGAGGCCGCGGCGGAGCGATGATCGAGCGGATCATCGACTTCTCCGCGCGGCACCGCCTCCTGGTGCTGATGCTGACGGTCGTCGCCGTTCTGTTCGCGGTGCGCGCGATGCGCGAGGTCCCGCTCGACGCGATCCCCGATCTCTCGGACACCCAGGTCATCGTCTTCTCGAAGTGGGACCGTAGCCCCGACATCGTCGAAGACCAGGTGACGTACCCCATCGTCACCTCCCTCCTCGGAGCGCCGGGCGTCAAGTCGATCCGTGGCTTTTCGGATTACGGCTTCTCCTACGTCTACGTGATCTTCGACGACGGGACCGACCCCTACTGGGCGCGGAGCCGGGTGCTCGAGTACCTGAGCGAGATCCTCCCGCGGCTTCCCGCAGGGGTGACGACGGAGCTGGGGCCGGACGCGACGGGGGTCGGCTGGGTTTACCAGTACGCGCTCGTCGACCCCGAAGGCCGCCACGACCCGGCAGACCTGCGATCCTTTCAGGACTGGACGCTCCGGTACTGGCTCCAGGGTGTGGAAGGGGTCGCCGAGATCGCGTCGTTCGGCGGGTATCAGAGGCAATACCAGATCACGCTCCGTCCCGAAGCGCTCCTCGCGCGGAACGTCACCGTACCGCAGGTCGTCGAGGCGATCCGGAAGGGGAACGACGAGGTCGGGGCGCGGGTGCTCGAGCTTTCCGGCGCGGAGTACATGGTGCGGGCGCGGGGGTACGCGCGATCGATCGAGGACTTCGAGAACCTCGTCGTGACCGCGGACGCTCGGGGGGTCCCCGTCCTCGTGCGCGACGTCGCGCGGGTCGGCGTGGGTCCCGACATGCGACGAGGGATCGGCGACCTCGACGGACGGGGGGACGTCGCGGGAGGGATCGTCGTCATGCGCCACGGGGAGAACGCGCTCCGCGTGATCGAGCGCGTGAAGGCGAGGCTCGACGACGTGCGAGGCTCGCTTCCCGAGGGGGTGGAGATCGTCGCGACCTACGACCGGTCGGAGTTGATCGAGCGCTCGATCGACGTGCTGAAGAAGGAGCTGATCCTGGCGATGGTCGTCGTGAGCCTGGTCGTGCTCCTCTTCCTGTGGCACGTCCCTTCCGCGATCGTCCCGATCGTCACGATCCCGGTCTCGGTCTGCCTCGCCTTCATCCCGATGTGGGGGATGGGGATCACCTCGAACATCATGTCGCTCGCGGGGATCGCGATCTCGATCGGGGTCCTCGTTGACGGCGCGATCATCGAGGTCGAGAACGCCTACAACAAGATCCACCGGTGGCAGGCCGCTGGAGGGAAGGGGGACTTCCACGAGGTGCGCCTGGAGGCGCTCAAGGAGGTCGGGCCGGCGGTCTTCTTTTCCCTCCTCGTCATCACCGTGTCGTTCCTTCCGGTCTTCACCCTCGTCGATCAGGAAGGGCGGTTGTTCAAGCCGCTCGCCTACACGAAGACGCTGACGATGGCCCTCGCCGCGGTCCTCGCGACCACGCTCGACCCCGCGATGCGCATGCTCTTCGCGCGGATCGAGCCGTTCCGGTTCCGGCCGCGAGTCCTGTCGAAGGCCGCGAGCGGTTTGTTCGTCGGGCGGTACCGCGCCGAGGAGGATCACCCGATCAGCCGGCGGCTGATTCGGTGGTACGAGCCCGTCTGCCGCCTGGTCCTCGACTGGCCGAGGGCGACGATCGCGATCGCTCTCGCCCTTCTGCTGTCGACGATACCGGTGTACTTCTCCCTGGGCTCCGAGTTCATGCCTCCGCTCGACGAGGGGACGCTCCTGTACATGCCGACGACCCTCCCCGGGATTTCCGTCGCGGAAGCCGCGGCCATGCTCGAAGAGACGGGACGGCTCATCGCCGAGGTGCCCGAGGTCGCGAGCGTTCACGGGAAGGCGGGACGCGCCGATTCGGCGACCGACCCGGCGCCGTTGTCGATGATCGAGACGGTCGTCGTCTTGAAGCCGCGCTCGGAGTGGAGGTCGGTCGAGCGGTTCTACTCCGGCTTTCCGGATTGGATGAAGGCCCCGTTCCGGCTCGTCTGGCGAGACCGGATTTCCCGAGAGGAGTTGGTCGCCGACCTCGACCGGCGCGTCCGCCTTCCGGGCGTCACCAATTCGTGGACGATGCCGATTCGCACGCGGATCGACATGCTGACGACGGGGATCCGGACGCCCGTCGGAATCAAGATCCTAGGACCGGACCTCGGTGAGATCGAGCGGCTCGGCTCGGAGATCGAGTCGGTCGTCGCCGGGCTGAGCGGCACGCGAAGCGTCTTTGCCGAAAGGACCGCCGGCGGGTACTTCCTCGACTTCGACCTGAAGCGTGAGGCCCTCGCGAGGTACGGAATCGCCGTCGCGGACGCGCAGATGGTCCTGATGGCCGCCGTCGGGGGCGAGACGGTGACCACGACGATCGAGGGGCGCGAGCGCTACACGGTGAGCGTCCAGTATCCGAGAGAACTGCGCGACAACGTCGAGGCGCTACGACGGGTGCTGGTCCCGGCCTCATCCGGTGTGCAGATCCCTCTCGAGCAGATCGCCGATCTCCGCTTCTCGACGGGCCCCGGGATGATCCGGAACGAGAACGGCCTCCTCGCGGGGTACGTTTACGTCGACATCTCGGAGTCCAACGTCGGCGGGTACGTGGCCCGTGCGAAGGAAGCGGTCGCGCAGGCGGTGTCGTTCCCTCCGGGCTATACCGCCGTCTGGAGCGGGCAGTACGAGAACATGCTGCGGGTGCGGGAGCGCCTGAAGCTCGTGATCCCGCTCACCTTGTTCCTCATCTTCCTCATTCTCTACATGAACACGCGCTCGGTGGTGAAGACGGGCATCGTCCTCCTCGCGGTTCCCTTCTCCCTCGTCGGTGCCGTCTGGTTCCTGTGGCTTCTCGACTACAACGTCTCGATCGCCGTCTGGGTGGGGATGATCGCCCTCATGGGCCTCGACGCGGAGACGGGCGTCTTCATGCTCCTCTTCCTCGATCTGTCGTACGAGCAGGCGGTGCGCGAGGGAAGGATGCGGAACCACCACGACCTTCGGGAGGCGATCGTCCACGGGGCCGTGAAGCGGATCCGGCCGAAGATGATGACCGTCCTCGCCGCCTTCGTGGGTCTCCTCCCGATCATGCTCTCCCAGGGGACCGGCTCCGACATGATGAAGCGCGTCGTCGCGCCGATGATCGGCGGCCTCGTCACGTCGTTCGTGCTGGAACTACTCGTCTACCCGCCGCTCTACGAGATGTGGAAGCGGCAAAGGGGACATTCCGGTTTTTCTTTCCATTCTTCAAGCAGCGGTGAACCTCAGATCGCCGGGGCGCCTTGAAGTATTGGAACAAAAAGCGGAATGTCCCCTATCTTGTCCCCGTGCGAATCCTCGCTGTCGAATCCTCTTGCGACGAGACCGCCGCCGCGGTCGTGGAGGACCGGAGCAAGGTCCTCTCCTCCGTCGTCGCCTCGCAGGACGACGTTCACGCGCGGTTCGGGGGGGTCGTCCCCGAGCTCGCGGCGCGGCGCCACGTCGAGCGGATCCGACCGGTGATCGAAGAGGCGCTCGCGCGGGCGGGAACGACGCTCGACGGGATTGACGCGATCGCGGTGACGGTGGGACCGGGCCTCATCGGCTCGCTCCTCGTCGGCCTTTGCGCCGCGAAGGCGATCGCGTGGCACCGGGGCCTTCCCCTCCTCGCGATCAACCACCTCGAGGGGCACGTCCGGTCCCCCTTCCTCGAACACCCCGACATCGAGTTCCCCGCGGTCGCCCTCGTCGTCTCCGGTGGGCACACCGCCCTGTACCTCTGCCCCGAGGAGGGGGTCTACGGGTCGCTCGCGCGCACCCGCGACGACGCCGCGGGCGAGGCGTTCGACAAGGTCGCGAAGCTCCTGGGCCTGGGGTACCCCGGGGGGCCGGTCATCGACCGCCTGTCCGAGGGGGCCGACGAGCGCCGGTTCGACTTCCCCCGCGCGGTGATGAAGAACCACTCCCTCGACTTCTCCTTCAGCGGCCAGAAGTCGGAGGCCCGGCGGCAGGCGCTCGAGCTCGGCATCGCCTACCCCGAGGCGTCGGGAGGGGAGCCGACCGGCCTCATTCGGGATTTCGTCGCCTCGTTCCAGCGATCGGTCGTGACGCCGCTCGTGCGGAACACCGTCACGGCCTGCCGGGAGCACGACGTCCGCTCGGTGATCGTCGCGGGGGGGGTCGCGTGCAACCGGCGGCTTCGGCGGGCGTTCGAGGAAGCGGCCCAAAAGGAAGGGCTGCGCGTGCACATCCCGTCGCCGAAATACGCCACCGACAACGCCGCGATGATCGCCGCGGCCGCCTTCCTCCACCTCGAAGCAGGACGGTTCGCGCCGCTCACGCAGGGAGCGGACGCGAACCTCCGACTGGGTGCCTGAACGGGCTACTCGCGTTTCTGGTCCCTCTTCCCGTACTTCTCCTCGACCGCCCGCCTCAGGATCCACTCGATCTGGCCGTTGACGCTCCGGAGATCCTGGGAGGCCCACCGATTGAGGGCCTCCCAGAGCTCCGGGTTCATGCGCAGAAGGAAGGACTTCCGCTCGGCCACCCGCCCCTCCTCTTACTGGTAGAGGGTTCCGGCATTGACGACGGGGGAGGCAGCGCTCTCGCTGCAGAGCACGACGAGCAAGTTGCTCACCATCGCCGCCTTCCGCTCCTCGTCGAGTTGCACGACGTTCTTCGCCGACAGCCGGTCGAGGGCCAGTTCCACCATGCTGACGGCGCCCTCGACGATCTGGTGTCTCGCGGCGACGACCGCGACCGCCTGCTGGCGGCGGAGCATCGCCTCGGCGATCTCCGGCGCGTAGGCGAGGTGGCTGATCCGCGCTTCGACCACGCGGATCCCGGCGCGGTCGAACCGCTCCTGCAGCTCCCGCTCGAGCTGGGCGTTGACGTGCTCGGTCCCGCCGCGGAGGGTCATGGTGTCCTGCTCGTGGTCCTCGAACGTGTCGTACGGGTAGGCTCCCGCGAGGTGCCGGACCGCCGCCTCACTTTGGACGACGACGTACTGCTCGTAATCGTCGACGTCGAACGAGGCGCGGTAGGTGTCCTCGACCTGCCAGACGACGACCGCTGCGATCTGGATCGGATTCCCCGCCTTGTCGTTGACCTTGAGTTTCTCCCCGTTCAGGTTCCGGGCGCGGAGCGTGATCCTCTTCTTCGCGTAGAAGGGGTTGGCCCAGCAGAACCCGTTCTTCTTCACCGTCCCCGTGTAGGTGCCGAACAGCACGAGGACCCGGGCGTCGTTGGGGTTCACGATGAAGAGTCCGACGAAGATGAGAATGGTCGCCAGCAGGAGCAGGCCGGCGGGGATCAGGAGCAGGACCCGTTCGGTTCGGATCCCCGTGACGAACACCCCCACCGTCGCGACCGCGAGAAGGAGACCGAGAAAGAGCATCGGATAGCCCGACACGACCGTACGCGCCCGTTCCTGATTCATGACCGCTCTCCTTTCCGAGAAAGCAATCGTATTGATATCATTTTGCTTTCATCCGTCAAGGACTTCTCAAAAAGATCGAAATTGTTCCCTTTCTTCCCCCTGCGGGAGGGCTTGGAGGGACGGGCGCGACCCGCTACCCTTTGCGGCCGGGAGGAGACATGGCCCGGACGATCGACCTCTCGGGGAAGACCGCGCTCGTGGCGGGGGTGGCGAACCAGCGGTCGCTCGCGGCCGTGATCGCGGAAACGCTCGCCGAGGGAGGAGCGCGCCTCGTGCTCACCTACGCGGGGGAGCGCTTCCGCGAGAACTGCGAGGCGCTGGCGGCGCGCTGGCCGGGGACGGTGCTCGTCCCTTGCGACGTGACGAGCGACGAGCAGATCGACAACGCGTTCGAGGTCGTCGCCGGCCGCGTCGGAGGGATCGACGCCTTCGTCCATTCCGTCGCCTTCGCGAGGCGGGAGGATCTCGAGGGGGAATTCCGCGCCACCTCGAGGGACGGATGGCGGACCGCGCTCGAAATCAGCGCCTATTCGTTCATCGCGATGTCCCACCGCGCCGCGCGCTTGATGGAAGGGCGCGGCGGGGGATCGATCGTGACGCTGACCTTCCAGGCCAGCCAGTGGGTCTTCCCGAATTACAACGTGATGGGCAGCGCGAAGGCGGCGCTCGAGCACGCCGTGCGGCAACTCGCCTACGAACTCGGCCCGGGAGAGGTGCGCGTCAACGCGATCTCCGCGGGCCCGATCCCGACGCTTTCGTCGAGGGGAATCTCGGGCTTCACCGACATCCTCTCCCACCACCGGGAGATCGCGCCGCTCGGACGGGTCATCGAAGCGCGAGAGGTCGGCGACACCGCGCTCTTCCTGTGCAGCGAGATGTCGTCGGGGATCACCGGCGCCACGATCTACGTGGACACCGGCTACCACATCATGGGGTACTGAGAGAGTCTCGCCGCGCGACGACCGGACGCTCCGGGAGCGCGGGATCCCCCTCGGGGACCCGCCCCTTGACGGTCTTCGGAGGCTCCCCGATCGTTCCCGTGGCGGACGCGAAGACTTCCCCCCGGCGAAGGACGTTGACACGGACCCTCGTCGCGTCGATCTGGAGACGCTCCAGTTCGTAACCGCTCCGGAGGATCGCGCGGGCAGCGGCGTCGACCCCCAAGGGAGCAGCCTCCACCGCGGCGGGGATGCCGGGAGCCGCGAGGCCCGCGAGGGCCCCGACGAGAGCCATCGCTCGAATCGCTCGCGCTCGTTTCATGACGCTCTCCTCTCGATCGAAGCACGGGGCCCCGGGCCGGAAACGCCGGGGAGGGCCGCCGCGGACGGCGCCGGGGCCCGGGGGGGTCAACCGTCGATCTTCACGACCTGCGTCGAGCCTGCGGTGTGGATCTCCGCCAGCGTGCGCTTTCCCCCCTCCGTTTTGTAGAGCACGCGGTCGCTTTCGGGCCGGGAGGAGGTCTCGATGATCCGTCCGGTCGCGGTGGCGAGGACCTTCCCGCCTCGGATCACCCGCACCTCGACGGCTCCGCCGCCTTTGTCCTTCCACTGCAGGTCGTACCAGCCCTTCTGGATCGCCTGCCCGCCGATCAGAATGTCCTGGGAGAAGTTGACCTCGCGGGTGTCGACCGCGAGAAGGGGCGTGGCCGCGAGGGCCAGCGCGAAGAGAACCGTGAGCGCGATCCGGGAACGATTCGTCATGGCGTTTCCTCCGTGGTACGCGTCCAGGAGTACGGCTTCGCGCCCTTGAAGTTCGCAATCGAACGTTGAAACCGCGCGAGCGGTCGCGGGGAGGCGGCGAGCGGCGGCGAAAACGCCGCGAGCGAATCAGGCGCCGGGGTGGGTTTCGTCCTCGATCTGGTCGATCAGGAGATCGAGGTCGGGAATGATCACCTCGCGCGTTCCGAACTTCGCGATCCCGGCGTCGTGGAAATCCCGGATCATACGGGAGAGGCTCTCCGGGCGCGCCCCGAGCATCGCCGCGAGATCGCGACGAGAAAGGGGCAGCTCGATCGTGATCTGCCCGCGGTCGTCGACCTCCGCCGAGCGGTCCTTCAGGACGAGGAGGATGTGCGCAAGCCTCGCCCGCAGCGGGAGGGTGAGGGCGCGCACCCGCTCCTCCTCCGAGCTCTGGAGGTCCTCGGCGAAGCGGCGGAGGAAGGCCATCCCCACCGCCGGATTCTGCTGGAGGATCTGACGAACCGCCGCCTTGTCGACGAAGCAGACCCGGCAGGAGGTCAGGGCCTCGGCCGTCACGTTGTACGGCCCCCCGGAGAAGTATGCGAGGTACCCCAGGGTGTGCCCCGCCCCGAGCATTCCCACGACGACCGACCCCCCTTGGGAATCGGACTTCCGGAGGGTGACGGTGCCGTCCTCGATGCAATGGATCCCGAGACAGGTGTTCCCCTCGTAAAAGACCACCTGTCCCGGCTCGTAGATGTTACAGGTCTTGGCGCGGTCGAGGAGGTCCAAGTCGTCGTCCGCGAGGCCGCACCACTCGCTTTGCTCCCGCGCCTGGCACGCGAAGCAGTTCGCCGGCCGGAGGACTCGGAGGCGGCCGAGACTCTTGGGTTCCCCGTTGGGCACGCCGCTCATTGTGGACACGGACTTGACCTTCATCAAGCCCGCGCCTGAGAGTCGTCAAGGTAGGACCTCCGGCCCTCGGGTAAGGTCCCCGGGCCCAGGGGAGCCGAACATGAGGCCGATCTCCCGAGACATGGCTGCCGAACAGGCCCGTCAGGTCGAGTTGCTGGAGTCGTTCCAGGACGTGATCCGGATCCGGGCGCAGGCCGGTCAGTTCGTCTTCTATTCCCGCCACATCCCCCCGGGCCTCTTCCTCGTCCTCGCCGGATCGGTGGCGGTGCTCCGGGGGGGTGGGCGCGAGGACCTTCCGGCGCTGGGAACCCAGGACGCCGCCGGGGGGGCGTTCTTCGTGCCGGCCCTCGAAGAACTCGACCAACCTGCCGGGGCGGGGGTCGTGGTGCAGCGCGAAGCGGAGATGCTCTTCATCCCACGGAGCCTCGCCCTGGGCGCCACCGCCGTCCGCCGCTTTCTCGAGAACGAAGGGCGATTCCCCGCCCTGTCCTTGCGCTGATCCGCCGACGATGGAGGAGGAGCCGACCCGATGACGACACGGACCGAAACGTTCACCTACGACGACGCCATCGTCCGGAAGTTTCTGCTCGCCACCCTGGTCTGGGGGGCGGTGGGGATGCTGGTGGGCGTCCTGGTCGCCATCCAGCTCGCCTTCCCGGCGGCGAACCTGGGTCTCCCTTGGACTTCCTTCGGACGTCTGAGGCCGCTCCACACGAACGCGGTGATCTTCGCGTTCGCCGGAAACGCGATGTTCACCGGCATGTACTACTCGACCCAGCGCCTGCTCAAGACCCGGATGTTCTCGGACCTCCTGAGCTCGCTCCACTTCTGGGGCTGGCAGGCGATCATCGTCGCCGCCGCCGTGACGCTTCCCTTGGGTTTCACGACCTCGAAGGAGTACGCCGAGCTCGAGTGGCCGATCGACGTCGCGATCGCCCTCGTCTGGGTGATCTTCGCCGTCAACTTCTTCGGAACCCTGGCCCGGCGCCGGGAGCGCCACATTTACGTCGCCATCTGGTTCTACATCGCCACCATCCTCACGATCGCGCTCCTCCACATCTTCAACAGCCTCGAGGTCCCGGCGAGCCTCTGGAAGAGCTATTCGGTCTACGCGGGGGTCCAGGACGCGTTCATGCAGTGGTGGTACGGCCACAACGCGGTCGCGTTTTTCCTGACCACCCCCTTCCTCGGCCTCATGTACTACTTCATGCCGAAGGCCGCCGACCGCCCCGTCTTCTCCTACAAACTCTCGATCCTCCACTTCTGGTCGCTGATCTTCATCTACATCTGGGCGGGCCCCCACCACCTCCACTACACCGCCCTCCCCTCGTGGGCCGCGACGCTCGGGATGCTCTTCTCGCTGATGCTTTGGATGCCCTCGTGGGGCGGCATGGTGAACGGCCTGCTGACCCTCCGGGGCGCCTGGCACAAGGTCGCCGACGACGCGATCCTGAAGTTCTTCGTCGTGGCGATCACGTTCTACGGGATGTCGACCTTCGAGGGGCCGCTCCTTTCGATCAAGAGCGTCAACTCGCTCTCGCACTACACCGACTGGACGATCGCCCACGTGCACGGCGGCGCGCTCGGCTGGGTCGGGTTCATGACCTTCGGCATGGCGTATTGGCTCATGCCGCGTCTCTTCCAGACGAAACTCTGGAGCAACCGTCTCATGGAGATCCACTTCTGGACCTCCACGGTCGGGATTCTCCTCTACGTGCTCCCGATCTACGCGGCCGGGCTGACGCAGGGGCTCATGTGGCGCGCGTTCGACGAGACGGGTCGCCTGGCCTACGGCGACTTCATCGAGACGACGATGCGCCTCATCCCGATGTACTGGTTCCGCGTGCTCGGTGGGGTCTTCTACCTCTCCGGCACGGTCCTGTGCATCGTGAACCTCGCGAAAACCTGGGGTTCCCGGCCTTCGCGGTACGAAGTGCCGGTCCACGAGGCCCCCGCCCTCTCCCCCGAGTACACGGACCCGTCGCCGGTTGCGTCCTACCTGCGGCGCGTCAAGGCCCCGGTCGCCGGTCTCGCCTACACGATCGAGCGGTTCGTCGACGCGACCTGGCACCGCCGCTGGGAGCGCCTCCCCCTCGTCTTCAGCGCGTGGGTAGCCGTCGCGGTCGTCGTGGCCTCGCTCTTCGAGATCATCCCGACCTTCCTGATCCGGTCGAACGTGCCGACGATCGCCTCCGTGAAGCCGTACACCCCGCTCGAGGTCGTCGGGCGCGACCTCTACATCGCCGAGGGGTGCAACAACTGCCACTCGCAGATGGTTCGGCCGATCCGCGCCGAAACGGTCCGCTACGGCGAGTACGGGAAGCCCGGGGAGTTCGTGTACGAGCACCCGTTCCTGTGGGGATCGCGCCGCATCGGACCCGACCTCCAGCGGGTCGGCGGGAAGTACCCGAACCTCTGGCACGTCCGCCACATGGAGAATCCGCGCTCGACCACGCCGCAGTCGATCATGCCGCCGTATCCGTGGATGCTCACCGAGCGGATCGATTTCGAGGGGATCCCCGTGAAGCTGCGTGCGATGCGCACCGTCGGGGTTCCCTACACCGAGGCCGACGTCGCAGGAGCCGCGGCGTCGGCCCGCGAACAGGCGCGCGCGATCGCGGAGGACGTCGCCGCCCAGGGCGGCGCTCCGGGGCTCGAGGACAAGAAGATCGTCGCCTTGGTCGCCTACCTCCAGCGGCTCGGCCAAGACATCAAGGCCGTTCCACCCCCCGGCGCGCCGGCCGAAGCCGCACCCGCGATCGCCTCCGCCGGGAGCGGCGGGGGCTCCGGAGGGGACAGGTGAGCCTCACCGAGATCATGTCCCACGCGGGACTCGAGGGGTACGCCGAGGTCGGGCTCGTCCTGTTCCTCCTCCTTTTCCTCGGGATCCTGGTCTACACGTTCCGCAGGCGTAATCAGGCCACGTTCGACCGCGCGAGCCGCATGCCGCTCGACGACGCCCCGACCCAGACGGAGGGACCGCGCCGCCATGACTGAGATGAGCGAGAGGGACAAGCTGTTCGATCACGAGTACGACGGGATCCGGGAGTACGACAACCCCCTTCCCGGCTGGTGGGTCTTTCTCTTTTGGGCCTCCATCGTCTTTTCGGTCGTCTATTTCATCTACTACCAGCTCGGCCACGGCGAATCGGAGACGGCGCAGTACGAGAGGACGATGCTCGCGCACTACGCGCTTCTGGCCGAGCAAATCACGAAGGCCGGTCCGATCACCGACGAGACGATCCTCGGATTCCAGGACAAGCCGGACATGATGGCGGCGGCCGCGAACCTCTTCCAGTCGAAGTGCGCGGTCTGCCACGGGACACAAGCCCAGGGGAACATCGGCCCCAACCTCACCGACGATTACTGGCTCCACGGCGGAAGGCCGACCGATCTCTACCGGGTGATCTCCGACGGGGTGGTCGAGAAGGGGATGATCTCCTGGAAGACCCAACTCGGCCTCGGCGACATGCTCGCGCTCGCGGCGTACGTGGGCACCCTCCACGGAACGAACCCTCCGAACGCGAAGGCCCCGCAGGGAGAGAAGGTCGATCCCGCGGCGATCGCGACCGCGGCGCCTCCCGCTCCGGAATCCCCGGGAGCCGAGGCCGCGCCGCGCGCCGCCGGCGCGAACCCGTGACGGAGGTGGCCTCATGACGGTGGAGGTCTCGGCTCCGCCCACACCGCCCGAGCGCGTGCTGCCGACCCTCAACCGGGACGGGACCAGGCGCTGGTTGCGCCCGAAGCTCTCGAAGGGGCCGTTCTGGCGGCGGCGCCTCTTCACGGCCTGGGGGCTCATCGCCCTCTTCACGGCCATTCCGTACCTTCGCTGGGACGGAAAGCCGTGGATTCTCCTGGACGTCGTGCAGCGGCGTTTCACCCTGTTCGGCAGCACCTTCCACCCGACCGACACGGCGCTCCTGATGCTCTTCCTGCTCGCGATCTTCGTGGCGATCTTCCTCCTGACCGCGATCCTCGGCCGGGCGTGGTGCGGCTGGGCCTGTCCGCAGACGGTCTACATGGAGTTCCTCTACCGGCCGATCGAGCGCTGGATCGAAGGGACCCGCGCGAGGCAGCTCAAGCTCGACGCGGAGGGACCGAACGTCCGCCGATTCGTCAAGAACGCCGTCTTTCTCGTCGTCTCGATGTTCCTCGCGCACACCTTCCTCGCCTACTTCGTCGGTGTCGAGGCTCTCGCCCGCTGGATCGCCCGCTCCCCGTTCGAGCATCCGGCCGCGTTCCTCGTGATGGCGGCAACGACCGCCCTCATGTTCCTCGACTTCGGCTGGTTCCGCGAGCAGGTCTGCCTCGTCGCGTGCCCGTACGGACGCTTCCAGTCGGTTCTTCTCGATCGCCGGTCGCTGATCGTCGGCTACGACCCGCTGCGAGGAGAGCCGCGCGCCCCGCTCAAGGGGAGGACCTCCGCGAAGGGCGACTGCATCGACTGTTCCGCGTGCGTGATCACCTGCCCGACCGGGATCGACATCCGCGACGGGCTTCAGATGGAGTGCATCCATTGCACACAGTGCATCGACGCTTGCGATGTCGTCATGGAAAAGGTGGGAAAGCCCCGAGGCCTCATCCGTTACGGCTCGCGTGACGAGTTCGAGGGGAAGCCCCGGAAAATCTTGAGGCCGCGGGTGGTGCTCTACCCCGCACTCCTCGTCGTGATCGTCGGGGCGCTCGGCTGGGCGCTCGCCCACCGTGCGCCTTTCGACGTCACGGTGCTGCGAGGGATGGGCGCGCCGTACGCGGTGCTTCCCGATGGAGAGGTCTCGGGACCGATCCGCGTGAAGGTCGTGAACCGGAGCGGCGCCGAGCGGCGCTACACCGTCTCGATCGCGGAGCCTCCCGGGCTTTCCCTGATCGCGCCGGTCAACCCGTTCACGCTGGGGGACGGCCGGTCGGAAACTTCCGGGATGTTCGTGAACGCTCCGGCGAGCGTCTTCCGGGACGGCCTTCTCGAAATCGTCGTTCGCGTCGAAGACGATTCCGGATTCGTGAGGGAAGTCCCGTATCGGCTCCTCGGTCCGTCGGGTGGAGGGGTGTCATGAAGCGGGGCTGGTACTGGCCGCTCCTCATCGTCGTGCTTCTCTTCGTCGGAGGAATCGGCCCGAACTTGATCCTTCTCGCGTTCGCGACCGGCGACCCGTCGTTCTCGGTCGAGCCCGATTACTACGAGAAGAGCCTTCGCTGGGACGAACGGCTCGCCCAGGATCGCCGGAACTCCGAACTCGGCTGGACGCTCGCGATCGCCACGCGTCCCGGCCCGCCTCCCGAGGGCGGGATCGAGCTGACCGCGCGCCTCGCCGACCGGTCGGGAGCGCCCCTCGAGGGTGCGACGGTGACCCTCGAGGCGTTCCACAACGCCCGCGCGAGCGACGTGCTCGCGCTCGCGCTCGAAGACGTCGGGGAGGGCTCGTACGGTGCCCGCCTCCTCGCAAGGAGGCCGGGGCTGTGGGAGTTCCGCTTCGTCGTGCGGCGGGACGGAGAGGTGTTCACCCGCACGCTCGTGGAGGACGTGTGGCCGGGGATCTGATCGCCCTCTGCGCGGCCGTGCTGGGGGCGAGCCTCGTCGGGAGCCTGCACTGCGCCGGAATGTGCGGCGGGCTCGTCGCGTTCGCCTCCGGGTCCGCGGGCGACGGCCCCCGCGGCGGGCGCGTGGCGCGCCATGGCGCTTACCACGGCGGGCGCCTCGCCGCGTACGCCCTCCTCGGGGCGGCGGCCGGGGCTCTCGGCGCCGCCCTCGATCTCGGCGGGAGGCTCGTCGGGGTGCAGCGCGCGGCGGCCCTCCTCGCGGGACTCTTCGTGGCGCTGTGGGGCGGCCATACCCTCCTGACGGCGCTCGGGCTGCGCCTGCCGCAGCCGAAGGCCCCGGCCCCGCTACGGCGCGCGCTCGGTCGCGGCCTCGACCGGTTCGCCGCGCGGCCACCCGCGGAACGTGCCCTCGCGGTGGGGCTCCTCTCGGCACTCCTTCCGTGCGGCTGGCTCTGGGCCTACGTGGCGGTCGCAGCGGGGACCGGCGGTGCCGCGGCCGGCGCCGCGGTGATGACGGTTTTCTGGGCGGGGACGGTGCCCGCGCTCGTGGCGGTCGGCGCGCTCGTACAGGCGGCGTCGGGCCGCCTGCGGCGCGTCGCTCCCGCCGTTTGCGCCGCAGTGCTCGTCGCCGTCGGCTTGACGACGGTCGTCCTGCGGGCGGCGGCCCCCCCCGCGCACGAGGAGCCCTCCTGCCATGCCGGTCGCTGAGGCCGCTCCTCCTTCGCTCGCCTGCGTCCACTGCGGGCTCCCCGTGCCCCGCGCGCGCCGCCCCGCCGGAACCGCGGCGGAGGCGTTCTGCTGCGACGGGTGCGAAGCGGTCTACGGGGCGCTCCGCGCGCACGGCCTCGCCCGTTACTACGCTCTCCGCGAATCTTCGGGAGCGGCCGGCCGGCCGGCGCGGGTGACCGGTCGTTCGTTCGAGGAATTCGACGACCCTTCGTATGCGGCGCGCATGGTACGGGAACTCCCGGACGGCTCCGCGCGGACCGAATTCTTCCTCGAAGGCGTCCACTGTGCCGCGTGCGTGTGGCTCGTGGAGCGCCTTCCGGACCTCGATCCCGGTGTCCTCGAGGCGAGGCTCGACCTCCCCCGCTCTCGTGTGCGCGTCACCTGGGACCCCGAGCGCAGCCCCCTTTCCTCCGTCGCGCGGAACCTCGATCGTCTCGGGTACACCCCGCACCCGCTCCGCGGGGAAGCCGCGGAATCGGCCCGGCGCCGGGCGGAACGCTCGATGCTGATGCGCCTCGGGATCTCGGGGGCCTCGGCGGGGAACACGATGGCGATCGCCTTCGCGCTTTACGGAGGTCTCCTCCACGGGATGGAGCCCCCGTACGAAGCGCTGTTCCGCTGGACGAGCCTCGCGATCTCGATCCCCGCGCTGATCTGGGGCGGTGGCGTGTTCTTCCGCGGCGCCCTCGGTGCCCTGCGGGCGAGGACCCTCCACATGGACGTTCCGATCGCGCTCGGGATCGTCGCCGGCTTCGCCCACGGCGTCGCGAACACCGTCCGCGGCGAGGGTCCCGTCTACTTCGAATCGGTGACGATGCTGATCTTCCTCCTCCTCGCGGGGCGCTGGATCCAGATGCGGCGGCAGCGCACCTCGGCCGATTCGGCGGAACTCCTCGCGGCGCTCTGCCCTTCCTCCGCCCGTCTGCTCGACGGCGGCGCGGCGCGGACGGTGCCGGCCGAGTCGCTCGTGCCGGGCATGGCGATCGAGGTACTCCCCGGCGACCTCTTTCCGGCGGACGGCACCGTGACGATCGGAAGCTCCACCGTCAACGTCGCCCTTCTGACCGGAGAATCGCGCCCCGTCGAGGTCGAACCCGGCTCCGCCGTCCACGCGGGAACGCTGAACCTCGCGTCGAGACTCGAGGTCGAAGTCGTCGCCGCAGGGGAGGAAACGCGGGTCGGGAAACTCATGCGGCTCGTGGAGGAGTTCGCATCGCGCCGCGCCCCGATCGTGCTCCTCGCGGACCGGATCTCCGGGATCTTCGTCGGCGCCGTCCTCCTCCTCGCCGCCGTCACCTTCGCCCTGTGGGCGTCGCGCGGGGTCTCGACGGCCCTCGACCACGCGATCGCGCTACTCATCGTGACCTGCCCGTGCGCGCTGGGGCTTTCCACCCCGCTCGCCACGACCCTCTCGATCGGTCAGGCGGCGCGTGCGGGGATCCTGGTGAAGGGAGGGGACGTCCTCGAGGCGCTGACGCGGCCGGGGCGCGTTTGGCTCGACAAGACCGGCACGCTGACCGAAGGGCGTCTCCGGCTGCTCGAGCGGGAGGGTCCCGAAGAGGCCTGGCGCCTCGTCGCCGCCGCCGAGCGGCACTCGGGCCATCCGGCGGCGCGGGCGATCGTGGAGGCGTGCGGGGAACTCGACGCGCACGTACGGGTCCGCGAGACCCAGGGGGGCGGAATCGAGGGGACCGTCGACGGCCGGGCGATCGTCGTCGGTTCGCCCGGCTTCGTCGCCGCGCGATGCGGCCCGCTCGACGAGGTCCGGTCTTCTCGTCTCGCGGAGTGGACCGCGCGCGCCCTGACGCCGGTCGTCGTCGCGGTCGACGGCCGCGTCGTCGGGGCGGCCGGGCTCGGGGATCCGATACGTCCCGACGCACCCCGTGCCGTCGAGCGGCTGCGCCGGTCGGGGTGGAAGGTCGCCATCCTCTCGGGGGACCACCGGGACGTCGTCGCTGCCGTCGCACGCGCCCTCGGGATCGATCCCGCGGACGCGCGCGGGGAGATCGGTCCGGAGCAGAAGTCGCGCATCGTGCGAGAGTCGGCCTCGGACGGGACGGTCGTGATGGTGGGGGACGGCGTGAACGACGCCGCCGCACTCGCCGCCGCCCGTGTCGGGATCGCCGTGCACGGGGGGGCGGAGGCCGCCCTCGCCGCCGCCGACGTCTTCGTCACGCGAAGCGGGGTGGAGCCGCTTCTCGAGGTCTTCGACGGGGCGCGCCGGACGTTGCGCACCATTCGCTGGAACCTCACCTTCTCGCTGCTCTACAACGTCGTCGGAGCGGGGCTCGCCATGGCGGGACTCATCAACCCGATCGTCGCCGCCGTCCTGATGCCGCTGAGTTCGCTCACCGTCGTGGGGACGACGGCGGCGTCTCGGATGTTCCGGCCGTCCGGGGGGGGAGCGCCGTGAGCGTGATGTTCATCCTCCTCCCGGCCTCCCTGCTCTTCGCCCTGGGCGCGGTCCTCGTGTTCCTTTGGGCGGCCCGCTCCGGGCAGTACGACGACGTCGAGACCCCCGCCTCCCGCATCCTCGATGATGAATAGGGGACAGGTTACTCGTTTGTCGCAAAAAGGGACTTCTTGCGACAAATGAGTAACCTGTCCCCGAATTGCTATACTGCCCGGCCGCCTCGGGCGGAAACCCCATGAAATCGAAACGGATCCGCAATTTCTCGATCATCGCGCATATCGACCACGGAAAGACGACCTTGTCCGACCGGCTGCTGCAGCGGACGGGCGCGGTTTCCGACCGGGAGATGCAGGACCAACTCCTCGACGCGATGGACCTCGAGCGCGAGCGCGGGATCACGATCAAGGCGCACGCGGTGACCCTCGCCTACACCGCGGCGGACGGCAACGAGTACATCCTCAACCTCATTGACACCCCCGGGCACGTCGACTTCAACTACGAGGTCTCCCGGAGCCTCGCGGCGTGCGAAGGGGCCCTCCTCGTGGTCGACGCGAGCCAGGGGGTCGAGGCGCAGACGCTCGCGAACACCTATCTCGCCGTCGAAGCCGGGCTCGAGGTGATCCCGGTCCTCAACAAGATCGATCTCCCCGGCGCCGATGTCGACCGCACGAAGGAGCAGATCGAGAACATCATCGGCATCGACTCGGCGCACGCCGTTTCGGCGTCCGCCAAGGAAGGCATCGGCATCCCGGAAATCCTCGAGGCGATCGTCGCGCTGGTCCCGCCGCCGCTGGGGTCGTACGACGCCCCCTTGAAGGCCCTCATCTTCGACTCCTGGTACGACCCCTACCGCGGGGTGGTGATGCTGATCCGCGTCGTCGACGGCACGATCCGGAAAGGGCAGCGGATTCGCCTCATGGCGACCGGTGGGGTCTACGACGTCGAGGAGTTGGGGATCTTCTCCCCCAAGGCGGTGATCCGCACCGATCTGAGCGTCGGCGAGGTCGGCTTCCTGATCGCGAACATCAAGAAGATCTCCGACTGCCAGGTCGGAGACACGGTGACCGACGCCAAGACCCCGACCGCCGAGCCGTTCCCGGATTTCCGCGAGATCAAGCCGATGGTCTTCGCCGGCCTGTACCCTACGGACGCGGGCCAGTACGAAGACCTCCGGGACGCGATGGAGAAACTCCGTCTCAACGACTCGTCGTTCTCCTACGAGCCCGAGTCCTCGGGCGCCCTCGGCTTCGGCTTCCGTTGCGGCTTCCTCGGCCTCCTTCACATGGAGATCGTGCAGGAACGGCTCGAACGGGAGTTCAACCTCGACCTGATCACCACCGCCCCCGGGGTCTCGTACCGCGTGACCACCACGAAGGGCGAGGTGATCGAGGTCCACAACCCCTCGAAGCTCCCCCCGCAGCAACTCATCGAGATCATCGAGGAGCCGATCATCACCGCGATCATCATCTCGCCTCCGGACTATCTCGGCGGCATCTTGAAGCTGTGCGACGAGAGACGCGGCATCCAGAAGAAACTCTCGTACCTGTCGAAGACCCGCGTGCTCCTCGAATACGACCTTCCGCTCAACGAGATCGTGCTCGACTTCTTCGACAAGCTGAAGTCGGTCAGCCGAGGCTACGCCTCGCTCGACTACCACTTCGCGGGGTACCGGGAGGACCGTCTCGTCAAGATGGACCTCCTCGTGAACGCCGAGCCCGTCGACGCCCTCTCGGTCATCGTCCACCGCGACAAGGCGGAGATGAAGGGCCGGGCGCTCGCCGCGAAGATGAAGGAACTCATCCCCCGCCAGCTCTTCGAGGTCGTCATCCAGGCCGCGATCGGAGGGAAGATCCTCTGCCGGGAGACTGTGCGGTCGATGGGGAAGAACGTCCTGGCCAAGTGCTACGGGGGCGACATCACCCGGAAGCGGAAGCTGCTCGAAAAACAGAAGGAAGGGAAGAAGCGGATGAAGCGGGTCGGCCGGGTGGACATCCCTCAGGACGCCTTCCTCGCGATCCTCAAGGTCGATTGAACGGGTTTCGGGGCCCCCTGCCCGGGTCCATCCCACCCTGCAGGGGGCCCGTCCGAATCCTCCGCGGTGGAGCCAGCCGCCGTCGATTCCGCCCGAAAGATGGGTTCCGGCCCGTGGAAATGCCAGCCCGCGCCCGCCGGTTTGCGCGGATGCCGAACTGGACGAATAATCTCGAAGGTTTACGGTTCCCCTGGAGTCCAACCCCCGCGGAGGGTCCCCCGAAATGCGTCGACTCCTGTTTGCCGCGCTGCTCGTCGGGCTGACGGGAGCGGCGGCGGCGCAGACAACCGTGTACGTCTCCCCGACGGGGACCGACCCTGCCAACTGCGCGGTCTCGACGAACTGCCGCAGCACGGGAACGGCCTGTCGGACGATCCAGTGCGCGATCGACTCGACCGTCGGCGGGGAGACGATCCGCGTCGCCCCCGGGACCTACAACGAGTGCGTGACCGCGTTCTTCGTGGACGGCGGGTCCGGGGCCCCGGTTCCGGCCGATCTCACGATCGTCGCCGAGGACTACGAGGTCAACCGCCGGTCGAACACGACGATACTCGACGCGACCGGTCTCGATTGCTTCGTCGACATCGGCGGACAGATCGTGTCGCTCCCGGTGGTGGAACTGGGAGATCGGGCGGTGCTTCGCGGATTCACGGTCAAGGGGAACCAGGGAGGCGGAGGCGTCCGCGGATACGGCGCCGTTCAAATCACGAACAACGTGATCGAGGGGAACTCGGCCCTACGGGGGGGCGGGGTCTACGTTTATACGGGTTATTACGTCACCGACGTCGACGGCCAGACCGCGGTCAAGCAGAACGTCATCCAGAACAACTCCGCCGCCCTCGGGGGAGGGGTCATGGTCCGCGGCATCGCGTTCTACGGGGCCGGCGGCACGGTGACCGTGGAGTCGAACACGATCGCCTCGAACACTGCGGAAGGCGTTGACGGCGGGTACGGCGGAGGGCTCTACGTTCTGACCGACTCGTACGACCCGGCCGACGTCTCGCGCGTGAGGATTACCAAGAACTTGATCGAGGGGAACAACGCGACCCTCGGCACCTCGGGGGGCGTCGCGTACGGAGGCGGCCTGTACGTGTCGACGTACGGGTATCCCGCGTCGGGGAGCGAGGTCATCGACGTCGACGACAACGTGATCCGAAACAACTTCGCGGAGGGATACGGCGGCGGCGTCATCGCGCAGGTGCTCGGAACGACCGGTCCCGCGTCGAACGACGATCCCGGTTACGAGATCCGGGTGCGGAACAACTCCCTTACGGCCAACGTCGCCGACGGCGGAGGAGGCGGCGTCTACGTTTACGCCCAGCACGCCGATCTCGATTCGACCGCGAAGACGACCCTCGCCGTCGAGGGAAACGCGATCGCCGGGAACTCCCACACCGGCGTCATCCAGTCCCCCTTCGTTCCGGGCGGAGGCGGGGGGGTCTACGCCGAGGTCATCCAGGCGAGAAACCTGACGCCGAACGTCGACATCGAGTTCGAGAACAACACGATCCAAACGAACACGACGGCCGCGGTCGGCGGCGGGGCGAGCCTCTACGTCCTCGCCGACTCCCAGCCGGACGGGGGCGCGTCTCTCGCCACCGACGCGAGGGTGCGATTCGAGAACAACCTGGTGACGACGAACACCGCGGCCACGCCCGGTCTGACCGGGGAGGGTGGCGGCGTGTATACCCTACTCGAGTCGAGAGGTCTCGCGACCGCAACCGCGACGCTCGAATTCAACACGGTCGCCGCGAACTCCGTCGATCCGGGAGGCGCCGGCCTCTACGTCGACGCGTTCACCTATCCGGACACCTCGCTCAACCTCGGATCGACCGCGACCGAGGTCTCGAACTCGATCCTCTACGTCAACGAAGATCTCGAGTTCGAAACCGGCTTCGTCGGCGGAACCGACCAGCGATCGCTCACGGTCCGGTACAACGACGTCTACGACGTCGCCGACTCGCTGTACGGGCCGAACGTCGGGAATCGGACGGGACAGTCCGGCAATCGGAGCTTCGATCCCGAGCTGAGCGCCTTCTACGTCCCCCTGCTCTGTTCGGCCTCGATCGACGCCGGGGACCCGCTCGAGGGAACCCGCGACTCGGTCGGCCGCCTCACCTCGGAGCCGCAACCCAACGGCGGGATCGTGAACCTCGGCCACCTCGGCAACACGCCGAACGCGCCGCGGACCTTTCCCGACGTGAGCGGGGACGGGATCGTGGACGGCGTCGACGTCCTGCGCATCGCGTCGTCGTTCGCGTCGATCTCGTCGCAGCCGACCCGATTCAATCCCGCCGCCGACCGAGACCGTGACGGCGACGTGGACGGAGACGATCTCTCGTACGTGGCCGCCTTCTACGGCCAGGCATGTCCGTGAAGGTCGGCCAGGAGACGACGATGAACTGCACGGCAACCGCACGGACGGAACGGAAGGGAGGCCGCATGGGCCGGTGGGCTTTGGCCACGATCGCGATTCTGGCGCTCGGAACGACCGCATGCGGCGGTGGGGGGGACGACGACCCCGCTCCTTCGGGCCCCGTCGCATCGTTCACCCCCGGAACCGCGACCGCCGGCTCGATCGCGCAGCTCGCGGGGAGCTCGAGCGGCACGAGCTTCACGATCCGGATCTCCGCGACCGACATCCCCGACTTCTTCGGGGCTGCGTTCCGGATCCAAATCGATCCCGACTTCGTCGCGTACCAGGGATTCACCTCGACGGGGTCGTTCCTCCGGGACGGTGGCGTGACCAACCTCGACTTCCGCGTCGACGCCACGACCGTTCCGGGCCAGGTCATCGTGAACGCCACCCGCGTTCAAAACGCCAGCGGCACGATCCCGGGAGTGAACGTCGTCGGGACCCGCGAGTTGATCTCGCTCACCTTCCGGGTGCGGACGTTCTTCAACGCGACCTCCGACGCGAACGCGAACGGGATCCCGGACGGGAGCCTTGAATTCGTCGACCCGCGTGAGGTCTGCGACTCGGACCAGCCCGTCTGCACCCCGATCTTTGTCACGTGGTCGGCCGGGTCGGTCCGGGGCAGCTGATTCACGGGATCGTCGCCGTCCCCCCCGCCTCGATGACGACGGTCCCGCGCGGATTCCCGTCGAGCTCGACGGCGTAGACCCCCGGCGGCAGGTACCGGAGGAGCCACGCCGCTCCCAGCTCGGGGGTCTCGATCCGCTGGATCGCCCCGCCCGAGGTCCGGGAGAGGACGCCCCCCCAGTCGAGCCCCGCCGCGTCCCGGACCACCGGCGTCCCCTTCGACCCCTGGGGCCTCGCCAGGAGGAGTTGCCCGCAACGGACCGCGGTGACCGTGACTTCGAGGTCTCCGTCCTCCGGGACGACGAGCTCGGTCCTCCCGATCCCGAAGCCGTCGACCCGGAAGATCACCTCCGCCGGACCGGGTTCGAAGGGGCATTCCTGGACCCCCGAGACGAAGCCGTAGCTGTGGCGGTTTTGCCCTCCCCCCGCGACGCACTCGAGCGTCCCGGGAAGTCCGGGTGGGTCGCTCTTCAGGGTGACGCGCACGCGCGGGCCCGGAGTCGGCGTCAACTCGACCGAGAACGCGTTCGATCCTTCCCCGATCTCGACCCGCCCCTCGTGCGTTTCGTAACGCTTCGCTCCGACCTGAATCGCGTGTGGACCTGGACGGGAGAGGAAGATCCGAGCGCGTCCCGAAGCGTCCGTGCTCCCGAACCCGCACCCTCCGTCGCTCACCGAAACGTCGATGTCGGGCTCGAACAGGTTCCCCCACGAGCGGCGACTCATCGACGCCATGCACTTCGCCCCCTCGGGCGTCAAGAAGAGCGACGCGTTGGGAACGGGCCCTCCCGACTTCCTGTCCCGGACGAGGACGTCGACGAGAACGGTCGAAACGGCGAGGTCGACTCGGACGAGCCCCTCCTGCGGGAGGTCGACCTGCTTGTCCGCCCGACCCTCCGGGCCGATCGCGGAGAACATGTAGGTCCCCGGTTTCTTGTTCTCGAGACGCCACCGACCGGCCGCATCGGTCTCGACGCCTCCGTCGGACGCCATTCCCCCGTCCCGAAGCTCGGAGACGGCCACGATGTAATTCGCGAGCCCCCGTCCGTCCTTCGAAACGGTGCCCTCGACCGCAGGCCCGTCCCGCAACTCGACGACCGTCGTACGCCCCGCAACGATCTCCACGCCCTTCTCGGCTCCCGGGGGAAGCGAGGCCGCCCCCTTTCCCGCCGCGAGGTCGGAGAAGAGAACGCTCGTCCGGCCGGCGACGGCGGCGGAGTGCCCGACCCCGCGACCGTCCCGAACCGACACCCAGCGGGTGGGAGGCAGGTCCACAGGGAACCTCGCCTCGACCGCACCCGCGGGTGCGAGCGTCAGGACGATCTCGGAATCTCCCCTGGCCAGGACATCGGGCTCGACGGCCGGCCCGAAACCCGGGGCGGTCGCGACGAGGGACTGCCGCGGCCCCGGCTCGGCGGCGACGGTGAACTTCCCATCCGCGCCCGTCATCCCGACGGCGATGGCGCGCTCGAGCGAGACGGAACCGGAGTCGCGGACCAGTCTCACG
The DNA here is from genome assembly GCA_964383585.1 of uncultured Acidobacteriota bacterium. Lineage (GTDB taxonomy): Bacteria > Acidobacteriota > Polarisedimenticolia > Polarisedimenticolales > DASRJG01 > CAYLHQ01. Next base: position 65,110 of record CAYLHQ010000012.1, read on the forward strand.
GTCGCCCCCGCCTTGGGCACCCCCGACGGATCGAGCACCGTTCCGCGGAGCCCGTGAGCGCGCTCGAGCGTCAGGACGATCCCGGAACGGGTTTCTCCGGCCTCGACCGTCACCGCGAGCGGCTCTCCTGTCTGGTACCCCTGTGCGCTCGCGATCAGGCCGAGCCTTCCCGCTTCGGCGTCGGAAATCCGGAATGTCCCCTCCGGCGTCGCGACCGTCCGTGAAGCGAGCGCCCCCGATCCGGCGAGAGCGAACACCTCGGCGCCGGGAACCGGTTCCCCGGACTCCCCCTCGACGAGGCCCTCGAGGATCACGCCCCGATCGAGCTCGATGCGCACCGAACCGACCGAGAGGTCGAGATCGTCCCGGGTCGCGGTGCGATACCCCTCGGCCGAGACCTCGAGGCGGAGCCGGCCGGTTTCCGGGAACCCGGCGAGTTCCGCGCGGCCCGAGGAGTCGGTGAATCCCTCGACGTTGAAGACGAGCCCCGCAGAGCCGCTGCCGAGCACGCGCGCCCCTTCGACCGGGGCTCCCGAGCGGTCGACGACGTCGACGACGACCGCGGCCCCCCGCTCCACGCGGAGCACGCCCAGGTCCTCCGTCGTTCCCGCCTCCGGGGCATCCCCGCGCAGGCGCAGGGGAAGCCCCGGCTTCGGGCGGACGTAGAGATCCCACTCCGAGGAAAGGAAGGGCCCCAGCCGAAGCGAACCGTCCCCCGAGCAGGGCGAGTTCAGGGTCGCCCCGGGAAGGAGCCTCGAAAGCCACGCCGATTCCCGGTCCCGTACCGTGAGCGCCCCGCGGCAACCGACCGGCCGGTCGTCCTCGTCGACGAGGCGAGCGACGAGGCGCACCGGCCGTGCGGGACGGAGGACGACCGTCTCCTCGGGGGGCTTCGGAAACGAACCCGCCGCGACGCCGAGCGGATCGTCCCACCCTCCCGCAGCGAGGAGGACCGGTCCTTCGGCGTCGGCGGGGAAGGAAAACGTCCCGTCGGCCGAGGTTTCGCCCTCGAGCGGTGCCGAAGGGCCGCACGTCCACGCGCCGATCGGATCGACACCGGACGGAACTCGTTGCGCGGGCGGAGGGTCCTCGGGGTACTTCCCCCAGATCCGCACGGCGATCGATTCGACCGGAAGCCCCTCGGCATCGACAACCTTCCCCTGGACCCTCCGCGGCGGACGCCATGCCGCCGACACCGCGTGCAATCCGTGCCCGAGGGGGCCGAGGTCGGCCCGGCAGGTCCATCCGTCCTTCACGCGGACGAGGTCGATCCGGTAGCGTCCCGCCGGGACTGGCCCGAGCGAAACGCGAGGGAGCTCCTCGTTCTTCGTCGGGGGGGCGAGCGGCTCGCGCGCGGCGAGGGCGTTTCCTCCCGGCCCGTACAGCCGCGCCTCCATGCCGTCGGCCGAAGCGAGGCCGCGGACCGGCCCCTCGATCCGCGCCGCCGCCGTCACCCGGCAGTCGACCGAAGGTCCCGCGACCTCCGCCTCTCCCGGAAGGAAGCCGTCGGCCCAGCATCGGACCTTCCTGCACGCCGCGAGGACCGGAATGCGCCCGTCCGCCCCGACGGTCGCGCCGGGGCCCGCCGGGTCGGCGCACGAAACGCCGGCGAGGGCGAGGGGCTTTTCCCCCGCGGGGTCGAGGACGCGCACCGCAATGCGGTCGGCCTGCTGCGCGGATACGGAGGGCGTCAGGAGGAAGACGAGCAGAAGGACGGAACGGTCGCGGCGCATGGCCCCCTCCTCGCAACGAAGACTTGCGAGCAGTTTCCCCCGGGCGCGTGGACCTCGTCAAACGAAACGCGAGCGCCCCCCGTCTCCGATCGGAAACCCTCGTGCCTACGGAGCGGGGTGGAGCGCCTCCCACCACTCCGGCCGATCTCGGAGCCAACGGTCGAACCAGGCGACGATCGAGCGCGACCAGACGATTCGCTTCGCGTGGTCGAGGATGAGGTGGTCCTGCCCTTCGATTTCCAGGAACTCCGACGGCGCCCCCACGAGGCGGAGTGCGGCGAAGAACTGGTCGCTCTCTCCGACGGGGACGTTCGTGTCGGAGGCACCGTGCGTGAGGAGCACCGGCGTCTTCACCTTGTCGGCGTGATAGAGCGGGCTCCGGTCGACGTAGATGTCGCGCCGGTTCCAGGGGAACGAATCGGCCGTCGCCCCGGCGCTGTACGGGACTCCCCAGTACCCCTCGCCCCAGTACGACGCGAGTTGGGAGATCCCCGCGTGCGCGACGGCCGCGGCGAAGCGCTCGCTCTTGGTCACGAGGGTCATCGTCATGAAGCCGCCGTACGACGCGCCGATGCAGCCGACGCGCTTGCCGTCGACCGCGGGATGCGCCGCGAGGAACTTCTCGGTCCCCTCGAGGATCTCGGCCGCCGTGACCTCCCCCCAGTCGTTCACGTGGACGGCGGAGGCTTCCTGGCCGTACCCAGTGGCGCCGGTCGGCTGGAGAACGTAGACGACGTATCCGTTCGCGGCCCACCACTCCTTCGGGTAACGGCCGCCGAAGTCGCGCTCGACGGGGGTCGTCCCCCCGTAGTAGTAGACGATCGCGGGGTAGGCGCCTCGCCGCGAGGCGTCGTAGCCCGGCGGGAAGTAGACCCGTCCGTCGACTTCACGCCCCTTCGAGGTCGTGAAGCGGAAGGGTTCGACTCCTCCGGTGCGGACCGTGTCGAACCAGCTTCCCGAAGGCTTCGCGAGGAGCCGCGACTCTCCCGACGCGAGATCGACGAGACGGAGCGTCTCCGGCTGCCACGGCGAGGTTCCGGTCACGGCCGCCACGGAGGCGTTCTCTGCGAAGGCCCAGTCCTCGACAACGTCGACCCCCGCTTCGAGCATCTCGATCCGGCGAGTCTTCGGGTCGTAGCGGAAGAGCCGTTCGAAGTCGCGGTCGGCGGCGCGGAAGTAGACGTTCCCGTCCCGCCGGCTCCAGATCGCCCCCGTCACCGCAGGGTCGAATTCACGCGTGATCGCCTCGACCGCGTTCGCGGCCGGGTCCCACAGATAGAGCTGGCCGTCGTACTCGTTCGGGGTGACCCCGTCGGGCACGTTCTTTCCGGCGTCTCCGAAGGTCGACGGGCTTCCCAGGACGAGGAGTCTCTCGCCGCCCGGTGACCAGGCGACGCCCGTGAGCCAGCCCGACTCGAGGAGCTTCTTCGCCTCTCCGGAGGCGAGGGTCAGCTCCCACAACTCCTGCACCGTGTAGGGGCGCTCCTTCAGGTTCTCCTTCTGACGCAGGAAGGCGATCTTCGCGCCGTCCGGAGAGAAGACCGGACCCCCGACCGAGAGCATTCCCGCCGTCAGCCGGCGCCGCCCTCCGTCCGAGACGCGCACGAGATGAAGGACTTGCCGGTCGCGCCACCCCTCCTGGCGGTCGGCGACGCCGCGATGGAGCTTCACGCCGCGCTTGTCCTTCTCCTCCTTGATCGTCGCGGCGTAGACGATCGAGTTCCCCGCGGGGGACCAGACGTACCCGGCGAAGTTCTCGATCCGCTCGAGGAGCGGTCGCGTCTCCCCCGTTTCGAGATTCGAAAGCCACAGCGTCGAGAACGACTTCCCGTCCTTCGAGGCCTTGCGGTCCTGGGTCACGTAGGAGAGGGTCCGTCCCTGGGGCGACCAGCCGACGCCGGTCATCTCGAAGCCGCCGCGCCAACTCTGCAGGAGCCCCCCGTCTGCGGCGGCGCGCAGCTCGATCCACGTCTCGGAATCGTCGGTTCCCGGAAGGACCCGCGAAAGGGTCGTCGCGACCTGCGTCCCGTCGGGGGAGACCGCGAGCGAGGTGATCTGCGGGGGATCGAGGATGTCGTGGATCGTGAGGTCGCGCTCGGGGGCAACGTCGCTCGAAAGACCGTCGAGACCGACCTTCGCGTCCTTCGCCTCGAGGACCGCGCCCACGTTCCATTCCCCTTCCCGCGCGGGATCGAGGATCGTGCGGATCAAGAGGAGATGGGTTCCGGTGGGGATCTGGATCTTCCCCGAGACCTTCTCCGGCTCCTTCCCCTCCACCGCCTTCGCGGTCCCACCGGAGGCCACCGGCTCGCCGTCGAGCCACGCCCGCCTCGGATGACCCCCTTCGACCGTGAGGGTCATCTCGCGGAACCGGTCGGTCCGGATCCGCACGGCGAGCCAGGCGACTTCGGGGACATTCCGCTTTTCGCCCGATGCGGACGCGATCGCGACACGTCCGTCGCTCCCCGCCTTCGCCGCCCTCCAACCCCCTTTTCCGTCGACCGGATCGAGCGCGCGCACGTCGAGGAGGACGTCGTCGAGCATCTCGTTCAGGCCGTACGCTCCCGGCTTCTCTTCCGCGAAGGCGGGGAGCGGGACCGGGTCGGGCCCGAGCACGAGCCACTCGGTCACGGAAATCGTCGGCTTGGCGGCGTTGTCTCCCATCGTCGCCCCCCCGGGCGTCTGCGCAGCCTCGACGGCCGGAGAGACCAGGATCAGAACCAGAGAAAGGCAAATGGAGCGGATCTTGGTGTTTGTCATGGGGCCATGAAGATAGCACCGGGGGTTTCCGCGCGGAAACCGAGTTCGGGCAACCTGCGAGCGTCGAATTTTCGGAAGCACGACGTCACGTTCGAGGAGGCGATGAGTGCCTTCGGAGACCCACTGTCCGTCACCGTTGAAGACCCCGATCACGGGGACGGAGAGCCTCGTTTTCTCCTTCTGGGACTATCTTACGCAGGACGTCTGCTGGTGGTCTCTCATACGGAGCGCGGCGAATCGGTTCGCATCATCAACGCGCGGCAGGCCAGTCGCAGAGAGAGGACGATCTATGAAGAAGCGGAGGAATGAGGTTCGAGAACCAGACATGCGGGCCGAGTACGACTTCCGCGGCGGAGTCCGCGGGAAGTACGCAGCTCGCTTCGCCGCCGGGACCAACATCGTCGTGCTCGACCCGGACGTCGCAGCCCGCTTCCCCGATTCACGAACCGTCAACGAAGCGCTGCGCGCGCTGGTCGCTGTCGCCGATCGCAGGGTGAGTCGGCGGTCGAAACCACGCGCGAGTTCAAAGCGGTGATCCCACCGGCCCCCGCGATCGAGCGCCTCTCGCAACCCGTGAATGCCGACGACCTCCGTGCGCGCGCCGCACTCCTCCTCGACGCCGTCGCGTCCGGCGCGGCGGAGAGCTTTCTCGCCACGCTCACGCTCGAGCAGGCCGAAGACTGGTGGCGGAAGACACTTCGAGAAGCCCACTCCTCCGCGATCGTCTTCGCCGCCCGCGATGCGGGCTCGATCGTCGGAACCGTGCAGATGCACCCCGCCTGGGCGCCGAACCAACCGCACCGCGCGGAGATCGCGAAGCTCCTGGTACACCGGAGCCGGCGGGGCGAAGGCCTCGGGACCCGCCTCATGCACGCGATCGAGGGCGAAGCGGCGCGCGCCGGGTTCCGGCTTCTCACGCTCGACGCGAAGCGCGGCGCGGAGGCGGAGCGCCTCTACCGCAAACTCGGGTGGATCCACGCGGGGACGATCCCCGACTTCGCCCTCGATCCCGACGGGGTCACCCCGCACGACGCGGTGGTGTTCTAGAAGCGACTCCCGTCCGCCCCTCTCGGCGGGTGAGGTGTACGATGTCGGCGCTTCCGGAGGAGTCCGAGTGAATCGATGGCCGGACTGGTGGGCGCAGGCCGAGCGGGATCTGGCACACGCTCGCCATGCCCTCGAGGACGCCGACCATGAGTGGGCGTGCTTCGCGGCGCAACAGGGGGCGGAGAAGGCCCTCAAGTCGCTCGTCCTCGCCCTCGGGGGCGAGCCCTGGGGTCATTCGGTCCTCGCGCTCGTGGAGGCCCTACCCGAGTCCGTCGGGCGGACCGAAGCGACGACGGACGCCGCGAGCCGACTCGACAAGCACTACATCCCGACCCGCTATCCGAACGGTTTCGACGCGGGCTTCCCCGGGAAGCTCTACACCCGCGGCGAGGCCGTCGCGGCGATCGAGGACGGGGAGCACATCCTTGCGTTCTGCAGGCGCCATCTACCTCGATAGGCCACGCCGGATCGAGGAACTGCGCGACGCGGCCCGCCGTCTCGCGACACGCCGCCCGGAAGTCCAGCGCGTGATCCTCTACGGCTCCCTCGCCCGCGGTACGGCGACGCCCCGCTCCGACGCCGATCTTCTCGTGGTGGTCCGGGAGAGCGTCCATGGGAGCCTCCGCGACCGGATCCCGGAGATCTTGCTCGCCCTGTCTCCGCTTCCCTGTCCGGTCGATCTGCACGTTCTCACCGTCGCGGAATTCGACCAAGGCGTCGAGGAGCGAAACCCCCTCGTCCGGGAAGCGCGAGAGGGGGGAATCGCGCTGATCTAAAAAAAACGGCACGCGGAAGAGACGTCGCGTGCCGTTCCCAATTGGGGAGGTCGCGACGTTTGTACACGGGTTTCTCCCCGCCCGTCCAATGTCGCAAAACCATATCGCTGTATCGACCCCGCATCGCCGGTACGACTAGAGTTTTTGGAGGAATCTCCTCGCCGGCTCGGGGAGGGGCGCGTCCGATCGCACCGCGCTCACGTAGGAGATCCTCGGAGCCTCCGCGAGCTCTCGACGTTCGACCCGCGGCCCCGGCGCACGCCGAGAAAAGGCGATCGCGGGAACCGCCGCGACCCCCGCCCCCGCGGCCACGAAGCGTCGCACGAGGGAGAGGTTTCCCACCTCGACCGCGGGATCGAAGCGAAGCCCTCGCTCCTCGAAGAGCCTTTCGAGACGCCGACGGAATCCCGACCCGGACTGGAGGGCCACGATCCGTTCCCGGGCCAGGTCTCCGATCGAAACCTTCCTGCGCCTCGGCGCCGCGCCGACGGGGTAGAACAGCTCGATCCTCGTTTCGAGAAGGGGCGCGAACGAGAGCCCGTCGGTCCGCACGCCCGCCTCCGGAGCGACGAGGAGCGCGACGTCGATCTCGCCTCCCCGGAGGGCGTCGAGGAGCCGCGGCCCCGGACCCTCCAGGAAGCGCATCGACAGCGCGGGGGTCTCCCGAAGGAGCCTCGCGAGAGTCTTCGGGAGAACCTCGCGACCGAGCGCGTCCCCCGCCCCCACGCGGAGCGCCGCCGGCCCCCCGAGGGGAAGCCCCGCCGCGGCGTCGAGCGCCTCGACCGCGGCGATCGCCGCTTCCGCGAGCGGGAGGAGCCGCGCCCCTTCCGGGGTGAGGGTCATGCCGCGGGCCCGCCGGACGAAGAGGCGAACCCCCCAGGCCGACTCGAGCTTCGCGAGGCGCGCGCTCACGCTGGGCTGGGTACGCGCCAGCGCTTCGGCCGCGCGGCCCACGCTCCCACGTCGCGCAACCGCCGCGAACGCGCGGAGCGCGGGGAGGTCGGAGGCAGGATCGGACATTGGATTCATCGATCGATATGATACGACAAATTGATTGGATCGATGATGCGAACGGCGGTACGGTACGGGCACCATGAACACCCTTCCCGTCCACCGTCTCGAAATCGGTCTCCGGCCCGGCCATCGCGATCCCCGCGGCGAGGGGGTGTCGCGCACCGTCCGCGGGTTCCTGCGCATCCCCGTCGGCCGGATCCGCACCCGCGACGTCTATCGGATCGAGGCCGACCTGACAGAAGAAGACGCGCGCCGGGTCCTCCACGAGATCGCCGACCCGATTCTCCATGCCGGCGCGGTCGGGCGTCTCGAGGACGGCCCGTTCGACCAGGCGATCGAGGTCGCCTACAAGCCCGGGGTGACCGACCCGGTCGGGAAGTCGGCGCTCGTCGCCGTGCGCGACACCCTCGGCCGCACGCTCGATCCGCGCGCGGCCGTCTACACCTCGACGCTCTACCTCTGCGAAGGTCTCGACGGGAAGGAGGCCGCCCGGATCGCCGCGGAGTTGCTCGCGAACCCCGTGATCCAAAACGTCACCGTCCTCTCCTACGAGGATTGGCGAAGGGCCGGCCCCGACCTTTCCGTCCCCCGCGTCCGCGAGCACGCGCGCCCCGCCGTGGCGACGATCGATCTCTCCGGGACCGACGCCGACCTCGAGCGGATCTCGAAGGAGCGTCTGCTCGCGCTTACGCTTTCGGAGATGCGGACCGTTCGCGATCACTTCGCCGCGCAGGCGCGAGGGGGACGCCGCCGGGACGCCGGGCTCGGCCCCTCCCCGACCGACGTCGAGATGGAGGCGATCGCGCAGACCTGGAGCGAGCACTGCAAGCACAAGATCTTCCGTTCGACGGTCACCTACCTCGAGCCCGGCCGCTCTCCCGAAACGATCCGCTCCCTCTTCGAAACCTTCATCCGGGGGACGACCGAGGCGCTCGACCTCCCGTGGCTCGTCTCGGTCTTCCACGACAACGCCGGGGTGGTCGCGTTCGACGAGGCGATCCACCTCGTCTACAAGGTCGAAACCCACAACTCCCCCTCCGCTCTCGACCCCTACGGCGGGGCGATCACCGGGATCGTCGGCGTCAACCGCGACCCGTTCGGGACCGGCCTCGGGGCCGACCTCCTCGCGAACGTGTGGGGCTACTGCTTCGCCTCCCCCTTCTTCGAGGGGAGGCTCCCGGCCGGCCTCCTCCACCCGCGTCGTATCCGGGACGGGGTCCATCAGGGGGTGATCGACGGGGGGAACCAGAGCGGCGTCCCGTACGGGCGCGGCTGGGAGCTCTTCGACGGCCGTTTCCTCGGGAAACCCCTCGTCTTCTGCGGCACGGTCGGCGCGCTTCCCGTGACCGTCGCCGGAAGGCCCGGCCACGAGAAAGGCGCCCGGCCCGGCGACCGGATCGTGATGGTCGGCGGCAGGATCGGGGCCGACGGGATCCACGGGGCGACCTTCTCCTCGGCCGCGCTCGACGAATCGGCGCCGATCCAGGCGGTCCAGATCGGCGACCCGATCACGCAGAAGCGGATGTTCGACTTCCTCCTCGAGGCCCGCGACCTCGGCCTCTACACCGCGATCACCGACAACGGCGCGGGGGGCCTTTCCTCCTCCGTCGGAGAGATGGCGCGCGTCCCTGGCGGCGCCCGCCTCGACGTCGAGAAGGCCCCGCTCAAGTACGCCGGACTCGCGCCGTGGGAGATCCTCGTCTCCGAGGCGCAGGAGCGGATGACGGTCGCGGTAGCCCCCGAGCGGGTCGGGACATTCCTCGAACTCGCGCGGCGGCGCGAGGTGGAAGCGACCGACCTCGGGGAATTCACCGGGGACGGCGTCTTTCACGTCGTGTGCGGGAACGAAACCGTCGCCCTCCTCGACATGGAGTTCCTCCACGAGGGGGATCCGGACCTCGACCTGACCGCCCGATGGGTGCCGCACGTCTGGCCGGAACCGGCCTCCGAGCCTCCGAACGATCTGGGGGAGACGCTCGTCGCGATGGCGCGCCGGCTCAACCTGGCCTCGGGCGAGGAGAAGGCGCGCCACTACGACCACGAGGTCAAGGGGCTCACCGTCGTGAAGCCTTGGGTCGGCTCGCGCGCCGACGTCCCCGCCGAGGCGACCGTCTTCCTCGCCCGGCACGGCTCCCTTCGCGGGTACGTCCTGTCGGAGGGGGTGAACCCCTTCCTCTCCGATATCGACACCCACGCCATGGCGCGCGCGGTCGTCGACGAGGCGGTCCGCCGGCAGATCTGCGCCGGCGCCTCCCTCGAGCGGATCGCGCTCCTCGACAACTTCTGCTGGCCCGATCCGGTGGCCTCTCCCACGAACCCCGACGGTGAGCTCAAAGCGGCTCAACTCGTCCGTGCGTGCCGCGGACTGCACGAACTCTGCGTCGCCTACGGGGCGCCGCTCGTCTCGGGGAAGGACTCGATGAAGAACGACTCGACCTTGGGGGGGGTGCGGATCAGCGTGCCGCCGACCCTCCTCGTCTCGGCCCTCGGGCAGATCGACGACGTGCGCGGGGCACTGACCCTCGAGCCGCGGGAGGAGGGAGACCTCGTCTACCTCCTCGGAACCACGCGCGACGAGACGGGGGGAAGCGAGTACTTCCGCTGGCTCGGCGAACGGGACGGTTTCCTCCCGGAGGTCGGGAAGCCGGCACCGTACGTGGGAAACAAGGCGCCGCGGGTCGATCCCGAGGAGACGCTCCCGCTGTACAGGACGCTCGCGCGCGCGATCCGCGACGGCCTCGTCCGCTCCGCGGCGACGCCGTCCCGGGGCGGGCTCGCGTGGGCCCTCGCGCGGAAAGCCCTCGCCGCGCGCCGCGGCCTCGACCTCGACCTCGACCTCTGTCCCGACCTCGTCGAGCTCCCCCCCGACGTGGCCCTCTTTTCGGAATCGTGCGGACGATTCGTCGTCACCGTGGCCGGAAAGGACGCGGACGCCTTCGAGTCGCGCTTCGCCGGAATGGCCTGCAGCCGGGCGGGGAAGGTCGGCGGCGATCGCCGGATTCGCGCTCGCCTCGGGGGGCGGACGGTCGTCGACGTCGACCTTTCCATCCTTGGCCGCGCGTGGAAGGAGACCTTCGCCGATGTCTGAGACCGTCGCCGTTGTCGTGATCACCGGTCTCGGCCTGAACTGCGAGGCCGAAACCGAAGCCGCGTTCCGGATGGCGGGGGCCCACCCCGAGCGAGTTCACCTGCTCGATCTCCTCGACGGGACGGCGAAGCGCCGTCTGTCCGACTACCGCCTCGCCGCGTTCATCGGGGGGTTCGCCTTCGGAGACCACCTGGGGGCGGGAACCGTCTTCGCGAACAAGATCCGCTGGCGGCTCTACGATGACCTCCTCCGGTTCGTCGAGAAGGGAGGTCTCGCCCTCGGGATCTGCAACGGGTTCCAGACGATGACCCGCCTCGGTCTCGTCCCGGGCCTCGACGGCGACTACCGGACACCGCGCGCGACCCTCGCCCCGAACGAACGCCCCGGGTACCGCGACGCCTGGGTGACTCTCGCCTTCGACCCCGCGTCGCCGTGCGTGTGGACGCGGGGCCTCGACACGATGGATCTCCCCGCGCGGCACGGCGAGGGGCGTTTCCTCTGTGACGAGGACGTGCGGGAGCGGCTCGAGTCGGGACGGCAGATCGCCTGCCGGTACGTCGGCCCGAGCGGAAAGCCGACGCAGGAGTGGCCGTACAACCCCAACGGTTCCCCGGACGCGGTCGCCGGGGTGTGCGATCCCTCGGGACGTCTCTTCGGCCTCATGCCCCACCCGGACGCCTACCTGTATCCCTTCCAGCACCCGCGTTGGTTCCGGGATCGGGGCGAGTCCCGGCAAGGAGACGGGATTAGGATCTTTCGGAACGGGGTCGAGGCCGCGATCGGGATACCATGAGCCCGGAGGAGGGCTCCGCGACGTGCCCGAGACCACGTACAACGCGACGCTGATCGGCCGCGAAGACCTCCACGCGCACCTTCGGATCTTCCGAGTCCGTCCGGACGCCGACCTCTTCGACTTCGAGCCGGGGCAGTACTCGGTTCTCGGCCTCCTCGGCGGCGAGCCGAGGGTCCCCGAGGCAGACCCCGAAGAGCCTCCGCCTCCCGCCGGCGCGATGATCCGGCGCGCCTACAGCATCGCATCGTCGAGCCTCGAGCGCGGTTACGTCGAGTTCTTCGTGAACCTCGTGACGAGCGGAAGCCTCACCCCACGTCTCTTCGCGCTGCCTCGCGGCGGGCGGATCTGGCTCGGGCCGAAGGCGACGGGGATGTTCACGCTCGACCGGGTGTCGCCGGGGCGGGCGGTCGTGCTCGTCGCGACGGGAACGGGGCTCGCTCCGTACGTCTCGATGCTGAGGACCATGCTCGTGCGCGAAACGGCGCGGCGGTTCGTCGTCCTGCACGGGGCGCGCTACTCGTGGGACCTCGGATATCGCGGAGAGCTCGAAAGCCTCTCGAGGCTTCGCACGAACCTCACCTACATCCCGTCGATCACGCGGCCCGAGCGCGATCCTCACTTCACCGGCGCCGTGGGGCGCGTGCAAGCGCTCCTCGACCAGGGGATCGTCGAGAAGGAGACGGGTGTTCTTCTCGACCCCGCGCGGACCGAGGTCTTCCTCTGCGGAAACCCGGACATGATCCGGGACGCGAAGGCGATGCTCGTCGGGCGCGGCTTCGTCCCCGACAAGGGGCGCGAGGCGGGAACGCTGCACGTCGAGGAATATTGGTAGGAAAAGGGGACTGGCACCTTTTCCGGTCGCCGGAAAAGGTGCCAGTCCCCTTTTTCACACCGGAAAAAGTGCCAGTCCCCTTTTTCACAGTCCCCATTCTCACCACCCCCATTTCGTCACGAGCCGCACCGACCGGCTCTCCATCGGGTGGAAGTGGACGTCCTCCACCCCCTCCTCCGGTTCCCCGGGGAGGCGCGAGGCGTAGAAGTACTCGATATCGCTGTCGTCCCGGTCGAAGAGGTTGAAAACCTCGACCGCGAGCGACACGTCGCGCGCGAACCGCCATCCGGCTCGGAGCGACGCGAGGGATGTCGAGCCCGAGCGGACCGAGCCGTCCTCGATCAGCGGGCGCGGACCGAAGTAGCGCCACCGGATCGCACCGAAAAACCCGCGTGGGGAATCGAACGCCGCTCCCGCCGACACGGCCGAGGTCAGCGCCCCGGGGATGAACTCCCCGGCCGAATCGTCGTCGGTGAAACGGCCGCGGGTCCACGCGGCGTCGAGCTCGAGGGTGAGCCAGGGAGCGGGCCGCCAGTGATTGGCGATCTCGACGCCCGTGCGCCGGCTCGGCCGGCTCGCCTCGGTCCCGCCCGCGTCCCCGACGAAGAGAAGTTCCGAGTCGAGCTCTAGGACGAAGAACGTGACGCTCGTCTGCAGCCCATCGAGTGCGGAGGTACGAAACCCGACGTCGGCCCCGGTCGCGCGCACCAGGGGATCGACCGGCTCGGCGGGCTCGCCCGAACGCGGATCGACCCGGATCGTCGCGCCCCGCGCGTCGTTGCTGTGGTAGCCGGCGCCGAGATTGACGTAGACCTCGGTGCGAGACCACGGCCCGAAGACGAGCGAGAGTTTCGGACTCAGGAGAGAGTCCGACCGGCTCCCGGAGTTCTCCGCCAAGTCGCTCGAGACGTCGGCCCGGAACACGTCGGCCCGGAGGCCGGCGCGGGTCCGGAACCAGGCGTTCCACTCGATTTCCGCGTCCACGAACGCGGCGCCGAGAAGTTGCTCGACGTCGTCGGCGCGGACCGTGTCCCGAATTGCGCCGCCTGCGGTATCGAAGAGGCCGTTGTCGATGAAATCCGCACGCGCGTCGAGGCCCCAGTTCCACCGAACGGCGCGTCCGCCCGGACCCGCGACGTACCCTCGCGCGAATCGCGCGCCGAGGGCTGTTCGGCGGTCCCTCTGAAGGAACTCGTCTCCTTCCGCCGGGTCGTCGAGGAAGTAGGTGAAGTTCGAGAGGAGGTCGAGGGAGTAGCGGAGGACGTACCCCGAAAGCGTCGTCGTCGAGCCGACGTTCCGGGTCCGCCAGGACGCGGAGAGGCTGTACCGCCCCGATTCCCCGCCGAGATCGTCGTCGAGTGAGCCGAAACGGCCGACGAGCCCCTGCTCGACGGCGCGCCTCGGGATCTGGTCGGTCGCGTCCCACTCCCCGTCGTACGCCATCGCGGTCACCGTGAGCCCACGGTCGGCCTCCCCCCGCGTCCAGCGGACGACGCCGTTCCAGCGACGGAAGTCGTCGGGGCGCTCCCACGGGCCGTCGTAGTGGGAGAACTCGACCGCGCCGAGGACGGTCCCTTCGCCGATCGGGAGCGAGCCCGCCGCGAGCGCGCGCGCGTAGTCGTCGGTCCCGGCGACGAGATCCACGATCGGCCGATCGAGCGCGCGGACGAGATCGAAATCGACCGATCCGGCTGCCGAGAAGTCCCCCACCTCCGCCCAGTACGGCCCCTTCCGGAACCGCGCGCGCTCGACGAGTTCCGGGATGACGAAGTTGAGGTCGGCGTATCCCTGGCCGTGGGCGTGCGTCGGGAGGTTCACCTGCATCCCGTCGAGCGTCACGTGAAAGTCGGTGCCGTGGTCCAGGTTGAACCCGCGCAGGAAGTACTGGTTTCCCTTTCCGCCCCCGCTGTGCTGCGTTGCGATCGTCCCGGGAACGGTTTCGACCAGTTCCCCGGGGCGCAGAAGGGGTCTCCGTGCGAGGTCTTCCTTGCCGGTCACCCCCTCGGAGCCCGAGGTCGCGATCCCGACAAGATCGTCGGCCCGGGCCGTGACCTCCACGTCCTCCGGTGTTTCGGGAGCCGGGAGGGGTTCTTCGCTTCTCGTTTCCTCCTGTGCGAAAAGACAGACGGAGCAGGCCATGGCGAGCGCCATCGAAGTGGCCGCCGTTTTCATCAATGTGAACACGCATCCCCCTTCCCGCATCGCGCGGGCGTTTCCTCTGGACCGCGTCTTGTGGATGGGTCGGAGATCAGGAAGGTGGGGCGCGGGGAGATCGGTGGAGGGCGAGCGGGACGCCACCCGGCCGAAACAGAACCGTCGGAGTTGCAATCGAGAGTGGGCGTTCCGGAGGCGTGGCCCCCGTGTCCTCGAAGCCGGATTCTCCCGGGGGCGCCGCGCCCGGAAGGAAGCGTGCGGACTTGCGGGGGTCGTCCCGGTCTGCGGGGGGCGACCAGGGATCGGGCCTCCCCTCGTCGAAGCCGCCGCGATCGGCGTGAGTGTGACCGGCGCCTCCGTGCTCATGGAACCCGAGATGGAGGTGGTCGTGGACGACGTGCGCGGAGCCGTTCCGGTGATGGTGGGGACGATCTTCACCCGTTGCACCCAGCCAGAAGAGACAAACGAACCCGAGCAAACCCGAGACGCTCCGCTCGGGGAAAAAATGGGGACTGGCACCTTTTCCGAAGACCCTCCCGGAAAAGGTGCCAGTCCCCATTTCTCTCATCGCGCCTTCTCAAGCGCGAGGCGCGCGTTCTCGAGCGTTGGGTCGAGCTCGAGCGCCCGCTCGAGGTGGGGCACGGCGCCTCGCCGGTCTCCCCGGTTGAGGGCCAGGATCCCGAGGTTCGCCCAGGCAACCGCGTCTTCAGGATCCGCGGCGACGGCGCGCTCGAACCACTTCGAAGCCTCGTCGTACGCCCTGCGCTTCAGGGCGACCGTACCGAGGCCCGTCGCCGCTCCGGGTGCCGTCGGATCGAGGTCGATCGCCGCACGGAAATGCGTCGCGGCATCTTCGATCGCTCCGGCGTCGTCGAGAAGCTCTCCCAGGCGCACCCTCAGCGCCGCGTTCGAGGGGGCGAGCGCGACCGCGCGCTCGAGGAGGGAACGCGCCTCCGCCTCGTTCCCGGCCGCGAGCGTGAGCGCGCTCAGGCGTTCGAGCGCGTCGACCCGCCTCGGATCGCAGGCGAGGGCCTGACGGAACCGCCGCTCGGCCAGGACGCGGTCGTTCCGGGCGACGAGGGCGTTCTCGCCGAGGCGATACGGCGCCTCGCAGTGCTCGGGATACCGCTTCAGGACCTCCTCGAACACGGCATCGGAGCGGGAGGTGTTTCCAGCGAACTGCCAGGCGCGCCCCATCTCGAGCCGCATCCAGAGATTCCCGGGGTCCGCCGCGAGGATCTTCTCCATCAGGGCGATCGCCTCGTCGTAGCGACCCGCGGCCAGGAGACCGGTCGCGCGCTTCGTGTCGAGGAACTCCCGCACCCGGTCCTTCGGATCGGGGAGCGAATCCCGGTCGACGTCTTCGAGATCCGGAGGGGCGACGGCTCCGACGTAGCCGAGACTCTGCAGCCGGTCGACCACGTCGGCGTCCGCCGGGCCGGGTGAACCGTCGGAGGCGTCGCGCGCGAGACGCCCCACCCAGTCCCGCACGAGCCCTCGTCCCGCCTCCATCTCCTCCGGGCGGTCGGAGGCGAGATCGCGCGTCTCTCCTTCGTCCCCGCGGAGGTCGTACAACTCGGGCCGGGGGGCGTCGATCAACTTCCAGCCCCCCCGCCGCAGCGCGTACAGCTCGCTCCAACCGAACTCGAGTCGCGGAAGGAGGTTCTCGACCAGCACCCCGTTCCCCGCCTCCGGCGCCTTTCCCCCTCCGAGGAGCAGGGGGGAAAGGTCCCTCCCGTGCAGCGCGTTCGAGAATCCGACCCCGGCGAGCGATGCAACGGTCGGCGCCACGTCGACGAGCGAGACCTCGTCCTCGAAGACCGCCCGCGCGGGAATCTTCCCTTCCCACGCGACCAGGACCGGTACGCGCACCGTCGGCTCGTAGACGAAGAGGCCGTGTTGCGTCTCCCCGTGCTCGCCGAAGGCCTCCCCGTGGTCCGCCGCGACGACGATCAGGGTGCGATCGAGGCGGCCGCCCTCGTCGAGGCCTCTCAGGAGTCGGCCGATCTGCATGTCGGTGTAGGCGATTTCGCCTCGATACCGGTCCGGGAAATCCGACAGGAACGGCTCGGGCGGGGCATAGTCGGCGTGCGGGTCGAAGTAGTGGACCCAGGTGAACGCAGGCTCCGAACGCCCCAGCCCCCGGAGCCACGCGAGCGCCGCGTCGGTCACCGCCGCCGCCCGTCGCTCGCTCGGCCGGGCCCCCCGTGCCGCCGCTCCGGCCGGCGGCTCGATCGCGCCGGGTCCGTCGAAGCGATCGTCGAACGTCTCGAACCCCTGATCGAGGCGGAAGGGGCGGGACAGGACATAGGCGCCGACGAAGCCTCCGGTTCGCCACCCCTCGCGACGGAAAACCTCCGCGAGGGTTTCCTCGGATTCGGGGAGGGAAAAGGTCCCGTTGTTGCGGACTCCATGGGCCGCCGGGTACCGGCCGGTCAAGATCGAGGCGTGGGACGGGAGCGTGATCGGGGCGACGGTCGACGCCTGGGTGAAGCGGGCGCCTCGGGCGGCGAGGCCGTCCAGGACGGGGGTCCGGGCCGCCGGATCTCCGTAGCAGCCCAGCCGATCGGCGCGGAGGGTGTCGATCGTGACGAGGAGGATGTCGGGACGGACCGCGCCGCCGCCGCAGCCCGAAGCCGCGACGACCAAGACGGCGGCGGCGAGGACGATTCGCTTCGACACGGAACGCGACAAGATACCGCGTTTCCGAAGCGGCGGACGGGCGGGATAAGATCTTCCGCACATGGAAATCTTGGCGGTCCTTCTCCTCGTCGTCTCGGCGATCATCCTGTTCGCCACCGAAGCGCTGCGCGTGGACGTGGTGGCGATCCTCATCCTGGTGGCCCTCGCCCTCTCCGGTCTCATCGCTCCCGAGGAGGCGCTTTCCGGGTTCTCCAATCCCGCGACGGCAACCGTCGCCGCGATGTTCGTCCTCTCCGCCGGACTCCGTCACACCGGGCTCGTGGACGCCTTCGCGGACGGGGTCGATGCGCTGCTCGGCCGGAGCGCGATTCTCGTGACGCTCGGTCTCATGATCGCCGTCGGTCTCGTCTCCGCGTTCATCAACAACACGGCTGCAGTCGCGGTCCTGATCCCGATCGTGATCGGACTTTGCAGGCGCCATGCCTGGTCCCCGTCCCGCTTCCTGATGCCCCTCTCGTTCATGGGGCAGATCGGCGGCGTGTGCACCCTCGTCGGGACCTCGACGAACATCCTCGTCTCGGACATCGCGCGGCGGTCCGGGATGGAACCGTTCGGGATGTTCGAGTTCTCCGCGCTCGGCCTTTGCTTCGCCGGCGTTGGCTTCGTGTACCTCGCCCTGGTGCCGTCGTTGCTGCTCCGGAGGAACGGCGACGCCCCTCCGCAGCCGCTCGCGGCCCGCTACGAGCTGGGCCAGTACCTCACCGAGATCGAAGTGGGACCGGATTCCGAGCTCGTCGGACAGCGGCTCGCCGACACACAGATCGGTGAACGCCTCGGCCTCGAGGTCCTCGAAGTGATCCGGGGAGGGAGACCGGTCTGGATTCCCGCTCCGGAACAGGGTCTCGAGGCAGGCGACGTGCTCGTCGCGCGTGCTCCGATCTCGAACCTTCTCGACGCCCAGCAGGCGATGGGGCTCCGCTTCAAGCGGAACATCGAGATGAGCGAGTCGCGACTGCAGGGTTCGGGAGTCGTCCTCGTCGAGGCGCTGGTCGCGCCGGATTCTCGACTTGTCGGGAAGACGCTCCAGGAGGCCCAGTTCCGGAGGAGGTACCGCTGCCAGGCAATCGCGATCCGCCACCACGACCGGCTCGAGGCCGGAACGATCGGGAAGGTCCGGCTCGCGGTCGGCGACGTCCTGCTGCTTCAGGGGTACCGCCGGGACATCGAGGCGCTCGCCGCCGGTCTCGCAGTGTTGACTCTCGAGGAGATCGCGGCGCCCGAGGTCCCATGGCTCAACAAGGGGCTCGCCGTCGGCGCAATCTCGGGAGCCGTCGCGTTCGCGACGCTCGGCGTGGCGCCGATCCTCGTGACCGCCATGGCAGCCGCCGCGTTCCTCGTCATCGCGCGCGTGCTGACGATCGAGCAGGCCTACCAGGCGATCGATTGGAAGGTGATCTTCCTCCTCGCCGGGGTGATCCCTCTCGGGATCGCGCTCGAGAGCAACGGGGCGGCCGGGCTCCTCTCTCGGGGGGTGATGTTTTAGGGGACATTCCGCTTTTTGTTTCAGAAACGATAGGGGGGGAAGGGAAAAAGGGGACAGGCACCTTTTCGGGAGAACCTTGCGAAATGAACGCAGCGGCCCTCCCCGAAAAGGTGCCTGTCCCCTTTTTCCCTTCCCCCCCTATCGTTTCTGAAACAAAAAGCGGAATGTCCCCTAAACGGCGACGTACTCGACCTTGACGCCGTCCCGCACGCGCAGGCGGCGGAAGTCGTCGAGGAGTCGCTTCGTCACGGGCCCGGGCACTCCCGCTCCCACACGGCGTCCGTCCACCGCGATCACGGGGACGATCTCAGCGCCGGTGCCGGTCATGAAGACCTCCTCGGCGTTGTAGAGATCATGCAACCCCACCACGGTCTCGGCGGTCTTGAAGCCGGCGTCGCGCGCGAGCTCGAGCACCGCGCCTCGCGTGATCCCCGAAAGCGCCCCCTGCATGGTGTCGGGGGTCTTGACCCAGCCGTCGCTCACGAAGAAGAGGTTGTCGGCGGTGCACTCCGCCACGTACCCCTGATGGTTGAGCATGATCGCCTCGAGCGCTCCCGACCGCTTGGCGTCGAGCTTGCCGAGGATGTTGTTCAGGTAGTTCAGGGACTTGATCCGCGGGTCGATCGAGTCGTTCGGGATCCGTCGCACGCTCGCCGTCACGAGCGCGATCCCCTTCTCGTAGAACTCCTTCGGGTAAAGCGCGATCTCGGCGACGATGATCACGATGGTCGGCCGCTTGCACTTCGCCGGGTCGATCCCGAGATCCCCGTCTCCACGCGAGACCACGAGCCGGATGTACGCATCCCTCTTCTCGTTGGCGGCGACGGTGTCGCAGACGGCAGCCGTCATCTCCTCGGGGCTCAGGGGGATCTCGAGCGCGATCGTCTTCGCCGACCGGTACAGACGGTCGATGTGTTCCTTCAGCCGGAAGACGTTCCCGTCGTAGACCCGGATTCCTTCGAACACGCCGTCCCCGTACAGGAACCCGTGGTCGAACACGGAGACCTTGGCGTCCTCCCTCGCGTACAGCTTGCCGTCGACGTAGATCTTCACGGGGACCTCCTCAGCAGGCGACGCGCGCGGCCGGACCGGCGGCGTCGCGGATCCGTCGAACGAATCGGCGGTGGAACACCGAATCGCCCGTCAACTCCGGATGAAACGTGAGCGCCATCACGCGCCCCTCCTCGACGGCCACGGGCTCGTCGCCGAGCCGGGCCAAGACCTTCACGCCCGGTCCGATCGACCGGAAGCGCGGCGCTCGGATGAACACCGCCTCGACGGGTCCACCGACCTCGGGCGCGTCGAGCACGGTCTCGAACGATTCGACCTGCCGGCCGAACCCGTTCCGCTCAATGACGGCGTCGAGAAGGCCGAGGCTCGGCTGGGCCGGATGGTGGACCTCGCGGGAGAGCAGGATCGCCCCCGCACAGGTGCCGAGGAGAAATCCTCCCGAGGCGTGGAACTCCGCGAGCCCCTCGAACCAAGGCTCATCCGCCATGAGGTTGAGGAGGGTCGTGCTCTCTCCCCCCGGGATCACGAGGCCGTCGAGGGAATCGAGTGCGAAGACCCTCCGCACCTCGACCGCCTCGGCCCCCGCCCTCTCGAGCGCCTTCCGGTGAGCGTTGAAGTCGCCCTGGAGCGCGAGCACTCCGATCCGCCCGGACATCCTCACCACCCTCGCGTCTGCATCCATTCGGCCTCGGGGAGCTTCGACGTCTCGATGCCTTCCATCGCGCGGCCGAGCCCCTTCGAGACTTCGGCGACTATCTTCGCGTCCTGCCAGTGGGTCGTCGCCCGCACGATCGCCTTGGCGCGCCGCTCCGGATCGGAGGACTTGAAGATCCCCGACCCGACGAAGACGGCCTCGGCTCCGAGCGCCATCATGAGGGCCGCGTCCGCCGGCGTGGCGATCCCTCCCGCGGCGAAGTTCGGCACGGGGAGCTTCCCCTCGCGAGCGACGAGCCGGACGAGATCGACGGGAGCCCCGAGGTTCTTCGCCTCGGTCATCATCTCCTCGTCCCCGAGGGTTCCGAGGCGCCGGATCCCCGACTGCACCGCGCGCATGTGACGCACCGCCTCGACGATGTTCCCTGTGCCCGCCTCCCCCTTCGTGCGGAGCATCGCGGCCCCTTCCCCGATCCTCCGGAGAGCCTCGCCGAGGTCGCGGCAACCGCACACGAAGGGCACGGCGAAGGCGAACTTGTCGACGTGAAACTGCTCGTCGGCGGGGGTGAGGACCTCGCTCTCGTCGATGTAGTCGACGCCGAGCGCTTCGAGGACTCGGGCTTCCGCGAAGTGCCCGATCCGGCACTTGGCCATCACCGGAATCGACACGGCCGCCATGATCCGCTCGATCATCTCGGGATCGGACATCCGCGCGACGCCGCCATCCTTGCGGATGTCCGAGGGAACCCTCTCGAGCGCCATCACCGCCGCCGCCCCCGCGGCCTCGGCGATCTTGGCCTGCGTCTCGTCGACGACGTCCATGATGACGCCGCCCTTCAGCATCTCGGCAAGGCCCGTCTTGAGCCTCGGCGTTCCGTGCCGCTTCTCCCTGTCCGTCATCGTCCCCTCCGCCGCCGCGCTCCGCGGCGCGTGGTCAAAGGATCGGTACCGTCTCGAACCTCTCCCCGCGGCGGCTCGCCGCGCCCTGCGGAATGCGTTCCCGAAGCAAGGTCCCGAGGATGCGAATCCCGGCGCGAATCGCCTCGGGCTCCGCCGACGAGAAGGTGAGGCGCATCGTGTTGCGGCCTCCTCCGTCGGGGTGGAACAAGTCCCCGCGGCTGAAGAGCACTCCGCGCTCCCGTGCCGCGCCGAAGATGTCGCCCACGTCGACGTTCTCGGGGAGCGTGACCCAAAGGAAGAGCCCCCCTTCCGGTCGAGTCCATCGCACCGCGTCGGGGGCGTGGGCGTCGAGGGCTTCGAGCATCGCCCCGCGGCGTTCGCGGTAGGCGACGCGCACCCGTCCGAGGTGCTCCTCGAGCCCGCCGTCCTCGAGGAACGCGTGGAGGGCGGCCTGCACGAGGAGGCTCGTCCCGTGGTCTTCGATCTGCTTTAGGACGAGGAGGCGCTCGAGCACCGGGGCCGGGGCCGTCGCCCATCCGATCCGGAGGCCGGGCAGGAGCTTCTTCGAGAACGTGCTCAGGTGCACGACGCGCCGACCGCCGTCGAGCGCATGGAGGCTCGGAAGATCCTCCCCCTCGAACCGCAAATCGCCGGCCCACTCGTCCTCGACGACCGTGCAGGAGTGCCGCGCGGCGAGGTCGAGCAGCTCCCGCCGCCGGTCGAGCGAGAGCACGCGGGTGGTCGGATTCTGGAAATTCGGCTGCACGTAGAGAACCCGCGGACGGTGGCGCTCGAGGGCCATCGCGAGGAGGTCGGTTCGGATCCCTTGCTCGTCGACCGGTACGCCCACGAGGCGCGCGCCGAGGGACGCAAGCGCGCTCAACGCCCCCGTGTAGGTGGGCTCCTCGATCACGACCGGATCGCCGGGATCGAGGAAGGCCCGGAAGACGAGCTCGATCGCCTGCTGGGAACCGTTCGTCACCAGAATGTCGTCGGCCGTCGCCGACGAGCCCTCCTTTCGCATCCCCGCGGCGATCGCCTCGCGGAGCGGAACGAACCCCGCGGGTGGACCGTACGAGAGAACCTCCGATCCCCGCTCCTTGAGGACCCGGCTCATCGCCCTGCGGAACGCGTCAACCGGCATGAGGTCGGTCGCCGGATACGATCCGGAAAACGAGATCCCTTCGGTCGCGATGGCGACCCGGTACGCGGCGAGAAGGCCGGCAACCCCGGGGCCTTCGACCGCCCGCGAGAACCCGGTGAACCAGGCGTCATCGTTCGACGGCGGTATCGGTTGGGATGCGGGGGCGGACGGCGAAACGAGGAATGTCCCCCGGCCGGTCTGGCTGCGGGCGAACCCGTCCTCCACAAGCAGGTCGTATGCGGCAACCACCGTGTTCCGGTTCACCCCGAGTTGGCGGGCGAGGTCCCGCGTCGGCGGCAGCCGTTTTCCCGACGGCAGGCGTCCCGACGCGACGGCGGCGCGGATCCCGTCCGCAATCTGGCGGTAGACCGGAACGGAGGAATCGGCGTCGATCCGGAGACCGGCGATGGTCACGCTTGGCTCCCCTTGGACCAGCACGGACTATAGGTACACCTCACCCGGCGAAGGTGCAACTAGTCCATTATGGTCCAATGACGAGGAGGGAGAGAGCGACCACCGTTACCAGCGGAAAGAAGTACCACTCCGCGTGCTTCAGGGCGTGCCGCCACCGCGGCGAGTCGGTGCTCTCCCGGAAGACGGTCGCCGCGAGGACGATCGCCCCCGCCATGCCGAAGATCGCGACAGCCCTCTCGTCGATCGACGCCAGGACGCCGAAGACAATGCCGTTCACGAGGTGCGGTCGCGCCAGGCGGCCGCGGTAGAGGATGAGGTTCGACAGGACCGGAACGGCGAACAGAGCGAGGAGCCCGAGTTGCCAAAGATCGGGCGGGTGGCTCTGCCATTCCGGGGATCCGCCTCTCCAGGGAGCCGCCGCCGACACCGCAAGTGCGGCCGATCCCGAGAAGCCGACCAGCCAGGCAAGGCGCTTTCGAAGACCGGGCGCGTCGGGACGGGGTTCGAGCAGGTAGGCGGCCGCGAAAAGGAAGGCGAGCGGCCAGAACGGACTCGTCCACGCGAATCCCCCCAGGATCGCCGGGAGGGCGAAGATCCTTCCCCGCCGTTTCTCGAGGTAGCCCTCCATCGCCCAGGCGCTGGCCCCGAAAAGGGCGTACGGGAGAACCCAGACGAGTTCCGTCACGGCCGTCACGGCGAGGGCTGCGGCGGCGAAGAGCAGGAACGAGGTCACGAGGTGGTCTCGTGTCTTCTTCTTGAGGCCCATGAAGAGGAAGAACGTTCCGGCGGTGGCGAGCGCCGACTGCGTCCAATGCGGAACCCCTCGAAAATCGACGAGCCATAGGAGAAGGAAGACGGAGCCCATCCCCACGTACTCCATCTTCAACTTGCGGCCGACCCGCTCGATCGCGTCGGGGCGGTAGTCTCGCGGAACGAACGTCTCCATGGTGCCTCCCCGGATGGTCCGGCGACCGGATTCTACGATGCGGGGGGCAAGGTGGCGCGAAGGGGGGGGGAGGACTCGCGCCGCGTACGAGGCCGAAGTTGCGGCGGGACCTAGGGTTCTCCGCTCCGCGCCGAAGGGAGCGTTCCCCTCGTGACTCCGCGTCACGGGCGTTCCGATGGAACTCCAAGACTCGCGGCAGCTTCCGCTCCCCATGCGGGTGCAGCGATCCCCACGATCCGGACCACGTTGCGGCGGCCGGACGGAAGGGAAACGCCGCCTCGACCTCGCCCTCCGGGCCGACCCCGCTCTCGGGGAGGCCGGGGCGGCTGCGCGAGCGCACCGGCCGCGGCTAGAATGCGCGGGTTCGCACCACTCACGAGGGAGAACGATTCATGAGAACCGTCGCAGGCATCGTGGCGCTCGCCGTGTTCGCGGCCCTTCCGGCCGCGGCGGCCGACGCCCAGAAGGCTCCGGCCAAGAAAGGGGAGATCGCCATCCAACAGATCGACCAGCAGATCGCAGGCGTCAAGATCGACAAGTCCGACGCTCGTTGGAAGACACGGCTCCCGAAGCCGCAGAAGGTCGCGTTCGACGCGGCGACCAAGTACTACGCCCGCATGGAGACGAACAAGGGTCCGGTCAAGATCGAGCTCATGCCCGACGTCGCCCCCATGCACGTCACGAGCTTCATTTACCTCTCGCGCCTCGGGTTCTACGACGGCCTCTCGTTCCACCGCGTGATCCCCGGCTTCATGGCGCAGGGGGGCTGCCCGCTCGGCACGGGAACCGGAGGGCCCGGGTACGAGTACGGCGGCGAGTTCTCCCCCTCGGTCAAGCACGACGTTCCCGGGCTCCTCTCGATGGCGAACGCCGGACCGGGCACCGACGGGAGCCAGTTCTTCCTGACGTTCGTCCCGACGCCCTGGCTCGACGGGAAGCACACGATCTACGGGAAGGTCGTCGAGGGGATGGACACCCTGAAGAAGCTCGAGGCCGCGGGCTCGCAGAGCGGCCGGACCACCGAGCCTCTGAAGATCGAGAAGGTCACGATCGAAGTGAACTGATCCGGAAGGGACGCGCGAGCTCGTCGAGGACCGCCTCGACGATCGCCTCGAAACGCTCGCGGAGGCGCGGGCCCAGTTCGAGCGAGAAGCGGTCGAGGAACTCCGGCACGACGCCCACGATCCGGACTTCCGGCGCGGGGTCGAGCGCGAGCGCGGCCCGGATCAGCTCTCCGAGGTCCGATCCATGCGCGGAGGAGGGGTGGGGAAGGAAGCCCGCCACCTCCTCCGCGGGAATTCGGTAGATCGCCCCCGCCTCCGCGCGCGTCCGGATCGCGTCGACCAGGATCACCCGCTCCTTCCCCCGAAACCACGGGAGCAGCTCGAAACCGGTCGTTCCTCCGTCGAGCACCTCGACCCCTTCGCCGAGCGCTCTCGCGCGAAGTGCGCGCGCGACGTGCACCCCGATCCCCTCGTCGCCGAGAAGCTCGTTCCCGACGCCGACGACGAGGGTGTGCGCGTGCCCGGTCACCGCACCCGGAACTCCCGGACCGGCCTCCCGGGCTCGAGCACGTGGACCGCGCACGCGAGACAGGGATCGAACGACCGTACGATCCGGGCGAGGGGGAAGGGATTCTTCGGATCGGCGACCGCGGTCCCGATCATCGCCTGCTCGATCGGTCCGGGCTTGCCGGCATCGTCGCGCGGGGAGGCGTTCCAGGTGGTCGGCACGACCGCCTGGTAGCGCGCGATCACCCCGTTCCGGATCTCGATCCAGTGTCCGAGGGCCCCCCGAGCGGCGCACCAGAGGCCCATCCCGCGCGCCTCTTTCGGGATCTTGTGCTCGTTGCAGACCGGATCGTCGAGCTTCACCTCCATGACCATTGCGGTCAGCTCGTCCGCGATCACCTTGCACTCCACGGCACGCGCGAGGTGGCGTCCCATCACCGAGCAGAGGTCCCCGAGCTCGACGTCGAGCGTCGTCATGCACTCGTCGAGGAGTTTGACGACCTTCGGGTTCGATTTCGTGCGGTAGGCCAGCATCATCCGCGCGAGCGGCCCCACCTCGTAGGCGGACCCGTCGTAGCGGGGCGCCTTGAGCCAGCTGTACCCCCCCTTCTTGTCCGGGTTCGGGCTCGTCTCGCCCTCCGCCGGATGGAGCCCGCTCGGCGAGTCGTACCAGGACGAGGCGACGTCCTCGGCGATCTTCGCGGGATCGACCGGGCCCGGAACTCCCCCGGTCAACCGTCCCATCGGGAAGAATCGCTTCCGCTTCAGGACGTCGGGCTCGTCGTCGAGATCGAACAACCCGAACGAGAGGAAGTTCCCGCAGCCCTTCCCGAGCTGGAAGTGGTCCCGGTAGACCTGGGCGATCGTCAGCACGTCGGGAAGGTAGACGTTGTCGATGAAGTCGGTGAGTTCCTTGAGCCGCCACACCGAAGTCGTGACGTTGTCGAGCCGCGGGACGATCGTCACGCCGCCCGGGGCGAGCGAGGCCATGTGCGGCATCTTCCCCGACCAGATCGAGCACAGCTCGTGGGCCTTCAATCGGGCCTGGTAGGCCTGGATGTAGTGATCGATGAGCGCCTCGCGGACCGCGCGCGGCACCCGGTAGTCGGCCTCGTACCGCGGAACGAAAGGCGGCATGTCGGGCCCCTCGAAGTAGTCGAGGGCCGAGAGGTGGTAGAAGTGCAGCACGTGGGATTGGATGTAGTTCGCCCCCTGCATGAGGTTCCGGATCACGCGGCCGTTTCTCGGCGGCATGATGCCGAAGGCGTTTTCGAGGGCCTGGGAGGACGCGATGCCGTGGGGCGTCGGGCAGACGCCGCAGAACCGCTGCGAGATCTGGATCGCGTCGAGCGGGTTGCGGCCGATGAGGATCTGCTCGAATCCGCGGTAGAGCGTCCCCTCGCACCGCGCGTCGACGACCTTCCCCTCCTCGACGGACGCCTCGATCTTGAGGTGCCCTTCGATGCGCGTCATCGGGTCGATGGAGACCTTGGTGGTGGACGTGCTCACGGCGGGTCACCTCCTCTGGTAGATGGGCGAGTGGGCGTCGGGGAACCCCTTCTCGGTGCAGCCGATGCAGGGGGCGTTCGCCCCGATGCACCAGTTCACGCTTCCGTTCCAACGGCGGATCGGACAGTCGGCGTTCGTGAACGGACCCTTGCAGCCGAGTTCGAGGAGGCACCCCTCCTCGCCGAACTTGGTCGCGAAGACGCCGTCGTCGAGGTAATCGCGATAGATGCATCGGGCGTGCACCGAACGGCCGAAGAAGAGCTTGAGCCGGCCCTGTTCATCGAGCTCCTCCGGCTTCGGAAGGCCGTAGAGGAGGATCTTGGCGACCGTCCCGATGAACCAGTCCGGATGGCAGGGGCAGCCGGGGATGTTCACGACGGGGGTCTTGATCGCGCGGAGCGCGAAGAAGTCGGAAAGTCCCATGCACCCCGTCGGGTTGGGCGCCGCGGCGGGGAGACCTCCGTAGGCCGCGCAGGTGCCGACGGTGAGCGCCGCCAGGGCCTTCCGGCCGAAGCGGTCGATCCACTCCTGCATCGGGACCGGCGTTCCTCCCTCGGACCCGATGTGACCGTACGCACCGTTCGCCTTGGTCGGGATCGCCCCCTCGACGATCAGCACGAACTTGCCCGCGTGGGTTTCGACCGCCTTCTTCGCCGCGTCGAGCGAGATCGAGCCGGTCGCCGCCATCAGCGTCCCGTGGTAGTTGACGATGAGGCGGTGGCCGGGAAGGACCTGCTCGAGGATGACGTTTTTGATGCTCGGGTGGATCGTGTTGATGACCGAGACGGAACAGCCGCTGCACGCCGAGGCTTGGAGCCAGACGATCGGGTACTCCCTGACCGCCCCCTCGAGCGCGAAGGCGAGGCGGCCGAGGAACTCCTCGGCCACCGCAGCGGCGACCGGGGCGGCGACGGCCCAGCGCACGAACTCCCTCCGTGAGATCCCGCGGGCGCGGCTCATCGAGGCCTCCTTCCTGTCGAGATTCTCGGCACCGGCGTTGAAAATCCCCACACCCCACCCTTTCGCTCCGCAAATCCGAGGAACGGAAAAGCGGCGCTCTCATGGACCTTTCGCCCGGCCGTCGTTCCGAGAGTTCCGGCGTCCGGTCCTCGGGAGGGGTTTGGAGGCAATCCCGATGCCCGGCGGTGGGGGGTGCGGAGCGGCCCGGCGAGCGCGCGGCGGTCAGACGGCCGACGTCGCCCGCGCACGCATCGGGAGCCGGTCGTCGACGGCCCGGAGAAACGCGTCGATCCCCTCTCCGCGGACGGCGGAGAGGAGCCACGCCTCGCGCCCGTCGAGGAGCGCGTTCCTCCGCTCTTCATCGATCAGGTCGGCCTTCGTGAACACGAGCATCCTCGGGATGTCGAGGTACTCGAGGTCGCGCAGGATCCCCTCGACCGCCGCGATCTGCGCCTCGTAGCGCGGGTGCGATCCGTCGACCAGGTGAACGAGGAGGTCCGAGCCCTCGATCTCTTCGAGCGTCGCCCGGAAGGCGGCGATCAGGTCCTTCGGGAGGTCGCGGATGAACCCGACCGTGTCGTTGATCACGATGTCCCGTTCCCGGGGGAGCCGGAGCCTCCGGCTCGACGGGTCGAGCGTCGCGAACATCCGGTGCTCGACGAAGACCTCGCTCTTGGTCAGCACGTTGAGGAGGGTGCTCTTCCCCGCGTTCGTGTACCCGACGAGGGAAACGACGGGGACGTCGCGCTCCTTCCGCCGCGCCCTGCGCTGTTCGCGCCGCGTCCTCTCCGCGGCGAGCTGCTTCTCGAGATGGCGGATGCGGTCGCGCACGCGCCGCCGGTCGATCTCGAGCTTCTGCTCTCCGGGTCCGCGCCCGCCGATCCCCCCCTCGAGGCGGGAGAGCCCCGAGTCGCCGCGCGTCATGAGGCGCGGAAGCAGGTACTTGAGCTGCGCGAGCTCCACTTGGATCTTCCCCTCGGCGGTCTTCGCGCGACGGGCGAAGATGTCGAGGATCAACTGCGAGCGGTCGAGCACCTTGAGCGCGGTCGCCTCGGCGAGGGCCCGCGCCTGCGCCGGGGAAAGGTCCTGGTCGGCGACGATGTAGTCGGCCTGGAGCCGCGAGGCGCGCACGATCAGGTCCTGGAGCCGCCCCGAGCCGATCCAGGTCCGCGCGTCGTACGCCTGCCGCCTCTGGAGAATCCGGTCGACGACGCCGAGATCCGCCGACGCGGCGAGCTCTTCGAGCTCGTTCATCGACTCCTCCGCGAGCGCCCGGCTTCCCGTCGTGACGTGGACGAGGATCGCCCGTCCCGACTTCCCCGCGACCTTCGTGCGCGTCCTCCGGCGGTCGAACTCGCGTTCGAGCGCGCGGATCATCTCGAGGAAGTCGTCGTCGATGACCCCGGCCGGCCGCGGAGGGAAGACGCGGTAGCGGCCGCCGTCGGCGACGACGTCTTCGATCTCCCGCTCGCGACGCCTCCGGGCTCCCTCCCGACCGAGCGGCACGACGGCGCCCCTGGGAAGCGCCGGAAGCGAGGGCTCCGCCGGCGGAGGGGGCGACTGCTCGTCGGCCGGAAGGAGGTGCGCCACGCGGACCGGACCGGGGGCCCCGTCTTCCTCGACCGCCACGAGGGCCATCGCGTCGAGGCGATGGAGGGCGAGGGGAAGGAGGTCCGCAGCGGAGAGCGGGTCGTCCGCGGCGCGCGTGGCGATCCACCGGAGCGTGCAGAAGCGTTCCCTTCCGGCGGGGGCGCTGGGCTCCCGCGGGACCCGGACCGACTTCGCGTCGCCGAGGCTCACCGCCTCGACCCGTCCCGCGCGGTCCACGAGGACCCCCACGAGCCGGTTGAGATCGCGGGTGACGGCGGCGAGCTCGCGGGCGAGGTCGTGGCTGACGACCGAATGGGGCGGAACCTTGCGGCGGTACAGACGCTCGAGGCGGTCGCGTTCCGCGTGGGACAGCCCGTGCAGGTTCCCGTGGACGGTGTGAATCTCTCGCGACCTCCGCGGGGCCGGATCGGCCCGCGAAGAACGGTGTACCGCGAGCGGCCCCGGACTTCAAGCCCGGCGGGTGTCAGATCCTCCCGACGAAGTGGGTCCCCGCCCTCCCCTCGATCGCGTCCGGGAGGCTCGGGGGGTCGGTGATGAGGGCGCGGCGCCCCCCCGACTCGAGGAAGTGGATCACCGCCTCGATCTTCGGCCCCATGCTCCCGGGAGGGAAGTGCCCCTCGGCGTGGAGCCGCTCGATCTCCTCCAGCGTGACGGCGCCCAGGGGACGTTGGTCGGGCTTCCCGAAGTTCACGTAGACCTTCGGCTCCGCCGTGAGGATGATCAGGAGGGCCGCCCCGATGTTCGCCGCGAGGACGCTCGACGTGAGGTCCTTGTCGATCACCGCCTCGATCCCGACGTATTTCCCGTCGTGGTCCTTCTTGATCGGGATTCCGCCGCCCCCGCACGCGACGACGATGTGCCCCTGCCTCGCGGCGTCGCGGATCATCTGCCGCTGGACGACCCGGAGCGGCCTCGGGGAGGGGACGAGCCGCCGCCAGCCGCGACCGGAGTCTTCGCGGATCTTCCAGCCCATCGTGTCCCGCCGCCTCTCGGCCTCCTCCCGGGTCAGAAACGGCCCGATCGGCTTGTTGGGATCGGTGAAGGCGGGATCGCTCTCCTCGACGAGCACCTGCGTCACCACGGTGACGACGTACCGCTGCACGTTCCGCCTGCGCAACTGGTTCAGAAGCGCCTGCTGGAGGATGTACCCGAGGCTCCCCTCGGTCATCGAGACGAGCACGTCGAGCGGCATGATCGGAACTTCGTCCCGGGCCTTCTCTTGCTGGATCAGGAGGCTCCCGACCTGCGGGCCGTTCCCGTGGGTGATGACGAGGTGGTAGTCTTTCTCCACGAGCGACATCAGGAGCTGCGCGATGATCTCCGCGTTCCGCTCGTGCTCTTCGATCGTCCCCCGCTCCCCCTTCTGCATGAAGGCGTGGCCGCCCATGGCGACGAGGACGATCGGCTTTCCCTGTGGTTCCGTCATGGCGCCAGTCTAGCCCCTTTGAACTTCCCCCGCCTTTCGGTCAAGATGCCAGGGACTCGAGAGGAAAGGAGATCCCATGGCCCGAAAGCCCGTCGCGGCCGCCCCCGCCCGCGTTCTGCCCGGCCCGAAGACCGGCGTCCCGCCCGAGGTCTACCTCAAGCTGCTCCGCAAGATGCTCGAGGTGTATTACACCGAGGAGCGCCTCAAGCTCTTCGTCCGTGCCGGGAAGGTCTCGTTCCACGCCTCCACCCGCGGCCACGAGAAACTGCAAATCGCGACCTCCATGCTCCTCGAGCCGGGCAAGGACTGGTTCTTCCCCTACTACCGCGAGAAGGCCCTCATGATCGGTCTCGGGATGAGCCCGAAGGACGTCTTCCTCCACATGCTGTCCAAGGCCGACGATCCGTGCGGCAACGGGCGGAACATGAGCGAGCACTTCTCGAGCCGCGCGCTCCGCGTCGTCTCTCCCACCGCCTGCACCGGCACGCAGTACCTCCAGGCCGTCGGGATGGCGAAGGGGGTGAAGGCCGAGAAGGGGGACGAGATCGTCTACGTGTCTTCGGGAGAGGGGGCGACCTCCGAGGGGGAGTTCTTCGAGGCGCTCAACTACGCGGGGAGGGACCGGCTCCCCGTCCTCTTCATGATCCAAAACAACGGCTACGCGATCAGCGTCCCCCAGAGCGTCCAGACGGGGACGGAGATCCACACCGTGGCGAAGGGCTTCGGCGTGCGGTCGATCGAGGTCGACGGGACCCGCTTCACCGACATGTACACGGCGCTCGCGCCGCTCGTGAAGGAGATGCGCGGCGGTTCGGGGCCGCTCCTCGTCGAGGCCCACGTCGTGCGCCTCGACTCCCACTCCTCCTCGGACGACCAACTGAAGTACCGGAGCGAGGAGGAACTCGAGAAGATCCGCGAGCGCGACCCCGTCGCCCACACCCAGGGGCGCGTCCTGTCCTGGGGGCTCATCGACGAGAAGGGTCTCGAGGCGCTCCACGCCGAGATCAAGGCCTCCGTCGACCGGGCCGCCGACGAGGCGGACGCGGCGCCGGCTCCCGATCCCTCGATCGCCGCGCTCCACGTCTTCTCCGGGAAGAGTCCGGTCGAGAGCGAACGGGCGCCGAAGGCGATCTCCTCCGCCCCGATCACGATGATCGACGCGCTGAATCACGGCTTGCGGGAGGAGATGGAGCGGAACCCGAAGATCGTCATGTGGGGCGAGGACATCGCGGACCCGAAGGGAGGGGTCTTCGGCGTCACCCGGGGGCTGACCGACGCCTTCCCCGGCCGCGTGGAGAACTCCCCGCTCGCCGAGGCGACGATCGTCGGGGTCGCGAAGGGGATGGCGATCCGCGGCTACAAGCCGGTCGTCGAAATGCAGTTCTCCGATTACTCCTTCCCCGCCTTCATGCAGATCCGGAACGAGATCTCGACCTTGCGCTGGAGGAGCGGCGGCGCCTGGTCGTGCCCCGTCGTCGTGCGGATGGCGACCGGCGGGTACATCCGGGGAGGACCGTTCCACAGCCAGTCGCCGGAATCCCTCTACGTCCACACCCCCGGTTGGTACGTCGTCTATCCCTCGAACGCGGAGGACGCCAAGGGCCTGATCAAGACCGCCTGCCGAATCGACGACCCCGTGATCTTCCTCGAGCACAAGGGGCTCTACCGCCAGGTCTTCTCGAAGTCTCCGGAACCCGACGCCGACTTCCTGATCCCGTTCGGGAAGGCGAAGATCGTGCGGAGCGGGACCGATCTGACGGCGATCACCTGGGGGAGCGGCGTGATCCGCTGCCTGCGTGCGGCGGACGCCCTGGAGCGGGAGGGATTCTCGGTCGAGGTGATCGACCTCAGGACGCTCGTCCCGCTCGACGAGGAGACGTGCCTCGCCTCCGTCAAGAAGACCGGCAAGTGCATCGTGGTCCACGAAGCGCCGGTCCTCGGCGGGTTCGGGGGAGAGGTCGCCGCCCGGATCGCGTCGGGGGCCTTCGAGCACCTCGACGCGCCGGTGCGTCGCTGCGGCGCCAAGGACGCCTTTCCGCCGTATGCTCCCTCCCTCGAGGCGGCGGTCCTGCCGTCCCAGGAGGACGTGACGGAAGCCATCCGGGAGCTCGCAACCTGGTGAGGAGGGCAGCATGAGCCGTGGGCGCGTGGGCATCCTGGTGTATCTGGTCGTGAGCGTGCTGCTCGGCCTCGGAGCGGGCGAGTGGTTCTTCCGAATGTTCGATCAGGTCGTGCCGAAGGCGGTTTCCACCGATTTCAACCGGGCCGCGGCGCGGGCCTATTTTTTGTTCAACGGCGCTCTGCTGGGAGTCGGGATGTGCCTCTGGGGTCTGCTCGCCGTACTCCTCGCGCCGGTCCTGCGCGACAAGCCCGCGAGCCCCGAGCCGTGACCGCCCTCGCCCCCGGGCTGCTCCGCGGGAAGACCGCCTGGGTCACGGGAGGCGGTTCGGGTCTCGGGCGGGCGATGGCGACCCGGTTCGCGTCGCTCGGAGCGAGCGTCGCCCTTTCGGGCCGGCGCGAAGAGCCGCTTCGCGAGACGGCGGAGGCGATCCGCGCGGCGGGGGGAGACGCGGTCTGGGCGCCGTGCGACGTGCGGGTCCCCGACGAGGTTGCGGCCGCGCTCGACCGGATCACGGAGTCGGCCGCGCTTCCCGACATCCTGGTCAACAACGCGGCCGGGAACTTCCTCGCGCGCTCGGAGGATCTCTCCCCGAACGCCTTCGCGTCGGTCGTCGGGATCGTCCTCCACGGGACCTTCCACTGCACCCAGACGATCGCGAAGCGCTGGATCGCGGCGAAGCGCGGAGGGACGGTCCTCTCGATCGCGACGACCTACGCCGAGACCGGGTCCGGGTTCGTCCTCCCCTCCGCGTGCGCGAAAGCGGGTGTCGTCGCCCTCACGCGATCGCTCGCGGTCGAGTGGGCGCGCCACGGGATCCGCCTGAACGCGATCGCCCCGGGGCCGATCCCGACGGAAGGGGCGTTCTCGCGCCTCCTCCCGTCGAAGGACCTCGAGGCCGAGCGGAAGAAGCGGATCCCGGCGGGGCGGTTCGGCACGCCGGAAGAGCTCGCGGAAGTCGCGGCCTTCCTCGTGTCCGACGCCTGCGACTGGATGCGGGGCGAAGTCGTGACGTTCGACGGCGGCGAGTGGCTCCGCGGCGCCGGGGAGTTCAACGACCTCCTGGAGATGCCCGAGCCGGTGTGGGAGATGTTGCGGAAGAAGAAGGGGTGAGCGTCTTCCTCGTCACCGGGGCGGCGCGCGGGCTCGGCCTCGAGATGGTCCGGCAACTTCTCGAGTCGGGGCACAGGGTCGTTGCCTGCCCCCGTCGCGCCGAGTCGTGCGGCCTCGACGCCCTTTCGGTCGCCCACGCGTCGGCGCTCTGGATCGTCCCCATGGACGTGACCGACGGGCCCTCGGTGCGGGAGGCGGCACGCCGGGTCTCGTCGCGCGTTCCCCACCTCGACGTGCTGGTCAACAACGCCGGGGTTCTCCATCGCGGAGAACCTTCGGTCGAGGCGCTCGATTTCTCGGGTCTCGAAGATGCCTACCGCGTGAACGCCCTCGGGGCGCTCCGCGTCACGGCGGGGTTCCTCCCCCTCCTCCGGAAGGGAGCGGGCAAGAGGATCGTCAACGTCTCGTCGCTCATGGGCTCGATCGAGGACAATGCGAGCGGCGGCGCCTACGGGTACCGGATGTCCAAGGCGGCGCTCAACATCGCGACGAAGAATCTCGCGATCGAGTTGAAGGGCGATGGGTTCGTCGTCGTTGCGATGCACCCGGGGTGGGTCCGCACACGGATGGGAGGGGAACGGGCGCCGCTCGACATCGAGCCCGCCGTCCGGGAGCTGCTGGCGACCGCCCTCTCGGCCGGACCCGACCGGAGCGGCGGGTTCTACGGCCCGGGAGGAACGAGGTTGCGTTGGTAAGAAAAGGGGACTGGCACCTTTTCACGGCTGTGAAAAGGTGCCAGTCCCCTTTTCTTCAATACCCGCCGCGGCCGTAGCCGCCGCCGCCGCCCCTGCGGCCGCCACCGCCACCGCCCTCACGCTCGCGCGCCTCGTTGACGGTCAGCGGACGGCCTCCGTAGTTCGTGCCGTTCAGCGAACGAATCGCCGCGTCGGCCTCGTCCTGACTCCCCATGTCGACGAAGCCGAACCCGCGCGGCCGGCCGGTGTCGCGGTCGGTGATCAGCTTCACCTCGCGCACCGTACGGCCGTCCTGGGCGAAGAGCGCCCGAACGTCGTCTTCGGTCGCGTTGAAGGGGAGGTTGCCGACGTAGAGTCTCGTACCCATCGAACCCATCTCCTGCCGAACGGCCGGGGCGGCCCGTTCACCGGCTCGGAGCCTTCCGGCTCCGTCATCCTTCCGCGCCCTCACGCCCCGAGGTGGGGCCGAAACGAAAAACGCCGCAAGACCGTTCCTGCGGCGCGCGAAATCCGAGTTCCCCTGACACAGACATCGGTGAGGCCGCGAACCGCGCCGAAGTTAGACCCGGAAGCCCCTAACTGTCAAGAGTTAGAGCCCACCGCCCCTGCGGCCTCCTTCAGGAGGTCGAAGGCGAGATCGAGGTCTTCGGGAAGGGTCCTCGGGTTCCCGATCGAGACTCGGAGCGTGAACCGGTCCCTGAGGCGGGTGTGGGAGAGGTAGATCTTCCCGCCGCGGTTCACCCGTTCGAGGATCGCCTCGTTTCGCCGGTCGAGCTCGGCCTCCACACCGGAGAACGCCCGCGGTCGGTTCCGGAAGCAGACGGTGGCCATGGGGACGGGGGCGAGGAGCTCCCAGTCGGGGTCGGCCTCGATCCGGAGGGCGAAGCGCCGGGCGAGGCGGACGTGCTCGCGAATACGCGCCCCGAGCCCCTCGGCCCCGAACCACCGGATCAGCATCCACATCTTGAGGGCTCGGAACCGCCGGCCGAGCTGGATCCCGTACTCGTTGTAGTTCCGCACCCCCGGCGCGTCCGGGGTCCTGAGGTACTCCGGGACGAGGGAGAAGGCCTCGCGGAACCGTTCGGATCCACGGAAGAGGAGGAGCGACGCGTCGAACGGGGTGAACATCCACTTGTGGGGGTTGACGACGATCGAGTCGGCCTCCTCCCAGCCCGCGAGGAGGGAGCGGTACTCCGGGACGAGAGCCATCGCCCCGCCGTACGCCGCGTCGACGTGGAGCCACAACCCCTCCTCGCGGCAGACCGCGGCGATCGCGGCGGCGGGATCGACGCTCGTCGTCGAGGTGGTGCCGAGTGTCGCGACGACGCAGAAGGGGATCCACCCCGCCGCACGATCCGCCCGCACGGCGCTCCGAAGCGCCTCCGGGTCCATCCGGTAGGCGTCGTCGACCGGGATCCGCCGGACCCCGGCGCGACCCACTCCCGCCACGATCGCCCCCTTCTCGATCGACGAGTGCGCCTCGGCCGAGGCGTACATCCGGAGCCTCCCGATCCCGGGGCGCCCGGCGAGCCCCAGATCGCGGGCGTCGAGCCCCGGTACAGCGTGCCGTGCGGCGACGAGGGCGAGGAGCGAGGAAACCGACGCCGTGTCGGTGAACATCCCGTCGAACCCCTCGGGAAGTCCGAGGAGGATCCGCATCCAGTCGACCACGGTCTGCTCGAGTTCCGTCGACGCCGGCGCGTTCCGCCAGAGCATGACGTTCGAGTTCAACCCCGAGGCGATCCACTCGCCGAGTATGCCGGGGCCGGAGGCGACGCTCGAGAAGTAGGCGAGGAAGCGCGGGTGCTGCCAGTGGGTGATGTTCGGCTCGATCAGGCGGAGGTAGTCGGCGAGGACGGCGTCGAGCGGTTCCGGAGACTGCGGAGGCTCCACGGGCAGTCGCGCGCGGACCGACCCGGGCGTCAGGCCGGGCATCACCGGGTACTCGCGGAGACGCCCGAGGTAATCCGCGACGAGGTCGGCCACCCGGTGCGCGGCGGCACGGAACTCTTCGACGTCCATGTCCCCGAGACCGCGTTGCGAAGGCGTGATGTCGCTCATGCGGGAAGTAAAAGGGGACTGGCACCTTTTCGCAAGGAGGGAAATCGGGGAGAGGCGAGTGCCGTCCGAGGGGAAGGCCCTGCGGCCGTCCGCGCGAGCACCGGGCTCGAAGGACTCGAGGGCCCCGACCCGGATCGACCGCCCCATGGGGCGGCTTCTCCCGTTCGCCGGCGGGAGAGTGGATCCGCACGCAACGAGGCGGGCGTTTCCGTTCTTGAAGTGCTCGAGGGACTTTTCTCGCGCAAGACGTGCGAACCCGGCGGTATAGTGGACGGCTGCCAGACCGACGCTGGGGGTCGACTTGAACGGATGAGAGGGCGTTGGGCACCCGCACGACTCGCGCCCTTGTCCCATGACGTGATACGTAAGTCGATGGCGAAGAGCACCCGGAAGAACAGCGACATCAGCGCCAATCTCGGCTTCGAAGCCAAGCTCTGGGCCGCCGCCGACGCACTGCGCAACAACATGGACGCGGCCGAGTACAAGCACGTCGTCCTCGGCCTGATCTTCCTCAAGTACATCTCCGACGCGTTCGAGGCCAAGCACGCGGAGCTCGAAGCGCAGCGGGCGGAGGGCGCCGATCCCGAGGACCCGGACGAGTACCGCGCCGCCGGGATCTTCTGGGTGCCGAAGGAGGCGCGCTGGCAGCACCTCAAGGCGAGCGCCCCGCAGCCCACCATCGGCACGCTGGTGGACGATGCGATGGCCGCCATCGAGCGCGACAACCCGCAGCTCTCAGGCGTGCTGCCCAAGGACTACGCCCGTCCGGGACTCGACAAGCAGCGCCTCGGCCAGATCATCAACCTGGTGAGCGACATCGCGCTCGGCAGCGCGGCCGACCGCGCCCGCGATACGCTCGGGCGCGTGTACGAGTACTTCCTCATCCGCGGCATCGACGCGGCACTAGCGCACCGCGACACCTTTCACAACGACCGGCACCCCGACCTCAAGGCAGACTACGTGCTTGCCAATCCGCCGTGCAACGAAAGCGACCGGCGCGGCGAGCTGCTCGAGGACGACAAGCGCTGGGCCTATGGCGCGCCGCCCGCGGGCAACGCGAACTTCGCACGGGTGCATCGGCAATGAGTGAAGGCGAACCGAATTACCATGGCCACCGACAGCGCCTTCGTGAACGCTTCCTCAAGTCCGGACTGGAGGGCTTCGCCGACTACGAGGTGATCGAGCTTCTCCTCACGCTGGCGATCCCGCGCTCGGATGTGAAGCAACCAGCCAAGGCGCTGATCGCCCGGTTCGGCAACCTCCGCGAAATCCTGGACGCGCCCATCGAGGAGCTGCGGGCGGTGGCCGGCATCGGCAGCGTCACGCCGGTTGCGCTGCAGATCATCAAGGCGGCTGCGACGCTCTACCTCCAGCAGCGCGGCGAAGGCATCGATTCGCTCACGGATCCCGCGCGGCTCGCCGAGTTCTGGCGCATGCGGATCGGCGCCCTGCAGAACGAAGTCTTCGAGGTCGCGTATCTCGACTCGGGCTACCGGCTGTTGCGAGACGGCGTGGAAAGGCTGGAGGAGGGCACGATCGACCGCGCCGCGGTCTACCCTCGACGCGTCATCGAAGCCGCGTTGAAGCGCGGAGCGGCCGCGGTCGTGCTCGCACACAACCACCCGAACGCCAACCTCACGCCGAGCGAGCACGACAAGGTGCTCACGCGCGCCATCGTCCTCGCCGCGGAGACGGTGCATCTCAAGGTGGTCGATCACCTGATCGTGTCGGCACAGGACACCTTCAGCTTTCGGAAGGCGGGCCTCTTGTGAGCATCGCGCCCGCCATCGCGGAGCACTATCCGGCCCTCAACGATGCCCAACGGGCCATCGTGGGCCATCTCGACGGGCCCCTGCTCGTGATCGCCGGCCCCGGTTCCGGCAAGACCTACAGCATCGTTCTTCGTGCGCTGAACCTGCTGCTATTGGAGAAGGCGCTGCCCCGGCAAATGGTGCTTTGCACGTTCACCGAGAAGGCCGCCTTCGAGACGCGCGACCGCTTGGCCGCCGCCGCTCGCAAGGTCGGCTACACCGGCGATCTCTCGGAGCTGGCCGTCTCCACGATTCACAGCTTCTGCCATCGCATCCTCTCGCAGCACCGGCACCGGACCGACCTCGGTCATGGCTTCGACACGCTCGACGAGCTCACACAGCTTCTGTTCGTCTTCGAGCACTTCGACGAGATCATCGGGCCGGCGGAGAATGACCTCTTCCTCGGCAAATGGAAGACCCGCTGGACGGCGATCGAAGGCGCGCGCGGTTACTTCGACAAGATCACCGAGGAGCTCGTCGATCCCGAGCAGCTTGTGCGTTCCACCGATCCCTTCCTCGCCGCCATCGGCCATGCGTATCGCCGGTACGAGCGCGCGCTTCTCGACGCCAACCGAACGGACTTCGCGCACTTACAGCGGCTCGTGTATGACCTGTTGCGCGATCCTGGCACCGCGGACGCCGTGACCCGCGACCTGCGCTACGTCCTCGTCGACGAGTACCAGGACACGAACTACATCCAGGAGCAGCTCCTCCTCAAGCTCACGGAGAAGAGCCGCAACCTGTGCGTGGTCGGGGACGAGGACCAGAGCCTGTACCGCTTCCGCGGGGCCACAGTGCGGAACATTCTCGAGTTCCCGCAGCGGATGCCAGGCTGCAAGGTGATCAAGTTGACGACCAACTACCGCTCCCACCGCGCCATCGTCGAGCGCTACGACCGCTGGATGGCGTCGGCCGACTGGTCCAACCTGCAAGGCCTGTCCTTTCGGTACGACAAGACGATCGAGGCCGACGCGGCGGGCGCGCATCCGGGCTATCCGTCGGTCATCGCGATCTGGGGCAAGGACAAGCGCGACGAGGCCGCCCGCTTCGCCGACCTCGTCGACTTCCTGAGAAAGAACGAGGTCATCGCCGACCACGGGCAGGTGGCCCTGCTCCTGCACAGCGTGCGGGAGGAGCACAGTGGCCCATATCTCGCCGCGCTCGCGGCCAGGGGCATCCCGGCGTTCTGCCCCCGCGCGCGGGCCTACTTCGAGATTCCGGAGGTCCGCGACCTGGTCGCCTGTTTCGCCGTGCTGTTTGGCTGGCACGGCAACGGCCGCGGGCAGGTCGGCGGCGCGGTCGCCGAGCTCGCCACCTACGTGGACGACGCCATCGTCCAACTCGGGCGCCGCTTCGGCGCGCCGCATCCACTGGCCGCTGCCCTGCAAGGGTGGACCGGCGACATCGCGGCACTTCAGGAAGGCGAAGCGCTCGACCTGCGCCCGGCCGACTACTTCTACCACCTGCTCGCGCTCGACCC
>CAYLHQ010000013.1:0-101540 GCA_964383585.1 uncultured Acidobacteriota bacterium
GCCCGCGGTCGGCGACGCGTCCGCGGGAGGACCGAGTGTCCGGGCAGTCCGTCCACGGGCGGACGACCCTGACCCACAACCTCGCGGCCACGTTGTAGACTCCGCCCGTCCCG
Source organism: uncultured Acidobacteriota bacterium (assembly GCA_964383585.1). Classification (GTDB taxonomy): domain Bacteria; phylum Acidobacteriota; class Polarisedimenticolia; order Polarisedimenticolales; family DASRJG01; genus CAYLHQ01. The sequence goes on from CAYLHQ010000013.1 coordinate 114, forward strand.
CTGGGAGGATTCGACACCATGGGGAACCCCGTCAGCCCATCTTTCGGTCGCGTGGCCGCCCCCTCCCTCGCGCGTTACGACGGAGGGGTGACGAGCGATGTCGAGGTCGTCGAGAGGGAGCGTTCGCTCTTCTGGGCGGAGGAGGAAGAGCCGTGACCTTCACGGCCTGCCGGGTGTTCGAAACGGACGGTGCTGTCCGTGGGCGCTTGACCGAGATGGAGCCGCGTGAACTCTCTCCCGGCGACGTCACGATCCGCGCCGCCTATTCGGGGATCAACTTCAAGGACGCCCTTGCCGTCACCGGGCGCGGAAAGATCCTCCGCCGCCTTCCGCTCAACGCCGGCGTCGACGTCTCCGGGACCGTCGAGTCCTCGACCGATCCGCGCTTTCGGGCGGGTGACGCGGTGCTCGTCAACGGAATGGGGCTCGGCGAGGTGCAGGACGGTGGCTTCGCCGAGCTCGTGCGGGTCCCAGCCGACTGGATCGTCCCGCTTCCCGAGGGGCTGACCCCGTTCGAGGCGATGGCCCTCGGCACCGCGGGGTTCTCCGCCGCGCTCGCGATCGACCGGATGGAGCGGATGGGACAGCGCCCGGAGCAGGGGCCGATCTGCGTGACCGGAGCCTCCGGAGGCGTCGGGTCGATCGCGGTCGCGATCCTCGCCGCTCTCGGGTACCGCGTCGTCGCCGTGTCCGGGCGGCGGGAGCACCACGGCTACGTCGCCTCGCTCGGCGCGCACGAGGTCGCCACCCCCGAGGACCTCGGCCTCGGAAGCCGGCCGCTCGAGACCGCGAAGTTCGCGGGGGCGATCGACAACGTCGGCGGGGATCTCCTCGCGGCGCTGACGCGGCACGTCGGCCTCTGGGGGAACATCGCCGTCCTCGGGAACGCGGCGAGTCCCGACCTGAAGACGACCGTGTTTCCCCTGATCCTCCGGGGGGTCAATCTCCTCGGGGTCAGCTCGACGAACTGCCCGATGGAGCTCCGCAAGGAGGTCTGGCGGAGCCTCGGCGCGGAGAGGAAGCCCCGTCATCTCGACCGGATCGTTTCACGGATCGTCCCTCTTTCGAGGGTGCTCGACGAGGCCGACGCGATCATGGAACGGCGCGGACGCGGAAGGGTCGTCGTCGCGTGCACGGAGAACCCGTGAAGCGTCTCGCGCTCGCGACCGTTCTTCTGCTTTTCCCCGTGGCGGCGTTCGCTCAGGGATCTCCTCCGCCACCCCCGCTTCCCGCCGCCGAGCCGGAGTCCCTCCCCCCGCGCCCTCCCCTCCGCGACCGGTTCTTCTTCGGCGGCGGCATCGGCCTCGGCTTCGGGGACATCGACTACGTCGAGATCTCGCCCCTCGTCGGATTCCGGGTGACACCGCGGCTCGACGCCGGGCTCTCGCTCCTGTACCGCTGGCGGAGCGACGACCGGTTCGAGCCCAGTCTCGATACGACCGACTACGGGGGGACGCTCTTCGGTCGCTTCCGGGTCGTCCCGAACGTATTCCTCGAGGCGGACTTCGAGTCGCTGAACTGGGAGTACGTGAAGGCGGATCTCTCGACGGACCGAGAGACAACGACGAGCGTTCTCGCGGGCGGCGGGTACTACCAGCCGCTCGGGGGGCGGGCGGGGCTCTCGGTGAGCGCCCTCTACAACTTCTCGTACGACGAGGACGATCCGTTCGAGCCGTACGCAAGCCCTTACGTCTTTCGGGTGGGGTTCGGGGTGGGGTTCTAGCCGAGCAGCACCGGGAAGGCCGCGCGGGCCCCGTTGATCAGGAACTGGATCCCCACGCAGAGGACCAGGAGTCCCAGCACCTTCGAGACCGCCGCCTCTCCGGTCGTCCCGAGGCGCGAGGTGACCGCCGGCGCGGCGCGCAGCACGACGAGCGAGGCGAGCGACACCGCGAGCACCGCGAGCATCGCCGCAACGTGCTCCGCGATCCGGTCCGCGTCGGCCGAAAGACCGATCAGGACCGAGATCGTCCCCGGGCCGGCGAGCATCGGCATCCCGAGCGGGGTCAGGGAGATGTCCTCCTTTTGGACGCTCTCCTCGGTCTGGGCGGGGGTCAGGCGGGGCGTTCCGGTGACGGTCCGGAAGCCGCTCCGGCAGACGAGGAGCCCCGCCGCGAGCACGAGCGCCGGCTGCGAGATCGAGAAGGCGACGAGCACGTACTTCCCGGCGAAGTACGAGACGGCCATGATCGCGGTCGCGAAGACCACGGCGCGAAGCGCCTGTCGCCTCCGGTTCTGGAGCGTCTCTCCGGGAGTCAGGGCGACCAGCAGCCCCGCCGCCGAGAACGGGTTCACGATCGTGAAGATCGCCACGAAGCACGCGAGGCCGAATTTCAGGAGGTCCCACACGTGGGGCCTCCCTTCTTTCTCGGCGCGAGGAGCCGCGCGCGGACGAGCGAACGCTCCCCGAGCCGATCGCGCACGGCGTCCCCCGCCGTCGCCAGGCGCCGTCCTCGTTCTTCGCCGTCGTCGGGGAAGAGGGGACGTTCCCGGAAACGTGCCGGCTCGAGCCCGCTCATCCCCACCCCGAGGAGCCGCACGCCCTTCCCGGCCAGGGCGATCCGCGTCGCGAAGAGCGCCCGCGCCGCTTCCACGATCGGCTCGGCAAGGTCGGTCGAACGGGGAAGGGTCTTCGCGCGGGTCCAGGTGGTGAAATCGCCCGTGCGCACCTTGAGGTGGACCGTCCGCCCGACGAGTCCCTCGCGGCGGAGATCGCGGGCGACCCCTTCGGCGCGCTCGAGGAGCGCGCGGTCGATCTCGGCGGGGTCGGTCAAGTCCTCGCCGTACGTCCGCTCTTCCGAGATCGACTTCGACTCGCGCGACGGCTCGATGGCGCGGTCGTCGCGGCCGTGTGCGAGCACCTGCAGGTGCGCGGCGGCGCCGCCGCCGACGAGAGCGGCGAGAGCCTTCGCCGGACAGCGCGCGACGTCGCCCACGGTGCGCAAGCCGCCGCGTTCGAGCCGCTCCCGCGTCTTCGGCCCGACTCCCCAGAGGCGCCAGACCGGCATCGGCCACAGCCGCCCCTCCACGTCCTCCAGGGGGAAGACCACGAGACCGTCCGGCTTCTCGAGATCGGAGGCGAGCTTCGCGAGGAACTTGTTCGGGGCGACCCCGACCGAGCAGGTCAGCCGCTCCTTCGCCCGGATCTCCTCCTTCAGACGACGGGCGATCGAGGCGCCGCCCGCCAAGTCGGGCGCGATCCCCGTGAGGTCGAGGAAAGCCTCGTCGATCGAGAGCGGTTCGACCCGAGGCGACGCCGCACGGAGGATCTCCCGGACGCTCCGTGACACCTCGACGTAGAGGGTCATCCGGCCCGGCAACCAGACGGCCTCGGGGCAGAGGCGGTCCGCCGTCACCGAGGGCATCGCGGAGCGCACCCCGAACTTCCGCGCTTCGTAGGAGCAGGTCGAGACCACGCCGCGGCGGCCCCGATGGCCGATGATGAGGGGCTTCCCCGCGAGGGTCGGGTCCTCGCGCACCTCGACCGCGGCGTAGAACGCGTCCATGTCGAGGTGGAGGACGACCCGCGGGGGGGCGCTCACGACCGCTCCTCGAGGCGGAGGAGCGCCCGCGCCACCTCCGAGGGAGATTCGAGCGCGCTCATGTGGCCGACCCCTGCGAGCACGACCAGTTCCGCGCGCGGGGCGGTGGAGGCGATTTCCCGCGCCCGCTCGGGAGGAGTCAGCGCGTCGGCCTCGCCCACCACGACGACCGACGGGGCCGCGAGGGAGCGAAGGAGCGGCCGCCGGTCGGGGCGGGAGGCGACCGCCCAGAGGGCGGAGGCGAGGCCGACCTCTCCGGCCCGCGCGAACATCGCCCGGAGGTGCGCGCCGTTCGCTGCGGCGTCCTCCCTCCCCGGCGCCAGGAGCATGGGAAGGAGACCCTCGAGGAAGGCCTCCCGACCCCGCCGGCCGAGCGTCTCGATTCCGGCCGCGCGCTTCGCGCGCACCGAGTCGTCGTCGGGAGCGGCGCTCGTGCTGACGAACCCCCAGGCCCGCACGGCGACGCCGCCGCGCGCGGCGAGGGCGAGCGCGGTGTACCCCCCCATCGAGAGGCCGGCGACCGCCGGGTTCTGCAGACCCTCCGCCTCGATCAGCGCGGCGACGTCCTCCGCCCAGAGATCGAGGGAAGGCGCGCGCCATCCGAGGGTCGAAGCTCCGTGTCCGCGGAGCTCGGGGACGACGACGCCGACGTCCTCGGGGAGCGCCTCGACGACGCCGCTCCACATCGAGGCGTCGCAGCCGAGGCCGTGCAGGAGCACCCAAGGGCGGCCGCCGGGACGGACGCGATAGACGATCGTCGCGCCGTCGAAGCGTTCGAGGGCGTGCTCGCGAAGGTCCAAGGTCCCGGCATTATAATCACCCGCTTCGGAGGTGCCTCGTGCGCGGAACCGGGCCTGCAGTGCGAAGCGTCGTCGAAAACGGCATGGCGATCCTCACGCTCGATCGCCCCCACGGCAACGCGATCAACGACGCACTGGTCGACGCGCTCCTCGACGCGTACCGGGTCGCCGAGGAGGACCCGGACGTCGGCGTCGTGGTGCTGACGGGCGCCGGGAAGATGTTCTGCCCCGGCCTGGACCTGCAGGAACTGGTCCTCCTCGACCGGTCCGCCCTCGCGCGGTTCGTCGAGCGCTTCGGCGCGTGTGTCCTGAGCATGTACGCTTTCTCGAAGCCGGTGATCGCGGCGCTGTCCGGCCACGCCCTCGCCGGAGGCACCATCTTCGCGCTCACCGCGGACTGGCGGATCGCCCGGAGGGGCGCCCTCCTCGGTCTGAACGAGGTCAAGGTCGGCGTCCCGCTCCCGTACGGCGTGGCGCAGATCCTCCGCGAAACGGTCCCCGCGAACCGGGAGGCCGAGGTCGCGCTCCTCGGGAACAACTTCCAAGACGAGGCTGCGGTCTCGGCCGGGCTCGCCCACGAAGTGGCGGAGCCCGACGCGTTCGAGGCGGCTTGGCGAGCGAGGGCGGCGGAGTTCCTCTCCCGCGACCTCGAGTCGATGCGGATCACGAAGCGGTACCTCCGCGCACCCGCCGTCGAGAGGATCCGGGGAAGCGCCCGCGCGCTCGACGCGGAGTGGCTCGATCGGTGGTTCTCCGGGTCCACCCGGCGCCGGGTCGAAGCGATCGTCGAGGACCTCTCGAAGCGGGGGAAGGCGTGACGGGGAGACCTCTGCCGTTCGTCCACGTCGTCTCCGCCGAGCTCCGCGATATCGACGGCTTCGGCCACGTGAACAACGCCGTGTATCTCACCTGGTTCGAAGAGGCGCGCACCCGGTACGCCGTCGAACGCCTCGGGGTCGTGAGGGCGGAGGAGATCTCGTTCGTCCTCGGCTCGACGAGCGTGCGCTTCCTGAGCCCGGTGCGGATGCTCGAGGTGGTGGAGATCGCCTGCGGTCCCGTCCGGGTCGGGACGAAGTCCTGGGATTTCGCCTACGTCGGACGCGCGCGCGGCGAGGGGAGGACGGTGGTCGAAGGGCGGTCGACGCAGGTGATGTTCGATTACGCGCGGGGAAGGACGATCCCGATTCCGGACGCGTGGCGCCGCGTCTTCGAGACCGACCTCGTTCCCGCGCCCGTTCCATGACCGGCCTCGCCTCGGTTCCGGCCGTTCTCCTCGAGAGGGAGGAGGTGTCGCCGCGCCTGGGGCTCTTCCGAATCGGCGCGGCGGCGGCGGGCGCGCCCCTCCCCCCGTTCGAGGCGGGCCAGCACCTCGCCGTCTCGATGGAGGGCGAGGACGGGAGGTGGCTCTCGCGCCCGATTTCGGTCGCCTCCCCTCCGGAGGAGAGAGAGCGGATCGAGTTCTGCGTGAGCCGGTCGGGACGGGGCGCGGATCGGTTCGTCGAGCGCCTCTGGGCGCTGTCTCCGGGCGACGCGCTACGGCTGGGAGCGGGGGGCGAGGGGAGGCTGACCCTCCGTGCCACGGTCGGGGAGGCGGACGGTCGTTTCCTCCTCCTCGTCGCCGCGGGGACGGGAATCGCCCCCTTCGCGAGCCTCGTGCGTGGCTGGGCTGCGCGCGGCGACGAGGCGCGCCTCGGACGCGCCGCCCTCCTCCACGGCGCTTCTTCCGCGCGCGATCTCGTCTGGGCCGATTTTTTCCGCGCTGCCTTGGGCGAGGCGCGGTATCGTCCCACCGTCAGCCGGGAGGGCGAGCGCGACGGGTGGACCGGCGAGCGAGGGCGCGTGGAATCGCTGCTGGCGCCGGACCGGATCGAGGCAACGGAGCGGGCGCTCGGGCTCGCTCCGGGTTCGATCGTTCCCCGCGGGGCGGCCGTTTTCGTGTGCGGATTCCCGGAGACGGTGTCCGCGGTCGAGTCGTCGCTCGCCGCGAGAGGGTACGCGCGCGGCGCCGGTTCTCTGTTCACGGAGGGATGAAGACGATGCACGCGCCGAACCATGTCGTGATTCAACCGAAACCGTACCGGGTCGACGTTCTCCCGGTCTTCCCGGAGGTCCGGGCGGGGCATGAGCCGCTCCTCGTCACCGTGGATTGGTCCCAGAACCGGGGGTTCTGGAACACGGTGGAACTGCACGCGTTCCTCGACCCGGCAGGGAAACCGTGCGACGTCTTTCCCGACCGGCACGCGGTGCTCCTCGGCGACGACTCCGAGGCGGCCCTGATGTTCAACTTCGCCGTCAAGGAGAGGATCCCCATCAAGTTCTCCCTGACCGTCCACCGGGTCCATCCGCCGGAAGCGTTCACGGTCGACCCGGGCGTGATCCTCAAGCCGTACCCCTGATCCGTCCGATCAGCGGGACAGCAGGTCGAGGAACTCCGGATCGGTCCTCAGGTCGCCGAAGTACGGATCCGAGCGGAAGAGATCGCGCGGGTAGCCGAGTTCGAGCGCGGCACGGGCGTGGTCGAAGGTTCCCTTCCTGTCCCCCGCGAGGGCGTGGACCTGGGCGGCCGCGAAGCGCACGAGGATGTCGCCCGGAGACGCGGCGGCCAACGCATCGATCTCCCGGAGCGCCTCCGCCGTGCGGCCGGTCTTCGCGAGGAGGAGCGCGAGCAAGGAGCGCGTCTCGGAGTCGGCCGTCCCTCCGGCCGAGCGGCGCTCGCAGTCGGCGATCCCCGCCTCGTAGAACCGCCTCGCGTCGTCCCGACGGCCGGTCTTGTCGTACGCGTCGGCCAGGTTCCGCTTGTGCGCGGGATCGTGCGGGTCGAGTTCGATCGCCCGCTCGTACTCCCGGATCGCCTCGGGCATCCGGTCGAGGAAGAAGTAAGCGGTCCCCAGGTTCGAGGCGGCGTCGGCGTTGGGTTGAGCGCGCAGGAGACGCTGGTAGATCGGGATGGCGTCGAGGTATCGCCCCTGCATCGTGTAGATGGCCCCGAGGTTCGTGAGCGCAATGGGGAAATCGGGCGCGTAATCGAGGACGCGGCGGAACTCGGCCGCCGCATCGTCGATCCTCCCCAGCAGGATCAGCTCGTAGGCGAGTGCCGAGCGGGTGAAGACGTCCCCCCCTTCGACCTCGAGGCCGCGCTTCAACTCCTCGAGCCCTTCGTCGGTCTTTCCGAGGCGCAGGAGGGCGCGCCCGCCGATCACGTACCCCGGCCATCGATCCGGGGCCAGTTGCTTCCCGCGCCGCGCCGATTCGGCCGCCGCCCCGAACTCCTCGGAGAGGGTCTGTCTCCACCCCCGCGCGAACCATGCCTCCGGGAGATCCTCCTCCGACGCGAGCGCCTTCGACGTGAGCGTCTCGATCTCCGCGGTGTGACCCGGGTCCTGGTCCTCGAGCTGGAGGCGGGCGAGCTGGTAGGCGAGGTGGGCCTCGAGGACCGGATTCCCCGGTTCGCGATCGAGAGCGGCACGGGCAAGCGCGGCGGCGTGCTCGAGGTTTTCGCGGCTCGTTCCCCGGGCGTCGTAGGCGCGCGACCGCTCCCAGAGCTTCCTCGCCTCCTCCCCCCGGATGCCCGCGTCGTCGCCCCCGGTGACGATGCGGAAGGCGACCCAGGCGGCGAGGGCCGTGATCCCCACCGTCGAGGCCACCTTCGGCCAGACCGGTCGCGCCGGGCCGAGCGCCTTCCGGATCGCCCTCGACGAGTGTCCGGCGTCGAGGAGTCGAAGGGCGGCGGCGACGGCGGCGGCCGAGGCCGGGCGCTTGGACGGATCCTTCTCGAGGCAGCGCGCCACCGTCTCGACGAAGGCGACGGGGAGTTCCGGCCGAAGCGACCTCATCGGGCGCGGATCGTCGCGGAGGATCGAGGCGGCGGTCGCGAGCGGGGAGGAGCGGGAGAAGGGGAGGACACCGGTCGCCGCCTCGTAGAGGACGATGCCGAGGGAAAAGAGGTCGGACGGGGATCGGGGGACCTCTCCTCGCGCCTGTTCCGGGCTCATGTACGAGATCGTGCCCGCCGTGTACCCGGTCCGTGTGATCCTGGCGTCCGGGCCGTCGGACGGCTCGCTCGGGAGGCTCCCCGGCGGCATCTCCGTGCGCACGGCGAGGCCGAAGTCGACGACCTTGGCGGTTCCGTCCGTCTTGAGCAGGACGTTTCCCGGCTTGATGTCGCGATGGACGACCCCCTGGCCGTGCGCGGCCTCGAGGGCGTCGGCGACCTGAATCCCGATGCGGACGAGATCCGCGACCGGAAGCGGACCTCGCTCGATGCGGCGCGACAGCGTCTCCCCGTCGACATACTCCATCGCGAGGTAGAGGTCGCCGCCCTGCTCGCCGATGTCGTAGAGGGCGGCGACGTTCGGGTGCGTGATCCGCGAGACCGCCCGAGCTTCGCGCACGAGGCGCTCCCGCGCGACGGGGTCGTCGGCGAGGGGGCCGGTCAACACCTTGAGGGCGACGTGCCGGCCGAGCCGCTCGTCGACCGCGAGGAGGACGCGACCCATCCCCCCTTCGCCGAGCGGGCGCAGGATCCGGTACGGTCCGACTCCCTCCCCCGGACGGATCGATCCGAGGCCCGACACGATCCCCTCCCGCGCGGATTCTATTCCTGTTTCGGGGCCTCGGGTTTTTCGTACGGCTCCCGGAGCTTCACCGGCTGCGTGACCCTGCGGAGACGCAAGTTGAGCGTCTCCACGAACACCGAGAAGGCCATCGCGAAGTAGATGTACCCCTTCGGGATGTGAGCGTGGAGGCCCTCGACGATGAGGGTGAACCCGATCAGGAGCAGGAACGAAAGGGCCAGGATCTTGATCGTCGGGTGCCGGTCGACGAAATCGCCGATCGCGTTCGCCGCGACGATCATCACGACCGCGGCCACGACGATCGCCGCCGCCATGATCCCCACGTGGTCGACCATTCCCACCGCCGTGATCACCGAGTCGAGGGAGAAGACGACGTCGAGGAGCATGACCTGCAAGAGGACCGCGGCGAACGATGCCCTCAACTTCGTCTCGGCATGTCCCGAGACCCCCTCGAGCTTGTCGTGGATCTCGAGGGTGCTCTTTCCGAGGAGGAAGAGCCCGCCGAAGATGAGAATCAGGTCCCGCCCCGCGACGGCGAATCCGCGTACGGTGAAGAACGGCTCGGTGAGGCCGATGATCCACGAGAGCGAGAGGAGGAGGAGGAGCCGGGAGACGACGGCGACGGCGAGGCCGAGGACCCGCGCGCGCTTGCGCTGCCCCTCGGGGAGCTTCCCCGCGAGGATCGAGATGAAGATGACGTTGTCGACACCGAGGACGAGTTCCAGGGCGACCAGCGTGGCGAAGGCGATCCACGACCGGGGATCCGCGATCCAGTCCATGACGGGCGGAGGCTAGCAGCGGCGAGGACGAGAAGCGAGAGCCAAATGACGAGGTCGCCGATCCTGGCGTAAAGGGTGCCGTCCGGGCCGCCCGGCGACACGTCGAAGACCGCCGTCGTCGTCTCGCCGAGGCCCGAGGCGCCACGGAGCCGCCCGAGGCGGTCGGTCACGGACGAGATCCCGTTGTTCGCCGCCCGCAGCGCGGGGAGGTCGAGTTCGCGTGCCCGCGCCGAGACCATCCGGGCGTGCCACTCGGGGAAGAGGCTTCGCCCCCACCACGCGTCGTTCGTCAGCACGACGAGGGCGTTCGCTCCGGCGGCGCGGTAAGCGCGGCCGAGCGAAGGGTGCATCCCTTCGTAGCAGATGAGGACGCCGATCCGGGCGAGTCCGATCTCGAAGATGGTCGGAACCGGACCGGGTGTGAAGTTCCCGAGGAGCGTCAGGATCGACTTCTTCTCGCTGGCCGCACGCTTCCGTCGCGCGGGGTCCCAGCCGACCCACTCGGCGAACGGGACCCCTTCGACAAAGGGGAGAAGGCGCTGCTTCCCGTACCACGCGCTCGGCGTTCCGTCGGGCCGCGCGAGCGCCGCCCCGTTGTAGATGCGGGTCTCACCGTCCGCGGTGACGCGTGCGATCTCGCACCCGTAGAGGATCGGAGCGCCGATCCGGGAGGCGAGCGCCTCCATCTCCGGATCCCGGAAGGGGGCGGGATTCCTCCAGATCACCGGCCCCGGGCGCGTCGTCTCGGGCCACACGACGAGGTCGGCCCCCTTCGCCGCCTCCCGCGTGAGCGTTTCGAGCCGCTCCCAGAGAACGGGCCAGCGCTCCCGATTCAATTTGTCCCGGACGTCGATCGCCGGCTGGACGACGCCGACCCGGAGGCTCGCACGCTCCGGGGCCCGATCGGACCGCGCGAGGAGGTCGAACGCCGGCGGGGAAAGCCAGACGGCGACTGCCGCCGCGAGAAGGGCGGTTCGCCGTGCGCGTCGGCTCGTCTCGATCGCCGCGTTCGCGAGGGCTGCCGCCGCGAAGACGAGGAGGGTCACGCCGAACGGACCGAGGATTCCCGAGAGGCCGAGCCAGGCCGGCCCCGTCCCGAACGCGTGCGCGAGGAGGTCGGCGGGAAGGGCGAGATCGCCCAGGGTGCGGGCCCACTCACCGACCGTGTAGAGGAGGCCGAAGCCGACCGTCCGCGGAAGGCCGCTGCGTTGCTCGAGTCGAAAGGCCCCCCACCCTTCGAGGAGTCCCCAGGGGAGGATCGAGAGGATCGAGAGCGCGTAGAACGCGATCGCGAGCGGGGAGTGCGACAGGAGCGCGAGGAGGAAGTGGGAGGCGACGGCGAAACGCGCCGCCGAGAAGAGGAGCCCGAAGATCGCCGCCTCGCGACCCGTCCCGACGCGCCTCAAACCCCGCATCGCAAGGAGCATCGCGACGGGGAAGAAGGGCGCGAGCCCGAGGGGAAGCCAGCAGAGCCCCGCCGCGGCTCCACCGGCCACGGCCCCGGCGCGGAGGACGAAGACACGACGGCGATCCGCTTCCCCCACGGCACCCTCGGCCGGGGGAGGGTACGAGCACGGGGGTGCAGAAACAAGTCCCTTGTTTGCAGGAACTTATATGGTGTTATGGCAATTCTGCATGGTGATATCGCGCTCGCGTGACGACAGGACGATCGCGTCACGCGGCGCTTCGCGCCACCATGCGGTCGTCGAGATCGGCGATCGACGCCCAGGAGTCCATCCCGTCACCTGGCGCGAAGTCGAGAGGAGAGGCGCCGGAGAACCTCCGTCGCGGGGAGCGCCACCACCGCGACCTTGTCCGGGGAGGTCTCGCCCGCCGCGATCTCGACTCCCGAGAGAGGAAGCTCGAGCGCCTCCGCGAGGAGGGCGATCACGGCGCGGTTCGCCTTCCCCCGCTCCGGGGGGGCCGTCACGCCGACGCGAAGGGCGCCGCCGTGTTCTCCGAGGATCGCGCTCTTCTTGCCGCCGGGGCGGACCCGGAGGCGGAAGCGGGTGCGCCCCCCGGGGAGCGGCGCGAGCGCGAGGGCCTCGAGGGAGCCCGCCGCCACCGCCCTCAACCGATCTGCAGGAGGTCGGAGCGCGGAGCCTCGGCCAGGGGCGTCGGGCCGCCGAGCCTCCGATACTGCATGTCGCGGCGCATCGGCACGAACCCCGCGTCGCGGATCGCCGCGACGATCTCGGGCTCGAGCATCCGGTGCACCGTTCCCGCGGAGGCGACGACGTTCTCCTCGATCATCGTGGAGCCCATGTCGTTCACGCCGAAGGCGAGCGAGGCGGCCCCCACCTTCGGTCCCTGCGTGACCCAGGAGGCCTGGAGGTTTCGGACGTTGTCGAGGAAGACCCGGGCGACCGCCATCGTCCTCAGGTACTCGGCGGTCGTCGCCTCCTCGCCGCCGAGGTCGGTGTTCCCGGGCTGGAACGTCCAGCCGATGAACGCGGTGAATCCCCCCGTGCGGTCCTGGAGGTCCCGGAGCATTCGCATGTGCTCGATCCGGTCGGCGCGCGACTCGACGTGGCCGAACATCATCGTGGCGGTCGACCGGAGCCCCTGGCGGTGGGCCTCCTCGTGGATCGCGATCCACTCCTCGCCGGAGGCCTTGTTCTTCATGAGGCCCTTCCGGACGTGATCGACGAGGATCTCGGCGCCGCCCCCCGGGATCGAGTCGAGTCCCGCCTCCCGGAGGCGGCGGATCGTCTCCTCGAGGGAGATCCGGGAGACTTTCTGGATGTGGAGGATCTCCGGGGCCGACAGGGCGTGAAGCCACAGGTCGGGAAAGACCCGCTTGAGGCCCCGGAAGAGGTCCTCGTACCACTCGATCTTGAGCGAGGGATTGTGCCCTCCCTGGAGGAGGATCTGGTTCCCGCCGAGGGCGTACGTCTCCCGGATCTTGCGCTCGATCTCCTCGAACGAGAGGACGTACCCCTCTTCGTGGTGCGGAGGGCGGTAGAACGCGCAGAACGAGCAGAAGGCGTTGCAGACGTTCGTGTAGTTGACGTTCCGGTCGATGATGTAGGTCACGACCCGGTCGGGGTGCATCCGGCGCCTCACGAGATCGGCCATCGCGCCGAGATCCACGAGGTGCGCGCTCTCGAGGAGGGCGATGGCCTCCTCCCGCGAGATCCGATCCCCGCGGACGACCTTGGCTTCGATCGATTCGAGCATCGCGCCTCCTACCGCGCGCCGCACGCGTCCGCGACCATCGCCGCGTTCGTCCACTTCCACTCCCTCTCGACGAGGCCGAGCGCCCGCGCGGCGTCGAGGAAGCGGCGGAGCCCGCGGACCTCGTCGGCGCCGAGACGGTAGCGCATCGCCTCGCGCAGGTAGGCGCGCGAAATTTCCGGATACTGCCGGCCGTTCCAGGTGTAGTCGTCCGCGATCGAGTCGAGGGCGGCGCTCCCCAGTCTCCGCGAGGCGTGGAAGGCCCGGTAAAGGGGACGGTCGAGGACCCCCGCCCGCGCCGCCCACACGGCGAACACGAACGGGAGTCCGGTCCACGCCGTCCAGGCGCCGCCGAGGTCGTGGGCGGTCGTCCCCTCGGGGAGGGAGTCGAACAGGGCCTTGTCCCCGATACGGACGGCGGCGTCCGCGCCTCCCAAGGCGGTGTCGAGATCGCACGGACCCGTGACGAATTCGGGCGTCCGCTTCCAGGGCCCGGCGAAGAGGACGCGCGCGAGGGCGTTGCTCGTCCGCGAGTCGGGGTCGAGGGAGACCCGTCGGATCCGTTCGATCGGGGCCTTCGCGACGAGGAGGACCGACCTGCAGTCGCCGAAGGAGCCGATCGCGAGGCCGGGCACGACCTCGAGGCCGGGAATCCGGGCGAGCTCGATCGAGGGAAGGAGGGAGAGATCGAGCTCTCCGTGCTCCACCCTGTCCGCGAGGACGGAGGGTACCGCGTACGACAAGGAGAGCCGATCGCGCGCGATCCCCTGCTCGAACCCGAAAACGAGAGGACGCGTGTTCAGAAAGGAAACCGCGCCGACCCGGAGCTTTCCTTCCACCCCCGGGCCCTCAGGCCGTCGCCTTGACGTCGAACCGCTGCACGACGTTGTAGACGGAGTCGCGCTGGATCGGTTCGCGACCGGCGTCGCGAACGAGGCGCAGGAGCTGGTCGACGGTGAGGCCCACGGGAGTCGTCGCACCCGCCATGTGGACGATCTTCTCCTCGACGACCGTGCCGTCGATGTCGTCGGCCCCCATGTTGAGGCCGATCTGGGCGATTCGCGGGGAGATCATGATCCAGTACGCCTTCACGTGGTCGAAGTTGTCGAGCATGAGCCGGGCGACGGCGATCGTCATGAGGTCGTCGAAGCCGGTCGGGCCCGGGAGGTGCGAAAGGGCGGTGTTCTCCGGATGGAAGGCAAGAGGGATGAAGCACATGAAGCCCCCCGTCTCGTCCTGGAGGGCGCGGAGCCGGCACAGGTGCTCGATCCGCTCCTCGAGCGTCTCGACGTGGCCGTAGAGGAGGGTGGCGTTCGAGCGGAGTCCGTGGCGATGCGCCGCCTTCGCCACCTCGAGCCATCGCTCGGCGGAGATCTTCTTCGGGTAAATTTCGCGCCGGACGCGCTCGACGAGCACCTCCGCGCCGCCGCCGGGGAGGGAGTCGACGCCGGCCGCCTTGAAGTCCTCGAGGACGGTGTCGAGATCCTTCTTGAAGCGCTTCGCGAAGAAGTCGTACTCGGCGCACGTAAAGGCCTTGACGTGGAGGTCCGTACGGATCTCGTGGATCCCGCGGACGAGGTCGAGGTAGAACTCGTAGGGGACGTCGGGGTTGTGCCCGCCGACGATGTGGACCTCGGTGATCGCGTCGCTGAGGTTCTTCCGGACTTCTTCGAGGCAGTGCTCGAGGGTCCAGGTCCAGCCCCGGTCCTTCTCCCGATAGGGGCGGTAGAAGCCGCAGAACTTGCAGTCGACCGTGCAGACGTTGGTCGGATTGAGGTGCATGTTCCGGACGAAATAGGCGGCGTTCCCGTTCTTCCGCTCCCGAACGGCGTTCGCCATGGCGCCGATCGCCATCAATTCCCGCGACCGGAACAGGCGAACGCCGTCGTCGAACGTCAACCGCTCCCCCTCCGCGACCTTGCGATGAAGATCGGCGAGGCCCGCGGCTTCCACGATCGCTTCGACGGCTGACGACATGCCGAGCAGTATAGAAGGGGATTGGCACCTTTTCGAGCCGACGGCGGGGCAAAAAGGTGCCAGTCCCCGTTACCCTTTCTGCGTGGCCCAAGATCTCCGCATCCCGTGTCCGGGCGCCGACCCCGTCCTCGCGACCTTCCGCGGCGGCGGGAGGGCCGAGGGGGTCGTCGTCGTTCACGGGATCCTCGGCTGCCGGGACATGCCGGAGATCCGGGACCTGGCGGAGGTGCTCGCCGGCGAACGCGACGTCCTCGCGATCGATGCGAGGGGGCACGGGGACGACGCGGGCAGGTTCACGTGGGGACGGGAGGAGTGGCGGCAGGTGGACGCCGCCGCCCGCTGGCTCGCCGCCTCGGGGGCCCGACGCGTGTCGGCGGTCGGCTTCTCTTACGGTGATTTCCACTGCGCCCGCGCGGTCGGGCGGGGGACGCCGATCGATCGCCTCGTGCTCGTCGGGGCTCCCGCTGACCTGGGCGAGCTCGATCCCCTCCCGTTCGGACGCGATTTCTGGCGACACGTTCCCGCGATGCTGCGCCGTCGCCGCCGTCGTCCCCGGTTCGAGCGTCCGCCGCGCCTCTCGCGGGTCGCCCTCGCGCCGGAGGATCTGGGCGCCATCGAAGTGCCGACCCTCGTCATCCATGGGGGGGCCGACTGGATCGTGCACCGGCGCCAGGCGGAACAGTACGCAGCGGGGATCGCCGGCGCGCGCCTCGTCGAAATCCCCGAGGGGCTGCACGCCGAGTATTTGGTCGACTCGCACCGCGACGAGCTGTTCCGGCAGATCCTCGCTTTCCTCGACGCAACCTGAGGGGAGACGCGGGGGTGGTACCATCCCCCGGGCGGAGGCGGCCAGCATGTGCGGATTCCTCGGAATGATCGGCGTCGAAGGCGCGGTTCGCGAGGTGTACGAGGGCCTCGTCGCGATCCAACATCGCGGCCAGGACGCCGCCGGGATCATCACCTGGGATGGCGCGCGCTTCCACGTGAAGAAGGGCGACGGCCTTGTCCGCGACATCTTCACGGCGGCAAACGTCGAGCGACTCCAGGGAAACGTCGCGGTCGGCCACGTCCGCTACCCCACCGTCGGCTCGGGGGGAGGGGAGGACGCCCAGCCCTTCACCGTCAATTTCCCCTACGGCATCGTCATGGCCCACAACGGGAACGTGGCGAACTACGAGGACCTGCGGGGCGATCTCAACCGGGACGGGCTACGGCTGCTCTACTCCGGCTGCGACGTCGAGGTGATCCTGAACGTCTTCGCCGGGGCCCTCGCCCGTGCGGCGGGGGACGGGACGTTCCGCCTCTCCGCCTACCACGAGGCCGTGCGCGAGGTCTACCGGACCGTCCGGGGGGCCTACAGCGTCGTCGGGTACATCGCGGGTCACGGGATGTTCGCCTTCCGCGATCCGTACGGGATCAAGCCGATCGCGGTCGGACGCCGCCCGAAGCCGGCGGGCGGATTCTCGTACGCCGTCGCGTCGGAGAGCGTCGTGCTCACGACTCTCGAATACGAGCTGCTCCCGTGGAAGACTCCGGGAGAGGCGCTCTTCGTCGACCACGCGGGGAATCTGGACGTGACCCGCGTGTCCGAGTCGCGCCACCACCCATGCGTCTTCGAGTTCGTCTACTTCGCCCGCCCCGACAGCCACATCGAAGGGATCTCGGTCTACCGTTCGCGCATCCGCATGGGGGAAAAGCTCGCGGAGACCTTCCGCGCCGCGGGGTATCGCGCCGACGTGGTGATCCCCGTTCCCGACTCCGCGCGCACGGCGGCCCTCGCGATGGCCCAGTCGCTCGGGATCCCCTACCGCGAGGGACTCGTGAAGAACCGGTACGTCGGGAGGACCTTCATCATGCCGAACGACGGGGAGCGGAAGCGCTCCGTCCGGCAGAAGCTGAACTGCATCGAGGAGGAGTTTCGAGGAAAGGACGTCCTCCTCGTCGACGACTCGATCGTTCGAGGCAACACGAGCCGCCAGATCGTCCAGATGGCGAGGGCGGCGGGGGCGCGGCGTGTCCTCTTCGCGTCGATGTCGCCTCCCCTCGTGCATCCCTGCGTCTACGGGATCGACATGAGCACCCGGCGGGAATTCATCGCGCGCGACCTCACGGTCGACGAGATCGCGCGGCAGATCCACGCCGACGCCCTGATCTACCAGTCCCTCGACGACCTGGTCGACGCGGTCGCGGGCGACCGCCCCGGAATCGACCGGATGTGCACCGCGTGTTTCTCTGGCAACTACCCGACGGGGGACATCACCCCGAAGATGCTCCTCCAGATCGAGGAGGAGCGCGCCGCCGTCCGCTGAGCGCGGGAGGGAAGTTGGAGGCGGCGCGCCGGGAGAGGCCCACGACGCGCCGCATCCGGCCCCCGGGAGAGGAGGGCCCAAGACACGTTCACTTCCGACCGGTGATCACGAACGCCGCACGACGGTTTTTGGACCAGCAGTCCTCGCGGCTCTCGAAGCAGACCGGGCGTTCCTTCCCGTAGCTGACGGCCCGGAGCGTTCCCGCCGCGACCCCGGACTCCTCGAGGAACCGCTTCGCGGCGGAGGCCCTTCGGTCGCCGAGCGCGATGTTGTACTCGATCGTCCCCCGCTCGTCGCAGTGTCCTTCGATCGTCACCACGAACTGCGGGTGCTCTTTGAGGAACCGGGCGTTCGCCTCGAGACGGGTCCGCGCCTCCGGCCTGAGTTCGGAGCGGTCGTAGTCGAAGTACACGTCGCCCAGAAGGCCCTGCGCGTGCACATAGTCGTTCACCCGTGCCAGGTCTCCCGCGAGCGGGTCGACCTTCTCGGCCGGCGGCTCGGGAGGGGGAGGGGGAGGGGGAGGGGGAGGCGGAGGCGGAGGGGGAGGGGGAGGCGGAGGCGGCGCGGGGGCCGGGGGGGGCGGCTCGGGGATCGGAGCCGGCTCTTTCTTGGCGCATCCGACGGTGACGACCAGGGCCAAGAGAAGCAGGACGAGTACGGACCTTCGCATGGCGTGATCTCCTCGGTGCCGCGAGCCCGAGACGGGGCGCACCGATCGACGATGGTATGCCACCGACAGCGATTCCGGAATAGACCGATGGATAGGTTTCTCTCTATCGAATGATATACGGCCGTCACGAGACCGTGGGGTTACACTGGCCCGGTCTTGGAATCGCTCTATTCTCCCCAGAGCCGGGCTGAGCGCCTGATCGCCGCCGGACGTGTCGTGCTCGCGGGGGCCTCGCTTCTCGCGGTGTGGCTCGACCCCACGGAACCCGCGAAGAACGCGGGGACGGTCTACTCGCTGATGGCCGCCTATCTCGCGTTCGGCGGGGTCGTGGCCGTTCTGGTCTGGCGTTCGTGGGCTCCTCTCGGTTTCCAGCGCCTGGTCACTCAGGCGATCGACCTCGCGATCTTCACCGTCTTCGTCTTCCTGACGGAGGGGATCTCGAGCCCCTTCATCGCCTTCTACGTCTTCGCGGTGGTCTGCGCCACCGTCCGCTGGCAGTGGAAGGGAACGCTCTGGACGGCCTCCGCGGCGCTCGCGCTGATCGTCGCGATCGGGCTGCACGTCGCCGAGAACGATCCCCGCGGGAGGCTCGAGCTGAACCCGTTCATCATCCGGGCCGTCTACCTCGCGGTGGTCGCCGTCCTCCTCGGGTACATGGGCTTCCACGAGCAACGGGCGCGGCTCGAGATCTCGCGCCTCGCCGCGCGGCCGCGGAGCGAGGGGCCGTCACGGGATCTTCCGGTCGCGGAGCTCCTCGACTGGGCCCGCGAGGCGGTCGGGGCGCCCCGCGCGGCGATCGTCTGGGAGGAGCGGGAGGAGCCCGGGCCGAGGTTTGCGCGAACCGCTCGGAACGGGATTGCGGTCGAGCGCCTCGCACCCGGGGAGATGCGCCCGCTCGTCGACGCCGCCCTCGACGCGGCTTCCTTTCTCACGGACGACGCGTCGGCGTCCCTCGCGACGGTTCTCCGGCGCGACGAACAGGGGAGCCGGCTGTGGCACGGCCGGCCGCTCCACGAGCGGCTCGTCGAGCGCCTCGCCGCCACCGCCTGCCTCTCGGCGCCGCTCGGGGGGGAGACGTTTTCCGGACGCCTCTTCCTCCTCGACAAACGCGGAATGACCTCGGATGACCTGGACCTCGCGGAAGTCGCCGCGGGGGTGGTCGCGGCGCGCCTCGACCAGCACACCTTCGTCGCGAGTCTCGCGGCGGCGGCGGCGACCGAGGAGCGGATCCGCCTCGCGCGCGACCTGCACGATGGGGTGCTCCAGTCGCTGACGGGGATCGCGCTCCGGCTCGCGGCAGCCGCGCGGCGACTCGACGAGGACCCGTCCGCCGCGCGACGCGAGCTCGACGACGTGAGGCGGTTGATCGGTCTCGAACAGCGCGACCTCCGGCTCTTCATCCGCGAGCTCCGTCCCGTCCCTCTCGGGGCGTCTTCCGGCGGCCCGGGCCTCGCGGAGCGCTTGCGGGACCTCGCCTCGAGGGCGGAGATCGAGTGGTCGCTCTCCACCCGGCTCGAGCTCGCGATCGACGACGCCGGCGTCCCCGACGACGTCGGCCGCGAGATGTACCTCCTCGCCCGGGAGGCCGTGGTGAACGCCGTCCGGCACGGGGGCGCGACCGAGATCGGCATCGACGTGCAGGGCGGCGCGCAGGGCGGGGTGGATCTGCGCGTGACCGATAACGGTCGTGGGTTCCCCTTTTCCGGGCGCTTCACCGGGGAGCAACTCGCCGCGGACGAGCGGGGGCCCGCATCGCTCCGCGAGCGGGTGGCGGCGCTCGGCGGGAGCCTCGTCCTGACGAGCGGTCCCGGCGGGACCGTCCTGGAGATGCGGATCCCGTCGCCGGGTGGAGGACGGTGACGGTGGCGATCTCGCTCGTCCTCGCCGACGACCATCCGATCGTCCTCGACGGTCTCGAGCGCCTGTTCGGTCTCGAGCCCGACTTCGTGGTCCGGGCGCGCTGCCGCGACGGCGAGCAGGCGATCCGGGCGGTGCGCCTCCACCGCCCGGACGTTCTGGTCCTCGACGTGTCGATGCCGGGGAAGGACGGGATCGAGGTTCTGCGGACGCTCGCGAAGGAGGGAGGCGCGGTGCCGACCGTCCTCCTGACCGTCGCGATGGAGGAAGCGCAAATCCACGAGGCGGTCGCGCTCGGGGTGCGGGGGATCGTCCTCAAGGAAATGGCGCCGCAACTTCTCGTCGAGGCGATCCGCGAAGTGCACGCGGGGGGCCAGTGGCTCGAGATGGGGCCCGTCGGCCGCGCGCTCCGTGGCGCGCGGGAGCGCCGCGAGGCTGCCCGGGCGGTGGAGAGCCTGCTCACCCCCCGGGAAACCGAGATCGTGCGGATGGTCGCGTCGGGGATGCGGAATCGCGCGATCGCCGAGAAGCTCTTCATCACCGAGGGGACCGTCAAGATCCACCTGCACAACATCTACCAGAAGCTGCGTGTGACGGGTCGCGTCGAGTTGGCCGTCTATGCGCGCGGGAAAGGTCTCGCCTGACCGCCTACCAGCGGAACGACGTCCTCGCCGCCGACTCCGCGAGGTCGGCGTGGAGAGCGGCCGCCGCCTCCCACGGAACGAACGGGACCGAGACCCGTGCCCCGCCGCCCGCGGCGGTGTCGACGGAGAGCCTCGCCGTCCCGTGCCTCCGGTCGAACGGGGTCCGGCGGAGCGAGACCGCCTGCACTTTCGCCTGCCGCGCGAGCGTGACGCGCCGCACCCACCACCCCGAGCGGGAAGCGACGGCGCGTGCGGTGCGCGCCCACGCGAGCCATCGGGCGTCGAGAATCGAGCGAAGGGCGTTCCACGCGAGGAGAGGGACGAGGACGGAGAGTCCCCACGGCCCGAACGCGTATCCCGCGAGCGACGTCCACACGAGGCCGAAGGGCAGCCGCCGGAGGAAGAGCCGTCGTGCCGCCTTCTCGTGGACGGCGTTCCACGAGATCCCCTCCGGGTCGAGGTCGGGGTGGACCTCGCGGAGGAGGGCCGCCGACTTCTCCCGCGGCCAGATCGGGGCGAGCCAAGGGGTCCGCGCGGTGCCGCGCCCCTCTTCGTCGCGGATCGCCCCGCCTGCCGTCTGGACCCTCAAGGAGACGCGCCCGAACAGGCGGTGGAGCGGCCCCTCGAGGATCGTGACGGTCTGGATGCGGTGGCGGGGGATCGTCGCGGAGACCCGGGTGAAGAGGCCGTGGGAAACGCGCAGGTCGTCTCCGCGCTCCTCCAGGGTGAAGCCGGCAAGCGTTGCCCAGGCGTGGAGGACCGAGAGGATCCGGATCAGGATCAGGACCCCGAGGATCGCGGCGGCGACGAGCGGCCACCCTCCCGCCGACTGGAAGGAGCCGATCCCCCGCACCACTCCTTCCGGATCGAACGGGGGTTCCGGTTTCCCCCGGTCGATCGTCAGTTGCCACCAGAGGCCGAGAGCCGCCGCGACCAAGACCATCCCGCGGTTCGCGGCGATTCCGTGGAGCGCGAGGTCGCCCCAGGAGAGGCGGGCCAAGACACGCCCTTCGGGTTCCGGGGTGGGCTCCCTTTCCTCCTCCGCCCCCGGCTCGCGGCCGGCGAAGACCCTCCTCCGCATGTCCTCGACGGCGTCGACGGCGAGAACCCGGAAGACCGCCTCGACCTCCTCGCCGCTCGCGGTCTGCACCCGCACGTCCGCGACCCCGAAGGCCCGCTGGATCGGGTTCTGGACGAGGTCGATGCTCTGGATCCGCCGGTAGGGGATGTGGCGCTCGTTCGTGGAGATCAGTCCCTGCCGGACGACGAGCTCTTCCGCGTCGAAGCGGTAACGGAAGGTGAGGAACCGGAAGAGGGCCGTCAGGGCCGCCGGGATGAAGAGAATCGCGAAGAAGGCCTCGAAGCGGTCGCCGCGCGAGAAGACGAGGAACAGGAGGGCCGGAAGGAGGAGCCTCCACGCCGCCGAGCCCAGGGTGAAGAGGAGGGAGAGCGGGTGGAGGTGGCGGGAGTCTCCCGCGACGGAGGGAGGAGTCTCAGACGGCATCGTCGAGGCTCGCCGCGACGAAATGGTCTCGGATCCTGAGGGCCGTCTCGTGGGCGAGCCCTTCGAGTGGGACCGCGGCGTGATGGGTCCCCGCCGTGTGGAGGATCAAGGTCGCGAGTCCGAACTGTCGCTCGATCGGGCCCTGCGAGACGTCGGTGTGCTGGACTCGGGAGCGGGGCACGGTCACCACCTCGCGGATCACGACCCCTCGACGGATCTCGATTCCGGCCGGACCGACCCGGTAGGAGGCGTGCTTCCAGACGAGCGGAGGCCAGGCGAGCGCGAAGATGCCGGCCGCCGCCACGAGGACGACCCACGCGCCGGCGAAGACGAGGGTGATCGCCGCGGGAGGTCGGATCACGAGGAGAAGAACGACCAGGGCGACGAACGACACGGCGGCGAGCACCGCCGCGCCGATCGTGCCGCCGATCCGGCCGAGCGCGATCGCGCGCGGATCGAGCTTCCGCTCGACCCCGTCGTCGATCCGATCCGTCGACTCCATGGGCGGGTGAGTGTAGCAGGAGGCGAAGGGGGCGATCCGGGCTAGGATGACCGGGTGAACGTCTTCGACTGGATCGTCGTCGTGGCCGGCACCGTGTGGATCCTCCTCGGCTTCGCGAAGGGAGCGGCGCGGATCTCGTTCGGGCTCCTCGCGCTCGTCGCCGGGTTCTTCGTCGCGACCCGTTTCCAAGACCTGGTCGCGGCGAGGATCGTGAACGTCGGGATCGGAACGGGTCCCGCCGCGGTGCTGTCCTGGGCGGTGCTCTACCTCGGGACCGTCGCGGCCGGAGGCTTCGCGGGATGGGCCTTCTCGCGGGCGCTCCGGGCGGTGGAGCTCGGTTGGGCCGACCGGATCGGGGGGGCGTCGATCGGGGTCGTGGCGGGGGCGCTGTTCGCCGCCGCGCTCGTCCACGCACTCGCCGCGTCCCGCGACCTCGGCCCTCGCGCGCTCGGCGGGTCCCTCCTCGCTCCCTACGCGGCGGCCCTCGCCGATTTCGGGAACGCCGCCGTCCCCGAACGGCTGGCGGGGCGGTACCGGGAGGGGGTGGAGGCGGTGCGGGTCCTCTGGCGGGCCGAGCGCGAGCGGACCGACCGCAGCCCGGAAGCGGGGGCGCAGGAGTGATGGAACCGCGGGTGCGGATCACGCGGCACTTCCCCCGGCCGTTCGCGAGCATCCTGACCTCCGCCCGGACCTGCTACTCGGGGAAGGGGATCGTCGAGGACTCGGATCTCAAGCCGGGAAACGAACTCCTCGCGCGCGACCTCTACGAGGCGGGCCACCACACGACGATCCAGCACGCCTACTTCCAGTTCGCGATCGAGAACGTCTCGAGGCAGTTCCTCTGGTCGTTCCTGCACGCGCACCCCTTCTACAACTCGGAGCAGGTCTCGCAGCGGTACGTCAAGGTGCGGCGGACGAACTGCTTCGTGCCGCCCCTTTCGGGGGAGGCCCTCGAGGTCTACCGGGAAGGTCTCGACGAGCAGACGGCCTTCTACCGGGAGCTGATCGAGCGGCTCACCCCGCTCGCGGAACACGCCTACGACGCGCGCTTCCCCGCGCGGAAGGCAAAGCGCGAGAGATACGGGAAGGAGATCGAGAAGAAGGCCCAGGAGATCGCCCGCTACGTCTTGCCCGTTGCGACCTTCGCGGTCCTCTACCACACGGTCTCGGCGCTGACGATCCTGCGGTACTGGAGGATGTGCGAGCAACTCGACGCTCCGTACGAGCAGCGTCTCGTGGTGGGGAAGATGGTCGAGGCGCTTCTCGAGGTGGACGGCGAGTACCGGCGCCTCCTCGAAGACCCGATCCCGCTCGCGGATACTCCCGAGGCGCGTTTCTTCGACGAGCGGCCCGCCCTCGCGGCGCCCGCGAGCCGGGCGGCCTTCGTCGCCGAGTTCGACGCATCGCTCGAAGGGCGCGTGTCGAAGCTCGTCGACTGGAAGGTGCGGGGCGAAGAAGAAACGGCGCGCGCGGTGCGCGAGGTGCTCGGGGTTCCCTCTTCGGCCCTTTCCGACGACGAGGCGGTCGCGCTCGCCGCTTCTCCCGCCGCGAACCCGATGCTCGGCCAGGCGCTCAACGTCTCGACCTTCGACAAGCTGACCCGCGCGATGCACCACCCGGCGTACACGTTTCGGAAAAAGATCTCGCACGCGGCGGATAGCCAGGACCAGCGGCACCGCATGACGCCGGCCTCGCGCCCGATCCTCGCGGCGCACGCGACCGGAGAGCCCGATTTCGTCACGCCGCGCCTCGTCAAGGAGGACCCCGACGTCGAGCGCCGGTACGTCGAGATGATGGGCCGGATCTGGGAGCGGATCGGCAGGCTCCGGCGGCTCGGGGCGGGGGCAGAGTTCGCGAACTACCTCCTTCCCAACGCGGTCGCGGTGCGGTTCACCGAGTCGTCCGACTTCCTGAACCTCCGCCACAAGCACGTGATGCGCCTGTGCTATCTCGCGCAGGAGGAGATCTGGCAGGCCTCGGTCGACGAGGCCGAGCAGGTTCGCGCCGTCCACCCACGCCTCGGCGCCTGGCTCCTCCCGCCCTGCTCGATGCGGAAGGCGGCCGGCACCAAGCCGTTCTGCCCCGAGGGGGCTCGGTTCTGCGGGGAGCCGGTGTGGAACTACCGGATGGACCAGTACCGGAGGGTGATCTGAACGGGGTCAAGTCTCGTTTCGGGACATTCCTCTAATTCCTGAGCCCGGCGAGTCAGAGCCCACCGAACGCCCTTGTCTTTCCCCGGTGCGCTCTCCATCTTACGTGCAGGTCCCGGCCTCCCCCACGGAGCCACGATGGCTCGACCTCTTCGACTGGAAGCCCCCGGCCACTTCTTCCACGTGTTGGCGCGCGGGAACGCCAAGCACCCCATCTTCCTCGACGACCGGGATCGAGAGCGTTTTTTGGACACCCTCGGCGAAGCCGTGTTCCGCTTCGAGGTGAGATGCCACGCCTACTGCCTCATGGCGAACCACTACCACCTCCTGCTTCAGCCGATGCGGGAAACCCTGTCGCGCGCGGTGCGCCACTTGAACGGCGTGTACTCGCAGCGGTTCAATCGGAGGCATGAGCGCGTGGGGCATGTGTTCGCGGGACGATTCAAAAGCCCTCTCGTGGACCGAGAGCATTACCTTCTGGCGCTCTGCCGTTACATCGCGCTCAATCCGGTCCGATCGGGTGCGGTCCGCGAGCCCGCGGACTGGAAATGGAGCGGTCACCGTGCCCTGGTGGGGATGGATACCGCTCCGGACTGGTTGACCGTGGATGAGGTGCTGCAGGCGTTCGATCCGCGCGGCGACGGTTTCGCTCGGCATGCCTACGCTCGTTTCGTCGAAGAGGGAATCCGCCCCGACCGCGCGTCGGAGTTCGCCGAGCTCGATCGAGCTGCGGATCTCGGCGGCATCCTGGGGCGCTCGGAGTTTATCGCAGGTTTTTCCCGGAGACTCGATCGCTCACGACGCAATCGCGAGCATTCGAAGCGCGAGCGATTCGCGGACCGCCCCCCGCTCGAGCGGATTCTCGAGGCGAGCGAGTGCGCCGGCCTCGTCGGCCGCATCGAAGCGGCACGGTGCGACCACGGGTATTCGCTGGACGAGATCGGTCGCGTACTCGGCATTGATCGGAGAACGGTGGTTCGCCTCGTTCGAGCGTCGAAGGTCGAAGGAAGAATTGTCGAAATGTCCCACTTCAAGACTTGACCCCCAACTCGGTCTCGCGTGTATTCTCCCGAGCAGTCGAGAGGAGGAACGCCATGATTCGTTCGCATTCGGCCGTCCTGGCCCTCGCTCTGACCCTTTCCTGCGCGGGCCCCGCGGCGCCGCCGCCCGCGGAATCCCGGCCCGAGATCCCGCTCTACGAGGGGCTCGGCCCCCACGTCCGCAAGGTGACGACAGAATCCCCAAAGGCCCAACGGTACTTCGATCAGGGGCTGAACTTCCTCTATGGCTTCGACCACGACGAGGCGATCCGCGCCTTCAAGAAGGCCGCGGAGATCGATCCGTCGTGCGCGATGGCCCACTGGGGCGTCGCCTACGCGAACGGGCCCCACATCAACAACGCGGTCGTCCCCGAGTCGCGCGAGAAGGCCGCCTACGAGGCGGTCGCCGTCGCGCGGCAGCATCTCGACGGGGCGACGGCAATTGAGGAGGCCCTCGTGGAGGCGCTCGCCGCCCGCTACGCCTGGCCGCAGCCGGAGGACCGGGGGCCGCTCGACCGGGCGTTCGCCGAGGCGATGAAAGGGGTGTGGGCCGCCCACCCGGACGACCCCGACGTCGGCGCACTCTATGCCGAGGCGCTCATGGATCTCCACCCGTGGGACCTGTGGAACCACGACGGCACGCCGAAGGAGTGGACGCCGCCGATCGTGGCGCTCCTCGAGGAGGTCCTCGCGAAGGCGCCCGCGCATCCGCTCGCGCTCCACCTTTACATCCACGCCGTCGAGGCGTCTTCCGCGCCGGGACGGGCCGACGTCGCCGCCGACAGCCTTCGCGACCTGATGCCCGGCCTCGGCCACATGGTCCACATGCCGTCGCACATCGACGTCCGCCGCGGCCGCTGGGAGGAGGCGATCGTCGCGAACACGAAGGCGATGGCGGCGGACCACGCCTACCAGGAGAAGTCCCCCCAGCAGGATTTCTACCGCCTCTACATGGCGCACAACCACCACATGCGCGCCTTCGCCGCGATGATGGTGGGGAAGAGCGCCCTTGCCCTCGACTCGGTCCGCGAGATGGTCGCCGAGATGCCGGAGGACTGGCTCCGGGAGAACGCCCTGTGGGCCGACGGCTGGGTCGCGATGCCGATCGAGGTCCTCATGCGCTTCGGGCGGTGGGAGGAGATCCTCGCGGAGCCGGAGCCGCCCGTGTACCTGCCGCACTCCCGCGCCCTCCGTCATTACGCGCGCGGGGTCGCGTACGCCGCGACGGACAGGGTCGTCGAGGCGCGCGCGGAGCAGGAGTTGTTTGTCGAGGCGCGCACGAAGGTGTCTCCCGACGCGACGTTCGGGAACAACAAGTCCTCGGACATCCTCGGGGTTGCCGAGGCTCTCCTCGAAGGGGAGATCCTCTACCGGGCGGGGGAGCAGGAGAAGGGGTTCGCCGTTCTGCGCGAGGCCGTGAAACGCGAAGACGCCCTCCGCTACGACGAGCCGCCCGACTGGATCCAGCCGGTTCGGCATCCCCTCGGAGCGGCGCTCCTCCAGTCGGGCCGGTACGAGGAGGCGGAGCAGGTGTTCCGCGAGGATCTCGCGAGACTTCCCGGAAACGGCTGGTCGCTCTTCGGCACGGGCCGCGCGCTGCGTCTCCAGGGGAAAGGAGCCGAAGCGGTGGTGTACGAGGCACAGTTCACCGACGCGTGGAAAGAGGCGGACGTGAAGATCGCCTCCCCGTGCTTCTGTCAAAGAGGGGTATAGGGGACATTCCGCTTTTAGAAAAAGTAGAAAAAGGGGACAGGCAACTTTTCCCAGCCGCCCGGGTTGCGGTACTTCCCGGGCGGCTGAGAAAAGGTGCCTGTCCCCTTTTTCTAAAAGCGGAATGTCCCCTAAGCCTTGATCGTTTCCAACCCATGGCCTCGCGGGCTCATCTCTTCGCGTCTGAGCATCCACGCGAAAAAGAAGCCCAGGAAACCGAGCACGGAGAAGATCCACATTCCGAGCGCGTACCCGCCGGGGTTCTCGGCCGACGCGTGGGAGACGTCGTTCGCCCAGCCGATCGCCTGGTTCATTCCGGCGAGGCCGATCTGCTGGATGAGCGTCATGAGGGCGTAGGCGCTGCCGAGCCGCGTCGGGTCGACGATGTAGGCGACCGACGGCCACATCACGGCCGGGATCAACGAGAACGCGACTCCCATGAGCGCCATCGGAACGATCGGCGGGATGTCGGTGTACACGAGCATGAGGTAGACCGGCATCAGGAGGAACGAGCCGACCATCATGAAGAGCGACCGCTTCCCGACGCGATCGACCAAAAGACCGAACAGCGGGGTCGCGAACATCGCGGCGAAGGGAAGGGCGCTGTTGAGCGCGCCGGCCGCCTCGCGCGTCATCCCGTGTCCTTCGATGAAGAACTTGATCGCGAACGATCGGAAGGGAAAAATCGCCGAGTAAAACGTGATGCAGAGAGCGACGATGAACCAGTACGAGCGGGAGAAGGAGAAGATCTCGCTCCAGACGAGTCGGTCCATCTCGCCCGCCGCCCCCAGGGAGTACCTCCGTTCCGCATGCTTCTCGAACGCCCAGTAAAGCACTCCGGCGACGACGCACAGGAGTCCGATCGCGGCTCCGATCCAGAGCGGACCCTGCCAGCCGCTCGCGTACGCGCGGCCGGCCCAGGTGGGGGAATTGTCGGCGGCGACCGACCCGAGGCGGGCGATCGTCAGGTTGACGCCGAAGGCGAAGCTCAGCTCCTTTCCGCGAAACCACTTGGCGAGCCCCGTCGTGACGGCGACGATCAGCGGCTCCGCCCCGATCCCGAGGAGAACGCGCCCCGCCGCCATCACGGGAAACTCCGGGGAGATGGCGGTCACGACGCCGGCGACGGCGCAGATCGTGCCGAAAAGGACCGTCGAGAGGGCGGCCCCGAACCGGTCGATCAGGACGCCTCCGATCAGCAGAACCACGATCGCCGCGACGCTGTAAACGGAGTAGAGCTGCCCGATCTGCGAATCGCTGAAGCCGAGGTCGGACTTGAGCATGTCCGCGACGGGGGCGATCGTGTCGTAGACGTAGTAATTCCCGAACATCGCGAGGCTGACGAGCAGGAGGACCGTCCACCGGAAGACCGTGGGCGGAGGAGGGCGAAGGGAAGGATCTGCGGTTCCGTTCATCGTCGCTCCGCCGCCCTCAGCGGGCGTAGAACATCGGGGCTCCCGGCCCCAGTGGGAGTTCGAGCGCGTACCAGACCAACAAAAGCGCGGTCCAGACGACCAGGAAGACGATCGTGTAGGGGAGCATCGTCGCGACGAGGGTCCCGATCCCCGCCTTCGGGACGTACCGCTGCAGGAAGGCCACGATCAGCGCGAAGTAGGACATGAGGGGGGAGATCACGTTCGCGGCGCTGTCGCCCACCCGGTACGCCGCCTGGGTGAGCTCCGGCGAGTAGCCGAGGAGCATCAGCATGGGGACGAAGACGGGAGCCATGATTGCCCACTTCGCCGACGCGCTCCCCATGAAGAGGTTCACGATCGCGGTGAGCACGATGAACCCGACCAGGAGCGGTGGGCCCCCGAGGCCCACGGTTTGGAGCGCACGGGCGCCGTCGATGGCGAGGATGAGCCCCAGGTTCGTCCAGGCGAAGTAGGCGACGAACTGCGCGGCGAAGAAGACGAGCACCAGGTAGGACGCGAGCACCGACATCGACTTCGACATCGCCTTCAGGACGTCGTCGTCGCTCCGGATCGTCCGCGCCCCGATCCCGTACGCCAGCCCGACAATCGCGCCCCCGAGGAAGATGAAGGCAACGATCCCCGAGAGGAACGGAGAGTGGAGGAGGCTCCCGGTCTCGGCGTCGCGGAGGAAGCCGTTCGAGGGGAGGGTGCCCCACAGGATCAGCCCCGTGAGGACCGCGGCCGCGATCCCCGCGAAGGCGAGGCCGCGCTTTTCGGCCGGCTCCACCCGGTCGGTCGCGCCGTCCGGTTTCTCGGGTCCGTCGTAGGTTCCGAGCCGCGGCTCGACGATCCGCTCGGTGACCCACGTCCCGGCGGCGGCGATCAGGAAGGTCGACGCCGCCATGAAGTAGTAGTTGCACGCCGGGTTGACCTCGTAGGCGGAGTCCACGAGGTGCGCGGCCTCCTGCGTGATCCCGGCGAGGAGCGGGTCGATCGTGCCCAAGAGGAGGTTCGCGCTGTACCCCCCCGAGACCCCGGCGAAGGCCGCCGCCATCCCCACGACCGGGTGGCGCTTGGCACCCAGGAAGATGACGGCCCCGAGCGGGACCACGAGCACGTAGCCGATCTCGCTCGCCATGTTCGAGAGGATGCCGGCGAAGACGAGCGCGAACGTCAGGAGACGCCTTGGGGCGGAAAGGACGAGGAGCTTGAGGGCGGCCGTCAGGAGGCCGCTCCCTTCGGCGACCGCGATTCCGAGCATCGCGACGAGGACCGTGCCGAGGGGCGCGAAGCCGGTGAAGCTCTTCACCATGCCGGTGAGGATGCGGTGGAGCCCTTCGACCGAGAGGAGGTTGACCGGCCGGATCGTCTCGCCGGTCGACGGGTGGACCGCGGAGAGCCCCGCCCACGTGGCCACGGCCGACCCGACGATCACCGCGAGCGCGAGAATCGCGAAGAGGGTCGCCGGCTGCGGGAGGAGGTTCCCTCCCCGCTCGACGACGAGAAGGAACCGATCGGTGAGCGATCGTTTCTCCGCTCCGGCCATCCGACCTCCGGCGGGCCGGCGCGGCCCACGACTACCGGAGAGTATACGGGACCCCTCCCCGGTGCGTCCCGATCAGGCGGGGGCCGCCGGGTAGGAACGTCCCTTCCAGGAAGGGGACCTCCCCGCGACCTTCCGGACGAGGGCCTGCCACTGGATCGCGAGCAGAAGGACGACGCCGGCCGGGTGGAGGAGCGCGCCGTCCCAAGCGTGGCGGAAGCGTCGGGCCGCGGCGAGCCTCACGAGGTACGAGAAGGCGATCGCGCACCCCGCGACGGTCGCGGCCGGGCCGCTGCCGCCCGTCGCGACGAGGACCCCCCAGGGAAGGACCTGCCCTCCGCCCAGGAGGAGGGTCCACGGGACGATCGCTCCCGGCGATGCGAGCCCCTCGGTCGCGTTCTTCCCGAGCCCCCTCCACACCTCGCCGGCGGAGCGGTACATGCGGCAGGTCGCGAGCCCGGTCGCGTCGAAAAGGTCGGTCGCGAAGCCGGCGGCGCGGAAGGCGCGCGGGAGCCTCACGCCGTCGTGGAGCGACTCGCGGATCGCCCCGTGTCCTCCCGCGGCCTCGTAGGCGTCCCGCCGTGCGGCGAACAACTGCCCGCAGCCGGCGCCGAAGGCGGGGTTCACGCTCCTGCGCATGAAGTCGACCGGGAGGAAGCCGAGCAGGAGGACGTGCATGAAGGGGAGGAGGAGTCGCTCGAGGAAGGTGACCGTCTCCTGTCGCGGAAATCCGCTCACGAGCCCCGCCCCGGTCGCGCGGAGAAACCCGGCGATCTGTGCGAGGGCGTCGGGGGCGAGGCGGACGTCCGCGTCGACGAAGACGAGGACGTCGTGCCGCGCGTGCCGGGCGAGGACGGCGCAGGCGTGCTGCTTCCCGCACCACCCCGCGGGGAGAGCGGGCGCCCGCTCGAGGCGGACGCGGGGGTCGTGCGCAGCGTAGGACCCGACGATCGCTGCAGTCCCGTCGTCCGACGCATCGTCGAGGACGATCACCTCGAGGTCGACGCCCCGGCTTCGGAGAACGGCATCGAGGGCCGCGCCGATGGAGGCCTCCTCGTTCCGCGCGGGGATCAGGACGGAGAGCGAGGGTCGCCGACCGGGATCTGCCGGTGGGGGTGGCGCGTACGAGCGCAGGTTGCGGAAGAACAGGAGGAACGGGATCGCCGAGAGGGTGAACCCGGTCCAGGCGAGAACGAGCCCCGTCGACATCCCGCCATCCTATCCGCGGCCATGCTCGCGATGGAACGTCTCTCCCCGAATACGCGCGCGGAGGGCCCGCCAGAGGTCGTACACACCTCCGACCCCCGCGGTTCCGCCCAGGATCGTCTCGAAGCGGGCGTGGTCTCGCGAGATCGACGCGCGTGCGAGGGCGTCCATCGCCGACTCGAGGCCCGCCGCGACCTCGGCCGTCCACGCCCTCGGTACGCGCGCGGCCCCGTCTTCGACGACGATCGGCTCCCCCCACAGGCAGAGTGCTTCCGGAGTGCGCTCCTCCCAGAAGGCGTACTCGATCGCGAGCGGGAGGATGGTCCCGCCGCGCAACCGTCGGGCGGCGTGGCCCACCCCGTCGAGGAGGGTGACCGGGCGCTCCCGGACGTCCGTGAAGCGTCCCTGGGGTGTGATCCAAAGGGCGGTGCCTGGCCGCGCGAAGATCTCCTCGGTCGCACGAAGGAACGCCGCGGCGCCGCGCCGGGTCCCCGGCTCCACGCCGAAGAAGCCGATCCTCGCGAAGAACCGGTAACGGGCGAGCATCGCCGCCTCGATCGGGGCGTAATGCTCCCGCTCAGGCAGATACCTCTCGGCCAGAATCAGCCCGACGAGAGGGTCCCACCATCCGGGATGGTTCGTGGCGACGAGAAGCGACCCGTCGGCGTGGATCGAGGGGAATCCCGGCTGCGCGACGCGCAACGCGTGGAAGCTCCTGCGAACGTAACGGCGCGCGTACCACCGGAACCACGCAAGGAGTCGCAGCGTGACGCGAATCGTGGGGACGGGAGGATCGAGGGACGTCGCCGAAGTCGCGGTGGGATTTGGGGATTCCCTTTCCGCGCCGATCGGAACCTCCGGCTCGCGACTTCGCGGCACGGGCTTCGCGGCGGAACTCTCCGACCCAGCGCAACTTCGGCCCCGTGCGCGGCGCGAGTTCTCCCCACCGTTCGCGTCACCTTGAAGGAGCGGCAGCGTGACGCGAATCGTGGGGACGGGAGGATCGAGGGACGTCGCCGAAGTCGCGGTGGGATTTGGGGATTCCCTTTCCGCGCCGATCGGAACCTCCGGCTCGCGACTTCGCGGCACGGGCTTCGCGGCGGAACTCTCCGACCCAGCGCAACTTCGGCCCCGTGCGCGGCGCGAGTTCTCCCCACCGTTCGCGTCACCTTGAAGGAGCGGGGATTGAGGAATTTTCATTTATCGAGGAATGTCCCCATCCGCGGCGTCGGCCGCGATCCAGCCGGACATCAGGACCATCGGCATGCCGGGGCCGGGGTGGGCGGCGCCGCCGGAGAGGTAGAGCCCGCGGACGTCGGGGCTCCGGTTGATCGGCTTGAACGCCCCCGTGAGGCGGCCGTGGCTCGCGAGGCCGTAGATCGCCCCCTCGAGGACCGAGTAGCGCTCGTGGATGTCCGCGGGTGTGAGCACGCGCTCGACCTCGATGCGCTCCTCGATGTCCTCGCATCCTGCCGTGCGCTTCATCTTGTCGAGGATCGTCCTCCGGTAGGCCGGGAGCATCGTCTTCCAGTCGTGCCCCGCACGGAGGTGCGGCGTGTGGACCAAGACGTAGAGGGCCTCCCCTCCCTCGGGAGCGACCTCGGGCTCGGTGAGGGAAGGAGCGGCGACGTAGCAGGTCGGGTCGGGGGCGGGCTTCCCGCGGCGGTAGATCGCGTCGAACTCTTCCTCCGGGTCGCGGGAGAAGACGAAGTTGTGGTGGAGGAGGTGCTCGTAGCGTTCCCGGAGGCCGAGGTAGAGGACGACCCCCGAGCAGGCGGGCTCGTACGCGCGCCTCCGCTCGAAGCGCTCCGCCGCCTTTCCCCCCACCAGCTCCCGGTGCGTTCGAACGGCATCCATGTTCGACACGACCACGTCGAATGGATGGGCACGCCCGTCGTCGGTTTCGATTCCGGTCGCGCGGCCCGAGTCCACCGTGATCCGCCGGACCCCGGCACCCTTGCGGTACTCGACGCCGAGGCGGCTTCCCAGATCGACGAGCGCGCGGGGGACCGCTCCGGTTCCGCCACGCGGGTACCAGACCCCTTCCCCGGCCTGCATGCTCGCGATGCCCGCGAGGACCGCGGGCGCGCGGTACGGGTCGGAGCCGATGTACTGAGTGTAGTGGTCGAGCATCTGAGCGGCGCGCGCGTCGGGAACGTGCGACCGCACGGTCGCGGCGTACGTGCTCCACGACCGGAGGGCGAAGACGTCCTTGACCGTCCCGCCGCGGAACGTCTCCTTCGCGCGGAACATGTCGGAGACCGACCCGATCGGTCTGTAGAAGAAGTAGCGGTCGGAGATGTCGTGGAGCCGCCGGGCGAGCGTTTGGAACCGGACGAACCCCTCCCCCGCGCCGGTTCCCGGGGCGAGCCGGTCGAGGGAGGCCGCCATCTTCGCGACGTCCTCCTCGAGGTCGAGGACGGTGCCGTCCTCGAAGAAGCAGCGCCACTGCGGGTCGAGACGAACGAGCTCGAGGTCGGTCTCGAGCGGTGTTCGCGCCTCGGCCCAGATCCGGCGGAGCACCGACGGCATCGTGAGGATCGTCGGCCCCATGTCGAAGCGGTAGCCCCCCTCCTCGAGGACGGCGGCCTTCCCCCCGAGCCAGCCGTTCCTCTCGAAGACGGTCACCTCGAAACCCCGGGCTGCGAGGACCGCGGCGGCGGAAAGCCCGCCGAGCCCGGCGCCGACCACGGCGGCGCGTCTCTTCTTGCCGTTCTTCATCGAGCGCTCTCCTGGACGATCCCTGCGATGGCGCGGAGGCGGCGGGCGAGTCCACGGCCGTGCGCGGCGCCGAGCCATGCGCGGAAGATCCGCTCTTCGCGGTCGCCGGGGGGGACGAGATGCCGGAGGGTTCGACCCTTCCTCACCGAGATCGTCTTCGAGGTCGTCATCGCGAGGAGTCCTTCCCCCCCGCGGGTCTTCCCGAAGCCGCTCCGCCCCCGGCCGCCGAAGGGGAGGCGCGGGTCGGCGGTCGGCACGATCAGATCGTTGATCGTCACCGACCCGGCGCGGATACGCCGGGCGATCGCGCGGGCCCGGCCCTCGTCTCCGAAGATCGAGGCCCCGAGGGCGTACGGGCACCGCGCGTCGGCCTCGATCGCCTCGTCGACCGAGCCGACGGGCACGAGCGAAAGGAACGGGGCGAAGACGTCCTCCCGGAGAAGGCGCATCGCGGGATTCGCGTCCGACAGCACCACCGGACGCATGGACGCGAGGACCCGTAACTCGCCGAAGACGAGGCGGGCGCCCCCGGCGACGGCCTCCCTCGCGCATTCGATCCCGAGGGCGGCGGCCCGGGGGTCGGCCGCGACCGCTCCCGCGCGCGAAAGTGCGGCGCCGAGACGTTCCTCGAGCGCGGCGAGCGATCGGGACGGAACGAAGACGCGTTTCGGGGCGATGCAGGTGGCGGCGCCGTTCCACCGCAGTCCGAAGGCGAGGCAGGAGGCGACGTGGGCGAGGTCGGCGTCCTCGAGGACGAAGACGGCGTCGCACCCCGAGGACTCCACGATCGCCGGAACGAGGCGGGAGGCGCAGCGTGCGAGGACCTCGCGGGCCGTGATGGCCGACCCCGTGAGCACGACGAGATCGGCCTCTTCGTCGATCGCGCGTCGGGCGGAGTCCGGATCCTCCGGCAGCACGCGGAGCGCCGCGGGGGGAAGACCCGCGTCGCGGAGCCACCCCTCGATCACCGCGGCCGCCGCCGTCCCCCCCGCTCCCGGCTTCCACAGGACGTCGTTTCCCGCCGCGAGCGCCTGAAGCATCTGGACGCCCGGGAGGAAGAGAGGGTAATTCGAGGGGGCGATGACGAGGACCGTTCCATGGGGCTCGCGGACGATTTCGGCGTGCACGCCCGCGAGCCAGGCGGGCCGGCCCCTTCGACCGAGCCGCCGGACGCGGAGGAGGTGCGGGGCCTCCCGTTCGAGGAATCGGATCGCGTCGGCCAACGGGATGACCTCCGACGCGAGCGACTCCGCGTCGGCCGTGCGCGCGGGACGCCGCAACGCATCGATGAGGGGTCCCGGCTCGTCGGCGATCCGGCGGCGGAGTTTCGTCAGCACCGCAAGGCGCGCCGCCAGCGGCCGATCGGCCCAGCCGGACCGGCGCGCCTTCACACCGCCTCGGCCAGATCCGGATGCGGCCGGACCGAGGAGACGATCTCGGCCCAACGGTTGTCGAGGCCCATGTCCTCGAGCAGGAGCCGGGACGAGATCCGCGCCGATTCGAAGATGACGGGAAGCCCGCTTCCGGGATGGGTTCCCCCGCCGACGAGGTACATCCCGTCGAGATCCTCGAACCGGTTGTGGGGGCGCAGGTGGAGCATTTGACCGAGATTGTGCGCCAGGTTGAACGTCGCGCCTTTGTGAATCTCGAAGGAGGCGTCCCAGTCGTCGGGGGTGATGCACCGCTCGAAGCGAACGCGCTCCTCGACCCCGGGGAATCCGAGCCGCTCGACCTGCCGGAGCACGACGGAGCGGAAACGCTCCTTCTCCTTCGCCCAGTCGACGTTGGGGTGCCGGTGGGTGACCGGGGCGAGGACATAGAGGGTCGACATCCCCGCGGGCGCCAGGGTGGGGTCGGTCACAGAGGCGTTCTGCACGTACACCGACGGGTCGTCGCTCAGGACGTGGCGACGCTCGATGTCGTCGAGATTCCTCCGGTAGTCTTCCGCGATGTAGATGTTGTGGTGGTGGGGGGCGTCGTAGCGCCCCTCGATCCCCAGGTAGAGCATGAAGGTCGAGCACGAGAATTTCTTCCGGGCGATCTTCCGTTTCGTCCAGCGGCGCCGGAGAGAGTCGGGAACGAGCCGCTCCATCGCCCGCGCGAAGTCGGCGTTGACCACGAGCGAATCCAACGCGTATTCGCCGGCGGGGGTCCGCACGCCGACTGCGCGGCGGCTGCGGAAGACGATCTCCACGACCGGCTCCCCGAGACGGATCTCCACCCCGAGACGCTCGGCACATCGCGCCATCGCGTCGGAGACGGCGTTGCATCCTCCCATCGGATGGTACACGCCGTGCTCGTATTCGAGGAAGGACAGAATCGTGAAAAGGCTCGGGCAGCGGAACGGGGACATTCCGAGGTACTTCGACTGGAAGGAAAAGGCGAGCCGGATCCGCGGGTCGGAGAAGTAGCGCGAGAGGTCGGAGTCGACGCTCTTCGTCGGCCGGAGCCAAGGGAGGGCGCCGAGGAGGGAGGGGTCGAGGAGGGCGGTCCACGAATCGAACGGCCGCTCGAGAATCGGCCGGAAAGCCTCGAGCTTCGCGCGGTTGTCGGAGAGGAACGCTCGGAACCTCGGGGCGTCCCCGGGCGCGATCGCGGCGATCTCCGCCTCCATCCGGGCCACGTCGGCGGTCGCGAGGATCTCCCCCCCTCCGCCGAACACGAGGCGGTACTGCGGGTCGAGACGCTTCATTGGCATCTCGTCCCGGAGACGGAAGCCGCACGCCTCGAAGATCTCGTTGAGGATCCTGGGATAGAGAAAAAACGTCGGCCCGACATCGAACCGAAAGCCATCTTCCTCGATCGCCGAGGTCCGGCCGCCGACCCGTTCGTTCCTCTCGAGGACCGTCACGTCGAGCCCGGCGCGGGCGAGGAGCATCGCCGAAGCGAGACCCCCCGGACCGGCACCCACCACGACAACTTTTTTCGCCATCCGTCACCTCGCGGGGCCGAATACGGCCGGATGGTACATCTGTCCAAAAGTTGTCGCAAGTCTGTCCAAGACATTTTTCGCGGCCTGTGAAATCATGTGGGGCGGAGCGATCGGCGCGTGAAAGCCTTCTACAGCGACACCTTCGTCCTCCCCCTCCCCGCCGGCCACAAGTTCCCGATGGCGAAATACACCCGCCTCCGGGAGCGTCTCCTGCTCGAGGGAATCGTCGACGCCGTCCGG
Organism: uncultured Acidobacteriota bacterium; assembly: GCA_964383585.1. Lineage (GTDB taxonomy): Bacteria > Acidobacteriota > Polarisedimenticolia > Polarisedimenticolales > DASRJG01 > CAYLHQ01. Next base: position 37,406 of record CAYLHQ010000013.1, read on the forward strand.
ATGCACATCCCCGACGCGGCGACCGACCTCGAACTCCATCGGGTCCACGACCCCGCCTACGTCGCGCGGGTCGTCGAGGGCCGGCTCGATCCCGCGGAGGTCCGGAGGATCGGCTTCCCGTGGTCCGAGGCGATGGTCGAGCGCTCGCGACGGTCGGCGGGGGCGACGCTCGCCGCCTGCCGCGCGGCCCTCGTCGACGGCCTCGGGATCAACCTCGCGGGCGGGACCCACCACGCCTTCGCCGACCGCGGCGAGGGATTCTGCGTCTTCAACGACGCGGCGGTGGCGGCGCGCGGGATGCAAGCGGAAGGGCGTGCGCGTCGCGCCGTCGTCCTCGATTGCGACGTGCATCAGGGGAACGGAACCGCGGCGATCTTCCGTGGCGACGACACCGTCTTCACCTTCTCGATCCACGGCGCGGGAAACTTCCCGTACCGGAAGGAGAACAGCGACCTCGACATCGCCCTCCCCGACGGGACGGGGGACGACGCCTACCTGGAGGCGCTCGACCGCGGAATCGCCGCGTCGATCGAAAGCGCCCGCGCCGATCTCGCGATCTACCTCTCGGGGGCCGACCCGCACGAGGGGGACCGCTTCGGGCGGCTGAAGCTGACGAAGGACGGCCTCAGGGAACGGGATCGCCGCGTGTTCGAGGCGTGCCGCCGCGCCGGACTCCCGGTCGCCGTCGCGATGGCGGGAGGGTACGGCAGGGAGGTCGAGGACACCGTCGATGTGCACGTTGCGACGGTGGAAGAGGCGCTCGAACGTTTCGCGTAGTCCGGGCCGGTGCCGGGTTCTTGCTGCGACGGCATTTCTCGCCACGTCGCCTTTCCCCGCACCGGTTCCCACGTATATTCCGCGCGATCCGTGGGGGATCCGCACGGTTCCGTGCGTGAGGGATGCACCATGCGGTGGGTGCGGGTGGCCGCGTTCGCGGCCACGCTCGGGGTCTTGCTCCTGCATGCGTGGCACTACGCCTTCCTGACGGACGACGCGTTCATCTCCTTCCGTTACGCCCGCAACCTCGCCACGGGGCACGGCCTCGTCTTCAACCCCGGGCTCGAGCCGGTCGAGGGGTACACGAACTTCCTCTGGGTCCTGATCCTCGCCGGATTCCGATGGTGGGGAGCCGCGCCCGAGGTCGTTGCCCCCGTTCTCTCGCTCGCGCTGACCGTCGTCCTGTGGATCCTCGTCGCGCGACGGTCCCTCGCCATCGCGGGTCCCCGCGAGCCCGCGTGGGTCGTCTTCCTGCCGTGCGCCTTCCTGGCCGCGACTCGAAGCGTCGCCGTATGGTCGAGCGGCGGTCTGGAAACGCGCCTCTTCGAGGTGCTGGTGGTGGCGGGGACCTTCCGCGTCCTCGCCGAGATCGAGTCGGACCGCCTCCGGACGTGGGCTTCGGGGGGCCTCTTCGCGCTCGCCTCCCTCACGAGGCCGGACGGCATCCTCGTCGGGGGATCGGTGCTCGCGGTCGCGGCCCTCTGGACGATGCGCCGCGGTCGCTTCGTCGCGCGGCAGTGGATCGTGCGCACCGCCGCCTTCTTCGTCCCCGTCGCGGCCCATCTCCTCTTCCGGCTCGCCTACTACGGCGACTGGGTTCCCAATACCTGGCACGCCAAGGTCGGGGGGAGGGTGTGGTGGGACATGGGCTTCACGTACTTGGGAGCGTTCGCCCTCGAGTACGGGCTCGTCTTCCTTGCACCGCTCGTCGGTCTCGGAGTCGCGAGTTGCCTTCGGAAAGGCGACGGGATCGTTCCCCTTGCCTACGCCGCCGTCGCTCTTCCGCATGCCCTCCACGTCGCTGCGGTCGGAGGCGACCACTTCGAGTACCGGCCGCTCGACCTCTACTTCCCGTTCTTGTTCCTGCTCGCCACCGACGGCGTGCGGGAGGGGGTCGAGAGGACGAGGCGGACCTGGCCCTCCCTCGTCCTCGCGACCGCCGGGTTCGCCGGCCTCGTCTGGATCCCGCTCCAGTCGCACCTCCAGTACCCGACCGACCGATACCGTCCGACCTTCCCCGGGGGGGACACCGACGACGGTGCCGTCGAGCGTTACCTCGACCCCGCGCGCGACCCGGTGTTGCGTCTTCCGGGGCTCCGCCGGGCGGCGGAGCTTCACCGAGGTTGGTTGCGCTTGTTGACCCAACATGCGGTCGGAATCCGGCAGGAGGACCACCGAGGATTCACGGCATCGGTCGTTCCGGAAGGGAAGAGGATCGCGGACCTGATCCGCGTCGGCCGGTTCCCGAGGGACGTCCCGATCGTGCTCACCTCCGTAGGGGCGATCCCGTATTACACCGATCTTCCGACGATCGACCGCGCGGGGCTCACCGACGCGACGGTCGCGCGGGCCCCGATCGCGGGGGGGGTCCGGGGGATGGCGCACGACTTCAGAAACGTCGGGGACTACGTGCGTCGGCGAGGGGCGGTCCTGTCCGCGGTCACCGCGGGCCATCTCCTCTTTCGCGCCGACGACCCCGATCTCGTCACGGTTCTCGCCTCCGCGATCGGCGCCGAGATCGTCCCCGCGTGGGCGGAGATCGCGCCGGGGGAGATCCTCCTCGCGCACCTTCCCTCGGGGATCGAAGCGGCGCGTGCCCGGCTCCCCGGGATCGCGCCGCGAGATTTCGGAGCCCGGAGCGCTCGACGCGCTCCTCGCGCGCGCCGATCTCGCGCTCCGTGCGCGGATCGACTCGTCGGCCGCGGACCTCGACGCGCGCATCGCGCTCGGCCAAGTGCTTCTCCTCACCTCCGATCCGGCGGAAGCGGCGCAGGTCTTCGACCGGGTGCTCCTCCCCGCCCCCGACCGGATCTCCGCGTGGGCCGGGCTCTCGGGGGCGCGATTCGGGCTCGGCGATCGCGCGGGGGCTCTCGCCGCGGCCGACCGCGCCCTCGCTCTCGCCCGCAGGCGGGGCGCCGGCCGGATCCTGACGGACCTCGAGCGGGCACGGAGACGGATCCTCGGGTAGGTCCCCGCGGTTGCGGGGGCTCGGGCTCCTCGGATACAAGGGGGCTCTTTCGGGGGTCCGTCTTGATCCGATCCGGCGCCCACAGCAGCTACCCGAGGAACGACGAAGGCCCCCTCGATCGGGACGCGGCGGATCGTGCCGCGCAGGTCGCGGTCGCGGAACAGAGCCGCGCCTTCGTCGACATCGTCACGGACGGACTCGTCCGCGGGGAGGGACTGGTCGCCCGGTTCGCCGCTCGCCTCGACGGCGTCGAGCCGGGGCCGGCGATCCCCTGGTTCTCGATCGGGGCGCACGACTGCGCGCCGGTCGTGACCGGACCGATCCGCCGGAGAGGCCCCGTTCTCCTCGAGGAGTACCGCGTCGCCGCGCAGGTCGGTCCCAAGGCCCTCAAGATGGTCTTTCCGGGTCCGGTCACGTTCGCGAGGCTCGCCGAACGGCGAAGCGGCGTCCCCCTCGAGGCGGTCGCGAGGGATCTCGCCGCCGCGCTCGCGGAGGAGGTGTCCGACCTCGCGGCCGCGGGCTGCCGGATTTTCCATCTCGAAGAGCCGGGGGTCTGCGTATGGCCCGAACTCCTTCCCCTCGCCGCGGAGACGGCGGCGACCGTCTTCGGCGCCGCCCCGGGCGGAGCGACGACGATCTTCTCGACTTCGTTCGGCGATCTCGCCCACGCGAAGGAGACGGTCGGCGACCTTCCGGGGACCCATGTCGGCCTCGATCTCGTCGAAGGGTCCGGCAACTGGGATCTCCTCCCCGAGGTCCCGGCGAGGAAGGGGCTCGTCCTCGGGCTCTTCGACGCGCGGTCGGCGACGGTCGAGGATCCCGACGACGTCCTCCGCCGTCTGACCCCGTACCGCGAGGCCTTGACGGCGCACGACGTGATCGTCGGCTCGCACGCGGGGCTCGCAGGCCTCACGAGGGACGCCGCCTTCGAACACCTCCTGCACGCCCGCTATCTGGTCGAGGGGTTCTCCCGCGAGTGGGGGTGGGGTCCGGGAGCGCGACGGCGGTGACGGATCCGCGCTCTTCCGCCACCGTCCGCGCCGCGGCTCTTTCGGTCCTCGTCGCGATCCTCGTCCTCCTCTTCAAGGGGGCGGCCTGGATCCTCACGGGATCGGTCGCGCTCTACTCCGACGCGATGGAGTCCGTCGTGAACGTCGTCGCTGCGACCGCGGTGTGGGCGGCCCTGCGTTACGCCTCTCGGAAGCCCGACGAGAACCATCCGTACGGGCACGCGAAGGTCGAGTACCTCTCGGCGGTGCTCGAGGGGGTGCTGATCGTCCTGGCCGCGGTCGCGATCCTGCGCGAGGCGGTTCCTCGCTTCGTGCTCCCGAAGCCGGCCGATCTCACGGGGATGGCGGTCGCGGCGTCGTTCGTCGCCTCCGGCCTCAACGCCGCGCTCGCCTGGTTCCTCGTGCGGTCGGGGCGCCTCCACCGATCTCCCGCCCTCGTCGCCGACGGCAGGCACGTGTTCTCGGACGTCGTGACCTCGCTCGGCGTCCTGATCGGGATCGGGGTCGCGTGGGCGACCGGGTTCTGGATCCTCGACCCGATTCTGGCCGGGTTGGTCGCCCTCTACGTCGTCTGGCTCGGGTGGAAGCTGATCCGGGGGTCGGTCGGCGGCCTGATGGACGAGGGGCTCGATCCCGGGGCGCTCGATGGGCTTCGGAAGAGGCTCGAGTCGTCGATGGAAGGGGCGATCGAGATCCACGACCTCCGGACCCGGCGGGCGGGGTGGAGCACCTTCGTCGAGTTCCATTTGATCGTTCCCGCCGGCATGAGCGTGGAGGACGCGCACCGGATCTGCGACCGCCTGGAGGCGGCGGTCGAGCGGGAGGTGCCGGGCGCAGAGGCCGCGATTCACGTCGAGCCGGAGGGGGAGGCCGGGCAGGGGCGTTTCATCATCGCCCCCCACGGGGAGGGGACCCGGTGAGCGCCCTGGCGGACCGTTTCGAAGCCGCGCCGCTGGTCTGGCAGGTGTTCGGGGCGGCTCTGGGAACGGCGCTCGCGACCGGTCTCGGTGCGATCCCCTTCGCGTTCATGCGCAGGCTCTCCCTTCGATGGCAGGGGATCCTCGCGGCGGCCGCGGGCGGGATGATGATCTCGGCGTCGGTCTTCGCCCTCGCGGAGCAAGCGCTCCGGCGCGGCGCGTCGTGGGAAGTCGCGGGCGGGATGCTGATCGGCGCCGCCTTCTTCGCATGGACGGCGCGTCTCGTGGGGGATCAGGAGATCCGGGTCGCGGGGCTCGCGACCGACGAGTCGCGGAGGGCGGTCCTCATCATCCTCGCGATGTTCATCCACTCGATCCCGGAGGGGGTTGCGATCGGCGTCGGGTACGCGACGGGGGAAATCCGCTTCGGGTTTCTCCTCGCCCTCGCGATCGCGGTCCACAACGTTCCCGAAGGGATGGCGGTCACCCTCCCTCTGCGCTCTCGGGGGGTGTCGCTCTGGGTCTGCGCCGGCTACGCGATCCTGACGAGCATGCCGCAGCCGATTTTCGCGGTCCCTTCGTTCCTGCTCGTTCAGTGGTTCCAGCCGCTCCTCCCCTCGGGGCTCGGGTTCGCGGGGGGGGCGATGATCTACCTGGTCGTCGCGGAACTCGTTCCCGAGGGGCTCGAGCACGCCTCGAGGAAGGCGACGGCGTGGGCCTTCCTCCTCGGTCTTCTCGCGATGCTCATGATGACGGCGGGGGTCGGGTTGTGATGTCGGGTCAGTCGGCCCCCAACCCCTCCATCGCCTTCCGGGCCGCGGCGAGGAGCGCTTTCGCCGAGATCGGCTCGCCGACGGCCCCCTTCATCCACGCGTCGGGAGTGAGCCGCCCCTGACGCGAGACCCGCTCGAATTCCGCCCCGAACGCCTTCCCGTGGAGCTTCTCGCCGAGTTGGAAGGCGATGACGTGGCCGATCGCGTAGTCCGGGAGGTACAGCGGGTAGGCGACCATGTGGGAGTAGATCGCGAGGATCTCGGAGTCCTTCACCCCGAAGACCGGAGCGTAGAAGCGGTTCCAGACGTCCCGCGCGATCGCGAGCGTCGCCTCGCGCAGCTCCGCGGGGGTCGCCTCGGGATGGTCGTACATCCACCGCCAGACCCGCATGTCGACGAGCGAGACCCCCCCGATTTCGTAGGTCGCCCACAGGGTCGAAAGGGCCTCGAGGTTCCGGGATTCCGCGCTCGGCCCCGCGAGACCGAGCAGTTCCATGTCGCGCTGCTGGAAGGTGAACGCGAGCGCCTCGGTGAAGGCGTTGTTCGGGACGCCGGAGAGGGTCCACCAGTCGATGGCATGGAGCGAGAACACCTGCTCGACGTTGTGGCCGAGTTCGTGGATCGCGATGTTGTACCCCTTGTAGAGCATCCCCCCTTCCGGGATCCGTGTCCTCAGGTGCGCCTTGTCCTCCCTCCGGACCGCTCCCATCGCGTGGCCCGCGCCGCGCGATGGGTCGACGACGATCCGCTCCGAGAGGAACGCCGCCTTCTCCGCCGAGAAGCCGAGACCGGACAGGATCGCGGGGAGGTCCTCCTGGAACGCCGCGACCGTCGGGTACTTCTCCGTCATGATCGCGTCGAGCTCGGCCTCGCTCCGCCCGGAGCGAGGCTGGAACCCCGCGTACCAGATGTCGAACGGCTCCAGCGGACGGCCGAGGCGCTTCTCCACGATCTTCCCGAGACGCTTCACCTCCGGCGATTCGAGGACGGAGATCAAGAGCCCCTCGACCTCCGCCTCCGGGATCTGCCGGTCGATCTCGAATCGGCGCTTCGAGAAGGTCGGAGCGGTCGGGACGTACGGGTCGGCGGCCTTCACGGCGCGGAAGGTGTCGAGGATCTTCGCGTAGCGGGTGTCGGGCTCGCGGGGCGCCGTTTCCCACGATCCGTTCCGGACGGCGTTCGTCTCCGGGCACCAGAGAAGCTCGCCGTTCCCCCGCACCGCCTCGGGAATCTCCTGCCGGACGATCCGCTCCATCACCTTCAGGATGATCCGCTGCTTCTTCAGCCCTTCGACCCCCTGACCGTAGTGGGACTTGAGTTCGTCGCGCAGTCCCCAGTGCGTGATGAGACGGAGCCCCTCGGGAAACGGCTTCGTCCCGTCCGCGCAGACGAGGCGGTCCATCCGGATGTCGTACTCGTCGATGTAGCGGCTCGCGGCGGTGACCGCCTGGGAGATCCTCGCGGAAACTTCCGCCGGGATGCGCGCGGCGAAGCGGTCCATCAGGCGCGACCGGGCCCACGTCTCCCGGTCCCAAGAGGGTCCGAGGCGGAGGCGCTCGTCGAGGGTGTGGACCGGGAAGTTGAGCAGGGCGAGGAAGGCGACTTTGGTCCGGTAGAGGTTCTCGTCGACCAAGGTCGCGAGGTCGAGGTTCGCGAGCAGATCGTCGACCTTCCCGACCGGCCCGGTGTCGAGGTCGATCGGGCTCAGGAGGCCGCGGCGGACCTCGTGGAGATGGCCGTCGATCTGCTCGAGCGCCTCCGAAAGGCGCCGGAAGGTCGCCGCGCGCTCGGCCGGGTCGGCGAGGAACCGATCGGTCACGAACGTCAGGAGTGCGGCGGCGTCCCCGTCCTCGGCGCGCCAACGCTCGACGACCTGGCGGACGCCGCGCTCGATCCGTTCTCGCTCGGCGGCTCCGTAACGCTCGACCAGGAGGCGCACCCCCTCCTGGGCGGCGGGGTCGTACGGGCCGGGCGATGCCGTTCTCGCCGCGGAGACGGCGAGCGGAGCGAGGAGGAGAACGAGGGGGAGAGCGGTGCGGAGCGACATGGGACCTCCGTTCAGTCGCGGCCCGCGAGCGAGAGCAGGCGCTTGAAGGCGCGGTCGAGGAGCCGCTCGGCCTCGCGCTCGTCCGCGGCGAACGTCTCGAGAATGACGCCGACGTTCCGGCGACGGCGGCCGAGACCGGAAGAGCGGGTGTGGATCCAAACGGCGGGGAACTCCTCGCGAAGGGTGTCGAGGATGGGCCGGAGGACCGACTCGTCGGGAGAAGGGGCCTCGAGATCGCGCCGTGCCGCCGCTCCGGGCGGGAAGAGGTCCCGAAGCGACGGGATCGCCGCCTCGAGAACGCTCTTCGCTTCCTCGGGGACACCGGGAAGGCAGAGAATCGCCCCTCCTCCGGTCCGGCGGACGAGGACCCCGGGAACCACCCCGTCTGCGTTTTCGATCACGTCGGCGCCGACCGGGAGGGTCGCCATTTTCTCGCGGACCGCGGTCAGCCCTCCGGTCGGAACGACCCCGCGGTCGGCGAGCCGCACGTAAGCGGCCTCGACCATCCGGCGCGCGCCCGGGTGGAGCGCGAGGGGGAGGCGCAGAGCGTCCGAGATCCCGGCGAGCGTACGGTCGTCCTGGGTCGGGCCGAGCCCGCCGCTCGTGACCAGGAGGTGGGCCCCCCGCTCGAGCGCTTCGACGATCGCGGCGGCGATCGCCCTCTCGGAGTCGTCGACCGCGGTGATCCGGTGGACGATCGCCCCGCGCAGACTGAGCTGGGCGGCGATTTCCGACGCGTTCCGGTCCTGCACGCGTCCGCGGAGGACGTCGCGGCCCACGACGAGGATTTCGGCGTGGAGCGGCTCTCGCCGGTCGCGGACGACCTTCGGCGCGGGAGAGGCCGAAGGACGCCTCCTCGGCGATCTGGGCGGAGTTCGTTTCACGTCGAGCCTCGGGTCCGGGAGGACCGGCGGCCGACCATAGCACAGCCCCGGCCGGCGGGGCGGAAACCGAACCGCGCCGGTATCATCGAACGGTCGAGGGAGAGACGATGGGACGACGATTCGGTTTGCTGGTCGCGGCGGCGTTTGTCGCGGCGCCCGCCCTCGGGGAGGTCAAGAACGGCATGGAGCGGGAAACGATCGTCCTTGGGGGGGGCTGTTTCTGGTGCATCGAAGCGGTCTTCGAGGAACTCCGCGGCGTGGACGCGGTCGTGTCGGGGTACGCGGGAGGCCACGTCCCCAACCCCACCTACGCGCAGGTTTGCGACGGCGAGACCGGACACGCGGAGGTGGTTCAGGTCACCTTCGATCCGAAGGTCATCCCGCTCCGGAAGATCCTCGAGGTCTTCTTCACCGTCCACGACCCGACGACTCCGAACCGGCAGGGGCCCGACGTGGGGACGCAGTACCGTTCCGTGGCCTTCTACCGGAACGAGGAGCAGAAGCGAGCGATCGAGGAGACGATCGCCGATTTCGCCGCGCGAAAGGTCTGGCGGGGGACGATCGTCACGGAGGTCGCTGCCCTGACGACCTTCTGGCCCGCCGAGGACTACCACCAGGAGTACTTCGAGCGGAACGGCTCGCAGCCCTATTGCCGGGCGGTCGTCGCCCCGAAGGTCGCGAAGTTCCGGAAGGAGTTCAAGGACTGGCTCAAGCGCTGAGCGCGATCCCGCGCAGCGAGGCGACGCGGCGGATCACCGCCTCGATCTCGCCGTTCGGGGTCGACGCACCGGCGGTGACGCCGATCTCGAGGGGTCCGGGAGGGAGCCAACCCGACGCCGTCTCCTCTCTGTGGAGGTGAAGCGGCTGGTGGCGGAGCCGCTCGGCGCTCTCGACGCACTCGGCCGACTGGATGTGGAACGTCGCGACCCCCTTTTCGAGACCGATCTCGAGGAGGTGCCCGGTGTTCGAGGAGTTGTACCCCCCGATCACGAGGAGCAGGTCGAGACGGTGGGCGGCGAGCAACGCGTAGAGGGCGTCCTGACGGTCTTGGGTGGCGCTGCAGATCGTGTCGAACGTGCGGAAACGCGCCGCGGCCTCGGCCTCGCCGAATCGACGGACCATCGCCTGCCGGACGGTCTCCGCGATCTCGAGCGATTCGCTCGAGAGCATGGTCGTCTGGTTCGCGCAACCGATGCGCTCGAGGTCCCGGTCGGGATCGAACCCCGGGGACAGCGCGGGCGCGAGCCGCCGCAGGAACTCCTCGCGGTCCCCCTTCCCCTCGATCCGGTCGCACAGCGTTCGGGCCTCTTCCATGTCCCGCACGACGACGTACCGACCTCCCGGGTACTGGAGGGCCCTCGACGCGGTCGCCCGGGTCTCCTCGTGGGCGTACTTGCCGTGGATCAGGGCGGTGAAACCGTCGCGGGCGTAGCGCTCGACGTTCTTCCAAACGTTCAAGACGGAGCCGCAGGTCGTGTCGACGAGGATCACGTTCTTCTCGCGGAGCCGCGCCATGTCCTCGACCGGGACGCCGAAGGCCGGCAGGAGGACCACGTCGTCCTCGCGCAATCCGTCGATCGAGGCCCCGTCGTCCGATCCGTCGAGGAAACGGATCCCCATCTCGACGAGCCGACCGTTCACGCCTGGGTTGTGGATGATCTCTCCCGTGATGAAGAGGCGCTTGCCGGGGAATTTCTCCCGGGTCTCGTAGGCATACTCGATCGCGCGGTCGACGCCGTAGCAGAAACCGAACTCCTGGGCGAGGCGGAAGGTGACGTCTCCCGCACGCAGCGCGAACCCATCCGCGCGCATCCGCTCGATGAGGGGGCTGTGGTAGTGCCGGACGAGCTGCCCGCCGATCACCTGCTTGAGGCCGAAGCCCCGATTGACGTACCGCGTCTCCGCCATGCCGCCTCTCTCCACCGGGGCACTATAGGCCACGAGGTGGAGGGCGTCACGCGGGGGCGGGTGCTATCGTGCACGGCGTTCCGGGGGCCAGTCGAGATGCCGCTCATCCGCGCCGGGGTCGGACTCTCCACCGCGGCCGAAACCGAAGTCGCAGCGAACGAGGCGTCCCGGCGGGCGATGTCTGCCCTCGGGGGGCAGCCGGCCGATTGGTGCCTCGCCTTCACGACCGTGCCCCACTGCAAGCGCCTCGACGACCTCCTCACCGGTGTCTCCCTCGCGTGCGGCACGCCGTACGTCGCGGGGTGTTCCGGCTGGGGGGTCATCGCCGAGGGTCGCGAGGTCGAACGTGGCGCGGCGGTGGGCGTGCTCGCCGTCGCCTCGGATTCCCTCCGCGCGACCCCCTTCCTGTTCCACGACGAGGGAGGCCGGGGGCTCACCGCCGGGATCCGGGTCGGGCAGAGACTCCAGAGTTCGCGGGGGACGCGTGATCTCGTCCTCGTGTGGCCCGACCCGTTCCGCATCCGGCCCGACCGGCTCCTTCAAGGGCTCGGATCGACGCTCGGCGGGATCCCCGTGTGCGGCGCGGCGGCCGCGGGGGACGCACCCGACGGCCCGACCTTCCAGTTTTGCGGGATCGAGGCGGCAACCGGGGCCGTCTCAGGGGTCCGACTCGGAGGGGAGTTCCGGCACCGCGTGGCGATCAGCCAGGGGTGCCGCCCCGCCGGTCGGCCGGTCCGCGTCACCCGCGCGCACGACAACTTGATCCTCGAACTCGACGGACGCTCGCCGTACGAGGTCCTCGAGTCCTCGGTCCCGGCCGAGTGCCTCCGCGCGCCGGAGCACACGGTCGCCTGCGTGAGCGTCGGCTTGATTCCCGACCCCACGCAGGCGATTTTCCGGCCCGGCGAGTACCTGATCCGGAACCTCGTCGCCGCCGACCCCGACACGGGGATCCTGGCGATCGCCGATTCGATCGAGGAGGGTCAATCGCTCGTCTTCGCGGTGCGCGAGCCGCGCGCGGCGAGGGAGGACCTGACCACGGTCGTCTCGCGGGTCGCCGCGGAGAGCGCCGGAGAAACCCACCGGTTCGGGCTCTACTTCAACTGCCTCGCGCGCGGCGAGTCGCTGTACGGATCGCCGGGGGTCGACGCGGAGATCCTCGGCCGCGCGTTTCCGGGGCTCCCGATCCTCGGCTTCTTCGGAAACGCGGAGATCGCCCCTTTGCGAGGGGCGAGCCACCTCTTCACCTATACCGGGGTCCTCCTCCTCGTGGGGGAGTGATCGCCCCGGCCGCGCGGCGTAGAGCCCGGACCAGCTTCCGGAAATCGGAAGGCGGGTCCGCCTGGAACCGGAGGCTTTCTCCGGAGACCGGGTGGGTGAGCGAGAGCCTCCAGGCGTGGAGCGCGACCCGTCCGATGAGTGGGGAGTCGGTTCCGTACGTGCGGTCTCCGATGAGGGGATGGCGCTCCGCCGCGAACTGCACGCGGATCTGGTTCCTCCGTCCGGTCTCGAGCCTCACCTCGACGAGCGCGGCGTCGTCGAAGCGTTCCTTCACGCGGTAGCGGAGCGTCGCAGGGCGAGCACCCGGGGCGGGAGGGACGACGCGGACCTTGAGGCTTCGAGGGTCCTCGTGGAGTGCGTGCGCGAGGCGTCCCGCCGGCGGTTGCGGGACGCCGTGGACCACCGCGAGGTAGACGCGCTGCGGTTCCCCCGAGGCGAAGGCCCGGCGAAGTGCGCTCCACGTCCGGGAATCGCGCGCGTAGGCGACGAGTCCCGACGTGAAGCGGTCGATCCGGTGGACCGCGCGCACCCGATCCCTGCGTCCGCGGAGGCGCTCGCGGGCGGAGAGCAGATCCTGGAGCGATTCTCCGCGGAGCGAGGGGACGGGAACGGTGAGGAACCCCGCTTCCTTGTCGACGACGATCAAGTGGTCGTCCTCGAAGACGACGCGGAAGCCGGGGCCCGACGATCGGTTCCGTTTCGGCGTCCGGTAGCCGCGTTCCGCCTCGAAGGCCGCCTCGACGCGGTCTCCCTCGGAGAGCCGTTCGTCGACTCGGACGACCCGCTCTCCGTTCCGTCGGACCGCGCCGGCGGCGATGAGCCCTTTCGCGAGGGCGTGGCTCATGCCTCCCCGGTCGTGAAGGAGACGCGCGACGGTCTTCCCCGCGTCGTCCGCCGAGGCGTCGAGGCGGAGGCGTCCCGCGGCGCGGTCGGTCACGTGGACGTTCTCCTGCGAATCACGCGGGCCTCGCGCACGACGATCGCCGGTACCTCGAGGCAGGTCCGCCGGAACTGGACGATCCCGAACGGCTCTCCACGGACCGTTCCGCGTCCGTGGAGCTCGAAACGGTGGACCCGCGCGTACATCCCACCGGCGTCCTCGTCCTCGCTGCGTCGCTCCTCGAACTCCTCCTCGGGTTCGAGGACGACGCCGGCGGGCAACGCGGCGAAAACGGCCCGGATGCGGGCGGCGAGGTCCGGGGCGAAGACCCGGACCTCGTACTCGAAGCGCGCCTCGGCGAGATTCCGCTCCCGCAGGATCCTCGTCTCGATCTCTTGCGCGTTCGCTTCGGCGACCGCCTCGCGCAGGGCCGGAAGGTCGGCGGCCGACACGAGCAGGTGCGACACGTTGTGGCCCGGACGGAGGATCTCGCCGATGCGCTCCTTCACGCTCTCGCAGTCGAACCCCTCGCGCTCGAGGTCGACGACGGGGTCCGTCGTCCCTCGCCCGCGGAGGAAGGCGATCACGAAGGCCTTCGCGATCTCCTTCGGGCCCTCCATCAGTACCTCGATGCTCGAAGAGGCCATGGTGTCCTCCTACCTCAGGATCAACGTCAACACCAGGAAGATCGGGAAGAGGACCGGGAGCGACCAGCGAAACACGTACCCGAAGAACGACGGCATCGGGACGCCGCGGTCCTCCGCGATCGACTTCACCATGAAGTTGGGGGCGTTGCCGATGTAGGTGTTCGCCCCCATGAACACGGCGCCCAGCGAGACCGCGGCCAGGTGCAGCGGGTGTTCGGTCACGAGACGCGCAACCGCGTGCGCCTCCGCGAGGCCGGGGTAGAAGCGCCCCAACTCCAGGGTGAAGAAGCTGAGATACGTCGGCGCGTTGTCGAGGAAAGACGAGAGGAACCCGCTCGCCCAGAAGTACTGCCACGGTTCCTCGACGCGCGTGAAGAGCGGACCGAGCGGGCCTTCGGTACCCGCGCGGAGGATCGAGAGCGCCGGGATGATCGTGACGAAGATCCCGGCGAAGAGGATCGCGACCTCACGGATCGGCTCCCACGAAAAGTCGTTCCGGCGTCTCAAGTCCGTGGGGGTCGCGAGGAGCGAGAGTCCCCCGCAGGCGAGCACCAGAAGGTCCCGCACGATCCCCGCCGGCGAGAGGGAGACGCCCAGGAGCGGGATGGGTTCCGGCCGCCAGACCCCCGAGAGGAAAACCGCGCCGAGGATTCCCGCGAGAAAGATCAGATTGACGAGGCCGTCCGCCCCGAACGGCTCGTCGGAGAGGGGCGGCTCCTCGTCCTCGCGGGCGTAGTAACGGCGGTCGAGGAAGTAGAAGACGACAAGGAGGTAACCGACCGTGAGCGCCGTTTCGGGAAAGAGCTGCAACGTCCACTCGAACGGCACCCCGTGGAGGAAACCGAGGAAGAGAGGGGGGTCGCCGAGCGGCGTCAGGCTTCCCCCGACGTTCGCGACGAGGAAAATGAAAAAGACGACGGTGTGGACCCGGTAGCGCCTCCAAGCGTTCGAACGCAGGAGCGGCCGGATGAGGAGCATCGCGGCACCGGTCGTTCCGACGAACGAGGCGATCGACGTTCCGACCGCGAGGATCGCGACATTGGTTCCGGGACTGCCGGCGAGACCGCCGCGGAGGACGATCCCGCCGGATACGGTGAAGAGCCCCCAGAGCAGGATCACGAAAGGAACGTAGTCGAGGAGCCCGATGTGCAAGATCTCGTGCAGCGCCGCGCCGCGATGGACGGCGAGGAAGGGCGCCGCGAAGAGGACGGCCCAGGCGAGGGACACCTTCGGATAGTGGCGATGCCAGAAGTGCGGCGCGAGGAGGGGAAAGAGGGCGATCGAGAGGAGGATCCCCGTGAAGGGGATCGTCGTCCAGAGCGGGAGGGCCCCGTCGAGTCCGGTCCCAGTCCCGGACGAGGGTGCTGCGGTAAGGAGCAGGGAGGAAATCGGCGTCAAGGACGACCTCGGCCCGCGGAGGGTATCACGGAGGCGGCGCGCCCCCGGCGGCGCCCACCGTGAGACCCGCGACACGGTCGAGATCCACCGTCTTCCCGAGCAGCACCAGGTGGTCTCCGGGTCCGATCTTCCAGTCGGGTCCGACCGGTGCGAACTCGCGCTTCAGCTCGCCCTCGGTGCGCCGAACCGCAAGGACGAAGACCCCGTACTTCCCGTACGGGTCGGCGTCGCCGAGCGTCTTGCCTTTCCAGTGCTCCGGGACTGCGACCTCGCGGATGTTCAGGTCTCCCGCGCGGCGCGCGCTCTCGGCTTCCCCCGCACTCCCCGCCTCGAGGAAACGTGCGAGGAGCACGCGGCGGCGGACGACCTCCCGGTCGAGCGCGGCGACGACGTCCCTTCGCGCGACGGTTCCGAGGAGACGGTCGGGGTCCTGGGCGCTGACGACCGGAAGCTGCGCCAGCTCGAGACGGGAGAACCGGCGCATCACGTCGTCGAGCGGGGTGCGCGGCGTCAGGCGCGGGACGTCGCGTACGAGGTCCATGGCGGTCCTCTCGCGCCGGAGCGAAGGGTCTCCCGCGACCTGGAAGGCGTCGCGGAGGTCGATCGCTCCGACGAGCCGGTCCTGGGCGTCGAGCGCGTAGACGGCAGTCTGGCGGGTGGAGCCGAACCGGTCCAGTACCTCGCCGAGAGGGGCGTCCGCGCGGACCGTCATCGGGTCCGTGCGGATCAGGTCCTCGGCGCGGAGCGTGGCGAGGGCCATTTCCTCGAAGGCGAGGTCGAAGTCGATGCCGCGGCGCCTCAACGACTCGGTGTAGATGGAATCCCGCCGGAGCTGCCTCGCGACCCAGGTCGAGGTCACGACGACCGCCGCGAGCGGCATGACCGAGCCGTAGTTCTGGCTCGTCTCGAAGACGATGACGAGGGCCGTGATCGGCGCGAACGTCGTAGACGCGATCGCGGCGCTCATCCCACCGAGCGCCCAGAAGACCGAGGAGACGCCGAGGGCGGGGAAGACCGCTTCGACGCCGAGCCCGAACAGGGTCCCGCCGGCCGCCCCGACGAGGAGGGCGGGGGTGAACACTCCGCCCGATCCTCCCGACCCGAGCGAGGCCGAGGTCGCCGCGATCTTCGCGAGCACGAGGGGGAGGAGCATCGCGGGCAGGACCCCGCCGGAGACCACCTCCCGCACCGCGTCGTAGCCGTTCCCCCAGACCTCGGGGATGAAGACGGCGAGGATGCCCACCACGAGCCCCCCGAGCGCCGTCTTCACCGGGAGCGGCGCCCGCAGGCGGGCCGCCGCGCTCGACACCCCCTCGATCCCCGAGCGGAGCAGGAGGCCGGTCCACGCGACCAGGGCGCCGAGGAGGGCGAAGAGCGGGAGGGAGAGGAGGGACGGGGCGTGCTCCGACGGGACCGGGTAGAGTGGAGCCGAACCGAACGCGCCCCACGAGATCATCGTCGACGTGACGGCGGACATCACGACCGGGCCGAAGACCTCGAGAGCGAAGTTCCCGTGCACCACCTCCATCACGAACATCGCGGCGCCGAGCGGTGCGTTGTACGAGGCGGCCATCGCGGCCGCAACGCCGCACCCGATCAGGATCCGCCGCCGCTCGACCGGGGCCTTCAGCTTCGAAGCGAGCCGCGAGGCGGCGGCCGCGGCGATCTGCACGATCGGTCCTTCCCTCCCGACCGAGCCTCCGGTCGCGTTGAGGAAGACCGAGGCCACCGACTTCCCGACCGTCCGACCGAGATGGAGGCGCCCCGACCCGCGCAGGGAGACCGCCTCCATGATCTCGGAGACTCCCTCTCCGGTGGAACCCGTTCTTCTCCGGATCGAGGAGACGATGAGTCCCGCGACGAGTCCCCCGGCGGCGGGTCCCAGGATGCGCCGAGGGATCCCGAGCCTTCCGGCGACCTCGAGCGGCTCGCCCGTGTCCCAGAAGACGAGGGCCTGGAAGCCGAGCCCGAGATACCGGACCCCCACGGCGACGAGCGACCCGAGGAGACCGGCCCCGACGACGAGCGCGATCGCGTACATCCGCTCGTCGGTCCGGAAGCGGATCCGAACCCGTTGCCAGAGGTCGGCCGCTCGGCGCAAAGGGGTCAAGCCTCGTCGTCCCCCTCGCCGCCGAGCCAACGCGCGGTCAGCTCGGCGCGAAGGTGTTCGAACGCCTCGTCGACCGTGTCGGTGATTCGGAACAGCTCGAGATCTCCGGGCGAGATCGTTCCCCACTTCACGAGCGCGTCGAACCGGAGGACGTCCTCCCAGAACTCCCGGCCGTAGAGGACGATCGGCACCTTCTTCGTGCTCTTCCGCGTCTGCACGAGAGTGAGGAGCTCCACGAGTTCGTCGAGCGTGCCGAACCCGCCGGGGAAGACGACGAGCGCCTTCGCGAGGTAGACGAACCAGAACTTCCGCATGAAGAAGTAGTGGAATTCGAAGGCGAGCTCGCGCGTGATGTAGGGATTCATCGTCGGCTCGACGGGGAGGCTGATCCCGAGTCCGATCGAGATTCCCGAGGCCTCGGACGCGCCGCGGTTCGCGGCCTCCATGATTCCGGGCCCTCCGCCGGAGCAGACGATGAACCGCCGGTGGTTGTTCGGCGCGAGCCCTTTCGACCATTCCGTCATCCGGCGGGCAAGTTGCCGCGCGTCCTCGTAATACCGGGCGAGGCGAAGCGCGGCCTCGGCGCGGGAGATCGTGTCCCGGTCCCCTCCCGCGCGGGCGGCGCGCATCCGCTCCTCCGCCTGTTCGGGAGGGAGCGCGCGCGCGGAGCCGAAGAAGACCACCGTGTCCTTGACGCGGTAACGGGCAAAACGGGCCTGCGGCTCGAGGTACTCCGAGAGGATGCGGAGGGTGCGCGCGTCTCGGCTGTTCAGGAAGTCGAGGTTCTTGTACGCCTTCTCTACCATCGGGACTCCAGGCCCGGGGAAGGTTCGGGCCAGGGCATCATTCCACAGGCGGGAGCGCGAGCCCACCTGCTATGCTCTCCGTTCTCGAGGGGGAAACGCGATGCGACTTCGTACATGGGCTCTCGCGGCATTCGGTTTCGGCGCCGCCTTCGCCGCCGACGGGGCGGGGGGGGCGGCCGGGAAGGTGCAGGCCCCGTCGTTCGAGCTCCGAGGCTCGGACGGCGCGATCCACCGGCTATCCGACCACGCCGGCAAGCGTGCGGTCGTCCTCGCCTGGTTTCCGAAAGCGTTCACCGGCGGTTGCACGGCCGAATGCAAGTCGCTCCGTGAGAGCGGCGCCGCGATCCGTGAGTTCGAGGTTGCCCTGTACGCGGCAAGTTGTGACGACGCGGAAACGAACCGGAAATTCGCCGCGTCGCTCGATCTCGACTACCCGATCCTCAGCGATCCCGGCTGCGCGATTGCCCGCGCCTACGGGGTGGCGACGGAGGGGTCGAGCTACGCCCAGCGCGTCACCTTCTACATCGGCCCGGACGGGACGATTCTCGACGTCGACCGGTCCGTGAAAGCCTCGACTGCCGGAAACGACATCGCCGAACGCCTCACTGCCCTGGAGGTCAAGAGGAAATAGGGGACATTCCGCTTTTACTTCTAAAGGTTGAATAGAAAAAGCGGGAGCGAAAAAGGGACTGGCACCTTTTCCGGTCTCCGGAAAAGGTGCCAGTCCCTTTTTCGCTCCCGCTTTTTCTATTCAACCTTTAGAAGTAAAAGCGGAATGTCCCCATCACGGACACGGGTTCGGTCGAGGGGTGCCCGAGCTGTCGTTCCCCAACGGACCCGCTCCGCCGCATCCCGCATCCCGTCCGCCGATCAGGTACCAGTACCCTTCGTCGGTGGCTGGGGTCTCCGGTTCGTCGAACTCGGTTCCCGCGAGCCCCAGGACGAGGCAGCTTCCGTCCGTGGAACCGAGATTGCCGCGGACCACGTCATAACTGTCGGCACGCAAGGCCGCGGACCACGTGAGCCGCGTGGGCGTCGAGCCGTCGAGCATGAGGTTCGTGACCTCGCCCGGCGCACCGGCGGAGGGATCCAGGGGCGCGCAGTCGGTCCCGTCGAGCAGCCCGTCGTTGTCGTCGTCGAGATCGCAGGCGTCCCCCGCGGTGTCGAGATCCGCGTCGCCCTGTGCGGGGTTCGGGGTCGCGAGACAGTTGTCGTTCCGGTCGGGGACCCCGTCCCCGTCGGAGTCGTTGAGGGGGACGAAGGTCTCGGTCGACTTGAGAATCCAGTCGTCCGCGTCGAAGAGGACGTCGACGACCGGGAGCGAGCTCTCGAGGACGAAGTCCTGATCGCTTCCGTCGTTCCAGACGGTTCGCACGTCGGCGCCCGCGGAGGTGATCAGGGTCAAACGGACCGGCATGGTGAAGACGGGTTGGGACGACTGGGTCTGGCGAATCCGCACGTAGACCCGGAAGAGGCCGCCTCCCGCATCGGCCTGGCTCCAACCGACCTCATACGCCGGCTGTCCCTCTCCGTAGACCCATTCCGCGAAGAACCAGTCGAGGAGCGCACCGTGGACGGCCTCCATCGTGTTCCGGTACATCTGGGTGTCGCCGACGCCGTCCCGGTTCTGGACGTACCAATTCCTGAGGCCTTGAAAGAACGCTGCGTCGCCGACTACGCCGCGAAGCATGTGCTGCACCCACGCGCCCTTGTCGTAGACGGTCGCACCGAAGGTGTCCGGGTTGTCGTAGAGAGGGCCGCTGAAGCTCGCGCGCCAGAGCGAGTTCATGTACGCCTTGTAGCCGGAGAAGCCTTCCAGGTGTTCCTTCCAAAGCGCCTCGGAGTGCGTCGCGAACCCCTCGTTGAGCCAGATCTCCCGCCAATCACGCGGGCTGACGCTGTCCCCCCACCACTGGTGGGCGAGTTCGTGCGCGACGACGTAATCGTAGCCGTGTCCGCCGTTGATCAGCGAATACCCGTACGAGGTGTTCGTGGTGTGCTCCATGGCCCCCGAGAATGGGAAGGCGCTCATTCCGTACTTGTCCTCGACGAACGGGTACTCTCCGAAGGTCTGCGCGTAGAAGGTGATCATCGCGGGAGTGACGTTGAAGGACTCCTCCGCGTCGGCGAGGTCTTCCGGGTAGACGTAGTAATCGACCGGCATCGTCCCGCCCGAGAGGGTCGTGTAGGAGTCGGAAAAGGTCTCGTAGACGGTCGCGGCTACCGAGACGAGGTAGGTCGTCAGCGGCCGCGTCGGTTTCCACCGAAACTGCTTGCGTTTCCGGGGGAGATCCGCGGTTCCGATCCGCCGGCCGTTTCCGGTCGCGATCCAGGTGTTCGGAACGGTCCACCACATCTCGACCTCGGCCTTGTCGTCGGGGCGGTCCTTGCAGGGCCACCACGAGCGCGCCCCTTCGGGCTCCGAGAGAGACCACGCCATCTGGCCCTGCCCCTGGCCGTAGAGGTACTTGTTCCAACCGAAGGAGCCGAGCCCCGTCGATTGGGGCGCCCCCGAGTACTCGACGACCACCTCGAAGGTCTCTCCCGCGGCGTACGCGCGGTCGAGGGTGATGTCGAGAAGGTCCCCGGGGCGCGCGAAAGCCCGGGCGGAACCGTTCTGCGTCACGCGGCTCACGGTCATGTTCGAAAGGAGATCGAGAACCAGGTGCTGAAACCCCCCGACGAGGCTCCGCCCCGTCACCGTCACCTTGCCCGAGACCGTCCGGGCGGCGGGGTCGAACTCGAGGTCGAGGAAGTACCGGGTCACATCGACATCGTCCTGAGCGACCAGAATGGAGTTCTCCTCGAGCGTCTTCGGCGCCCCCATCCCCGAGAGGCGGACGTGGCTCTTCCGCAGGAGATCCCGCTCCTCCCGGGTCGGAACCGGCATCGACTCGGTTCGCCCGGGAAGCGGGACGAGCGCGATGGCGAAGGCGATGGCTGCGGCGGCGAGGTGTCTCATCGGGGCCCCCCGAAAGGAACGGAAGGCCTGTTATACCGCGTGCCCTGGACCAGGGCGACCCCGAAGACGGCGACGAATCCCCCGGCGAGCGCTCCGGGACGGATCGCCTCCCCGAGGACCGAGGCGGCGACGAAGACGGTCACGATCGGTTGCACGTACTGAAAGGTCGTGAGGGTCCCCGGCTCGAGGATCTCGAGGGCCCGGGCCCAAGCGAGAAACGCGATCCCGGTGCACCCGACGCCCAGGAACGCGAGCGCGGCCCAACCCGTCCACGAGATCAGCGCGAGCTCGGCGACCCGGCCGGTCGCGAGGTAGAGCAGAACGGCTCCGGCGGTCCCCGCGGCGAGGATCCGTACCGTCGTGCGAAGCGCCCCGCGCCGCAGGAAAAGCCCGCGCGAGATCAAGGTGTAGACCGCCCAGTTGAACGCGGAGAGGAGCATCAGGAGGTCGCCTTGCGTCGACGGGAGGGCGATCGAGCCGGCGCCGGGGCCGGAGAGCGTGACGACGAGTGCGCCCGAGAAGCCGAGGGTGACGCCGGCGAGCTTGAGCGGCGGGAACCGCTCCCGCAGGAACAGAGCCGACAGGATCCCCGTGAAGATCGGAATCAGAGTCACGAGCCACCCGGCGTTCTGCGCGGACGTCAAGCGAAGCGCGAAGGCCTGGAGTCCCGTTTGGACGACGACGCCGAGCAATCCGAGGAAGATCAATCGGCTCCCGTCCCCCGGTCGCTCGTTCCCCGTTCGGGGCGGCCGGAGAGCCGCGAGGACGACCCCCAGGGCCGCGAGGCCGAGCACCCCCCGCAGCGCGACGACTCCGAGCGGGGAGACCTCACGGAGCGCGACCTTCACCGCGATGAACGAGGAGCCCCAGAAGAGGATCGGCACGACCGCGAGGAGATAGAGGGACGCCGTCGATCGGCCTCTCAACGATTCTCCCGGGCGGTCCATCGGTAGACCGAGAGACGATCCCTCCGCTTCGCGTCGAGCCGCACGATCTCGGCGATCCCGTCCCCGTCGAGATCGACCGGCCGAGGCGCGAAGAACGGGGCGAGATCGGAGCCTCCCTGCACCCCCTCGGCGCCGACGCCGACCCAGGGCGATCCGAGCGACGCGACTCCTTCCGGGAGCGCGAGGACCGCCGAGGGCTCGGATTCGACCGGGAGGCCCCGTCGCGCGCGCGCCAACCCGCGGTGGATCCGGAGCGCGCCCTTCCCCGAAACGAGCAGGTCCATGAATCCGTCCCCGTCGAGGTCGGATCCGAAGGAGAGAAACGACCGGTCTCCGTCGGGGACGTCGACACTCCCCGAGACGGGTTTCGACGGCCAGCGCCCTTCCGTGTCCCGGCTCCAGATCTCGAACTCCACCTTCTCGTCCTCGAGCCCCTTCCAGTAGACGAGGACGAGGTCGTCGCGCCCGTCGCCGTCGACATCGGCCACCCGCGCCTGGACCGGCTGCCAGAGATTCGCCCCGGTTTCCGCGGCGAGGAAGGGCGCGATCCCGGTCCGCGTCCGGTCCGGCTCGAGCCGGAAGACCCGGAGCCGTTTCTCCCCGAAGAACTGCATCTTGTCCGCGCGGATCGTCGTGAGGACGAGTGCGGGCCTCCCGTCGAGGACGACAAAGTCCGAGTCGATCGTGCGTTCCTGGCCGGGGAGGCGGGCCCAGCACTCGACCGCCTCCGCGCCGGTCGTCTTCGGTTCGGCGAGCCAGACCCTCAGTCGCTCGTCTCCGACCGGCTCCGGGTCGGCGGCCAGCAGATCTCCCCCCGACGACGAGCGGCCGACCGGAACGTAAGGCGGCGTGTGAACCCACGCCGAGCGCGACCCCGCGCGGACGAGGACGGGGAGCGAACTCGAACCCAGCGCGGCGAACCCCTCCTCCTCGCGCGGTCCGAACGACGTCACGCCCCCCGCTTCGAAGACGTGGAGGCGGCTCGGCGCGATCGGCCCTCCGGGGGAGCCGTGGTCGCTTCCGAACCACCCCCCCGGGATCGTCACGATCGCCCGCGACCCGGCGGAAGGACTCCAGACTTCGAGCGTCCCACGTCGTCCGAGGAGGATCTCGTCGTTCCCGTCCCCGTCGAGGTCGAACGCGCCGACGCGGGAGGTCGAACGGGGGAGGTCGTCTCGAAGGACCCGGAACGGCGGGTCCGCACCCGGCGAGTAGGTCGCGAGTTTCCGGGCAGGGCCGTCTCCCGGTCCTTCGTCCGGTTCCCGCATGCGGCACGCCCCGTCGGTCCTCGCCGGTTCGACGGGAACCGGGTCGAGGAGCAGCACGACCGTGCGCCGTCCGCCGGCATCCCGCGGGGTCGCCAGATCGAGCACGTACGATCCCGCGGAGATCTCGATCCGCTCGCCGCCGGGGAGCGCCACCACCCGGACGGGCGGGGTCTCCCCCGTCGCCGCGGCGGCGAGGAGGAGACGGGCGATGGTCCTCGTCACCGTGTCCCTCCCGAGAGGAGCAACTCGACCCGGGCGGGGGCGGAGATCGATTCGTCCTCGGGGGACCCGACCCGGGTGACGGCGAGGTCGGCGCGGCCGTCTCCGTCGAGATCGCGCACCTGCACGAGCGCCAGGTCCTGCGGCTCCTCCGCGAGATCGATCGCGAAATCGGGGCGCTGCGGGTAGACCCCGCCCGGTTTTCCGAGGTGGATCGTGAGAGTGCGCCCGCGGCCGAGGTGAACGAAGTCGATCCGCCCGTCCCCGTCGAAATCCCCGGCGAATTGCGCCATCCGCGCGATTCGGAGGTCGTCGAGGTCGAACTTGAGCTTCTCGTCGAGCCCCTTGTTCGGCGCCCTCCTGAAGGAGCCGTCCGGTTGCTGGACGCGGACCTCGAAATCGACCCCGATCGAGATCCGCTTCGTCGTGAGCACGCGGAGCGCCTGGAGGACGGAGAAGTCGAGGGTGAGGGTCACGAGGTCCTTCCGGCCGTCCCCGTCGAGATCGCGGAAATCGGGTTCGTCGCCGGTGAACCCTCCCGAAGAGGCGTACCCGGGTGCCTCGAATCGCAGATAGGGCTCGTGCCCGACTTCGAACCCCTTCCCGACCCTGTGGAACGAGTACGCCCACCGCGGCTCCCGGGCCTTCTTCAGCTGCCCACGGTCGGTGTCGACCTCCTTGCGGAGGACCACCTCGGGAAGTCCGTCCCCGTCGAGGTCGCCGAAGTGGCTCAGCGCGGCCGGGGACTCCCCGTTGCCGAAGCGGAGACAACCGAGGTGAAGGACACGAAAAGGGGCGAACCGGCCGCCGCCCTTCCCCTCCGCGATCCAGACGGTCGGGGGGATCCTTCCCTCCACGGCGACGAGGTCGAGGATGCCGTCTCCCGTCGTGTCTTCGACCGTCGGGAGCAGGAATTCCCGCGTCGCGCCGAGGCCGGAGAAGGTCCGGTCCCCCGGAAGGCCGAGCCGCGCGAGCGGCTCTCCGGCGATCGACTCCCTCCGCGCGCGCAACACGACGAGATCGCGTCGTCCCGGGAGGAGCACCTCGCGGATCCCGTCGCCGTCGACGTCCGCGGTCAGGCGGAGGGCGGGAAGGAACGCCCCGGAACCGTCGAACGCCCCGGCCTCCTCGCGGAGGGGCTCCGCGCGAAGGACCGCTTCCCCCTCCTCGCGAATCGCGCGGATTCCCCAAAGACCTCCGTCGCGGATCACGAAGACGGGGAGGTCGTCTTCCCCTTCGTCGATCGCGTGCACCGACGCGTCGAGAGGGAGGGGGGCCGCGACCGGGACGAAGCCGCCCCGCTCCTCGCCGAGCCACGCGCGGGCCTCGAGCCGCTCGAAGAGAGCGGGGACGACCTCCGTGATCATCACGGCGTCTTCGACGCGGTCGGACGAAACCTGGCCCCATCGGGTGTAGGCGACGACGGCGAGGAGATCGCGGCGGCCGTCGCCGTCGAGGTCGGGCGAGAGGATGCGTGACGGGGCCGCCGGGAGGGGAATCTCCGTCCGGCGGAATCCGAACGGTTCCCCGTGGGCGGGGAACCACACGGCGGCGAGGAAGGCGGCGGAGATCGCGACCCGTCCCGACACGCGGGGAAGTATGGACGAGAACCGGGTCAGCCGGTCACCGGTCCGGTTCCCGCTTCCGCCACCGGAGGGGGAGCGGCCGGCGCCGCAGGGGCCGGCGTGCGACGCGCGAGCCGATGGTCGCGCGCCCCGAGAACGATCGCCCCGAGACCGAGGAGCGACGTCAGGAACCAAATCCACGTGCCGACGACCGGGAGGGCGTAGATCAGGTAGAGCCCGAACAGGCCCGCGACGAACGCCCAGCCGTCGGAGGCCGAAGCCCGTCCGATCCGGCCGAGGCCGAAACGGCCGACCCACACCGCAACGGGGATCTTGCCCAGGTAGAAGGCGATCAGGAGGAGGAGCCAGTAGATCAAGACGAGCGGGATCGTGACGATGAGGATCGCGGCGAAGACCGCCGCGATGCCGCTCAGGATCGTCAGGAACCCGACCCCCAGGCTCTTGAGCGGGTCGGAGCCGACGTAGTCGGTGACGGCCGGGGCGGCGGCGCGGAAAGTCCGCAGGGCCAGGAGGCCGACGACAAGCGCCGCGAAAAACGCGAAGATCTTCGTGCCGAAGCCGCGGGAGCCTTTCTCCTCATGCACGACGCGCGCCTTCTCGGCCATCGAGCGGCCATTCTCGAAGTCGACGTCGACGTCGACGGTCTTCCCCCCCTTTTCGCCGAATCGGACGGTGCCCCCGACGATCGGAGCGAGGACGGCATCGTCCAGCTTCCTGCGCGCCTGGTAGTCGAGGTCCCCGCGTACCCGCGCGTCGGGGCCGACCTCGAGGAGGTCGCACGTGATCGAGGAGTCGCCGCCGATCTTGCCGAGGAGACGAACGACCCCTCCGGCCGCCGTGAGGTCCCGTTCGACGTTCCCCTCCACGATGATCTCGCTGGCGTAGAGGCGGGCGTCGCCGCGGATCACCGACTTGGGACCGATCCGGACGCGTCCCCCCGAGGCGATCAACTCGCCGTCGACGAGGCCGTCGATCCGGACGTCGGCCGCCCAGATCCGCACCGCGTCGTCGGCGTACCCGTCGAACTCGAAGCTGCGGCCGACGAACCCGACGTCGCCGAGGACCTTTCCGGAGATCGTCGCGGTTGCGGCGAGCGCGAAGAGGTCTCCGTCGAGTGTCCCGTCGACCCGGACGGATGGGGTGATCAGGTACGCGTTTCCCTTGTGGACGTCCCCCTTGGCGACCTCGAAGCTCCCGGCGATCGCCGTGGTCCCGAGCGGCGGCGATGGGGGTGGGGGAGCCTCCGGTACGGGGGGAGGCGCGGGAACAGGGGGGGGTTCCTGGGCTCGGGCCGGGATCGCGGCCGAAAGAAGGAGGGCGGCGCAGAGGACCGCGGGGACCCAACGTGCGCGATGGAGTGTCCTACGGGCCATCACGGTCGCCTCCTCCGGACTGTGACACGGGAAGGATGTCGAGCCGGTTCCGCGCGAGCAACGCAAAAAACGTGAGCGGATGGCATGCGTGGGCGAGCGGCGGTACGCGCCTCCGCAGTGGGCGAGGCGGCGGGGGCTCACCATGACAGGATCTCCCTCAGCTTCTGAGCTTGGCGCCGGGAAAGGGGGACCGAGGAGCGGGCCTCGTCGCGGAGGACGACCCGGTAGGTTCCGCCGTCCCCCGGGACGATCTCCGCCACGTGGGCGAGGTTGAGGAGGATGCTTCGGTGGGACCGGAAGAAACCGGTTCCAAGCAACGCCTCGAGGTCGGCGAGCGGCCGCTCGACGAGATAGCGCCCTCCCGCCGTGCGGGCGTGCACGATCGTGTCCTCGGCCTCGAACCAGAGGACCTCGCCCGGATCGAGAAGGATGATCTTCGCCCCCCGCTTCGCCGGGAGCCGGAAGGGGGGCGTCGCGGGGCCCTTCGGCGGGGGGGCTCCCGAGATCTCCGCCCGGATCGCCTCGAGCAGGCGTAGGACCTGGTCCGGGGTCGTCGCCGTTCCCCGCGCCAGCGACATGCGGACGCGCTCGAGCGCCGCGGCGAACCGCTCCCGGTCGAACGGCTTGAGGAGATAGTCGACCGACCGCACCTCGAAGGCGCGCACGGCGTACTGATCGAACGCCGTCGTGAAGACCACCGCCGGGCGCTGCCGGATGCGGGACAGGACCTCGAACCCGTCGCCGCCGGGCATCCGGACGTCGAGGAAGATCAGGTCGGGAGCGAGCGAGTCGATCGCTTCGACCGCGCCCGGCACGTCGGCCGCCTCTCCGACGACCTCCGTGTCGGGGTGATCCCGGAGGAGCCGTCGCAACCGGTCGCGCGCGGGCTTCTCGTCGTCGACCAGCACCACACGCATCGTCATGCCGCTTTTCCCTCCTCGGTTCGTGCGATCGGAATCCGGAGCCTCGAGAGGACGCCGCGCCCCTCGGACGCCGGTCCGAGCTCGAGGCGCCCCTCGCCCCCGTACTGCGCCGCCAGCCGCCGGCGCACGTTGCCCAGGCCGTGATCGTCCTCGATCAGCGCGGCGGCGGGGGCGCGAAGGCCGACCCCGTCGTCCTCGACCTCGACCACCAGGAATCCGTTCTCGACCCGCGCTGCGATGCGGACCGTTCCCCCCTCCGGCAGGGGCGCAAGGCCGTGCCCGACCGCGTTCTCGACGAGCGGCTGCAGGATCAGTCCCGGGACCGCGAGTTCCCGGGTTTCGGGGGAGATGTCCCACGACGCGCACAGGCGCTCTCCGAACCGCGCCTGCTCGATCGACAGGTACCGTTTCACGAAGTCGAGTTCCTCCGCGAGGCGGACCGGCCCCGATTCCGCCGACCGGAGGGTGTAACGGAAAAGGTCGGCGAGAGTCTGCACGAGGGCCTCCGCCTTCCGCGGATCGTCCTCGAGCAGGGAGGAAATCGTGTTCAACGTGTTGAAGAAGAAGTGCGGGTTGATCCTCGCCTGCAAGGCGGCGAGCTCCGCCCGCGCGGCCTCCGCACGGAGCCGGGCCTCCACCAGACGGACCTCCTCGACCTCGCGGAGACTCTCCGCGAGACGCCAGCGCATCCCTTCGTAGACGTAGGCAACGGTTCCGACGAGAACGGCAACGATCCCGTTCACGGCCACGACTGCCGCCGTCCGTCGGGGGTCGGCGAGCACGAAGAGAGGGAAGAGAAGGAGGGCGAGCGCGCTTCCGGCCGTGGAACCCGCGAGCAGGCCTGCGAGCAGGATGCCGAACCGGAGGGTCGGCGACAACGCCCGGAGCCGCGGGTAGAGCGCCACCGACACCGAGAGGACCGTGAGCCCGGCGACGTTCGCGAAGACGACGCTCAACCGGAGGATCTCCGGGTCGAGCCCGTCCTTCTGGAAGAACCCGACCACGACGCCGGTGGCGGCGCCGGCGACGGTGCTCCCCGCGATCCAGACCAGAACCTGAAGCGGCAGGGACAGCTGCGTACGGCCGCTCATCGGGCCCTCGCGAGGACGACGGTCACGTCGTCGTGCTGAGGCCCGTGCCGCGTCCAATCCTTCACCTCGCGCACGACGCGGTCCAGGATCTCCGTCAACTCGCCGCCGCGACTCCGCTCGAGGATCTCGATGAGGCGCCCCTCGCCGAATTCGAGGCCGGCCGTATCGGGGGCCTCGAGGAGGCCGTCGGTGCAGAGGACCAGCAGGTCACCGGGGGCCATCGCGCGCCGCCCCTCTCCGTAGGTCGCCTCGCCGAAGAGGCCGAGCGGGAGCCCACCTTGGGTGAGGCGCACCGCGCCCGTAGGACCGAGCAGGATCGGGGGGAAATGGCCGGCGTTGCTGTACCGGATCTCCCGGAGGTGCGGGTCGTAGAGGGCGAAGAAGAGGGTCGCGTAGCGCGCATCGGAGGTGGTGTCGTGGAGGAGGGCGTTGACCCGCCGGTTCACCTCCGCCGGTCCGCATCCGGAGAGCGAGACGCTGCGTACCGAGGCCTGGAGCCCCGCCATCAGGAGCGCCGCCGGAATCCCTTTTCCGGAGACGTCGGCCACGACGAGGCCCAGGCGGTCTTCCGGCAAGGCGAGGAAATCGAAGTAGTCCCCCCCGACGCCCACCGCCGGAAGGCAGACCCCCGCGACCTCGAGACCGGCAAGGCGCGGGAACGCCCGCGGGAGGAGTTCGCGCTGGACCTCTCGGGCGATCGCCAATTCGCGTTCGAGAGCTTCCTTTTCCCGGAGCGCGCGGAAGCTGGCCTCGATCTGGTTCCGCATCGTGTCGTAGGTGTGGAGGACGATCCCGACGAGGACGGCGAGGATCGCGTTGATCGCGACGATGACCGACACGAGCCGGATGTTCGCCAGGCTGAAGAGCGGCTGCGCCGCCAGGACGGCCACCGAGCCGAAGATCGTCCCCGAGCAGAGGGTGACGATCTGAAGGCCGAGCCGGACGGGAAAGGCCAGGCGCGAGAAGAGCGGGAAGACCTGCCGGGCGGAAAGGAGCGCGGTGAAACCGACGACCTCCGCGAAGAGGACGCTCGTCGTGACGAGAGGGCCGAGGTCGGTCGAGGGCACGGCGAAGTGGATCCCCGCCGCAACGACCGCTCCCGTCAGTGCCCACCCCGCGGCCCAGAGGGCCAGGAATCGGTTCCCGAGCGTCCCCGGGTTGACCGAGGAAAAAGACACCTCGGGAGTTCCTTCGTGAAGAGGCGCACGAGCGCCCGCCGCGCTCGTCCCGGAATCGAGGGTCGTTTGCACCGCCCTATAATACGAGGATGGTCCTCATCGACGGCTTCGGACGCGTCCACGACGACCTTCGGGTATCGGTGACCGATCGTTGCAATCTCCGCTGCGCCTACTGCATGCCGGTGACCCCCGTCTGGTTTCCCCGGGAGGAAATCCTGCGGTACGAAGAGACCGAGAGGATCGTCCGGATCGCGGCGGGGCTCGGGATCCGGCGCGTCCGGGTGACCGGGGGGGAGCCCCTCGTCCGCCGCGATCTCGACCGGTTGATCGCGATGCTTGCCGCGGTCCCGGGGATCGACGACCTCTCCCTCACGACGAACGGAATCCTCCTCGCCGAGTGGGCGGCGCGCCTCCGTGCCGCGGGGCTTCGCCGCGTCAACGTCTCGCTCGACACGCTCGACCGCGACCGGTTCCACCGGGTGGCGGGCAGGGACGGGCTCGAACGGACCCTCGCCGGCCTCGAGGCGGCGGAGAAGGCGGGGCTCTCCCCGCTCAAGATCAACACGGTCCTCCTGCGGGGTCTGAACGACGAGGAGATCGAGCCGATGGTCGCCCTCGCGCGCGAGCGCGGGTGGGAGATCCGGTTCATCGAGTTCATGCCGCTCGAAAACGGTGGGACCTGGGATCTCGGCCGCGTCGTCACGGGGGACGAGGTGAGACACCGCATCCACGCTCGCTGGCCGATCGCGCCCGTCGACCCCGATCCCCCGCACGCGCCCGCGTCGCGCTGGCGGTTCGAGGACGGGGCCGGCTTCGTCGGCTTCATCGACTCGGTCAGCGCGCCGTTCTGCGGGGACTGCTCGCGCCTGCGGCTCACCTCCGACGGGAAGCTCCGGGTCTGTCTTTACGACGCTTCGGAAACCGACCTCAAGGGACCGCTCCGCGCGGGAGAGCCGGACGCGGCGATCGCCTTCCGGATCGAGCGGGCGGTCGCAAGGAAAGGAAGGGGGGGCGCTCTCGACGTGCTCGAGCGGAAGGCCCCCGACCTCCGCGGCCGAACGATGCACCAGATCGGCGGCTGAACCGCACCGCAAAAAACGAACCCCCGGGCCGGAGCCCGGGGGTTCGCGCATCGTTCCCGAAACCGGACTACGGCCGCTTGAGCTCGACGCGGCGGTTCCGCGCGCGGCCTTCCTCGGTGTCGTTCGTCGCGGTCGGGCGGGTCTCCCCGTACCCCTTCACCGTCAGCTGGGAAGCGGGCACGCCCTGGGCGATCAGGTAGTCGGCTACCGCCTGGGCACGCTTTTCGGAGAGCTTCTGGTTGTAGGCGTTGCTTCCCTTCGAGTCGGTATGACCGCCGACTTCGATCTTGACGTCCGGGTTCGCCTTGAGGCCGCGAGCGACCTTATCGAGGGTCTCCTTGGTACCGGCCGCCAGTTCGGCGCTGTTGAACTCGAAGAGAGCCCCCTCGAGGACGAGGACCTCCTGGGGCTTGATCACGATCGCCTCCTCCTTCGGGAGGCTGCAGCCCTTTTCGTCGATCTTGTCGCCGGCAGGCGTGCTCAGGCACTGATCGAGGCCGTCGCAGACGCCGTCCCTGTCGCCGTCGACCGGGCAGCCCTTCGCGTCGACCTTGCATCCCTTGACCGTGTTCGCGCACTGGTCGAGACCGTCGCAGACTCCGTCTCCGTCCGCATCGGACGGGCAGCCCTTCGCGTCGACCTTGCATCCCTTTGCGGTGCTCGGACAGCTGTCCATCTTGTCGCAGACACCGTCGCCGTCCGCGTCGATCGGACAGCCGTTCACGTCCACCGAGCAATCCTTGGGGCTGCCGGCGCAGCGATCGAGGCCGTCGCAGACGCCGTCGCCGTCCGCGTCCCGCGGGCAGCCGGCCTCATCGACGATGCAGCCCGCGGGGGTACCGGGGCACTTGTCCTTCTTGTTCGGAACCCCGTCGCCGTCGTCGTCCTTGGGAATCGAAGCCGCTCCCCAGGAGAGGCCCATCAGGAACTGCCCGTTCAGGACGTCCTCCTCGTTGAGGCCGGAGGATCCGTAAACCGACTGGTCGGCGCGGAGCTCCCAACGGAAGGAGCGGTTCTCGGTCTGCTGGTAGCGGCGCCCGACTCCGAGAGAGACCATCCCGCGGCTGAAGTCGTCGCCGGAATCGGGGTAGAAGCCCATCCACCCGACGGCGCCCGAGAGGAACCACCGATTCGTCTTCTCCGGGGAGAAGAGATACTCGAGGCCGGTGCGGGCGGTGAGGTTCGTGACGTCGCCCAGGGCGGTTACGCCGTTGTAAGGAACCGCCGTCCCGTCGAGAAACCATGCGAGCCGCTCGTTCTCCATGAGGTGCGCGAGCCGCAGCCCGAGTAGCAGGTTCGGCCGGTAGTCCTTCGACTCCCCGACGAACTCCTTGTCCGGGAACCCGAACCCGAGCAGGATCCCGGCCTCGTTCTTCGGCTCGTCC
The DNA here is from genome assembly GCA_964383585.1 of uncultured Acidobacteriota bacterium. Lineage (GTDB taxonomy): Bacteria > Acidobacteriota > Polarisedimenticolia > Polarisedimenticolales > DASRJG01 > CAYLHQ01. The sequence continues at coordinate 69,046 of CAYLHQ010000013.1, forward strand.
GCGGCGAGCGCCGCGCTCGCTCCGATCGTCATGACCAGCGCCACCACGGCCAACGCGCGAATCGATTGGGTGATTTTCACGGTTTCCTCCTTCTGAGTCACCAGCGATTCGGGCCCATGGTAGCCGCGTCCCGCTGCACTGTCGATGCATTTCCTCGAGATTCGAGGGGGGTCAGTTGAGACCGCTTTCCCCCTCTCCCGCCCCTCGGAGCGACTTGAGACGGAGCACCCGCTCCAGGACCTCGTCGAGGAGGGCGACCGTGCGCGAGAGGCGCCGTCCGAGGTCGGTTTCCTCGAGGAGGGACTGGCGCACGGCCGGGTCGACCGGGAGCCCCGCGCTCGCCCCATTGACCGCATCGGCGAGGCCGATCGCCTCGTCGAGGACGAGCCCAGGAGACGATTCGCCCGACAGCTCCCGAAGGAGACAGCCGTGGGACGCGAGGAGGTCGAGCTTGGCCGCGCGCGTCCCGGGGTCGTGCTCGTCCGGGATCGTCTCCGGGAGCGTGGTGTAGCGCGCGGTCCGGTACGGGGAAGCCGATACGATCTCGCCGAAGCGGACCCGCGCGAGGCCTTGCAGTCTCAGGTGGAACCTCCCGTCGGGAAGGGGCTCGAGATCCTCGATCCGTCCGATCGTCCCGACGTCGTGAAACGGGGGGTTCCCCTCGTAGTCGGACTCCCAGCCCGGCCGGAGGAGGGAGACGGCGAGCAAACGGTTCCCCGCGACGGCGTCCCGGACCATCGTCCGGTAGCGGGGCTCGAACACGTGGAGCGGTAGGGAGGTGCGAGGGAAGAAGACCACCCCGGGGAGCGGAAAGACGGGGACGACCCCGATCGGCCCGCACTCCGGCGACGACGAGGCTGGGCGGTCTCGACGGGCCATGGAGGGAGTATAGCGGGCGGCGTGGACGCCGACCTGCCGCCTCGATCGGTACGGCGGCTCGCGGGTTCTCACTCCCGAACACGCGGTCTTCCGGGAGGTTCCCTTCGACATGGCCCTGCGGAGCGTCACCGACAACGGGTCGTTCGGGTACCGGCCGGGGAGTCCGTGGGAGTTGGTCTACGCCATCGACGGCGATCCGGACGGGTGTGGTTCCATGCGGAACTCGCGATCCCCGCCGGTCCGCTCCCCGTGAGGGCCGCCGCGCTCGAAGGCGGACTCGACAACCTCGCCGTCGCGGAAAATCGAGGGGGAGGGCCGGGGGATGCGCCGTCCCTCGAGGAGGGCCTCTACGCGGGCTTTCTCGCGACGATCCCCGCGAGGGCCTTCGGCGAGTCGCCGGGGAGGCCGGGGTCGACGCCTTCCCGATGATGCAGGATCTCCCAGTCGGAGAAGACGTCGAGAAGTTCTCCGGGCCGCAGCAGAAACGCGGGGTTGTCGGGCTTCCCGAAGCGCGGCTGGTCGGCGGTGAAGGTCTGGAAGACCACGGTGCCCCCGCGGCGGACGCCGTCCTTGATGTCGCGGAAGAGGGGACGGTGGAGGTAATTGAACACCGTGATCAGGTCGTACGCGTCGATCGGGATGATGTAGGTCCCGTCCTCGACGTTTCCGACGACCGCGCGGATCGGTGCGCCGAGCCTCCTCGCCGCCACCCGCGCGCGCTCGACCACCGCGGGGTCGACGTCGACGCCGTCGACGTCGAAGCCGCGCGTGGCGAGGTAGATCGCGTTCCGACCGTTTCCCATCGCGACGTCGAGCGCCGTGCCGCGGCGAAGGAGATGGAAGTGGTCGACGAGGAATCGCGACGGGGCGACCAGCTGGTGGGGATGATGGACGTCGGCACCCGCGGAGAGCGGGCCCGGCCATGCGGCGAGCCCGCCGTCGACGTGGAACAGGGGTTCGAAGCCGCGCTCCGCGAGGAAGCGGCAGGCCGCGATGCTCCGGAAGCCGTGCTCGCAGATCACCGCGATCGGTGTGCCGTGGTTCGGAATTTCCTCGAGCGACGACTCGATTTCGTGGAGTGGTACGAGGACGGACCCCGGAATGTGGGCGAGCGCGTATTCCTGCTCGGTTCGGACGTCCAGGACGACGAGCGGCTCGCCCATCGCGAGCCGGCGATAGAGTCCGTCTCCGTCCATCCTCCCGTACCGCGCGTCGATCCGCACTTCCGCGCCCCTCACTGGTCCGAGCGCACTATAGCGAACCGCGGCGGACTTGGCCCGCCGGACAGTCGGGACGCAGGGGGCAGCGGTCACAGGCGGGTTTGCGCGCGGAACAGACGCGCCGCCCGTGCCAGATGAGCGCGTGGGACGCGAAGGTCCAGTCGGACTCGGGAAGGAGGTCCATGAGGGCGAACTCGATCCTCACGGGGTCGGTTTCGCGGGTGAGATCGAGGCGCCCCGCGAGGCGCTGCACGTGGGTGTCGACCGGGATCGCGGCGTTTCCGAACCAGGTGCCCGAGACGACGTTCGCCGTCTTGCGGCCGACGCCGGGAAGCGCGACGAGGGCCTCCATCGTTCGGGGGACCTCCCCGCCGTGTCGCTCGACGAGTGCTTTCCCGAGTCCGACGAGGGCTTTCGCCTTGTTCTGGTAAAAGCCGGTGGAGCGAATCTCCTCCCGGAGCGTCGCGAGGTCCGCGGATGCGTAGTCGGCGGCGGTCCGGTACTTGGCGAAGAGCGCCGGGGTCACACGGTTCACCCGCTCGTCCGTGCACTGCGCGGAGAGGATCGTCGCGACGAGGAGTTCGAGCGCGCTCCGGTGATGGAGCGCGCAGTCGGCGTCGAAGTAGAGACGCCGCAACCCGTCGACGATCCGTCCGGCACGCTCCCGTTTCGCCGTCTTCGACTCGCGCGCGCTAGGCCTTCGCACCGCGCCTCCGCGCGCGTCTCTTGCGTTCCTCGAACCAACGGAGCAGACGCTCGAGGGGCCAGGCGTTGAGGACGTCGTCGGCCGTGCACCAACCGCGACGCGCGACCCCGACCCCCCACCGGACGTCGTCGAGACCGGCGGTCTCGTGGGCGTCGGGGTCGATGCTCGTCTTCATCCCCTTCGGAATGCCGTAGCGAAGGGCCGCCGTGTCGAGGTCGAGCCGCATCGGGTGGGCGTTGATCTCGACGGCGACCCCTTCCTCGATCGCCGCGTCGAGCACGCGGAAGAGGTCCACCGGATACGGATCCCGCTCGAGCAGGAGTCGGCCCGTCGGATGCCCGAGGATGTCGACCCAAGGGTTTCGGAGCGCACGAACGATCCGGGCGGTCTGCTCCTGCTCCGACCTATGGAAGCGGGAATGGACGGAGGCGATCACGAAATCGAAGGAGGCGAGGACCTCGTCGGGATAGTCCAGGGCCCCCTCGGCGAGGATGTCGCACTCGATACCCTTCAGGATCCGGAATCCGCCCCTTTCCTTCGCGTTCCAGGCGTCGATCTCCGCGTGCTGCTCGCGGACTCGATCGATCGTCAGCCCGCGAGCGTAGGTCGCCGACCTCGAATGGTCGGTCAGGCCGAGGTAGTCCATGCCCCGCTCGCGCGCCGCATCCGCCATGCGCGCGACCGAGTCCTGCCCGTCGGACCAGGTCGAGTGGCAGTGCAAGACTCCGCGCAGGTCGCCGTCCTCGAGGAGCACGGGGAGGCGACCCTCCTCGGCCGCCTCGATCTCGCCGCGGTCCTCACGGAGCTCGGGGGGGATGAAACCGAGGCCGAGTTCCCGGTAGATCCCCTCCTCGTCGGCGCACGGAATCTCCTCGCCGTTCGCTTCGCGGACGAGGGCGTACTCGTTCAACTTGAGACCGCGCTTCTGCGCGCGGCTTCGGAGGGCGACGTTGTGGGCCTTGCTCCCCGTGAAGTAGCACAGAGCGAAGGGGAACGACCGCTCGGGCACGACCCGGAGGTCCGACGAGAGTCCCGAGGCGAGGCGGAGGCTGCACTTCGTCTCGCCACGCCCCGTCACCTCGACGACGCCCCCGGCGGAGACGAACGCGTCCATGGCCGTTTCCGCGTCTTCCGCGACCACGACGAGGTCGATGTCCTTCGAAGTCTCGGCCCGGCGGCGGACGGAGCCCGCCGCCTCGACCCGATGGACGCCTCGAACTCCGCGGAGGAGAGCGACGAGGCGGTCGGCCTCCGCGCGGGCGACCGGCATCAGGAAGCGGCCGGCGTGGGAACGGACACGCGCGATCCCTTCCAGGATTCTCTTCTCGCTCGTTTCCCCGAACCCCTCGAGGACGCGGATCTTCCCCGCCCGCGCCGCTTCCTCCAGCTCGTCGAGCGTTTCGATGCCGAGCGCGACGTGGATCGTCCGCGCCTTCTTCGGACCGAGTCCGGGGATGTCGAGCCACGCGAGCAGCCCCGGCGGGACCTCGCGCCGGAGTTTCTCCAGGTAGGGGAGGGAACCGGTCTCGTGAAGTACCGTGACCTTCTCGACGAGCGCCTCACCGAACCCCTTGATCGTCCCCAGTTCCTTCGTGCGGATCAACTCGCCGAGATCGCGGTCGAGACCGCGCAGGATCCGCGCCCCGTTGGCGTAAGCTCGCGTCTTGAAGGGGTTCTCGCCGAGCAGCTCGAGGAGGAGGCCGATCTCCTCGAGAGCATCGGCGACCTTCGCACGGTCCACGTCATTCCCCCCTCACGACGGCCCAGCGCGTGTAGATCTCGTCTCCGGCGACTTCCGTCGAGACCAGACGCAGTCGCCGCCGCTCCGCCATGCGGAGACCCGTACCCTCGCAGAGGGTCGGTGCGTCGCGGCCGCCGAGGAGGGCGGGGCCGACCGTGATGAAAAGCTCGTCGACGAGGTCGTCCCGGACGAACGCCCAGTTCGTCTCGCCCCCTCCTTCCAGGAGGAGGCGCTCCACTCCGCGCGCGCGGAGCCGGCGAAGCAGCTCCGACAGGTCGACCGAGCCGGAGCCGACCTTCCAGACTTCGGCTTTCCCGTCGAGCGCGGCGAGCCGCTGGGGCGGGGCTTCCTCGACGGTGGCGACGATCCGTCCGGCGGCGTGGGCGTCCGAGAAGAAGCGTGAGTCGGGATCGAGGGAGAGGCTCGCGCTGACGACGACGTTCAGGAGGCCGGGGGGTTTCCCGAGCGATCGCCGGTAGGCCTGCATCTCGGCGTCGCGCACGTGGAGCGGAGGGTCGTCGGCCCGCAGCGTTCCCGCGCCCACGACGAGCGCGTCCGCCTCTGCGCGCAGGCGGTCCATCGTCTTCCGGTCGAGCGCCGAGGTGAACTTCGGGTACTCCCGGCTGGCGGACGTGATTTTTCCGTCGGCGGTCATCGCCATGTTGAGATAGACGAAGGGACGGTCCATACGGGGACAGGTTACTTTTTTTGGGCTCAAAAAGTAACCTGTCCCCGATGCCTTCGGCGGTGCCCCGCGATCTCCCGGCGGCGGATCGCGAGGACGGCGCGGAGCCCGGTGAAGAGCCAGACCACCGCGAGACACGCGAACCCCGACTTCGAAACGATCCCGCCGAACGGGTGGAGGGCCATGGGAAAGCCGGCGCTTCCACCCACGAGCGCGCCGACTCCGTAGACGATGGCACGCGGCCGTTCTTCGCCTCGGACACTCTCGTGAGCGAGCCCGGCACGTCCGATCGTCGAACCGGCCGGCCGATGCTCGGGCGCCATCGCGGGTCGGCCCGTTCCAAGCCGGGGCCCCACGCCGGTACGCCGGCGAACGCTGCGACCGAGGATCAGCCCGACGAAAGCCTACACCCGATCGACCGGGGGTTCGACCCGTATCGTCTCCAACGCCTCCTCGAGGGGCGCCCGGTCGAACTGGTTCGACCCGACGCGCACGAAGCGGAGCACGCCGTCACCTCCGACGACGAACGACGCCGGCCGCGCGATGTGCACCGACTCGAAGTTCAAGCGAACGTACACGTCCCAGCGCTTCGCGATCGAACGGTCCTGATCGGCGACCACGGGGAAAGGAACCGGCCGCCGCGCGAACCAAGACGCGAGCGCCTCCCGCTTCTGGCAGTAGACCGCGATCACCTCGGCCCCCGCCTCGCGGAACTTCGGATGCCATTCGCGCAACTGCGCGATGCGCTTCGCGCAGTTCGGACACCAGGTGCCGCGGAGGAATTCCAGCAGCACCGGCTTGGGCCGGAAATCGACGAGATCGATGGGGCGACCGTCGATCGCCTCCCCCCGCATCTCGGGAGCCGGCATCCCGGCCTCGAGGGAGTTCGTCCGTGCCACGCGAGTCACCGCACCCGGTAGGAAACCATCACCCCGTCCCGCACGGGGAGAAGCGTCGACACGAAGTCGGAATCGCTCTTGATCTTCCGCGTCAGCTCGAGCACCGCGGTGGTCGACGGATCGTCGGGCGACGGCTCGGCGACCTTCCCTTTCCAGAGCATGTTGTCCGAGATGAGGAGTCCTCCGACCCGCAAGAGGCGCTTCGCGACCTCGTGGACCCGTGCGTAATCGTGCTTGTCGACGTCGTTGAAGAGGACGTCGAATCGCTCCGTGAACGTCTCGGCGATCGCGAACGCGTCCCCGACCTGGACCCGGAACCGGCCCTCGTAACCGGATCGCGAGAGGAAGACGCGCGCCTTGGCCGCGCGCTCCTCCGAGCCCTCCGTCATCTCGACGAAGCCGTCGGGAGCGGTCGCGCGGAGGAACCACCAGGCGCTGTAACCGAACCCGGAACCGAGCTCGAGCACCCGCCGCGCCCGCGCCGCCCGTGTCACCACGTCGAGGAGGCGGCCGACCTGCGGACCGACGATCGGGAAGTCGCGTTCCTTCGCGAGCGCTTCCATCTCCAGGACGACCGGGTGTTCGACCCGCGCCACGCGCTCGAGATACGCTCCCAGGGTGTCCAACGAGACCTCCGCCGGAAGCGATCAGGATAGCGCAGTTGCGCGCGGGGGGAGTCGGAAGGCCGCCGCGCGGGCCAAGAGCGCGGCGGCTGCGAGCCCGAGAACGAAGCACCCCCCCCAGAGAACGACCGGGCCGAACCGCTCGAGGACGAGCGTCCCGGTCGAAGGGCCGAACGTGAAGGCGAGCCCCCAGGTCATCGTGTAGAAGCCCATCGCCTCCCCCCGCCGGCTCGGGTGGGCGACCTCCGCGACGAAGTCCGACATCGAGGGGAGGAGAACCATCTCTCCGAAGGTCCAGATCAGGACGGTCGCCACGACGGCCCAGGGGGTGCGGGCGACGGCGAGCGCGCCGAAGCCCACGGCCGTCCACACGGCACCCAGCGCGAGCGAACGGGCGTGGGTCCAGTGCGAGATCGCGAAATTGATCCGTACCTCGAGGAAGACGATCACGAGCGTGTTGACGGTGAATAGCGCTCCGAAGAAGGCGGTCGAGAGCCCGAGGTTCCCCACCAGGTCGAGCGGCATCGCACCGACGTGCTGGAAAAAAACGACGATGATCGGAAGGCAGGCGAGCAGGAACGAGGTGAGCCGGCGGTTCTTCCACGCCGGCACGTCCGGGGGAAGAGCGATCGCGGCGGCGGGGACGGTCTCGCCCTCGACGCTCCCGCTCGCCTCCGGCTCCGCCGTCCGCGTCGCCGCGCGCGGCGGCCGGACGAAGACGAGGGCCGCCGCGAGCAGCGAGGTGATCCCGTCGGTCCAGAAGAGCCAGGAGAACGACACGGCCGCGAGGACCCCCCCGAGCGCCGGGCCGACGCTCATCCCGAGGTTCACCGCGAGCCGAATCATCGCGAAGGCCGCCTTGCGCTTCCCATGGGGGGCGAGCTCGACGAGCGCGGTCATGCTCGCCGGGCGGAACGCCTCGGAGGTGGCGGCGTAGGCGACGGTCGCCGCGAGGATCCATCCCCAGGACGGGGCGAGGGGGAAGAGGACGAGGACGATCCCCGAGGTGAGGAGGGAGAGACGCATCACCGGCACCGAGCCGAAGAGATCGCAGAGCCTCCCTCCGACCGGAGAGGCGAAGAGGCTCGACACGCCGTAGACGGCGAGGAGCAGAGCGGCCCGCGAGGCGGGAAGATCGAGTTCCTGGGTCACGTAGAGGGCGAGGAAGGGGAGGACCATCGTCCCCGCGCGGTTCACGAGCGAGGCGAAGAAGAGGATCCAGAGAGGCCGGGGAAGGTCGCCCAGGCCCCTCCAGGGGTTCCATCGGGAGAGGTTCGCTCCGTTCATGGCGTGAGGCGCTATCCTGGTCCGCGGCCGGCCGACCCGGCAAGGAGGAATCCGATGAACGGCGGAACCGCTCGGGGAACGCTCCCCTCGCGGGAAGAGGCGCTCGCACTCCTCCACGAGTGGACCCGGAACCCGAACCTGAGGAAACATGCCTACTCCGTCGAGGCGGCGATGCGCGCCCACGCGGCGCGAACGGGTGGAGACGTCCACGCCTACGGCCTCGCCGGCCTCCTCCACGACTTCGACTACGAGCGTTACCCGACGCTCGACGACCACCCGTTCCGCGGGAGCGAGGCGCTCGAGGCGGAGGGATACCCGGAGTGGTTCCGGCGGGCGATCCTCGCCCACGCCCCCCACACCGGCGTCGTGCCGGAGACCGATTTGGAAAAGGCGCTCTTCGCGGTCGACGAGCTTTGCGGCTTCCTGACCGCCTGTACGCTCGTCCTGCCGACGAAGTCGATCCGCGACCTCAGGGTCTCTTCGGTCCGCAAGCGCATGAAGGACAAGGCGTTCGCGCGGAACGTCGTGCGGGAGGACATCGTGAAGGGGGCCGATCTCGTCGGGATGGACCTCGACGCTCACATCGAGTTCGTCCGGGCCGCGATGGCGGAGATCGCCGAGGATCTGGGCCTCGCGGGCTCGCCGTCGTGACCGAAGCGGAGATCCGCGCCCTTTGGCCGGGTGCTTCGAAGGTCCGCTACTTCAACGCCGCCTCGCAGGCTCTCCTGCCCGTTCCGGTCGCGGACGCGGTTCGGAGGACCCTCGATCGGTGGGTCGAGGGCGGGATCCACGCGTGGCCCGAGGACATGCGGGAGGTGGAAGGGGCGCGTTCCCTCCTTGCGCGCCTCGTCGGGGCCGACCCTCGCGACGTCGCCTTCACCGCGAATACCGCCGACGCGGTCGCACGCGTCGCGCTGGGACTCGGCCTCCGAGAGGGAGACGAAATCGTCCTCTCCGACCTCGAGTATCCCGCGAACGTCTACCCGTGGACGACGCGAGGGGCCCGGCTCCGCCTCGTCCCCTCCTCGGGGGGGCGCGTCGATCCGGAGCGGCTCGTCGACGCGATCGGCCCGCGGACGCGAGTGCTCGCGCTGTCGATGGTCCAATTCTCGAGCGGCTTCCGCTCCGATCTCGCTCCGCTCGGCGAGGCTTGCCGGAGGCGCGGGGTCCTCTTCTTCGTCGACGTGATCCAGGGGCTCGGCGTTTTCCCCGTCGACATGCGCGCGATGGGGATCGGCGCGCTCGCGGGAGAGGGGAGGAAATGGCTCGCGGCTCCGCCGGGGACGGGCTTCCTCGCCGTCGGGCCGGAGTGGATCGCCCGGATCCGCCCATCGTCGATCGGGGCGATGTCGGTCTCGCCGGACTTCGGGATGCTCGGATGGGTGCCTCGTGTCGCGCGCGAGGGAGACCTCGATCTCGACCCCGTGTACCGGGAAGGGGCCGGCCGCTACGAGGCGGGGTACTACAACGTGGCGGGGCTCGCGGGGCTCGCCGCGGCGCTCGCGCTCCACCGTTCGATCGGGCCCGAGACGGTGCGGTCTCGCGTCGAAGCGCGCGTGGACGAGATCGTTCGGGGCGTCGAGTCCCTGGGACTCCCCGTCTTCGGCCCGCGCGCGAGGGAGGAGCGCTCCGGCATCGTCTCGATCGAGGTCGCCGGCGACGCGGAGGTGTGGCGCCGGCAACTCGCGGGCGCGGGGATCTCCGTCGGGGTGCGCGACGGGAGGCTCCGCGCCGCACCCCACGTTTACAACGAAGGCCGGGACGTGGAGGCTCTTCTCGAGGCCCTCGACCGTCTGCGGTCGGCCCGCGTATGATCCCGGTATGCCGAACTTTGCCGGGGGAAGTGCGTACGCCATGGCTCGGGATATCGGGGAGGGCTTTCAGCTCGTCACCGAGCGGACGTTCAAAGGGTACACGCTCGCCGAACTCGACCAACTCGGATTCGAGATGGACCGTTACCTGCGGGAACTCCGCGGCGAGTCGCAGGGAGGGGAGTCCACCCAGGAGATCCAGGCTCGCAACCGGAAGATCCAGCGCCTGAACACGGCGCTCGTCGTGCTGCGCGGGTACCGGGCGAAGTCCCGGCGGTAGGCGATCAGAAGGCGAGGCCGAGGCGGAAGCGAGCCGTCCGCTCCCGCCTGTCCCATTCGGCGCCGACCGTGGGCGCGAATCTCGAATCGGGCTTGAAGTCGGCTTCGGCGCGCCCGTCGAGCGTCGCGGCGAACCGGAAGGCACCCGAAGCGAACGGCCGCTCCACGGTGACCCGCGGGTAGAGGCGGGAAAAGCCGAGACGGATCTGCGTGTCGTCGCCCGAGTTCCCGGGGGTCAGCCGCTCCCCCGCCCGCTCGACCGCCTCGGCGAACGGACGGAAGGTCAGTGTGAAGCGTTCCGCACCGGTCGCCTCGACGAGCCAGTCTCGCGCGGCTCTCCGGACCGCGCGGATCGTGTTCCGCTCGATCCCTTCTACCGTCTCGAAGTAGCCGTTCGAGCCGGCCTCGCGGTGAAGACCGTACGAAGGCGATCCGACGTAAGAGCGGAACGCTTCGGTCTGCCGCGCAAGTTCGGGAGCGAGATAGGCGTCGACGAATGCGGGCGCGGCGGCCAGCGTTCGGAGCGGAACGCCGGGTCGTGCCGGGTGTTCCGCGGCGAAGGCCGGCACGACCGCGACGAGCACCGAGGCTGCGAACGCAAACCACCGCATCAGGCGAACCTCACCCGGTTTCTACGTACGCGCAGCCAGCCTCCGATTCAAGCGCCCATTTTCGGCCGAGAAGAATTATAAGAAATCAGCGTTCCCAGACCATCTGGGTGTACTTCCCGTCACGGTCGCAGCGGACCTCCAGGGCGCCCCCTCCCGCGCGTGAAAGAGCTTCGGCCAAACGACGGGCCAGATGCCCGTCGGTCGTCGTCAGCTGCGTCGAGCCGTCGTCCTGCGTCGAGATCCCCATCACCCGGGACAGCGGATGGGCCTCTCGGGCGAGCCGCGCTTCCCGATCGATCAACGAGAGGATCTCGTCCCGATGGGCGGCGAACCACTCGCCGCGGAGGGTGAGCGCCGCCTTCGGGGCGCGGCCGCGAATCCTCACGCAGGCGGGACAGAGGTGCTTCGAAGCCTCAGGAGGTGCCGGTTCCCAACTCCAGCGGCCGCGGTGGAAGGCGGCACCGCAATCGGGACACGTGCAGGGGGCGGTCGGCTTCCGCGCCGTCGAGAAGTTGTCGTGGGGACGCGGCCGCAAGGTTCGATCGCGGCGCGTCTGTCCGGCGTTCGCGTGGCTCGATCGGATCATGCTCGGTCCTCCCGTCGGAGCCGTCGTCGGCCCGGGGGGACCGCGGGGCGCGGCCCCGAGGGTCGGACGGAAGATCCCGACACCACGAGCATACGCTCCTCCACGGCCGGTGTCACGGCGGGAACGTCGTTTGCAGACGACCGTACCCGGATCGCGCCGCGGGGACCGCATGCGACTGCCAAGCCGACGGAGTCTCGCCGAGTACCTGGGATCCCTCCGCGGCTTACCGGTCGCCGTTCGCGAGGTGACCCCGCTCCACGGAGTGGAGGCGCTCCGAGCGACCAAGGGGTTCACCTACGGCGATCGGTTCCTCGTCGAGTACGAGGCCCGGGGGCGGACGCATCGTGCGGTCTTCGAGGCGGTCAGGCCGGGGCCGTACGGCCACGAGCACATGGCCGATCGAGCCAGCGCGATCCTCCGAGCCCACCGGGCATACAACCGCCTTCCCCGCCATGCCCGATCCCTCGACGTGGGTGCGGTCGTTCGCGGGGGGACGCTCGAGTCGCTCGGCGACGTGGAAGAGGTCTTCCTCGTCCGCGACTTCGTGTCGGGGTCCCCGTACTTCGAGGACCTCGAGCGGCTCTCGACGCGGGGAGAGGTCAAGAGCGGAGACATCGCTCGCGCCGACGCCCTTTGCGATTACCTCGTCGACGTGCACTCGCTCAAGGGGGAAGATCCGTCTCTCTATACGAGGAGGATTCGCGATCTCGTCGGCCACGGCGAGTGCATCATGGGGGTGATCGACCGCTATCCCTCCGCCGCCGTATTCCTCGACCAAGGAATCCTGGAGGAGATCGAACGCCATGCCGTCGCCTGGCGCTGGCGCCTCCGGGACCGGGCTCATCGCCTCCGGCAGGTCCACGGCGACTTCCACCCGTGGAACATCCTTTTCCGCTCGGGAACGCGTTTCACCCTGCTCGACCGCTCCCGCGGTGAATGGGGGGAGCCGGCCGACGACGTGGTTTCGCTGACGATGAACTACGTGCTCTTCGCGCTCGCCGGAACGGGCCGGTTCGAGGGGGGGCTCCGGAGCCTCTTCCTCCGATTCTGGTCGCGCTATCTCGAGGCGGCGCGAGACACCGAGATGCTCGAGGTCGCTCCCCCCTTCGTGGCGTTCCGGTGTCTCGTCCTCGCGAGTCCGGAGTGGTTTCCCGCCCTCGGGGACGCGGCGCGCACGCGCCTCCTTCGGTTTGCGCTGCGAGTGCTCGAGCACGGCGCCTTCGAGCCGGATCAGGTCGGCTCCGGGTTGGCCTGAGCGCCGCCGAGGCGTATCCTCTCGGAAGAAAGGAGGTCCGGCCATGCCGATCAACGCACGCCTCCGTGCATTCTTGGACGAAGCCCACGTACCCTACCGGACCGTGAGGCACTCGCCCGCCTACACCGCTCAGGAAACCGCCGCTCTCTCCCACGTCAGCGGCAAACGCATGCTCAAGTGCGTGATGTTCCGGGCGGACGGGCGGCACTACCTCGCGGTGACCCGGGCCGACCGGAAGGTCGACCTCGAGAAGTGCCGCCGTCTGCTCGGCGTCCACGACGCGGAGATCGAGCGCGAGGACGAATTCCGCAGGGTGTTCGAGGACTGCGAGCTCGGTGCGATGCCGCCGTTCGGGAACCTCTGGGGAATCCCGACGATCCTCGACGACGAGGTCCCGAAGGGAGCGGAAGTGGCGTTCAACGCCGGAGATCACGCGACCCTCGTCGAGATGGGTTACGACGACTTCGACCGTCTCGTGCATCCGCGGCACGCTCCCATTGCCGCCTGACCCGGGCGCGGCGGCGCGAAATTCCTTCGTCGGTCGATGCCGGCGCTCGCCGGGGACCGCACGGATTGCGCGGGAAGTTCAGGCGGACCCGTTCGAGTCGCGGGACGGGGCGAGGCGGTAGCCGAGTCCGGTGTCCGTGAGAAGACGCGAGGGAGCCGAGGGGTCGGATTCGATCTTCGTCCGGACCCGCCGTACGAGCTGCTTGAGGAGCTGCCGGTCTCCTCGCCCTCCGGCTCCCCAGACGTGAACGATCAGCCTCTCGGAGGTCACGGTCTTCCCGCCCTGCGCCGCGAGAGCCTGGAGGAGTCGGAACTCGAGTGGGGTCAGGCGCACGGAGCCGCGCACGCCGATCCGCACGTCGCGGCGTTCCGGATCGAGCGTGAGATCTCCGCACGCGAGGAGAGGCCCGGTCTCGGGACCGGCGCGCCTCAGGAGCGCGCGAACGCGAGCCAACAGGGTCCTGGGGCTGAACGGCTTCGTCAGGTAGTCGTCGGCCCCGAGGTCGAGCGCCTTCACCTGATCTTCCTCCGCCGATCGCACGGTCAGCATCATGATCGGAAGGGAGGGCCGGCTTTCCCTCAGGCGCGAAAGGAGCTCGAATCCGGACAGGCGCGGCAGATTGACGTCGAGGATGCAGAGGTCGGGTTCCTCGCGCGCGAAGATCTCGAGCGCTTCGCGGCCGTCGGACGACTCGACGACGAGGAAGCCGGCCTGCCGAAGTGCGTAGGCGACGAGGCCGAGAAGGTCGAGATCGTCGTCAACGACCAGAATCTTCACGCCCGCCCTCCGCCGGGAGGATCACCGCGATCTTGGTGCCGCGCTCGGCGTCGAGTGCCTCGACGCGCCCCCCGTGTCGGGCGACGATCGAACGGACGATCCACAGACCCAACCCCAAACCGCTCTCCTTCGGCTCGTCGCTCGAGGAGCGGATGAACCGGTCGAACAGGCGGTCCGTCTCGCCCGACGGAAGCCCCGGCCCCTCGTCGGCGACCGTGACCACGATCTCTCCCGGGCGCCGCTCCCCGCGGATGGTAATCGAGGATCCCTCCGGCGCGAACTTGTTGGCGTTCGCGAGCAAGTTGACGAAAACCTGGGTCAACCGGACCGAATCGCCCGACACTCCGGGGAGCGGGTGGGGGAGGTCGACGTCGACCCGCTGCCTGCGCAACTCGAGGAGCGGGGCCGTGTCCTCGACCGCCTCCTCGACGACGGCGTCGAGGTCGACCCGTTCTTTCCGCACCGTGTCCCGGCCGGCCTCGATCCTCAGGCTCTCGAGGAGGTTGTCGATGAGTTGGGTGAGGCGCAGCGTCCCGCGCTCGAGGGAGCGCAAGAGCGGGGCGGTGCCCTCGAATCCCTGGAGTCTCTCGCGGAGGAGCTCGAGCGACGCACGCTGCGCGGAGAGCGGGGTGCGGAACTCGTGCGAGACGCTGGCCACGACCGCGTCCCGAAGACGGCGGGCCGCCTCGGCATCGGTTTCGTCGCGGAGCACCACGATCTGGCGGCCGGCCTCTTCGTCGGACCCCCCGGGCGTCGGCGGGCCGCTCGTCACGAGCACGGTGCGCGGCCCACCCGCGGTTTCGAGATGTTCGACCCCGCGGGAGGGGCCGCGAAAGCGTGCGTCGAGAATCGGGCACCGGTCCTCGCACGGCCGGCGTCCGTCGGGCTCCTTCGGGCGGAGAACGTCTCCGCAGAACCGGCCGACCGCGCGCTCGACCGGAACACCGAGACGCGCGGCGGCCTGCGGGTTCAAGTAGCGGATCGTCCTCTCGCGGTCGACGGCGAGGACGCCGTCGGCGGTGCCGGCGAGGATCGACTCCGCCTCCGCACTCTGGCGCCGCAAGTCGGAGGTGAGCTTGCCGAGTCGGATCCTCATGTCCTCCATCGCGGCGCCGAGACGGCCGATCTCCGCGATCCCCACGCGGGGAACGGGGACGTCGAGGTCTCCCGCGCCGATCCTCGTGGAGACCTGCGCGAGGTCCCCGACCTGTCGGGCCAGGACCCGCGTGAGCCAGGCTGCGAGCGCCGCTCCGAGGCCGGCCGTGGCGAGGGCGCAGAGGCCGATCCGATGCGCGAGCCGGCGGATCGGGGCGTCGACCGATTCGACGGGGAGCGTCGCCTCCGCGACCGCCACGACCTCGGAGTTCGCCCCACGCAGCGGTGCCACCCCGACGAAGAATCCGGAGTCGTCCACCCGGGAGGCGGCCCGGTTCCCGTCGAGCGCGACCAGCCGGAGGGGGAGGGCGGGGTCCTCGAGCGGCCCGGCCGCCGCCACCCGGTCGAGCAAACGGATCCCGAATTCGGCGTCGTTCGAGAGGGCGTGAAGGCGCGGATCGTCCCAGCGCCGCGCGACGACGACGCTCCATCCCGCCGACTCCGGGACCGGGGAGGCGGCCGCCGTCCAGGGCCTCCCGCCGTCCGGTCCCGCCACGAGGCCGAGCCCCGCGGGTCCGAGTGCGGAGAGGACCGCGGCCCAATCGACGTCCGGATCGGAGGTTCGGACCGGTGCTCCCTCACGGAGGAGAGCCCAGCCGTCGAGGTCGCCCGTTCCCGCGAATCGCCGCAAGAAGGTCCCGGCACCGTTCCGGTCGTCGTCCTCGAGGAGCCGTCTCAGGGTCGGTCTCTCCCCGAGGAGCCTCGCGGTCACCCGCAGGTCGTCCGCTTCGTCCCCCAGAGCCTGGGAAAGCGCGGAGGCGGCCGCGTCGACGCGGGCGACCGCCTGGTCGTCGGCGAAGCGTCGCACGAGGCCGGTCGTCACCGTCGCGAACGCGGCTACCGCGATCGCGACCAGCCCGACGCTGCCCGCGAGGAGGATCGACCCCAGCGACGGCTTGAACATCCTTCTCCCTGCATGCTAGTCCGCGCGGGCGGCCCGATCCACGAGGCTCTTCACGACGAGCGTCACGAGGGCGAGGATCGTCAGGAGAGAGGCCACCGCGAAGGCGGCGGAGAACAGGTACTCGTTGTACAGGATCTCGACGTGCAAGGGAAGCGTGTTGGTGATCCCGCGGATGTGGCCCGAGACGACGGAGACCGCACCGAACTCTCCCATCGCGCGGGCGTTGCAGAGGACCGTCCCGTAGAGGAGCCCCCATCGCATCTTCGGAAGGCTGATCCGGAGGAAAACCGCCCATCCGCCGGCGCCGAGCGTCATCCCCGCTTCCTCCTCGTCGTTCCCTTGGGCCTCCATGAGCGGGATGAGCTCCCGGGCGATGTACGGGGTCGTGACGAAGACCGTCGCGAGGACGATCCCGGGCACCGCGAAGACGACCTTGAGGTCGTGCTCCGCGAGCCACGGTCCGAACCAGCCGTTTGCGCCGAAGAGGAGAACGAAGAGCATTCCGGAGATCACCGGAGAGACCGACAGCGGGAGGTCGATGAGGGTGGTCAGAAGGGCCTTTCCCCGAACGTCGAACTTCGCGATCGCCCAGGCCGCGGCCACGCCGAAAAGGAGGTTGACAGGCACGGCGATCGCCGCCGTCGTGAGGGTCAACCGGACGGCGGCGAGGGCGACGGGTTCCGCGATGGCGGCCGCGTAGGCGCCGACGCCCTCCCCGAAGGCGGTCGTGAAGACCACGAGGAGGGGGAGGGCGAGGAACAGGACCAGGAACCCGAGGCAGAGTCCCGTGAGCCCGACGCGGACCGCGCGCGGCTCGGTGAGGTGCCGGCTCCGTCCCGACGCGGCGGTCACGGCTCTCTCCTCACGCCGCCGTTCCGACCCGGGCGCCCCGCCGGGAGACGGCGTTCACGAGCAAGAGCATCGCGAACGAGAAGAGCAGGAACACGAGCGCGATCGCGGTCGCTCCCGCGTAATCGAACTGCTCGAGCTTGATCATGATGAGGAGGGGGGTGATCTCGGACTTCATCGGCATGTTTCCCGCGATGAAGATCACCGAACCGTACTCGCCGAGCGCGCGCGCGAAGGCAAGCGTGAAGCCGGTGAGGACCGCGGGGAAGAGCTCGGGGAGAAGGACATTCCGGAAGGTTGCGAACCGCCCGGCGCCGAGGCTCGCTGCGGCCTCCTCGATCGCGACGTCGAGGTCACGCAAGACCGGCTGCACCGTCCGGACGACGAAGGGGAGGCCGATGAAGGTGAGGGCGACGACCACGCCCAGCGGCGTGTACGCGACCGTGATCCCCATCGGCTCGAGAATGCGGCCGAGCCAGCCTTCGGAGGCGTAGAAGGTGGTCAGCGCGATTCCGGCTACGGCGGTGGGAAGGGCGAACGGGAGGTCGACGAGGCCGTCGACGAGATTCTTCCCCGGGAACGAGTACCGCTCGAGCACCCAGGCGGTCAGAAAGCCGAAGATCGCGTTGACGCAAGCGGCCACGAAGGCGGCCCAGAAGCTGAGCCGATACGCGGCCAGTGTCCGGGGCGCGGTCACCGTCGACCAGAACTCGTTCCAAGTCAGGTTTGCCGACTCGAGCACGACCGTGGAGAGCGGAACCAGCACGATCAACCCCAGGTAGGTCAGGGCGAACCCCATGGAGAGACCGAAACCGGGCAGGACCGTGCCGCGTCGTGCCGCCATCCGATCGGTCCCCTACCTCGCGGTGCAGATCTGATCGAATACGCCGCCGTCGGCGAAGTGAACCGCCTGGGCCTTCGCCCAGCCGCCGAAGACCTCGTCGATCGTGAAGAGCCGTACGCGCGGGAATTGGGGGGCGTACCGAGCAGCGACGGAGTCGAGGCGGGGACGGTAAAAGTGCTTCGCGACGATCTCTTGACCCTCCGGAGTGTAAAGGAACTCGAGGTAGGCCTGGGCCACCGCCGTCGTCCCGTGTTTGGCGGCGTACCGGTCGACCAGCGTCACCGGAGGCTCGGCGAGGATACTCGTCGGTGGGACGACGATCTCGAGTTCGCCCCGCCCCATTTTCTTCACCGCGAGCAGGGCTTCGTTCTCCCACGCCAGGAGCACGTCCCCCATCTTGCGCTCGACGAAGGTGATCGTGGAACCGCGGGCTCCCGTGTCGAGGATCGGGACGTTCTGGAAGATGCGTGTCACGAGGTCCCGCGCCTTCGTCTCGTCGCCGCCGGGCTTGCGGAGGGCGTGAGCCCACGCGGCGAGGTAGTTCCACCGCGCTCCGCCCGAGGTCTTCGGGTTCGGCGTGATCACGGAAACCCCCGGTCGCGCGAGGTCGTCCCAGTCCCTGATCCCCTTGGGATTCCCCCTGCGCACGAGGAAGACGATCGTCGAGGTGTACGGACAGCTGTTGTGAGGGAGGCGCGACTGCCAATTCTTCGGGAGGAGACCGGTGCCGGCGATCGCGTCGATGTCGAAGGCGAGCGCGAGCGTGACGACGTCGGCCTCGAGCCCGTCGATCACCGCGCGGGCCTGCTTCCCGGCGCCGCCGTGGGACTGGTGGATCGTCACGGCCTCGCCGGTCTTGGCCTTCCAGTGGGCGGCGAAGGCGGTGTTCACGTCCTGGTACAGCTCGCGGGTGGGGTCGTACGAGACGTTCAGCAACGTCACCTGGGCGTGTGCGGCGGATGCAGCGAGCGCCGATACGAGGCCGAGTGCCGAGAGGTTCCGGATCGCCAGCATGGTTCCGACCTCCTAGAACGAGACCTGGAAACGGCTCAGCACGACCGATTCCGTCTCGCGATCGGCACCGCCGGCGGCGCCGCCTTCGAACTCCGTCCGCTCGAGGTTCAGCGTCAGCCGGATGTGCCGGTTCATCCACCAATTCGCACCCAGCGCCATCTCGGAGGCCCGGCGCGCCGACTTCGCGGGGTCCGCGAAGACCGGGAAGCTCGCTTCGTCGAAATCGACTCGCGAGTACCGCACCGCGAGTTCCACGGCTCCTCTCCCCGGCTTTCCGACCTCGAAGGGCTTTTTCGGGTCGACCCCCCGATACGACGCCGTGTCGTCCGTGAGCAGGATCGTGAACGACCCCTGCCACGCGGTTTGCGTGAGCGACGCCGCTTGCGCGTCGAGCCGCACGTCCTGGGTGGACGAGACGTACTCGGCGAGAAAACCGAACCGTCCGAGGTAGAGGTACGCTTGGGGCGTCCAGCGCGTCCGCTTCCCGTCCGCGACGACCGTGGCGGGGGCCGTTCCGTCGCCGCGGTACGAGAAGAACGTCAGGTCTCCGGGCGTCTTGTAGGTCCCGAGACCCGTCGCGGTCGGGGTGCCCTCGTCGCTCCCGTGGGTTCCCGCAAGCCCGAACCCGAGACCTTCGAGGCGAGGAGAATGCCCGCCGCGAAAGGGATGGAGGAAGACCCGCGCGGAGAACTCCTTCCCGTCGTTCGTGTCGGCATCGACGTTGCCTCCGTCGGGGGTCCCGTTCGACGCCATCAACGCGTAGGCCAGGAACCCTCCGCGGAGGTCGCCGTGAAGCTGGACTCCGACGTCGCGGTTCGGAACCAGCAGCGTCGGCGCGGCGCGGACGATGAAGGCGATGTTCGGCGCCGACTGCAGGCGCTCGAGGCCGACGGGCGGCTTGAACTTTCCCGCGCGCACCTTCGCGAGGGGGTGGAATCGCGCATCGACGTAGGCGTCGAACAGCACGGTCTTGCCTCGAGCGAAGTCGGGCGTGACGCGGAAATCGAAGATCTTGCCGACGGTCCCCTCGAGGATCGGACGAGCGCGCCGAAGGAAGATCGAGTCCGCACCCGGGACCTTCTCGTCGTTCCGGAAGAAGGCCGAGTCGACTTGGACGAGTCCCCGGAACCGGAGCGAGTAGGCGCCGTTCGCCGATCGGATCGAGAACCCCTCCGCGCCGGCGTCGAGGGCGGTCGCCGTCTTCGCGGCCTCGGTCGCGTTCTCCTTCTCGATCCCGTCCTGCCTCTCCGGGACGGGGGGGCGCTGGTCGATTTCCTCGACCCGGTCGGGCGGGGCGGCCGGCGGTCGCTCGGAGACCGCGGAGGCGGAGACCCCGAGTACGGACAGAGCGACGAGGCTCGCGACGGTCTTGAGCATGGCGTGCACTCCGTCATCGCGCGTCTCCCGGGACGGGGGCACGCATCCGGCGCCGGCGCGTTCAACCGACATCGGGAGTCTCCCGGAGCGGTGGCCGGATCTTCTCCGGCCGCGCGACCTGCACGCTTTTCTCGGCGGCGCGGGTGGACGATCCATCCGGCCACCGGAAGTCGCTCCGGTGCATCATCGTCGCGCCTCGACGCGTTGGCGTCCGCCGTTGTAGGGGCCCGGGCGCACGATCATCACCGAGACGTCCGTCGTGTGGGAGAGCACCGCGGAGACGACGCCTTCGAGGTTTCTCTTTCCCTCGATGCCGGGAAGAGGAGCCCCGAGCACGAGGAGGTCGTGGTTTCCCCGATGCAGCGTGTCGACGATCACCCGGGCGGCCGGACCGGATCCGACGATGGACTCGCCCTTCACCCCGAGAAGCTCGAGCGTGCGGATCCCGGCATCGAGGAACCGTTCCGCCCTGTCTCGTTCTTCCGTCCCCGCGTCCCGGGGAATCGCGTTGAGGATCGTCGCCCGTCCGCCCAGGTGTCGAAGGAACCGCCCCGCGAAGAGCACGTCCTCCTTGCCCGGTTCGCCCAGGGCGACGCACAGGAGCGCCCGAGCGGGGATCGGTCGCGGAGAGGGGACGAGAAGGAGATGGGAGTCCGTGGACTCGAGAATGCGTAGGGCTTCGCCGGCGAGTTCCCGGCCGGCCGTCCCCACCACGGTCAGGTCGAAGTGGCGCCGCGCCGAACTCTCGGCGATCGCGCGGGCGATCGTCTGGATCGACCAGGTCACTTCGAGCCCCGGCAAGGTGCGTGAGAACCGCTCGCGGTCACGCTCGACCCGCTCGCGCAGCGTCGTCTCCTCCGTCCCGAGCCGGAGGAGCGTCGCCCGAGCGTGGGCGAGGCGTGCGATCTCCACGCCGAGTTCGACGGCCGCCGAGGATTCGGTCGCGTCGTCGCCCACGAGCAGGAGCGCGAGGCCCGGGTTCGGGAGCGCGTGGACCCGTCGGACGCCCACCCACGTGGGGTCCCCCGGCCGCAGGGGGAACCGCCGGGCCTGGTGCTGGGAGCGGCTCGCCTCGAGGAGCACGTGGTCGCGCCCGAAGGCCACCGGAGGCGAGATCGGGCGGACGCCGTCGAGCCCGGGAAGCCTGAGGAGGAGACGTTCGAAGGACCCCTGGAACCCGACCGTCTCCACCGTCGCCCGGCCGAGCAGCGGCCACTCCAGAGCGTCCCGCGTGTCCTTGACCGCGACGTCCTCCGGGCGGAAGAGGACCTGGACACGACGGGCGACCGTCGCGCTCGCGGCCTCCGTGCCGAGCGGGAAGTGGACGGGCCCGAGCCGAACGCCGTCCGGTACGGTCTCACCGAGCATCAGATTGGCCGTCCCGAGAAAGGTCGCGACGAACTCCGTTCGCGGCCGGAGATAAAGCTCGTCCGGTTTCCCGACCTCGAGCAGGGAGCCGAAGTTCATCACCCCGATCCTGTCGGCGAGCGCGAAGGCCTCTTCCTGATCGTGGGTGACGAAGATCGTCGTGACGTTGAGCTCCCGCTGGATCGTCCGGATCGTTCCTCGCAACTCCGAGCGGATCCGGGCGTCGAGGGCGCCGAACGGTTCGTCGAGCAGGAGCACTTCGGGACGATGGGCAAGCGCGCGAGCGAGGGCCACACGTTGCTGCTGCCCTCCCGAGAGCTGCCGGGGGAGCCGCTCCCCGAATCCGCCGAGCCCGACCATCTCGAGGAGCTGGTCGCGCCGACGACGCCGCTCGGCGGCGGCGACCCTGCGGATCCGGAGTGCGAACTCGATGTTCTCTCCGACGGTCATGTGCCGGAAAAGCGCGTAGTTCTGGAAGACGAGACCGACTTCCCGACGCTGCGGAGGCTCCCGGGTCACGTCCCGTCCGCCGAGGACCACGCGGCCGGCATCGACGTCGGCGAGGCCCGCGATCATCCGCAGGACGGTGCTCTTCCCGCTCCCGCTCGGCCCGAGCAGGACGAAGAGCTCGCCGTCGTCGATCTCCAGGGAGACGTCGCGCACGACGGCATGACCGTCGTAGGTCTTCGTCAAGCGGTCGAGGAGGATGGACACGTTCCCGCTCTACCACCGCGGCGGTGACGCCGTCGGTCGTTTCCGGGTGACGGAAGGTGACGGCGCCTCAGGAGTCGCCGTGCTGGAGGGTCCAGAGGGTCCGGTAGATCCCCTCGGGGCGCGCGAGGAGCGCCTCGTGCGTCCCTTCCTCCGCGACCCGTCCCCGGTGGAGGACGAGGATCCGGTCCGCGCGGCGCACGGTCGCCAGCCGGTGGGCGATCGTGATCGAAGTGCGGCCCGCGAGGAGGGTTTCGAGCGACTCCTGGATTGCCCGCTCGGTTTCCGGGTCGACGGAGGAGGTCGCCTCGTCGAGGACCAGAACGGGGGGATCGAACGCGAGGGCGCGGGCGAAGGAGAGGAGCTGGCGCTCTCCCGCGGAGAAGTTCGCGCCGCGCTCCAGGATCTGCTCGTCGTACCCCCGCGGGAGCCGCTCGAGGAATCGATCGGCGCCGACCGCGCGCGCCGCGCGCCGGATCGTCTCCGGGCCGATCCGCGGGTCGCCGAGTGAGAGATTCATGGCCACCGAATCCGCGAACAGAAAGTGGTCCTGCAGCACGACGCCTATGGAGCGCCGGAGATCGGCCAGCTCGTAGCGCCGGACGTCGATCCCGTCGAGCGTGACCCGCCCATCCTCCACGTCGTACAGCCGTGCGAGGAGCCGGATGAGGGTCGATTTCCCGGAGCCGGTCCAACCCACGACGGCGACCCGCTCTCCGGAGGCGATGCGGAAGGACACGTCGTCGAGGACCGGGGTGGACCCGTCGTAGGAGAAGCGCACCCGCTCGAAACCGATCTCGCCGCGCGGCCGGCCCTCGATGCGGACCGGCGCTTCGGGAGAGACGATCGTCGCCCTCGTGTCGAGGAGCTGGAAAATCCGCTCGGAAGCCGCCATCGCCGCTTGCATGATGGTGTAGCGCTGAGTCAACTCCTGCACGGGGCGGAAGAAACGTCCCGCGTACTCGATGAAGGCGACGAGCGTCCCGAAGGTCACGGCACCGTCCAGGAGGCGGCCGCCCCCCGCCCACACGATCGCGGCGAGCGTCGCCGAGGCCATGAGTTCGGCCACGGCGGAGAAGGCCGATTCGAAGAAGACCCCGTCGAGCTGGGCATCCCGGTGCCTCGCATTCAAGCCGTCGAATTCGGAGAGGTTCGCCGTTTCACGCCCGAAAGACTGAAGGACGCGCATGCCGGTAACGCTCTCCTGCAGGAACGCGTTCACGCGGGCGATCGCGCCCCTCACGGCGCGGTAGGCCTCGCGGACGCGCGTCCGGAAGTACCACGAGACCAGGAGCATCGGCGGCAGAACGGCGAAGGTCACGAGAGCGAGGCGCCAGTCCATCCACAAGAGGATGCCGACGATCCCGGCGAGCTTGAGAAGATCGGCCAGGATCAGGACGACCCCGGAGGCGAAGGCCTCGTGGATCGACTCGACGTCGGTGGTGACCCGCGTCATGAGCCGCCCGACGGGGTTTCGGTCGAAGAAAGCCGCGGGAAGCCGCTGCAGGTGGGAGAAGACGTCGAGACGGAGGGCGAGCACGGCGTTCTGGCCCGTGGTCTCGAGCGCGTAGATCTGGAGCCATCCGAGACCGAACTCCGCGAGGAGGGCCGCGAGGAAGAGGAATGCGGGGATCGCGAGTTCCGTCGCGCGCCGCTCGAGAATGAAGGAGTCGATCGCCACCTTGACGATCCAGGGTTGGACGAGCTGCGCGGCGCCCCCCAAGAGGACGAGGAGGATCGTCGCGGCGACGAGTCCGCGGTGAGGGCGCACGTAGGTCCACAGGCGGCGCGCGATCCGCGCGTCGTAGGCTTTTCCGAGGACGTCGTCCCGCGCGTCGATCTCGCTCACGCTTCGTCGAGCCTCGCTTCGAGCTCGTCCCGCCGGAAGAGGGCCGCGTACACGCCACGGCGCTCGAGCAACTCGCGGTGGGAACCCTCTTCGACCAGACGGCCTTCGTCCAGGACGACGATCCGGTCGACCGCCGCGAGGGTGGAGGGACGGTGGGTCACGATGAGGAGCGTGCGGCCCCGGGCCGCCTCGTCGAGACCCGACAGGACCGTTCGCTCGGTGTCGGCGTCGACGCTCGAGAGGGCGTCGTCGAGGATGAGGACGGGAGCGTCGGCGAGCAGTGCCCTCGCGATCGTCGCTCGTTGTCGCTGTCCTCCCGAGAGCGTGACCCCGCGCTCGCCGATCCACGTATCGAGCCCTGCCGGGAGAGAGGTGAGATCCTCGTCGAAGCCGGCGGCCCGGACGGCCCGCAGGATCTCGTCGTCCGTCGCGCCGGGGCGCGCGAGCGCGAGGTTCTCGCGGAGGGTTCGGGAGAAGAGGAACGGATCCTGCGGGACGAGGGCCACGCTCTGGCGGTGGACTTCGACCGGAATCTCGGTCAGATCGGTCCCTCCCACGAAGATCGCCCCGGAGGGTGCGGGGTAGACGCGCGCGAGGAGATGGACGAGCGTCGACTTCCCCGATCCCACCGGCCCGACGAGCGCGAGCCTCGAACCGGGAGGAATGTCGAGGGAGATGTCGCGGAGGGCGGGCGCGGCGCCGGACCCGGTCCGGTACGAGAAGGACAGGCCGCGCAGCCGGATCTCGGGGGCCGCACGCGGAGGTTGGGAGCAGCCGGACGATCCCGGCGCGGGCACCGAAGGCCGGGTCTCCAAGATCTCCTCGATCCGATCGAGCGCGCCGGCGCCCCGCTGGAACACGTTGACGATCCACCCGAGGGCGACCGTGGGCCAGGCGAGTTGGGCGAGGTAGGCCTGGAAGGCGACGAAGTCGGCGAACGAGAGGGCCCCGCCGATCACCCGGAGGCCCCCCGCGAAGAGGACGAGTAGGGTGGCGCAGCCCGAGAAGACGCCGATCAGCGCGATCATCGTCCCCCGAAGCCTCGCCAGCGCGAGGTTGCGCAGCCGGTACTCCTGGCACAGCGTCCGGAAGCGGGCGATTTCCCCGTCCTCCTGGGCGTAGATCTTCACCTGACGGATGCCGCTCAGGTTCTCCTGGACGCGGTTCGAGAGGACGCCGAGCTGCTCCTGGACGGCGAGCGAGCGCGCGTAGACGCGCCGGCTGATCCGGTTCACTCCGAGGAAGAGGGCGGGGAGGAGTGCGAGCGACAGGAGGGCGAGCACGGGGTCGAGCGCGAGGAGGACGCCGGTCACCGCGACGTAGACGATCGCGGTGTTCAAGAGGTTCAGGACACCCGGCCCGTAGAGCGACTGGAGGATTTGGACGTCGTTCACGGCGCGGGACATGACGTCTCCCGTCCGTTGGCCGTCGTAGAACGGGGCGTCGAGCCTCTGCAGGTGAGCGAAGAAGACGCGGCGCACGTCGTGGGCGACGCGCCGGCTGGCGCCGAGGATTCGGAGCCGGGAGCGTGTGCGGACCCACGCCTGCGCGAGCGCGAGCCCCAGCATCCCGGTGGCGAAGCCGGAGAGGGTCGAGAGGTCGGTCCCGGCTTCCATCGCGGCCACCGCCTCGCGAAGGAGCCACGGGATGCCGAGGGCCAGGGCGTTCGTCGCGAGAAGAAGACCGAACCCGGTCGCGAAGTCGCGCCGGTACGGCTGCGCGTACCGCCGGAGGCGGCGGAGTCGGTCCCGCTTCCCCGCGGGGCCCGGGACGGGACCGGTCACGCCGTGCCGGCGCCGTCGGTCGAGGTCCCGGAGGCGACCCGCGGCTCGACCCGGGCGGCCCGCCGTTCCCGGAGGGCCTGGCGCGCGTTGTGAAAGGGAACCAGCACGACGTAGAGGATACCGGTTGCGAGGTGGATCGCCACGAGCCGACCGAGGATCCGGCCGTCGGTCACCGTCTGGATCAGGTAGCCCGACGCGACGAGGGGAAACAAGAGGGCGACGATGCCGAGGCCGCTGCGTCGCCCGCCCGGGTTCGGCGACTGCCGGTGGCGGGCGACGTGCCGCGAGACCACGAGCCCGACGACGAAGACGAGCACGGGGGCGCTCAGCACGTGCGCCTTGAGGAAGAAGGTCTGCCAGGGATGATTCACGACGGCAAAGGGGTCCTCGCTCCGGGCGAGGTACTTCGTCCACGCGAAGCCGAAGCCCGAGACGGCGACGGCGGCGGAGGAACCCCAGAGCAGGACGCGCTCGACGCGGGTCACCGGGAGTCCCCCCCCTCGGCAAGCGCCGCATGGATCGCCAGGACGCGGCGCACCGCCGCGGTGACGGCTTCCGCGGAGAGGGTCGCCCCGGTGATGCCGTGCACGCCGCGCCGCAAGGCCATCTCGCGGTCGAGCGCCCGGCCTCGGTACTGCTCGAGCCACGCGGGGCGAGGCTTGTACTCTTCGGGCTCGGTGAACGCGAGAATCTCGACGCGTGCGACCGACCCTTCCGGGGAGACGACGATCATCACGGTCTCCGGGAGGGTCCGCACGCGGTGCGAGTCGAAGTACGCCGTCCCGAGGAGCGTCCCGGTCCCGGAGCGGCCGGTATACCTCGTGACGAGGGCGCTCTCGACCTCGACCCCCTTCCCTGCGAGCTCCCGCGCGTGTGCGAGCTGGGCCTCGGTCAGAAAGACCGCCTTCCGCTCGACCCGGGCATCCTGGCCGAACGCGAGGACGAGGGCCGCTTTCGGGTCGAGGAAGACCTTCGCGAAGGTCTCGGGGCAGGCGAGGCCGGCCCCGAGAGCGAGAATCGCGAGGGCGAGGGGGCCCGGGATCGGAGGGATCCTGCGCATCGTCAGAAAAGATAGCCGACGGCGAGATTCGCCTGGTCGACTCCGGTCCGCGCCGCGTTTTCGACCACGTTCCAGTCGGCCTTGACGACGACGTTCGGGATCGGCTTCCACGCGAGCCCGAAAGTCTCGATCGTCACGTCGCTCGCCGGGTTCGCCGTGAACCCGGCTGGAACTCGATCCTGGGTGTCGTACCGCTCGTAGCGGACGTACGGGATGAGAGCGTGGCGCGTGGCGTCGCGATGGGAGAGGACGTCGTACCCGACCTCGCCGTACCAGCCGAACTGCTCTTCTCCGACCGACTTCCCGGCGAACGTGGCGTCCCTCGCCGTGATCGCGGCGTTGAGGTTCGCGACGTCGTCGATTTCGGTCTTCGCGTAAAGGGCACGGGCCTGGAGCCCGCGCCACCGGAGCTCGGCGTGCCCCTCGAGGATCGTCACGGTCGTATCGAGCGTCTCGCCGTTCGGTGCGACGACCCCCTGGCCGGAACCGCCCGTGTAGGCGGAGGCTCCGATCGTCAGGATCTCGACCGGCCTCCAGTCGATGCGGCCGACCACGGCCAAGTCCTCCGCGGCCGAGAACGAGCCGCTCGATCGTCCGCCCCGGATCCCCGACTGCGAGAAGCCCGAAGCACCGCTCGAGGTCCCCGACGTCGCGGCGAGTCCGGCGGTCACGTAGGCACGGTAGGCGACCGGACCGACCTCGCCGTGGATGCCGGCCCCGTTTTCCCGCCAGGTCGACGGGAGGATCACCTGTTCGACCGCCGGGCGTCGCGCGCCGAGAAACGTCGGAGGCTCGTGCAACTCGTTCAGGAAACCCATGGGGACGAGCACCATCCCGGCGCGCACGTTGAAGCCGTCCCGGATGAGGAAGTCGAGGTACGCGAACTCGACCGAGACCTCGCCGTTCTTTCCCGTCGAGGCGTGCTCGAACTCGATCTCGGAGTTGAAGACGATCGAGTCGTTGAACTTGTACCCGAAGTAGACGATCGCCCGCAGAAAGTCGATCTGGTCCTTCTTGCTCGTCGCGGCGCCGTCCTCCTGCGTCGCGGAGAAGTTCTCGTACAGCATCTCGCCGTACCCGCCGATCGAGACACCGCGCTCCGTGCGGTAGACCTTGGAAGCCGCCGGGGCGAGACCGTACTGCCCGTCTTCGGCCTCGACGGCCGCTTGCCCGATCTTCAGCGCTTCGATCTCCTCCGCGAGGACCTCCACCTGGCGCTCGAGCTCCTCGATCCGTTTCTCGTCCTCGGTCTCCGCGAAGACCGGGGGGACGGCGAGGAGCAGGACGGCAAGGGCGAACCGTGACATTCAGGACCCCCATCTAAAAGCGAACGCGTCGCATCGAAGTTTAATGCAAATGTTTCGCATTCGAGTACAAAAAAAGAGGAATCATGCGTGGGCGCGGGCTCCCCGGGGCTGGCATTTCCTGCAGAGGCCGGCCATTTCGATCCGGACGACCTCCGGCTGGAACCCGCTTTCGGCCCGGACGCGCTGTTTCAGGTTCTCCCAAAAACTGCCGCTCGGCTCCTCGACCCCGTGGCAGGTGGTGCAGACGAGATGGATGTGGAGGGTCGTAGGACGGATCTCGTAGTAGTGGCGTTCGCCGCTCACGTGCATGAGGTCGAGCTCGTCGACCAAGCCCATCTTCTTGAGAGTGTTGAGGAAGCGGTACACCGTCGCACGGTGGAGGCTCGGGTCGATCGAATGGGCCCGGCGGTAGACCGACTCGGCATCGAGGTGCTCGGTCGCCTGATCGAGGAGGCGGGCGAGCAGCACCCGCTGCCCCGTCATCCGGAGGCCGCGCTCCCTCATCCGATCCTCCAGCCGTTCTCCCGGAGCCGGCTTGTGGTCCCGTATCGGCATTCCACCCTCAGTTGCGAACGTCTTGCAACTTGCGACCCACTCTACCGCCGATCCTCGAGGCCGTCAATCCGAGCGACGTTCAGGGCAGGACGGCGAGCCGGACGATTCTCCGGCCCCGCACGCGGACGACCTCGACCGTCCGCCCGCCGATCTCGACACGGTCCCCCACGCGCGCGAGCCGGCCGAGGCGCGCGAGCACGAGCCCTCCGATCGTGTCGACGTCCTCCTCGGTGTCGTCGACGAGGTGGAGCTGCTCTTCCATTTCGTCGAGCCCGAGGGTGGCGTCGACGAGCACGCGGCCGTCGGGCGCGCGCTGGACGAGCGGCGCCTCCTGGTCGAATTCGTCCTGAATCTCGCCGATCAGTTCTTCGAGGACGTCCTCGAGGGTCACGATCCCCGACATCCCGCCGTACTCGTCCACGACGACGGCGAGGTGGACACGGTTCCGCTGGAAGAGCGCCAAGACCTGTTCGATCCGGACGCTCTCCGGGAT
Organism: uncultured Acidobacteriota bacterium; assembly: GCA_964383585.1. GTDB lineage: Bacteria > Acidobacteriota > Polarisedimenticolia > Polarisedimenticolales > DASRJG01 > CAYLHQ01. Next base: position 98,183 of record CAYLHQ010000013.1, read on the forward strand.
GAACACGGGATCGCGCGCGAACCGCCTGAGGTCGGGGTTCGGCTCGAGCTCCGCGGATCGCTGGAAGAGGTCCTTGATGTTCACGATGCCGACCACCCGGTCGAGGTCCCCTTCGCAGAGCGGGTAGCGGGTGTGGCCGGTCGAGCGGGCGGTTTCCATGTTCTCGGAGAACGGCCGGTCGAGGTCGAGGGCGACGACGTCCCCCCGCGGCACCATGATCTGACGGACGCTCCTGTCGGGAAAGTCGAGCACGTTCGCGAGGAGCCTCGCGTGCGAGTCGCTCAGGGCGCCGCTCTTCTGGCTGACCGCGAGGATCATCCGCAGCTCGGCCTCGCTGTGGGCCAGGCTCTCGTCGGTCGGGGGAGGGATGCCGAGCGCGCGAACGAGGAGGTTGGCCGCCGCGTTCATCGACCAGATGAGCGGGTAGAAGACGGCGTAGAAGACGCGGATCGGCCACGCGACGAGGAGGGCCGTCGTCTCGGGATATCGGATCGTGAGCGTCTTCGGGACCAGCTCTCCGAAGACGACGTGGAGGAAGGTGATCATCAGGAATGCGAGTCCGATCGCGACGGAGTGCGCGGCCGTGGCCCGCCATTCGCCCGCGCCCGCGAAGGCCGGCTTCAGGAGGCTCGCGAAGGCGGCCTCGCCGAGCCATCCGAGGGCGAGCGACGAGATCGTGACGCCGAGCTGGCATGCGGAAATGTAGGTGTCGAGCCGGCGGAGCACGTGCCGGGCGGCCGCGGCGCGCCGCACCCCGTTCTGGACCATTTCCTCGATCCGCGTCGCCCGGACCCGGACGATCGCGAACTCGGTGGCGACGAAGAAGGAATTGACCACCACGAAGAGAAGGGCGGCCGCGACGTAGAGGATCCGCTCCGTCATCGCCTCACCACCGGGGTTCCGTCCGGATCTTCGAGCGCGCCGCGGTCGAGGAACCAGCGGAGCCGCGCGACGACCTCGTCCGCGGTCCGTAGATGCGTGGGGTCGAAGGCGACGACGCGGTCCCGGTGGGCGGCGAGCCACCGGGCGATCAACTCGACGTCGACCGGGATCTCCCCACCCGAGACCGGTCCGGGACGGTACGAGAAGAACCGGTCCTCGAGGATCCGGCCGATCCGCCGGAGACCCCCGCCGCGCGGGCCGACCGGGACGCGGTCGAGCAGCACTCCGTCTCGGAGGAGATACGCGCGGAGGGCGGCGGGAGGTGCCGCGGGTTCGAGGATCAGAATGGACCGGAGTCGCGCTCCGTGCCCTTGCCCGGTGCGGAAGCCGACCTGGACGTTTCCCGGCGGTTTCGACGACGCGATCTGCCGGGCCTCCTCGAGCACCGCTTCGAGGTCCGAGCAGAGAGGATGGACCTCGATCCTGTGGAGCGAAAGGAGAAGCCGCTCGGCCCGACGGTCCCGGTGACCGCCTTCCCGGAAGTAGGAGAGGATCCGTCTTCTCAGGTTCCGGGAACGTCCCACGTACACGACGTTGCCGTCCGCATCGAGGAACCGGTACGTGCCCGCGGTTTCCGGGAGGGATCGTAGGAACGCACGGTCGAACGCGAACCGCTCCCACGGAATCCGGGGGGCGTCCCCCCTCGCCGCCGCGCGCAGTTCGTCGAGCGTCTCTCCGGGACGCCGGAGCGCGGCGAGGCAGTTTTCGAGCGTCTCGGTGATCGAGACCGGATCGTCGGTCATCGTCCACGAAAGGCCGAGCCGTCCCGCGAGGGCGGGGAGGTCGTGGCCCGAGGGGAGGCCGAGCCTCAGCGTGCCGAGGCGCCGCAGCGAGATCGGCTCCGGGATGGGCTCTTCGAGCCATCGCTCGAGCGCCGCGATCGCCCCCGGCGGGGCGTGCACGACCGGCACCGCGTCGGCGAGGATCTCCCGAATCGCCTCGCGGAGCTCCGTCAACGGAGGGCCCGCGACGGTGAGGTCCCCCCCGCAGCCGCGAAAGACCTCCTCTCCGCGCAGTCGGACGGCCGCGACGCGCGCGAGGACGAAGCGCGCCCCTCGGGCCGGCCTTCCCCCCTCGATCACCAGGAGGACGCGGTCGGGCTCGAAGAGCCGGGGGTCGGGCTCCGTACCTCCCGGCTCGGTTCCGGCCGTTTCGGGAATGCGGTCGGCCTCCGGGACGCGCCTCCAGGCCCCCTGCTCGTACACGAGTCTCGCGTCCGATCCGAACGCCGTCTCGAGAACGCGCGTGGCGACCGCCTCGTCCCGGATGTGCGAGGAGAGGACGATGCGAGCCATCTCTGCGCTCGAGACCGGTTCCGGATGCTCCCGGAGATAGCGGACTGCGCGCTCGGCGACCAGGGAAGTCGGACGTCTGATGGCGTGACCCTTATTTGGACCGGGGCGCCGCGCCTGCCGCGCCGGGCGCGATCGGGCCCCAGGTCCGAATCAGCTGGACGAGCGAGTCGATCTGCGTCCCCCCGAGCGGCCCCCCCATGACCTCCGAAAAACCGGGCATCCGGGGATTCACCGTTCCGTAAGCGATCGAATCGTGCAGGTCTTCGTCGGAGCGGCCCTCGAGATAGTCGGCGTTCCGGAGGGAGGGGGCGAGTTTGCCCTCGCCCCGGTCTCCGTGACACATCGAGCAGACCGCGTTCCACAGTTCGGCGCCCTCCTTGCGTGCGGCGGGAGCGGCGTGGCAGGAGGCGCAGTCGCCCACGAGATAGGACTGCCCGGTGATGCTCGGGTGCCCGGCCGAGACGCGGGGGTTCTCCGGGGGAAGCACCTTCGCGAGGATGGTGAGGAGCACGCGCGGACGCACGGGGTCGTTCGAGACGACCGCAATCGACTTCCGGATGTCGCCGTGCTGTCCCGAGGCGTCGAAGGTGATGCGCAAGGTTCCCGACCCGCCCGGCGGGATCGCCTTGTTCTCGATCAGGGAGGCGGTGCACCCGCACGAGGGGAAGGTGTTGATGATTTCGAGGGGGGCCTTCCCCTCGTTCCGGATCACCCAGGCGTATTCGCGCTTGCCCTCGGAGGCGATTTCCCCGAAGTCGTGCGTGGTGTGGTCGAAGCGGACGACGGGGACGGGGACCCCGGATTCCGCGGCGGGGGCCGAGGCGACCCGCACCGCCGCCCAGGGAAGAAGGAGGAGCGCTGCCGCCGCGAGCCCCGCGCTCCCTCTCGACCTCGGTTCCATCCGCATGCCGGCGATTGTAGCCCGAGACGGGGGAGGCGTCCCTCCCGTCTCGCTCACGACAACGTGACGCGAATCGTGGGGATGCAGGACCGTTCGTGGAAGCGGACGCGACCGTCCGCTGGCGGACGCGGGGAATCCCGCGGTGGTCCTTTTGTCCCGTCGTTGCGTGAAATCCCCTCCGGCACGCCTCTTGACTTGGGACTCCTCCATGCGAGTCCGG
>CAYLHQ010000014.1:0-100499 GCA_964383585.1 uncultured Acidobacteriota bacterium
ACGATTCGCAAGATCGGGCTGACGTACGCGCTGATGAACCTGGTCAATCCATGGTTCGGCGGCGTGCCGACGTGTCACGGCTCGGGGGGAATGGCCGGGCACTTCGCCTTCGGCGGGCGGACGGGTGGATCCGTCGTCATCTACGGATCGGTCTTCGTACTGCTCGGCCTATTCTTCGGCGCGGGCTTCGACCGGGTCGCCAACGCGTTCCCGTTGCCGATGCTGGGCGTCATTCTACTCTTCGAGGCCCTCGCGTTGATCTGGGTCGTTCGAGGGACCGCTCCTTCTCGGACCGAATTCCCGATCGCGGTGCTGGTCGGTTTGCTTGCCGTCGGATTGCCCTACGGATACGTGGTCGGCCTCGTCGTCGGCACCGCACTCTTCTACCTCGACGGTCGTACGCGCCTGGTCAGCCCGGATGCCGTCTGACCGTGGGGGGGACAGCGCTCTGCACCGATCCCCGTGGGGGCGGCTTTCCGGCTCACGGGATCCTGGAGCGGCTCGGGCGTGGGGCACCGGATCCACGCCCGAAAATCGGTGGAGCGCGTGCGGAGGCGCCGGGTAGAGTCGGGGCATGAGCACGAACGAACTCCCGCCCGTTTCCGAGATGGAGCGCGCCTATCTCCGGAAGGACCCCTCCTACGAGGGGCTCTTCTTCCTCGGGGTCCGCACCACGGGGATCTTCTGCCGTCCGACCTGCCCCGCGAGGAAGCCGCTCCCGGCGAACGTCGAATACTTCGCCGACCCGAAGTCGGCCCTGACCGCCGGGTACCGTCCCTGCAGGCGGTGCCGCCCCCTCGAGCGGGACGACCAGCCCCCATGGGCGGCCGCCCTCCTGGAGGAGATCGAGCGCGATCCCCTCCCCCGGATCCGGGACGGCGACCTCCGCGCGCGGGGGATCGACCCGGCGACCGTGCGGCGGCATTTCCTGAAGCGCTACGGGATGACCTTTCAAGCCTACGCCCGGGCCCGGCGCCTGACCGCCGTCTTCACGCGCATCCGGGAGGGAGGGACGGTGGACGACGCGGTCTTCGAGAGCGGGTACGAGTCGCACAGCGGATTCCGGGAGGCCTTCGCGCGCCTGTTCGGAGAGACCCCGGCGCGCGCGAGGGACCGGACGTGCGTGAAGCTCTCGTGGTTTCCGAGCCCCCTCGGACCGCTCGTCGCGGGGGCGACGGACGACGGGGTCTGCCTTCTCGAGTTCACCGAGCGGCGAATGCTCGAAGCGCAGTTCGCCGAGATCGGGAGGCGCTTCGGCGGCGCCGTCCTTCCCGGGACGAACGCCCACCTCGACGCGCTCCGGGGCGAGCTCGACCGTTACTTCGAAGGGTCCCTCCGGGCGTTTACCGTCCCGCTCCGCTTTCCCGGGACGCCGTTCCAGGAGAAGGTCTGGCACGCGCTTCTCGAGATCCCCTACGGCGAGACCCGTTCGTACAAGGACCTCGCGGCGGCAATCGGCGATCCCGGCGCCGTCCGCGCGGTCGGCCGCGCCAACGGGCAGAACCGGATCGCGATCGCGATCCCCTGTCATCGGGTCGTGAACGCCGACGGCGGCCTCGGCGGGTACGGCGGCGGTCTCCACCGGAAGCGGTATCTTCTGGATCTGGAGCGAGGGACCCGGAAGCTCGTCGTGTGAGACGCCCCGTGCTCGTCGTCTTCGCGGTCGCATTTCTCGTGCGGGGTGGGATCCTCGCGTCGGGGATGGTCCCCGCCGCGTGGATCGAGCGGGAGACGGGGTCCACCCCTCCGGCCGGCTGGATCCTGCTCCTGTTCCCCTGGGCGGAGGCGGACCACGGGATCGGCCGGGCGGAGGCGACGTGAGAGCGGCCTTCGCGATCGTCCTTCTCCTTTCGGGGCTCTCGTGCTCCGATCCCGACCCCGCCGCCCCCGCGGCGCGCGCCTTCGCGTTCGCGGTGCGCGGTCTCCCCGAAGCCGAAGGACGCTTCGTCGCGGTGACCTCGGACCCCGCGGTCCTCCGGCGGGTCGACGTGCAGCTCGCCCTTCCCCCCGAGGAGCGTTTCCTCCACATCCACGGTCCCGTGGCGGAGGGGGACGGCGGGCACAACGCGCCGTGGCACTGGCACTTCGTCCCCGGCGCGTGGGACCTGGTCGAGGCAAGCATCGAACTGTGCGACGGGAGCCCCGCGATGGTGGAGGAAGACCCGGCCGCGTGGATGGAGAAGGCCGGAGCCTTCTGCCCCTGGGGGTCGTACGTCGTCGGGGAACCGTAGGCGCCGCGGCGGCCGATCTCCTATACTCCCGCGCATTCGATCGAGAGGAGGAATCGACGATGGAGAAGAAGATCCTCGCCGTGTTCGGCGCGACCGGCGCCCAGGGGGGAGGCCTCGTCCGCGCGATTCAGGCGGACACGAACGGCCCCTTCCGCGCCCGCGCCCTCACCCGCGACCCGAATTCCGAGAAGGCGAAGGCTCTCGCGGCACTCGGGGCGGAGGTCGTCGCGACCGACCTCGACGATGCCGCGAGCGTCGAGCGCGCTCTCGCGGGGGCGCACGGCGCGTTTTGCGTGACCTTCTTCTGGGACCACTTCTCCCCGGAACGGGAACTCGCCCAGGCTCGCACGATGGCGGCTGCCGCCGCGAAGGCCGGGGTGAGGCACGCGATCTGGTCGACCCTCGAGGACACGCGTCGCTGGGTTCCGCTCTCCGACGACCGGATGCCGACCCTGATGGGGAAGTACAAGGTTCCCCACTTCGACGCGAAGGGGGAGGCGAACGCTTTTTTCACCGCGGCGGGGGTGCCGACGACCTTCCTGCACACGTCGTTTTACTGGGACAACCTGATTCACTTCGGGATGGGTCCGAAGCCCGGACCGGACGGCGTTCTCGCCTTCGCGATGCCGATGGGGGACAAGAAGCTCCCGGGGATCGCGGCGGAGGACATCGGCCGCGCCGCCTACGGCATTTTCCGACGCGGCGGAGAGTTCGCCGGGAAGTCGGTCGGGATCGCCGGGGACCATCTCACGGGTGCGCAGATGGCCGCCTCCCTGACGAAGGCGCTCGGCCGGGAGGTCCGCTACAACGCCGTTCCCTTCGACGTCTACCGCGGCTCGGGCTTCCCCGGCGCGGACGACCTCGGGAACATGTTCCAGTTCAAGCACGACTTCGAGGCCGACTTCTGCGGGATGCGCGACCTCGCCCTTTCGCGGTCTCTGAATCCCGCCCTCCAGACGTTCGACGCGTGGCTCGCGGCGAACGCGGGCCGGATCCCGATCGAATGAACCGCCGCGTTTCCGGGCTATGATCCGCTCGCGACCGGGCGCCGGCGGCGTCCGGAAGGAGGGTCGATCATGCCGTTGTCGAAACGATTGGGTGCGGAGTTCCTCGGCACGTTCTGGCTGGTCCTCGGCGGTTGTGGAAGCGCAGTACTCGCCGCCGCCTTCCCGAACCTCGGAATCGGGTTCCTCGGGGTGGCACTCGCGTTCGGGCTGACGGTGCTCACGATGGCGTTCGCGATCGGGCACATCTCCGGATGCCACCTGAACCCGGCGGTTTCGGTCGGCCTCGCGGCGGGCGGGCGATTCTCGTGGGGCGACCTGATCCCCTACGTCGTCGCGCAGGTCGTCGGGGCGGTGGCGGCCGCCGGTGTCCTGTATTTCATCGCGTCCGGGACCGTGGGCTTCGAACTCGGCGGCTTCGCCTCGAACGGCTACGCCGAGCACTCGCCGGGGGGGTATTCCCTCCTCGCGGCGTTCGTCTGCGAAGTGGTGATGACGTTCTTCTTCTTGATCGTCATTCTCGGCTCGACCGACGAGCGGGCGCCGAAAGGGTTCGCGCCGATCGCGATCGGACTCGGCCTGACGCTGATCCACCTGATCAGCATCCCCGTCACGAACACCTCGGTGAACCCGGCGCGGAGCACGGGGCCGGCCCTCTTCGTCGGCGGCTGGGCGCTCGCGCAGCTCTGGATGTTCTGGATCGCCCCGATCGTCGGCGCGGCGCTCGCCGGAGTCGCGTACAAGTGGCTCGGCTCGAAGTCCTGACGCCGCGTTGAGCGAAGGCGCTTCGGTCTCCCCCGCCCCGATCCTCCGGAGGATCGCGGCGTACGCCGCCGACTGCAGCCTGCTCTTCGCGGGGCTGATCGTGCTCCAGCTCGGACTTCTCCCCGTGAACCCGGCGGCCGCCGCGATCCGCGCCGGGGGGATCCCGCACCCGTGGATTCTCCACGGCTGGGTCGCGGCGACGGTCACGCTTCCCTTCTGGCTCTACTTCAGCCTCTCCTTCGGGTCGAAACGGGGCGCGACGCCGGGAATGCGCCTCTTCGGGGCGCGGATCGTCGCGTGGGACGGCGGCGCGGTCTCGCGCGGGAGCGCCGCGGCGCGTGCGGCGATCCTCCTCGTCCCGTTCGAGCTGAACCACGCGGTGCTCTTCCACCTGGGGCCGCGCGGCGGGGAGCCTGGGCCCGCGTTCTTTCCGGGGCTCGCGACGGTCTGGGCGCTCCTCGCCGTCTACCTCGGAAGCGCCCTCCTCGACCCGCTGCGCCGTTCGGTCCACGACCGCGCGGCGGGAACGATGGTTCTCACGGCGGAACCGGCCGGCATCTTCGGGTGATGGGGCGAGATCACTCGACCGGCCACACGGCGATCGACGACCCGACCCACGCGAGCCCGCGGTTGTGGTCGACCCCGTGCATCTTCCCGCGGGAGAGCCGCGCGAGGTTGATCGCGAGGCGGAGATCGCTCGATCCTTCGGCGCGGAGGAACATCATCCGGATCTCCCCCTTCACCCCGGCCCCGTCGGGAGCCGTGAGGGCGGGGGCGTAGTCGACCTTCTCCTGGAGGATCCAGTCCCCGCGTTCGGCGGGGGGGATCGCCTCGATCGCCCCGGGGGTCACGTCGACGACCACTCCGCTCCCCGCAAAGGAGAAGAGCGGCTTCAGCACGTAGCGGTCGAGGTTCTCCGGGAGACGGTCGACCTCGGAGAGATAGCGCGTGGACGGCACCCACGGGAGGCGGATCTTCGGGAGGGTGTGCTTCGACCAGATCCAGTACCAGTTCGGATGCGCGACCCAGCTGACGTCGAGATCGTCGTGCCACGACCAGGGAAGCGCGACCCGCGTGCGCGCGAGCTCGTCGAAGACGATCCGGTTGAAGATCCTGCGCACCGGCACCCAACCGCGCCGCGAGGGGGCGAGGAGGCGCCTCCCCTCCTTGCGGACCTCGGTGGCGCAGACGGAGCGGACGCCGAGTTCGTCCTCGATCACGTGGAAATCGGCGCGGGTCTTCTGGCTCTCCGGGTCGAGTTCCAGGAGGACGACCTGCTCCGGATCCTCGTCCGCGATCACGGTGCGGCGAAGGAGGTCGAGATACCCCTCGCGGTCGAGCCCGTCGAAGAGCGCCGTCCAGCGCGCCGGCATCCCGGGGATCGACGCGAGGACCTCCCCCCAGATCTCCCCCTGGACGAGTTCCATCCCGTAAAGGGACGAGAAGGCCTGAAGCTCGACGAGCCTCGGTTCGAGGGCGCCTTCGGGTCCGCGCACGATGGCGAGATCGATCGCGAGGAAGTGCGGGAGCGCGTCGGTGCGCGGGACACGGAAGACGTCCGGGATCGCCGCCTCCCCCGCTTCCCGGATCTCGGGGCGCGCGATCTCCGCGAGGATCTCGACCGCGGCCTGCCGGCAGCGCTCCCTCAGGTCACGGGGGAGGATGAGCGGCAACTCGGCGAGCCGGAATCCGAAGGCGCTCTCCCGGCAGCGACGCTCCATCTCGCGGCAGACGGTCTCGTACACCGCGGCGTCGTAGTGCCGGTTGAATCGGTCGACGAGGAGGGGGTCCATCGGGCCTGTGGCTTTCGGTCCTCGCGCCTCACGTCAGCGCGTCGAGATCGACGAGGAACCGGCTGTCCCGCATCACCGGCTCGCCGTCGAGCTCCACCGTGAAGTGCCGCCCGACGACGTCGATGTGGCTCGACGAGCGCCAGTCCGCCCCGGTGTGCTCGCTGTAGGGGTGGCCGAAGGCGATGTGGAGGCCGGGGATCTTCTCGTCCTGGAGGATCTGCCCGATGACGTCCTTCACCCAGACGTTCGTCCCGATCGCGAGCTCGCCGACGCGGTCGGAGTTCTCGTCCTTCGTGACGTACCGCAGGAACGCGTCGACGACCTCGCGCGAGTCGCACGCGACGTGGGCGATCCGGGAGTTCTCGATCTCGATCTCGAGCGGCGTCCGTCCCATGTCGCCGAACCGGGCCGCCATCCAGTCCCCGAGCACGCCGTCGACGACGTAGGTCCCGTCGACCCGCGCCGGCGCGGTGAAGACCTCACCGCCGGGGAGGTTCCCCCACTTGTCGCGGGAGATGATCCCCGAGGTCTTGATCCACCGGATCCCGGGATCGAAGGTCGCCCGGAGATCGGTACCCGCGGGGGTGCGCGCGGTGAGCACCTCGGTCGCCTGCACCATCGGGAGGAGCCAGCGGCAGAGGGCGTCGACCTTGTGGAAGTCGGCACGCATCCCCTCGCGCATGATACGGGGGGAGATGTTCACCATGTGGGCGTGCCGGATCTTCCTTCGGTTCACGATCTCGGTCAGTTCGATGCGAGCCCGCAACTCCCCCGGCTCCGCGGCGGCGGCGTAGAGGCTGACATCGGCCTCTTCGAGCGCCGCTGCGACCGGCTCCGGGAGCCCGGTCATCGGCCGCGAGACGAGGTCTTCGAGGACGAAGGCGCGGAGGTCGGCGCCCGCCGAGACCGCCCGCGTCGCGAGGGCGGAGCCGATCCCCATCGCGTCGCGGTCGGTGATGAGGACGAGGCGCTCGCCTCGCACGACCCCGAGACAGACCTCGACCGCGTTCCTCGCCCCCTCGTCGAATGCGGGCTCGTGCGCGAGATCGAGCAGGGCGCGTTCCGTCTCTCCGGTCAACGATGCCTCCCGTCGGTGCGATGCGTCACGAGATGCCGAGCCCGTTCTCGGTCTCCCCGACGACGAAATCCATGACCTGCTTCATGTCTCCGGTGCGCCTCCAGACCTCGAGCTGCCGCTCGGCCCCCGTCCCGCGCGCGGCGATCTCCCGCGCGCGGCCGACAGCTTCGCGGGTTCCGAGCTCGTCGACCACGTCGTCCACGAATTCGAGCAGCTCGTCGAGGAGGGCCGCGAAGTCGACTTCCACCTGCTTCCCGTAGTCGATCAGCCTCGCCCTCGGGCCGTAACGGGCCGCCCTCCACTTGTTCTCCATGATGAGGGAGCGGCGGTAGGGGCGGAAGGTCAGGTTTCGGGCCCGCAGGAGGACGAGCTTCGCGGTGACGGCCTGGAAGAGGGCGGCGAGCGTGACCGTCTCTTCCGCCCGGAGCGGGATGTCGCAGATCCGGTACTCGATCGTCTCGTAACGGTGGTGCGGGCGCACGTCCCACCAGATCTGGCCTCCGTCGAGGATGCAGTTGGTCTTCACGAGGAGGTTCACGTAGTCCGTGTACTCCCCCCACGAGCCGAAGAAGTCGGGGATGTTCGTGCGGGGGAACTTGTCGAACACCTTGCACCGGTAGGAAAGCCACCCGGTGTCTCGGCCGAGCCAGAACGGCGAGTTCACCGAAAGCGCCAGGATGTGCGGCAAGAAGTACCGCGCCTGGTTCATGACGGCGATCTGCAGCTCGCGGTCCTCGACGCCGACATGGACGTGCAGGCCGAAGATGAGGTTCGCCCGGGCGACCATCTGGAAATCCTGAACGAGCTTTTCGTAACGCGGGTTGTACGTGAGACCCACGTCGGCCCAGTGGGTGAACGGATGGGTTCCCGCGGCCGCGATCCGGAGCCCGTTCGCCCGGGCGTGTTTCGCGAGGAGCGCCCGAGTCTCGAACACCTCCCGCGCCGCGGTCGCGACGTCGGGGCAGACCCGGGTGCCGACCTCGACGACCGGTTGGTGCAACTCCGGCTTCAGACGGCCCTCGAAGCCGTCCCCCCCCTTGTGGAAGATCTCGGCGATGTGGGAGCGGAGCTCGCGGGTCTCCGGGTCGATGACCTGGAACTCCTCCTCGATGCCGACGGTCAGGCTCGGCCGTCGCACGGGATCACACTTCGGCGGCGCGCCGCGCGTGACGCGGCCAACTCCCCGTGACCTCGAGCGGCTTCGGATCGAGGGCGCGTGCGATCAGGAGATCGGCGACCGCGTCGACGATCCAGTCGAAGTTCGCCTGCCCCACGGAGAAGAGGTCGCAGTCCGGCGCGGGGTTCATGAAGTCGATCGCGTAGGGGACGCCGTCGCGCACCGCGAATTCGAGGGTGTTGAGATCGTACCCGAGCGCGCGGCAGAGGGCCCGCGAGTGCGCCGCGATCCGCTCCACGAGGGCGGCGTCCGACGGGTCGCGGTCCCGGACGTAGCGTTTCTCGAACGGAGCGCGGGGGTCGTAGAGCATGACGCGGACGCGTTCGCGCCCCACGCAATAGCAGCGGAAGTACTCGGTGAACTCGATCGCCTCCTGCGCCATCATCGTCAGGGTGTGGGTCTGGTCGTACGCCCGGAAGAACGAATCGCGGTCGTTCACCTTGTAGACGTCCTTCCACCCGCCGCCGTGCGCCGGCTTCATGTAGATCGGAAAGCCCAGGTGTTCGAAGACGCGGTCCCAGTCGACCGGGTATTGGAGGTTCGTGAAGGAGTCGGAGTTCGTGTTCGGCGGGTGTTCCTTGTGGGGAAGGAGGACGGTTTTCGGGACGGCCACCCCTTCCGCGACGGCGATCACGTTGTCGAGGAACTTGTCGTCGGAGCAGGCCCAGAACGGGTTGTTGATCACCTGGACGCCGGAGGCCGCCGCCGTCTTCAGGATCGTCCGGTAGAAGGGGACCTCGTGGCTGATCCGGTCGAGGATGACGTCGTAGGCGAGGGGCACGTCTTGGCGCACCGGGCCGGTCTTGACCGGCTCGGCGACGACCTTCCCGTCCGCCCTGCGGTGGATCTCCTCGGCGAGGGCCGGGGGGAACGAGCGCTCCATCCCGAACAGGATTCCGACGCGTTTGGGCAAACCCACCTCCCGGGACTCCCCTAGAATGACGCGCCACTATATACGGGGCGAAAAGGACGCGGTAGCGTGGCCGCGAAAGGGAGGCGAATGGTCCGGGAACACCACCGCTGGCGGAGCCCGGCGCTCGGTCGTCCGATGGACCTGGTCTGGTTCGGGAACAGGGGCCGGCCGATTCTCGCGTTCCCGACCTCCTTGGGGGGGTGCACCCAGAACGAGGACATGGGGTTGATCGACGGTCTTCGCGGGAAGATCGACGGGGGGGAAGTCCAGGTCTGCTGCGTCGACGCGATCGACGGGGAGGCCTGGTACAACGAGGGGGCGCCGGGAGAGTGGAAGCTGCGGCGGTACCAGCAGTTCGAGCGCTACCTGACCGACGAAGTCCTCCCTCTGATCCGCATCAAGACGGAGCGGGAGGACCTGATCCTCTTCGGGGCTTCGTTCGGCGCCTACCACGCGATGACCTTCGCGTTCCGCCATCCCGAACTCGCCTCGCGCGTCGTGGCCTTCTCGGGACTGTTCGAGATCGAGCGGTTCCTTTCGGGCTGGTGGAGCGACGACTGCTACTTCCTCTCACCCGCCGCGTGCGCGCCGAACTTCCACCCCCACGACGCGGCGCGGCTCCGCCACATCGGATTCGTGGTGGCGACGGGGGAGCACGACCATCTCGCGAACCACAACCGGTGGTTCGCGGAGGTCCTGCGCGGGAAGGGGCTCAACGTCCACGCCGAAATCTGGCCGGGGGTCTTCGGTCACGACTGGCCGTTCTGGTCCCGGCACCTTCCGCGATTCGTCCCGTGAGCGGGCTCGCGATCGAGATCCTCGACGACGCGGCGGCCGCGGGAGCGGTGGTCGACCCGGCCGACGATCTGCTCGCGCTCGTCCTGTTCGGTGCACGGTCGGCGGCCGATCCGGACCACGTCTTCCGTCTCCCGCTCCCGAGGCTCGACGGCGCCGCGGGGGAGGCATGGCGTGGATCGGGAACCGTCCGGCGGGAGTCCGTCGGAAGGCTCAGGGTCGCCGTCGACGGGACCCACTGGTTCGGCTCGGTCGAGGTCGAGGCCGCGGGAAAGCGGCTCGAGGACGAATCGCGGCGGGCCTACGAGGAGCTCCTCCGGGCTTCGGACCGCGCCGGTTGCCCGCACGTCCTCCGCGCCTGGAACGCAGTCGCCCACATCAACCGGTTCTCGGCCGGCGAGGAGCGCTACCGTCTCTTCTGCAAGGGCCGCGCGGAGGCGTACGCCCTCCTGTGGGGGGAGGGATTCGAACGCCGGTTGCCGTCGTGTTCCGCGGTGGGAAGCCATACGGAGAGCCTGTCGGTCCACATGCTCGCCGCCTCCATTCCGGGGACGAGCATCGAGAACCCGCGGCAGGTCAGCGCGTACCGCTACCCGGAGATCTACGGTCCGAAGAGCCCCTCCTTCGCGCGCGGTCTCGTCGCCCCGTCCGAATCGGGAGGGTGGATCTTCGTGTCGGGGACGGCGAGCATCGTCGGCCACGAGAGCGTCCACAGGGGCGATCCCGCCGCGCAGACGGAGGAGACCATGCGGAACGTCGAGGAGGTCCTCGACGCGGGAGACTGTCCCGGCACCGGCGGTCCGCTCGGCGCGAGGCTCCACGCCCTACGCGTTTACGTAAGGCGGCGCGAGGACGTCGGGGCGATTCGTGAAACCCTCGACCGGATCCTCGGCTGCCCGGTGCCGACCGTCTGGCTCTTGGCCGACGTCTGCCGCGAAGAGTTGCTCGTGGAGATCGAAGGGATCGGAAGGGGACGTTCCGCTTCTTCTGCAGGTCGATGAATAGGGGACTGGCACCTTTTCGAGGGGGTGAAACCCTCGGGAAGGTGAAAAAGGTGCCAGTCCCCTTTTTCGTCTCTTGACTCCGCCCTCGGACTGCATAAAATATCGCTTTTCATTTTCCATTCACTCCCCATGGAGGTCCCGGTGAAGGTCGCGCTTGCGTTCTCGGGAGGGCTCGACACCTCCTTCTGCGTGCCGTGGCTCCGGGAGGAGCGCGGTGCCGAGGTGATCACGGTCCTCGTCAACACGGGCGGGGCATCCCGGGAAGCCCTCGACGCCGCGGCCGCGCAGGCGAACGCTCTCGGGGCTTCGCGCCACGTCGAGGTCGACGCACGGAGGAAGGTCTACGACGACCACGTCGCCTGGCTCGTCCGCGGGAACGTCCTGCGCGGGGAGGTGTACCCGCTCTGCGTCGGCGCGGAACGGACCTGTCAGGCGGTCGAGGTCGCGCGCATCGCTCGGGAGCTTGGCTGCGACGCGGTGGCCCACGGCTCGACCGGCGCCGGCAACGACCAGGTCCGGTTCGACGTCGTCCTCCGCGTCCTGCTCCCGGAGGCGACCCTCCTGACCCCGATCCGCGAGTTGGGACTCACGCGCGAATGCGCGACCGCTTGGCTCCACGAGCGCGGCCTCCCGGTCCCCTTCGCCTCGGGCCGGTACTCGGTGAACCGGGGACTGTGGGGGACGACCTTCGGCGGCGGGTGGACGCACGATCCGTGGGAGCCGCCTCCGGCCGACGCGTGGGGCCTCCCCCCCTCCCCTCCCCCGTCCCGCGAGCTGATCCTCGCGTGGGAGGGGGGCCTCCCCGTCTCCCTCGACGGAACCCCCCTCGAGGGGCCCGACCTGGTCGAGAAGCTCGGCGAGATCACCCGCGCCTACGGGATCGGAAACGGCATCCACCTCGGCGAGACGGTGATGGGAATCAAAGGGCGCGTCGCGTTCGAGGCGGGGGCCCCCCTCCTCCTGATCGCCGCGCACCGCGAACTCGAGAAGCTCGTCCTCACGCGCTGGCAGGCGTTCTGGAAGGACCACCTCGGTCGCTTCTACGGCGAGCGTCTCCACGAAGGGCAATACCTCGACCCGGTGATGCGCGACATCGAGGCGATGATCGCCTCCTCGCAGCGGAAGGTCACGGGCGAGACGCGTGTCCGCCTCGACGCCCAGCGGTTCCAGGTCACCGGCGTGCGAAGCCCCTTCACCCTCGCGGGGGAGGCGTTCGGCCGGTACGGCGAGGAGGCGTCCCTCTGGACCGGGGAAGAGGCGCGGGCGTTCGCCAAGATCGCCGCGATCCCCGCCCTCCTCGCGGCGTCGCGCGACGAGGCGCCCGCGTGGTGACGCGGCGGGTTCGACTCGACCGCATCGCCTCGGCGACCCGGAACGCCCGCCTCGAACGCGACGTGCTCGTCGGCGCGGATATCGTCTGCCGCGAGGGGTACGTCGTCGCCGTGCGGATCCGCGGGAACAAGTCGACCTACAACCAGGTCGAGGATCTCACCGGGAGGATGGTCCCGCTGCGCGACGGCGACGTCCTTGCCGGCGTCCTCGGAAGCCGCCGCGCCCTGCGAGGGTACGCGGGAGTCGTCCCCGACACGCTCGCTACGGGGGACACCGTCCACGTGCTCAACCTCGGAGGGGTCCTCGGCCGGTGCACCTCGGTCAACCCGGAGTTCGGAGCCCCCTTCGAGGCGGAAGTGCTCGGAGCGGTGCTGACCTTTCCTCCCGGCGGAGACCGCGTCGGCACGCCCGCCGAGATCCACACCGGCTCGATCCCCGCCGCCGACCGCCTCACCCTCCGCGCCCCGGTCGTCTACGTCGCCGGGACCTGCATGGACAGCGGGAAGACGGTCGCCTCGACCGAGATCGTCCGCGGGCTCGGCCGCTCCGGGATGCGAGTCGCCGCGGCGAAGCTGACGGGCGTCTCCCTGAGGCGGGACACCCTCTCGATGTGCGACGCGGGGGCGGTCCTGGGGCTTTCGTTCAACGACGCCGGGGTCGTCTCGACGCGGGAGGAGGAATCGGCGCGCGTGGCGAAGGGGCTCTTCAATCGCCTCGACCGCGTCGACCCCGGGGTCGTCGTCGCGGAGCTCGGCGACGGGATCCTGGGCGAGTACGGCGTGCAGACGATCCTCGCCGACGGCGAACTGACCGGCGCCGCGGCCGCCCTCGTCCTCTGCGCCCCCGATCCCGTCGCCGCGTGGGGGGCGGTGCGGCTCCTCGAAGAGCGTTGGGGCCTTCGCCCCGCGGTCGTCGCGGGACCGGTGACCGACAACGACGTCGGCTGCCGCTTCGTCCGCGACCACCTCTGCCTTCCCGCCCACAACGCGCGCCGCGACGCGGTCGGGCTCGTCGAGCGGGTGCGGGAGCGGGTCCATGCCCGGGCCTGAGGCCTCGTTCCGGACCGCGGTCCTCGGGGCGGCCGGTTTCGCGGGCGGAGAGGCGCTCCGCCTCCTCTCGATCCACCCGCGCGTGGCTTCCGTGCGCGCGCTCTCGCGGAGCCATCGTGGGAGCCCGGTCGCCGCCGTCCATCCCTCCCTCGCCCATCTCGAATCGCTCGCGTTCGAGGACGGATCGATCCTCGAGCGCGAACCGGTCGACGTCCTCTTCGTCGCCCTCCCGCACGGCGAGTCGCAACGGGCGATGGAGCGTCTCGTCGACGCCTCCGAAAGGACGCTGGTCGACCTCGGCGCCGACTTCCGCGTGGGCGATCTCGCCCTCCACGAGTCGTTCTACGGCCCGCACGCGGCACCGTCCCTGCGCGACTCGTTCGTCTACGGCCTCGCCGACATCCTCGGGGACGCACTCCTCGGGAAACGTCGCATTGCCTCCCCCGGCTGCTTCGCGACCGCGGCGCTCCTCGCCCTCTGGCCCCTCGCCTCGCGCGGCCTCCTCGAGAGGACTCCGGTCTGCTTCGCCGTCAGCGGTTCCTCCGGCGCGGGGGCGCTCCCGAAGCGAACGACGCACCACCCGGTCCGCGCGCACAACCTCTTCGGCTACTCCCTCGCGGGGCACCGCCACGAGGCGGAGATCTTGGACCGCCTTCGCGCGTGGACGGGCGATCCTGGGGCGGCCTGCCGGCTTCTCACGCACGCGGGCCCCTTCGTCCGGGGGATCCATGCGACCCTCCACGCGACCCTCCGCGAGCCCGTCCCCGACCCGCTCGCCCTCTACCGCGACGTCTACGCCGGCCGGCCGTTCGTGCGCGTGCGGGACGAGCCTCCCGAACTGCCGGCCGTCGTCGGGACGAACTTCGCCCACGTACACGCCGTCCCCCGCGACCGCGGCCACGAAGCGGTCGTGACCGTCGCGATCGACAACCTGGTCAAGGGAGCGGCCGGCCAGGGGATCCAGGCGATGAACCTCGCCCTCGGTTTCGGCGAGACGGAGGGGCTCGCCTTTCCGGGGATCTACCCGTGCTGACGCGCTCGCTCGTCGGAACCGACGAATGGCCGGACCGGGAGATTCTCGCCCTCCTCGACGAAGCCGACCGGATCAAGCGGGGGGACGGGGTCTCCCCCGCCCTCCCGGGCAAGGTCCTCGCGATGGTCTTCCTCGACCCGTCGCTGCGGACGCGGACCTCGTTCGAGGTCGCGATGGCGCGCGAGGGGGGACATGCCGTCGTCCTCGAGCCGGGTCGCGGCTCCTGGCCGCTCGAAACGAGGGACGGCGTCGTCATGGACGGCGAGACCGTCGAGCACCTCCGCGAGGCGGCGCGCGTGCTCGGGCGCTACGCCGACGCCCTCGCCGTGCGGGCCTTCCCGAGGGGATCGTCGTGGGCCGAGGCGCGCGAGGACGCCGTCCTGCGCGGCTTCGTGGCGCATGCCGGAGTTCCCGTGATCAATCTCGAATCGGCGCGCCGCCATCCGTGCCAGGGTCTCGCCGACGCGATGACGCTGCGCGAGCGGCTCGGCACGACCCGCGGGAAACGGTTCGTGCTCGCCTGGACCTGGCACCCGAAGCCCCTTCCGACCGCCGTCCCGGTGAGTGCCGCGCTCGCCGCCGCGAGGCTCGGGATGGAGGTCGTGGTCGCGCGTCCGCCCGGCTTCGACCTCGACCCCGAAGACGTGCGCGCGATCGCCGAGACCGCCCTTCGGAACGGGGGGAAGGTGCGGGTCGAGGAGAACCTCGGCCGCGCCGTCGAGGAGGCCGACGCCGTGTACGCGAAGAGTTGGGGGAGGCTCGACCTCTTCGGCGATCCCGAAGGGGAGAAGCGCGCGCGCGCGGGCCTGCGCGGTTGGATCGCCGACGCGGAGCTGATGGAGCGTACGCGCGGTGGGCGCGGCTTCCTCCTCCACTGCCTCCCGGTGCGGCGCGGCGTGGAGGCGACCGACGAGGTGCTCGACGGACCTTTCTCCGCCGTCGTCGACCAGGCGGAAAACCGGCTTCATGTCCAGCGGGCGCTCCTCAGGCGCCTCCTCGGGGGGACCCGATGACCGAGACGATCCGCGGGCTCAAAAGCGCACTCGTGTACACGCGCGTCTACCGGAACCAGACATTCGTCGTGAAGCTCGGCGGCGAGATCCTTTCCGACCGGCGGGCCCTCGCGAACGTCGCCGCGCAGGTGTCGCTCCTCGAGTCGCTCTCGATCCGGATGGTCGTCGTCCACGGCGGCGGGCCGCAGGCGACCGCCTTGGCGAAGCGCCTCGGGATCGCGAGCGAGACGGTGGCGGGACGGCGGGTGACCGCCCCCGAGACACTCGAGATCGCGAAGATGGTCTTCGCCGGATCGCTCAACGTCGACCTCTGCGCCGCCCTACGGGAACACGGGGCCCTCCCCGTCGGGCTGACCGGCCTCGACGGGGGAACGATCGTCGCGAAACGACGGCCTCCGGTCGAAGTGCGCGACGATTCGGGCGCGGTGCGACGGGTCGACTACGGCGAGGTCGGGGACGTCGAGTCGGTCGATCCCGCGCTCCTGCAGACGCTCCTCGAAAGGCAGTACGTTCCGGTCGTCGCCTCGCTCGCCGCGGACGCATCCGGCCGGCCCCTGAACGTCAACGCGGACACCGTCGCCGAAGCGCTCGCGACCGCGCTCGCCGCGAAGAAGCTGATCCTCCTCACGAACGCTCCCGGCCTCCTCCGCGACGCGAACGACCCGGCCTCCCTCGTCCCCTTCGCCGATCCCGAGGACCTCGAGCCGTTGCTCTCCTCGGGGGCGATCACCGGGGGCATGCGGCCGAAGATCGAGGCGTGCATCCGCGCCGTCCGGCACGGCGTGCGGAGGACCCACATCGTCGACGGGAGGGCGGACGACGCCCTGCTCCTCGAAGTCTTCACCGGCGCGGGAAGCGGCACGATGATCGTGAACCGGAAGGAGATGGCGGATTACCGTGAGCACGAGATCGCCTGATCCGGTCCCCCTCCTCGCGTCCCTCGTACGCGCTC
Organism: uncultured Acidobacteriota bacterium; assembly: GCA_964383585.1. Lineage (GTDB taxonomy): Bacteria > Acidobacteriota > Polarisedimenticolia > Polarisedimenticolales > DASRJG01 > CAYLHQ01. Next base: position 16,140 of record CAYLHQ010000014.1, read on the forward strand.
CCAGCCCCTCGGGGGAGGAAGCGCGCGCGGCGGAGGTCCTCGCGACCTGGGCGGCCGACGCGGGCCTCGATCCCGGGGTGGACGAGACGTCGGTGCGGATCGAGGTGCGGGGGGCCGAGCCGGGGCCGACGCTCCTGCTCGCCTCGCATCTCGACACCGTCCCTCCCGGCGATGGTTGGACACGAGACCCCTTCGGCGGGGAGATCGAGGACGGCCTCCTCCACGGCCGCGGGTCGGTCGACGCGAAAGGATCGGTCGCCGCGATGGCCGCCGCGGCGGCGGCCGTCGCCCGGAGGGGGGGGCCCGCCCGCGGGCGCCTCGTCGTCCTCGCGACCTACCGGGAAGAGACGCTCGCGAGCTCGATGCCCTTCGCCCTCGCGCGGCTCGGGATGCCCGACGCGGCGATCGTCGGGGAACCGACCCGCCTCGAGCCGTGCGTCGCGCAGCGCGGCCTCGTCGTTCTCCGCCTTCTCTGGACCGGAACCGCCCGCCACGCGGGGTGGGCCGGCTCCGATCCCGCCGGAACGGACAACGCGATCGAGAAGGCGGCGGTCGACCTCGTCGCGCTCGCGGGGCTCGACTTCGAACGGGTGCACCCGGTCCTCGGGAAAATCGGAACGACCGTCACGCGGATCGCGGGGGGAAGCGCGAACAACGTCGTTCCCGACCGGTGCAGCGCCGTCGTCGACGTCCGCACGACCCCCTCCTACGGGGTCGACGAGATCGTCGCGGGGGTGCGGGCGCGGGTCTGCGCCGAGGTCGAACTCGCGAGTGCCCGTTGCCACCCGTGCGAGACACCGGAAGGCTCGCGCCTCCTCGAGGCGATCCGACGGGCCCGGCCGGCCGCGGCCCCGTTCGGTTCCCCGACCTCCTCGGACTGGGTTTCCCTCCGCGAGGCCGACGCCGTGAAACTCGGCCCGGGAGACTCGCGCCTTTCGCACACGAATCGGGAACACGTTCCCGTCGGCGAGATCGCCGACGCCGCCCGCCTCTACGCGGCGATCGCCGCGGAGTACCTCGCATGAGACGCACCACGAAGACGATTTGGGGGGACGGCGCGCCGATCGATCCCGAGATCGCCGCCTACACCGCCGGGGACGACCGGGCGTGGGACGCGCGTCTCCTGCGTTGGGACATCCTGGGAACGCTCGGCCACGTCGAGGGGCTCCGCGCCTCCGGCCTCCTGACCGCGCGCGAGCACGCGAGGCTCGAACGGGCGCTCCGCGTCGCGCTCCGGGACGCCGACGCCGGCCGCTTCACGCTCGGCCCCGACGACGAGGACTGCCACACCACCCTCGAGCGCCGCCTGATCGAGAGACTCGGGACCCTCGGCGAAAAGGTCCACACGGGCCGCTCGCGGAACGACCAGGTTCTCGCGGCGATCCGGCTCCTCACGAAGGACTCCCTCTTCCGGGTCGAGGCGAGAACGCTCGACGCCGCCGACGCGCTCGTCCGGTTCGCGCGCGCGCACCGAGACGTCCTCCTCCCCGGATACACGCACCAGCGGCGCGCGATGCCCTCGACGGTGGCCCTCTGGGCCTCGGGATTCGCGGCGGGGCTCCTGGACGGTCTCCTCCCGCTCGAGGCGGCGCTCGCCCTCGTCGACCGGTCGCCGCTCGGGAGCGCGGCGGGATTCGGAGTCCCGGTCCCGCTCGACCGGGCTCGCACCGCGCGGGCCCTCGGGTTCGCGGAGGCGCACGAGCCGGTTACCGCCGTCCAGCCCTCGCGCGGGCGGGTCGAGGCGATCGTCCTCGCGGCGCTGTGGGGGATCGCGCACGAGCTCGGGAAGCTCTCGTGGGACGTGATCCTCTTCTCCTCGGAGGAGTTCGGCTACCTACGCCTTCCCGAGAATCTCGCGACCGGTTCGAGCATCATGCCGCACAAGAGGAACCCCGACCTCTTCGAGCTGACCCGCGCGCGCGAGGGGGCGGTCGCGGGCTTTCTCGCCCAGGCGGTCGCGATCGCCGGAAAGCTCCCGAGCGGGTACCACCGCGATCTCCAGCTCCTCAAGGCTCCCCTCTTCCTCGGCCTCGACGCGGTCGAGGCGATGGCGGCCCGGATCGCCGCGGCCGTTCCCCTCCTCGCGGTCGATCGCGAACGCGCTCGCGCCGCGGTTTCCGGAGTGGTCCTCGCGACCGACGCGGCGTACGCTCTCGTCCTTCGAGGGACGTCGTTCCGCGGCGCCTACCGGGAGATCGCGGCCCGGGTGAGACGTGGAGAGGCGATCCCGGGCTCGCCGACGTCGCGGATCCTCGCGAGCCGCCGCGACGCAGGTTACGGAACGCTCTCGCGGACGATCGCCGCACGGCGGCGGGCGCTCGCCCTCCGGCGCCGCCGCCACGACGGCGCGCTCGCGCGGCTCGCCGGAGGAAGAGGAAGATGAGCGGAACGCGGGCGAGGCGACGGGCGATCCTCGAGATCGTCACGGCCGGGCGGATCCAAACGCAGGAGGAACTGGCCGAAGCGCTCGCGCGACGCGGTTTTCGGGTGAGCCAGGCGTCGGTCTCGCGCGACGTCGCCGCCCTTTCCCTCGCGAAGTCCGGCGGCCGCTACGTGCGCGCGGAGGCGGCCGCCGCCTCCGCGCGCGACGACCCGCACCGCGCGACCCTCGCGCGGAACGTCCTCGAGACTCGATCCGCGGGAGACCACCTCGTCGTGCTGATCACCCCGGCGGGGGGTGCGAACCCGACCGCGATCGCGCTCGAGCGGCAGGGCTGGCCGGAAATCGTCGGCACCCTCGCGGGGGACGACACGGTGTTCGTCGCGGTCCGGGACGCCGCCGCGTCGCGCTCCCTCCGGAAGCGCCTGTCGGCCCTAACCCTCTGACTTCGGCTTCGCCCTCACCGCCGTCTTCGCCGGCGCGGCGACGACCTTGTACGGACGTTTCTTCGCCGCGGCCGCGGCCCGGGGCCGCGCGCCCCCCCCGACGAGCTTCCACGCACGGAGCAGTTCTCCGGTGGCGCGGACACTCGCGGCGGCTCCAAGCGTGGCGTTCGGCTCCCGCGCGTCGCAGGCGTCGGGGACGTGGCCGAGAAGGCCGGTCTCGAGAAGCGGCGCCGCCGCCTCGAGCGCCTTCCGCGCGCGCGGCTTCCCCGCCGCCCCCATCGTCTTGACGCACGCGGTCGCATACGCGCCGAGAAGGGCCGGCACGAAGACGGGTCGGCCGGGCCGCACTTCGACCCGCAGACCGAGGGGGCTCAGGCAGCGCTCCTCGAGCGCGTCGAGCAGACGCCGCGCGGCCTCCTTGGGGAGAAGCCCGTACGGGAGGGCGAGCGCGAAGACCGACTCGGCGCGCTCCGTCTCGGCGGCGGGGAAGACCTCGGCCCACCGGGCCTTCACGTCCTTCGCCTTCCCCGCGAGCGCGCGGGCCGCCGAGGCGTCCCCCGCCCGTTTTTCGAAGCCGGCGAGAATCGAAAGCGCATTGAACCAGAGGGCGTTCGTCTCGGGACGCCGCTCGCCCGAGCCCGTCTCCGCGAGGAGGCCGGAGGAGTCGACGCGGACCCCGGAGAGCTTCCCCGCGGCAAGCCGCTCGAGCGCCGCACGCAGCCCCGGTAGGAACGCCTCCGCCGCACGGTCCGAATCGTCCGCCGCCTGCGCCCACGCGTGAGCCGCGACGAAGAGCCAGAGGACGGTCTCGGCGTCGTCCGTCGCCTCCGAGACGAGACGGCGGATCATCTCGAGCGCCTCTCCGGTCCGCCCCTGGACGAGGAGAATCCCGGGAATCGCGATCGCGGCGTCGCGCGGGCGCGCCGAAGTCTCCGGAAACCCGCCGAGGATCGTGGGGCCGTCGTCTCCGCGGCTCACGAGGGCGTCGGCCGCGAGAACCAGGGCGCGGCGGACCGCCTGCGCTTCCGGGATCCCCCGGACGAGTGCCCGGCGGCGCGCCCTCTCGCCCTCGAGGAGAGCAACGGCGTCGCGACCCCTCGGATCCTCGAGGGACACGAGAACCCCGAGGGGCTCCCCCTTGCGGAGCGCCACGTGGAAGGTCCCGTAGGTGAAGAGGTCCTCCCGCGCCGGTGCCCCTGGGGAGCCCTCCTCCCCGTACTCGAACGAACGCCACCAGTCGGGACCGGGTTCGAAGCGGGAGCCGGGGACCGAAAGGAACCACTCGGGGGTTCCGATGTAGGGGCGCACGCGGAAGATCCCTTCCTCGAACGCCCCGTACGGAGCGACGGCGCCGTTCGCCTGCACGAGGGCGGCGGCGTCGCGCTGCGCGACGAGAGGCCGCAACGAGAGCGTCACCTCATCCGGCCCCTCGAGCAGTTCGTAGACGACCGCGGTCGTCGACTCCCAGTGGATCGCGACGACCGACTTTCGAAGGACCGCCGGGCCGGCTTCCCAGGTGAAGACGGGATACCACTCCTTCTCGAAAGCGCGGAGGGCGAGGTGGCCCTGCGGGTGGATCGCGCCGGGAAACCGGTTGACGCCGAGGTCGTGGCGCGCGCCCTCCCAGGCGAGCGTTTCGTCGAGCTTCGACAGGAGGACCATCGGCCGCTCGCGGCCGGGCTCGAGGGCGGCGAGAAGGGCGTGGCGCCGGCGCGTGTGGAGGCCGGTCACGGTGGACGCCGCCCAACCGCCCCGCCCGTTGCACTCGAGCCATTCGAGGGTCGAGGAGCGGTCGAGGTCGTGGAGCAGACTCGGGTCGAGCACGTACTTCATGATCTCCTCTCGTCGAAAAAGAAGAGGCGGTACGCGCCAGGATTAGCGGGTTTCTTCCCTCACCGCAAGCGATCGCCGGCCCGGTTCACCGCCCAGCGATCGGACCAGCTCCGGAACCGATCCAAGCGGTCGCGGTGCGCGCGCTCCCAGGCGACGGCGTCCGGATCCTCCGCGGCCCTTCGGATGCCGTACGCGAGCGTCTCGAGGTGCCCGGCGTCGCGCAGTTCGTCGAAGTAGGCGAAGAGGAACTCCCACCAGAACCTGTCGTCGGTCGACGGTTCGTGGATCGCGCTCGCGAGGCGCAGGATCGTGTCGAGGGCGTACGCGAAGAAGGCGGCGTCGGTCTGCTCGCGCCAGCGGTCGTCCTGTCGGAGGGCGGCCACGAGGGCGACCCCCATCGTCTCGGCAGCCGCTCGGTAGCGGGCTTCGCTCTGGTCGGGGGCCGGAGCGGCGATGTTGGTGAAGGAGCGGTCGACCCGCACGTCGTCGAAGAGAAGGTCCCACATCTCCTCGGCCACCCCTTTGGCCTCGCCCGCCTCGGCGTCGAGGGTGAGCGACCGCGCGTAGGCAGCGAACGCGCGTCCTTTCGCCCCGTCGGCCGCGAGGGCGTCGCCGATCGCCTTCCAGTAGTCGGCGCGGTAGGGGGACCGCTCGAGGCAGAAGGCGAAATCGTCGACTGCCTCGCCGTAGCGGCCGAGCGCCATCCGGAGGATGCCTCCTTGGTAGCGGATCGTCTCGTCGAGAGGCCACGCGGCCTTCCCGGCCTCGAGGGTCACGACGGCGGCGTCTCCTTTTCCCTGGAGCGCCTGCGCGTTCGCGACCAGGACGAAGACCCCGGAGGGGGCCGGCTCGGGGAGGCGGAGCCGCGAGTTTCCGTACCGCTCGCTCGCCTCGAAATCGCCCAGGGCGAGCGACGCGAGGGCGATTCCCGCAAGGGCCGCGGGATGGTCGGGCCGCTCCGCGAGGATCCACGTGTAGAGGGCGCGCGCTTCCTCGTGGCGGCCCTCTTCCTGCAGCTCGACCGCGTCGACGAGAGCCGCATCCGGGGTCGGAGAAACCTGGGCCCAAGCCGTCGCGGACAAGAGCAGGACGGGGGCCAGGAGCCCCTTCGGCTTTCGCATCTTCTTTCCCTCCTCGACGCGTGCGCTCTCCGTCCCAATCTGGGTTCCCGTCGGCCGAAAGGCGAGCCGGGGCGGTATCCTCCCGGCATGAGACGAAAGACCGTGTTTCCGATCGCGGCGGCGATCCTGGCGCTCGCCTCCGGAGGGTATTCGGGGGAGCCCATCGCGGGAGGCCTCCCGCGAGTGAGGGAACTGCTCGACAAGAACCGCTGGAACGAGGCGCTCGAGACGGCACTGTCGATGGTCCGCGGCCCCGAGACCGGCCCGGAGACCGATGCGGCGCTCGGCGAGGCGCTCTGGCGGGCCGGTCGGCTGGTGGAAGGGGGGGCGGCGCTCGCGCGCGCGGCGCAAGCGCCGGGGGCCGACGGGAGGACCCTCGCCGCCGCCGCGATGGCGCGCGCGGCGGAAGGGCACTCCGACGAGGCGCGTGCCCTCCTCGAGCGGGCCCTCGAGCGGGCCCCGGAGGACCCGTACGTCCTCTATCGCGCCGCGATGGCGGCCGCCGATCGCGCGGGGGCGGTGGAGATTCTCGAGCGGTACCTCGCGAAGGGCGAGAGTCAGGACGCGGAACTTCTCCAGGGAGCGCGCCACACGATCGACCTCTACCGCACGCTCGGCGAGCGCCCGGTCTGGATCGTCGCGGCCCGTCCCGACCGGGTAGAGATTCCTCTCCGTGCGGTGCCGGCCGGAGGGGGTCTCGCCGCGGGGTACGTCCTCGAAGCCCGCGTGAAGGACGGGAAGCGGCTGAAACTCCTCCTCGACACCGGGGCGAGCGGGCTCTTCGCCGTCGAGCGCATCCTTTCGAGGGGGGGGTTCGCACCGCTCTCCCGGGACACGGTGTATGGCGGTGGTGGGCGCGGGAGCGCCGCCTCGAAGCGGGGCCTCCTCGCCGAGATCGAGTTCGGTGGTCTCAAGTACAAGGACGCGCTCGTCAGCGCGTCGTCCGAGGAACTCCACCCCTCGGGGGCGTTTCACGGCGTGATCGGCCTTTCGGTTTTCTCCGGCTACCGGGTCACGCTCGACCTCGAGAGGGGTCGCCTCGTTCTCGACCGGTCGGAAACGCCGGTTTCCGGGGAGTCGGAGCGCTACTGGGTCGTGTCGGGGCAGATGCTCGTCGAGGTGCGGACGGGAAGCGGGGAAACGGCCCTGATGGTCCTCGACACCGGCGCGTCACGCAGTGTCCTCTCGAAGGAGTTCGCGCGCGCTCTCCCCGAGGCGAAGGTCGGCGGGAGCGCCGTCGCGCGCGGTTACGCCGGACCGCATCCCGACGCGCAGACGGTCAAAGGAGTGCGCTTGGAGTTTCTCGGGCTCGAGGATCGCGGCGACGCGAAGACCGCGGTCGACTTCGCGCAGCGGAGCCGGATCGGGGGCGTCGAACTCTCGGGGCTCCTCGGGATGGACGTCCTTGACGGGAACGTCCTCGTCATCGATCCCGGTTCGCATCGCGTCCTCGTCTCTCCCTCCCGGAAGGACTGATGGACCCGTCGCGCCTCCGCGCCTGGGCGGCCGACCGCTCCCGTCCCGCGATCGACGCGGTACACCGTCTCGCCCGGGCGGTCGCCTCGACGCCGCCGGCTCGGGAAGGCCACCCTCCCCGAGCTCTCTTGGTCGGCGGCTTCGTCCGGGACGGCCTCTTGGGACGCCTGACGCTCGACGTCGACCTCGAGGTCCACGGGGTCGAGGCCCACCGGCTCGAGGCGCTTCTCACGGACCTGTTCCGCTCGCGGCTCCACACGGTCGGGAGATCGTTCGGGGTCTTCAAGGTCCGTGTCGACGACGGGCATGAGCTCGACGTGTCGATTCCGCGATCCGATTCGAAGTCGGGGCCGGGCCACAGGGGGTTCGTCGTCACGGGGGATCCGTTCCTCGGCCTCGAGGAGGCATCGCGGCGGAGGGACTTCACCGTCAACACGCTCGCCCTCGACCCGCTCGACGGGACGCTCTTCGATCCGTGGAACGGGATCGCCGATCTCGGCGACCGGGTGCTGCGCGCGGTCGACCCGGGCCTGTTCGGGGACGACCCGCTGCGGGTCTGGCGCGGCGTGCAGTTCGCGGGGCGGCTCTCCCTCGCGGCCGAGCCCGCGACCTTTGCGCTCATGCGCACGATCGTCGCGCGCGGGGAGCTTTCGGAGCTGTCGCGGGAGCGCGTGACGGAGGAGTTGAGAAAGCTCCTCGTCGAGGGAGAGCGGCCGTCCACCGGCCTCGAACTCGCGCGCGAACTCGGGATCCTCCGTGCGGAGTTCCCGGAGATCGAGGCGATGGCGGGCTGCCCGCAGGAAGTGGAGTGGCACCCGGAGGGGGATGTCTGGATCCACACGAGGATGGTCGTCGACCGGGCGGTGGAGGTCGCACGCCGGGCGGAGTGGGGGTTCGGCGAGCCGGAACGTCTTCAGGTCGCGCTCGGGGCGCTCCTCCACGACGCCGGGAAGCCCCTCGCCACCACGCGCGCGATGCGGAACGGTGTCCTGCGGATCGTCTCGCCCGGGCACGAAAACGCGGGCGAGGCGCCTGCGCGGGCCGTCCTTTCGCGGCTGACGTTCGGGGAGGAGGCGGAGCGCGCGGTCCTCGCGATCGTGAAGTGGCACGCACTCCCGTTCCACCTCCACCGGTCGTTCGAGAAGGGAGAAATCTCGGAGGGCGCCTATGCGAACGCCGTGCGCAAGCTCGTCAAGCGCATCCACCCCGTGCCGTGGCGCGTCCTCCTCGCCGCGACCGAGGCCGACTTCCGGGGGCGCACCATGCCCGACGCGGAAGGCCCGTACGCCGCGGGGGAGCGATTCACGCGCACGGTCCTCGACAACGCCTACGACGCCGAGCCGGTGCGGCCGCTCGTCCTCGGGCGCGACGTCCTCGCTCTCGGAGTGTCTCCCGGACCCGAAGTCGGGCGCCTCGTCGCTGCCGTCGAGGAGGCCCGCGACCGCGGAGAGATCGCCACGCGCGACGAGGGGCTCGCGATGCTGGAGAGGTTGGTGAAAGAAAGGGGACAGGTTACTTAATTGTCGCAACTGCTTTCGCGGTTGCGACAATTGAGTAACCTGTCTCCTATTCCGTCCACTCCGCGAGCCACGCGAGGACGGTGTCGTGCCACAGGATGCTGTTGTGGGGCTTGAGCACCCAGTGGTTCTCGTCGGGGAAGTGGAGGAACTTCGACGGGATCCCCTTCCGTTGCAGGGCGGTGAAGGTCGCCATCCCCTGGGTGTCGACGACCCGGAAATCGAGCGCCCCGTGGATCACGAGCATCGGGGTCTTCCACTTGGCGACGTGGTCGATCGGATTGTGTTTGGCGAAGGCCTCCGGATTGTCCCACGGCGTTCCTTGATGCTCCCACTCGGGGAACCAGAGTTCCTCCGTGTCGAAGTAGGCGAATCGCTCGTCGAGGTTCCCGTCGTGGCTGACCAGACAGCGGAAACGGTCCGGCCAGTTCCCCGCGATCCAGAGGATCATGTAGCCGCCGTAGGAGGCGCCGAGCGCGCACGCCCGCTCGCCGTCCATCCACGGATTTGCCTCGAGCGCCGCGGCGAGACCCTTCTGCAGGTCCTCGAGCGGCTTCCCGCCCCAGTCGCCGCGGATCGCGTCGGTGAAGGCTTGGCCGTAGCCGGTCGACCCGTGGAAATCGACCATCACCACGGCGTACCCCGCCCCGGCGTAGACCTGCGGGTTCCACCGGTAGTGGAAGTCGTTCGACCACGACCCTTGAGGGCCGCCGTGGATCAGGAAAGCGACGGGGTACCTCTTCTTCGGATCGAAGTCGGCCGGCTTCACGATCCAGCCGTGGACGGTGTCGCCGCCAGCGCCGCGGAAGGTGAACGGGGACGTCTCCCCCATCCGCACCGCGGCGAGCCGGTCGTCGTTCTGTTTCGTGATCCGGGCGAGGCCCGAGCCGTCGAGTCTCACCGTGTGCAGTTCCACCGGGGAGCGAACGTGGTCCATGCCGAAGACGATCCGGTCACCGGCGTCAACGGGGTTCCTCGCGTGCCCTTCCGTGAGGACCTCGCGAACGACGCCGTTCGCCACGTCGAGGGCGAACAGCGGGTGATGGCCGAGATGATCGGCCGTGGTCAGGAGGGTCCTCCCGTCACGCGTCCAAGCGAGCGACCCCGGCGAGCGGTCCCATTCGGGAGCCAACTCCCGCGGCTTGCCGTCGGGCCACGCGGCGACCATCACGCGGAAGCGGTCGGCTTCGTAACCCGCGCGGCTCATCGCGAGCCACGCGAGCGTTTTCCCGTCCGGCGAGAACGCTGGCTGCGTGTCGGTCGCCGCATTGTCGCCCGTGAGCTTCCGCGGCGGCGACGACCCGTCGGCGGGAACGACGAAGAGGTCGAGATTGGTCGACCACGCCTCCTCCCGGCCGACGTCGCGGGCGGCGAAGACGAGCGATTGTCCGTCCTTGGTGAACGTGTACTCCTCCGATCCGCCGAAAGGCTTGGACGGCGCGTCGGCATCCATGGCCTTCATGACGTCGACCGGGTCGCCCCCTTCCGACGAGAGGACGAAGAGGTGCGAGCGGCGGCCGTCTTTCCAGGTGTCCCAGTGCCGGTAGAGGAGGCGGTCGAAGAGGCGTCCCGAGGCCTTCGACTTCGCCTTCTCCTCGAGGCGTTTCGCCGTCTCGTCGAGGGTGGTGTCGAGAAAGACCTCCATCGAAACCGCGAGCTTCGTGCCGTCGGGCGACAGACGGAACGAGCCGACGTCGAGGGGGAGCTTCGCCGCCTGCCGCGCCTCGCCTCCGTCGGTCGGAATCTTCCAGACCTGCGACGAGCCTGAGCGCGAGGAGAGGAACCAGATCCACTTCCCATCGGGCGACCAAAGCGGCGAGCTGTCGCTCGCGGGATCCCTCGTGATCTGGCGCGGGTTCGACCCGTCGATCCCGACGACCCAGAGGTCGGTGCGGCGCCCGTTCGCCTCGAGGTCGAGAGTCGAGACCGTGAAGACGACGCTCTTGCCGTCGGGAGACACGGCCGGCTCCGAAATGCGGTCGAACGCGACGAGGTCCCGGACCCCGAACGGGTGGGACTCGGAGGCGAAGACGGTGGCGGCCACGAAGGGCAGCACGAGCACGACAAGACCGAACAGCGTGAAACGCATCGTTCCCTCCGGCGGCACAGTCTAGCCCGGGATCACCGATCCGCCCCGTCTCTGTGGACCGACTCGGGAGAGAAGGCCGGAAGGCAGACCGCGACGTACTCGGCGCCGTCCGGCCCCGGGGTGGAGTAGCGCACCCACTCGCCCGCGCGGGTCAGGACGGCCTGCCCCGCCGCGACCTCGAGGGCGCCTTCCCAGTGCTCGACACGGAGCGCTCCCCGGAGCACGAGGGTGTACTCGTCGAAGGCGGGGGTTTGCCCGGGCTCAACCCATCCCGACGGGCTCTTCATGAGGGCGATGCTGACGTCGCCGGTCCCCGTGTTGACCCGGCCGACGTATTCCCGGATCTCCTTCGGCTTGTTCCCTGCGGCTGCGATGACGGTCGGTCCGGACACGAGTCGCGGCATGGCGGCCTCCTCCGAGGCTCTTATACTCCGATGCGCGATGCGCACCGGCCTCGCCCTCGGCTCCGCCCTCCTCTCGCTCGCCGCCTCGGATGCTCCTCCGTCCCCCGGCGCCTTGCTGGACTCCATGGAGCGCGCGGGCCGGGAATTGCGCTCCTACACGACCGTCCTCGTCAAGCAGGAGTGGATCGGCGACGGGCTCGGTTCGGAGGAGCGGTTCGAAGTCGCGTGGGAGCCCGGCCGCGTCCGGCTCTTGAAGCTCGACGAGCCGGCGAAGGGGCGAGAGATCGCGTGGGCGGCGGGCGAGCACGGGGGAAGATTGCGAGTCGACCCCAACGGGTTCCCCTGGATCCCCCTCACGCTCGACCCGTACGGATCGGTCGCCCTGCGGGAGACGAGACACCCCGTGCCCGAGAGCAGCATCCCATTCCTCGTGGGGCTCGTGGTCCGGAACGTCCGGGCGGCCGCGGAGCGGGGAGAGGGAGGATCGCGCGTCCTCGGGGCGGAAACGCTATTCGGCCGTCCCGTGTGGCGATTGGAGGCCTGGGGGCCCGCCATCGTCCGCGAGGACACGATCGGTCCCGGGGAGCGGCTGTGGGACGTGGCCCGGCGCGCGGGGCATCCGGTCTCCCCGATCCTACAGGCGAATTTCGAGCGCGGCTGGAGGACAGGAAACGACGGGAGGCCGGGCGACCTCGTTCGGGTTCCACTCTACGACGCGACGCGTATCGACCTGTGGATCGACCGAGAGACTCACATTCCTCTCAAGGTCCTCATTTACGACCTCGAGGGAAGGCTCTTCGAGCGGTTTGAGCATCGAGAGGGGACATTCCGCTTTTAGTTTCAAAAACGATAGCGGAAAGTGGGCTTGGGAAAAGGCGTCGGAAAAGGGGACTGGCACCTTTTCGGGTCAAGGGTGGGAAAAGGGGACTGGCACCTTTTCGGTACAACGTGGACGCGAGATTGTGGGGTGCGGACGCCCGCCGATGCCGAGAGCCCACGCGCGCCGAAGTTGCGGTGGGTGTGAGAGTTCCAGCGCCACACCCGTGGCAACGGACCCGGGACCGCGCTTTCGGGACGGGGCGTAACCGGTACCCGGAGGACCCAGCGCAACGTCGGCCCGGCCAATCACGATCCGGATCGCCGACGAGCGGCAGGCGGAACGCGCGGGGAACGCGCACGCCCTAACCCACAGTCTCGCGGCCGCGTTGGTTTCGGTTTGCGGGTTGAATGGAGCACCCTTGACCCGAAAAGGTGCCAGTCCCCTTTTCCGACGCCTTGTCCCAAGCCCACTTTCCGCTATCGTCTTTGAAACTAAAAGCGGAATGTCCCCTACTGATGCTCCGGTCTCAGCAGATCCAGGACGGTCTTCACCGGCGCGAAGGTCTCCGAGGGAACCTCGACGAAGAAGGTGATCCACCCCGCCATCGCGCCGTTCCACAGCCCCGGGCGCTCGAGAACGGAAACCTCACGACCGTCGACGGCCTTGCGCGTCACGATGGAGGCCGACGGGTCGACGAAGCGCTCGAGGTCGAACGGCTTCCCCTCCGCGTCGAGCATCCCGCACGCGAGATCGACCGGGTTGAAGTGGCTCGCCGACCGGAAGATCTCCCGCTGCCCCTCGTCCCCCGGATCGACCTGCGCCGACTCGACGATTTGACGCGTTGCCGAGCCGTCGGCATGCCGCACCCAGAAGGGCCCGCCCCCCGGTTCCCCCTCGTTCCGCACGACGCCGCAGACGCGAACCGGGCGGTCGAGCCGGTCGAGAAGCGCAAGACGGATCGCGTCCCTGTCGAGTCCCGCCGGAACGGACCACCCGAGCCGCGCCTTCGCAAAGGTCGCCGCTTCCTCCAGGGCCCACGTCTCGATTGCAGGAGAGCGGAGCCGCGCCACGCGGAGGAAGATCTCACGCTGCCGCTCGACGAGGAGCCCGCCGAGGACGCGTTTCCAGCGGATCGTCGGCGCCTTCCTCGTGTCGGGTACGACGTTGTCGATGTTCTTCACGAGAACGATGTCGCCTCCGAAGGCGCCCAGATTGCCGAGGAGCGCACCGTGCCCCGCCGGGCGGAACGCGAGCGCCCCGAGCGCGTCGCGGAGCGGGCTTCCGTCGCCGTCGAGGGCGAGGGTGTCCGTCGCCGGGCTCTGGATCGAAAAGGAGACGTCGAGCCGCACGCCGAGACCCTTCTCGATCGCGGGCCGCGCCCGCTCCAACGCTTCCTCGAACCGTCGCCGCGCCTCCGCGGAGACGGTGAAGTGGACCCTCGCCCTCCCTTCGACGTCGCGGGCGTAGGACGCCGCCTCGAGGAGGTGCTCCTCGAACGCGGTACGGCCGCCCTGCGCCGAACGGTGGAACTTGACGAGCCCCTTCGGAAGCTCGGCGTAGCCGAGCCCCTCCTTCCCGAGCAGCGCGTCGAGGACGTCCGAGACCGCCCCCCCGAGCAGGAGGTGGTCGAGGTCGTAACCGCGGAACGCGAGGACCGCTCGCAACTCCTCGGCGAACGCGAAGGCTTCCAGGCGATCCAGGAATCGGAGGGTCCGCTCGGCGTCGACGCTTCCCGCGGCGGCCGCCGCCTCGGTCCGGTCGCGGCCGACGTCGTCTCCCCAACCCCAGACGGTCAGGAGCGGCTGGAACATCCGCGTCGCGGCCCCCGACGCCGGCACGAACTTCGCGCACCTCCCCTGGCGGGCCGCCTGCTCATGGAGGTCGGAAAGTCGGGCGACTTCGCCGTCATCGATCGTCTCGATGCCGTCTCCAACGGAGCACGGGCGATCGAGGCGCACCGCGGGAGGGGGCTTGCGGAGAAGCGCGAGCTGACGCTCGGCCTCCTCGACGGCAATCCCTCGCGCGCGGAACGCTTCGAGATCGGCGGCGTGGAAGAGATCGGGGCTCATGGTTTCGGGTTACGATCGCGCATTATGCATGAGCCTCGTGCCGACCGAGGAAAGGAGGTTCCCGATGCGCTTCCCGCTCCTCCCCGTGATCGTTGCGCTCGGCCTCTCCCCCGCCCTCGCCCAGGACGAGCCCGAGCCGGTGCGACGCGCGGCGGGCGTCCCCCCGCGCGCGGCCTCGGTGGGGCCTCTCCAGGTCGACGTGGCGGCGGAGTACTTCGTCGTGACCGACCCGATCCGGAGACAGGTCGCCGTCTACCGCGTCGAGGGCCGCTCGCTCGAGTTCCTCGGCACGCGCGGACTCGATGCCGACCTCGCCGTCGAGCCGCAGCGCAGGAAGGAAGATCCCGCCATCCCGTCGACCGACTCCCCCGGCGACGACCCGCCCGGGTTCGTCCGACCGAAGGGGTCGGTTCGCATTCAGGCGCAGTACAAGAAGCGGTCCGACACCTCCGAGGAGTGGTGGGCTTCCTACTTCGTCGGCTCGAGCGTCGAGGCGGTTTTCGAGGATCTTCGCAAGGCCCACCGGGATATGTCCGTCACCACCTGGGAGATCGACACCCACGGGACTCCGAAACGCGGGCGGCTCGAACTTGCCGGAAGCGGCACGCAACTCCAGATCGACATCCTCGCGGGTGCGCTCATGGCCCCGGAGTTCCACGTCCGTGTGAACGTCGCAGCCCGGATCACGAAATAGGACTTATCCGGTCCTCTTGCTCTTGATCTTCGTCACTTGCGGCGTCCAACTTCGAGCGCGCAGAATCCCCGCTCCGATCATGGCAGCGGGAGATCCGACATGGGCCGTCACGCGCAAAACATTCGCCTGAGCCTCGCGTTCGTCGCGGCCTCGCTCGCCGGGACGGCATGGGCCGGCCCCAGCAACGACGACTGCATGATGTGCCACTCCGACACGGAGTTGACCCGCGAGGACGGATCGAACGTCGGCGTCGACGCCGACCTCTTCGGAAGTACGGTTCACGGCTGGCTCTCCTGCACCGACTGCCACACCGACCTCGCGGAGGGGGAGATCCCCCACGAGTCGAAGCTCGCCCCACCGGACTGTTCGTCTTGCCACGCCGACGCGGTCGCGCTTTACGAGAAAGGGGTCCACGCGCGGGCTCGGGCCGAGGGGAGAATGCTCGCGGCTGCGTGCGCCGACTGCCATGGCGCGCACGACATCCTCCCCGCCACCGACCCCGACTCGAGGACGAACCACCAGAAGCTCCCCGAGACCTGCGGGTCCTGCCACGGGAACTCCCGGATCATCGCCGAAGCGGGGATCGAGAGCGGAGACGTCGCCGCCGCCTTCCACGACAGCATCCACGGCAAGGCCCTCACGCATAAGGGGCTCGTCGTCGCCCCGAACTGCTCCGACTGCCACCGCGCGCACGACGTCCTCCGGAAGGTCGACCCCGAAAGCCCGGTGAACCGCGCGCGGATCCCGGACACCTGCGGGAAGTGCCACGTCGGAATCACTCCCGTCTACGAGCGGAGCGTCCACGGGAAGGCGGTCGCGGCAGGAAACGGCGGCGCCCCGACGTGCGTCCAGTGCCACACCGCGCACGCGATCGGCCCGGTGGAAACCTCCGGATGGCAACTCGAGGTCCTCTCGGAGTGCGGGTCCTGCCACGCGGAATCGCTCCGCACCTACCGCGACACCTTTCACGGGCAGGTGACCGCCCTCGGGTTCACCCGAGTCGCCAAGTGCTCCGACTGCCACGGCTTCCACGACGTGCTCCCCGAGGACGATCCGGCCTCCCGGATCTCCGAGGCGCGCCGGGTCGAGACCTGCCGTCAGTGCCACCCGGGGGTCAACGCGAACTTCGCCGCCTACGACCCGCACGCCGACAAGCGTGACTTCGACCGGAACCCGCTCCTCCATCTCGCCTACAAGTTCATGCAGTTCCTCCTGATCGGCGTGTTCGGGTTCTTCGGGCTCCACACCGCGATGTGGTTCGGCCGCTCGCTCAAGGAAGTGCGCTCGCAGAAAGGGAGGAAGTGAGATGGCCGAGCAGGTGGTCGAAAGCCGGGTCCTGAGATTCACCGGCGCGCAGCGGATCGCGCACGCCGCACTCATGGTGAGCTTCCTCGGTCTCGCCCTGACCGGAATGCCGCTCCTGTTCAGCCACACCGCATGGGCGCCCGAGCTCGCCCGCCTCTTCGGGGGGTTCGAGACGGCCGGCCTCCTCCACCGATTCTTCGCGGTCATCATGATCGTCGACTTCGTCGCCCACGTCGCGTGGCTCCTCAACCGGATCTTCGTGAAGAAGGAGTACGGGATCCTGTGGGGGCCGAAGTCGCTCGTTCCGCAGCCCACCGATCTCGTCCAGATGCTCGGACACTTCCGCTGGTTCATCGGGGCGGGTCCGCGGCCGAAGTTCGATCGCTGGACGTACTGGGAGAAGTTCGACTACTGGGCGGTCTTCTGGGGGATGTTCATCATCGGCGGGTCGGGGCTCATGCTGTGGTTCCCCGAGTTCTTCTCGCTCTTCCTCCCCGGGACCGTCTTCAACCTCGCGACGCTCGTCCACGGGGAAGAGGCCCTCCTCGCCGTCGGCTTCATCTTCTCGATCCACTTCTTCAACGGCCACATTCGCCCAGAGAAGTTCCCGATGGATACCTGCATGTTCTCGGGCAGGATCCCCCTCGAAGAACTGCAGCACGAGCGCCCGGCCGAATACGAGCGACTCGTCAAGGAAGGCACTCTGGCGAGCGTCCTCACCGGACCGGGCGAGTCCTGGGCCCTGACCTGGGGCCGCGTACTCGGCGCCGTGGCGGTCCTCTCGGGGCTCGCGATGGTCGCCTTGATCGTCTTTGCCCTCTTCGCGGGCGGACACTGACGATGGTCGGAAGACCGATTCGGGAGTTCCTGGCGGCGGTGACGAGGAGTCCCCTCGGCCTCCTCGGCGCGGCTCTGACCACCGCGTCGGCGGTGCTCTTCCTTTCGCTCTTCCTGATCGAGTCGATCGGCGTCCACGGCGGACCGTACCTCGGGATCATCACCTTCATGGTCCTTCCCGGGGTCTTCCTCCTCGGCCTCGTCCTCATCCCCGCCGGGGCGTGGCTCGAGCGGCGCCGGCTCCGCCGCACGGGAGCCGTTTCGGACCGCTTCCCGGTCATCGACCTCAACCGGCCCGCGGTGAGGAACCTCGCCCTCGTCTTCCTCGTCGCGACCGTCGTCAATTTGGTGATCGTCTCCGCGGCCACCTACAAGGGGGTGGAGTACATGGAGACGGTGGAGTTCTGCGGGCAGGCCTGCCACTCGGTGATGGACCCCGAGTACACGACCTACCAGCGTTCCCCGCACTCGCGGGTCGCCTGCGTCGAGTGCCACATCGGCCCTGGCGCCGACTGGTTCGTGAAGTCGAAGCTCTCGGGCTCCTGGCAGGTCGTCTCGGTGAACCTCGGCCTCTATCCGAAGCCGATCCCCACCCCGGTTCACAGCCTCCGGCCGGCCCGCGAGACCTGCGAGCAGTGCCACTGGCCGACCAAGTTCGTCGGAGACCGCCTCAAGGTCATCACCCACTTCGAGGAGGACGAGGCGAACACCGAGACGAAGACGGTCCTCGTGCTCCGCGTCGGCGGGAGCGACGGCACGAAGTCCCACGGCATCCACTGGCACGTCGACCCGACCCACGAGGTCCGCTACCGTTCCACGAAGGACCGGGAGACGATGTACGAGGTGACGTTCGAAGACGCGAGCGGGACGAGGCGCCGCTGGGCGCGCCCCGCCGGCGACGCGAACGGCGACGCCCCGAAAGCGGAAACGACCGAGTGGCGGACGATGGACTGCGTCGACTGCCACAACCGGCCGAGTCACATTTACCGCCTCCCCCACGTCGAACTCGACCGCGCGATCCACGAGGGGAGAATCGACCGCAACCTCCCGTTCATCCGGAGGGAAGGGCTCGCGGCGCTGAAGGCGGACTACCCGTCGCACGAGGAGGCGCGCAAAGGGATCGCCGCGGCGATCCGGGCGTTCTACGAGAAGGAGTACCCGCAGGTCGTGGTCTCTTCGTCCGAGCAGATCCGGCAGGCCGGCCACACCCTCGGCGACATCTGGTGCTGGAACGTCTTCCCGTCGATGAACATCACCTGGGGGACCTACCCGAACCACATCGGCCACGAGGAAACCCCGGGTTGCTTCCGTTGCCACGGGAGCGACCTGGTCGACGAGGCGGGCGAACCGATCTCCGGCGACTGCGAGACCTGCCACGGGATCCTGGCGATGCAGGAGCCGAACCCGCCGATCCTCTCGGACCTCGGCCGCTAGTCGCGGCGCTCCCGGCGACGGTCGTTCCCCTCGTCGGGGACGAAGACGCCCAGCACCAGGGTCACGACGCTGACCACGAGGGCACCGAGAAACGCGGCGAGGAACCCGTTCACGCGGAAACCGACGTCGAAGACGTTCACGGCGAGCCACGACGCGAGCCAGAGCGTCGCCGCGTTGATCACGAACACGAAGAGTCCGAGCGTCAGAAGGACGAGGGGGCACGTCAGGAACTCGAGAATCGGCCGCACGACGGCGTTCACGAGTCCGAGGATCACGGCCATGACCCCGTAAATCCAGTAGGCTTCCGGATCGACCTCGATGCCCGGCACGAGCCAGGCCGCGGCGAAGAGCGCGACGCTCGCGATCAGCCAGCGGAGCAGCAACCTCATCGAGTCCTCCTCATCCCCGTAGGACGGCGAGCGCCGCGATCGCCGCGGCGAGCATCGCGACGAGCGGCGGTGCGACGACGAAGAAGAGCCTTCGGCCCCCGGCCCACCCGGCGACCGAGAGTTTCACGAGCATATTGACGACGAACGCGAGGACGATGCCGACGAGGGCCTGGTCGGCGCCGATCGTGCCGGCCCCCTCGAGGGTCGCCGCCGCGAGCGTGACCCCGTGGACGTCGGTCGCGCCCCCGAGGATTGACGCGACGAAGAAGCCGGACTCGCCATAGGCCCTCTGCGCCGCGGAGGCGAGGGCGAGGATGGCGGCGAGCCCGACGGCGAAGAATGCGGCGGGCTTGAGCGCCAGGGGGTTTCCGACCCCGATCGTGCCGGAGGCTTCGTCCGGCGCCTTATGGCCGAATCCGGAGGCGGCGAGCGCACCGGCGAGTCCCGCCGCGACCGGTGCGCCGACGACGAGACCGGCTTCGGCGGCGAGATCGGGGTTCACCACCACGACGACGAGGATCTGGGCCGCGGCGGAGGCGACGTTCGCGAGCACGATCGCGATCGCGAGGGGCCGGAGGGGAAAACCCTCCTCGCGGGCCTTCTGCGAAAGCGAGAGCGTCGCCGCGGTCGAGGAGACGAGCCCCGCCCCGAACCCCGCGGCCGCGAGCCCGCGCCCGACCCCGAGCGCCCGCACGGCGATGTATCCGCCGAATCCGATCCCGACGATGAGGACGAACAGGAGCCACAGCCGGAACGGGTTGAGGACGCGCCACGGGTCGAGCGCCCGGTCGGGGAGGAGCGGGAGGACGACGCAGGCGATCACGAGGAAGGTGAGCCCGGCGTCGACCTCGCGCGGCGCGAGTTCCTCCCTCGCGAATTCGTGGATGCGCGGCTTGAGCGCGAGGACGAGGACGGCGAGGACGCCGAGCATCAGGGCGAGGACGATCTCCCGGTGGGCGAGATATCCGAGCGCGAAGGTGGCGACCGCGGCGACCTCGGTCGTCGCCCCTCCGGCCGAGGAGCCCCCGCGGAGGTGGACGCCGAGGACGAGCGCTCCGACGAAGGCGGCGAGCACCGCGGCGAGCGCCGGCTCGCGGAGGTGCGCGGCGAGAGTGCCGAGCAGTGCGAGGAGGGTGAACGTCCGCGCGCCGAACGGCGTTTCTCCCCCGGCCGAGGCGTGGGAGCGCTCGCGCTCGATGCCGAACAGGAGACCGAGCGCGAGCGAGAGCAGAAACGGCCGCGCGACCTCGAACACGGCCGGATTATGGACCAGGTTTGACCCGACCCCGGGTTCCCGACTAGCCTCGGACCCCGATGCGG
This sequence comes from uncultured Acidobacteriota bacterium, assembly GCA_964383585.1. Classification (GTDB taxonomy): domain Bacteria; phylum Acidobacteriota; class Polarisedimenticolia; order Polarisedimenticolales; family DASRJG01; genus CAYLHQ01. Next base: position 36,274 of record CAYLHQ010000014.1, read on the forward strand.
ACGCGGATCGTTCCCGACCCCGAGACCCTCGCGCGGGAGGCTTCCCGCCTCTTCGTCGAGACGGTCGCCGAAGCCGTCTCCCGGCGCGGGCGGGCGTTCGTCGCCCTCGCCGGCGGCTTGACCCCTCGGCGGGCCTACGAGGTGCTCGCGGAGGAAGGGAAGGCGCGCGTCCCGTGGGAGCGCGTGCTCCTCGTCGCGGGGGACGAACGGAACGTCCCGCGGGAGGATCCCGACCGCAACGAGCGGATGATCCGCGAGTCGCTCCTCGACCGCGTCCCCGCCGCGCGCGACCGGCTCCTCGAGTGGGAGGCGGGCGAACTCCCTCCCGGCGAGGTCGCCCTCCGGATGGAAGAGGCGCTCCGGGCCGCGTTCGAGGCCGAGGCCGGGGCGATCCCCCGATTCGACCTGGTCCTCCTCGGCGTGGGGGCGGACGGCCACACCGCCTCGCTCTTCCCGGGGACCGCTGCGCTCGAGGAGCGGGACCGCCTCGCGGTCGCGAACCCGGTCCCACCGACGGGAGGGGTCCGGTACACCCTCACCTTCCCCGTGTTCGAGGCGGCGCGCCGCGTCGTCTTCCTCGTCGCGGGGGCGGAAAAGGCGGGCGTCGTACGCCGGATCCTCGACCAGGGGGAGCGCAGCGGGTTTCCCGCGGCCCGGGCACGGGCGCGCGACGGGGAGACGCTCTGGCTCCTCGATCGGGCCGCGGCGGGCGAGGGAACCCCGGGGTGAGCGGGGCGCTTCGCCTGACGTGGCGTCTCCCGGCCCTCGCCGCGTTGTGCGCGGCCGGCGCGGCCGCGATCGCGGCGACGAACCTCTCCTGCGCGCTCCTCCTCCGCTCTCCCGTGCGGGCGCGGCTCCGGCTCTTTCGGCTCTGGTCGCGCCTCTTGCTCCGCCTGCTCGGAGCGCGCGTGGAGACGGCCGGGGTCCCTCCCCGCCCTCCGTTCTTTCTGGTGTCGAACCACCACGGGTACGTGGACATCGCGTTGCTCGCGTCCCGCGTCGAAGCGGTTTTCGTCTCCCGTGACGACGTCTCGAGGTGGCCGGTCTTCGGGTGGCTGAGCCGGTCGGTGGGGACCCTCTACGTCGACCGCGAGACGAAGCGCGATCTGCCCCGCGTCGCGGCGGCGATGGAAACGGTGCTCGCCGAGGGGATCGGAATCGTCCTTTTCCCGGAGGGGACGAGCACGGGAGGACCGGAGCCGCTCCCCTTCCGCCCGTCTCTGCTCGAACCCGCCGTCCGTCTGCGCATGCCGGTGCACTTCGCCGCCATCTCCTACCGGACCTCCGCCGGCCTCCCTCCGGCGGCGGACGCCGTCTGCTGGTGGAACGACGCGGCGTTCGTACCGCACCTCCTCGGGCTCCTCCGGCTCCCCGGATTCGAGGCGCGGATCGTGATCGGGGACGCTCCGATCGTCGAGGCCGACCGGAAGACGCTCGCGCGGTCGCTCGAGCGAGCCGTTAGAATCGGCCTGTGTGCACCGTGGCCTTCGTCCCTCTCCCCGGCGGCGGATACCTCCTCGGCCACAACCGGGACGAAAGCCGGTCGCGCGCCCACGGACGTCCCCCCGCGATCCATCGATTCGGGGGGGTCCGGGTGCTCGCCCCGGGCGACCCCGACGGCGGGGGGACCTGGCTCGGCGTCGACACCGCGGGCCGAACGGTCTGCATCCTGAACGCCGCCGAGCCGGAGGGGCGCTCGCTCCCCGAGCGGCCGAGAAGCCGTGGGCTCGTCGTCCGGGACGTCCTCGCGCGCGGTCTCGACGCCGCCCTCTCCGAGCCGCTCGCGGACGTCCGCGCGTTCGAAATCCTCGCGGCCGAGCCGGGAGCGGACGGCGCCCATGCGACGTGCACGTCGGTGCGCTGGGACGGGCGTTCCCTGTCTCGCGAACGGTCCGCGGGGCTCGTGGTCCGCGTGTCGTCCACCCTCGATCCGATCGGGGCCGGCCGCGAGAGGGAGGCGTCGTGGCGCCGTCGGTTCGGCGATCGCGCCCCGGCATCCGCGGACGAGCTGGCCTCGTGGCTCGCGTCGCACGAGCCCGAGAGGGGGACTCGCTCGGTTTGCATGCACCGCAACGACGCCGGGACGGTGAGCCGCTCGGTCGTGGAGGTCCGCCCCGGCTGGGCCGTCCTCGAATACACCGACGGCCCGCCGTGCGAGACATCCTCGCCGCGCCGGACCCACGGCTTCCCCGTGCACCCCGCAGCGCTTCGCGCCTAGAATGAGTGCGTGCCGCGGGCCCCGAGCGGGCCCGCCTTCGGAGTCGTCGATGAGAGCCCTGAGGCACCGAGTCGCCGTCGCCCTCCTCCTCGCGCTCGCCCCGGCGGTCACCCTCGCCCAGAACCAGGCCCGGATGTCGGGGGTCGTGACCGACCACGAGGGGAACCCGGTGAAAGACGCGGTCGTGAAGCTCCAACCCAAAGACGACAAGGGCACCTCCGTCGACGCCACCTCGAAAAAGAAGGGGAACTACCTGATCGGGATGATCCGGCCGGGAGCCTACAATCTCCTCGTCGATGCCCCGGGCGGTCTCGTCGTGCTGCGACTCAAGGGAAGGGCGACGGACCCGCTCGAGAACGACAAGGTTCTCTGGGAAGTCGATCAGGAGTTCGCGCCGGACCAGCTGCCGCCCATCAACGTCGGCTACATGAACCAGATCCATCTCGACGTGGTTGTGGGGCCTATGTCGCTGACGGCTGCGGCAAAGGCGGAGGCCGAGGCGAAGAAGTTGGAGGATCTTTACGCGTCCGGCCTCGCGAAGATCAGGTCCGGCAACTACGAGGAAGGGCTCGCACTCCTCGAGAAGCCCTTGGAGGGTACACCCGACCACGCCGGAACGAACTACCTGGCCGCCTTCGCCTTGACGCAACTCGGTCGTTACGAAACGGCGCTCCCACGGATCGACAAGTGCCTGTCCGTGGACCCCTCGTTCTCCGGGGCCCATGTCTTGCGCGGTCGCATCCTCAAGGGCCTCGGTCGTGACGACGAAGCGGAGCGGGAGTTTCGATCCGAACTCGACGGCTCCTTCGACGCCGCCGTCAAGATGGAAGCGGCGATCGGTCTTGCGATTCTCTACGAAGACACGAATCGGCTCGCGGACGCGATCGCAACGCTCGAGGCGGCTTCCGAGTTCGACTCCCGCCGCGAAGTCTTGCTCAAGTTGTCCGACCTCTATTCCCAGTCGGGAGACCGCGAAAAGGCATACGCAACGCTGGAACGCGCCGAAAAAGAGGGGGGAATGGACGACGTCGCCCTTCTGAACCTCGCCATCGGCTACATCAACGACAGGAACTACAGCGACGCCGAGCGCCTTGCGAACCGGCTCGTCGAGAAGGGGTCCGACCCGAAGAACCTCTCGCTCGCTCACTCGATCCTGGCCCGCTGCGATCTGAATCGAGGCAAGCTCGACGACGGCGCTCAGCATCTGAGAACCGCGCTCGCACTCGACCCGGATTCGTCCCTCGCGGCTGAAAACCGAGAGATCCTGGCGGCGCTCGGAAAATGAAAACGAACCTGCGCGTTCTCTCCCCGGCGTTCGCTATGGTCCTTGGCTTCGCCGGCTGCGCGCCGGTCCTGCAACCCTCGGGAACGCTCGTGGAAGAGGGACGGCTGGACCCGAAGCTGGCCCAGGCAACCTGGATCGAAGAGGGTTCGCAGGTCGCGTTGATCGTGTCGACACGCGCGGCGCGCTATCGGATGAAGCAACCGTTCCTCCCGCTCGAGATTGCGGTGGTGAATCGCGGGCTCGAGGGGATGACCCTCACCCGCGAGTCGTTCACGTTGGTCGACGCCCGCGGCAACCGCTATCCGATGGCCGGACGAAACGAACTGGCCGAAGGGTATGGCGGGAGCACCGATCTCGACCGCCGGAATTTTTCCGAAGCGACCCCGATCGTGCTCGGAAAGTACCAGGCGTACTCCTACGTCCGGAGCAATTTCACCCCGGGCTTCGACGACTCGATTGCGATCGACCGGATCGCGCTACCCCGGTTCTCTTACATCCTCGACTTCGTCTACTTCCCGAAGCCGCCGGGGTTCGTCGAGGGGGAACCGCTCGAACTCCTGCTGAGCGCTCCGGAGCTCGAGAACCCGGTGTTCGTGAGGTTCACGGTGCAGTGACGCACTTTCGTCTTGGATTCGCCATCTTCCCTCGATTCGATCCAACGGACTGGCGCGATTCAATGTGTTGGATCGCACCACCGCGTCGGCGCTCACGGACCCATTCGAAGCCCCTTATTTTCAGCAATTAATCGACCCAGGGCCGGGAACTTCGCTGGCCTCGCAGTTGCAGGGGCGAATGTGGTTGTTCGGTCCGGGGGTCGTCCGGCGAAGGTCGGGGCTTCCCGTCGCCGTTCTTCAGAGGGAGGAAGGTCAGCATGAGACGTGTGCTCTTGGCCGTCGCGCTCCTGCTCGCGCCGACGCTCGCGCTCGCCCAGGCGGAAACAACCGGTCGCGTGACCGGCACCGTGCTGGATGAGGACCGCAAGCCGGTCGCGGGTGCCGAAATCACGCTGGAGTCGCCTGCGCTGCAGGGGCAGCGCAAGGCGTCCTCCGACGCCAACGGACGCTATCTGGCGTCCCTACTCCCCCCGGGTGTCTACACGATGACCGTGAACGCGCCGGGGAAGACCCCGCTCCAGTACACGTTCCGTGTCGGAATCGGTCAGACCGTTCCGATCGATGCGGTGCTGAAATCGGGAGCGGATCTGGTCGAGGACGTGGTCGTCTTCTCCCCTGCCACGAAGCTCCAGACGACGGCGGGGGGAGAGAACTTCAACTTCAAGAACACCATCGACCAGCTTCCCGTCACGAACCGGACTTTGGAGAACGTCGCCAACCTCGCCCCGAACGTCTCGTTCGGTCCGACACCGGGCACCCTCTCCATCTCGGGAGCACCCTCGTTCGACACGAACGTCCTGCTCGACGGCTCCGAGGTTTCGGATCCCTATTTCGGATCGGCGCCGACGATCTATCTCGAGGAGGCCATCGAGGAGGTTCAGGTGCTCACCAACGGGGTGAGCGCGAAGTACGGCCGGTTCCAGGGCGGCGTCATCAACGCAACCACGAAGTCGGGCGGCAACACCTTCGACGGAGCGGCCCGGGTCGATTTCTCGAAGCAGTCGTGGAACGCGAAGACTCCGTACAATGAGCAGCAGAGCGACGACCTTCAGAAGGTCTATTCCGCCACCATCGGCGGACCGATCCTGAAGGACCGCCTGTGGTTCTTCGCCGGGGGCCGCACGATTCCCGAGGCCGCGACGACGGCAACCACGCTCGAGACGGGCGAATCGTACACGACGGTCCGGAACGAGGATCGTTGGCAGCTCAAGCTCACCGGTGCGATCACCCCGAACCACGTGATCGAGGCAAGCTACCTCGAGTTCGCCGCCGACTCGACGGACCGCGCGGGCCTCCCGGCCGGGGACGCCCTGGCTCTCGGAAAGCGTTCCGACCCGCGCGACATCATCGCCGGCGAATACCAGGGCGTGATCAGCGACAGGATGTTCATCAACGCCCAGGCCACCCAGAAACAGGTCTCGATTCAATCCGGCGGCGACCCGGCGAAGGGGTCGCCCTTCCTCGATTTCTACGGAGCGGGGTTCCAGATCTTCCACAACCACTGGTGGGACTTCGACGACGCGAGCGTTCGCGACAACGAGACCGCGAACCTCGGCCTCACGAACGTGCTGACGACGGAGAGCTGGGGCGATCACACGCTGGAGTACGGTCTCCAGTACGTCAATTCGATCACCGCCGGCCAGAACATCCAGTCGTCGACGGGGTTCAATTTCCTCAATTACGACGCGCTCTTCGCGTCCTATCTGCCCCCGGGCTTCGGCGATTTCGCGACCTGCGTGGGCTCGTCGTGCACCTTCAACGTCGCGTCGTACTACGATTTTGGCCTCTCTTACCGGTGGGAGGCGATTCCGTTCTCGGGAGATCAGACGCTCGAAAACACGGCGTTCTACATCCAGGACTCCTGGGAAATCGACAAGTGGCGCATTGACGCGGGCGTTCGCTACGACGATTGGCAGGGGAAAGGTCCCTTCCCGACCCTCGACCTGGATTTCCAGGAGATCTCTCCCCGCATCGGCGTGACCTACAACGTGAGCCCGGATTGGCAGCTCCAGGCCTCTTGGGGTAAGTACGTCAGCCGGTTCAACGATAACGTCGCGAGCAACGTCACGGGCGTCGGCGGCGCACCCTACATCGTTTCCATCTACACGGGCCCATCCCAGACCGGGTTGAGTTACGACGACGTCGAAGCCCTTCTCCGGGACGATTCGAACTGGGGCATCATCACGACGATCAGCGACCCGTCCCAGCCGGTCCGGTACCTCGCCCCGAACGCGTCGGCGCCTTACGCCACCGATCTCAACCTCGCGGTGAAGCGCGCGCTTCCTCGGAACACCGGGTCGCTCACGTTGACGTACACCCAGAGGGAATTCAAGGACCTTCTCGACGACTTCGTCGGCGACCAAGTCATCAACGGATCGCCGTACGCCACCGTGGTCGACCCCAAGGGGAGCGGTGCATCCTTCCAATTCGACAACGAAGTCTGGGCCAACTGCAGCACCTGCCGCCGCGACTACGATGCCATCACCGCGACGATCGACTACCGTCCGAGCGCGAAGTGGGACATCGGCGGGAACTACACCTATTCCCGGACGCGCGGCAACTACGAAGGCGAGGGGAGAAACACGCCAGCCTCGGGCTCGATCATCGGGAACTACCCCCGATCGGTCGATCAGGCGACCGCATTTCCCTACGGCTACACCGACGACGACATCCGTCATCGCGTCCGCTTGTGGGGCGACTACCGGTTCGACTTCGGCCGCGCCGGGAACCTGACCCTGGGCAGCATCTTCTGGTATCGGTCGGGGCAGGCCTGGAACCGGACGGCCGGCGCGTCGATGACGTCCGATCCGAGCTACCTCAACGAAGTGGGACAGTCCTACACCAAGTACTTCGACGGTCGGGGCAACAACCGCTTCGACGGTTTTTGGAACCTGGACGCGACGATCAAATACCAGTTCTCGTTCTGGCGCGACCTCGGGATGTACGTGAAGGCGGACATCCTGAACGTCACGAACGAGGATACCCTGATCGCCTACGACACGGCGGGAACGGTGGTCCCGGGTTCCAACCCGGCGCGTTGGGCGCCGCGTCGCGCGGACGAAGCCACCGGGACCTGTGAAGTCCTCGGCGGTCCTCCCGTTGCCTATCCGAACCGGAACTGCCGCAACTTCGGGCGGATCCGGAACGAGGGGGACTACCAGGCGCCCCGGCAGTACTCGGTGAGTGTCGGCCTCGTGTTCTGATCCTCGGTCCCACGGTTCGCTCGTAACATCCGACGGGCCGCCGGGTTCTCCCGGCGGCCCGTCGCGTTCTCAGCGGACCCGCGCCTCCTGTGTTAGCTTCCTTCGGTGGAGGTGCTCCCTTGTTCGATACCTGCCGGAACGGGTTCTCCCGCGTAACGGCGGCGTCCCTCCTCCCGGCCGTCGCCCTCCTCGTCGGGTGCGACTCCGCCTCCTCCCGTGATCCCGCCGAGTTCTCCGTCGTCGTGGTCACGCTCGACACCACGCGCGCCGACCGGATCGGAGCCTACGGCGGTGCATCCGTACCGACTCCCCACATCGACGCGATCGCCGAGGAGGGCGTGCTCTTCGAGTCCGCGTACGCCCAGGCCCCCCTCACGCTCCCGTCCCACTCCTCCATGTTCACCGGCAAATACCCGGCCTCGCACGGGGTCCGCCACAACGGAGTCTTCCGTCTCCGCGCCGAAGAGACGACGCTCGCCGAGCGCCTGAAAGACGCGGGATTCGCGACGGCGGCCGTCGTCGGGGCTTTCGTCCTGAACGCCGGGTACGGGACCGAGCAGGGTTTCGACGTCTACTCCGACATCCCTCGCGATCGTTACTCGGGCGGCCGCGATCAGCTCTACGAAGCGCAGCGGCCCGCGGAGGAGGTCAACCGCGAGGTCTTCCGGTGGCTCGAGGAAAAGCCGGAGGGTCGCTTCTTCCTGTGGGTTCACTACTACGATCCGCACGCCCCGTACGCCCCTCCCGAGACGTCCGGCCGGGAATTGCACGGCTCGGGATACGACCGCGAGATTTCGTACATGGACTCCTGCTTCGGAGACCTCATCGCTCGACTGCGGCGCGAGGGCATCTTGGACGACGTTCTCCTCATCGTCGCCGGAGACCACGGAGAGAGTCTCGGACACCACGGAGAGCTCTCGCACGGCGTCTTCCTCTATGAACCCGCGATGAGGGTTCCCATGATCTTCCGTGCGCCCGGTCTGGTTCCGAAGGGGCGGCGCGTGCCGGATCTCGTGGAGCTGGTCGATGTGGCCCCCACCGTCTTGGACCTCCTCGGGCTGCCGCCCTTGCCGGGCGCGAGCGGTAGGAGTCTCGCTCCCCTTCTCCGCGGCGAGGGGGTTCCCGAAGGCCGAGTGGTCTTCGCCGAGACGTTCATGCCTAGGATCGAGTTCGGTTGGAGCGAGCTGAGAATGGTGCGGGACCGACGGTTCAAGTACATCCAGGCGCCACGCCCCGAGCTGTACGACCTGCGCGAGGATCCCGCGGAGTCCGTGAATCTCCACGGCCTCGAACCCGAGCGCAGCGCCGAAATGGCTTCCGTTCTCGCCAACTGGGTCGCTTCGACCACGGACGCGGACGTGGCCGCCGACGCGCGTCGGTCGATCGGTCCCGAAGAAGAGGCCAAGCTCCGGAGCCTCGGCTATCTCGGGGGGAACACCGACCCGAATCTGGCCGAGCACGTCGGCGCGCTGCCGGACCCCAAAGACCACGTCGCGGAAGGTGCGATCGTCCTCGAAGCCAGGAAGGCTCTCGAGGCCGGAAACGTCGATTTTGCCCTGGCCTCGTTGAACCGGGTTCTCGAGAAGAGTCCCGGGAACCACCTTGCCAGAAGCTCGAAGATTCAAGCGCTCATCAAGCTGAAACGCTTCCAAGAAGCCGAGGACGAAGCCTGGGGCGCCCTCGCGGCCGCTTCCAACGACGCCTCCACTTCGGCGAACCTCGTCGAGAAGGCCCGCCGCATTCTCGCTTCCGTACTTTGGCTCAACGGAAAGAATCGGGAAGCGGAGGAACAGTATCGTCTCGCGATCCTCCTCAACCGCGAGAACCAAAGTGCCCCGGTATTTCCCGGTATCCTGCTCGGCACCGCGAGCGGCGTCGCGGAGGCGCAGCGGATCGTGGCGGATGTGCTGGAGAGGAATCCGAACGACCCCGCCGCGTGGGCGGCTCGGTTCGAGCTCCAGGCCTCGCAGGGAGCCAAGGCGGACGCATTGAAGTCGGCGAAACGCCTCGCCGAACTCGAGGCCGGCGACCCGGACACTCTCGTCCGGGCGGGATCCCTCGCGCGCGATTCCGGAGACCTTTCGCTCGCCGTGCGGCTGTTCGAGATCGCCCACGAGAAGGCACCCTCGAGCCCCGACATCTTGGGGTACCTCGGAACCGCACGATTGACCGCAGGAGATATCGCGGGCGCCGAGCGCGACCTGCTTCGGGTGCGGAGCCTGCGGCCGGAGGACCCCCGCGCCCCGTTCTTTCTGGCCAACGTCGCGCTTCTCCGGAACGAGGAGGACAAGGCGAAGAAGCTCATCGACGAGGCACTCCGGGCGGATCCCGATTTCCTGCCTCCTCTCTTGAATTACGCCCGCTGGCTCGCAGAAAAAGGGCGGATGCGAGAGGCGATCGCCGTCACCCAGTCGGCACTCGAGCGCCGCCCCGGGGATCCGAACGCGGACGCGCTCCTGCGCAAGCTCCGAGAAGCCGCCTCCAGCGGAAGGAGCTGAACGTGCGCGACCGACGACCCCTCGTCTGCGTGGCGCTGCTCGCGGTCGCCGTGCCGTCCGTCGGACAGGAACTTCCCACGTCTCCGATTCCATCGCAACTGGAAGAACGGGTCCTCGTCCAGCTCGTGCAGCTCCCGATCCTTGCGCTCGACCGTCAGGGCCGGCCGGTGAACGACCTCAACCCGGAGGAAATCGAGGTGAAGCTCCGGGGCGACCGGATGAAGGTCTCGTACCTCGACCCGATTCTCGAGCGCCCGGCCCCCGTAGCGACACGCCCGGACGTACGGCTGCTCCTCGACGCTCCCGGAGGTTGGTCGTCGCCGGTCGGCACGAACCCGGTCGAGCCACGATACATCGCCTTTCTCTTCGACAACGAGAACGACGACCCACTCAGGCGCGAGGAAGCGCTGCAGAAGACGATCCAGTTCGTCGACTCCGGCCTCGAGCCCAACGTCCGCGCCGCGGTCCTTTCGTACGCGGGAACCCTCGAACTGGAGCTCCCGTTCACCTCGGACCGCGAGGCGCTCAAGACCGCGATCCTGCGCGCGGGAGGCCGCGAGGGGCGACCGAGGAGAGCCGGAGACACCCGCATGCGGCAACTTCTCGACCGGATGGACGACTGCGTCGTCAGCCGGAGCGACTTCGGAAATACGGGCGATCCACTTTGCCTCCGGGACGTCGCGAACGAGTACATCGGCGAGGTACGCCCGCTCGCCGAGGACTTCCTCCGCGCCCTCACCGGACTCGTCGAGTACATGGGCGGCCTCGACGGGCGAAAAAGCGTCTTCGTCGTGAGCCACGGCCTTCCGATCGATCCGGCCCCCGTGGTCCTGCAGGCGGCTCGCGCCCTCTTCGGGAACCCGGACACGATCTCGAGCCTGCAGCTCTACATCGGGTTCGGAACCGAGCCCAGGGTCCAGATGGACCGCCTTCTCGACTCCTTGATTCGCAGCCGCATCACGCTCAACTTCGTGGACCGCACGCCCCGCCCTTCCGGGGACGTCGGCGCGAAGCGCGGGCAGATGCTCTCCCCCGGCTCGTTCCCGCTCCAGGCCGAGTACGAGGCGGCGACCGCGGACATGGAACAGATCGCCTTCACCTCCGGCGGGGTCCACGTGCAGACGACCGACATCACCGCCGCGTTGCGGACTGCGTTCGACGCGCAGAAGGGGGCCTACGAATTGGGCTTCCAGACGAGCGAGTACCTCGACCCGGACAAGCTCGCGAAGGTCTCGGTCACCTGCACTCGGCGCGGCGTGAAGATCCAGCACCGACGCGGAGTCTATGCCGCCCCCCCTCAGGCGGAACAACGCCTGCCCGGACGGATCGCGTTCACGAAGGGGCGCCCCCTCCAGGGGGAACGGGCACCGGGCATCCACCAGCCGTTCCGCCTCGAGGTGGAGCCGCGCGCGATCGGCTACGAAACGAACGAGGTCGAAGCCCGGGCCGATTTCACGGTCCACTTCAAGATCGAGGCAGAGGACGGCGTTTCCCTCGCGGACACCTACCACTTCATCAGCCACGCGTATGAGCGGGAGCGGTGGGAGGCCCCCGATCGCCCGCCGATGACGCTCGCGGGGTGGGTCGAGTTGCCCCCGGGAACCTACACGCTCCGCGCGACGCTCCGGAACGTGCGGACCGGCCAGGAGGGGTTCGTGAGCCAGGCCGTGAAGGTCCCCGAAACCGTCGGCCGCCCCCCGGAATCCAATCCGCGGGACGGGGGGTAGCCGCGTGGAGGCGACGGAGGCCGACCTCGTCCGCCGCCTCCGGGCGGGCGACGAGGCGGCGTTCGAGACGCTCGTTCGCGAGCAGGGAGGGCGGATGCTGGGGGTCGCGAGGAGGGTCCTCCGAAACGAGCACGACGCCCGCGACGCCGTGCAGGAGGCCTTCGTCTCGGCGTACCGCGCGATCGACCGCTTCGAGGAAGGGGCGAGGCTTTCCACCTGGCTCCACCGGATCACGCTGAACGCCGCTCTCATGAAGATCCGCGCCGCGAAGCGGAGGCCGGAGGAGTCGATCGACGACCTCCAGCCGAAGTTCCGGGAGAACGGGCACCACGTCGAACCGCCAGCCCCCTGGGAGGACCGCCCCGACGCCGTCCTCGAGCGCGAGGATCGGATCCGGTTCGTCCGCGCCGCGATCGACCGCCTCCCCGAGATCCATCGCACCGTTCTCCTCCTGCGCGACGTCGACGGGTTCGACACGGGAGAGGCGGCGGAGGCGCTCGGGATCTCGGAAAACGCGGTGAAAGTGCGCCTCCACCGCGCCCGTCTCGCCCTTCGCACGCAGCTCGACCGGCGTTTCCGGAAGGAGACGCGATGATCACCTGCCGCGAGTTCGTCGAATTCCTCGACCGCTACGTCGAAGGGGAGCTGGCGGCGGACGAGCGCGAAACGTTCGAGCGTCACATCGCCGACTGCCCCCCCTGCGGCGACTACCTCGACAGCTACCGGATGACGATCGGCCTGTGCCGCGAGGCGTTCGCGGATCCCGCGGGTGCCGTTCCCGAACGGGAGATTCCGGAGGACCTGATCCGCGCGATCCTGGAGGCGAAGAAGCGGTAACCTTCCGGGGTGCGCCTGATCCTCCACCCCGACCCCTGGATCCTCGAGGCGGAGCTCCTCCGCAGGATCGCGGCGGCGAAGCGGGCCGATCCCGTCGCATCCGTCCTCGTGATCGTTCCGACCATCCGCCTCGCCCGCCACGTGGAGCGGCGTTTGGTCGAACGGCTCGGAGCGGTCGCGGCGGTCGAGGTCCTCCCCTATCGAACGACGGCGCGCCGGCTCCTCCGCACGGCCGGGGTTTCGCTTCCCGAGCCCGCGGACGCGCGCCTCCTCGAGGGGCTCCTCGACCGGGCGGTCCGCGGCCTGAGAGGGAACCCGATCGCGGATTTCGTCGCGAAACGCCCCGCGGCGCTCGGCTCGCTCCACGGGACCGTCCGGGAATTGCGCGAGGCCGGCGTCGGGCCGGAAGCGCTCGAGGCGGCGGGGGCGCGCTCGCTCGCCGAAGTCCACGCCGCCTACGCGATCGCCCTCTCTCAGCGACGGTCCGCCGGCCTCCTCGACGAGCCGGCCTGGATCGCCGAGGCGGCCCGGGTCGCCGTCGCGCACGCGACGCGTTGGTCCGCGATCTTCCATCACGGCGCCTACGAGGTCGTCGGGATGCACCTCGACCTCTTACGTTCGATCGACCGGGGCTCCGAGGTCACCTGGCTCGCGCCGGTCGCTCCCGGCTCCCGCGCGACCGGGTACGCGGAGGGTTTTTTCCGCCGCCACCTTCCGGACTGCCTCGACAGCGCGCGCGTCCCCGACCCCGGGGACGGCTCTCCCCTCGGCCCGAGGCTCGCGTCCCTCCACGACGAGGCGGCGACGTTCGATCCCCTTCCCGGCGCCGAGACGTTCTTCGAAGCCGCGACCGCCCAGGGACCGGAGCCGGAGGTGGAGCACGCCCTCCGCGGAGCGCTCGCGCGCGTCGCCTCCGGCGTGCAGCCGCACGAGATCGCGATCGTCGCCCGCAGTCTCGAGCCGTACGCCGCGGCCTTCGAGTCGGTCGTCGCACGCGACGCCCTCCCCGTGTGGGCGCAGGTCGCGAGCCCGCTGCGGAGAGAACCGGCACCGCGAGACTTTCTCCTCCTCCTGCGCGCCGTCGCCGACGACTTCCCTCGGGGGATCACCTGCGAGGTCCTCCGCTCCCCCCACCTGCGCTTCCTCGCGGGCGAGGCCCCGGCCGAAACCCTCGGCGGGGCGGAGGCGCTCTCGCGCGCGGCGGGGATCGTCCTGGGGCTCGAGGCGTGGGAGGAGGCCCTTCCGGAAGTCGGCGCCGTCCTTCGCGATCTACGGGACCGATTCGATCCGTCGACCCCCCGCTCCTTCGCCCGCCACGAAGAACTCTTCACCGCCGCGATGGAGGCCCTCCTCCCCGACGCTCCGGAGGCGCTCCGCGACGCCGTCCGCGCGCTCGGCGACTTCGAGCGCCTCGTGGGCGACGCCGGGCCGGTCGCGTTCGAGACGGCGGTTGGCCGTCTCGAAAGGCTCGTCGACCGCACGAGCCTCGACGCGATCGCGCCGTTCCCCGGTGGGATCGCGGTCCTCGACGCCATGCAGGCGCGCGGCCTGACCTTCGACGACGTGCACCTCCTCGGGCTCAACGCGGGGGCCTTTCCCCGCGGGCCCCGGGAAGACCCCTTCCTCGGCGACGAGGCGAGGGAAGCCGTCAGGCGCGCGACCGGACGGCCGCTCGCGGTCAAGCACGAGGCGGAGGCGGAGGAGCGCCAGATCCTCGCCTCGGTGCTCGGCTCCTGCCGCAGCCGCCTCGCGGTCTCCTGGCAGCGGGCCGACGTGTCGGGACGCGCGCGCGCCTCGTCGCTTGCGCTCCGCGAGATCGCGCGCCTCGTGCATGGCTCTCCCGACCTCGCCCGCCTCCGCAACTCGGCGGCGGCGGTTCCCTCGCACCCCCGCGAGCGCATCCTCCACCTCGCCTCGGCCACGGGGCTTCTCCGCCCCGACGAGGCGGTCCTCGTCACGGCGCTTTCCGGGCGAGCCGACGCGGCGACGGCGGTCCGTGTGCGCGCCCTCGATCCCGCGCTCGCGGACGGGCTCGAGATGCTCCTCGAAACCGAATCGTTCGGGGGACGGCTCGGCCGTTACGACGGACGGGTCGGGAGACCGTTCCGCCCGGCGCGTGGGTTCGCGGCGACGGCGCTCGAACGGCTCGGGGCCTGTCCGCTCCAGTTCTTCTTCCGGGACGTCCTGCGCGTCCGGGAACTCGACGAGGAGGCCGACCCTTACGAGGCCGAGGCGCGGGAGACCGGGGCGAGGGTGCACGACCTTCTGCGGGAGGTCTACGCCTCCCTGAACGCCGAGGGACGGCTCGGACGGGAGGGGGGCCATCCCCGTGCGGAGGAACTGCTCGACGCGGCGTGGCAGCGGCACTGGGTCGAGCCGCGCGCTCGGGCCGCGGCGGCCTTTCCCGTTCTCCACCGCCTCCAATCGCGCCGGTGGCGGAAGGCGATCGCCGCGTTCTTGCGGGACGACCTCGCGCGGCAGGCGGAGACGGGAGTGGACGGGGCGGAGTTCGAAACCGAGCGCGCGCTGGAACTCACGCTGCCGAACGGCGAGCGCCTCCGCGTGTACGGGAGGTTCGACCGCCTCCTTTGGACCGGCGCCGGCCCCGTCGTCGGGGAATACAAGACCGCGGGGGACATCGCGCGCCGGGGCGACGTGACGGCGATGCTCCGCGGGACCGCCCTCCAAGCCCCCCTCTACCACCTCGTGTCCGGAGGCGCTGCGGTCGAGGTCCTCGGCGTCGGGCCCGACCACGACCCGGAGGAAGGCGCCGGCGACGACGAACGGCTCGCCCGCTTCGAGGGGTTCGCCTCCCGCGCGCTCCGCGAAGGGTTCTTCGAGTCGCTCGAGGTACTCGCCTCCTTCCCGCGGCGCGGTGTCTATCCCCTGCTCGACGACGTCGCCTGCCGCTGGTGCGCCTACGTCTCGGCCTGCCGGAAGGACCACGCGCCGACCGCGTCTCGCCACGCGAGGGAGGACACCGATCTCCACGACCTCCGACGGAAGACGAAGACCAAGTCCCCGACGCTCGCCCTCGTGCGCGGCGAGGAAGGCGCATGAGCGCGCGCCCCCTCGCCGACGCCGCCGCGCGGGACGCCGCGGTCACCACCTTCGACCGGAACGTCGTCGTCGTCGCGGGGGCGGGAACCGGGAAGACGAGCCTCCTGGTCGAGCGGCTCCTGGTCGCGGTCGGGCTCGACCGCGTGCGGTTGCGTCAGGTCGCCGCCGTCACCTTCACCGAGAAGGCGGCGGGAGAGATGCGGGAGCGTCTCGCGGAGGGGCTCGAACGGCTCGCGCGACTCACGGACGCACCCTCTCCTCCGGACGCAAGACATGCGGCCGACCGTGCTTTCGAGCGCCTCGTCGTGGGGCGGGGGATCGCCCCCGCCGCGGTCGGGGAACGGGCGGCACGGGCGCTCGAGGATCTCGAGGGAACGACGATCACGACCGTTCACGGATTCTGCGCCGAAATCCTGAGGGCCTTTCCCCTCGAGGCGGAACTCCCACCCGGGTTCGAGATCGACACGGGAGAGCGGGCCGACGCGCTCTTCGAGGAGAAGTGGGCGGCCTTCCTCGCGGAGGAACTCGGGCCCGAGGCGGGGCGCGCGGAGATCTGGGAACGCGTGCTCGAGCGGGTCCCCCTCGCTTCCGTGGCGGCGGTGGCGCGGGAGTTCGCGCGGGACGCCATCCCCGCGCACGCGCTTGCGGATCGCGGGGGCGCCGGCGAGGCGAACGACGCCCTCGAACGGATTGCGACCGCCCTCGCCGCCGAGATCGAACGGCTCCTCCTCGGAGCGCCGAAGCTCCACGCCTCCCCCCGCGCGTTCTACGAGGCGGCCGTCCGCGCCCTTCGCGCGATCGCGCGCGGGGGGGCCGCGGCCGTCGCAACGATCGAATCCCCCCTCGACCGGAAGGACGCTCCGGGCGCCCCGAAGTCGGCCCCGCCCGGGATCGCCGAGCGGCTCGAGAAGGTCGGGAAACGCGCCCATCGCTTGATCGGGCGCCTCCGGGAAGTGGACGAAATTCTGTGGTCCGACCTTTTCGACGCCGTCCGCCCGTTCGTGGATTCGATGCGGGACGCCCTCGCCGCGCGGGGGCTCGTCGGGTTCGACGCCCTGCTCGTCCGCGCGAGGGACCTCCTTCGGGACCGGCCCGACGTCCGCGAGCGACTGAAGTCGAGGTGGACCATGATCCTCCTCGACGAGTTCCAGGATACCGACCCCCTCCAGTACGAGATCGTCCTCTTCCTCTCCGAACGGGCCGGGGAGAGCGCCCGCGACCCGTTCCACGCGAACGTCGAGCCGGGACGTCTGTTCGTCGTGGGAGATCCGAAGCAGTCGATCTACCGGTTCCGCGGCGCCGACTACGGCGCCTTCGTCCGAGCGCTCGACAAGATCCGGGGCAAGCACTCCGCGCTCGATCTGACCGCGAACTTCCGGAGCCGGCCGGCGCTCCTCGAGGCCGTGAACGCCCTGTTCACCCCCCCAGGCTCCGCGATCTGGCGCGCCTCGACGGAGGACGACCCGTTTTCCGTGCAGCCCCCGTATGTCGCGGTCACCCCCGGCCTCGACGAAGAAGTCGGTGATTCTCCCGCAGTCGAGGTCCTCACCGTCGACCCCGGAACGGGGGCGAACGCGCACGCGCGGCGTCTTGCGGAGGGAGAGGTCCTCGCGGCGGAGATCCTCCGCCTCCGCGCTTCCGAACGTGACTTCGCCTTCCGCGACGTCCTCGTCCTCCTTCGCACCTTCTCGAACGTCGCGCTTTACGCCCGAGCCCTGCGGCAGGCGGGAATCCCGTTCGTCGTCGACGGCGGAAAGTCGTTCTTCGAGCGGGCGGAGGTCACCCAGCTGCTCGCGGTGCTGCGCGCCCTCGCCGTGCCGGCCGACCCGGTCGCCCTCCTCGCGTACCTCCGTTCCCCCGCGGGAGGAGTCGACGATGCCGAGCTCGACCGCTGGGGCGCCGTCTCCGGCCGCTGGTCGTGCGACGAGTTCCCCGACCCCGCCGTCTTCCCTCGGCTCTCCCGCGCGCTCTCGCGGATCCGCGCCTGGGCCGAGGAGACCCGGGTCCTTCCGGCCGATCGGGCGATCGCCCGCGTGCTCGACCGCTCGGGGCTCCTCCCGCTCGGCGCGTTCGCGTACGAGGGCGCGCAGCGCGTCGCGAACCTGCGAAAACTCGCCGGCGCGGCGATCGACCTCGCCCGTGACGGCTCGCTCACGTTCGCGCAGGTCCTGGACGCGGTCGCCGGACGGAAGGGATCGGACGTCGAAAGCGAGTCGCCGCTCGCCGACGAGACGACCGAGGCGGTGCGGATCCTGACGATCCACAAGGCGAAGGGTCTCGAGTCGCGGTTCGTCTTCGTCGGCGACCTCGCGCGCGGGGAGAGCGGCCCCCCTCCGTCGGAGGATATCGCGCTCGAGGCATGCACGTTCCCGCGCGGACGGGCGCTCGCCGCCTCCTCCCGCGTCGCCCGCGTCCGCAATACCGCCTCCGTCGCGGCGGAAGTGGAGGGAAAGGCCCACGAGGAAGCCGAACGGACGCGCCTGCTCTACGTCGCCGCGACGCGCGCGCGCGAGCGGCTGTTCCTCCTCGCCGCGAGAGTGCCGGAGGGGAAGGAGCCCCCCTGGCTCGCGGCGCTCGGGGCCTGGGGGTACAGGCCCTCGACGCCACCGGACGACGGCGCGTACATCGGGGGCGGCCAGGTGCGGCATCGCATCGCTCGGGTCGAGGCACCCGAGCCGCTTCCGGCCGTCGCGCCCGAGGGACTTCCCGATCCCGGGGCATTCGCGGCGGCCGTGGAGCGGGCGCGCGCCGCGTCGGAGCGGGGAGCCTTCCAGCGTGCGAGCGACCGGCCGGACCACGACGACGAGGAGGACGGGGAACGCCGGGCCGAACCTCTCGAACGGTCGGTCGCCCTCGCCGTCGGGTCGGTCGTGCACCGGCTGCTCGAGCGCTTCCCCGATGGGGACGGCGCCACGCTCGCCGAGAGAGTGGACGCGGAAGCGCGGGAGGAGGCCCGACGGCGCGGGATCGGCGAAGACGCGGTAGCGCGCGACGCCCGCGCGGTCGTCCGCCGCTTCGAGAAGGGGCCGCTCGCTCCGCGCGTCGCCGCGCTTGTCGTCCTCGCCCGGGAGATGCCCGTCCTCTGGCGGGACGAGTCGGGCTTCTTCAAGGGGATCGTCGATTTCGTGTACCGCGACGACGACGGCACGATCGTCGTCGCCGACTGGAAGACCGATGCCGACTCCGGCGAAGCGCTCGCGCGGTACGCGCCGCAGATCCGTCGTTACGCGCGCGCCCTCCGGCTGGCCCTCGCTCTCGACCGCGATCCGCGCGGGGAGTTGTGGATGGTCCGAACGGGAGAGGTGCTCGAGGTTCCTCGCGAGGAGGGGGGACCTTGACCCGGGCGCTACCGGCGATCGCGGCCCTCTTTCTGGTCCTCGCGCCGGCGCGGGCGGGGGACGCGGTGCTCGAAACCGTCCGTGCGGAGCTTCGCCCTCCCGACGGGCGCTTCGAGCGCTTCCCGCGCTGGACGGCCCCCTCGCGCCCTTCGGTCGCGCTCGCTCTCTCCGGAGGCGGAGCACGCGGGCTTGCGCACATTGGTGTGCTCGAAGCCATGAAGGAGGACGGCCTCGAGTTCGACGCCGTCGCCGGGACGTCGGCGGGGGCGCTCTTCGGCGGCTTCCTCGCGGCGGGGTACGAGCCCGAGGAAGTCGAGTCGATCGTGAGGAACCGGCGTTGGAACTCGATCGTCGCGGGGCTCGACCTGAGAACCCGTGTCCTCTCCGAGACCGAGGACATCCTGCGCTCCTCCCCGCTCCTGACGTGGCGGACCGGAGCCGAGGCACCGGTCCGGTTCGGCGCCCTGGTCGAGAGCAGCCAGCTCGAAACGGAGCTCTACCGTTACTTCTTCGGAGCGCAGCGGACGTGCGGGGGCGATTTCGACCGGCTCCGCGTCCGGTTCCGTCCCGTTGCCACCGATGTCCGGACCGGACGCAAGGTCGCGCCCTCCCACGGGGATCTCGCAGCGCTGATCCGCGGCTCCGTCGCAATTCCCGGGGTGTTCGCGCCGATCCCGTACGGAGACGCCCTCCTTTCGGACGGGCTGCTCGTCGAGAACCTCCCCGTCGAGACGGCACGATCGCTCGGCGCCGATCTCGTGATCGCCGTCGACGTGACCGAGGAAGTCGACCCGCGGATCGACGTCCGGGGAACGCTCGCCGCACTGAACCGCTCGGTGAACATCCTGATGCTCGAACAGGTCGAACGCGCCCGCGCTCTCGCCGACGTTCTGCTCCGCCCCGACGTCGGCGGCGCCTCCCCTGCGGACTTCGAGAGCGGGCTCGACGCTCTGCTCGAAGCCGGGCGGAACGCCTACGCCGCGGAGCGGGAGTCGATTCGACGCCGTCTCGACGAGGCGTCGGAAAAAGGTGCCAGTCCCCTTTTCTGGGACGATGTGGAGGGGGTCCCCGAGGATGCATCGCTGGCGGAGGAGTTCGCGGGACGGTACGGCCGGCGCGGGAGTGCGACGCGCCTCCGGCTCGAAACGGAGCTCGCGCGGATCCTGAATCGCGGGCCGTGGGCGGACGGGCGCATCGAGATCGTCGATCGCGCCGGGGTCCGGGTTCTGAGGATCGTCCTCGAGCGGAACCCGCCTCTCGAGATCTTCGCCCGCACGGGCGGCGCCACCTTCGGCCCGAAGGACCCGATTCCCCGCCTTCCCCTCGGGGAACCTTTTTCTTGGGCGGGGGTGGAGGAGGCGGCGCGCCGGACCCGCGCCGACGCGCTCGACGACGGCAGGACCCTCCTCGAGTTCCGGGAAATCGCCTGGCAGCCGGAATCCGGAACGCTCACCGCGACGGTCACGGAGCCCTCCTTCGCCGGGATCGAGATCGTCGGGACCGACGGGATGCCGATCCCGCGCCTCCCGAGGCTCTTCGCCGGGCTCGAAGGGAAGCCGTTCCGGTTCGACGCGATCGCCGAGCGCCTCGAGGAGATCGAGGCGCGGGGCCTGATCGACGGCTGGCGGATCGAGCCCGCTTCGAGCGACGGAAACGACGTGACGATCGTCGCGACGGTCCGCGAGGACCGGCACTTCGAGGTCGCCGGAAGCGTCGCGTACCGGGACGCCCTCGAGTGGGCGGGGCTCCTGCGGCTCGGCGTCACGAACCTGTCCGGACGGGGGGACACGGTCGAGGCGATCGGGATCGCCGCGAGCGATGTGGCGGGCGGGACGCTCCGGTATCGCTCGGAGTACCTCGGGGGTTTTCGCAACCTCGGCTTCGAAACCTCTTTCGCGTTCGAAGCTCGCGCGCGCCCCCTCGTCGGCGCCGAGCAGACGATCGTCGACGACGATGCCGAGACCTACGAGGCCTCGCGGCTCGACGTCGCCCTCGTGCGGCGCGTGACCTCCGGGGCCGTGCTCCGGGTCGGGCTCGCCGAGAAGCGGGAATCGCTCGACGCCGGCGCCTTCGGCCCGGAGGAGGTGCGGGAGCGGACCGAGGTCCACGCCGCGGTCGACCTCGAGCGGCGGGATCGTCTGCTCTTCCCGTCCGGCGGCTACGCGTTTCGTTGGGAGGGGCGTTGGTCGGTCGCGGGCGATCCGTACCGGTCCCAGTCCGGGCGGCTCGATCTGTCCGGTTCCTTCGGGAGGCTGCGGCCGGTGACCTTCTCCTTGCGGCTCGCCGGGGGCATCGCCGAGCACGCCCCGCGTCCGGCGTACTGGTTCGACCCGGGAGGCTTCCGCGAACTCTACGGCTTCCTCCCGTACGCCCTGCAGGCCCCTCGCTACCGGCACGGGGGTGGGACGATGCGCTTCCGCTTCCTCGATCTCGGCGCGATCCGCTCGTGGGTCGAGGTGGGGGCCGACGCGGTGCGAATCGGCTACGGAGACGAAGCGCCGGGAATCGCGGGAGAGGCGGTCGTGGGGTACGGGACCAGCGTCACCGCGCTGGTGCGCACGTTGGGGCCGATCACGGTCGGCTGGTCGCGAAACAGCCAGGACGGGACGCTCGCCTTCCTGACCCTCGGCTATCCGTTCGTCCGCCAGTAGAAACGGAAGCGCCTGCGGGCCCACCAGCCCGCGTAGTCGACGCCGATCCGAGGGGCGCGTACGACCTCGGCGTCGGGGACCGCGTGTCCCGCCTCGACCCAGAGATCGGGACCGAGAAGCGAGGCCCCGTCGAGGGAACGGTCGATCGCAAAGGCTCGCGTGAGGCGGCCGGGGCCGTTCGCGGGGGCGCCGTCGGCAGATTCCGTCGCGCGGAGGAGCACCGCCGCGGGATACCCCTCGGGGCCCGTGACGACGTTGAGGCAATGGTGCATGCCGTAGATGACGTAGACGTACGCGATCCCGCCGGCCTCGAACATCGGGGCGTTCCTCGGCGTACGCCCCCGGTACGCGTGGCTCGCGCGGTCCTTGGGACCGTCGTACGCCTCCACCTCGAGGATCGTCCCCCGGACAATGCGGCCGTCGGGCATGCGGCGGCAGAGGCGTTTCCCAAGGAGATCGCGCGCCACCTCGAGCGTGCCCCGCCGATAGAATTCCGTACCAAGCCGCTTCGAGGAAGTGCCCATGCGCCGAATCTCCCCCGTCGTCATCGCCGCCCCCGCCGCCGTCCTCGCCCTTGCCCTCTTTCTTCCCGGCGGGGTCGCGAGCCCCCCGGAAGTCCAGCACGTCTTCGTCACGAACTTCCCCACGATCTTCGCCGTCGAGGGAACCGTCGCGGTCAAGGGTTCGATCCGGCAAGCCGTCCTCGTTCCCTACCAGGCGGTGGCGATCCCACCCGTCGCCCTCGAGGACAACAGCCGGAGGATCGACGGAGGGACTCTGAACGCGGACGGCTTCTCCCACATGGTGCGGAGCCTTTCGGGGCAGATCAAGAGGCGAATTAGGGGACATTCCGCTTTTTGTTCTAAAGACTCAAGGTCCGCCGCGTGACGGCTTGCGTAGGACGGCCTGTCCGGAGCCGCCGGGACCCCGCACGGCGCGACGAGCGTCAAGCGCGCAGGGAACAGGGGCCCCGAGCGCTCGCGAGACGCGAGTCGTGGCGTGATGCGAATCGTGGGGACGGGAGGATGGAAGGAGGCCGTCGAAGTTGCGGTGGGATCTGGAGATTCCCTTTCTGCACCGACCGGAAGCCCAGGGCTCGCGAATTCGCCGCACGGGCGTCGCGACGGAAATCTTGGCCCCACCGCAACCTCGGCCTCGTGTGCGGTGCGAGTCCTTCCCACCGTTCGCGCCACCTTGCGCGAGTCGTGCCGATGCGGGTCGCGGCGGAGGACAGGGAGTCCAGCGCGAGCGTCACGCGGCGGACCTTGAGTCTTTAGAACAAAAAGCGGAATGTCCCCCTACAATCCACGCATGCCGAAACCACGCGTGACCGCGGGCGGGGGGTTCGCCGCCCTCACCTACACATGGAAGAAGGGCCGGGAAGCGGGAGGGGTGTGGCGCCTCTACCGTCGGCTCCGCGCCCGCAACGCCTGCAAGACGTGCGCGTACGGGATGGGCGGACAGGCCGGCGGGATGGTCAACGAGGGGGGCTCGTTCCCCGAGGTCTGCAAGAAATCGATCCAGGCGCAGGCGGGCGACATGCAACGCCCGATTCCCGACTCGTTCTGGCTCGAACACTCCGTCGCCGAGCTCGAGACCTGGTCGCCCATGCGCCTCGAATACGCGGGACGCCTGGCGCGGCCAGTGGCGTGGCGCGAGGGCGACACCCACTTCGCCCCAATCACGTGGGACGAGGCGCTCGACCGGGTCGCCTCGGAACTCAAGGCTGCGCCCCCCGAGGAGACGTTCTTCTACGCATCGGGGCGCTCCTCGAACGAGGCAGCCTTCCTCCTCCAGACCTTCGCGCGTGCCTACGGGACCGCGAACATCCACAACTGCTCCTACTATTGCCATCAAGCCTCCGGCGTCGCGCTCTCGCATCTCATGGGGAGCGGGACGGCGAGCGTCGTGCTCGACGACCTCGACCGCGCCGACCTCGCGCTCGTCGCGGGGGCGAACCCCGCCTCGAATCACCCGCGCCTGATCGTGAAGCTCGTCGAACTGCGCAAGCGCGGCGGGACGGTCCTCGTCGTCAACCCCGTGAAGGAACTCGGCCTCGTCCGTTTCCGGATTCCATCGCGGCTCGGGAGCTTCCTCTTCGGGTCGGACGTGTCGGACCTCTACCTCCAGCCCCACGTCGGGAGCGACATCGCCGTCTTCAAGGCGATCCTCAAGGCGCTCCTCGAGCGCGGGGCCGAGGACCGCGCGTTCCTCCGCGAGCACGTCGCGGGCTGGGACGAGGTGGAGCGGGACGCCCGGGCCGCTCCGTGGGAGACGCTCCTCGACGTGTGCGGTCTCACTCGGACGGAAGTCGACGCCGCGGCCCACGCGATCGCCCGCGCGAAGCGGGGGGTTTTCCTTTGGGCGATGGGGCTCACCCACCACGAGCACGGCGTCGACAACGTCGCCGCGCTCGGCAACCTCGCTCTCGCCCGAGGGTGGCTCGGCCGCGAGGGGTGCGGCCTCCTCCCGATCCGCGGTCACAGCAACGTGCAGGGGGTCGGCTCGGTCGGTTTCTCCCCCGCCCTCCGGGAGACCTTCGCGCGAAAGATGGCGGAGGTCTACGGGCTCCCCTCTCCGGGAGTCGCCGGTCTCGACACGTTCGCTTGCATGGTCGCCGCCGAGGAGGGACGGATCCGGGTCGGCTTCCAACTCGGCGGGAACCTCTTCGCCTCGAACCCCGACCGCGAGTGGGCGAAGCGAGCGCTCCGGCGAATCGGCCTCGTGGCCCACGTCACGACGAAACTGAACGAGGGGCACGTCCATGGCCGCGGCCGCTTCACCGTGATCCTCCCCGTCCTCGCGCGGGACGAGGAACGCCAGGCGACGACCCAGGAGAGCATGTTCAACTACGTGCGCCTCTCGGACGGGGGAGCGCCGCCTCCCGGTCGCGAGACCAAGAGCGAGGTCGAGGTGATCTGCGCCCTCGCCGCTCGAGTCCTCCCGCCCGGCCCCTTCCCCTTCGAACGGATGGGCGATCACGAGGCGATCCGCGAGGCGATCGCGCGCGTGGTCCCTGGGTACGAGGCGATCGATGCGATCGGAAAAACGAAGCAGGAGTTCCAGATCGAGGGGCGAACCTTCCACACCCCGCGTTTCGCGACCCCGACCGGGAAGGCGCACGCGCGCGTGACCCCGCTTCCTTCGTTCGCGGTCGGTCCCGGCGAGTTCCGACTCATGACCCTCCGCTCCGAAGGGCAGTTCAACACGGTCGTGTACGAGGAGGAAGACTTGTACCGGGGGAACGACCGGAGAGACGTCGTCATGATGCACGCGTCGGACGGTGCTCGGCTGGGGGTTCGCGAGGGGGACGCTGTGGATGTCGTCACGGAGGCGGGGCGGATGCGGGCCGTGGTCTCGTTCCTCGACATCCGCCCGGGGAGCCTCGCGATGTACTACCCCGAGGCGAACGTCCTCGTCCCCCGTCGCGTCGATCCCCGGTCGAAGACGCCGGCCTTCAAGTCGATCGCGGCCCGCATCGAACGGCCGCTCGCCGTCCTCTCGTGAGCGGCACCCGGCGTTACGACCTCGTCGCCTTCGACGTCGACGGAACGCTCGTCGACCATCCCGAGGAGAAGACGGTGTGGGAGGTCCTCCACCGGCGCTTCGGGACGCCGGAGGGAGTCGAGCGGAAGCGCTACGCGCTTTACAAGGCGGGGAAGCTCTCGTACGCCGAGTGGGTTGCCCTCGACGTCTCGTCCTGGAGGGACGCGGGGGCGACGCGAGAGGCGATCCTCGAGGCCCTGCCTCCCCTCGCCCTCGTCCCCGGCGCGCGCGAGACGCTCGACGCGCTGAAAGCCGACGGGATGCGCCTTGCGGTGATCTCGGGGACGCTCGATCTCCTTCTCGACGCCCTCTTCCCCGACCACCCCTTCGACGAGGTCTATACGAACCGGATCACGTTCCGGGAGGATGGGACGATCGCGGGCTGGTGGGCGACCCCGTTCGACATGGAGGGGAAAGGAGTGGCCCTTCGCGCGATCGCGGCGCGGGAGGAGGTCCCACTCTCCCGTTGTGCCTTCGTGGGAGACCACGCCAACGACCTTTCGGCCTTCCGCCTCGCGGGGCTCGCTCTCGCGTTCAATCCGAAGAACGACGAGGTCGCAGCCGCCGCCCACGCCGTCATCCGCGCCCGCGACCTCCGGGCGATCCTGTCGGTGATTCGGTGATTCGGGGACAGGTTACTCAATGGTCGCAACAGCCGCGCTGTTGCGACCATTGAGTAACCTGTCCCCGATTGTCTTCTCTTTCCCCCGTTGCCGACGTTCGTTGTCGTGCCGTGAGCGGGATTCCGCGGTTTCCCGGGGCTCGCACGATGGCATTCCGGTTGCTCCAAGAGCGACCGAGGCGCGGGGACGCGCCTTCGGATCGAATGGGAGTCCGGGCCGGCCGCCGTCCCGAACGGCCCCCCCCGAGGCCGGCCCGGCATCCCGCTTCCGAGAAAACCGCGGATCAACCCGCGAGTGCCCGTGAAGCCCGGAAGAGCGCCGCCACCGACTTCCCGTCGACGATCTCCCCGCGGGCCGCCCTCTCGACCGCCTCCCCGACCGGCATCGTCACGACCGACAGGACCTCGTCCTTCTGGAGGTTCTGGGTCGCGGGGGCGAGGTCGCGGGCGAGGTAAAGCCAGATCCGCTCGTCGGTGAACCCCGGGGTCGTCCAGATCCAGCCCAGGGAATCGAGCCGCCTCGCACGGTATCCCGTCTCCTCTTCGACTTCACGGATCGCGCAGGCCTCCGGTGGCTCGCCCGCGTCGAGCTTTCCGGCCGGCACCTCGAGCAGCCATCCCCCCGTGGCGTAGCGGTACTGTCGGACGAGGATCACCCGCCCGTCGTCGAGGACCGGGACGACCGCGGCGGCGCCGGGATGCCGGATCATTTCGAGGTCGTGGACCCGGCCGTTGGGAAGGCGCACGGTGTCGATCGAAAGACGGACGATCCGGCCGTCGTGGATCTCGCGCCGGGAGAGGGTTTCGGGATCGGTCATGGGGACCTCCACGCGGCATCGTAGCCGGATCGAAGGCCGGACGGCAGAATGCTCGCCGTGAACGACCCGATCTACCTCGACTTCAACGCCACAACCCCTCCGGCCTCGGAGGTCGTCCGGGCGATGGAAGACGCGCTCCGGGAGGGATGGGGAAACCCCTCCTCGAGTCACCCGATCGGCCGCCGCGCGCGGGAGATCCTCGACCGGGCGCGTGCGGAGGTTGCCTCGCTCCTCGGGGCAGGCGACGACGAGATCGTGTTCACGAGCGGAGGCACCGAGTCGGACCACGCGGCGATCCTCGCGACGACCGAGGCCCTGCGCGACCGCGGGAGACACGTCGTGATCTCGGCGATCGAGCACCCCGCGATCGAGGAAGCCTGCCGGACGTTCGAGACGCACGGTGGAACGGTGACTCGCGTCGGCGTCGGCTGTGAGGGGCGCGTCGACCCCGACGCCGTCGAGAGCGCCTTCCGGCCCGACACCGTGCTCGTTTCCGTCATGCACGCGAACAACGAAACCGGGGTGATCCAGCCGCTCGACGAGATCGCGCGCCGCGCGCGGCGGCGGGGCATCCTCGTGCACACCGACGCCGCACAGAGCGTGGGGAAGATCCCCGTCTCCGTCGAAGCACTCGGCGTCGACCTCCTCACGGTCGCGGGTCACAAGCTCTACGCGCCCAAAGGGATCGGCGCCCTCTACGTGCGACGCGGGACTCCGATCGCGCCGTGGATCCGCGGCGGCGGGCAGGAGCGCGGCCTCCGCGGCGGCACCGAGCCGACTCCGGCGATTGCGGGGCTCGGGACCGCCTGCGCGCTCGCACTCGCGGAAGGAGCACACCGGACGGCACACCTCGCGGAGATGCGCGACCGTCTCGAGCGGCGCCTCCGCGATCGCCTTTCCTCCCTGGTCGTCCACGGCGAAGGAACGCCGCGCCTCCCGAACACGCTGTCCGCCGCGATCCCGGGGGTGCGCGCAAGGGCGCTTCTCGACGCGCTCGACGGAATCGCGGCCTCCGCGGGCGCGGCCTGCCACTCGGGCGACGACCGGCCGTCCAAGGTCCTTCTCGCGATGGGGGTCTCCCCCGACCTCGCCCGCGCGACGCTCCGATTCTCGACGGGACGCGCCACCACACCCGAGGAGATCGACGAGGCCGCGCGGAGGATTGTCGCCGCGTCGTGAAAGGGAACTGCGGCGTGACGCGAATCGTGGGGACGGGAGGATGGAAGGAAGCCGCCGAAGTTGCGGTGGAATCTGGGGATTCCCTTTCCGCGCCGATCGGAAGCCCGGGGCTCGCGAATGCGCTGCACGGACGCGCGATGGAACTCCCAGACCCACCGCAACTTCGGCCTCGTGCGCGACGCGAGTCCTCCCCACCGTTCGCGTCACCTCGAGGGGACTGGCACCTTTTCCGACGAAAAGGTGCCAGTCCCCTTTATTCTTCGCCTGTGATCGAGGCACGGGGGCTACGAAGGCACTACCGGGTCGGGCCGGCGACCGTTCGCGCGCTCGACGGTGTCGACCTCGACGTTCCCGCGGGGGAATTCCTCGCCGTCGTCGGGGTCAGCGGGTCGGGGAAGTCGACCCTCCTCCACCTCCTCGGGGCGCTCGACACTCCGGACGAGGGGATGCTCACCGTCGCGGGACACGACCTTTCGAAACTCGGCTCGAAGGAGCGCGCCCTCTTCCGTCGCGGCTCGGTCGGATTCGTCTTCCAGTCGTTCCATCTCGTCCCCAGCCTCACTGCCGCCGGAAACATCGCCGCGGCGCTCACCTTCCAAGGGGTCTACGGGAAGGAGCGCGCGCAACGCACCGCGGCGGCGCTCGACCGCGTCGGCCTCGAGCCCCGCGCCTCCCACCGCCCATCGCAGCTGAGCGGGGGCGAGCAGCAGCGGGTCGCGATCGCGCGCGCGATCGTCAACCGCCCGAAGATCCTCCTCGCCGACGAACCGACCGGAAACCTCGACCGCGCGAACGCCTCCGAGACGATCCGGCTCCTCCGCGAGCTCAACGAGTCCGACGGGACGACGATCGTCCTCGTGACGCACGACGAGGAGAACGCGCGGGCGGTCGCCCATCGCGTCCTGCGCCTCCGGGACGGGAGACTCGTGTGAGGGCGTGGGAGCTCGCGAAGCTCGCCCTCGAGGCGGCAAGGCGCACCCCGCTCCGCGTCGCGCTCACGGCGCTCGGGGTCGCGATCGCGACCGGCTCGCTCGTGGCGATGGTCGGTTTCGCGCACGGCCTCCAGGACCAGGCCGAGAAGCCGTTCGAGGAACTCGACCTCATGAACCGGATCGACGTCTCCCCCGTCCGGGCGAAGGTGGACGCCCCGGCCTTCGGCCCGATCGCCGTCCCCGCTCCGCTCGACGACGCGGCGGTCGAGCGGATCGCCGCCATCGAGGGGGTCGTCCTCGCCTATCCCTCGATCGTCGTGCCGGGAGTGACCCTCGAACGTGAGGGGAAATCGGTCGCCGTCTTCGCTTCGGGGATCCCCCGCGCCGCGGGGGATCTCCCCTTCGCCCGGGAGGGGCTCGCATCGGGGTCGTTCTTCTCTTCCGATCCCGGTGCGGAGGAGATCCTGATCGACGGGGAGGCGGCGAAGGACCTCGGTTTCGATCCTCCCCAATCTTCGCTCGGCGAGACGGTCACGGTGCGTGTCTCCGGCCGCGAGCCGTACGAGGCCCAAGTCGCAGGCGTCTGGAAGCCGCTTCCCCTGATCTTCGGCGCCAACCGGCGGTGGGCCGTCTTCCCGCAGGAGCGCGCGTTGGCGCTCCTCCCCCCGCGCGAGGGGATCGGAGTCCTCTTCCCGGGCGCCTCCTCGTTCGCGCGCGAGTGGCCGTCGGTCACGGTCCGCACGCGCGATCCCCTCCTCGTCCCCGAGATCGAGAAAGCGATCGAGACGATGGGGTTCGAGGCGCGGAGCCTCGTGACCCAGATGGACCGCCTCCGCACCTTCTTCCTCGTGATCCACGTCCTGCTCGCGGCGGTGGGGACGGTCGCCCTCGTCGTCGCCGGGCTCGGGATCGTGAACACCCTTCTCATGGCGGTCCTCGAGCGGACGCGGGAGATCGGGACCTACAAGGCGATCGGCGCGTCGGACGGCGACATCCGCCTCCTCTTTCTCGCCGAGGCGGCGGTCGTCGGGGTCCTCGGGGGGATCGGGGGGATCGTCCTCGGGAGGCTCGTCGCGGCGGCGATCGGTTCCGGCGTCGAGGTCTTCGCGAGGAGCCGCGGGATCGACCGGGCGATCGAGCTCTTCTCCTTCCCCCTCTGGCTCGTCGCGGGGGCCCTCGCCTTCGCCGTCCTCGCGAGCCTCCTGAGCGGGGTCTACCCCGCCTCCCGCGCCGCGAAGCTCGACCCGATCCGTGCCCTCCGCGGGGAGTAGAATCCCCCGCTCATGAGCCGGATCGTCGAACACGCGGGGTCTACCCTCGTCATCCGCTTCCCCTTCGACCGACGCCTGGTCGAGCGGGTGAAGGCGCTCCCCGACCGGCGTTGGAATCCTCTCGACAAGGTCTGGACCGTCCCCGAGGGGGAGGTGCTCGCCGTCGTCGAGGCCCTCCACGCGGAAGGGTTCCGCTTCGACGACGAGGTACGCCGGCTTTACGAAGCGGCGGGAGGAGCGCTCGCCTTGGGCGGCCGCAGCCCCGCCCCTCCGCGCGGCCCCACCCTCTTCGACGCGGTCGAGGACGACCCCTCCCCCGCTCCCGCCGCGAGCACCGACTACACGGTCGCCCGGCTGAACCGGGAGGTGAAGGCGGTCCTCGACGCGGCCTTCCCCACCCCGGTCTGGCTCGTCGGCGAGATCTCCGGCTTCAACAAGAGCGCGCACAAGAAACACGTCGGCTTTTCTCTCGTCGAGCTTTCCCCTTCGGGCGAGCGTCTCGCCGAGGTCGGGGCGATCCTCTTCCAGGACGCCCGCCGCGCGATCGAGGCGAAACTCGCCGCCGCGGGGGACCCCTTCCGACTCGAAGACGAGATCGAGGTGCGCCTCCTCGTGAAGGTCGACCTCTACGACGCGTGGGGGCAGTACCGCGTCCGCGTCGACGATCTCGACGTCGTGTACACGCTCGGGGAGGCCGCGCGCCGCCGCGAGGAGATCGTGCGGCGCCTCGGGGCGGAAGGGTTGCTCGAACGCAACCCCTCCCTCCCGATGCCCGACCTCCCCTTGCGGGTGGGTCTCGTGACGAGCCTGGGCTCCGACGCGATGAACGACGTCCTCAAGACCCTCCGCGAGTCGGGGTTCGCCTTCGAGGTCACCGTCCACGGCGCCCGCGTCCAGGGGAAGGCGACCGAACCCTCCGTCCTCAATGCCCTCGACCGCTTCCGCGCGATGGGCGATGCGCTCGACGTCGTCCTGATCTGCCGCGGCGGAGGGTCGCGGACCGACCTCGCCTGGTTCGACTCCGAAGCGCTCGGCCGCGCGGTCGCCCTCTTCCCGATTCCGGTGATCGTCGGGATCGGCCACGAGCAAGACGTCTCGGTCCTCGACCAGGTCGCGCGCCGGGCGAAGACCCCGACGGCTGCGGCCCAGATGGTGGTCGCGCAGGTCGAAGCCGCACTCGAACGCGTGGAAACCGCCGGGAAGGAGATCCTCGGCGTCGCCGCAGAGCGGTTGGCGGAGGCGGTGCGCCTCCAGGCCGACCGCGCCTCACGTCTCGCCCGCGCCGCGCGCACCGCTCTCTCGACCGCGCGGAACGATCTCTCCCGGGCCGCGCGCGAGTTGCCCCGGACCGCGGTCCGGAGACTCGACCGAGCGGCGGTCCACCTGACGCACGCCTCGCGGCAGCTCGCCCAGGGAGCGCGGCGCGATCTCGCCGTCTCCCGGAGGCGCACGGCCGAGATCGCGGCGGCGCTCCGGCCTCGCTCCGCGCGTCTCCTCGCCCTCGTCTCCGAGCGGCTCGATGCGAAAAGCCGCCGTCTCCACCTCGTCCACCCCGCGCGGGTCCTCGAGCGCGGCTACGCGATCCTGAGGGGAGCGGAAGGGCGCGTGATCGCGACCCCCGAAGAAGCCCCCGCGGGGACTTCCCTCCGCGCGGAGCTTCGCGGCGGAGTCCTCCTCGCACGCTCCGAAGGCCCCGCCCCTCCTCCCGACGAAAGGAACGACCGATGAGCAAGAACGCGAAAGGCGGCAAGGAACCGACCTACGGCGAGGCCGCGGCGCGCCTCGACGAGATCCTCGCGAAGATCGAGGAGGGGGAGGTCGACATCGACGAGCTTTCGGGGCTCGTCGAGGAAGCGGCCGGTCTCGTCGCCCTCTGCCGCGGGAAGATCCAGGCGGCGGAGATGAAGGTGAAGACGATCACCGAGCAGCTCGAACGGGAGGCGGCTTCGGAAGGGACCGACAACGGCGGAGGCGACACCCCCGAGAGCATCCGCTATTGAGCGACCTCTTCCGAGGCCGGCTGATCATGGCCCCGATGTCGCGGGGGACCGATCTCCCCTTCCGCCGCCTCGCGCGCGAGTGGGGGGCGGAGGTCTGCGTCGGGGAGATGGCGTACGCCCACAAGGTGATCGGCCGCGAGCGGGGGGACCGCCCCCTCCTGCGGAGGCATCCCGACGAGAGTGTCTTCGGCGTGCAACTCGCGGGGAAGGAGCCCGAGGTGATGGCCGAGGCGGCCCGTGTCGCCGCCGGGGAAGGGGCCGACTTCATCGACGTCAACTGCGGCTGCCCGATCGACGAGGTCACGCGGAGGGGGTTCGGCGCCTCGCTCCTCCGGCGGACGTCGCGGATCGCGGCGATCGTCGGCGCCATGGCGAAATCGGTGCCTGTCCCCATCACCGTCAAACTCCGTCTCGGTTGGGAGAACGACACGCCGACCTTCCTCAAGATCGCGAAGGCGGCGGAGGGGGCGGGGGCCGCCGCGGTCACCCTCCACGGGAGAAGCCGCGCGCAGCGTTACCGGCGCCCCGCCGATTGGGAGGCGGTACGCGCCCTCGTCTCGGAGTTGAAGATCCCCGTCATCGGAAACGGCGACATCCTCACCTGGCGCGACGCGAAGCGAAGGCTCGAAGAGACAGGCTGCGCCGCGGTCATGGTCGGACGCTGGGCGCTCGCGAAGCCCTGGATCTTCCGCGAGTTCGCGGAGGAGCGCGACATCGAGCCGGGTCCGGAGGAACGGCTCTCCGTCGTCCGCCGCTACGTCGAACTGTGCAAGGATCTCTTCCGCGACGACGAGAAAGGGCGCGCCCGCACCCGCCGCTTTCTCGTCTTCCACCAGGACTTCTTCCGGCGCTACCGCCGGAACGCGGGGCGCGACGCCGTCAATGCGGAGGACCCGCGCGAGTGGGGAGACCCTCCCGCCGACGACCTCGAGGACTGGCTCTGTCGCGCCGACGCCCCGGCGGCGGAGGCCCTTTGCCGTTGGCTCGTCGACGGCGAGGAGCCGGTCCCTCCGCCCCCCGCCCTTCCGGACGCCCCGCGGGCGGTCAAGGTCGAGGCCCTCGGGTGACGGGAGGCGGACTCCGACCCCGCCGCGCTATCCTGTCTCGTCGCTTTTCGAATCGGGAGAGAGAGATGCGCTCGAATCGGACCGTTTTCGCCGTCGCCGTGCTCGTCCTGGGTTCCCTCGCCTGCGGGAAGGGGGAGGTTCCTCCCCCGGCCCCGGGAACCCCTTCGTCCGCCGGGGTCGATCCCCACGCCGGCGTCGAGGGGGCGCCCCCCCTCGCCACCTCGCGCGACGAGGTGGGATCGTCCGAGCTTCCCCCCGGGCATCCTCCGCTCGATGCCGCCCCGCAGCAGGCCGAGATCATCCCGCCCCCCGAAGGATCGGGAACCGGCGCCGCCGCGCTCGTCTGGGACGTTCCGGGCGCCTGGCGCGACGAGCCCCCGGCGAACGCGATGCGGAAGGCGCAGTACAGGATTCCCGGCCCCGGAGGGGACGGGGAATGCGTCGTCTTCTACTTCGGCCCGGGACAGGGCGGGGACCCGAGGTCGAACGCGGAGCGCTGGGCGTCGCAGTTCACGCTCCCGGACGGGAGGAGCGGTGCGACCGCGCTCAAGACCTCCGAGATGAAAGTCGGTGACGTCGCGGTCCTGATGGTCGAGGTCGCGGGGACCTACAGCGCAGGAATGAGCATGGGGATGGCCCCCTCCGAGCCGCAGCCGGGGTACAAGCTTCTGGGCGCCGTCGCCGAAGGGATCGACGCGAACTGGTTTTTCAAGTTCACCGGTCCCGAGAAAACGGTCGACGCGAACCGCGCCGCGTTCGAGGGGATGCTGAAGTCGATCCGGCGGGGGGCGTAGTCACTTCCCCCCGAACGCCAGCACGTACTGGTACGGGAGGGTCTCCACGTCGCGCAGGACGAGGGAGAGCCCTCCCGCCTCGAACTCCGCGACCACCTTCGAGGGGGTCAGCTTGTGTCCCGCGGGCGGGCCGACGGGAAGATCCCCGGGGGCGTAGTCGACGACCGCGACGCGGCCTCCCGGCTTGAGCGCCTTCGCGAGCTTCCCGACGTACGCGATCCGGTCGTCGATGTGGTGCCATGTGTTCACGATCAGGACCAGGTCGACCGACCCCGCGGCGAGGCCCGGATCGTCCCGGGGGATCGTGCGCGACTCGATCTGCGGGAGACCCTCCCGCGCTCCCCGCTCCGCGATGTGCGCGACGAGCCCCTCCTCGACGTCGAGGGCGTGGACCCTCCCCTTCGCTCCCACCGCCTTCGCGAGCGGCACGGAGAAGTAGCCGGTCCCGGCGCCGAGGTCGGCCACGCTCTGCCCCTCGCGCACCCCGAGGAGGCGGATCACCTCCTCCGGTTTTTGCCACGCGTCCCGCGCGGGATCGTCGAAGACCTTGGCCCAGCGGTCGGCGTCGTCGAAGCCGTGGCGGACGGTGGCGTCGTCGTGGCCGTGACCGTGGCCGTGCGAGCGCGACTCCTCGAGCGCTTCGAGGAGGTGCGCTCCCTCTCCCTTCCCGGCGACGTGGGCGAGGACGGCCTTCGTCTCCCCCGCGTCGCTCGTCCGCACCCGCGCGACGACCGCGACCCCTTCTCCCTTCGCCCTGCGGTCCTCGAGGATCAGGAGCGGGAGGTTCGGTCTTCCCCGGAGCCGGTCGCCGACCGGGGTTCCGGCCCGCGCCGCCTCGGCGTCCCCTTCCATGCAGGCGTAGCGGGGAACGGCCGGCACGGGATCGTCGACCGTGGCGAAGCGGTCGGTCACGTCGATCCGGCCCTCGAGCGTCTCGGCCCCCGCGAGGACGAGGAGAACGCGACCTTCGTCGACATGGCCGCGCGCGAGAGCCTCGGGCGTGTCGCACGCGGACGGGACGAAGCGCGGTTCGACGAGAACGAGCGCGACGGTGTGCATGGCGCCGTTCCCGAGTTCCACGCTCTTCGCCTCCCGGAGGAGCGACCCGTCGGGGAGGTGGACCATGAGCCCCTTCTTCTCCTTCGGGATCCCCTCGTAGACGTAGGTCGTCACGATCTTCTTCGAGAACGACTGCACCACGAGGCTCCGCTCCTTCTCCCTGGGCGGTTTCCTCCCGAACGCCTCCCGGTACGCCGCCTCGAGGTCGGCGTCGTCGCTCCACTCGCGGCGCGCGGTCGCGAAGACGGGGTCGGGGCGTTCGATCGCGCCGTCCTCGCGGCGCACGACACGGAGGACGAGGTCCCAGTCGAGCGTCGTGTCTTGCACGACGAGCCACGACGCGGGCCACCCTTTCGCCTCCTCGATCGTCGCGAGGCATTCCGCGACACGCTCCTTGTCGAGGACCGTCCCCAGGACGGCGACCTCCTCCCCCGCGGGAGTCTTCACGCGAACCTCTTCGAGGGCGGAGACGAGCGACTCCGCGGGAGAGGCGAACGCGAGGACGGGCGCGAGGACGGAGAGAAGGACGGCGACCCCACGTTTCATCGAAACCTCCCGAACGGCCAACCTACCACGGTTGCCCGATCACAACGAACACGCGCCGGGGCGCGGAACCCGGAGCCGCCGCACCCCTTGTGCCTGCGGACTCACGGACCGTAACGTCGCCTTCCATGGGAGAGCGCATCGGCCAGAGTCCGGTCCTCGACGGCCGGTACCTCATCCTCGAACGGATCGGCGCAGGAGGAATGGGGGAGGTCTTCCGCGCCTTCGATCGCGCGGAGGAACGGTCGGTCGCGCTCAAGGTCCTGCGCACCGAGATCCCCTCGAACCTCCCCGACTCCCTCGCCGAGGAGTTCCGGGCCTGGGCCTCCCTCCGCCACCCGTTCATCGTGCGGGCCCACGAGTTTCGCCGCGCGCGCGAGGGGCCTTTTCCCCTCGACACCCCGTACCTCGTTCTCGAATACGTGCGCGGCCTCCCGGTGCACCGCGCGCTCGCGCCGGGAGCCGTCCCCCCGAACCGGCTCGAAGAGCTGGCGCGGCGGCTCCTCGCGGCCCTTTCCCACGTGCACGCCTCGGGGCTCGTCCATCGGGACCTGAAGCCCGGAAACGTCCTCGTCGGGCGCTCGAACGGCGCGCTCGGCCGCGTGAAGCTCACCGACTTCGGCCTCGCAGCCCCCGCCGGCATTCGCCGCGAGCCCGGCCGCTTCAGCGGATCCCTCCCGTACATGGCCCCCGAGTC
Organism: uncultured Acidobacteriota bacterium; assembly: GCA_964383585.1. Taxonomy (GTDB): domain Bacteria; phylum Acidobacteriota; class Polarisedimenticolia; order Polarisedimenticolales; family DASRJG01; genus CAYLHQ01. The sequence continues at coordinate 72,233 of CAYLHQ010000014.1, forward strand.
GGTCCTCGGGGTCCCTCTCGACGGGCGCGCCGATCTTTACGCGCTCGGAATCCTCCTCTACTTCCTCGCCTCCGGACGCCTCCCGTTCGACGCGCGCGACCCCGAGGGGGTCGTGCGCTGGCACCTCGAATGCGGCAGCGCCGACCCGCGGAGGCGAGGGGCCCAGATCCCGGAGCGGCTCGCCCGATTCGTCGCCCGGCTCACGGAGCGCCTCCCTTCCGACCGCCCCGCGAGCGCGGCCGCGGCGCTCGAGATTCTCGGCGCGCCCCGCGTCTCCTCGGCGGCGCTACCCGTCGCCGTCCGCGGGGCGCGAGCGATGACGCGTCTGGCCTTCGATCTCGTGCGTGGCGGGACGTCGCGCTGGCTTCCCCTCCCCCTCTCGCGCGAGGGACGGAGGGCGGTCGTCCGCGACGCGGGGGTGCTCGCTCAGCTCCACGGTTTCAGCGTCCAGGAGTTGCGACCGTCGGCGCGAACGGGTTCGTCGAATCTCGACCGCCTCGTCCTTCGGACCCTCCTCGAAAGCGAGGCCGCCGCGCGCGCGTGGGCGAGACGCCTCGGCGGAGAGAGGCGCCTCTCGCTCCATCTCCTCGGCGGGCTTCCGATGTGGGACCGGCTCCGCGCGGGCGCTCCGGACCTCACCTCGGACGCGGACGCTCGGCGCAGGGTCGGACTCGCCGTCGCCGCCCTCTGGAGGCGTGTCGCCCTCGAACAGGGCCTCCTTCTCGTGATCGAGACAGGAGCGCTCCGTGACCCGGTGGCCGCGGAGGCGGTTTCGGCCTTGCGGGAAGACCTCGAGCGCGTCCGTCCGGGAGGGGGCTCCCCACGCGCCCTCGTCCTCGCCCCGCCGGGGGACCTCAGGCGACCTTTCGAACCCGCGCGGTCCGCGTCCGCAAGGCCCGGCGCAGGCGGTCGATCGCCCGCCCTTCGAGTTGCCGGATCCGCTCGCGGCTGAGTCCGAGTTCGGCGCCGACCTCGTTCAGGGAAAGCCGCCGGGAACCGTCGAGGCCGAAACGCAACTCCAGGATCCTCCGTTCCTGAGGGTTGAGCACCTCGAGAGCGCGCCTCATTTCGATCGTCGCCTCGGCGCGGAGAGTCTCCTCCTCCGGTGTCGCGACCGACGCGTCGGCGATCGTCTCCCCGAGCGTCCGTTCCCCGTCGCCGTGCGGCTCGTCGAGCGACTCGATCCGGAACCCCGGAAGGCGCGGAACCTCCGCTCCCTCGGGCGCCGCGTCGAGAAGCCGTTTTCTCCGTTGGAGCTGGTAGTACGGGAGCCGGACGAGGCGCGGATGCTTGACGAGGGCGTCGAGGATCGCCTTCCGGATCCACCATGAGGCGTAGGTGATGAACCGCGTCCCCCGCGCTCCGTCGAAGCGGCAGGCCGCCTCGAGGAGGCCGAGGTTTCCCTCTTCGAGGAGGTCCTCGAAGGGAACGCCGAGGTTCCGGTACTCTTTGGCGATCCGCACGACGAACGCCAGATTCGATTCGACGAGGGCGCGCCGCGAGGCGACGCACCCGCGGGCGCTCCGCTCCGCGAGCTCTCCCTCGCTCTCCCGGTCGAGGAGGCGGTGGCGGCGGACTCGTTCGAGGTAGAGGCCGACGGTCTCCGATTGCTCTCGCATGGGAGAGACGGTATCGGGCCCGGGTTATCGCCCCGTGAATTCCGGGTCGCGGTCCGGTGACGGCGCCTTGGGACGCCGCCGGGACTTCCACAGGCCGAACAGGAGCGTGAGGAGGGCGAGGCCGATCTCGTCGAGGATCGGGATCACGTCGGGAACGGCCAGGTCGAGCCCGAAAAGGAGGGCGAAGATCAGGACGAGCCCTGGAAAGCGGAGACGGGAACGGCCGGCGAGCCATCCAGCCGCGCCCGCCGCCGTTCCCTCCCGCGCTCCGGACACGCCGGTCTCCTACGAGCAGCCGCTCGTCGCACCGCAATTCACGCAGGCGTAGCAGGCGCCGTTCCGGATCATGAGCGACCCGCACTCGGAGCACGGCGGCGCGTCGGCCTGCCGCACGTAGATCTCCCGCTCCCGATCCTCCCGCGAAGCGAGCGCCGAGGATTCGCGCTCCATCTCGGTCCCGTTCTCCGGCGCCGCCTTCGCGGGTTGTTGTTCCTTGGGAAGGAACTGCAGCGCCATCCACCGGAAGACGTAGTCGACGATCGACTTCGCGATCGGGATGTCGGGGTTCCCGGTGAATCCCGAGGGCTCGAAGCGGACGTGCGTGAACTTGTCGACGAGGAAACGCAGCTCGACGCCGTGCTGCAGCGCGAACGACACCGCGGTCGCGAAAGCGTCGGCGAAGCCGGAGAGGGTCGACCCGCCCTTCCCGAGCGTGATGAAGATCTCCCCCGGCTGGCCGTCGTCGTAGAGGCCGACCGTGATGTAGCCGTCGAAGCCGGCGACCGAGAACTTGTGCGTCACCGACTGCCTGGTGTCGGCGAGCTTCCGGCGCCGCGGCTGCGCCGCGTCGGCCGCGGTCTCGGCCGTCTCCGCCTTCTTCGTCTCCTTCCCGGTCGACAGCGGCTGCGTCCGCTTGCAGCCGTCGCGGTAGATCGCGATCGCCTTGAGGCCGAGCTTCCAGGCCTCGATGTAGGTCTTCTCGATCTCTTCGACCGTGGCGTCGTGCGGCATGTTGACCGTCTTCGAGATCGCCCCCGACAGGAACGGTTGCACGGCGGCCATCATCTTCACGTGGCCCATGTAGTGGATCGTCCGGCTGCCGTTCGCCGGCTTGAAGGCGCAGTCGAAGACCGGCAGGTGCTCGTCCTTGAGGCCCGGGGCCCCCTCGATCGTGTCGTGCTCGTTGATCCAGTCGACGATCCGCTGGATCTCCTCGCGGCCGTATCCGAGCTTCTTGAGCGCGAACGGCACGGTGTTGTTCACGATCTTGAACATCCCGCCGCCCACGAGCTTCTTGTATTTCACGAGGGCGATGTCGGGCTCGATCCCGGTCGTGTCGCAATCCATCATGAAGGCGATCGTTCCGGTGGGGGCGAGCACCGTCGCCTGCCCGTTCCGGTAGCCGTACTCGGTTCCGAAGGTGATCGCGTCGGCCCAGGCCCCCCTGGCGGCCGACAGGAGGTCGCCGGGAACCGCCTTGGGGTCGATCCCGTCGGCGTGGGCCTGGTGCTTGCGCATCACCGCGAGGAACGGCTCCCGGTTCCGCTCGTAGCCGGCGAAGGGACCGACGTGCGCCGCGATCTGCGCCGAAGTCGCGTAGGCGTGGCCGCACATGAGGGAGGTGATCGCCGCGGCGTAGGCCCGGCCCTCGTCGGAATCGTAGGGGAGCCCGCGGGACATCAGGAGCGCACCGAGGTTCGCGTAGCCGAGCCCGAGCGGCCGGTACTCGTGGGAGTTCTTCGCGATCGCCTCGGTCGGATACGACGCGTTGTCGACCCAGATCTCCATCGCCGTGATCGTCACCGCAACGGCGTGCCGGAACGCCTCGACGTCGAACTCCCCGTCCGAGCGGCGGAACCGCATGAGGTTGAGCGACGCGAGGTTGCAGGCCGAGTCGTCGAGGTACATGTACTCGGAGCAAGGATTCGAGGCGTTGATCCGCCCCGAAGTCGGCGAGGTGTGCCAGGTGTTGATCGTCGTGTCGAACTGGATCCCCGGATCGCCGCAGACCCAGGCGGCCTCGGCCATCTTCCGCATCAGGTCCTTCGCGCGGTACCGGCCGAGGGGCTTCCCGGTCGTGACGGCGCGGGTCACCCACTCCTCGTCGGCCAGGACCGCACGCATGAACTCGTCGGTCACGCGGACGGAGTGGTTGGCGTTCTGGAAGAAGACGGAGTCGTAGGCCCCCCCCGCGACGTTGAACTCACCGGAGTAACCGGCGTCGATGAGCGCCCACGCCTTCTTCTCCTCGTCGGCCTTGGCGCCGATGAACTCCTCCACGTCCGGGTGGTCGACGTTCAGGATCACCATCTTCGCGGCGCGGCGGGTCTTCCCCCCCGACTTGATGACCCCGGCGAAGGCGTCGTAGCCGCGCATGAAGGAGACCGGCCCCGACGCGGAACCGCCCCCCGCGAGAGGCTCTTTCGACGAGCGGATCGAGGACAGGTTCGAGCCGGTCCCGGACCCGTACTTGAAGAGCATCCCCTCGGTCTTCGCGAGGCCGAGGATCGACGGCATGGTGTCCTGGACCGAGTTGATGAAGCAGGCGGAGACCTGGGGGTGCTCCTCGATCCCGCAGTTGAACCAGACGGGCGAGTTGAACGACACCATCTGGTGGAGGAGGAGGTAGGTCAGCTCGGCCTCGAACGCCTGCGCGTCCTCCTCGCTCGCGAAGTAACCTCCCTCGCGCCCCCAGCGGCCGGCCGTCCTCACGACCCGGTCGAGGAGCTGGCGGACGCTCTGTTCGCGTTCGGGCGTCCCGAGTTGGCCTCGGAAGTACTTCTGCGCCACGACGTTCGTCGCGAGCTGGGACCAGAACTTCGGCACCTCGACGTTGCGCTGCTCGAAAGCGACCTTCCCCTGGCCGCTCGAGATCACCGCATCGCGGCGCTCCCACTCGACCTCGTCGTAGGGGTGGACGCCGGGCCTCGTGAAGCGCCGGGGGAACCGCATGCCGTCCCGCGGCGACGGGGCGCGCTCGGCGGGCTCGACGGACTCCCTCGTCGCGGGGCGTCCTTCGTCGGGGTTCGGGGAACGGGTTTCGGGTTGCATCATGGGGAGCTCCTCTCCGGTGCTGAAGACATCTTGAGGGCCGCAGGGGGGTGTTCGCCACTCCCGAGCGGTGTCCTCTAGACGACCGCGGAGTTCTACCGGTCCCGGGAGGGGGTGTCAAGGGGGAAATCGCTCGATCCCACAAAATGTAGCGAGTGATTCAGAAATGCCCACCAGATATAGTGGATTTGAAGGGATCGTCCGGATCGGGACTAAGCCCCGCGTTCACCGGGAGTTAACGCGATCCGTGGGCTCCCGTTCCTCTCGCCCAGTCCTCGTAGAAGGAGAGCCACTCGGGGGTCGGCTCGAGGAAGCAGACCCCCATCCCGCACTCGAGCACGTGGGCGAGCTGCGGCGGAACCTTCTTCGCCCAGATTACCCGCGCCCACATCGCGAAGGTCCGGTCGGGAAATTGCATCTCGATCGACAGGACCGTTCCCGGCTTGAAGACGCTGTTCGTCTGAAGGAACAGGCCGGTCCCGGAGACGTTCTTGGTGAAGGCGGTCTTGGTCGGGGTCCCCTCCCCGAAACGGACCATCACGCGGCGCTTCGCGCGGTGGTTGATCCGCTTCTCGCTCCGCGCCCCCGCATCCTGCCATTGTTTCGCGGGTTTCCCGGCTGCCACGGTACCTCCCGGCCCGCCCCTTGCCCGACCGTGTCTGGAATATAGGGTCGTCCCGGAGGGTGACGCAACGAGGCCCCCGATTGCGGATCCGTCATTCCCCCCGGTTTCCGCGCACGATGCGCGCGTTCCGGACCATTCCGTCCCAACGGGCGCGCATCAGGGAAGTTCCCGAGTAGCGGGCCCGAAAGGCCGCCTCGTCCATCCCGGCAACCGCCTCGGGATCGAGACCGCGGAGGTCGTCCCGTCGCTCGAAGCGCGCGGCGGGCACCGGCACCGCGAATCTCCGGTTCCACGGGCAGACCGTCTGGCAATCGTCGCAGCCGAAGATCCAGTCGCCGATTCCCCCGTGCCGATCCCCGGGGATCGCACCGCGGTGCTCGACCGTCCAGTAGGAGATGCAGCGCCGGGAGTCGACCACCCCTGCCTCGACGATCGCTCCCGTCGGGCAGGCCTCGAGGCACGCCGTGCAGCTCCCGCAGAAGTCGTCGTGGGGGCCGGGATCGGGCTCGATCTCGGCGGTCGTCAGGATCTCCCCGAGGAGGAGCCACGATCCGTATCGCCTCGAGATCAGGTTCGCGTTCTTCCCGATCCATCCGATCCCCGCACGCTCGGCCCACGCCCGCTCGAGGATCGGACCCGTGTCGACGAAGGCGCGCGCGGTCTCCCTCGCCGTATCCGCGAGCCACATCGCGAGTTCCCGGAGCCTCCGGCCGAGCACCTTGTGGTAGTCGCGGCCTCTCGCGTAGAGGGCGACGCGGGCGCGCCCTGGAGGGACCGTCGCCTCCTCGACCCCAGGCCAGTAATTCGCGGCGACGACGACGACGCTCCGGCATCCGGGCAAGAGGCGCTCGGGGTCGGCGCGCGTCTCAGCGTGCCGCGCCATCCACGCCATGCTCGCGTGGTAGTCGCGCCGGAGCCATGCGGCGAGCGCCTCGGCGTCCCGTTCGAGACGGCCCGCCCTCGCGACGCCGCAGAGGTCGAAACCAAGGGCGCGCGCGCGTTCCTTGAGCGGCTCCGCGTTCATGGCTCGCGGAGCCCAGCGCGGTTCGCCGCCCACAGGACCTGACGGGCAATCCCCCGGACGACCTTCGCGTCTCCGGAGGTGAGCCCCGCCCGGCCCAAAATCCGGCGGATCCGTCGCATCATCCCCTCCGCGGTCCCGGGGTGGAGAAATCCGATCGAGGAAAGCGCTTCCTCGAGATGGGCGTACATCGCCTCCCGCTCCTCGTGAGTGGCCGCCGGTTCCTCGGGAGTCCCGGGGGCCTCCCCCTCGAACGCGAGACGGAGCGTGTAGGCGCAGAGGAGAACCGACTGTGCGAGGTTGAATGAGGGGTAGGCCCCGGCGTGGGCGAACCGGACGAGATGGGTGCAGCGGTCGAGCTCGCCGTCCTCGAGGCCGCGGTCCTCGCGTCCGAACACGAACGCGATCTCCCCCCCGGCCGCGAGCGCACCGAGCTCGGGAGCGAGAGCGTCGAGACGGTAATGGGGCTTCCGCTGTTTTCCGGCGAGGGCGGAGGTTCCGAGGACGGCTCCCGTCCCCGCGAGGGCCGCGTCGAGGGTCGCATGGATGCGAGCGGCCGCGAGGACGTCCGCCGCATCGACGGCAAGACGCCGGGCCTCGTCGTCCGCGGGATCGCACCGCGGCGCGACGAGGTCGAGCCGGACGAAGCCGAGGTTCTTGATCGCCCGCGCCGCGGCGCCCACGTTCGCGGAGGTTCGCGGCTCGACGAGGACGAACCGCGCCCGGGAGCCGCCCTCGTCCATCCTCACTTCCTCGCGGCGGGATACACCCCGTCCGGCTGGATCAGGATCGCCTCCTTCGCGGGGCCGGTCTCCGGCACGGTGAAGCGGACTCGGTACCCCTCGACGACGGTCAAGCGGAACTCGTCCGGGCCCGAGGGCTCGAGATCGTACGGCGGCTGCCCGGACACGCGGAGGACCAGGCGGTCCCCGCGCGCCTCGACCGAGAGGACCTGACCGGGCAGGACGTACTCCCCGGCGAGGCGCGCGAGGTAGGCGGGGTCCCGGAGCCTCCGGTCGGCCTCCTTCCGGAAGACGATCGGCTCGACCGCGGGCTCGAACGGCGATTCGAGCGCGGTCACCCGTCCCGAGGCGTCGGTGACGAAGGTGACCCTCAGCTCCTCGGGGATCATCTCGTCCCCCCGGCCGGCCTGCACGTTCCAGGTCTCGTAATGCCAGTGGACGAGAGGCATGCGCATTCCGTGGTAACGGGCGACGAGAGCCCCCGCCTCCTCCTCGATCGCGACCGTCCCGTACCCCGGGTGGGCGTACGCGCCGGCATAGGCGGAAAGGGAGTGGGCCGGCTTCGTCCCCTCCACACGGAAGCGAGCCTTGTTCTTTTCCGCCTCCTTCACGAAGGCCTTCGCGGCGTCGCGCCTGCCCGCCGCCTCGGCGATCCAGTCCTTCCCCTCGAAGCCGAAGATGCGGTCGGCGACGGCGAAGGTGACGAGTTCCGGGAGGGGGTTCCCGTTCCGGTTCGTGAGGACGGCGATGCCGACCCCGTCCCGCGGGAAGAGGGTCACGAGCGCGGAGAACCCGTCGATGTTCCCGCCGTGGTGGAGGCGCCACTTCCCCCGCCAGCTCTCGGCGAACCATCCCATCGCGTACGACATCGGGGAACGCAGAGGATCGTCGGGGATCGCGGCAATCGCCATCTGCGGAGTCTGCAACTCGCGGAGCGTCCCCTCGCCCAAGACCGTCTTTCCGTCGATCTTTCCCTCGCCGAGGTTCATGAGCATCCACCGCGCGAGGTCTTCGGCGGAGGAGTTGATCGAACCGGCGGGGCCCATCACGCTGATCGGACGGAACGGGATCTTCACGATCGCGTCGTCCTTCTCTCGGTACGGAAGGGCGTGGTCTTCGTCCCGCTGCGATACGGCGACGTCGAAGTTCGAGCGGGTCATGCCGAGCGGGTCGAGCAGCCGCTCGCGGACCGCCTCCTCCCAGCTCTCCCCCGTCAGGACCTCGGTGAGGTATCCGGCCGTCAGGAACATCAGGTTGTTGTACTGCCACAGCTCGCGGAGGTCCTTGTTGGGTGGGAGGAAACGGAGACGCCGCACCAGGTCGGCCCGCGAAGTCGTCTCGTCGCCGTACCAGACGAGGTCGTGGCGCGGGAGGCCGGAGCGGTGCGTCACCGTATCGCGCGGGGTGAGGTGGCTCGAGGCGTGTTCGTCGTACAGGGTGAAGCCGGGGAGGTAGGTCGCGACCGGCTCGTCCCACTTCACCTTCCCTTCGTCGACGAGCGTCGCGAGAGTCGCGGCGGTGAACGCCTTCGTCGACGACCCGATCGCGAAGAGGGTCCTCCCGGTGACCGGCTTCTTCGCCTCGACGTCCCGCAGGCCGTACCCCTCGGTCAGGACGACCTGCCCGTCGACGACGACGGCGAGGGAGAGGCCGGGGACCTTCCAGTCGGCGAGCGCGGCGTCGATGACCTCGCGGATCCCGTCGAGCGTTTTCGCCGCTTTGGCCGCCTCGTTCTCGCCGCTCGTCAACGAGAAAGGGAACGGGGCACCTCCCTGGATGAAGGTCCCGGAGATCGACTTCCCGTCCTCCGAGAAGGTCCCCTGGAAGGTCGGGGCGCCCGGAACCCCGTGGATCGCGAAAGAGGCGCGGTTCCCCTCGATCGTGACGTTTTCGAGGGGGAGATCCCTCGCCATTTGGGCCGGGATCGAGATGTCGCCGGCCCATCCCCCTCCCGTGGGGCGGAAGTCGAGATCGATCTCGAGTTTCCCTGTGGGGAGCTCGATCGCCCCCTCCCAGTGCCCCTCGAGCGAGGGAGCCGCCACGGGGGCGGGAGCGAGCCGTAGGGAAACGAAGAGGATGAGGCCGATCCGTGCAAGGCGAGGCATGGCGATTCCTCCGGGTGGCGCGCCCCGATCCTACACGGGAGCGGTACGATCCTTCGACCGGAGGTCCGCGTGAAGGTCCACGCCGTGCTCGGGGAGGGACCCCTGATCGTGAAACTCCCGGGGATCGCGGGAGGGACCGGACTCTACCGGGAGGAGGTCGAGGCGGTCGCTCGCGCGGGCTTCCGCGTCGCCATGGTCGACCTCGCGGGGGACCGGCGGGACGACCCCGCTGCGGAGCCCCTCTCGTGGGAGTTTGTCGGCCGGGAGGTGGTCCTCGGCCTCGATGCGCTCGGCGCAGGGCGCGCCGTCCTTTGGGGCACCTCGTTCGGCGCGATGATCGCGCTCGCGACGTCCGCACGGCACCCCGCGCGGGTGGAGGGGCTCGTCCTGTCGCTCCCCCCCGATCCCCGGCACCGGCCGAAGCTCTGGATGGCGGCCCTCGCATGGGCCAGGCGAAGGCGGAACCCCGATCTCGCCGCGCGGCTGACGTTCCTCGGCGGGTTCCTCGCGATGACGTCTTGGGAGGGGGGGTGGCCCACGACGGTGTGCCGCGCGCCCAGGTTCTTACGCGCCGGGTTCGAGGCGCGAACCCCCGCGCGCACCGTGAGGGAGAAGATCGAGCTTCTCTGGTCGGAGCCGCCGGGCCTCCCGTTCCCCGGCACGCCGACGGCGATCATCGCGGCGGCGTGGGACCCGGTCGCCCCCTTACGCGGGGCGCGTGCGTGGGCGGAGCGGATTCCGGGCGCGACGCTGCGGGTCGTCCCGTGCGCCGGGCACGCCGCCCCGGCATCGCGGCCGAAGGCCTACGCCGGGGCGGTCGTGGAGGGGGTGAGGGAGGTGGTCAGGGGAGCATCGGCTCCGAAGGTGACGACGGGCAATCCTTGACGGAGCTTATCGAACGGCACCTGCACCTGGGACCGCCGGCATCGCACGTGCAGCACGAGAAGTAGCCCGAGGCGCAGCTGACCCCGCAGCGCCTCGACTCGAGCTCGATGCCGCCGACCGGCGTCGAGACGCCGCCTCCCCCGCACTGCGTCTCGCAGCCCGTCGACCCGAGCCCCCCGGCGGTGCAGTCAAGGTCGGTCCCCCCGCAGTCGGATCCGGCGGGGACCACGAGATCGATTCCATCCGAGGCGACGCTCCACAGCGGCTCGCGAAGCCCACTGCGGTCGTGGACCGCGAGGGCGAACCCCGGGAGGACGAGGAAGTCCGGCGAATCGAACGATCCCTTGGCCTCCTCTCGCGGATCCGCGACGAGGAAACGAAGATTGCGCCTCCCGTCCAGCGAGGAAACGCGGAGTGCGGATTCGTTCACTTCGACGACGGCGTCGAACTCCTCGGGCGCGAAGCCTGGAGGCACGGGTCCGGAGGGTGCGAAGAGGTACAGACGATCGGTCAGGCCGTCGTCGTCCCGGTCGAGGGCGACCACCACACGGCCGCTTCCGTCGAGGCGGACCGCGGTGCGCCCCTCGTCGCGCGCCGGTTCGATCGTCCCCGCCTTCGCCGACAGTGCCAGCGTGACGCACAACAGCAGCGAAAGAGCAGTCGCCTTCGTCATCCCGATTCTCCTCGAGGAGGTTCCTGCACGCAGTGGGGACCTGCACCCGAAGGTGGGCGATGGAGCGATCGAAGTCCAGCGGCGACTCCGGGTGCGTTGCAACCCGGGAACGCGCGCATCGATCAGGGAGAGACGACCAGCAGGCGGATTCCGGGCCGGACGTGGAACTCCCGATCGAACGCGCTCGCGAAGGGGAGATACCCCGGTGGCTCCGGTCCGTCGAATCCAAGCCGAACCCACGCGAGCTCCCCCGCCCCCGTGGCGTGGACGGCGTCCACCCAGTCGACCCAGAGCCTTCCCCCGTGACTGCCGACACGCGGAGACGCGGCACCGGCGTGACCGGTGGTCGCGACGACCTCCCGGACGAACCCGGAGCCCTCGCGCCGGGAGAGGACGATCGTCTTGGGGGTCGATCCGAAGCCGAGGTCGTGCGATTCGTAGACGACGCGGAGGATGGACTCGTGCACGACGGCGTCGGGACGGGACGCAGCGGCGCCGGGCTCCGACACCCGCACCGGTTCGGACCACGACGACAGATCGGCCGCGCCCTCGACGTGCCAGATCCCCCGGTCTTCGCCGTCCGTCGCAAACACGAGGTGGATCGTCCCTTCGGCGTCCGCGGCGAGGGAGGGATCGATCTCGTCGACGAGTTCCCCCGCGACGACGATCGGCTCGACCCATGCCCCGTCATGGAACCGGCTGATCACGACGTCGAAGGACCCCGCGGTGTTCCGCGCCCACGCGACGATCGCCTCTCCGGTGAGGGGGTGAATGAGGGTTGCGGGCGAGCCGTCCCCCGTGCTCGAGCCGTTGGGGTTCAAGGGGATCGTCCCGGAAGTCGGCGACGAAAGACGCTCCCATACTTGCGGGAACGGATCCGGCGCGTCTCCGATGATCGAGACCAGGAGCCCGTGACGGCCGGAACCGGTCCCCGGCGGACCGAAGGGAATCGCGACCTCGGCCCGACCGACCTCCGCGAGACCGAACCCCACGAGAAAGACGAGCAAAGCGACGCGCCGCCTCATGACTCCCTCCCGATGCTCGCGCGGAAGGCTTCCGCCTCGGGGAGCTCTTCGTCGATCTTCCCCAGGAGCGCGCGTAGAGAACGCTCGTTGGTCCGCGCGGCGGCGCCATCTCCCCTTCGCTGCGCGATCCTCCAGAGCAAATAACAGTTGCGGAACACGATCGCGTGATACTCGCGGGGGCGGGCGAGGGAATTCGAGCGGATCGCGCACCGCTCCGAGGCGTCGAGTTGCCCGCGCCTGTGTTCGAGCTTCGCGAGGTGGCTCAGCGCGAGTGCCTGCTGCCGGTGGAATCCCTCCGACTCCGCCGTGACGAGCGCCCCCTCGAGCGTGCGGCGCGCCTCGTCGAGCGCACCCTCCTCGAGCAGGATCTCGCCGAGGACGACCCGGGCACGACAGGCCTCGAACGGATCGGGAAGCCCCTCGTACCGACGGCACGCTTCCTCGAGACACGCACGCGCCTCGGCGAGACTCGCGACCTCGGTCAGGACCTGTCCCCGGGTGCTCGCGAGGTCGGCGAGGAGGCGCTCGTCGGCTCCGTGTTCCGCCGCCTCGCGTGCCGCCTGCTCGAGCCCCCACATCGCGGGCATGAGGCGGCCGAGCTTCCAGGCGGAAAAGGAGTAGAGGTGGAGGGCGATCAACCGCTCGCGGGTCGAGAAGGCGTCGACCCCGAGGAGTTGCTCGCATTCGAGCTTGGCCGTTTCGTAACGTCCGAGGTGGACGAGGCAGTTCACGACTTGCAGCCGCAACTCCGGAACGTCGCCGCGACCGTTCGCCGCCGCGCGCTCGAGCAGCGCGTGATACAGAAGCATCGCGTCCTGGTAGAGACCCTGCGTCCGGAGGCGGCGAGCTTCGGCGCGCACCTCCTCCTCCGTGCGGTCGTCGACCGACGGGATCGCAGCCTTCCGCGCCTCGACCTCGTACCGCTCCGCCAGAGTCGCCATGGGGACGCCGTAGATCCGGCCCAGGGCGTGCAGGCGCGGGAAGGTCGGCAAGGCCTGCCCGTTCTCGATACGGGACAGGTGCGACTTCGTGACGCGCTCCGGGAACTCCACCGACATTTCCTCGACCGTGTCGAGCGAGAGGCGTCGGGCCTCCCGGATGCGTCTCAAGTACGCTCCGAATCCCCGGCTCCCAGTCGACGTGCTTTCTTCGTCTATCACCGTCGCCCCCCCACGGCCGGCGAGAAGCGGGGACAGCCCCGCCGACCATGCGATGAGAGAAATAAACCGCGAACCGAGTTTCTGGACCGCAAGGAATCCAGAAAGTGGGTTTCCGATCTGCAACCCCCCCACCACCCCGAGTTGACCCGTCTGACCAGGTTCCGTAGCTTCGCGACGGAGGAACGAGGGCCGCCACCGACTCGACCTGCGACCAACGTGGCCGCGAGATTGTGGGTTGGGGCGTGCGCGTTCCCCGCGCTTTCCGCGTGCCGGTCGGCGGCGAATCGGGTCCTGATCGGCTGGGCCGAAGTTGCGTTGGGTCCTCCGGGGATCGGTCCCGCCCCGTTCCGAAAGCGCGGACCCGGGTCGGTTGCCACGGTCGTGGCGCTGGAACTCTCACACCCACCCCAACTTCGGCCGCGTGCGCGGCGCGAGTCCCCTCCCTTTTGCGCCACCTCGAGACTTCCATCCCCCAACAAAGTCGCGGCCACGTGGGAACGCGCCGCGGCGTCGGGACTCGACACCAAAGTTCTGATCCTCCCTCGGCCTTGCGATTCCGGTATTCCGGAATGCCGCAGTACCACTTTCCGATGCTGCACAGCGATAGCCTCGATGCCGCAGCATCATCTCTTGAGAAATCGCCGTTTCACGCTTTTTCGATCGGGGTATAGAGAACCGGATGAGGCCCCTGACGCGGTCGGTTCTCGCGTTCGCACCGGCCCTGATGCTCGGGCTTTACGCCTCGTACCCGATGCTCGCCTTCCTGCCCTGGGTCGCCCTCGTCCCGTGGGTCGTCCTCTACACCGCCGACCGCGGGGAGCGCGTCCCTTGGTCTTGGTACTTCGCGGGCGCCTTCGCCACCTGGATCCTCCAGTACCCGCAGGCGTGGAAATTCGGCTGGTACGCGCCGATCGTGATGGGGCTCGTCTGCATCCCGTGGTGGCTCCCGTTCGCTCCCGTCCTCGCGCGCCTCCACGGGACGCTCCGTCTCCCGAGGTCTCTCGCGGTCGCCCTCGCGTGGACCGCGCTCGAGTGGCTCCGCGCCACCTTCACGGTCGCGCACTTCGATCTCTACCGGATCGGCTACTCGCAGGCGCGCTTCCCGATCCTCGTGCAGTTCGCCGACCTCACCGGGGTGTACGGGGTCACGTTCCTCGTCGCCGCGGCGAACGGGTGGCTCGCCGACTGGATTTTCGCGGCGCGGGAGCGGGGATGGCTCGGCGCGCTCCGGGCGCCGCGGGTGCGTTGGGGGGCGGCGGCGATCCTCGCCTCGATCGCTCTGCTCTCCGGGTACGGGACGTGGCGGATGGCGGGGGTCCGGCACGAGCCGGGTCCCACGCTCGCCCTCGTCCAGCCGAACCTCCCTCACTCGGCAGACAACATGATCGAGGTCCACCTTTCTCAGATCTTGATGACCGAGCGCGAGGTCCCCGCCGGCAAAGCCGACCTGATCGTCTGGCCCGAGAACGCGATCCTCGACGACATCCGCCGCGAAGGGGCCTACCTGGAGGACCTCGGCCTCCTCGCCCGGCGGAAGCGGGCGTGGTTCGTCGTCGGCGCGCTCGGGAACCGCACCGACCGTCCTGGCCGCACGACGAACGGCGCGTGGCTCGTCGACTCCGAAGGGACGATTCGCGGGGAGTACCAGAAGCAACTCCTCTTCCCGTGGAGCGAGTACATCCCCGGTGATGCCTTCCTCGGCCGCTGGCTTCCCCCCGTCCAGCGCGCCCAGCGTTACATCACCCGCCTCGGCTGGGGGTTCCAGCCGACCGGAACTCCCGGCGACCGGATGGAAATCCTCGAGTTCCCGTGGCGGGACCGCGTCGTACGGATCGCCCCGCTCATCTGCGTCGAGAACACCTACCCTCCGCTCCCGGCCTCCGCCGGCCTTCTGGGCGCCGACTTCTTCCTGAACATCACGAGCGAGGGGCTCGTGGGCGGGCCGGTTCAGGAGCAGCTCCTCAGGATCGCGATGCTCCGCGCGATCGAAAACCGCATGGCCTACGTCCGCGTCGGAAACACGGGGATCTCGGGGGTCGTCGACGCGGTCGGCCGCACGACGGCGATCTTGAAAGGAAGGAACGGAAACACGATCAACACCCCCGGGGTGCTCGTCGCCGAAGTGCCGATCTCGAACGCACCGAGAACCCTTTATTCCAGGAGTCGCGACATGTTCGTCAAGACGATCGCGCTCACGACCGGTCTCCTCTTCCTCGCGACCTTCCTCACGCGCCTCCGGCGCGCCGCGGCGGCGATCGTCCTGCTGACCCTCGCCGCGGGGTGCGCCTCCCCTCCGTCGATCGACGGGCCCCCGAACCGGGTGCCCGAGAACCTCGACCGCGGCCGCCGCGCCGTCGCCTCGGGAGAGGTGACGGAAGCCGTCGAGCCTCTCGCGGCTTCGTGCGCGACCGAGCGCGGATGCCGCGAGGCGATCCCGCTCCTCCTCGAGGCGTACGCGAGGAGTAAGCAGGACGACGCCGCGGTGCTCCTGTTCGGGGCGATCGCGGACCGCTACCCCACGCTTCGCCCGGAGGCGCTCGCGTCGAAGGGATTCTTCCTCGAACGGATCCACGACCTCGATGGGGCGAGGGAGGCGTACGCCACGGCCCTCGAGGAATCTCCCACGGCCCCGCTCTATGAATGGCTCGGCCGGTTGCTCGCGAGGATGGACCGGCTTGACGAATCGCTCGCCGTTCTCGAAACGGGCCTCGGCCGTTTTTCCGAGCATCGCGATCTCCGGCTCGCGCTCGGACGGACGCTCCGCGAGCGCGGCGATCTCGTCGAATCGGAGCGCGTCCTCGGCGCCCTCGTCGCGGAGGCCACCGACTTCGCCCCCGCCTGGTCGCAGCTCGGCTGGACGCGGCTGTCGCGGGGGGACGCGTGGGGCGCCGAGGAGGCGCTGCGCAACGCGCTGCGGGCGGACCCTCCGTCGCGCGAGGCGCAATACCTCGTCGCGAAGCTCGCGCTCCTTCGCGGCGACGACGGCGCGTTCGAGGAGATCGTGAAGGAGATCCGGAAGCTCGCGCGTTAGCAGCGCCGTCCGCATGCCGCTTCGCGATTCCTTCATGCTCTGAAGACACTTCTCGTTGCCACGCCGCGATCCTCGTTTGCTCCCTCGTCATCTCCTGCCGGAATCCCGTTCTCACGCTCTCGAGTACGGGTATATAGGCGAGCGCCCCGCGCCCTCGCGAGGGGTGGAGGACGCGCATGACGCTCGTCGTCCGCGCCGCGCTCGCGTTCCTACCGGCCCTCATGCTCGGGCTTTACGCCTCGTACCCGATGCTCGCCTTCCTGCCCTGGGTCGCCCTCGTCCCGTGGGTCGTCCTCTACACCGCCGACCGCGGGGAGCGCGTCCCTTGGTCTTGGTACTTCGCGGGCGCCTTCGCCACCTGGATCCTCCAGTACCCGCAGGCGTGGAAATTCGGCTGGTACGCGCCGATCGTGATGGGGCTCGTCTGCATCCCGTGGTGGCTCCCGTTCGCTCCCGTCCTCGCGCGCCTCCACGGGACGCTCCGTCTCCCGAGGTCTCTCGCGGTCGCCCTCGCGTGGACCGCGCTCGAGTGGCTCCGCGCCACCTTCACGGTCGCGCACTTCGATCTCTACCGGATCGGCTACTCGCAGGCGCGCTTCCCGATCCTCGTGCAGTTCGCCGACCTCACCGGGGTGTACGGGGTCACGTTCCTCGTCGCCGCGGCGAACGGGTGGCTCGCCGACTGGATTTTCGCGGCGCGGGAGCGGGGATGGCTCGGCGCGCTCCGGGCGCCGCGGGTGCGTTGGGGGGCGGCGGCGATCCTCGCCTCGATCGCTCTGCTCTCCGGGTACGGGACGTGGCGGATGGCGGGGGTCCGGCACGAGCCGGGTCCCACGCTCGCCCTCGTCCAGCCGAACCTCCCTCACTCGGCAGACTCGGCGCTCGAGTTGCACCTCGCCCACATCGCGTGGACTCGGGAGGCGGTCCCCCCGGGAAAGGTCGATCTCATCGTCTGGCCCGAGAATGCGATCCTCGACGACATCCGCCGCGAAGGGGCCTACCTCGAAGATCTCGGCGCGCTCGCCCGCGAGAAGAAATCCTGGATTCTCGTCGGTGCCCTCGCCTCCGTCCCCGATCGGCCGGGCGGGTTCGCGAACGGCGCGTGGCTCGTCGACCCCGAGGGGACGATCCGCGGAGAGTACCGGAAGCAACTCCTCTTCCCGTGGAGCGAGTACATCCCCGGCGACGCCTTCCTCGGCCAGTGGCTCCCGCCGCTCCAACGAGCCCACCGGTACGTCACGCGTCTTGCGTGGGGGGTCCAGCCGCCCGGCGTTCCGGGCGAGCGGATGGAGATCCTCGAGTTCCCGTGGCGGGACCGAGTCGTGCGGATCGCCCCGCTCATCTGCGTCGAAAACACGTACCCCCCGCTTCCGGCGGCGGCGGGCCGCCTCGGGGCGGACTTCTTCCTGAACATCACGAGCGAGGGGCTCGTCGGTGGACCGGTGCAGGAGCAGCTCTTGCGGATCGCGATGCTCCGCGCGATCGAAAACCGCATGGCGTACGTCCGCGTCGGAAACACGGGGATCTCGGGGGTCGTCGACGCAACCGGCCGCACGACGGCGATCCTGCGGGGAGAAAACGGGAGCACGATCAACACTCCCGGGGTCCTCCTCGCGGAGGTGCCGTTCTCGAACGCCGCGAAGACCCCGTACTCGACGAGCCGCGATCTCTTCGCGCTCGCGGTCGTCCTCGCCACGGCGCTTCTCCTCGCGGCGAGCTTCGCGCCGAGGAGGACCGCTAGTGAGCCTCGTCCCCGACCCCCTCGGTGAGCGGCCGGATCTCCCGGGGGGCGCGCTCGACCGCCTCGATCTCGGGGATCGCCTTCGACGTTCCCGCCCCCATCTCCGAGAACTTCCGCGCGGAGACGAGCACGCGCGTTTCGAACGAACCGACCGCGAGGTTGTAGTTCCCGACCGCCCTGTCGAGGGACCGGCCGAGGTTGTCGAGGTGCTCCGCCATCACCCGGAGGCGGTCGTACAGCTCGGCCCCGAGGTCGCGGATCGCCTGCGCGCTCTCCGCGATCTTCTCCTGCCGCCACCCGTAGGCGACGGCGCGCAGGAGCGCGATCAGCGTCGTCGGGCTCGCGGGAATCACCCCCTGGTCGACGCCGTATTCGATCAGGGAGGGATCGCGCTGCATCGCGGCGCCGAAAAACGACTCGCCGGGAAGGAACATCACCACGAACTCCGGCGACTCCTCCCGCTGGCTCCAGTAACGGCGGCTCCCGAGTTCCGCCATGTGCTCCCGCACCCGCCGCGCGTGGTCGTCGAGGTGCTTCGCGCGCAGATCCTCGTCGGAGGCCGCCGTCGCTTCGAGGAAGGAGACGAGGGGGGCCTTCGCGTCGACGAGGATCGACTTCCCGCCGGGAAGGTGGACGAGGAGATCCGGACGGAGCGTCTTCCCCCCTTCTCCCTCGACGACCGGCTGCTCGAGGAAGTCGCACCGGTCGACCATCCCCGCGAGTTCGACGACGCGCCGGAGCTGGATCTCTCCCCAGCGCCCGCGGACGTCGGGGGTCCTGAGCGCCTTGACGAGGTTCCCGGTCTCGGACTGGAGCTGGACCTGGGTCTGGATGAGGGAGCGCACCTGCTCCGTGAGGGTGGCGTACGCCCCGGCCCGTTCCTTCTCCACCTGCTGGATCTGCGCCTCGACCTTCTCGAGCGTCTCGCCGACCGGCTTGACGAGCCCTTCGATCGCCTTCGTCCGGGCGTCGAGGTCGCCGCGGGCCGCCTGCTGGAACTCGCCGAGGGAGGCCTTCGCGAGGTCGAGGAAGGCCTGCTGGTTGCTCTTGAGCGCCTCGGCGGAGAGGGCCTGGAAGGCCTCGCGGAGCTTCCCCGTGGCGTCCTCGAGGAGAGTGCGCTGCTCGGCGGCGGCGCGCTCGACGGCGGCGATCTCGGCCTCGCGCCGGGCCGCAAGCTCGCGCAGGCGCGAGGTCTCCTCCCGGAGCCGTTCGAGCTCGGGGGCGAGCGCGGCGAGGGCGCGCTCCTTCTCCTCGATGCGGGCGTCGCGCGCGGCGAGGTCGCTTTCGAGGGCCGAGATCCGGCGGGACGCGAGGAGGCGGCCGGCGAGGAGGCCGACGAGAATTCCGGCCGCGGCGGCGAAGAGGCTCACGAGGTCCACGCGCACACGATACAACGGGTCCCCGGAAGCCTCGTCCGCTTCCCCTACAGCTGGAACGGCTCGCCGCGCGGTCCCCGCCGCGCGCGCTCGAAGTCCCCCCGGGTCTCGCTGCGGTCCACCCCCGGCGGATCGAGAGGCGCCCCCGCGACGCGACGCCGACCGGTGACGGACCGCCCTCCGCCGGCTTCTTGCGATTGAAATATTTTTTGCTATTGTTTCTATTGCATGAAACACCCCGCCCCCGCCCTCCGCCCCTCCTCGGTCCTGACGAAGGCCGTCCTTCGCGCCGCGGAGGCGCTCGGGGTGAACCAGAAGGGTCTCGCGCGGGTCTTGGGCGTGAGCGAGGCGACCGTGTCGCGGCTCGGCCGGACGAAGATCCTCGACCCCGCCACGAAGGAGGGGGAACTCGCCCTCCTCTTCGTCCGCCTCTTCCGGAGCCTCGACACGCTGGTCGGAGGAGACACGGGGAAGGCCCGCGCCTGGCTCTTCGCGCCGAACTCCCACCTCGGAGGGATCCCCGCCGAGCGGATCGCGACCGTCCCTGGGCTCGTCGATGCCGTCGCCTATCTGGACGCGCTGCGCGGGAAGCTCTAGGGTCCGCGCCCTCGCGGCGCGCCCGTACCGCCTCGTCGAGGCGCAGCACCTGACCTCCACCCGCAAGCTCGTCGACACGGCGGAGGAGCAGGCCTGGCTCGAAACCCTCCTCGAACGGGCGAAACCGCCGGTGCCGGAAGGGCCCGAGTTCGAGGGGCTCCACTTCCTCCTCACCACCCCGTTCCGGTACCCGCCGCTCCGGCACGGCTCGCGCTTCGCGACCCGGTTCGAACGGTCGCTCTGGTACGGATCGAAGGAGCGCCGGACCGCCTTCGCGGAGGCGGCCTACTACCGGCTCGTCTTCCTCGAAGGGAGCGCCGCCGACCTCGGCCGCCTCGACGTCGAGGTGTCGGTCTTCCGCGTTCCGGTCCGGACGCGAAGCGGCGTCGACCTGACGAGGCCCCCCTTCGACGCGGAGCGGGAGCGCATCGCGTCCCCGGTCGCCTACGGCGAGAGCCAGGCGCTCGGCGCCGCGATGCGGGAGGCGGGGGTGGAGGCGTTCCGCTACCCTGCCGCGCGCGACCCCGAAGGAGGGGTCAACCTCGCGCTTTTCACTCCGAGCGCGTTCGCGGCGCGGCGACCCGACTCTCTCGAGACCTGGACGTGCGTCGCCTCGCGGAACCGAGTCGAGTTCCAGCGGAAGGACTTCTTCGCAACGGCCTCGGCGTCGTTCCCTCGCGAGGCCTTCCTCGTGAAGGGCGCCCTCCCCGCGCCCGCACCCTGATTTTGCGCGGCAGGAGCCGGTCTGAGATCATGCCCGACTGCGAATCGAGGAACCCATGGGAACAAGACCGCTCCGGACGTTCCTCCTCTTGTCCGCGCTGGTCGCCGTCGCCGCGAGCAGCTGGTGGTTCTGGCGGAACCGTTCCGGGAAGGACGACGAGCCGAAGTACAGGACGGAAAAGGTCGACCGCGGGACCGTCCAGGAGACGGTGAGCGCGACGGGGGCGATCTCGGCGGTCATCACCGTCCAGGTCGGGAGCCAGGTGTCGGGGATCGTCTCGCGCCTCCTCGTCGACTTCAACAGCCCGGTCCGCAAAGGGCAGCTCCTCGCGGAGCTCGACCCGACCCCCTTCCAGGCCTCGGTCGACCAGCGAAGGGCCGATCTCTCCCGCGCCGAGGTTCAGATGCGCCAGGCGGAGATCGAGTTCCGTCGCTCCGAGCGCCTTCTCGCCGAGGGGCTGACCCCCCAGGCCGACTACGACGCGGCGAAGGCCGGCTTCGAGGCCGCGAAGGCGCAGGTGGAACAGGCCCGCGCCGCCGCGCGGCAGGCCGAGGCGAACCTCTCCTACACGAAGATCTATTCCCCGATCGACGGAGTGGTGGTCGACCGTCAGTACGACGTCGGGCAGACGGTCGCCGCCTCCTTCCAGGCCCCCACCCTCTTCACGATCGCCCAGGACCTCACGAAGATGCAGGTCCAGGCCGACGTCGACCAGGCCGACATCGGCCGCGTTTCGGTGGGACAGAAGGCGCGCTTCACCGTGGACGCCTACCCCGGCGAGGAATTCGAGGCCGAGATCTCCCAGATCCGCCTGAACGCGACCGCGAACCAGAACGTCATCACCTACCCGGTCATCCTGACCGTCGACAACCCCGGGGAGCGGCTGCGCCCGCAGATGACCGCGAACGTCACGATCGTCGTCTCGCGCTGGGAGGACGCCCTCCGCGTCCCGAACGCCGCGCTCCGCTTCCGCCCCGGCGAGCGCGACGCCGAGGCGTCCGCCGGCCCCCCCTCGATGCAGCGCGCCGCCGCCGATCTCGCGAGGGGAGACGGAAAGGGAACAGGGAAGGGCCCGGCCGAGGGGATGAAGGCGCTCGAGGCGGTTTCGACCCCCGCGGCCCCTCCGCTCCCGCAGGCCGTTTACGTCCTCGGAGTGGATGGCGAGCCGAAGCGGACGCCGATCCGCGCGGGCGCGACCGACGGAAGGTACACGGTGGTGGCGGCCGGGGAGTTGAAGCCGGGGGACACGGTGATCACGGGGCTCGCGACCGCGAAGTCGGAGTTCACGGGGAGCTTCCCGGGAGGCGGGGGGCCGGGCCGGAGATTCTGATGGCCGTCCGCCCCCTCGTCGAGATCCGCGATCTCGTGAAGATCTATCGCTTGGGGGAGGTGGAGGTCCGTGCGCTCGACGGGCTCACGCTTTCGATCGACGAGGGGGAGTTCGTCGCGGTCATGGGGGCGTCGGGCTCCGGGAAGTCGACCTTCATGAACATCGTCGGCTGCCTCGACCGGCCGACCTCGGGCTCGTACTTCCTCGACGGCGTCGACGCCTCCTCGCTCGACGCGAACGCGAGGGCCGAGGTCCGGAACGGCAAGATCGGGTTCGTCTTCCAGTCGTTCAACCTCCTCGCCCGCACCTCCGCCCTCGAGAACGTCGAGCTTCCGCTCCTCTACGGGGCCGGGGCGATCGGCGCCCGCGAGCGGCACGAGATGGCGATGGAGGCGCTCCGACGCGTCGGCCTCGGAGGGAGGGAGCGGCACCACCCCTCGCAGCTCTCGGGGGGCCAGCAACAGCGCGTCGCGATCGCGCGCGCCCTGATCTCGGACCCGCCGCTGATTCTCGCCGACGAGCCGACGGGAAACCTCGACTCCAAGACGTCCGAGGAGATCATGGCGGTCTTCCAGGATCTGAACGATCAGGGGAAGACGATCGTCCTCATCACCCACGAGCACGACATCGCCCGGCACGCCAAGCGCGCGGTCGCGTTCAAGGACGGCCGGCTCGTCTCGGACGAACCGGTCGCACAGGTGCGCGTCGCGGCCGCGAAGGCCTGAAAGGAGACCCCGTGCGCGTCGCCCTTCTGAGGTCCGGGAACATCGTCCGGGTGGGGATGCGGGCGATCCTCCGCAACAAGCTCCGCTCCGTCCTCACGATGCTCGGGATCGTGATCGGCGTCGCGTGCGTGATCACGATGATGGCGGTCGGCCAGGGGGCGTCGTCGTCGATCCAGGAGAACATCCGTTCGCTCGGCACGAACTTCATCATGATCTTCCCCGGCGCCACGACGCAGGGGGGGGCGCGGATCTTCGGGCCGTCCACGTTGACCGAGGACGACGTGGAGGCGATCCGGGAGGAGTGCCCGTCGGTCGCCTACGTCTCCGCCGGGGTCCGCACCGGGGGCCAGGTCGTCGCAGGCGAGTTCAACTGGTCGACGCAGGTGTTCGGGGCCGACGTCGACTGGACCTTCATCCGTGCGTGGAACGTCGAGGAAGGCTACTTCTTCACCGAGTCCGAGGTCCGGGGGAGCGCGCAGGTCGCCGTGCTCGGCCGGACGGTCGCCGACAACCTCTTCCCCGACGGGGGGGCGGTCGGAGCGACCGTCCGCGTGAGGAATGTCCCCTTCAAGGTCATCGGGGTGCTCGAAAAGAAAGGCGGGAACCTGATGGGAACCGACCAGGACGACCAGGTCCTCGTCCCCTACACGACCGTGATGAAGCGCCTTCTCGGCACCGACCGAATCGGGATCATCCAAGCCTCGGCGCTCTCGCCCGACCTCGTCTCCCGGGCGGTCGAGGAGATCGACGCCCTTCTCAAGCAGCGCAAGCGCGTCCGCCCCGGCCAGGACGCCCCCTTCAGCATCCGGACCCAGGACGAGATCGCCTCGACGGCGGGAGAGGCGACGAACACGCTCCGCTACCTCCTCGCCTCGGTCGCGGCGATCTCCCTCGTCGTCGGCGGGATCGGGATCATGAACATCATGCTCGTCTCGGTCACGGAACGGACGCGCGAGATCGGGATCCGGATGGCGATCGGGGCGAAAGGACGACACGTCCTCGCCCAGTTCCTCGTCGAGGCGATCGCCCTTTCGGTCGTCGGAGGGGCGCTCGGCGTCGCGCTCGGGATCGCCGCCTCGAAGATCATCGCCGCCAAGGCGGGCTGGCCGGTCCTCGTGGAGCCGCGGTCGGTCGCGCTGGCGTTCGGATTCGCCGCGGCGATCGGGATCTTCTTCGGGTTCTACCCGGCGAGGAAGGCGGCGCGGCTCGATCCGATCGAAGCACTCCGGTACGAGTAGCGCGAGGGGTCGGGGCTTCTCGTCTTCCGGCGTCCGGAGCGGGAAGGTCTCCTCGACGATCTTCGGCGGGTCGATGCGCTCCCCGGCGATCGCGTGCACGGTCTTCCGGAAGAAGAGGGTGATCCCCTTCGTCTTGAGGGTCTTCCCGAACTCGATCTCGCGCGTGAACCGATCGCGCCGCTCGGCTGGTGTGCCGCGGGCGTCGCGGGTGGCGTCGTAGCGGATCTCCCCCTTCCACGCCGTCCGGAACGCGCCGCCGTCCCAGAGGAGGACCTCGGCGCGGCGGACCTCGACCAAGGAGTTCCGGATGTCGTCCCAGGTCGGGATAACCTCCTGGTTCCCGTCCCCGTCGAAGTCGAAGAGCTCGACCTCTCCGCGCGTCACGTAGCCGCCGTTCTCCGCGCCGAAGTCCCGCGAGTAGAGGGGGGTGAGCGCCTCGGCCTCTCCCCCGAAGATCTCGAGGCGGACGTTGACCCCCTCGGCGTCGCTCTTCTTCCCCGTGAGGTAGGAGACGATCGCGACGGTCTGCTTCTCGGCGCCGGGGACGACCTTCGCCTGGAGGACGCTCGCCCCGATCACCCGCTTTTCGGGAATCCCCATCGCGCGGTACACGTCGAAGGCGTTCGGTTCGCGTGCCCGCGCGGGAGCGGCGAGAAGCAGGACGAGGGCGGCGAGAGCCCTCACGCGCAGGCCTCGCGGGAGGCGGCCGCCTCCCGAGCCCGCGCCTTGCGCGCCCGGTCCCGTTCCCGGCGCTTCGCGAGGCGCTCCTCGCGCTTGGCAAGCTCCCCTTCGGCCCAAGCCCAGAACGTCTCGGCGTCGTCGAAGAAGAGGTCGTAGTCGAGCCCCTCGTTGAAGTAGTCGCAGGGAACTTCGGGGTTGTCCTCGTCGGGCCAGCCGTACTCCCGGCAGACCTGCGGGCGCGTCTCGTAGACGGCGCACTTGTTGTCCGGGAGGAGGTTCTTGCACGGGGTGCGAACCTCGAGGTACCAGTCCCCCTCGTCCCGCCAGACGACGACGTGCTCGTGCATCAGGTACCAGCGGATGAAGTCGTAGTCCTCGCGGTCCTTCGGGGTGTCGATTTCGAGGGCGAAGTACTTGCAGCATCGGGCGGTGCACAGGTGGCACGGCGGCCCGTCCTTCGGGTCCGGGAGGGGGGCGGGGGCCGCGAGCGACCCCAGGGCGACGAAGGCCGAGGCGGTCGATCGCTTCGCGCGGGCTCGTGTCTCGGACAGAAGGACCTCCGGTGCGGGCGGAATCGAGCGCGATTCTACCACGCTATAATCCCTCTGCCGGTCCCCGATCGACCCGGAGCCCGTCATGGTCATCCACATCGCCCGGCACGTTCTCCCGATCGCCTCCCCGCCGCTCGTGGACGCCGCGGTCCTCGTGAAGGACGGGATCGTGCGCGCGGTCGGCCGGCGAAAGGACGTGCTCAAGGCGGCAGGCGCCGGAGCGGAGACCCGCGAGCACCCCGACTCGGTGATCTTCCCCGCCCTCGTGAACGCCCACGTCCACCTGGAGCTTTCCTGGGCGGCGGGCTCCCCTCTCCCCGACGGCGGGTACACGGGTTGGCTACGCGCGTTCCTCGATCGCCGGCCGACGATCGACCCGGAAGACGCGCGCGGGGCGGCTTCGCGCGCGATCGCCGAGATCGCGGCCGGCGGGACCGTCGCGGTCGGGGACGTGAGCAACGAGACCTGGATCGCCCCTCTCCTCGCCGCCTCTCCCCTGCGGGCGCTCGTCTTCCACGAGGTCTACGGTTTCCGCGCGGGGGACGCCGAGGCGCGCGACGCGCAAGCCGCCGAGAACCTCCGCCGGATGGAAGCCGACCCGGCGGTCGCCTCCGCTCGGGAACGCCTCCGCTTCGCGGCGACCCCGCACGCCGCCCACACCGCCTCCCCCGCCCTCCTCCGTGCCCTCGCCCACAGGGGAACACCGCTTTCGATCCACGTCGCGGAGAGCGAGGAAGAGATCGAGCTTCTCCGCGCCGGGACGGGTCCCCTCGCCGACCTCCTCCGGGAGCGCGGGCAGTGGGACGACGCCTGGCGCGTGCCGGGCCTCTCCCCCGTCGCCTACCTCGACCGCCTCGGACTTCTCGGCCCGCGCACCCTCGCGGTCCACGCCGTCCATCTCGACCACCACGACCTCTCGCTCCTCCAGGCGCGCGGCGCCTCGGTCGTCACCTGTCCCCGAAGCAACAGGCGCCTCGGGGTGGGCCGCGCTCCGGTGCCGAAGCTCCTCGCGTCGGGGATTCCGGTCGCCCTCGGGACCGACTCCCTCGCGACCGGGGAAGACTTGAACCTCTTTGCCGAGATGGCGGCGCTTCGGGAAGAGCACCCGGCGCTCGCCCCGGCGGCGGTTCTCCGGATGGCGACGTGGAACGGAGCGCGCGCCCTCGGCTTCGGCGAGGTGGCTGGCTCGATCGCTTCGGGAAAGCCCGCGCACCTCCTCGTCTGCCCGCTCTGGGAGCCGGGAGACGACCCGTTCGAGACGGTGACCTGGGGACCCGAGACGGTGGCACCGCTCGACGAAGCCCCCGCCGGGTCGCCCCCTTGAACCTCGCCGCGACGATCGCGACGTGGGCGAGGATGGTCCGCTTCTCCCACTCTGTCTTCGCCCTTCCCTTCGCAGTGTCGGGGGCGGCGCTCGCCGGGGCGATCCACGGGATCTCCATCGAGCAGGTCGCCTGGATCGTCGTCGCGATGGTGGGGGCGCGGAACGCGGCGATGGGGTTCAACCGCCTCGCCGACCACGCGCTCGACGCGAGGAACCCGCGCACCGCGACGCGCGAGCTGCCGCGCGGGGCGCTCGGACGGCGGGCAGTCTGGGCGGTCACCCTCGCCCTCTCGGCCCTCTTCGTCTTCGCCTCCTTCCGGTTGAACACGCTCTGCGGATGGCTTTCCTTCCCCGCGCTCGCGACGATCTTCGGCTACTCGTTCACGAAGCGGTTCACCTGGACGAGCCATCTCGTCCTCGGCCTCTCGCTCGCGATGGCCCCGGTCGGGGGTTGGCTCGCGATCGCCGGCCGGTTCGACCTCGCGCCGTGGCTCCTCGGGGCCGCCGTCCTCTTCTGGGTCGCGGGGTTCGACGTCGTCTACGCCTGCCAGGACGAGGCGTTCGACCGCGGGGAAGGGCTCCACTCGATCCCGGCGCGGTTCGGGGTGCGGAGGGCCCTCGCGATCGCGCGCTCGCTCCACGTCGCCGCCTTCGTCTTTCTGACGGCCGTCGGCCTCGTGCTCTCGCTCCACCCGTTCTATTGGGCCGGGCTTCTCGTCGTCCTCGGGCTCCTCGTCTGGCAGCACGCGCTCCTCCACCCCGAAGACCTCTCGCGCCTCGGCATGGCCTTCTTCAACGCGAACGGGATCCTGAGCGTCGTCTACCTCGCGGTGATCCTGACCTGCGTGGCGCTCGGGCCGGTCGGCGGCTAGCCTGTCTCGATCGGAGGGCGGGATGAACCGGAGAGTCGTCGCGGCGGTGACCGGAGCGAGCGGGGCCCTCTACGCGGTGCGGTTCGTCAAGGCGTGCCTCGAAGGAGGAGTCGACGTCGACCTCGTCGTGAGCGAGTACGGGAACCGGCTCCTGATCGAGGAACTCGACCTCAACCTCAAGACGGAATCGGTCGAGGCGTGGCTCGATCGCCGCTACGGCGCGACGGCGCGCGCGGGGAAGATCACGCGCCACTCCCCGAGCGACCTCGGATCGTCGATCGCGTCGGGGTCGCAGCGCAGGGACGGGATGACGGTGATCCCGTGCTCGATGAAGACGCTCTCGGGGATCGCGCACGGCGCGTCGTCCAACCTGATCGAGCGCGCCGCCGACGTGACGCTGAAGGAGCGGAGGCCTCTCGTCCTCGTCCCGCGGGAAACGCCGCTCAACCTCGTCCACATCGAGAACTTGCGTGGGGCCGCGCTCGCGGGAGCGGCGATCGTCCCCGCGATGCCCGCGTTCTACCAGAAGCCGAAGACGCTCGAGGACCTGGCGGATTTCGTCGCGGGGCGGGTGCTCTCGCTTCTCGGCATCGAGCACCGGTTGTTCGCGCCGTGGGAGGGGTGAGAACGGCGCCGGAGCCTGTCCGCAGAAAATAGGGTTGACTCCCCCCCCCCCCCCGTAAGGTACGAAGCATCAGTCGGCGGAGCCTCCTCGTCTCCTCGGGCACGCCGCCGACCCGTGGGGGTGACCGATGCGAGCCTCTCGACCCTTCCTTCCGTTCTTCGCATTCTTGCTCTTCTTGGCGTCGACTCCGCTCTTCGCTGAATCACCGCAGGAGCGAGCCCGCGATCTCCTCTCGCGCTCGCTCCAGGCCATGGGCGGTCGAGCGCCATCCGATTCCGAAATGACGGCCGACCTCCGCGAGGAGGCCGGATCGACCGTCGAGACGGGAGCTCTGAGAATTCGCACCCGCGGCCTCGATCAGTCCTCGGAGCGCCGGGAGGTCCGCTCCGTCTGGCGCGAGGCGGTCTATTCCCGCGGCGACGCCTCGGAGCGAACCGCCTCGGAAACGATTCGACTCAGCCTCGAACTCGCTTCGACCTCGCGGTCGGCTGTCGTCCCGATCGTCTTCGTCGCGTGGGCGCTTCAAGATGCCGACGTCGTCGCGG
>CAYLHQ010000015.1:0-96735 GCA_964383585.1 uncultured Acidobacteriota bacterium
CCCGGTCCTCGACTCCAACGCCATCCACGACGCCGTCTACACGTTCTGAATCCGAGGCGAATCGGAAAGGAGTCGCCGAATCCGCGTCCCACCCCCCAACAACCTCGCGGTCACGTTGGAAGTCTCCGGAAGCTCCGACTTTGGACGACCACCGGCTTCTCTCCGTACGGCCACGCGGGAAAGCCCCACACGGTCTCGAACGTCTTCCTCCCCATGACGAGGGCGTCGACGGATGAGAAGAACGGGCGGTTCCCGCAGCCCTCCCCTCGGGGAATCGTGCCGTTCCCTTCCTCGAGTCCGTCGGGACCGACGCCCGGCCGCGCGAGGAAACCACCGAGGGAGAAAGCGACGAAGGCGGAGCAAGCGAGGCGTTCCACGCGGTCGCGCAGGCGCTGGCCCACTACCTCCCCTCGATCAACGCCTTGAGTGCCTCCTGGTCGGGATTCAGGAGCTCTTTGATCCGCTCCGACGAGACGTGGGCCACCGTGATGTGCCCCACCTCGCTCGTCACCTCGTCGAAGATCCCACGGTCCTTCATTCGCATCGTCTGCGGGATGGTGTCCTCGGACGGGGAGACGAAGTGGACGGTGAAGGCCTTGTAGCGGTGGATCAGGAAGAGGTGCAGGAGCGTCATGAGCCGCTTCCTGCGGAGGGCCTCGTCGAAGTTGTTCTGGTCGCGGACGGAGAGGAAGGTCCTCCCCCTCCGGTCCTGGATCGTCGCGAAGATCACGTCCGCGACCTTCTTCCCGGAATCATCCAGGACCTTGAGCTCGAGGAGCTCCGACCCCGCCGTGTGCGGCCGGAGCGAGACGCGCAGTCGCCGGTCGATCCCGTGCTCCTTCGCCCAGAGCGCGAGCCACTCCTCGAGGAGCTTCGGCGGGACCTCGGTCTGGACGAGGTGCTGGAACTGCGTCGAGCCCTTCCCCATCGCCTTCGTGGTCGCGGTCCTCCCGGTGCAGGCCATGAGGGCCCCGTCGATCCGCGGGCCGCCGACGTGGGTCTGCGGGGTCTTGTAGGGCGAATCGAGCAACCGGAGTTTCCGCTGCAGCCGCGCGAGCGCGAGCATCCCGTCCTGCTTGAGTGCCGTCGCGAACTCCTCCGCCGCGAGGCCGTCGATCTGGTGACCGCCGTAGGTGATGAAGTTGAAGACGAAGCCGAGCTTCCCCAGCTCCGCGGGGAACTCCTTCATTTGCTGCTCGGTCATGCCGGTCGTGTCCCAGTTGAACGAGGGGGAGAGGTTGTACGCCAGCATCTTGTCGGGGAAGACCGCGTGGATCGCTTCCGCGAACTCCTTCGCGTCGTGGAGGTCGGCCGTCTTCGTCTCCATCCAGAGGATGTCCGCGAACGGAGCGACCGCGAGGGAGCGGTGGATCGCGTAGTGGATCCCGCCCTGGATCTGGTAGTACCCCTCGGGAGTCTTCGGAAGCTCCCAGTCCCAGAAGATCTGGATCCCCATCGACCGCGCCTTCTCGCGCGCCTCGACGAGGGAGACCGTCTCGGCCCACTTCACCCACTCGCCGGGGGTCAGGTCGAACGACGCGCCGTCCTCGATCTGGAAGCGCATCACGTCGGCGACCGCCTCGCCGTACGTCTTGAGCCCCGCGTCCATCTGCCAGACGTCGAGGAACTTGTCCATGACCCTGTCGAACGCGGTGTCGGAGGATTCCTTCCCGGCCCGGACCGCCGCGATGCGCTCGTCGACGAGGGAGAGGACCCCGGTCTTCTTCATCCAATCGAACGCGTCCTCGTAAGCGCCCTCCGAGATCCGGTAGAGGAAGTGCCCGTTGATCTCGGGTACCCCCCGATCGTAGAAGCGCTTCATCACGGCGAGCGAGGCGACCTTGCACGACGGGACGTTGACGTTCGTGGCGCCGAGGAGGAACGACTGGTCGCGCTCGTCCCCTCGGCTGTCGATGAACGTCGCCGCCTCGGCGTCGGTGCGCGCGACGATGATCCCGGGTACCCCCATGACGTCGAGCTGGAACCGCGCCGCGACGAGCCGCTTGATCTGCTCGTCCTGGGCCACGAGGACCTTCCCCGCCTGGTGGCCGCACTTCTTGACCCCGGGCTTCTGGTCTTCGATGTGGTAACCGGGAACGCCGACCTCGACGAAGCGTCGAATCAGGTTGCGGACGTGGGATTCTCCGCCGTGGCCCGTGTCGGCGTCGGCGATCAGGAACGGGCGATAGTCGATCGGCGGGTGCGCCTTTCGCTCGGCCTCGCCCATCCGCGCGCGCTGGTAGCGCTGGTTCCGGTCGGCGGCGAGGAGGGCCCGCACGAGGGTCGAGGCCTCGTTCGGGACCTGGCTCAACGGGTACGACGCCAGATCGGGTCCGGGGTCTTCGTCGAACGAACCCTTCGCCGACGTCGCCCAGCCGCCGAGGTAGATCCCCTCGATCCCCATCCGTTTCATCATCACGGCCTGCCCGGGCGAATAGGGGCCGAACGTCGTGATCGACTCGCGTCGATCGAAGAGCTCGCGGAGCCTCGCGTAGAACGCCTCCGCCGCGGTCCGCGCGATCGTCGAATCGCCTTGGAAGGTTCCGCGCTGTTCGACCACTTGCCGGGCGGAGTAAAGCCTCTGGATCCCCCGAAACCGGGGGCTGGTCATCCAGGCCTCGGTGGCTCGGATCTCGTCGTCGAAGGTGGAGGTTTCGGGTTGAAGCGTCGTTTCGGCCATGACGTGTGCCTCCCGTCGCATCATACGCTCAGCCGAGAGACCGCAGCACGGCCCGCACCGGGCTCGCATCGAACCCTTCGAGCCGGAGCGGCAGCGCGATCAACTCGTAGAGGCCTTCGGGGACATTCCTCAGGACGAGACCTTCGAGGATCGCCATGTCGTGGGCGAGGAATCGGTTGTGGGCCGGGAGGTCCCTCGAGGAGAAGAGATCGACGCTCGGCGTGTCGATCCCGACGAGCCGGACCCCGCGATCGTGGAGGGCGTCGACCAGCCCGGGATCGAGCGCCGCGAAGTCTTCGTTGAACCTGTCGGGATCCGGGAATGTCCCGGTGCCGAACAACAGCCGGGGAGCGAGGAGGCGGGCGGGGATTGCCGAGACGGGAATGCGCTCCCCTCTCCCGATCGTCACGTGTACGACCTGGCAGGGGCCCAGGTAAAGCGACAGGTCGCGCCCCTCGATCGACGCGGCGTCGCGGCCGTAGTGGGAGGGGGCGTCGGCGTGCGCACCGAGATGGACCGTCCCTCGAAGCGTCGAGAGCGTCAGATTGTCCCCGCGCTTCATGTCGAGGAGGACTTCACGCGACGGGGGGGTGTCCCCCGGCCAGACGGCGAGGCGAGCGGAGACGACGGGGGTGAGGTCGTACATCATGGCTCCATCGTAACCGGTTCCGGGATCCGGTTTCGCGTCGGCCCGTCGGCATGCGGGACCGATGAAAGGATCGTCCTCGCATGTCCACCACGATGGTCCAGATTCGGAACATGCCGGCCGAGTTGCACCGCCGACCGACGGTCCGTGCCGCGATGGAGGGCCTCACGATGTCCGATTTCGTCATGCGCGAGATCCGAAAGGCGCTCGATCGGCCGACCCGCCAAGAGATTCTCGATCGGCCGCGGACCCGACCGCCGCGGCGGCTGCGAGAGGCCGCCGCCCAGGTGATCCGCGCGGAGCGGGACGCCCGGTGAAAGTGTTCGGCGATCCGGTCGCCCTCACGTTCGCCGCGGGGGAACGGCGGACGGGCAAGAACCGCGCTTCCGCTCGATGGGGGACCTCCTCGCCGGCTGCGCCCCCGATCTTCGGCCGGTTCCCGCGAGCGCCGCGCGGGACCTCCCGTTCCACGTCGGCGAAGCGCGTCCGCTCGACCATCCCGACTTCGAGGAGGAGTTGGCCTTCGACGGGATGTGGCGGCTGCTCGAGGAGGACGGGCGCTCGATCCTCCGCCGCGTCTCCTTCGGGTGCGACCGGACGCGGAGCCTCCTCGTCCC
This sequence comes from uncultured Acidobacteriota bacterium, assembly GCA_964383585.1. Classification (GTDB taxonomy): domain Bacteria; phylum Acidobacteriota; class Polarisedimenticolia; order Polarisedimenticolales; family DASRJG01; genus CAYLHQ01. The sequence goes on from CAYLHQ010000015.1 coordinate 3,944, forward strand.
GACCTCCTCCGACGGTACGGTCCCGATCTCCTCGCACCTTCCGGAGTGAATCCGGGACGGGCGGTTCGGTAGCGGGGAGACAACGACGACCACGTCGCGATCTTCATGGACGAGGCCTGCTTGCGACGGTTCTACCGGCTGCTCGAGGAGCACCCGTTCCGCGCCGAAACGAGGTAGTAGAACCCCTGCCCCGAGCCCGGGATCGCGACGTCCGTCGCTGTGGCGTCCGTCGACCCCTCCTCGATCGTCGTCTCCGACGCTCCCCCGGGCGGCAACGCGTCGAGCGCCCCCCGCACGACGTCGTAGACGGTGTCGGGGCCGGCCGAATCGTCCTGGGACTCCCATGAGAGGGTCGCACGGTCCGCGCCGAACCGGAGACCGGTCACCTCGGTGGGGACTCGCCACGCGCCAGGATCGAGCGGAGCGCAATCGCACGCGTCGCCCCTGAGGTCGCCGTCTTCGTCCTGCTGCCCCGCGTTCGCCACCTCGGGGCAGTTGTCCGCGGTGTCGCCCACCCCGTCCACGTCGAGGTCGCGCTCGCGGATCTCGAGAACGGTCACTCCGTTGACCGCAAGCGGCGCCGAGAGCGCGAGCGTCCCGGAAGGCGCCGCGAAATCCACCGCCGGTCCGTCCTCGACGAGGTCGTCCGAAGCCTCGAGGGCGGCGATCTCGTGGGGCCGGTAGAGGCTCTTCTTCGGGAGCGCCTGGTACTCCCGGTACGGACTCGAGTGATCGCGGTCGACCCGCCAGCGCCGCACGGTGACGTCCCGCCAGCGAACGCCGGAAAGGTTCAACTGTGCGGTGAACGCCGTTTCCTCCCGGGATTCCGTGTCTTGCGCGTCGTGGGCGTAGAGGAGCACGAGATCGGAAACCGGCGACGGACTACGCACCCCTCCGAAACGGATCCCCGAGACCGTCTGCGCGGGGAGGGCGTCGAGGTTCCGGTTCATCTTCGCGGTCAACTCGAGATAATTGAAGACCGCCTTCCGGATCGTCGCGATGCGGTCCTCCACGCCGTCGCCGTCGTCGTCGACCCGCACGAGGCCGGTCACCGAGGCGATCCCATCGCCGTTGTAGTCGTACGGCCACACGGTCAGGACCGATTCGTGGCGCGCGTAGCGAGGATCGGTCCCGGCGCGCGCGACCATCCGCTGCATCCAGTCGGCGCACCAGGTCGGGAAAAACCCGTTCCCGAGGTAGATCGCCCTCGCGGCGGGATCGGGGCGCGGGATCCAGTCGGGGGTGCACTCGAAGCAGGTGACGTTGAGGTTCTCGAACGCGACGGGATCCATCGCGAGGGCGTCGTCCCTCACGTCGGTCAGGTCTTTCACCGCCTGGTCGGCCGGCTCGTACTCGTGGATCGACACGAAGTCGATCGGCGAGCCGTGCCCGGCGTGCGCGGAACAGATCGCCTCGACGCGGGCGGCCCGGAGCCCCGCGAAGCGCGAATCGGCGCAGACGAAGTTCGTCTCGACGATGTCTCCCTCGGGCTTCGTTGCCGTCCCCGAACAGTGGTAGAGGGCGTCCTCGGTCCAACTGCGTCCGCCGAGACCGGCCGCCTCGATCCCTCCCACCTGGACGCGGCTCGCGTCGAGGCCGCGGTCCTCGAAGGCGGTCAGGACGGCGTTGACCGTGTAGTCGTAAAGCTCGTAGAAACCGTTCTTCCCGGCCGACCAGAAAATCGAGAAGTTGTTCTCGTTGCCGACGCTGTAATAGAAATCGAGCGCCGCTTCCCCCCCGTACCGGTCGATCAGGTGGAAGACCGTCTGCCGCACGAACCCGTGCCACTGGATCCAGTCCTTCGGGAGCCCGATGCTGCCATGGCCGCCGGTCGAGGCGGGAACCGGCTCCCGCGCGAGGTCGAGTGGGGTGTAGGAGAAGTTGACCTGGATCCGGCGTCGATACTGCCCCACCACGACGTCCCATTCGTCGTCGATCCGCGACCAGTAGTAGACCGGGGTCCCCACCGGCGCGTACTTCCGCAGGTAGCACAGCGGCAGCGTGAAGTTGTCGGGGGTGTCCGGGTCATCCCCGGGGTGCGAGCCCGCGTAGTCGAGGATCCACGCGGAGGGGGCCGTCGTCATCGGCTCGACCTTGACGATTCTCTTGTTCTCGTCCACGCCGGACACCCGGGCGATTTCGAACTTCTCCCGGTCGGCGACGGTGACGAGGTCGCCGGGGAGGAAGTCGGCTCCCAAGGGGCGGTTCGGCTCGAGGCCGTAGAGCGGACCTTCGGGGAGATCCTCGACGGTGATCAGGGTGCGAGGCCCCTGGTTGGTCACCGCGACGACCCGGCGCGTCTCCCGCTCGCGGACCGGGTTCGGGTTCCCGTCGAAGAAACCGTTGTGCCAGTAGTCGCTCGTCATCGGCCAGTCGCGCTGGAGCGACCATGCGTCGGGGTTCGTCGCTCGAACCGCGTCCATCATCGCGTAGGAGTCGTACTGGTCGAAGAGCCGGCTCGTGTCGAAGTTCGGCTTCAGGATGCCCGTGAAAAACCAGCCCCGCCACGGCACGACGGGCCCCGCGAGATCGACCGACCACGAGACCGACGGGTTCGAAATTACCCCGCGCGTCGTGAACGACCACGAGTCCTTCGCGGGATCGATCGCGACCCCGTCGACCGTCCTCGCGAAGACGTCGACGCGGTAGTTCCTCTCCGGATCGAGCGGCGTCGCGGGGACGACGTAGGCCGCCTCGCCGTTTCGGTCCCCCACGTCGACGCCATGGATCACCCGACCCGTGAACCCCGCCGCGAAAGTCTGTCCCGCGAGGAGGATCGGGATCGGGGATCCTCCCGAGGGCACGAGGGTCGCCGTGATCGAGTCCGGGTCGACCCGACCCGCGGCTCCGTTCGTGTCGGGCACGAGCACCTCGAAGTACAGGGTCGTGTTCCGCGTGACGTTCGTCCGAAGCTCGTAAGGCCTCGGGGAGGTGTTCACGTACTTGCGGTTGAAGACGTTGTCCTCGAAGCGCAGCTGGGGTGGAGCCGACGCCGCAAGCGCGGGCGAGGCGAAGAGAAAGAGAACGGACGGGATCGCGGCCGGGCGGCGCATGAGCGGAATGTACCGCGGAAGCGGTGCCGCGAGACCTACAACGCGTGCCGGATCTCCCACAGGTCCGGAAACACCGGTTGGAACAGGGTCTCCTTGAGGAAGGCGACCCCGAGCGATCCGCCGGTTCCCCTCTTGTTCCCGATCGTGCGCTCGACGAGCTTCACGTGCCGGTAGCGCCACTCCTGGATCCCCTCGTCGATGTCGGTCAGGACCTCGAAGAGGCCCGCGAGGTCGGGGCGCGTCCTGTAGAGGCGCAGGACCTCCCTCTGGATCGACTCGTGCGGGCGGGTCGATTCCTCGACCGGCTTCTCCCTCAGCTCCTCGGGGATCGCGACCCCATGCTGTTCGAGAAAATCGTAGAAGTGGTCGTAGAGCGAACGCTCGGCGAGACGCCGCTCGAGGCGCGCGCGCGCCTCGGACCCCTCCGGGTGGTAGCGCACCATCTTGGCCCTCCGGTAGCCGAGCGCGAACTCGAACTCGCGGAACTGGACCGACTGGAACCCGGAGGCGGTCTCGAGACGGTCGCGGAACGCGGCGAAGGACATCGGGGTCATCGTCTCCAGGATGTCGAGCTGCGCCACCGCGACTTTCAGGATGTGCCGGATGCGGCCGAGCGTGTGCATCGCCCCCCAGAGGTCGTTCCCCGTGAAGTCGCGCTTCACCTTCGCGACCTCGTGGAGCATCTGCTTGAACCACAGCTCGTAGACCTGGTGGATCACGATGAAGAGCATCTCGTCGTGCTCGGGAGGGGTCGAGCGCGGCTCCTGCAGCTCGAGGAGGCGGTCGACCTTGAGGTACGAGGCGTACGTCAGCTCGGGCATCGGATCAACCTCCGAAGAGTGCGAGGCAGGCGGCGGCGAGAGCGACGCCGAGCCCCGCCGCGATCCAGCGCACCGCGCGCCACTGGGCCCGAGCCCGGCGCACGGCGTCCGCGTACGGCGTCCGGCTGAACGTCACGAGGTAGTAGAGCGGGACGAACCATCGCGGGAAGAGCCGGTGGAGCACCTTCTCGAGCCTCTTCCCCGCGAGGAAGAGCTTCGAGCCCGTCCTGTCGCGCATCTCGACGAAGTTCCCGATCGCGAGGTCGGCAAGCGTGTCGGCGTGCTCCTTCCGTGCGGAGAAGTACCGGGCGAAGGCGGACTCGAGATCCGCCGGGCTCTCCTCCATGCAGCGATCGAGAAGAACGCAGTCCTCGAACGCCGCATTCGCTCCCTGCCCGTAGAAGGGGACGATCGCGTGGGCGGCGTCCCCGAGGAGGACCGCGCGGTCCTTCCAGTGCCAGGGCGCGCAGCGCACCGTGACGAGCGAGCCGACCGGGTTCGCGAGGTAGTCTTCGCCGAGGGTCGGGATCAGGGGGACCGTGTCCGGGAACACGCGGCGGAAGTAGTCGAGGACCTCTCCCTCCGTCTTCAGGGAGCGGAGGCCGTTCGGACCCTCGAACGGCCAGAAACAGGTGCAGGTGAACGTGCCGTCCCGGTTCGGGAGGGCGATCATCATGAACCCGCCTCGCGGCCAGATGTGGAGGGCGTTCGGCGCGATCGCGAACGCGCCGTCGGCCTTCGGAGGGATCGTCAGCTCCTTGTAGCCGTGTGGGAGGTACGACTGGGAGTATTCGAACCGGTCGGTCCGCTGCATCGCGGCCCGCACTTCGGAGTACGCCCCGTCGGCGCTGACCACGAGGTCGGCAGCGACCCGCTCGACCGATCCCGTCCCGGCGTCCTCGAAGGTGCAGGTCGCCGCGTCGAGGTCGACGTCGACGCAGCGTTTTCCGAAGAGGACCTTCACGTTCGGGAGAGCCTCGGCCGTTTCCACGAGCATCTGGTTGAGCGTCGCGCGCGAGACGGAGTGGATGACGTGGTGGGCCTCGGTCCCGTACGGCTGGAACGCGAGCGAGCCGTCGAGAGCGTGGATCATCCTTCCCCGCATCGGGATCGCGAGATCGAGAATGGCCCGGTCGAGCCCCACCTGCGAGAGGGCGTGGATCCCCCGGGTCGAGATCGCGAGATTGATCGAGCGGCTGCGGCCGGACGGCCCCTTCCTCGGGTCCGGCCGGCGCTCGTAGATCGTCACCTCGTGGCCCCGACGCGCGAGCAGGACCGCGAAGAGGGAGCCCGCGAGACCCGCCCCGACGAGGGTGACCTTCCGTTTCATCCCGTCAGAATCCTCGCGGCGCGCCAGACCTCGTGGAACGTGTTGTAGAGGGGGACGGGGGCCAACCGGATCACGTCGGGCTCCCGGAAGTCGCCGGTCACGCCGGCCTCCCCGAGGGCCCGGAAACGCTCGCGCGGCCGGTCGAGGACGCGGAGCGAAAGCTGGCACCCCCGCGCCTCCGGCTCGGAAGGCGTGATCACCTCGAACGGCCTTCCCGGGACCCGCGCGAGGAGCCACTCGAGGTATGCGGTCAAGACGATCGACTTCGCGCGGAGCGCCGCCATCCCCGCCCCGTCGAAGAGTTCGAGCGACGCGCGCAGGGGCGCCATCGCGAGGATCGGCGGATTCGAGAGTTGCCAGCCGTCCGCCCCTGCGCGGGGAACGAACTCGGGCTCGAGGTGCATCCGGAACCGGGTGGCGGGATCGTTCCCCCACCACCCGGCGAGACGCGGAAGGGACAGGTCCTTTCCCCACCGCTCGTGGACGAAACATCCGGCGACCGCCCCCGGCCCCGCGTTCAGGTACTTGTAGGTGCACCAAGCGGCGAAATCGACGTCCCAATCGTGAAGGCGGAGCGGGATGTTTCCCGCGGCGTGGGCGAGGTCGAAGCCGACGATGCACCCCGCGCGCCGACCCGCCTCGACGATCCTCTCCATCGGGAGGACCCGCCCCGAGAAGTAGTGGACCCCACCGAGCATCACGACCGCGATCTCTTCCCCGCGCTCGGCGAGGATCGGCTCGATCTCGTCCACCGCGGCGACGATCACGGAATGGTCGGGGTCGAGGCCGTGGTGGCGAGCCTGCGTGCGCATCGCGTAGGTGTCGGACGGGAACGCCTCGGCTTCGACCAAGATCGAATGCCGCCCGACGGTGGGACGGTAGAACGTCGCCATCATCAGGTGGAGGTTGACGGTGAGCGAGTTCATCGTCACGACCTCCTCCGGCTTCGCCCCGACGAGGCGCGCCCAGGAATCGCGGAAGACCTCGTGGTACTCGTACCAGGGGGTCTTCGCGTGGAAGTGGCCGTCCACCCCGAGGCGGGCCCAGTCGTCCAGCTCCCGCTCGACGTACGCCCGCGCCTTTCGGGGCATGAGGCCGAGCGAATTCCCGTTGAAGTAGATCGAGGGCTCCCCGTCGGGCCGCGGCGGAATCGCGAACTCGGCGCGGTAGCGGCCGAGCGGATCCTGTTCGTCGAGGCGCTTCGCAAAGTCCTCGTCGTCGACGAAGGGACCCTTCATGCGAAGCGGCTCCCGTCGAGGCCGAGGAACTCGAGCGCCGTCCCGCCGAGGAGGCGCGCCTTCGTCACCGCATCGAGGTCGTCCATCGAGTCGATCAGCGCCCCCGGCCGCCCCTCCCCGAGCGGGAACGGGTAGTCGGAGCCGAGCGCGACACGCGACGCCCCGACGAGACCGAGGAGGAGCCGCAGCGCCCCCGCGTCGTGGACGAGGGAGTCGACGTAGAACTTCCCCAGGTACGCGCGCGGGGGTCTCGGGTTGTCGACCGCCACGAGATCGGGCCGCACGTCGAAACCGTGCTGAATCCGCCCGAACGTTCCGGAAAACGACCCTCCCCCGTGGGCGAAGCCGATTCTGAGGCGAGGCAGCCGTTCGAGGACCCCTCCGAAGAGAACCGAGCAGAGCGCGGTCGCCGTCTCGGCCGGCATCCCGACGAGCCAGGACAGCCAGTACTTCCCGTGCCGGTGCTTCCCGAGCATGTCCCACGGATGGACGAAGACGGCCGCCCCGAGATCCTGCGCCGCCTCGAAGACGGGGAAGAGCTCCCGGTCGTCCAAGTTTCGGCCGTTCACGTTCGTGCCGATCTGGACCCCGGGAAGCCCCAGGTCGCGGACGCACCGCTCGAGTTCCCGGCACGCGAGAGCGGCGTCCTGCATCGGAAGCGTTCCGAGGCCGGTGAAGCGCTTCGGGTGGGCGGACACGACACCGGCCAGATGATCGTTCAGGAGGCGCGCGAGATCGTTCCCATGCTCGGCCCTGGCCCAGTACGAGAACATCACCGGCACCGTGGAGAGGACCTGCACATCGACCCCGGTCTCGTCGCAGTCCGCCATGCGCCGCACCGGATCCCAGGTGTTCTCCGCGACCTCGCGGAAGAAGACGCCGCCCTGCATCATCCGCGCGCAACCCGGACCGTGGTGCTCGAGGTGGACGAACCCGCCGTATCCGTAGCGCTTCTCCAGATCCGGCCAGGTCTTCGGCAGGATGTGGGTGTGCAGGTCGATCCGGAGCGGCCTCACCCCTTGGCCTGCGCCGGCGGCTGCATCACGGTGCCGCACGTCTTGCACGTCCTCATCGACTCGTCGGCGAAGAAGCGTTCGATGATCGGCTTGAGTTCGGTGCCGAGGTCCTTGCAGTGGAACGATGCATCGTGAAGGACGTCGCCGCAGCGCTCGCAGAACCACTTGAGGTGGTCGCGTTCCTCGGGTTTGCGCATCCGCTCCACGACCATGCCGACCGTCCCCGCCGGACGTTGCGGCGAGTGCGGGACCCCCGCCGGCAGGAGAAAGATGTCCCCCTCGCGCACGACGACGTCGCGCGGTTTCCCGTCCTCGAGCACCTTGACGGTGATGTCCCCCTCGATCTGGTAGAAGAGTTCCTCGCCGTCCTCGACGTGGTAGTCCTTCCGGGCATTCGGGCCCCCCACGATCATCACGAGGAACTCGGTGTCCTGCCAGATCATCTTGTTGCCCACGGGGGGCTTCAAGAGATGGCGGTGTTCGTCGATCCAGGCCTTCAGGTTGAACGCCGCGAGAGCCATGAGCCGTCCTCCTCCTCGGGGAAACGAGCGTTAGTTACCACGTTTCCGGGAGGGGGGGCAACCGGACCGGCGATCACGGGCCCGCCACTTCCGCGATCGCCGCGAGCAAGAGGGGATTGAAGGCATCGGGGCGGGTCACGTGCGGATAGTGGCCCACTCCGGTCATGAGCACCGCGTCGAAGTCCGCGTACTTCCGGTTCGTCTCGATCTCCGTAGGGTTCGGCTGCGCGGCGTTGATCGCGCGGATCGGGACCTTCGCCTCGGAGAACCAGCGGTCCATGTCGATGGCCCCGAAGCTCCGCATCAGGGCGATCCCGGTCGCGCTTCGTGCCGGGTCGCACCCGACCGTTTTCACCCGTTCACGGATCGTGTCGACCTCTCCCTCCGAGAACATCGCGTCGACGAACCGCCCACACGTCCCCGCGAAGTCGGCCTCGAACGCGCGAAGGAACTCCTCGATCCGCTCCCCGGAGAAATCGAACTCCGCGTCGTGGAGCGAGTCGACCGCGACGATTCCCCTCACGCGCCCGGGAGAGAGCGCCGCGGCCCGCAGGGAGAGCGACGCCCCCATCGAGTGGCCGACGAGAACGACGTTCGTGAGGTCGAGCGCGGCCAGGAGTCCCGCCACGTCTTCCCCGTAGGCGTCGACCGTCCAGACAAGGTGGCGCGCGAAGCCGTTCCGGGAGACATGCAGCCTCGCTCCCCACCGATCCGATCGGGGAGTGGGCTTCACGGCCGAAGCACCGATCTCCGGGAACGTACCCGAGCGCGACGGCGCGGTGAGGCGCTCGCTCCCGGACCCCATCGTTCAGAGCGCCTTCACCAACCTCGGCGCCAGGAACCACCGGAGCGTAACGTTTCCGGGTTTCAGCCGCGACCAGCGCTCGACGTCCGCTTCGGCGCAGAGGATCGCCCCGGTCGGGAACCGGACGGCGTTGGAGGAGCCCGCGCCGAGGAGGAGGGCCGCCGCTTCCTCGCACCCCGGGCTGTGGGCGACGACGAGGGCGATCGAGACGTCGTCCGAGAGGCCGCGGAGCGCCCGAATCCACGCCTCGCCGGGCCCCGGATACAGGTTCGCGTCGTCGTGGATCGTCCCCCGGAAGCCCGCGGCCTCCGCGAACCGCTCGGCGGTCTCGCGGGCGCGCCGCGCGGGGGACGACACGACGTGGTCCGGAACCACCCCCAGCCTCGCGACCGCCCTCCCCATCCGCGGGGCGTCCTCGATCCCGCGCTTCGCGAGAGGGCGGTCGAAGTCGTCGAGGCCGGGATCGCCCCAGTCGGACTTCGCGTGGCGCATGAGGAGGATCGTCTTCACACCGCCTCCGCGGCTTGACACGGCTGCGGCCCGATTCTAACCACCCCGGCGGCTGAATTGGAAACGAAGAAAGAAAGGAGGACCGCCAAATGAGAACCCGTTATTCGATGTTCGACGAGATGTCGAGCCTGTTCCGGAGCTTCGACAACCTGTTCCAGTCCGCCTTGCAAGATCTGGGCGGCCTCGCCCGGACCCCCCGTCTTCTGACCGCGCCCGGATGGGAAGGGGAGTCCACGACTCTCGTTCCCGCGGTCGAGTGCTTCACCCGCGACAAGAACGTCGTCCTCCGGGCCGAGCTCCCCGGGGTCGATCCGGACAAAGTCGAGATCAGCGTTCTCGGGGACCGTCTCGTCCTTCGTGGCGAGAAGGAATCGCAGCGGAAGGAGGAAGACCGGAACTTCGTGTTCCAGGAGGTCTCCTACGGCCGCTTCGAGCGCTCGTTCGTCCTCCCGGAAGGCGTGAAGGCCGAGGACATCAAGGCGAACTTCCAGAACGGCGTGCTCGAGGTCTCCTTCCCCGCCAAGGAGCTCTCGGAAGCGAAGCGGATCCCGATCACCGGTGGATCCGGGACGAAGAAGCAGATCCAGGCCGCGTGATTCCGCCCGCTTTCCGGGCGACGAACAGCACGTTCGCGAACGGGGTGCCCTCCCCCGCCGTCCGGGCCTCGACCTCGAGGCCGGTCGCGCGGAGGAGGGCACCCCATTCCTCCTTCGAGCGGTAGCGAAGCGTCGCGAACGGCCGCCCGCGCAGGCAGGAGAGGGTCCGCTCCGAGACGCGCACGCTCCAGAACCGCGGACCCCCGCCCGCGTCCGCCTCCCGTACGACGAGCACCCCTCCCGGACGCAGTACGCTCGCCGTCCGGTCGACCAAGTCCTCCTGCGCGGTCCGATCGAGATAGTGCAGGACGTCGAGGAGAATCGCCGCGTCGCAGGCGGGGAGCACCGCGTCGCGCAGGTCGGCTCGCACGATCTCCGCCTCGCGTCCGAGCGCCCGCCGCGCGACCTCCGCGGCCCGACCCGATTCGATCCCGACGAGGCGGAGACCGCTTCCCGCCGCACGAAGCGCGGCGAGGAGGATCCCCCGCCCGCAGCCGAGATCGAGGAGGACCCCTCGCTCCGGGAGTAGACCGCCGAACGCCAACGCCCGGTAGACCGGATCGCCGCGGAGCTTGCCGCGGACGAATCCCCGGTCCAAGCGTCCGAGCGCACCGTAGCGCGCCGCGGCTTCCTCGATCGGGTCGCGATCAGGCACCGGCGACCGCCGGAAGCGGAACCGCCCGGAGCCCCGCCGCATCGAGGGCGTCGAGCAGCAGCGGGAGCGTCTCGCGCGCGACGGGGCGCCCCGAAGCCGCCGTCGCGCTCGAGGCGTCGTGGAGAAGGAGGACGTCTCCTGCGCGGAGATTCCGGATCAGCCGCGCGAGGACCTTTCCGGGGTCCCGCTCGAAGGCGTCGAAACCGCGGCGCGTCCAGGAGGCGAGCGCGAGCCGTTCCGCCGCGAGGGCCGGCTGGAGAAGGGGGCCGCGGAATCCCGCGGGCGCGCGGAACCAGACCGGGGCGCGCCCGGTCGCCTCCGCCACCGCCTCCTGACAGCGCGCCAACTCGTCCCGAAGCGTCCACGGCGGGTGGAAGAAAAAGGCCGGGCTGTGCCGGAAGGAGTGATTCTCGACGCGGTGCCCGCGCGCTGCCGCCTCGGCGACGAGACCCCGCGCGGCGCCGACCCGGTTCCCGACCACGAAGAAGGTCGCCCGCGCCCCTCGCGCCTCGAGGACCTCCAGAATGTCGGGGGTGGTGCGAGGGTCGGGGCCGTCGTCGAAGGTCAGCGCCACCTCGCGCCGCGCGACACTTTCCGCGGGGAGCCGGGTGAGGTTCGGTCCGAGCCAGGTGCTACGCGGCACGAGCCCCGCGGCGACCAGGACGGAGTGATTCGCGACGAGCGTGCCGACGAGCCATGGCCATCGGTCGGGCCACCGGAGCGCTCCGGCCGCGGCGAGGGCGTGGAGGATCGCCGTTCCGCGCAGCAGGGCCGGCCAGCGGATCACGCCTTCCAACGTCGCAGCGCCTCGCGATCGATCTTTCCCCTCTCCGTGCGGGGAATGGCGGGAAGGATCAGCACGCTCCTCGGCACCTTGTGCGGCGCGAGGTGCTCGCGGCACCAGGACACCACACGCTCGTAGGAGACGTGGGCGCCGTCCGCCGAGATGACGGCGCGGAGCGACTCGCAATCGCCCGCAGCCTCGGGCATGCCGACGACGACCGCCTCGCGCACGCCGCGCAGCGAACCGATCACTCGCTCGACCTCCTCGGGATCGACCTTCTTCCCGCGGACGTTGATCACCGCGTCGGCGCGGCCGAGGAGGCGCAACTCGCCGCTCGGCTCGAAGCGGCCGAGGTCTCCGGTCCGGAAGACCCTTCCGTCGAGCCGGTCGTCGCCGACGGGGACCCTGCGGATCCCGAGCGCGCGCCCCGACACGCGCACGCGTCCGTCCTCGTCGAGGTCGACGCGGACGCCGGGAATCGGAAGGCCGACCGTCCCCCGCTCGGCCGCTCCCCCCTCGGCGTCGAACGTGATCCCCCCGGTCTCGCTCGATCCGTAGAAGGCGTGGACCGGAACGTCGAATCGATCGCGGAATCGCGACGCCGTCTCCGGGGAGAGGGGCGCTCCCGCAGAGACGACGTTCCGCAGGGAGGCGGGCCACATGGGCGCCTCCTCGAGGGCGACGATCGCGGACAGGTAGGCGGGAACGGTCGGAAAGAAGCTCGCGCCGCTCTCCCGCGCCGCCTCGAGCGGCCCCCACGGGCCCCGTGTGGCCGGAAGCACGAGGGCCACGCCTCGCCGAAGGCAGGGGATCGCGAGGCTGCACAGGCCGTACGAGTGGGACCACGGGATGGGCGCGAGCATCCGGTCGCGCACCGAGAGCCCCATGCAGCCGAAGAGCGCCTCGTCGTCCTCCGCGAGCGCCTCGGAGGTGAAGGCCACTCCCGAGGGGATTCCGCTCGACCCGGAGGTGACCTTGATCCACTCGGTTCCTGCGGGAAGATCGGCCTCCGGCCCCGCGAGCACGCCGACCGTGAAGGCGCCCGCCGATTCCGGCCAGGGCTCCGTGGAATGGACCTCGGCGGCCGCCCCCATCGCCTCCGCGATGCGACCCGCCTCGCGTGCCGGAACGTTCGCGTCGACGAGGAGCACGGCCGCATCCACCCGGCGGATCGCGAGAGCCGCCGCGAGGAATCCCGGACCGTTCGGCGCCCGGAGCACGACGGCCCGCGCCGCGACCGGCGCAAGGGAGGCGAGCCGTTTCGCGAGACCCCGCGACAGGCGCTCGATCTCGCAAGCCTTGGCGGACCTCCCGGACGACAGGACGAGCGGCGCTTCGGGCCGCGTCGCGGCGAGACGGTCGAAGTCGTCGAGAATCGGGTCGGCGGCCATCGCCTCGCATCGTCCGCGGGAGGGCCGGGTGGTATAGTCCCGGCCCGGCATCGTCGCGGGCACCGCAAAGGTATCCGGCCCCTCTCGGGGCGGTCAAGACGGGATCCGCCGGGCCGGGCCGCGAGCCATGGGATCCTCCGAGCACATCGCGATCGTCGGCATCGGCGTGGTCTCCCCGTTCGGTTGGGGCGTTTCCGCCTTCGTCGAGGGTCTCTACCGCGGTCGGACCGCGATCGCCCCCTTCGATCGTTTCGACGCGTCGCGCCATCGCACGCGTCTTGCCGCACAGACTCCCGCCGCCCCCCCATCGCTTCGCTTCCCCCGCCGGGCCTCGCTCGCGGACCGTTTCGCGCTCGCGGCCGCGCACGAGGCGCTCGCGGGCGCGGGACTCGCCGGAGTCGCGATGGGACCGTCGTGCGGAGTCTTCTTCGGGAGCAGCACCGGGGGTCTTCTCGAGAGCGAGGAGTGGTTCGGCGACCTTCCCGGAGGACGCGCACGGGATTCCCTTCTCGCCGCCCAGCAATTCTCCGCGCCGGGAGACGCCGTCGCTCGCGCGCACGGCGTCGCAGGCCCTGTCGAGACGATCTCCGCCGCGTGCGCGTCGGGCGCGATGGCGATCGGAAGGGCGCTCGACGCGCTCCGGTCGGGCGAGGTGACGCGGGCCCTTGCCGGAGGATCGGACTCGCTCTGCCGGCTGACCTACGCCGGGTTCAACTCGCTCCGCTCGGTCGACGCGGCCCCGAGCCGGCCCTTCCGTCGGGACCGGGCCGGTCTCTCCCTCGGCGAGGGTTCCGCGGTGCTCGTACTCGAACCGCTCGAGCGCGCGAGGGACCGGGGTGCGACCGTGCTCGCGATCCTCGCCGGCGCGGGGGAAAGCTGCGACGCCCATCACATGACCGCTCCGGACCCCGGAGGGAAAGGAGCGGAGAGAGCGATCCGCGCGGCGCTCGCCTCGGCGGGGATTCCCGCCGGGGCGATCGCCTTCGTCAACGCCCACGGCACGGGAACGACCCACAACGACGCTTCGGAGGCCGCGGCGCTCCACGCCGTTTTCGGGGACCGCGCCCGGACGGTCCCCGTGACCTCGACCAAGTCGCTCGTCGGCCACCTGCTCGGCAGCGCCGGCGCTCTCGAGGCGGTCGCGACCGCGATCGATCTCGGGAACCGCACCGTCCACCCGATGCCCGCCGGCGGGGAGGCGGACCCGGCGCTCGACCTCGACCTCGTGCTCGGAGTGCCGCGCGCCGTCCCGGCCGCGACCCATGCCCTCTCGACCAACCTCGCGTTCGGCGGAGCGAACGCCGCGCTCGTCCTCGCCCACGCGGAGACCGTGGCGTGAACCGCGAGGCCGCGATCACGGGGATCGGATGGATCGGTGCCGCCGGAGCCGGCCGGGGCGTGCTGGCCTCCGCCCTTGCCTCGGGGGCTCCGTCACCGTCCGCCGTCGACCGGGCGGGCCTTCTCCATCCCCGCGGCCGCGCTCGCACCGCAGCGCTCGTCGGCGCCGTCGACACGACGCGTTGGGTCCCGGCGATGGCGGCGCGCCGGATGGGACGGCCGGCGCGCTTCGCGGTCGCGGCGGCGAAGATGGCGTTGGAGGACGCGTGTCTCGGCGAGTTGCCCCGAGGCGGGGATCGGACGGCGGTCGTCCTCGGGACCGCCTTCGGGCCGGTTCTCTTCACCGAGCGGCTCCTCGCGACGATCCTCCGCGAGAGCCCCGAGGCCGCCCAGCCGGCCCTCTTTACCGAGTGCGTCGCGAACGCCGCCGCGGCGCAGGTCGCGATCGCGCTCGGCGCGCGCGGGGCGAACGTCACGATCGCCCAGTCCGAGACCAGCCCCCTGGCCGCGCTCGCGCGCGCCGCCCGCGAGATCGCGACCGGGCGGAGCGATCTCGTCCTCGCCGGAGCGGTCGAGGAGATGACCCCGCTCCTCCACGAGATCCTCGGCCGGTTCGGCGCGCTCGCGAGACCCGATGCCGCGGGGTCCGAGTGCGCCCGTCCGTTCGACGCACGACGCACGGGATTCCTCGCCGGAGAGGGCGCGACCGTCCTCGTCGTCGAGCCGCTCGACGAGGCGCGCGCACGGAACGCCCGTATCCTCGCGCGGGTCACCGCCTGCGGAACCGCCTTCGATCCGACGGCTCCCGCCGCCGGTTGGGGCTCGGGGTCCGCGTCGCTCGCGGCCTCGACGCGCTCCTCCCTCGAACGCCACGGGATCGCTGTCGCGACGATCGACCGCGTCGTCTCCGGGGCAAGCGGTTCCCGCGGCGGCGATGCCGTCGAGGGGGGATGGCTCCGCGCCCTCTTCGGGGCCGGTCCCGTTCCTCCGCTGCTCGCGCCGAAGGCCACGCTCGGCGAATACGGGGGCGGTATACTCGCCGCCGGCGTTCTGGCCGCGGAAGCTTCCCCTTTCGGCCCGACGGCCGGGTTCGAGGAGCCCGACCCGGCAATGAGTCTCGTTCCCCACGACGGCGCGCCCCTTCCGGTCGCCTCCCGTGTCTTGCTGACGTCCGCCGGCTCCGGCGGCGCCGCGGCATGGGCCGTCCTCGAGCGCCCGTGATCGCGGCGCGAGCCGCGATCGCGATCCCCGCCTACGACGCCTCACGGTCGGTCGGCTCGGTCGTGCGACGCGCGCTCGCGACCGGGCTTCCGGTCCTCGTGATCGACGACGGCTCGTCCGATCGAACGGGGGAGGAAGCGGCCGCGGCGGGGGCGCGCGTCCTCTCGCACCCCCGGAACCTCGGAAAGGGACGCGCCCTCCGGACCGCGTTCGACGCACTCTTCGCCGAAGGATACGACGCCGTGATCACCCTCGATGCCGACGGTCAGCATCCCCCCGAGGAGATCCCTCGCCTCCTCGAGCCGCTCGCGCGCGGGGCCGACCTCGTCCTCGGGACGCGGCGCCATCTTTTCGGTGGGATGAGCCGGCTCCGGCGCACGAGCAACACGATTTCTTCCTCGTTGATCTCCCTCGCGGCCGGAGAGGACCTCGAAGACGCGCAGACCGGGTTCCGGGTCTACACTCGGCGCGTGATCGAGACGACCGGGTTCCCCGAACCCCGATTCGAGGCGGAGAGCGCGGTTCTCGTACGCGCGGCGCGGAGGGGGTTCCGCATCGCACGCGTCCCGATCCGGCTCGACGTGGTCGACGGGACCACGACGAGCCACTACAGGCCGTTCGTGGACAGCGCGCGCATCGCCGGCGCGGTCACCCGCGCGCGGATGGAGGGATGGGGTTGGCGGAGTCCTCGATCCTCGTGACCGGCGGAAGCCGGGGCATCGGCCGCGCCCTCGTCGAGGCGCTCGTCGCCGAGGGGCGGCGCGTCGCCTTCACCTGGAAGGAGCGCGAGGACGCCGCCTCCGAGATCGAACGCGCGTCCGGAGGACTCGCCCGTTCCTTCCGGTTCGACGCGGTCGACCGGGACGGCGCCTCCCCTCTCGTCGACGCCGTCGAGGCATCGCTCGGACCGATCGAAGGGCTCGTGAACAACGTCGGGATCCGGCGCGACGCGCTGCTGGCAGCGACCCCCGACTCCGACTGGGACGCCGTCCTCGATGCGAACCTCGGCGCCGCCTTCCGCCTCTGCCGTGCGGTCCTCCCCCGCATGATCTCGAGGCGCCGCGGGAGCATCGTGAACGTCTCGTCGCTCACCGCCCTCCGAGGCGTCGCGGGGCAGACCGCCTACGGTGCGGCCAAGGCGGGGCTCGTCGGGATGACGAAGAGCCTCGCTCGCGAAGTCGGCCGGCGCGGCATCCGCGTGAACGCGGTGATCCCCGGCCTCGTGATGACCGACATGCTCGCCGGAGCCTCTCCCGAGGTCCTCGCCCGGCTCCGGGAGGCCGAGTGTCTTCCGGGCGGAACGACGCCGCGCGACGTCGCGCACGTGATCGCCTTCCTGCTCTCCGACGCGGCCGCCGCGGTGACGGGACAGTCGCTCGTCGTCGACGCGGGAAGCTCGGCCTGACGTGATCCGACGCGTCCTGCGCCGCTTCGGCATCGCGGTGGCGAGGCGGCCCGCCGCCTTCCTCGCCGCGTCGGTCTTCCTCGGGATCGCGGCCCTCGCGGGAGCCCGGCACCTCCGGTTCGAGACCGATCTCGCGGCGTCTCTCCCGAGGTACTCCCCGGCGGCTGCGGGGTATCGCGCGTTCGCGGAGCGTTTCTCCGCCGCGGAGCGGGCGTTCGTGGTCGTGCGCCCGGCGGAGGGAGAGACCCTCGAGCCCGACGATCTCGCCGACGCGGCGGAGAGCCTCGCCGTCGATCTGGCCGCGCGCGAAGAGGTTTCGTGGGCGAGGTCGGGACTCGAACGCGAAGACGAGCGGTTTCTCCTCGAGAGGCTCGCCCCCCGACTCCCGTTCCTTCTCGGTGCCCGCGCCGCCGAGACGATCGCCGCCCGGACGTCCCCCGAATCGGCGCGCGAAACGGCCCGGAGGATTCGCGAGACCCTCGCGTCTCCTCTCGGACCGGTCGCCGCTCCGTTCCTCGCGGCCGACCCCTTGGGCCTCGCCGCAGATTCCCTCGCCGGGGCCTCCGCGGGAGGAAGCGTCCCGCTCGATCCCGCGACCGGTGCCTTTCTGTCGGACCGACTCGACGCCGCGCTCGTGATCTTCCGCCCCGCCCGCTCGGAGGTCGATCCCGGCGCGGGCGAGGCGCTCGACCGCGCGCTTTCGGCGTCGTACGCGGCGGTGCGGGAGCGGACCGGCCTTCCCCTCCGGTTCGACGCGATCGGAGGACCGCTCTACGCCCACCATGACGCGATCGCGATCCGCGGCGATCTCCTCCGGATCGTGGGAGCCGCGGGGGCGATCGTCGCCGTCCTCATCTTCCTGGCGTTCGGGGGACCGACCGTCCCGGCGGTCGCGCTCGCGGCGGTCGCCCTCGGCCAGCTCTGGACCGCGGGGATCGTCGGGAGCCGCCTCGGGACGATCGGAGCGGTCGGCGCGGGGTTCGCGGCGATCCTCCTCGGGCTCGGCGACGACTTCTCGATCCACCTCGGCGCCCGCTTCCGCGAACACCGCGCGCGCGGGATCGGGCGCGGGCGAAGCCTCGTAAGGACCTTCGTCGAGACCGGCCCCGGGATCGTCTCGGCCGCGATCGCGACCGCGGCGGCCTTCGCCTGTCTCGCCTTCGCGGCGTTCCCTCCCTTGCGGGAATTGGGGATCGTGGTCGCGATCGGGGTGGTCGCCCTTCTCGCCGCGACCTTCCTTGTCGCGGCCCCCCTGTTCGTGTGGGCCGACCGCATCCGCGGCCCCCGCCGGGAAGGACGCGCCTGGTCCGGCTTCGGCCGCGCGCTCGAGGCGGCGGTCTCGGTCGGGAACCGGCGTCCGCGGGCGACCATCGCGGCGGCGATCGCCCTGACCGCGCTCGGCGCCGCCGGGATCCCCTTCCTCCACTTCGACCCCGACCTGAGGCGTCTTCGGCCCGACGACCTCCCCTCGGAGCGGGTGGAGCGTCTCCTCGCGACCTCGTTCGGCCTCGGCGCCGACACCGCGACCGTGATCGTGCCCGCCGCCGATCTCGACGGCGCCCTCGACGCGGCGACGCGCGTGACCGACCTCGTGCGGCGCGAGGCGGGAGAGGACGCCGAGATCGCATCGCCCTCCGACTGGTTCGTGTCGGGGGAGCGGCGTCGCCGCGCTCTCGCCGAGCTCTCGGGAGGATCGATCGAGGGAGCGGCCGAGCGCCTCGAGGCCGCCTTCGAGGCGGAGGGCCTGCGCCCCGAGGGGTTCGCTCCCTTCCTCGACGGGCTGCGCTCGATCGCCCGCGGAGACGCCCCCGCGGAGATCCCCTGGACCGAGTGGCCCGACTGGCTCCGGGACGCGGCCCGCGTCGACGCGGAGGGGGCGGCGGTCGCGGTGCGCGTGCGCCTCCCGCGCTCGACCTGGCCCGAGGGCCCCTCGGACGCTCTCCTCGCCGAGATCGAGCGCGCCGCACCCGGCGCGCGCGTCGCCTCCGCTCCCCGTCTCGGACGCGAGCTGCGGGGGATCGCGACGCGCGACGTTCTCCGCATGGGGGGACTCGCCGTGCTCGTCGTCGGACTTGTCGTGTGGGTGTCGTACCGCGGGCGGATCCGCGAGACGGCGCTGACCTTCGTTCCCGTCGCGCTCGGGACGATCTGGACGTTCGGCCTCTGGGGATGGGCGGGGCTCCCCTTCGACCTGTTCTCCGCGTGCGTGCTGCCGGTGATGGTCGGGATCGGCGTCGACGACGGCCTCCACGTGCTTCATCTCGCCCGTTCGGCGAAGACGCGTTCGCTCGGCGACGCCGCCATCGCCGCGGGGCGCGGCGTGGTCCTCACGAACCTGACGACGTGCGCCGGCTTCGGAGCGCTCTTCCTTTCGAGCGTGCCGAGCCTTCGCACGGCCGGGGCCTTCGTGTGCGCCGGGAACCTGGCCTGCCTTGCGGCCGCGCTCGTCGTTCTCCCGGCGATCGCGGCGCGCGTCCCACCCTACCCCAACCGCTCGTAGGCCGGAAGGGTCAGGAAGTCCGCGAGCTCGCGCGCGGTCGAGAGCGACTCGAACAGCTCGCGCGCCTCCGCGAAGCGTCCCCCCTCGAACCGCGCCGAACCGACCTCTCGTCGGATCCGGCCCATCTCCTCGTCGAGCAGGGTCGACACCAACCTCGCATCCACCAGCCGTCCGTCATCGAGCCGAGCTCCGTGCCGGACCCACTGCCAGATCTGCGTCCGGCAGATCTCGGCGGTCGCGGCGTCCTCCATCAAGTTGTAGATCGGCACGCACCCGGTGCCGCCAAGCCACGCCTCGAGATACTGCACCCCGACGCGGAGGCTGTGACGGAGCCCCTCCTCGGTCCGACGCCCCGTGGGAACGCGGAGGAGATCGTCGGCCGTCGCGGTGAAGTCCTCGCGCAGCCGGTCGAGCTGGTTCAGGGCCGTCATTCCCTCGTCGAAAATCCGCCTCGCGACGGCGACGAGACCCGGATGGGCGACCCACGTTCCGTCGTGTCCGTCCCTCACCTCGCGGAGCTTGTCCGCGCGGACCTTGGCGATCGCCTTCTCGTTCGCCTCGGGATCGTCCTTGATCGGGATCTGCGCCGCCATCCCCCCCATCGCGAAGGCGCGGCGCCGGTGACAGGTCTTCACGAGCAGCTGCGTGTAGGCCCGGAGGAACGGCTGCTCCATCGTCACGTCGGCACGGTCGGGGAGCACCGCTCGCGGGTCGTTCCGGTGGGTCTTGATGAACGAGAAGATGTAGTCCCAACGCCCGCAGTTGAGGCCGGCCGCGTGGTCGCGCAGTTCCCACAGGATCTCGTCCATCTCGAACGCCGCGGGAAGCGTCTCGATCAGGACCGTCGCCTTGAGGGTGCCCACCGGGATCCCGAGCGACCGCTGGGCGTGGACGAAGACGTCGTTCCAGTGCCGTGCTTCGAGATGGCTCTGGAGTTTCGGGATGTAGAGATACGGCCCCGTCCCTTTCGCGAGAAGGGCGTGGGCGTTGTGGAAGACGTAGAGGCCGAAATCGAGGAGGGAGCCCGGTACGGGACGGCCGTCGCACTCGACGTGCCGCTCGGGAAGGTGGAGGCCGCGCGGCCGGACGAGGAGCACCGCGGTCTTCTCCCGCAATTCGTACCGCTTCCCGCTCGCCGGGTCCTCGTGCCGGATCGTGCCGCGGACCGCGTCGCGGAGGTGGATTTGGCCTCCGACGACGTTCTCCCACGTCGGCGAGTTCGAGTCCTCGAAGTCGGCCATGAAGACGTTCGCCCCCGAATTGAGGGCGTTGATGACCATCTTCCGGTCGACCGGCCCCGTGATCTCGACTCTCCGGTCGAGGAGGTCCGCGGGGAGGGGCGCGACCGTCCAGTCCGACTCGCGGATCGCGCGGGTCTCCTCGAGGAATTCGAGCCGCTCCCCCGCGTCGAGCCGAGCCTGGCGGCGGCACCGCGCGTCGAGGAGACGATCGATCGTGGGGACATGCTTGCGGACGAGATCCTCGACGAAGGCGAGCGCATCGGAGGTGAGGATCTCGTCGAAACCGGGGTGCAGGGGACCGTGAATCGTGAGCGCCATGGCGTCACTTTACAGGAACCGGGGGCCGCGGCGCCGCAACGGTTGCGCGGTCGATCCGGCCGCGGAGGCGATCCCGCAAAGAACACCCCGAAACCGCCCCGGAACCCCGGGCACGGAACTTGATGCCGTCTCCCCCGGTGAGGTGCGCATGAGCCTTCCCGATCTCGTGTCCGGAAACCGGATGATCGCCTTCGGGGCCCTCGAAGCGGGCTGCCGCTTCTTCGCGGGATACCCGATCACCCCCTCCTCGGAGATCTACGCGACGATGATGGCGGAGCTTCCGAAGCGCGGGGGGCTCGCGCTCGCCGCCCCGGACGAGATCTCCTCGATCGCCGCGTGCGTCGGCGCGTCCCTCGCGGGTCACCGCGCGATGACCGCGACCTCGGGCCCCGGGTTCTGCCTGATGATCGAGACGGTCCAATACGCGGTGATGACCGAGACCCCGCTGGTCCTCGTCGTCGTGCAGCGGCTCGGCCCCTCGACGGGAGGCGCGACGCAGGGCGCGCAGGGGGACGTCCTCCTCGTCGCGCACTGCACGTCGGGGGGATACACGATTCCCGTCTTCGCCCCGTCGGGCGCCGCCGACGCCTGGGATCTCGTGCAGCGGGCCTTCGCTTGGTCGGAGCGGCTCCGCACGCCGGTGATCCTCCTCTCCGACAAGGAGGTCTCGATGACGATGGAGACGGTCGATCGCGCCGCTCTCCCGCGCCTCGAGGTGCCGGAGCGCCGCCTCCACGCGCCGGGAGACGGGCGGTTCGTTCCCTACCGCGCGCCGTGCCCGGACGAGGCGCCCGACTTCGCCCCCGTCGGAGGGGCGGAGCGCGTCGTCGCGACCGGCTCCGCCCACGACGAGATGGGGAGGCTCCGGAAGAACTCGGAGGAGGTCCTCGCCGTCCTCCGGCGTCTGCAGTCGAAGATCGACACGCACGCCGAAGAGATGGCGGTCTGGGACGAGATCGCCGATCCCGGGGCGGAGACCCTGGTGATCTCGTATGGGGTTTCGGCGCGGGCCGCGCGGCAGGCGTGCCGGGGGGGCCGCGCGGCCTTCCTCGGGCTCAAGACCCTCTTTCCGGTGCCGGAAGCGGTCGTGCGCGAGCGCGCCCGCGGCCGCCGCCGTGTGGTGGTCGTCGAGGAAAACCTGCGGGGCCTGTACGCCTCGGCGATCGCGCCCCACCTCGGTGACGCCGAACTCGTCCGCGTGGGCGACATCGGCAGGATGATCCCGCCCTCGCGCGTGCGGGAGGCGGTGGAGGCGGCATGAGCGAGATCGGGATCCTCAGACCCGACGCCAAGCTCCCGTACTGCAAGGGGTGCGGCCACGGGGTTGTCCTGCGTGCTCTCGAAAAGGCGCTCGACTCGCTCGACCTCGAGCCGCGCGAGATCTGTATCGTGACCGACATCGGCTGCGTCGGCCTCGCCGACGAGCTCTTCGAAGGTCCGCACACCGTCCACACGACGCACGGACGCTCTGCGGCGTTCGCGTCGGGGATCTCCCTGGCCGACGCGGTGCTGGGCTCGGGCCGCCTCAAGACGGTGGTGCTCATGGGAGACGGCGGCGCGACGATCGGGATCAGCCACCTGATCCACGGCGCGGCGCTCAACCCCGACGTGACGGTACTCGTGCACGACAACTTCCTGTTCGGGATGACGGGAGGGCAACATTCCGCCTTCTCTCCGACGGGGTTCGTCACCGCGACCACGCGCGACGGAAACGCCGTGCCGCCCCTCGACCTCGCGGGGCTCATGAAGGCCGCCGGGGCCCCGTTCGTCGCGCGGAAAGTCGCGGGCGACCGCGACCTCGCGGAGACGATCTCCCGGGCGGTCGCGGTGCCCGGGTTCGCGGTGGTCGAGGTGCTCGAGCTGTGCACCGCCTACGGGGTCCGGTGGAACGCGTTGACGGGGGCGGCGCTCCGCGAGAAGGCGGAGGCGGAGGGCTGGGAGCTCGGCGTCCTCCGCGACCACAGGCGACCCGGTTTCGCGCAGTCGTGGAAGGACCGGCACGCGGCCCGGGAGTCCGCGGTCGCCTCTTCGACTTCCGGCGCTTCGTATTCCGCGGCGCTCGACCGCGAGGTCGGGATCGTCCTCGCGGGCTCCGCGGGGGAGCACGTGCAGACCGCGGCGAGCCTCCTCGCGCGCGCCGCCTTGAAGTGCGGACTCCGAGCGACGCAGAAGAACGACAACCCGGTCACCCAGGGGACCGGATTCTCCCTCTCGGAAATCGTGCTCTCCCCGGGTCCGATCGAGTACACGGGGATCGAGAAGCCGTTCGCCCTCCTCGTGGTGTCCGAAGACGGGGTCCACGAACTCGCCCGAGCGGGTCACTTCGAACGTGCGGCTTCCGCGACCCTCATCCTCGCGGACGAGGGCCTCGAGCTGCCGGTCCAGCCGGGGAGGTTGCTCCGCCTCCCGTTCCGTCGAGAGAAGGGGGGGAAGGGCGCGGCTCTCGCCGCGGTCGGGCACCTGCTCGAGAAGACGGGGATCCTCCCGAAGGAAGCCCTGGAAGATGCGATCCGAGAGAAGGGGCTGCCGGCCAGCTAAAAAAAGGTGCCAGCCCCCTTCAACACCTCGTGGCCGGGGACACGCACCGTCACTCGGGGCTGGGGACCCGCGTCCGCGGGAGGTACGTAGGAAAGGACGTAGTACCCGGCCGCGGCATCGCGGAGTCGCTCGAGGGCCATGGCGGGCCGCACGTGGCCGCGAACGTAAAGACCTCCCGTCTCGCGGGTGGTCCGGATCCGCGGTCCTTCCAGGCTGTGGAAGTCGGCGTTCGTCAGATCGATCGTGAAGAGCGTCGCGTTCGCCGCACGGAGAGAATCGACCGCGCGATCCTGGTCCGGCCGCTCGAGTACCCCCGCCCCGGAGAAGACTCCCAACCCGAAGGCGAAGAAGAAGATCGTCTTCGATCCCGGAAGATCCCGGAGTGCCTCGCCGAGCCGATAGAGCGCCGTCTCGACGTGCACCGCCCCTTCGAGACCCTCCTCGCCGATCCGTTCGCGGAGCGACGCTTCATCCGACGCGGGAATCTCGGGGAAAGGAACCCTGTGCACGATCGTCCCGTCCGCGACCCTTCGTAGGGCGGCGCGGTCGTCGGTGAAATCGGCGAGGAGGTGGAGCCGGCCCTCGTGGACGAGAATCGCCATCCGGTCGGAAGGGGCGAGATCGTCGATCATCTCGAGGACGTGGGGTCGGAGCCGCATGAGTTGCACGATGCGGGACGGATCCAGGTCGCGCTGCACGAGGAGGACGGTGTAGCGGGGAGTCGGCGCCGGGAGCCTGCCCTCCTCCGCCGGCTCCCCCGGCGCCGCGTCGTCCGCCCCGCCGTACCCCTCGAACCAGTCGACCGAGAGGACCGGCGTCGGCTCCCCTCTCACCTCCAGCCGGAAATCGCCCGGCCCGAGACCGCGCACGGGCCGCCCGTCGTGGTCGAGGACCCGCACCTCGACGAGCGCCCTCTCGACGCGGATCGTCTCTTCGAGAGGCGGATCGGAGAGCGGCGTCCCAAGGAGGGCGATCGCGGCGAGCGACGCAACCGACGTCGCCATCCGTCACCCCTCCGCCGCCGTCTCGTAGACGTCGAGCACCTGGTCGACCGAGAACTCGATCGTCATCTCGAGGTGGTCGTGGATCGCGCGGGCGAGCCCCGCCGCCTCCGGATCGCGGCGGACGTGCTCGAGGCAGATGCGCCCGAAAGTGCGGAGGGCGTCGAGCATCTGCTCCACCGGGACCCCCTGCCGCTTCCGCATGTCCGCGGCGTCCCGGCAGTAGTCCATGAAGACCCCCTTGCGTCCCATCCGCAGGGAGCGGATCAGGGTGCGCACGACCATGCCGGACCGCATGTCGCGGTCGCCCGCGTCGAGGCGCGCGTAGTCGGGAAATCGTGCGCGCCCCGTCTCCCCCTCGAAGATGGCGGCGTAGTCGGCTTCGATCCGCTCCCGGTGCCGCTCGACGAGCCGCGAAACCTCGAACTGCGGAACGTTCCGCATGTGGTCGAGGACTTCCTGGTTGCGCCGGTACCAACTCACCGGGTCGGTCTTCTTGTTTTCGATCATGAACGGGATTCGGCGAAGAATGCCCAAACGCGGCTGCGGCGCCCAGTCGAGGCGCTCGTGCGTCCGCCGAGCGTCGATCCTCATTTCGAGGTCGATGTACTTCGCCATCCACGCGCGCTCGAACGGCGGGTTGCCGAGGAGATGCCCCGAGGCTTCCCGCACCCGGATGCCCACCGCGGCGAGCCCCTTCGGCATGTGAACGGCGTTTCGCGGGCGGCCGAAGTGGTAGGCCGTCGCCGCCCGATAGAGGTCGTTGTGGGACGTGCACCCGTTGGGGCTGCACTGCACCACCTCTCCCGGCTGGAGGATCGCGGACCGGTCGAGGAGCCGTTCCATGAAGGCCGCGGCGTCGCGAACGTGGAGGAACGGGATCGCCGAGTTTCCCTGCCCCCCCAGGATCCTGGCGTTCCACCGGTCGGAGAGCCACGTCTCCAGAAAAAAATAGAGGGGCGGGTACTCGCACCAATCCGAGAACATCGCCGCGTACCGGATGATGCAGGAGGGGAAATCCGACGCGTACTCGGCGAGCATTCGCTCGCCGGCCCGCTTGCTCACGGCGTAGACGTTGTCGCCGTCGGGCGGCGTGTCCTCGCGGATCGCGTCGCCGGGTCCGGGGAAGGGGCAGGCGGCGGTCGAACTCGCGAAGAAGAAGCGCGCGAGGCCGAGCGGCCGGCTCGCTTCGAGGACCCAGCGCAGGGCATCCACGTTGGTGCGCCGGTACTCGGGATGCTCGTCGCCGGTGAAATCGTAGTAGGCCGCGAGGTGGACGAGGTGCTCGGCCCCGCCCTCCCCCGCGATCTCCCGGAAGACGTCGCGGACCGCTTCGGGATCGGCGAGATCGATTTGAACCCAGCGGACGGCGTCGTGATCGAGATCGGAGGGGTCTTCGGGGAGGCGCCGGTCGATGGCGATGACGGGGCGGGTCGAGCGGATCCGCCTCAGAAACCGGGTACCGAGAAAGCCCGCGGCCCCAGTGACGACGACCGGACGTCGGAGCGGCATGCCGGCCATCTTAGCGTCGGGGCCGCTCGCCCCGTGGGTTCGCCTACCTCAGCCCGTAGAGCAGCCCTCCGAAGATGAAGGCGAGGCCCGGGATTCCGAGAAGTTGCCACTCGGAACCCAGGAAACTCGTCAGGAGCAGGGCGAGCCCGAGAAGGAGGCCCGCGAAGGCCGAGATCTCCGGCACGAGACTCTGAACCGCTTGTTTCATGCGTTTCAGTTTTGTGTCGGAAATGTGACAAAACAAGGTCTTTTGTGTTACGTTTTGGGTGTCCACCTCAGGAGAGCTGCCGATAGAAGTCGTTCCCCTTGTCGTCGACGAGGATGAACGCCGGGAAGTCCTCGACCTCGATCTTCCAGACGGCCTCCATCCCGAGCTCGGGGTATTCGAGCACCTCGACCCTTCGGATGTGTTCCTTCGCGAGGAGGGCGGCCGGCCCTCCCATCGAGCCGAGGTAAAACCCGCCGTACTTCTTGCACGCCTCGGTGACCTGCGCGCCCCGATTCCCCTTCGCGATCATCACGAGCGATCCGCCGTGGGATTGGAAAAGATCGACGTAGGCGTCCATCCGGCCCGCCGTGGTCGGCCCGAACGATCCTGACGCCATCCCTTCGGGGGTCTTCGCGGGGCCAGCGTAGTAGACGGGGTGGTTCTTCAGGTATTCCGGCATCCCCTCTCCCCGGTCGAGCCGCTCCTTGATCTTCGCGTGCGCGATGTCTCGCGCGACGACGAGGGTTCCGGTCAGCGCGAGCCGGGTCGTGACGGGGTACCGGCTGAGCTCGGCGAGGATCTCCTTCATCGGCCGGTTCAGATCGATTCGGATCGCGCCCTGGTCCGACGCTTCCCGGAAACGGGCGGGAATGAGGCGGCCCGGATTTCGCTCCATGACCTCGAGCCAGATCCCGTCCCGGTCGATCCGGGCCTTCGCGTTGCGGTCCGCGGAGCAGGAGACCCCCACCCCGATCGGACACGACGCGCCGTGCCGCGGAAGCCGCACGACGCGGACGTCGAGCGCGAAGTACTTCCCGCCGAACTGCGCGCCGAACCCGGACTTCCGGGCGGCGTCGAGGAGCGCCTCCTCCATTTCGAGGTCGCGGAACGCCTGCCCCCAGGTGGCTCCGGAGGTCGGGAGGCCGTCGAGGTAGCCGGTGCTCGCGAGTTTGACCGTCTTGAGGCAGGCCTCGGCCGAGGTGCCGCCGACGACGAACGCCAGGTGGTACGGCGGACACGCCGCCGTCCCCAGGGACTTCATCTTCTCCGCGAGGAACCTGCCGAGGCTCTCCGGATTGAGGACCGCCTTGGTCTCCTGGAAGAGGGACGACTTGTTCGCCGAACCGCCCCCCTTCGCGACGAACAGGAAGTCGTATGTGGACCCGGGCGACGCGTAGAGGTCGATCTGCGCCGGGAGGTTGTCGCCGGAGTTCTTCTCCTCGTACATCCGGAGCGGTACGGTCTGCGAGTAACGGAGGTTCTCGCGTTGCCAGGTTTCCCAGATCCCCCTCGAAAGCCACTCCTCGTCCTTCACGCCGGTCCAGACTCGTTGGCCCTTCTTCGCAAAGACGGTCGCCGTCCCCGTATCCTGGCAGAACGGGAGGACGAACCCCGCGGAGATCTCGGCGTTCCGGAGCATCGCGAGGGCGACGTTCCGGTCGTTCGCGGTCGCCTCGGGGTCGTCGAGGATCGCGGCGACCTTCTCGAGATGCGCCGGCCGCAGGAGGAAGGAAATTTCCCGCATCGCCTCCCGCGCGAGGAGGCGGAGCGCCTCGGGCTCGACGCGGAGGATCTCCTCGCCGTCGAAGCGGGCGACGGAGACGTGATCGCCAGTCAACTTCCGGTACTGCGTGTCGTCCGGGGAGAGGGGAAAGGGATCGTGGTAGGCGAAGTCGGCCATGGAGGACCCTCCCGTCGCGCCATGCTAGGGGACGCTTGACTGCCGCGCCATGCCGCGCCTATCGTCGGGACACTCGAATCGAGGAGGCGATCGATGGACGCCTCGATCCGGTACCGGGGAAGGGTGGCGATCGTCGAACCGTCGGGGAGAATCGTGCTCGGCGACGGCGAGGCTGCGTTCCGGGGTGCGATCCACCGGATTCTCGACGCGGGACACTCCTCCGTCCTGGTCGACCTCCACCGCGTGGAGATCCTCGACTCCTGCGGCATCGGTGCGCTTCTGGGAGCGCAACGGTCGGTCGCCGGGAGGGGGGGCGAGATCAAGCTCGTCCACCTTTCGGAGCGGGTTGCGAGGATCTTGAAGATCACGGGGGTGCTCGACCTCTTCGACGTCTTCGAGGACGAGCGGGAGGCGGTCGAGTCGTTCGGGGGCAGGGCCTCCTGAGCCTCAGTCGAGCGTCTTCCGGAACCGGAGTGCCGCGAGCGCGAGCACCGCGGCGCCGAAGACGGCGAGGGCGGCCGCCTCCGGCCAGAGGACGTCGAGACCGGAGCCCTTCAGGAAGACCCCCCGAATCACGTCGTTGTAGTAGCGGAGCGGGATCGCCCAGGTGACCCATTGGATCGCCCGGGGCATGTTCTCGATCGGGAAGATCAGCCCCGAGAGGTAGATCATCGGCACCATGAGCAGGAAGACCGCCGTCATCATCGCCTGCTGCTGCGTCCGCACCATGCTGGACACGAGAAGACCGAGGCCGAGCGTGTTGAGGAGAAAGAGGCACGAGATCGACGCGAGCAGGAGAAACGATCCGCGAAGGGGAACGCGGAACAGGCCGACGACGAGCCCCGTGACCAGCACCATGTCGAGGACGCCGACGGCGAAGAACGGGACGAGCTTCCCGACGATCATCTGCCACGGGCGCACGGGGGTCACGATCAACTGCTCGAGCGTCCCGATCTCCTTCTCGCGAACGACCGCCATGGAAGGCAGGATCATGGTCACGAGCATCAGCACCATCGCGAGGATCGCGGGGACGTAGAACCAGCGGCTCTTCAGGTCGGGGTTGTACCAGACCCGCGGCACGAGCTCGACCGATCCCGCGCGCCCGGCTCCCCGTGCGCGCGCGAGCTCGGCGGAGGCGTCCCCGACGATCCGCGAAGCGTACGAGAGACCCACCACCGCGGAGCCCGAGTCGCTTCCGTCGGCGAGAACCTGCACCGTTCCGGCGCGACCCGATTCGATTCGCGCCTGGAAGCCGGCCCCGACGACCAAGACGACGTCCGCGCGCCCTCGCGCGATTCGAAGGGCGGCGCTCGCAACGTCGGCGTCCTGTGCGACCTGCCGGAACCGCCCCGACGCGCGGAACCGCTCCACCAGCTCGCGGCTCGCGACGGACCGGTCGAGGTCGACGACCGCCATTGG
This sequence comes from uncultured Acidobacteriota bacterium, assembly GCA_964383585.1. Lineage (GTDB taxonomy): Bacteria > Acidobacteriota > Polarisedimenticolia > Polarisedimenticolales > DASRJG01 > CAYLHQ01. The sequence continues at coordinate 33,046 of CAYLHQ010000015.1, forward strand.
GACGTCCGTGACGTCGAGGTTCGCGGCGAAACCGAGGGCGAGGATCTGGACGAGCGGCCCGATGATCATCGCGGGAATCATCTTCCGGTCCCTCCGCAGCTGGAGGAACTCCTTCACGACGATCCGAAGTAGGACGCGCACGGTCAAGCCCTCTCTCGGATCAGCCGGAGCCAGGCGAGACCGAGCACCACGGCGGCGAACGCGAGGAGGAGCGCGAGGTCCCGAGGGTAGGCCGCGAGGGGCTGCCCCTTGAGGACGATCCCGCGGAGGATCACGAGGAAGTACCGCGCAGGGACCACGTGGGTCACCGCCTGGAGGACCTCCGGCATGGAGCGGATCGGGAAGATGAACCCGGACAGGAAGATCGCCGGGAGCATCGAGGTGATCGTACCGAGCTGGAACGCCATCGCCTGGTTTTCGGAGACGCTCGAGACCAGGAGCCCCCAACCGAGCGCGCCGACGAGGTAGACGAGAGTGACCGCGAGCAGGTCGAGGTACGAGCCGCGGACCTCGACGCCGAAGAGGACGCGGGCGGTCCCGAAGATCGCCGCCGCCGCGGCCAGGGAGATCACGAGGTACGGGATCACCTTGCCGACGATCAGCTCGGCGGGACGGAGGGAGGTGACGCGGAGCTGCTCCATCGTCCCGCGCTCCTTCTCTCGAACGACCGAGATCGCCGTCGAGACGACCGCCGAAAGCATGAGGATGAACCCGACGAGGCCGGGCACCAGGAACTCGGTGGAGCGGAGATCGGGGTTGTACCAGACGCGCGGACGGTACTCGATCGGCGGGACCGGCGGTGAGCCCATCGCTCCCGCGATCCGCGCGTTCTCCTCGGCCACGAGACCCGACACGTATCCCAAGACCGTGTTCGCCGTGCTCGCGTCGGTGCCATCCACGATGAGCTGGACGGAAGCCGTGCGCCCCGCTCCGAGATCCCGCGCGTAGTCCTCCGGAATGACGAGCGCCGCCTTGGCCGCGCGTCGTTCGAGGATTGCGGCGATGTCGCCGTTCGGGGGGAGTTCCACGGCGATCTCGAAGTAGGTCGAGGCGACGAGCGCCTCGACGAGAGCGCGGCTGGCCGCCGAGCGATCGCGATCCTCGACGGCCAGGCGCACGTGCCGCACGTCGAAGCTGAGCGCGTAGCCGTACAGGAGGATCATCATGGCCGGCACGCCGAGGAGCATGATCAGCGTCAGAGGATCGCGTCCCGCCTGGCGGAACTCCTTCACGGCGACCGCGGCGACCTTCGTCACGGCGCCGCCTCCCTCCGTCCGGCCGTCTCGGCGGCCTCGACCGTGTGGATGAAGACGTCCTCGAGCGACGGGACGATCGGCTCGATCTCCGCCGGGACGTTCCCCACCTCCTCGAGCAGCGCCCGGGCGGCACCGGCACCGCGAACCGGATCGTCGACGACGAGGTGGATCCGCGTCCCGAACAGGGTCGCCTCGCGCACCCACGATTCGCGCTCGAGTCGCTCGATCGCGGCGAGGTAGCGGGGGCAGACGACCTCGAGGACGGCACGGCCGGCGAAGATCGACTTGAGCTCCGACACCGATCCGGTCGCGATCGTCCGCCCCGCATGCATCATCGCGATCCGCCCGCAGTGCTCCGCCTCGTCGAGGTAGTGGGTGGTGACGAGAACGCTGACGCCGCTCCCGGCGAGGATGTCGATGCGCTCCCAGAACCGGCGCCTGGAGAGGGGGTCCACTCCCCCCGTCGGCTCGTCGAGGAAGAGCATCGGGGGGCGGTGCAGGAGGGCGCAGGCGAGCGCGAGCCTCTGCTTCCATCCTCCGGCAAGCTCACGGGCAAGCCGCCCCTCCTTTCCCGAAAGTTCCGCGAACGCCGAGGCCTCCTCGATCCGCGCCGCGAGCCGCGCGCCGTGGAGACCGTAGACCCCGCCGAAGAAGCGCAGGTTCTCCTCGACGGTCAGGTCGTCGTAGAGGCTGAACCGCTGGCTCATGTAGCCGAGGTTGCGTTTGACCGTCTCCGGGTCGCGAACCACGTCGACGCCCAGGACCCGCGCCTCGCCCGACGTCGGGGCGAGCAGCCCGGTGAGCATCCGGATCGCCGTCGACTTCCCCGCCCCGTTGCTTCCGAGGAGCCCGAAGACTTCCCCGGTTTCGATGCGGAGGTTGAGGCGATCGACGGCCACGAACGCCCCGAAGCGTTTGGTCAGATCGACGGTCTCGACCGCGGCGCTCACCGGGCGGCTCCGGCGACCGCGCGCTCGAGGAAGGCGCGCGCGACGGCGAGGCGCGCCGCGGCCTCGGTGCGGTCGAGCCCCGCTTCGAGCCTCGCCCTCTCCGCGTCGAGCAGTTCTGCGGAGGGGAGCAATCCCTCGCGGTAACGGTCCCGGGCGATCCGCTCGGACTCCGCGGCGGCCTCCACCGCGCGATCGGCGACGGGGAGGGCCCGGGCCGCTTCGCGCACGTCGAGCGCGCGCGACGTCACCTCGAGGAGGATCCGGCGGTCGAGGTCCTCGAGCTGCAACGCCAGCGCCTCGGCCTCCGCGACCGCGCGCGCCTCGGCCCGCGTCGCTCCCCTCCCGTCCCAGAGGGTCCAACGGAAACGCACGGAGACGTCCCACGTCTCGTTCCACTCCTCCTCGAGCGGGAGGACCCGGAGGTTCGGGTTCGACCAGTCGATTCCTCCGTCGGCGTTCACGGCGGGCTTCTTCCCGGCGCGCTCCGCGCGGGCCTGCGCCAAGACCGCCGCGCGGCGCGACGCGAGCGCCGCGCGCTCGGACCGGGAGGCAAGGGCACGCTCGACGAGCATCTCGACCGGCTCTTCGTCCGGCGCGGCGGGGACCGCGATCTCCGCGGGGCGGATCGCCGTGCCCGGATCGAATCCGCACAGGCGCGCGAGATCGGCCTCCGCGCGCGCAGAGGCGAACGTCGCGCGGACCAGGGCGAGCTCGGCCCGGTCGCGCTCCACCTGAACCGCGAGGAGCTCGTTGCGTGCCGCGAGCCCGAGGTCCACCCGGTTCCGGGCGTCCGCGAGGTGCCGCTCGAACGACGCCATCGCGTCCTCGAGCACGCGTGCGGCTTCGCGGGCGGTGACGAGCGTCCAGAACGCCCGCGTCGCCTCGAGTCGCACGTCCGCGCGGCGGGTCTCGGTGTCCGCTTCCGCCGCCCGGACCCCCTCCCGGGCCGAGTCGACCCCGGCTTCGATCCCTCCCCCCGCGTAAAGGGGGACGGAAAACGACAGCCGCACGCCGTAACGGTTCTCGATGTTCGGGAAGATCGAGCGCAGCTCGAATTCGGGCCCAGTGATCACCAGCTCCGGGACCTCGGAGAGACGACTGTACGCCGCCCCGAGATCGACCCTCGGCTGGCGGACCGACTCGGCCTCGGAGACCGCGGCCCGCGAGGCATCTCCGTGTTTCCGGTTCGACGCGAGAAGGGCCGAGTGGCGTTCGGCCCTCAGGATCGCGTCCTCCACGGTCAGTTCGACGGCGCGCTCGTCGGCGCGGGCGAACGGCGCGGCGAGCGCCAAAGCCGCGGCCGCGAGGAAAGGTCCCCACCGTCCGGGTCTCATGCGGCCTCCCGCGGCCGACCCGTCCTCGACCGGATCCTCGAAATGAAGACGTCCTCCAGCGAGGGAACGATGGAGCGGACGCTCTCGACCGCGATTCCTGCGGCGTCGAGTGCCGAGGTCGCGCGGTCGATCGCGGTCGCCGCCGCGTCGCGCGGGATCTCCGGAAAGGAGACGTGGACGCGTTCTCCGAAAAGGGTGACCTCCGAGACCCCCTCGACACGGGCCGCCGCCTCCTGCGCCGCGCGGGGCGGACGCGCCACGATTTCGACCGTCACCCCGGGGGTCCCCTCGCGCAGCACGTCGGGCTCGTCGACGACCAGGATCTTCCCGCGGTCCATGAGGGCCACGCGGCCGCAGCGCTCGGCCTCGTCGAGGTACGGGGTCGTGAGGAGGATCGTCATCCCGTCCCGCCGGAGTCGCGACAGGATCCTCCAGAAATCCCGGCGGGACACCGGATCGACGCCCGTCGTCGGCTCGTCGAGCACGAGGAGCTTCGGGGTGTGGATCAGCGTGCACGCGAGGGCGAGCTTCTGGCGCATCCCGCCGGAGAGTCGGTCGGCCAGGCGGCCCCGAAAAGGGGTCATGCGCAGCATTTCGAGGAGCTCGTCCCGGCGGGGGCGGAAGTCCAGGACGCCGTGGACGCGGGCGAAGAACGCGACGTTTTCGTCCACGGTCAAATCGCCGTAGAGCGAGAAACGTTGCGCGAGATAACCGACCGACCGGGAGAGTTCCCGGCGCCGTCGCCACGGATCGAGGCCACAGGTGCGGACCGCGCCGGCCCCGGGCTCGAGGAGGCCGAGGAGGCATCGAAGCGTCGTGGTCTTTCCGGCGCCGTCCGGCCCGATGAGACCGAACATCGCCCCCTCCTCGACGTGGAACGAGATCCCGTCGACCGCGCGGGTGGACCCGAACGAGCGCGCGAGGCCGTCGACCGCCACGACGTCCTTCACGACGCATCCTCCTCGACGAAGACCTCGACGTCCGTGGGCATTCCGGGCTTGAATGCGCCCTCGCGGTTCTCGAGAAAGACCTTCACCTCGTAGACGAGTTTCGCGCGCTCGTCCCGGGTCTGAACGTTCTTCGGGGTGAACTCCGCATCCGACGCGATGAAGCGAACGGTGCCGGTCCCCTCGTGACCGTCGTCCGCCACCACGCGGGCGCGCTGGCCGAGCGAGAGCCGCGGCAGATCGGGCCCGGGGACGTACACGGAAACCCACGCATGCTCGAGGTCGCTCAGCACGGCGAGGGGGACTCCTGCCGGGACGATCTCCCCGCGTTCGACGAGCTTCTCCGTGACCGTACCGCCGACGGGGCTCCGCACCGTGCTGTCCTCGAGGTTCTGCTCGATCTGCGCGACGCGCGCCCCGGCCGCCTCGAGCCGGGCGCGCGCCGCCGCGATCTCCTCGTCCCGGCTCCCCCGCTCGAGGCGCCGAAGCACCTCGCGTGCGGCATCGGCGCGAGCCGACGCGAGATCGCGACGAACCTTCGCGTCGTCCCTCGCCTTCTCCGTGCCGGAGCCGCGTGCGAGGAGAGCCTCCATCCTCGCGAGATCCCGCTCCGCCGCTTCGAGGTCGGCCGTGGCGCCCCACACGTTCGCGCGCGCCTCGGCGATCTCCTCCTCGCGCGGCCCCGCGAGGCGGAGTTTCCACTCCGCTTCGGCGAGGTCGCGCTCGGCCCGGGCCTGTTCGAGACGCAGGCGAAGGTCGACGACCTCGAACCGGGCGACGACCTGTCCCGCCTCGACGACGTCTCCTTCCTCGATTTCGAGCGCCTCGAGACGGCCTCCCACCTTCGCCGACAGGCGCACCTCGGTCGCCTCGACGTGCCCCGAAGCGACGATCCGCGATCGGTCCTCGCTCTCCCCGCATCCACCGGCCGCCATGAGGCACGACGAAGCCGCCGCGATGGCGAAGGAGCGCGCGACGCGTGAAGACCGGTCAACCATTTCGATCCTCCAGCCCGCGGGAGAGTCCGCGCGTGATCAACGATTGCAGGTTGGCGACGAAGGCGTCGCCCGACGGCATGTCCACCGGGAGACGCCCCGAGCGCGCGAGGCGCTCCCGGAAGGGGGACGAAGCGAAAAAGAAGACGAGGCTTCCGACGATCGTCAGGTGGGTGAGAAGGGGATGGACCGGCCGGAACGAGCCCTCCTTCACTCCTTTCTCGAGGATCGCCTGGACCGTCGCGAAGACGCCGAGGATGCGGGCGAGGCGTTCGTCGTCGAGGTGGCGCCCGCCCGACATGATTTCGCGCAACAGCATCTGGGAGAGATGGGGATGGCGCGCATGCAGGTCGCCGAAGATCGCGACGAAGCGCTCGAGCTGCGAGGAGGCTTCCTCGGAGGACGCGCGCGATTCCGAGAGCCGGTCCTCGATCCACCGGAACTCGGCATCGAGGATCGCCCGGTAGAGCCCCGCCTTTCCCCCGAAGTGGTAGTTGATCATCGCCTTGTTGACCGACGCTCGCCGGGCGATCCGCTGGACGGGAGTCCCGTCGTACCCCGCTGCCGCGAACTCCACGAGACCCGCGGCCAGCAGCGCTTCCCGGGTGGCGTCGGCGTCCCGGAAACGAGGAGAAGGCTCGGCTTTCTGCTCCACCGGCGGCGATATTAACTAAACGTTTGGTTAATTGCAATCGAACCCGCGGAACCTATATTCCCGGCGTGCTCGACGACCCCAGGGACGCCGGCCCCGGAGACGTGCGCGTGGCGGAAACGGCCGACCTCCCGGTCGGGACCCCGCCGCTCCGCCCTTGGATCGACGGAGGCCCGGCGGAGGCGGAGGGTCCCGAGATCGAATGCATCGACCCCTCTCTCGGGGAAGCGTTCGCCCACGTTCGCTGCGCTGGTCCGGCTGACGTCGACCGGGCGGTCCGGGCTGCCGTGTTCTCGGCCCCTCTCTGGAGGAGCATCCCCCCCGCCGAAAGGAAGGCCCGACTCCTCGCGCTCGCCGACCGGATCCAGGCCGAATCGCGAGACATCGCGGCACTGGTCTGCTTGGAGCAGGGGAAGCCGCTCACCGAGGCGCTCGCCCTCGAGGTCCTCCCCGCACTCGACCACCTGGTCTTTCTCGCGGACGAGGCGACCCGCCTTCAGCTCGGCGAGTCGATCGAACCCCGTCACCCCTTTTGGGCCCACAAGGACGCCCACTGGCTCTACGATCCGTTGGGGGTCGTCGCACTCGTCACGTCTTCCTCGATCCCGTTCGCGCAACCGTTGATCCAGACGGCCGCGGCCCTCGCGATGGGAAACGCGGTCGTGCTCAAGCCGTCGGAGCACACCCCCCTCTGCGGGCTCCGCATCGGCGAGCTCTGCGCGGCGGCCGGGATCCCGAAGGGGATCGTCAACGTCCTCCCGGCTCTACCCGAGGAGACGCTCCGCCTCGTCGCCCACCCGCAGATCGCCAAGGTCTTCGTGACCGGATCGCTCGAGGCCGGCCAGCACGTGATGGTTACCGCCGGCTGCGCCCCGCGGCCCGTCGTTCTCTCCCTCGGAGGGAAACACCCATCGCTCGTCGCGGCCGACGCCGACCTCGACCGCGCCGCGCGCGGCATCGCCTGGGGAGCCCTCGCGAACGCCGGCCAGCACTGCGGCGCCGTGGAGCGCGTGTACATCGAAGAAGGCGCGGCGGCGCCGTTCCTCGACCGTCTGGTGGCGGAGGTCGAATCCGTTCGCATGGGCCCCCCGGCGGAGACCGGCACCGACCTCGGACCACTCGTGAGCGAGGCGAGGCGCCGAAGGGTTCACGCACAGGTCGAAGACGCCGTCGCGCGCGGCGCGAAGATCCTGACGGGAGGGGTGCTCCCCGAGGGCCGGGGCTACTTCTACCCCCCCACCGTTCTCCTCGGCCCGCCGCCGGAGGCCGCCGTCGTGCGGGAGGAGACCTCGGGGCCGGTCATCCCGGTCGTGGTCGTCGAGAGCGTCGAGCGCGCCATCCTCCTCGCCAACGAGGGGGACCATGCCTTGACCGCCAGCGGTTGGACCCGGTCGGCCGAGACGGCCGCACGGATCCAGATCGGCCTCCAGGCGGGGGTCGTGACGATCAACGACCTGCTCTACTCTTACGACGAGCCCGCCGCGACATGGTCCGGGTTCCGGGCGAGCGGGGTCGGGCACGCGCACGGCCTCGCCGGGCTCAAGGAGATGTCCCGACGGAAGTTCGTCTCGCGGGACGGCGCGGAGCTCGAGAGTCCCCTCTTCGCGTTCCCGTACGACGAAACGGCGCGGGCGATCGCGAGCGGGGCCGTCGACGCGCTCCACGCTCCGGGTCTCGGACGTAGGGCTGCGGCGCTCGCCCGCCTCGTCCGGGCTCCGAGGTTCCGACACCGCGTCCCGTGGAAGGGGCTCACGATGGGGAGGCGGCGCGGTCGATGAGGGGAAGCACGGCGGAGAAGACCCGGTAGGCCTCGGGCGCGAGCGCGGGCGAAGCGATCAAGTCCCGCTCCTCCGACAGCTCCCAGCGCTTTCCCAACTCGAACCAGTTGCCCTGGCGGCGGGCGGCGTCGAGGGCCTCCGCCCAATCCCCGTCCGATCGGAAGACGACGCGCGACCCTTCCGGCCACGGCGCCGAGGCGTAGACGCGGAAGGCGAGCCCCGCCTCCGACGCGATCGCCTCGAGGACCGCGCCGAGGCCCCCGATGCGGCACTGGAACTCGAACCGTCCGAACGCGTCGGCCGCGGTGTCCCAGGCGAACCGTGCGGAGACGTGGTCGGCGTGGATGCCGAGATTGAGTTGGGGACCCGCCTGGTACCCGTGGGGGAGCGTCGACAGCGCCGCCCAGGTGCAGAACGGCTGGTACCCCTTCGGCCAGTCCAGACGGGGTAGGTGGACGTGCAGCCCGCGCTCGCCGTCGGAGTCGAGCCGCTCCGCGAGCTCCACGGCGAGCACGCGCAGTTCCGGGTGGAATCGGTCGAGAATCTCCCGACGCCGTGTCTCGCGATCCCGGATCGCGAAGACCGAGAAGTCCTCCGCGCGAAATCCCGAGAACCTCCACGGAGGCTCCACGAGTCGGTGCGTCACGACTTCCCTCCCGCGATTGCGAGTGCCCTGCGATCATGGCATGCTTTCGCCCCGATCCGAGCCATCATGGGAGTCGCCATGGAAGTCAAACGCATCCGCTCGGCGGCGGCGATCGCCGCCACGATCTTGCTCTTCGCCCCGCCCCCTTCGGCGGCGCAAGATCTCGCCTCGTTCGAGAAGAACGTGACCGTCCACAGGCTGGACAACGGTCTCACCTTCCTGATCTACGAGCGGCCCGGCACGCCGGTCTTCTCGTACTTCACCCACGTGGACGTCGGCGCGTCCCAGGAGACCCTCGGGATCACCGGGATGGCCCACATGTTCGAGCACATGGCGTTCAAGGGGACGACCCGGATCGGGACGACCGACGCCAAGGCGGAGGCCGCCGCGCTCGCGAAGGTGGACGATGCCTTCGCCGCCCTGTTCGCCGAGCGGAACCGCCTCGGGGGCCCCGATCCGGAGAAACTCGCGAACCTCGAGAAGCGGTTCAAGGATGCCCAAGAGGAAGCGGGCAAGTACATCAAGGCCAACGAGTTCGGCGAGATCATCGACCGGGAAGGCGGAGTCGGGCTGAACGCCTTCACGAACAACGACGAGACCGGCTACTTCTTCTCGATGCCGGCCAACAAGCTCGAACTCTGGGCCTACCTGGAGTCGGAGCGGTATCTCGACCCGGTCTTCCGTGAGTTCTACAAGGAGCGGGACGTCGTCCAGGAGGAACGGCGCCTCCGCACCGAAAGCCAGCCGATCGGACGGATGATCGAGCAGTTCCTCGGCGTCGCCTACAGCGCCCATGCGTACGGGCGGCCCGTCGTGGGATACATGAGCGACCTCCAAGCGTTCACCCGCGCCGACGCGGAGGCTTTCTACCGGAAGCACTACGTGCCGGCGAACATGACGATTTCGGTCGTCGGCGCGATCGAGGCCGACGAGGTCATCCCGCTCGTCGAGAAGTACTTCGGCCGCCTTCCCGAGCGTCCGAAGCCGGAACCGCTGCGCACCGTCGAGCCGCCGCAGATCGCGGAGAAGTCCCTCGTGATGCGAGACCCCTCCCAGCCGATCTACGTGGAGGGGTATCACCGTGCGGCCGGCACCCACCCCGACGACGCGATCTACACGGCGATGGCGGACATCCTCTCGACCGGCCGCGCGTCCCGCATGTACCGCTCCCTCGTCCGCGACAAGAAGGTCGCCGCCCAGACGGGCGCCTTCAACGGTTTTCCCGGCGACAAGTACCCCAACCTGATGCTGTTCTTCGCGATCCCCGCGCCGGGCAAGACGAACGACGACGTGCAGGCGGCGATCCGGGAAGAGATCGAGAAGCTCAGGAACGAGCCTGTGACCGACGAGGAACTGCAGGCGGTCAAGACCCGCGCGAAGGCGAACCTGATCCGCGGCCTCGACTCGAACCAGGGGCTCGCGAATCAACTCGCGACGTATCAAGCCAGGTTCGGGGACTGGCGAGAGCTGTTTCGCGCCGTCGAGCGGATCGAAGCGGTCACCAAGGAAGACATCCTGCGCGTGGCGAAAGCGACGTTCGTCGCCTCGAACCGGACGGTGGGACGGCTCGAGAACGCCGACGCCGCAACCGGCTCGAACTGACGGAAGGAGCGCGTCATGAACCTCCGATCGAAGACCGTACCGATGGCGGCGGCGGCCCTGGCCGCGGCGATCCTCGCTCCCTCCGTCCTCGCGCAGGCGAAGGACTGGCGCAAGATCAAGTATCCGAAGCTCCCGGAATTCAAGATCGAAAGACCCGTCGTCTTCACGATGGAAAACGGGATGACCGTGTTCCTCATGGAGGATCGGGAACTCCCGTTGATCACCGTGAACGCCCGGATCCGCACCGGCTCGTACTACGAGCCGGCGGAAAAGGTCGGACTCGCCGGCCTCGTCGGCGCCGTGATGCGGACGGGCGGCACGACGTCGAGGAGCGGAGACTCGATCGACGATTTCCTGAACCGGAAGGCGGCGTTCATCGAGACGTCGATCGGAGAGGATGCCGGGTTCGCCTCGATGAACTGCCTCAAGGAAGACTTCGACGAGGTCTTCTCCGTCTTCGCCGACATCCTCCGCAATCCGGCGTTCGCGGAGGAGAAGCTCGAGGTCGCGAAGGTCCAGACGAACGCGGGGATCGCCCGGAGGAACGACGACGTCGGCGGGATCACCGCGCGCGAAATCGCGCGACTCGTCTACGGGGCCGATTCGCCGGTCGCGAGGAACACGGAGTACGCGACCGTGGCTGCCGTGACCCGCGACGACCTCGTGGCCTGGCACGCGAAGTACTTCCATCCTTCGAACGTTCTCCTGGGGGTCGTCGGCGACTTCGACGCCGCGGCGATGAAGGGAAAGATCGAGACCGTTTTCGGCGCCTGGCCGAAGGGGCCCGAGTTCCGGCTGACGGAGCCCGAGTACCGGAAGGCGCCCAACCCGGGGACGTTCTTCGTCGAGAAGCGCGACGTGACCCAGGCGAACGTCTCGATGGCCTACCTCGGGATCCGCACGAGCGACCCGGACTACTTCGCGGTACAGGTGATGAACGAGGTCTTCGGGGGCGGGTTCGCCGCGCGCCTGTTCAGCCGCATCCGGTCGCAGAAGGGGCTCGCGTACAGCGTCGGCGGGGGGCTCGGCTCCGACTTCGTGGTCCCCGGACTCTTCCGCCTCGGCCTCCAGACCAAGAGCGCCTCGGTCGGGGAGGCGGTGGACGCCCTTTACGAGGAGATCGGGAACATGATCTCCGAGCCGCCGACGGAGGAAGAGATCGCGCGGGCGAAGAGCGCGATTCTCCAGTCGTTCGTTTTCAATTACGACTCGAAGGCGAAGATCCTGTCGCAGCAGATGACCTACGCCTACTACGGTCTTCCCGCGGACTTCCTGGAGAGGTTCCGCTCCAACATCGAGAGCGTGAAGCGCGACGACGTCATCCGCGTCGCGAAGAAGTATCTCGACCCCTCGAAGGTGACGCTCCTCCTCGTCGGCAACGCCGCGGAGTTCGGCCGCCCGCTCGAGAAGTTCGGTGAGGTCACGCGCCTCGACATCACGATTCCCCCGCCTCCCGACGCGGTGCCGAAGGCGGCGAAGAGCGCGGAGTCGCTCGCTGCGGGCCGTGCCGTGCTCCAGCGGGCGGCACTCGCCCTGGGCGGACCCAACCGCGTGAACGTCTCGGCGATCCGGTCGAGCGCCGAGGTCAGCGTCTCGTTCCAGGGCCAGAGCATGACGCTCGGCCAGAGCGCCCTCCTCGTCTTCCCAGACCGTCTCCGTCAGTCGCTGACCACTCCGATGGGCGAGCAAACGGTGGTCCTGACCGGGAACGAGGCGTTCGCTCTGGCGGGGGGATCGGTCCGGCCGCTGCCGGATTCGATGGCGGAGAAGGAACGCGAGGAGATGGGGCGCGACCTTCGGGTGCTCGTTCGCTACGCCGACTCCCCCGAGGTCGAGGCGATCGCCTCGGGCCGAGAGGAGGTCGACTCCGTCGCCTGCGACGTCATCCAGGTGACCTTCCGCGGAGCGGTGTCGCGCCTCTGGGTCGCCGCCGACGGCCGTGTGCTCAAGCAGGCGTACCAGGGGGAAAACCCGCTGACGCGGGCGCCGGGAAGCGTGGAGGTCCTCTACTCCGATTACCGGCAGGTGGAGGATTGCCAGGTCCCGCACAAGCAGGTCGTTCTCGTCGACGGGGAGGCGATCACGACGCTCACCCTCCGCTCGTTCGAAGTCGACCCCGTGGTGGACCCCAAGCTCTTCGAGAAGCCTTCGGCGTGAGCCCGGGGAGCGCCGGCTCCCCCCGGTACCGTGCGGTCCTACTCGACGTAGGGGGTACGCTCGTCGGGCCGCGCGACTCGTACGGCGCGGTGTACGCCCGGGTGTTCGCGGAACTCGGCGTGCACCGGACAGCCAGGGAGTTCGACGCCGCGATGCGCTCCGCCTGGACGGAACTCGAACGTCGTCTCCCGCGCGGCGTCAATCGGTACGGATCGTACCCGGCCGAGGAGGAGCGTTACTGGAAGGGATTCGTTCGCGAGGTCGTCCGCCGCCTCGATCCTCCCGTTCTCGAGCCGAATCTCGCCTCGCGCGCCCTCCCGCGCCTCCGGAACGCCTTTCGCGATCCTCGCGCGTGGAACGTCTGGCCCGAGGTCCCGGGTGCGCTCGATGCCCTCGCGGCGCACCGGGTCGTTCTCGGCGTCGTCTCCAACTGGGATTCGAGGCTGCCCGCCCTTCTCGGTGCGCTGGGCCTGCGAGACCGGTTCGACACGATCGCGGTCTCCGCTCTCGAGGGGGTGGAGAAGCCGGATCCCGGGATCTTCCGGATCGCTCTCGATCGACTCGGGGTCCCACCGGAGCGAGCTCTTCACGTGGGAGACCACCCGGACCTCGACGTGCGCGGCGCCCTCGAGGCCGGCATCGACGCCGCCCTCCTCGACCGGTCCGGGCGGGCCGGCGCGATGCGGAACTTGAGCGCCCTGCCCCGGCTCGCCGTCCACGGAAGCGCCCCCGGGGTACGGCTCAAGAGCGCGCCGCGGCCGGCTTGAAGATCTCCTTCTTTTGCGCCTCGAAGAACCGACCGTAGTTCGTCTCCGTCGCGGACATGGTGGAGTGGACCGTGCCGTCGGGACGGAGCACGAGAACGGTCGGGGTCGCGGTGACGTAGTACTGCTGCGCGGCCTGAAAATCCTGGTCGAAGAGGGTCGGAAACGCCAGGTCGCTCAGGCGGAGGAATTCCTTGGTCTGGTTCTTCAGGGCGTCGTTCGTCACCCGTGCGACCGAGATGACGTTGACGTCGGCCCCGTTCTTCGTGACCCACCTGCTGAGTTCGGGGATGGATTTCTTGCAATGGGGGCAGTCGACCGACCAGAACACGAGGACGTTCACCTTGTCGGCCGCGAGGAGGCTCGAGAGTGTTCTCGGAACCCCGTCCGACGCGGCAGGGAGTTGGAACTCCGGGGCCTTCTTTCCGATCAGCTCCACGACCGGATCGTACCGGGGAAGCGCGCCGTAGGTTCCGATCGTCCCCTTCTCCGCCAGCCGCTTCACCAGGGCGGCCAAGTCGGTCTTGTACTCCACGGACTGGACCAAACTGGCCCCGTTGGTCAGGCGCAGCTTTCCCTCCCGGTCGACGAGGGCGACGGCCGGAACGCGGTCCGAGTTGGTCTGCTGCGCGAGGCGGAGCCCGTCGTCCTTGAGGCACGGGACGCGCAATTTGAGTTCTCGGATCCGAGCCCGGATGGGAGCGACGTCCGTCGATCCCATCGGCGGCGTCGTCACGGCGAAGAGGACGACCTTCCCGGGCCCGAACGACTCGACGAGCTTCTGAAGCTCGACCAGCACTTGCTCGGAGCGCTGGTGACCCGGCATCCAATAGTGGAAGATCACGGGAACCTTGCCGAGCACACCCGCGAGATCGATCGTCGCGGCCCCACCCGCTCCCTCGTTGAGGTTCTGATAGCTCCAGGCCGGGAAGGGTGCGGCGAACTCCGCCCGCGGAACCTGCGCCGCCTGGGCGTGCGCCTGGGGGGCGGCTCCCCACGAAACGGCGACGCCCAAGAGCGCCGCCGCCGGACCGAATCGACCGAACCCAAGGACCGTGTTTTTTCGCACCGTTCCGGATCCTCCCGAGTTCAATCCCCTCACGATCGAAGAATTATAGGCGAGACCCCGGGCGGAGCCACATCGGACGGTTGTCCGCGGCCTCGGCCGAGCCTATAGTCGCCGCGGTGCGAGACCTCCACGCCATCGGGATCGCCGCGATCGCCTTCCTCATCTCGTCGTGCGCGGCCACGCTTCCGCCCGAACGCGGCCCCACGGCGGAACGACCGGAGCCCAGGCGGATCGCCGCTCCCCCCGAAGACCCCGCCCCCGTCGTCGTGCACGTGATCGCTCCCGGGCAGACTCTTTGGCGGATCGCTCGCGCGTACGGAGTGGACCTCGCGCGTCTCGCGGAGGCCAATGGGATCGGCGACCCCGCCCGAGTCGAGGTCGGCGCCGCGATCCGGATCCCGGGGGCCTCGAAGCTCGTCGACGTCCCGCCCTACCCGATGCCGATTCCCCCTCCGCCGGCCATGGAGGAGACGTTCCTGCCGGCGCCGGAGCCGGCCGCCGGCCTCCTCTGGCCGGTGGACGGGGGACAGATTCTCTCCGCCTTCGGCGTCCGCCGAGGTAGGGAACGGCGGCACGAGGGGCTCGACATCCGGGGGACGCCCGGTCAGGAGATCCGCGCCGCGCGCGCGGGACGGGTCGCCTTCAGCGGGACGCAGCGTGGGTACGGGCAAGTCGTGATTCTCGACCACGGGGACGGCATGGAGACGGTCTACGCCCACGCCCAGACCCTTCTCGCCAGGGAGGGGGAGACGGTCGAACGCGGCCAGCCGATCGCCCGCATCGGCCGCACCGGCAACGCGAGCACGCATCATCTCCATTTCGAGGTCCGACTCGACGGGGAAGCGATCGATCCCTTTCCCCGTTTCCAGTCGATCGCGGAGGTGCGGCCTTGAGATACGAGATCCCGTGCCCGTTGTGCGGCGCGCCGCACTTCCTTTCCGAAGACGAGATCCCGCCCGAGGGTGCGCGCCTTCCGTGCGCCTCCTGCGGCGAGCCGATCGAGATCGCGCTCGCGCCCCCCGTGGCCGGTCCCGTCGCTCCGGCGATTCCGGATCGCAAGGCGGCCCCCGTCGAGGCCGCCGGAGTCCAGGTGGTCTGTCCCCGGTGCGGGCTCCACTTCTCGCCCGGCGATCACCGCCGCCCCGCGGCGGACCGTCCGGTCGTCCTGCTCGTCGAGGACCTGGAGTACTTCGTCGAAATCGCGCGGGACGCGCTCGGAGGAGCGTACGAACTCCGCGTCGCCGACTCCGTCGCGGGGGGGCTCGGAGTCCTCTCGGAAGGGGGGATCGACCTCCTCCTCGTCGATCTCTCCCTCGCCGGCGGCGAAGACGGCCGCGATCTCCTCCGGGCGCTCCCGGCAAAGCCGTGCCCCATCATCGCGCTCACCGCCCAGGACGAGTCGCAGATCCAAGGGGAGCGCTGGACCGAGTTGCGGACGCTGGGCGTGGACGACCTCCTCCGCAAGGGAATGCAGATGGGAGAGGCGCTCGTCCGCAAGGTCGGGGAGAGACTCGGTCGCGGCCAATCCGCATCCTGAGCGCCGCGTCAGAACTGGTTCGAGAACCCGAAGAACCCCGCGAAGCCGCCCAGATCGAGATCGCCCAGCTGCAAGTCCGAGAACGCTCCCCCCGGCGTCGCCTCCGCCCAGGTGTACCGCCCCTCGAGGGTGAGACTCCACGACGGTCCCATCGGGAACTCGACCCCGGCGAGGACGTGCGCGGCGAAGTCGGTCCCGCTGTCCTTGAGACGGTCGTAGTAGAGGAACGGCCCGATCGAGTCGAATCCGACGAAGTCCCCCTCCTCCTCGTACTCCCAGTACGTCATCCCGATTCCGGCCCCCACGTACGGGACGGGACGGCGGACCTTCAACTGTCCGCCTCGACCCCGGAAGGCGTAGCGCCCGGCCGGCAGGATGCGGACGTCCGCGGAAAGCGGAATGAGTTCGAGCCGGGTGTCGTGGAGGATCGCGTTGCCGAACTCGTCGGTGAAGTCGCGGTAGGCCGAGCGCTGGGAGGCGTCGTAGAAATCGACGTTGAACCCGAGTTCCACCCAGTTGCTCATCGAGGACACGAAACTCGCACCGATCATCCAGTCTTGGAAATCGCTCGCGTCGAGGGTGAACGTCGCCTCGTTCGCGTCCCAGAACTCGCTGTTCCCCGAAGGAAAGAATCCGCCGATCCGGAACCGGAACGACCCGTTCGTCCCGGCGGGCTCGGCCATGACGGGGAGCGCTCCCAAGAGCATCGTGAGCGCGAGGATCCGGACGATTCGCCTCTGTGCCATGTTCGCGCCTCCTTGACCGCGCCTCCGGCGCGGACATCCGCGGGAGGTGCAACCGGCGGACCAGGAGAGAAACGACGATTTCCCGGGCTCCGTTCGAGGACGGCCCGTCCCCGGGTGGGGACATCGGCGACCTCCGGCAGGGACGCGCGGGACCTCAGAAGACGGGCCGCCGCTGGGCGGCGGGCACCGCCTCGGCGACCTCGATCGCCGTCGCGTATCGCGCGAACGGAGCGGAGATCTGGGCGCCCTGAACGACGGGAGCGAGGACCGCGAGGGCCTCGCGGGCGATCGCGATCCCCTCCCTCCTCGCCGCCTCCTTCGTGTCGGCGCGCCGCATCCGCTGCAGGACGTCCGCCGGAACGTGGACGCCCGGAACCTCGTTGTTCATGAACTCCGCGTTCCGGTACGAAGCGAGGGGCCAGATCCCCGCGAGGATCGGAATTCGCACGTGGCGGATCCGGTCGAGGAAGCGAAGCAGGGCGTCGACGTCGAACACGGGCTGGGTGATCGCGAATTCGGCGCCGGCGTCGACCTTCCACTCGAACCTCGCGATCTCCTTTTCGAGATCGGGTGCGCCGGGATTCACCCCGACGCCGATGTGGAACGCCGTCGGCGTCCCGATCGGGTTCCCGCCGACGTCGAGGCCGCGGTTGAGACGGGCCGCCATGTTCGTCAGGCCGATCGAATCGACGTCGAACACCGCCGTGGCGTCGGGATAGTCCCCGAGCTTGGGCGGATCCCCCGTGATGATGAGCACGTTCCGGATTCCGAGGGCATGCCCCCCGAGGAGATCCGATTGCATGCCGAGGAGATTCCGGTCCCGGCAGCAATAGTGGATGATCGTCTCGATCCCGACGTCCCGCTCGAGAAGCAGGGCCATCGCCATCGGGCTCATCCGCGCCGAGGCGCGGGGGCCGTCGGGGATGTTGATCGCGTCGATTCCCGCCTCGCGGAGGAGGCGGGCCCCCTCGAGGTTCTTTCCGAGATCGTGACCGCGCGGCGGCAGCATCTCCACGCTGATCACGAACCGTCCCGCCTCGATGGCGGCGGCGAGGCGGGAGCGCGCGGCTTTCGGCACCGGCTCGACGGCGCGGGCCTCGGACGCGACCGCGCGGACCGAGACGGTCCTCCGCCCCGGCTCCACGGCCCGGAGCGCGCGGCGAATCGCCTTCATATGCTCGGGGGTCGTGCCGCAGCAACCGCCGACCACCCGTGCCCCCGCCTCGATGAAACGCCGGGCGAACGTTGCCATGTACTCGGGACTGCAGAGGTAGATGTTCCGGTTGTCGATGGCGCGCGGCTTTCCCGCGTTCGGCTGGGCGGCCACCGGGCGGGAGACGACCGCGAGCAGACGCTCCACGGCGCCGAGCATCGCGGCGGGACCCACGGAACAGTTGACGCCCACGACCTCGACGGGGAGCGTCTCGAGCCTCGGCCCGAACACCTCCGGCTCGACCCCCTCGAGGCTCGTGCCGTCGTCGTCGAGGGTCATCTGCGCGACGATCGGGAGAGCGCTGACGCTTCGGATCCCCCGGACGGCCGCCTCGATCTCCGCGAGGTCGTAAAACGTTTCCACGGAAAAGAGGTCGACTCCGCCCTCGGCGAGTGCGGCGGCCTGGGCGGCGAAGATCTCGGCCGCGTCCTCGACGGAAGTCGGCCCCCAGGGCTCGATGCGGACCCCGAGCGGTCCCACCGCCCCGGCGACGAGGACGTCCTCTCCTGCCGCGCGGCGCGCGATTGCGGCTCCCGCCCGGTTGATCGCCTCCACGTCGCCGCCGAGGCCGTGTCGCTCGAGTTTGACCCCGTTCGCCCCGAACGTGTTCGTCTCGATCACGTCGACGCCGGCGGCCACGTAACCGCGGT
Organism: uncultured Acidobacteriota bacterium; assembly: GCA_964383585.1. Taxonomy (GTDB): domain Bacteria; phylum Acidobacteriota; class Polarisedimenticolia; order Polarisedimenticolales; family DASRJG01; genus CAYLHQ01. The sequence continues at coordinate 51,342 of CAYLHQ010000015.1, forward strand.
GGACCTCTTCGACGATCTCGGGGGCGGAGAGATTGAGCTCGTCGAAACAGCGGTTGATGAAGATCCCCATCTCGTAGAGACGGGTTCCCGTGGCGCCGTCGAAAAGCACGACGCGTTCGGCGAGGAGATCCCGAAAGTCTCTGGGCATCGCGGCCTCGCGCCGGACGGGCGGTCGGGATTCGCGGCCGCGACCGGGAGCGGTTGTGGGCCGGACGCTCCCGCGCTCCGGCCCCCTGGGAAATCGGGATTACTCGAGGACGCGAATCACGACGCGGCGGTTCTGAGACCGCCCCTCGGGCGTGTTGTTCCCGGCGACGGGGCTGGCCTCTCCGTACGAGATCACGCTCATGAGGTGCAGCGGGATCCCACCCTTCTGCGCGAGGTAATTGCGCACCGCGTCGGCACGCTTCTCGCCGAGTTGCTTGTTGTAGTCCTCGCTACCGGTGCTGTCGGTGTGCCCTTCGATCTCGACATAGACGGTCTTGTCGAGGCTCTTCACCTTCTGGGCGAGGTCGTCCAGGATCGCCCGGGCACCCTCGGGGATCTCGTTCTGGTCGAACGAGAACCGGACGCGATCGTCGGAAAGGGTCGTGGTCCAGAGGACCTTGCCACGAGCCAGCCTCTTGGCCTCCTCGGCGGTGTTGAGCGCTTGGCTACCGATCTCTACCGCCTTCTGGGCGGTTCCGCGAACCTCGCTGATCTTGGCGTCGGTTTCCGTCGCCAGTTCCGAGGTGCGCCGCTCGTTCTGCTCGAGGCCGCTTTCGACGCCGGCAATCCGGGCGTCGGTTTCCTCGACGTTCTTTCGGAAGACCTTCTTGCTCACACAGCCGGTCGAGGCACCGAGCGCCACCACGACGAGGCCGGCCAGAAGCGCCACGGAGTTCTTCTGCATTTCCCTACTCCTCGGTTTTTCTCACGTCGGCCGGAGTGGCCGCCGAATTCGAACTTCCCCACGACCTCACCGAACCCCGGAACCCTGCGGGCGCCAACGGTGGGTGGCCCGTCCCGCACTCTATCGTTCCCGGTGCGCGCCCTGCAAACCCGGGCATCCCACTCGGTCTCTCGTGTCCACGGGAGAGGGTGTCAATCGGCGTGCCAGTTCGAAACTCCAACGGACGGGAGGAAACCGCATCGCAGAAACGAATGCGAGACGAAAGTTCAGGGGAAGAAAGTACGATCGTGTAACTTTTTCCCGCCGCGTTTACGTCTAGGGGTTGGCGTAGTAGCCGGTGCGCGTCCGCACGGTGTATCGACCGGCACGTGTCTGAACCCGGATCTGCCGGAAGGATCCGTCCCAATCGTCGTGGCTCGGCCGGTAGCCGATCAGGTACTGGTACCGAAGTTCCCCGTTGATCCGCACGACCGCTTCCTTGAGTTCGTCGGGATCGTTCACCACGAAGGCGGCTCCGCCCGTCTCCTTGGCGAAGCGTCTGAGAACCCGCTCGTCGTTCGAAGGGGCCCGCTCGTCCCGGATCGCGCTCGACAGCGCGCTGAACCCGACCGCATAAATGGGGACTTCGACTTCCCTCGCGACGCCGATCGCCTCGAACTCGCTCAGCCGACTTGCGTTGTCCACCCCGTCCGTGATCAGAACGATCGCCTTCCGGCCGACCACCGCACGGTCCACGAGGGCGGGGGTCGCCGCGACGGCGTCGTGAAGAGCGGTCTGTCCGAATCCTTCCTGCACGTCCAAGCGCTCGAGGAAGCGATCGCGGTCCGACGTGAACTCGGTAATCCACGAAACCTGCTCGTCGGCGAATCCGACGAGCGCGAAGCGGTCGGAGGGGCGCAGGTTGTCGAGGAAGTAGCGGATCGCTTCTTTGGCCGCAAGCAGCTTCCCCGAATTCCGCATGCTTCCCGACAGGTCCAGGAGGAAAGCGACCGAGATCGGCTCGTCTCCCTCGATCGAGAAGAAATCGATGATCTGCGGCACCTTGTTCTCCAGCACCCGGAAGTCGTCCGCCGTCAGACCTCGCACGATGCGCCCCTTCGCATCCTCGACCGCCGCAGGAAGCAGGATGGAACGCACCGTGACCTGTTCCTCGTCTTGGACTCTCAGGAGGCGCTCGACCGTCGCGTCGTCCAGGACGCGCCCGGAGCCCCCGGCCGGCACCGTCAGCGTGGACGCGCCCGACCCGACCCCGACATCCTGCGCCGCAGCTCCGAGAGCCACGAGCCAACCCGCAAGAACGGCCGCAACTCGGCGGCTTGCCCGCATCGTGAACCCTCCCGACCTCGTTCCAACTTGCAACCCGTGAGCCAGAAGGTCAAGCCGCTCCCTCGATGGCGCGCGTGGAGACCCCCAGGGCGGCCAAACGGGGGGTCGAAGGGAGTGGGCTCGGGCACGCGACCGTCCGAAGGTGTCCCCCCGTGAGGCGGCTTCCGAATTCGCGCAGGACGAACCGGTCCGCCAGGCCGGCCGCACGGGGATGCCGCGACCGGTTCTCCACCATCCGGAACGCTCGTCTCAACACCGCACGGCCGAAAAACCCCCGGCCCCCGATCGCCTCGTCCACGGCTCGTTCGAGAAGCGACAGTCCGGCACCTCGCACGAACGCGCGCGTGGGCCCCGCCGCGCGGTACACCTTCGGATCCGGCAGATCGCTCTCCGCGAACATGATCTCGCCGCCGCGCTCCAGAACGGCGCGGGCGACATCGAGATCTCCTCCCCCCTCGAATGGGAGCGACACCAGTACGCGGTCGCCGGAATCGAACCCGAACCGCGCCGCCAGGTCCTCCGCTCCACGATCGAGGTCGTCGGGACCTCGCCGCCTCGTCCCCAGCCCCTCCGGAGATCCTCCCAGAACCATCACGGTCGACACGACCGGTAGGTCCGAGAGCCGATCCGGGGTCGCCCGGAGCACGGCCGCCCCCGAAGCGGCGACCTCGGCGAAGGTTCGAGCCGGGGACGGCCGATCACCGCCGCCGGACTCCGCGACGAAGACGATCTCGAGGTCGGGCAGATCCGGCCGCACGAGCAACAATCGGTCGAGATCGGAGCGGCCCACCGCAAGGGCGATCTGCACGCGCGCGGCCCTTAGCGCGTCCCGAATCTCGGGGATCGGGACGGAGGCGTCGACGGGAAGGGCCGTTCCCCCGGCTGTCCAAACCGCGAAGATGCCCTCGAGCGCGTCCGCGCCGAAACGGCCGAGGACGGCTGCGCGCTCCCCGGGCCCGAATCCGTACCCCGCGAGGCCTGCCGCGAGGTTCCTCGTTTCCTCCAGGAACTCGGCGGCCGTGCGGGGTGCGGTGCCGGACTCCCTTCTCACGAAGCCGGTGAACCGCTCGGGGAAAGCTCGAATCTGCTGGACGAAGGAGGGAGTATTCACGCGTCCTGGTTCCGGCCCGGCGAGGACGGTCGGCGATCATACCACGCGGATCCTCTGCACCCATGCAGCGGAAACGCGGTCGAGGAGCGGCCACGCTTGACGCGGGAGACCCTCTTCTCCTATATAACCGGGTTTCCAGTGCACGGATGGGGCCGGTCCGATCGGCTCGACGGTTTCAACGAGGCCGGCCCACCGCCGGCCGGGGGTCGCTTTCGATGAAGTCCAACGGTTGGCTGTTGGGGGGGGCTCTCGTCTTCTGCTGCACGATGGGGGCTCCGGCGCAGGAAACTCCCGCGGAGACGGCCGCCGAACCGATTCCGGAAGCCAAGCCTTCGTGGTGGAAGGAGACCTTCGGGGACAAGAACGCGATCTACCTCGAGGTCGGATTCGCCGGCGGCGCCTTCGACGATATCGACCCCTCGGTGGAGACCGACCCGAACTTCGCGACCCGGTCGAACCTCGAGATCGACTCGATCCTCGGAGGCCGGGCCGTACTCGGCTGGAAACTCCCGTTCGATCGCGGGCGCTATGTCGTCGCGTTCGAGGGATTCCAGGAGGACTCCTACGAGTTCGAGGCCACGGGGCTCCTGAACCAGGTCCAGGGCGCCTTCGGGATCCAGACCACCCCGACGCTGTATCCCTGGTGGACCGTCCGCTCCTCCGACTCGGGCGTGGTCGAGGGGACGCGGAACCCGCCGGTCTGGAACGACGCGAACGGGGACAACGTCCTCGACCCCGGCGAGGTCGGGGCGGGAACCGCCGACTTGACCTTCTCGAGCGCGACGACGGACACGCTCAAGAACGCGACGCAAACCTGGGACCTTCTTTACCAGCGGGAGTGGGGTGGCCGGCGATTCCGCGGAGCCTGGAGCGCCGGGGTCCGCGCCTTCCTTTACGAAGGAACCGTTCCGATGGCGGCGTGGCTCGGGCTCGAAAGCATCCCCCCGGGCGGCCAGTTCACCGACGGTACCGTGATCCGATTGGTCCCGCTCGCGCAGGAATCCAAGGGGTGGGGACCCACCGGATCGGGCGAAGCCCAGTACAACTTCGCCCGGGGCCGGGTCGTCGTGTACCTCCAGGCACGTGCGGCGTTTCTCCTCCAAGACATGGAGGTCGACTCGGGACCGTTCGTCACCTACGCGCGTGACCCTTCGCTCGGGACGATCCTCGCCCCCGCCCGGCTGACGCAATCGCTCGACAAGAGCGTCTGGCAGCTCACCGGAGAGCTCGGGGCGAGGATTCGCGTACTGCCGGGAACCCATCTGCTCGTCGCCTACGCCTACCGTTCGTACATGGACGCGATGCTCTTGCCCGTGGAGATCCAGATTCCCAGAACCGATGCCCAGGCCGACAACGGCACCATCGCGTTGTTCAAGTCCCACGACCTCAAGATCGCGTCGTACCATGCGGGGTTGAGCTTCCAGTTCTAGGCGGTCAACGTCCCGAAGTCGTCCCAGAAGGCGGGATACGACTTGGCGACGCATGCGGGGTCGTCGATCGAGAGGGGGGAGCGGAGTCCCGCCACCGCGAACGCCATGGCGATCCGGTGGTCGGAGGCGGTTCGGATCGTCGCCGGTCGAAGATCCCCCTGGGAGGTGTCGACGCGGAGGCTCGAGCCGTCGGCGACCGCCGGTCGTCCCAATCGGCACAGATTCTCCGCCAGCACCTCCAGGCGGTCCGACTCCTTCCACTTGAGGTGAGGGACCCCCCGGATGACGCACGGCCCCTCGGCGTGCGCCGCGAGCGCGGCGAGCGTCGGGACCACGTCGGGGCAATCGCCGGCGTCGATCTCGAAACCGGGGATCCGGCCCGAGGCCGCCACCTCGACGGATTCGGCCTCGGCCCGAACGCGGCAGCCGATCGACTCGAGCATCCCCGCGAAGGCCGCGTCCGCCTGACGGCTCCTCGGATCGAGGCCGGTCACGCAAACCCGGCCGCCGCACAGCGCTGCCGCGGCGAGAAAGTACGACGCCGAGGAGTGGTCTCCCTCGACGCGGTAGACGCGACCCGAGAGTCCGCCCGGTTCCACGACGAACCGGAACGGCTCCGGCCTCCGGATCCTGGCTCCGAAAGCCTCGAGCACCGCGAGGGTCAATTCCACGTACGGTGTGGATACCGCCGGCGGTAGGAGTCGGAGGTCGAGCCCATCGGACAAGACGGGAGCGATCAGGAGGAGTGCGCTCGCGAACTGGCTCGAGCGATCCGCCTCGACGTCGACCGACCCTCCGTGCGGAGCGGAACCTCCGGCGACGAGGGGAAGTCCTCCGTGGGCTCCCAGGGCGACGATCCGCCCCCCGATCGTCCGGAGTGCGCGGCCCAGTTCGGCGATCGGACGCTCGCGGAGCCTCTCGCTCCCGTCGAGCCGGCTTTCCCTGGCCCCGAGAGCCGCCACCGCCGTGAGGAATCGGAGCGTCGTCCCCGAATCTCCCAGGAAGGCGCGCCCTCCCCCCGGAATCCGCCCGGACGCCCCCACCACGACCCAATCGCCGCCCTCGACGCGCACCTCGATCCCCAAAGCGCAGAGCGCATCCCGCGTGCGCCGGGTGTCATCGGCGTCGAGAGGGAGCCGCACCCGCGAGGTCCCACGCGCGAGGGCCGCGGCCACGAGCGCGCGGTGGGTCACGCTCTTCGAGGGAACGGCCCGGACCAGGGCATCCAGGGCGCGGCGCGCCGGCTCGATCCGACGGGATTCCATCGCTCCGTGTATTATCTTTCGGCGAGTCGAGACGATGCGACGCTCCCCCTTTTTTCTCGCAGAATCCCTCTTTGCCGTCCTCGCCGCCACGGCGATCGGCGGGCAGGCGGCGGCCCTCGACGTCGACCGGACGCTCGAGTTCGCGCGGGAGATGGCCGAACGCGGCAACTGGCGGGAGGCGAGGTTCCGATGGAACGCGGTGGCGCGGCAGAAGGGGGACGACCCCCGCATCTTGAACAACCTCGCCGTCGCTGCGGAGGCCCTCGGGGAAGCCGGCGAGGCTCGGCTCCTCTATGCGCGCGCCCGCGGCCTCGCGCCGGAAGACCCCTGGATCGCCGCCAACGCGGCCGCCGCCGAACGATTCCGATCCCTCGTCGAGGGAGAAAACCCGGAGGGGGCCGACGCCTGGGGGGACGGGGCGTCCTTCGAGACGAACCGGAAGGAAAGGAAACGAGCGAACGTCGTCGAGGTACCCGTGAGACTCCCGCTCCCTCCCAAGCTCCGTCTGGCGGGGATGAAGACGCTGCTCGTCGCCAGCTTCCTCGTCGAGGATTCGGATCTGCTCGACGTGAATCGCGAGATCGTGCGCTTCCTTCGCTCGGAGTTTCGGAAGCGAAGCTCCCTCGAGGTCGCGGATGTCGCTCCGCCGCCCGTTCCGGAGCAGACGCTCGAAGACATGATCCGCAACAGCGGATTCTGGAAGTACCTCGGCAAGGAGTACGCGGCCGACATCGTGGTCTCCGGCGTCCTCCGTTTCGATCGCCGCGACGCTTCGGGGTTCCGTGAGACGGACATCGTGAACCCCACGACCGGACAGAAGCAGAAGACGACCCGCTTCGTCGAACAGCAGGAATTCCGGTTCGAGATGGACGTGCTCTTCTTCCGGGGGCTCGACGGATCGCTCCTCTACCGCGACCGCTTCCGACGCGAAAGCGTGTACGCCGGAACCGCCAACGATCCGATCTCGGCCTTTTACGACCTCGCGGGACGCACGGCGGAGGATGTCTCCTCCGTGGTCTCTCCCGCCTATCGCACCGATCCGCGCGTGGTTTTCGTGCCGTGACCGGGAGGGAATCCATGCATCGGATCGCGATCCGCGTGTTCTCGGTCGCCGCGGCGTTCCTGTTCGCTCTCGCGCCGGTCTCGGCGCAGTTCGGCCAGAACAAGATCGCCTACGAGCGGTTCCAGTGGAAAGTCTATCCGTCCCCCCATTTCGACGTGTACTACTACGGCGAGACGGAGGCCCTTCTCGAGGACGTGGTCAGCTACGCGGAGAGCGCATACCTGAAGCTCAGCCGCGACCTCGATCACGAGCTGCGGTATCGGGTCCCGCTGGTGGTGTACAAGACCCACGCCGACTTCGAGCAGACGAACATCACTCTGTCCGAAGTCCCCGAGGCGGTGGGGGCATTCGCCGAACCCGTCCAGAATCGCATGGTCCTCCCCCTCGACCAGCCCCCAGACGAGCTGTACGCGCTGATCGCGCACGAACTGACCCACATCTTCCAGTACTCCCTCTTCTTCGAGGGGTACCTCGGCCGCGCGCTACGGGCGTCCCCACCGCTCTGGCTCATGGAAGGTATGGCCTCGTATCTCGCCCAGGACGAGACGAATCTCGACCGGATGGCGATCCGCGACGCCGTCGTGAACAACGTCCTTCCCCCGATTCAGGCCCTCGACGTCCTGTCGTTCCTGACCTACCGGTACGGTCACGCGGTCTTCGACTTCATCGCGCAGGAACACGGACCGGAAGGACTGCGGACTTTCCTGTACGAATACCGCAAGGTGCTCCTCCAGAACAACGTCGAGAAAGCGATCAAGGAGTCGCTGGGTTACGACCTCGACGAGTTCAACCGTCGGTTCAACCGCCACCTGAGGCGGAAGTACTTCCCCGTCCTCCTCGAGAAGAAGAACCCGGAGGACTACGGGAAGGAGATCGGAATCCGCAAGGTCGGAGTCTTCACCTTCTCGCCCACCCTCTCGCCCTCGGGCGAGCTCGTGGCCGCGCTCGCCAGCCCGAAGATGGAGCTCGACCTCGTCGTCCTTTCCCCCGAAGACGGTTCGACCGTTCGGAATCTGACCAAGGGGTGGACGAACCGGTACCGGTGGCTGGTCTCCGAGGCCTTCGACGGCAAGCGCGATCTCTCCTGGTCGCCGGCGGGAGACCAGATCGCCGTGTTCGCGAGGAAGGAGAACCTGCGTCCACTTCTCATCTACGACGCCCTCTCGGGGAAAGTGGTCGCGGAGTACCCTCTCGAGGGGTTCGCGCAGAACGCGAGCCCTTCGTTTTCTCCGGACGGGAAGCGGATCGCCTTCGAGGCGAACCGTGGGGGGATCGTCGACCTCTACGAGATCGAAATCGCGACCGGAGAGGTCCGGAACTTGACCCAGGACGACTTTTTCGACGCGAATCCCTGGTACTCCGCAGACGGCACCTCGATCCTCTATAACCGGCGGATCGGAGCGCACTGGAAGATCTTCACCGTGGAGATCGCCGATCCGACGCGGAAGACCCAGCTCACGTTCGGTCCGGCGAGCGACCTCCAACCGTCGTTCTCGCGCGACGGATCGATGGTCTTCTTCGCTTCCGACCGCGGCGTGCACGGCATCTACAACATCCATGCCCTCGATCTCGCGACCGGGGAGATCCGGAAGTACACCGACGTCATCGGCGGGTGCTTCGCGCCGGTGGAGATGGCTCCCCGGGACGACGAGCCGCAGCTCGTCTTCACGTCGTTCTTCGAGGGGACCTTTCGGCTGTTCCGCATGCCGCTCCGCCAGCCCGAGGCGAAGCTCGCGCCCGCCGACGCCGTCTCCGGCGACACGGCTCCTTTCGAGCCCTCGCTCCGCCTGCGGACGGATCCCGAGAAATCTACCGGCTACAGGCTCCGCTGGGACATCGAGGCTCCGAGCATCACGGTCGGCGTCGCCAACGACGGGACGCTCCTGAGCGATTCGAGCATCCAGTTCACGGACCTCCTCGGCGACCACCGCTTTCTCGTCTCGGCCACGACGGTGTCGTCCTACGCGAACCTCGACGGGGCGTACATCAACCTGAAGAACCGTACGCGCTGGGGGGCGCGTGTGTTCGACTATCGGGACTACTTCGTGACGGCGAACCTGGCGGGAGACATCAACCGCGACCAGATCCAGCGGTACACCGGCGCGACCTTTTTCACCCATTTCCCCCTCAACCGGCACTACCGTGTCGAGGGCGAGGTCGGCTTCATCGACACGTCGCAGGACGCCTACCTCGGATTCGACCCTGACGCGGGGCCGCAGTACGGGAGCCTCAACCAGCGATTCGCGACCGCTCAGGCTGCCTTCGTCGGGGATACGACGCGTTATCAGTTTTGGGGCCCGTTCCAGGGAAAACGGTTCCGCGTCTCGGTTTCGCATGGATTCGACGCAGGAGGCGATCTCGACGGGGACTTCCACATCTACGGCCTCGACTTCCGGACTTACAAGCAGCTGACGGCACGGTCCCTGTTGGCGTGGCGGCTCTCCGGCATCTACAACACGGGAGAGCGGGAGAGCCTGATTGGCTTCGGCGGCATCAACGAACTTCGCGGGTACGAGTATCGGGAGTTTTTCGGATCCAGGGTCGTCTTTTCCAATCTCGAGTTCCGGTTCCCGTTGATCGACGAAGTTCGGTTCCCCATCCTCTCCCTTCGCGCGGTGCGGGGGTTCTTTTTCCTCGACGCCGGCGGGGCCTGGCTCGGGGACGACTCCTGGTACGACCCCGAGCTGTTTTCCGTCCGCGCGAACGTGGACGCGCTCGGGCGCTTCACGCCGATCCCGTTCGAGGCGTGGGATTCCGAGAACGACCGGCTCCAAGACGTGCGCGGGACCTACGGGTTCGGGTTGCAGTTCCTCTTCCTCGGCGGGCTCCAATTCAACTGGTCCTGGGGGAACCGGCTGGCCTACACCCGCTACGTGGACGTCGACCCCGATCCGTTCGTCGTTCAATTGGAGAAAACGAAGGGGGATTCGGGCGGCCGCCGGATGGACTTCTACATCGTCTTCGACTTCTGAGGCTGCGGGGGACGGCCGAACGCTCCGACGGCGACCCACGCACCCGCGAAGCCGACGACGACCCCGACCGCCGCGACGGCGAACGACGCCGCGATGGGAAGCGGCGCACCGAGGCTCGCGTCGACGAGGGGACCGGCTTCCGCCGCACGCGCAACCGCCGCCCTCCGGGACGCCTCGAGAAGCCCGAGCGCCGCGACCGCGCCGGCGGCCCCTTGAACCGCTCCGGCGAGAAGGAACGGGCCGCGGACCATGCCGGAGCTTGCGCCGACGAGGCGCATGATCTCGATCTCGTCCCGCCTCGCCAGGACAGCGAGCCGCAGCACTCCCGCCATCACGAGCGTGAGGGCCCCGAAGACGAACGCCCCGAGCGCCCCCCCTCCCATTCGGACGAACCGGAGAGCGGCACCGATGCGGTCGACGAGCGGACGGTCCCATCGGACCTCGTCCACGATCCCCTCGCCCTGGACCTTCTCCAGGACCGACTGCGCCGCATCCGTGGCACGGACGGGATCGAGGTAGGCCTCGAGAGAGACCGGAAGCGGGTTTTCCTCCAACTCCTCGGCGGCCTCGGAGAGGGCCCCGAACGCCGCCCGGAACCGCGCGAGCGCCTCGTCCTTGTCCACCACGGCCACCCGGGCGACACCTTCGATCGCCTCGATGTCGGCCCGTAACGCCTCGACTTCGTCCGGCCGGGCGGAGTCCGCCAGGAAGACGTCGACGCGGAGGCGGCTTCCCCACTCCTCGAGGGTGCGTCCGACGTTCGAGAGGACGAGGAGGAGCGCCGAGGCAACAAAGAGGCTCGCCGCGAGAACCGAGGCGGCGAGGAGGTTCGGTCCCGGACTGTGCCGGAATTCCTCCCAGGCTTCGACCGCGTAGTAGCGGATCCGAGCGGCGACGCGGCTCACGACGGCACCCAGTCGTCGGCGATCCGGCCGTCCCGGAGGTAGACCGTCCGACGCTGCATGCGCAGCGCGAGATCTCGATCGTGCGTGGCGATCAGCACGGTCGTTCCACGGGAGTGGATCTCGCGGAAGAGACGCATGATCTCCACCGAGAGGTCGGGGTCGAGGTTCCCGGTCGGCTCGTCCGCGAGGAGGATCTCCGGATCGTTGACGACCGCGCGCGCGATCGCGACGCGCTGCTGCTCCCCTCCCGAGAGCGCGTCGGGCAGGACGCCGAGACGATGGTGGAGGCCGACCCCCTTGAGCGCGTGGTAGGCGCGCCGCTTCTGCTCGGCCCGCGGAATCCCCGCCACGTTGAGGACCCATGCGACGTTTTCGAAGGCGGATTTCCTCCGGATCAGCTTGAAATCTTGGAACACCACCCCCATCGACCTTCGCAGTTCGGGCACCAGGCGGGGACGCATCCGCGCGACGTCCCGGCCCGCCACCTCGACCGTACCCGACGTCGGGAGCTCCTGTCGCAGGAGGAGCCGCAGGATCGTGGTCTTTCCCGCCCCCGATGGACCGATCAGGAAGACGAACTCCCCGCGGGACACCTCCAGATCGACCCCGTTGAGGGCGGTCGCCCCGCCGGGGTAGGTTTTCCTGACGTCCGAAAGGCGGATCAACGGGCCCTGCGCTACCAGCTCCGATTCACCAAAAGGTCGTGGGCGAGGATTTCGCCGTCCTTGTTGAAGATGACTTGAACGGGCTCCTCGGGAACCTTGAGCGGCGGGACCTTCGTTTCGGGTCCCTGGACCAAGAGCGGCTTGGGCGTCTTGAACTCCTTCCCGTCGTAGGTCACGAACGTGATCGGCGCGACGGCTCGGAAGTACACCCCGGGAAGCTCCTGCCTGTACTTCCCGGCGAGGACCCTCTGTTTGATCGTCCCCTCCACGAGCCACTTCCCGTCCTCGGTCTTCCGCTTCGTCCATTGGAAGGAGTACTCGGGAACCCCCACGCCGCGGATCCACTGGTCGAAGAACCACTCCATGTTGCCGCCGTAGACCTCCTCCATCACCTGCTGGATGTCGCGGGTGACGATCTCCTCCCCCTTGAGCGTTTGGGCGAGCTTCCTCAGGAACTCGAAGAACTTCTCGTCGCCGAAGGTCTCGCGGAGCATGTGGAAGGCATACGGGCCCTTGTTGTAGATGTTGGCCTGGACGGACCCGAATCCGCTTTCTCCTGCCCACTCGGTGTAGTTCGACTGGACGTTCGCGAACGTCTCGCTCTCGAGGATGTTCTTGCGCCAGTCGGCGACCTTTTCCAAATAGCGTTTCCTTCCGTAGACGCGCTCCACGTAGAGCGCGGAGGAGAGTTCGGCGAGACTCTCCACGAACCAGTAGTTCCCCTGGTTCGCGTTCACGGTGGACGAGCCCCACCACTGGTGGGCCACCTCGTGCGCGACGACGTCCTTGTTGAACTTGGAGAGATCGGAGTCCGCGATCAGAGAGCCCTCGCCCCGGAAGACCCCGAAGCCGAGGTAGATGATCGATGCGGGAGCCTGGCCGTAGAACGCGCCCAGCGGATCCGCGACGAGATCGAGCTTCGCGAACGGGTAGTCGACCTGGAAGACGTCCTTGTAGACGTCCAGGGCGACGGAGGCTTGCACCGCGATCGCGTTCAGCTGCTTGCCCCGGATGTCGCGCGCTCCCGACTCCTGGGCCGCGATCGTGTCGCGCACGTCGGCCTCCGACGAAAACTTGGTGTTCAAACCCTGCATCGACGTCTTGTCGACGTAGACGTTCACCGGGATCGGGGTTCCGTCGAGCTTCGTCGCCAGATGGGCGGGCTTCTCCTGATACGACGTTCCGTCCATCTCGTACTCCCCGAAGATGATGGTCGGGAAGCTCACCGGGCTGTTCGAAGCCCACTTCGTGGTCCGGACGTTCCCCGCGACCTCGTCGGAGACCTTCTTGCCGATGCCGAGCACCAGGAACTTCGCGGGGGACCGCACGGTCAACTCGAACGTCTCGATCATCTCCCCGAAACGCGTGAAGGGGAGCCACCCCCCACGGTCCATCGCGGAGTAGGTCGGGTTCAAGTAGTAGATGCTGTCGAGGTTCCGATACCGCATCCGCAGGCTCGTCGTCGTCCCCGCCTTGAGGGGCTCCGGGAAGATGATGAGTCCGCTCGCCGCGCCCACCTTGACCCAGGTCAGCTCGTTCCCCTTCTCGTCCTGGACCGAGTTGATGAACAGCTTCGGGTTCTTTCTCTCCTTGCTTTCGCTCGGGATCGACGTTCGGGAGATGTTGAACGGGAGTTCCCGGGTGTCCCTCTTGATGCGCAGCGTGAACGTGATGTCCCCGATCAGTTCGACCGGATCGTTGAGGGCGAGGTCGACCTCGCCGGTGACCCCCTTCACCCCGTACCATCGGGAATCGGCGTCGTCGCGCAACTCGAGGTCGTAGGGGGATGCGCCGCTCGAGCGAAGGGCCTCCGAGTTGTAGACGAAGATCGGGGCGAACCCGAATCCCGACGCGAAGAACCCCACTTCCTTGTATTCCCACGAGTCGAAGCCGAGGGAGACGAAGTGCTCCTTGCCTCCGTCCCGCTTCACCGTGACCCGCCAGATCGTCCGGTCCGCGGGATAGGCCCGCTGGAACCCTCCGAACGGGTTCTCCTTGCGGTTCTCGTCGGCGTCCTTGAGCTGCTCGTCGAAGATCGTCTTCAGCTTCGCAGGCATCGCGTCGACGCCCCCCGCGATCTTCCGCAGCCCCCGGAACCCCTTCTCGATCTCCGCACAGGAGGCCGGATCGCAGTCGACGTCGAACCACAGGGGGGTGAAGACGAAGTCCCGCTCCTTCTCCTTGAGGATTCTCGCCCACTTCGCCCCGTAGTAGGGCGACGCGTCGGCCGGAGGCTCGTAACGATAGGAGAGGTCGTCGGCCACGACGCGATACCCGGAGGTCTTGCCGGCCAATTGGAAGAGATAGAGGGAACCCTTCCGGCCCGTGACCTTGAAGCCCTCCCGGTCGAAGACCAACTCGTCGAATTCGTAGACCTCGTCCCCCCCGAAGCCGTCGCTCCAGAGTCCGAGGTAGGAGTCCTGGAGCGCCTCGTTCAGGATCGTCCACTCCCCGCCGCTCCCGGGCTTGAGGGTGTAGGTGAACCGCTCCGTCTTCATGCGGCGCCCCATTCCCTCGGGAGCCTTCTCGATCGTATTCACGTGGAAGCTCGCGAGGTACGCGCCGTCCGGACCCGGCCGGAAGTCCTCCGAGTACGCACCTCGCTTGAACGGGAGGCCCGCTGCGTCCTTCTCCGAGGCGAGATCGGCAAGCCGCTTCTTGAGGGCCGCCTCGATCCCGGACCGCACGCTCGCGGGGATCGTGTCTTTCGCGGCGAACGCGGCGGGAGCGAACACAACGAGGGCGGCGAGCGTCGCCGGCATCAGGAAACGCGCGATCGGGGCCGTCGAGGCCATGGTGTTCCTCCTCATCTCGGTGCGAGAGGGTACGCGGCATGGTAACCCACCCCCGTCGCGGGCGGCACCCACGCCCCACCCGGGTTTGTACGCCGGCTTCCGACCGCGGTTTCCGGCGGCCGAGATCAGGGATGGAAACGCCGAGCCGTCCGAACCATGTCGCGGAGCACTGCGGCCGGACGGAACCGTTCGCCGTGGGCGTCGGCGAGTCTCGAGAGCCGGTCCTCGAGGACCGCGATGCCGATCTCGTCCGCGTAGCGCAGAAGGCCGCCCCGAAACGGGGGGAAACCGGTCCCCATCACCATGGCCACATCGAGGTCCCGGGCGTCCCGCACGACGCCGTCCTCGAGACAGACCGCCGCCTCGTTGACCATCGCCAGGATCAGGCGCTCTTGGATGGTTTCCGGCGGGAGGTCCTTGCGGGGGGCGGCCCCCGCGAACCGGGCCGTCTCCGGATCGGCTCCGCTCCGGCGGCCGTCCCGGTACCGATAGAACCCCCGACCGCTCTTCCGACCGAGCCGCCCACTCTCGACCATCCCGGCGAGGACGGGGGTCGTTCCCCCGATCCGCTTGCCGAACGCCCCTTCGAGTACCGCGGCGGCGTGGTTCGCCGTGTCGAGCCCGATCTCGTCGAGGAGTGCGAACGGCCCCAGTGGCATGCCGAACGCGGCGGCGGCCTTGTCGACCGATTCGACCGGAACCCCCTCCGCGAGGAGCCGCGCGGCCTCGCTCAGGTAGAGCATCAGAATCCGGTTCACGAGGAAGCCCGGGGCATCGCGAACGACGACCGGGATCTTGCCGAGTTCGATCGCGAACGCGTGGACGGTCGAGACCGTCTCGGGGGAGGTGCGCTGTCCCGCGATCACCTCGACGAGGGGCATCCGGTGAACCGGGTGGAAGAAGTGCATCCCGATCACCCTTTCCGGGTGCCGCGCTCCGGCCGCGATGTCGGAGATGGGAAGGGTCGACGTGTTCGACGCGAAGACCGCCCGCGCCGGGATCCGCTCCTCCGCCGCGGAGAGGACCTCTTGCTTCACCTCGAGGTTCTCGACCACCGCTTCGACCACGATGTCGACACGGGAAAGCCCCGAGTCGTCGAGCGTCGTCGAAAGGAAGCGCATCGCCTGGGCCATCTCCCTCGCCGTCATCCGACCGCGGTCGACGCGTCCTTGCCAAACCTTCGATGCGGCCCTGAGTGCGGCGAGCAGGGCGTCTCCGCGAACGTCCTTCAATCGGACCGGGATTCTCCCGTCCGCGACGAGCTGGGCGATTCCGCCGCCCATGATCCCGGCGCCGACGACGGCGGCGCGACGGACCTTGCGGGGGACCGCGACGAACCCCCCGGGGTCCTTCTTCAAGGCGTTCTGGCTCTGGAAGAGCCAGATCAGATTCTTCGAGGTCCGGGTCGGAACGAGGTCCCCGACGATCCGCGCCTCGAGATCGAGACCCTGCCGGAGGCCGAGCGCAAAGGCGGCCTCGACGGCCTCGAGCGCGAGGAACGGAGCCGGGTAGTTCTCGGGCGAGACCCGTGCCGCGGTGCGTTTCTTTGCCAGCGCGAGGAGCAGCCGCCTCGAGGGCCCCAGCCGCTCCGCCGCCACCTGCCACAGCGGTCGCCTCGGTCGCGTCGGAGGCGGCCCGTCGTCTTCCAACAAGGCGACCGCCTCTCGCAGGAGATAGGCCGAAGGGACGATCTTGTCGACGAGACCCACGCGCACGGCCTCCCGGCCGACGAGCGAACGGCCCGTCAGGATCAGGTCGAGCGCCGGGAGGAGTCCGACGAGGCGCGGCAGGCGCTGAGAGCCGCCGAACCCGGGGATGATCCCGATCCGGACCTCGGGGAGACCGATCTTCACCGACCGGTCGTCGGAGGCGAGACGGTACCGGCAGGCGAGCGCCAATTCGGTCCCCCCTCCCAAACAGGTTCCGTCGATCGCCGCGACGGTGGGGAATGGGAGGTCCGCGATCTTTTGAAAGACCGCCTGCCCGAAGCGCGCCCCCTCCGCCGCCTCGAAGGCGTCGGTCAGCGAGGCGATCTCCCCCACGTCCATCCCCGCGAGGAAGCACCCGGGCTTTTCGCTCCGGAAGACGACCCCCCGCACGCGATCGTCGCGCCGGATCTCGTCGGCGATCCCGTCGAGCCGGCGGAGAGCCCACGCGTCCAGGAGGTTGACCTTCTCGCCGGGTCGGTCGAACACGACGTGCACGACTCCCTGCGGACCGATCTCGTATCGAACGCTCTCCACCCGCTCGCCCACGGCTCAGTCCCGCTCGACGATCAGGGCCCCGCCCTGACCGCCTCCGACGCAGAGGGTGGCGAGCCCCAAACGCCCGCCGCGCCTCCCCAGTTCCTTGAGGAGGGTCAGGAGGATACGCGCGCCGCTTGCGCCGACGGGGTGGCCGAGGGCGATGGCGCCGCCGTTGACGTTGACCCGGTCGGGGTCGGGGACACCGACGGGGTCCGACCGCATCTGGTCCCGGAAGAACGCCCTGCAATCGAACGCCCTCATGCACGCGAGCACTTGGGCCGCGAACGCCTCGTTGATCTCCACGAGATCCATCCGGTCCATCGTGAGGCCACCCGCGCGGCGGAGTGCGAGAGGCGCCGCCAGCACGGGGCCGAGCCCCATCCGGGCGGGGTCGCACCCGGAGAAGGCCCAGGAGCGGACCACCCCCATCGCGGGGAGCCCGAGGGCTCGGGCGCGCTCCGCCGAAGCCAGCACCAGCGCGACCGCACCGTCGGTGATCTGCGACGCGTTTCCGGCGGTGACCGTCCCGAACGTTCGGTCGAAGACCGGCGGGAGCCTCTCGAGCGCCTCGAGGGTCTGGTTCTCGCGGATGCCGTTGTCCCGCTCCGCGAGCGACTCGAACCGGGGGGGGATCGGAACGGCTACGGTCTCCTCGGCCATCCGGCCCTCCGACCATGCCGCGGCCGCCCGTCGATGGCTCCTGAGCGCGAACTCGTCCTGCTCCCTCCGTCCGATCTGCCACTCGCGCGCGAGCACCTCGGCGGTTTCTCCCATGTTGAGCCCCGAGACCGGATCGGTGAGTCCCGATTCCAGGGCGGGGGTCGGCCGGAAGTCTCGCGGGCGGAACTGGGCGAACCCGACGATCCGCGCCGGAAGGCTCCGCGCGCGGCCGACGTCGGTCCAGAGGTCTTGGGCGCGGTCGGAGAAGAGATACGGGATGCGGGACATCGACTCCACCGCGGCGGCCACCACGATTCCGGCATCTCCCGCCCGAATCCGGTAGGCTCCCTCCACCACCGCGTCGAGGCCCGAGGCGCAGTTGCGGTTGACGGTGAACGCGGGGACCTTGGCGGGAATCTTCGCCTCGAGGGCGATCACCCGGGCGAGATTCGAGGCGTCGGCCGGGCCCGCGATGTTCCCCGCGATCACCTCGTCGACCGCTTCGGGGTCGATCCCGGTGCGCTCGAGCACCTCGCGCACAACCAACCGGCCGAGTTCGACCGCGCCGACCCGGCGAAAATCGGTCCAGGCCTTCACGAAGGGGGTCCGCACCCCTCCGACGACGACCACGTCCCTGTCGCTTCGCACCGCCGCCTCCTCGCCGCCGTCCGGCGGGTCCTACGATCCGTCCTTCTCGCGCGTGAGGCCGAAGGCTTCGAGTTTCTTGTACAGGTTGGACCGCGGCGTGTCGATCGCCTTTGCAGTCGCCGCGACGTTCCAGTCGTTCTCCCGGAGCTTGGCGACGAGGTACGCCCGCTCGGAGGCGTCCTTGAACTGCTGGAGGGTCGCGCCGGAGTACGGTACGGAGATCATCCCTTCCCGGGGGCCCGCCTCGTGACCGGCGGGCTCGAGCGCGAGCCCCGCCGAGACGTCCGCCCGGCGGATCACCGGGCCGGGGGTCATGATGATGAGACGCTCCACGACGTTTCTGAGTTCGCGGACGTTTCCCCGCCAGGGCATGGCCTGCAGGGCCTCGATCGCCCCGGCCTCGAAGCGCCGAGGCGAGAGCCCGTTCTCACGACAGAACGCGTCGGCAAACCAAGAAACGAGGTCCGGAATGTCGTCACGACGTTCCCGGAGGGGAGGGAGCGCGATCGGGATCACGTTGAGGCGGAAGTAGAGATCTTCTCGGAACCTGCCCGCCCGGATTTCTTCCGGAAGTTCCTTGTTGGTGGCGGCGAGCACACGCACGTCCACCGTGATCGACCTGGCCGCCCCGACCGGCTCGATCTCCCCATCCTGCAGGGCCCGCAAGACCTTCGACTGGGTCTTGAGGCTCATGTCGCCGATCTCGTCGAGGAAGATCGACCCCTGGTCGGCCTGCACGAACTTCCCCGCCTGGTCGCGCACGGCTCCCGTGAACGACCCCTTCTCGTGCCCGAAAAGCTCCGACTCGATCAGTTCCTCCGGGATCGCCGCGCAGTTCACCTTGACGAAAGCCTTCCCGGCGCGCGGCCCGTTCCGGTGGACCGCACGGGCGACCAGCTCCTTCCCGGTACCCGATTCCCCGGTGATGAGCACCGAGGCGCGCACGGGCGCCGCCATCGCGATCGATTCGTGGACCGCCCGCATCGCCGCGCTCGAGCCGACCATGCGGTAACGCTCCTCGAACGAGATCCGGAGATCCCGATTCTCCCGCTCGAGGCGACGCCGCTCGAGGGCGTTCCGGAGAACGACGAGGACTCGGTCGCGTTCGAGCGGCTTCTCCATGAAATCGAAGGCGCCCAGTCGCGTCGCCTCGACCGCGGTCTGGACCGTGCCGTGCCCCGAGACGACGATCACAGGCAGCTCGGCGTCCCTCTTGCGGAGCTCGGCGAGCACCTCGAGCCCGTCCATGCGCGGCATCTTGATGTCGAGGAGGACGGCATCGGGCGGACGCGCGTCGACCGCGCGGAGGGCCGCCTCCCCGGAGTCGGCCTCCGAAACGGCCATCCCTTCGTACGAGAGGATCATCCGGAGGGAAGCCCGGATGTCCTCCTCGTCGTCCACGATGAGGACGAGAGGCTCTCGAAATCGGCTCATGTCGGCTGGGTGCCGGATCGTACCACGGCCGTCACGGGGCGCTGCGCTTCGGAACCCGCACGAAAACGGAACGCGTGGTGTCTCCGGGGAGCCACAGATCGAGTTTGACGACGGCCCCCGGGTCGATTTCGCGGGTCGCGGCCCGCCACGCCGGGAGGTCCGGGACCTGTCGGTCGTTCACCGACTGGATGATGAGCCCGGGCACGAGACCTTGCTCCGCCGCGTCCGACTCGGGGTCGACCTCGACGATCATCACGCCGCGCACCGTGTCGTCCGCGCCGGTGTGACGCCGCATCCGCTCGTCGATCGCCCCGACCCGGAAGCCGAAGGAGATCGGCTCCTCCGCGTCGGGCTCGGCGTCTGGCACGTCGATCGGCCCGCCGGCCGTCGGATCGGCAGGGCGAACGGCGAGAATGACCTCGGTCTTCACCGTTTTCCCGTTTCGAAAGATCTCGAGCCGGACCTTCTCGCCCGGCCGCTTCCCGGCCACCTTGACGAGTAGGTCCTCGTTGTCCACGACGAACTCCCCGTCCACCTTCCGGATGATGTCCCCGGGTTTGACGCCGCCCTTGTCGGCCGGTCCGCCCGGGGTCACTCCCTTGATGAGAACTCCCTTCGTGTCGGGAAGGCCGTAATACTCGCGTGCCCGATCGTCGATGGGCTCGGTGTTCATGGTGACGCCCAAGTAGCCGCGTTTCACCCCGCCCGACTCGCGGATTTGCTGGGCGGCGTCCCATGCGGCGTTGATCGGGAGCGCGAACCCGATCCCCTCGATCAGCGGCGAGTTGAAGGGCCCCCCGTTCCTCAGAATGGCGGAGTTGATCCCGACCACCCGGCCCCGCGCGTCGAGAAGCGGCCCTCCCGAGTTCCCGAAGTTGATGGCGGCGTCGGTCTGGATGAACCGCGCGAGGGGGCCGATCGTCGATCCGATGTTGACGCTCCGGCCCTTGGCCGAGACGACACCCACCGTCACCGTGTGCTCGAGTTCGAGCGGATTGCCGATCGCGATGACCCATTCCCCGACCCGCAAGGCATCCGAGTCCCCCAGCGGGAGCGTGGGAAGGACCCGGTCTCCCGCGTCGATCTTGACGAGCGCGAGATCGATGATCGGATCGGTCCCGATCACCTCGGCCGTGAACCTCGAGCCGTCGTCGAGGGTCACCTCGAGCTTCGTGGCTCCTTCGACGACGTGGTTGTTCGTCAGAATGTACCCGTCGGGCGTGATCAGGAACCCCGAACCCGAGGAGACCCCGCGTCGCGGAACGCGCTGCCTCTGGTCCGGGTCGTCGGGTTCCCCGAAGAAAAAGCGGAAGATATCGTCGGAATGGGAACCCGAGGGCGGCGTCTCGATGCGCGTGTTGTTGACGCTGACGACCGCCGGGATGGAGCGAGCGACGATCTCCGAGAAATCGATGGGGGGGACGGGGGCGGGAGCCGCGTCTCGCGTGACATGGAGGGCTCCTTCGCCGGACCTCGCGGCGACGGCCGACGGCGGAGCGTCGAAACGGCCTCCGAGGACCATCCCGAGAACGATGCTGAATCCGACCACGGCCAGCATGGCCGCGAACCCGTATCGACCTCTCATGTGCGGGGCCTCCGGCCTCGCCTCAGCCGGTCATCCCGGCGGCCCGTGGCTCCGTCCCGAGGAAGACCTCGGTGACCGCGCCGCGGAGCGCCGCCAGATCCACCGGCTTGTCGAGGATCCGATCGACACCCAGCAGGCGCGCTTGCTGCCGCACGGCCTCGTTGAGGAAGGCGGAAATCAGGATACAACGCGCCCGGACTTCGCGTCGGCGCAACTCCGCGAGAAGAGTGAGCCCGTCGGCTCCTGGCATCTTGTAGTCGAGGATCAGGAGGTCGGCCTCGCCCGCGATCGACCGGTCGCCGAGGACCCGCAGAGGATCCGATTCGGTGCGGACGGTGTACCCCGCCCTCGACAGCACCCGGCGGTAGCAGTCCAGCACGGCAGGATCGTCGTCCACGACGACGATCCGGGTCATCTGGTTGCTCGACGGAGTCATCCGCCGGGGTTGAGAGGCAAAGCCCGTGCCGTGGCGGTGCGTTCCGAGTATTGAAAGAAAGCGGCTCCCTCGGCGTGGCCGGGGGGCACTTCGCGACGCCAAACTGACACCCTCGAGCCGAGGGGAGTGCCAGGCTTGCGGGGCGAACGCAGCGGATCAATCGCTCCGGCCGCCTCCGGCGACCCCGTACTCTTTGAGTTTCCGTTGGAGCGTACGGAGACCGATTCCGAGCGCCTCCGCCGCCTGCGTTCGGTTCCCCCCGCTCCGCTCGAGGGCGGAAAGGATCGCCTGGCGCTCGATCTCGTCCATCGTGAGCGGGCGCTCGGCGGCCGGGAGCCCCTCCGAGACGGACGGCGCCGACCTGCCCTCCTCGGATCGGTCCCCGAGCGAGCGGTATTCGTCCGGGAGGTGCTCGACCCCGATCTCGTCGGAAGGGGCGAGCACCACGAGGCTCTCGACCAGGTTTCGTAGCTCGCGGACGTTTCCGTCCCAAGGAGCCGAACAGAGAGCGCGCATCGCTTCGGGGGAGAAGCGCATCGCCTCCCGACCGTTCTCCTTCCCGAACGTCCGGAGGAAGTGCCCGGCGAGGAGCGGGATGTCGTCCCGGCGCTCTCGCAGCGGGGGGATCCGGAGCGTCACCACCTTGAGGCGGTAGTAAAGATCCTGCCGGAATTTGCCCTGATCGACCGCGAGGGCGAGATCGGCGTTCGTCGCCGCAATCAGGCGGATGTCGACGTGGATCGTCTCCGTGCCGCCCACGCGCATGAACTCGCGCTGCTCGAGGACCCGCAGGAGCTTGACCTGCATCTCGAGGGGAAGCTCGCCGATCTCGTCCAGGAAGAGGGTCCCCTTGTCCGCGAGTTCGAACTTCCCGACCTTCCGCCCGACGGCTCCGGTGAACGATCCCTTCTCGTGCCCGAAGAGCTCCGACTCCAGAATCTCGGACGGGATCGCCGCGCAGTTGATCGGGAGAAAACGCATCTCGCGGCGCGGGGAGTTGTCGTGGAGGGCGTTCGCCACGAGTTCCTTCCCGGTCCCCGATTCCCCGATGATGAGCACGTTCGAGCGTGTCGGCGCCACGAGCTCCATCTGGCGGAAGAGCCCCTCCATCGCCTTCGAGCGCCCGATGATCTTCCCGAACTTCTCTCCGAGTCGGCTCTCCAGCTCGTCCACCCTCCGGGTGAGTACGCGCTTTTCCACGATCGCGGTGGCCCGCTTGCGCAGCTCGAAGAGGTCCACGGGCTTCTGGAGGTAATCGTCCGCGCCCCGCTTCATCGCCTCCACGGCCGACTCGACGGATCCGTGGCCGGTGATCATGAGAATGCCGACGTCGGGATCGATCTCGCGCGAGCGCGCGAGCACCTCGAACCCGTCCATGCCGGGCATCATGAGGTCGGTGACCACGAGGCTCACGTCCGGATGCGCCCGGAGGTGCTCGAGGGCGGGTGCAGCCTCCGCGAACCCCTCGACCACCCAACCGATCTTCGACAGGGCGCGGGAGATGCTCTCCCGGTTCGCGTCCTCGTCCTCGATCACGATGGCCCGCACCGTTCGCGTCATGGGAAGTTTCCGATTCTAGCAGTCGCCTCTCGCCTCACGTTCGATCCGAGGCCACGATCCGCTCGAACGCCTCGGCATCCAGGACCGGGACGCCGAGGGCGCGGGCCTTCTCGAGCTTCGATCCGGCGGCTTCCCCCGCGACGACGAGGTCGGTCTTCCGGCTCACCGACGCCGTCACTCGACCCCCGTGGGCCTCGATCCACGCCTTCGCCTCTTCGCGCGATCGACCAGGGAGCGTCCCGGTCAGGACCACCGTCTTGCCGGCGAACGGGGATCCGGGGACCTCCTCGACGGCGGGCTCCTCTTCCGCCTCCATCCGAACCCCCGCGGCGGCGAGCCGCCGGATCAGGTCGCGGTGGGCATCGACGTCGAAGAACTCGCGCACCGAAGCGGCGGTCTTGGGGCCGATCTCGGGAACGGCCTCGAGTTCGTCCGCCGTGGCCTCCGCCAAACGGTCCATCGTCCGAAACCGGGACGCAAGGACCCTCGCGGCGCGGTCCCCCACATGACGGAGCCCGAGCGCGAAGAGGAGCCGGTGCAGGGGCCTCCGGCGCGACGCGTCGATCTGGGCGATCACGTTCGCGGCCGACTTCTCCCCCATCCGCTCGAGCGCCGCGAGGCCCGACGCGTCGAGAGCGTAGAGGTCCGCCGGATCCCGGACGAGGCCGCGGGCGAGGAGCTGGTCGACGAGGGCGTCGCCCAACCCTTGGATGTCCATTCCGGCGCGCGAGGAGAAATGGAGGATCGCCTCGCGGCGCTTTGCCGGACAGGCCGGGTTCGGACAGCGACTCGCGACCTCGGCGGCCTCGCGGACGACCGGCGTCCCGCAGACGGGGCACGCGCGCGGCAGGCGGAACGGCGCCGCGGTGGGCGGGCGCTCGGACGGGACGACGCGGACGACCTGCGGGATGACCTCTCCGGCCTTCTCGAGGACGACCGTGTCCCCGACCCGCACGTCTTTCCTCCTCACCTCCTCTTCGTTGTGGAGCGTCGCCCGCGACACCGTCGTCCCGGCGAGCATGACCGGCTCGAGTTCGGCGACGGGGGTCAAAACACCGGTGCGTCCGACCTGTACGACGATGTCCCGGATGCGGGTCGTCGCCCGCTCCGCCGGGTACTTGAACGCGATCGCCCAGCGGGGGAACTTCGAGGTCGACCCCGCACGGGCCTGGAGGGACAGAGAGTCGACCTTCACCACCGCGCCGTCGATCTCGTAGGGAAGGCTCTCCCGCTCGGCCCGCAGGGACTCGATCGCCTGCAGCGCCTCCGCGAGGCTTGCCACGCGCCGATTGCGCGGGTTCGTCTCGAGCCCGAGCCGGCGGAGGAGCGCGAGCGAGCCGGTGTGGGTATCGGGTTCCTCTTCTCCCTCGACGGCGGCGAGGGCGTAAAAGAGGCACTCGAGCGCACGGCCGGCCGTGACGCGCGGGTCCTTCATGCGGACCGAGCCCGCCGCCGCGTTGCGCGGATTCGCGAAGACCGGTTCCCCCGCCTCCTCGCGCGCCCGATTGAGGGCCCGGAACGCCTCCCGGGGCATGTAGATCTCCCCGCGCGCCTCGAGGCGCGCGAGCGTTCGCGGGAGTCGCCGGGGGATCGACCGTATCGTGCGTACGTTCTCGGTGACGTCCTCCCCCCTGATCCCGTCTCCGCGGGTGACCGCGCGCTCGAAGTGGCCGTCCCGGTAGTGGACGGCGATCGAGAGGCCGTCCACCTTCGGTTCGACGACGTAGGCTCCCGGGGTCTCCCCGAGCGTCCGGACGAGCCGCTCCTCCCACGCGCGGAGTTCCTCCTCGTCGTAAGCGTTGTCGAGGGACAGGAGCGGGGTCCTGTGGAGGAAGGTCCCGAACTGCGGGGACGGCTCGCCGCCGACGCGCACGGTGGGCGAGTCGGGGACGGCGAGTTCCGGATGCTCCCGTTCGATCTCGCGCAACTCCCGCTCGAGGGCGTCGTACTCGGCGTCCGAGATTTCGGGAGCGTCGTCTACGAAGTACCGCTTCCGGTGGTAGGCGATCTGCGCCCGGAGATCCTCCGCCCTGCGCCGGAGGTCCCCCGCGCTCACGACACCGGCCCCGAGGCGTTCGCCGCGCGCTCGTGGCGTCGGGGAAGCACGATCCGGAAGGTGGTCCCCTTCTCGGGGTGCGGAACGACCTCGATCCGGCCTCCGTGGCTCTCGACGATCTGCCGGGCGATGGGAAGGCCGAGCCCGGTTCCGCCCCCGCGATTCGAGTAGAACGGCTCGAAGATCCTCTCGGCCACTTCGGGTGCGATCCCAGGGCCCTCGTCCTGCACCTCGAGGAGTACCTCGCCCCCGCTTCCGGCGCGCGTCCTGAGCACGAGGACGCCGCCCTCCTTCATCACCTGGCGTCCGTTCACCAGGATATTCATGAGCGCCTGTTTGAGCTGCGACTCGTCGACGTCGACGGTCGGAAGGAGGGGTTCGACTTCGACGCGGATCTCGACGCCGTGACCGCGAAAATCGGCTTGGAGGAAGAGAGCGATCTCCCGGGCGAGGGCGTTCAAGTCCCGCGGCTCGAACTTCGGACGCGCCGGTCGCGCGTACTGGAGAAAGTTGTTCACGAGGCGCTCGAGGCGCTTGATCTCGCTCTTCGTGGAGTTGAGGAGATCCGACCAGTCCTCCTTGCGGAGGCCCGGGACCGCCAGCAACTCCTCCTCGAGCATCTGGAGGTTCATGTTCATCGCGTTCAAAGGGTTGCGGATCTCGTGCGCGAGGCCCGACGCGAGCACACCGCGGTACGCGGCCCGCTCTGCGGAGAGCTTCGATTGCTCGAGGGCGCGGTTCTTCCGGAGCAGATGGAGGACGTAGAAAAAGGCGACGACGAGGATCCCGACCGCGACGGCGGCGGAGAGCGCGAGTTTCAATCGGAACGACCTCCAGAGCCGGTCGACGTCCCGCTGGAGCCCGTCCTCCGAGATCGAGACCAGGATCTGGCCCACGGGACTCGTGCCCCGTCGCAGGCGGACGGTCAGGTGGTGGAGTCCCCCGGCGTACCCTTCCGCCCCCGGCTCGCGGCGGGAGACCGCGAGGAGGGGCGCGCCGAACCGGTCCCGGACCTCGACCCGCTCCATGAGGTCGCTCTCCGCGAGTCTTCGCCGGACTTCCGCCTCGATCGCCGGGAGGTGACTCCTCACGCGGCTGTAGTCGAGTCCACCCGGTTCCCGCCCGATTTCTCCGACGAAGTCCGCGATGCGCGCCGCCTCCTGTCGACCGATCAAGAATCGCTGTACTTTCGCGACACGCTCCATGTCGCGGTACACCACCTCGACGGCGACCGCGACGATTCCGGCGAGGAGAAGTCCGAAGAGCGCGAACGCGCGTACGGCGTCTCGGCCGGCCTGGGTCCGGAGAGTCTCCATGAACCGAGCGAGGGCACGTCGCACCCACGCATTCTATGCACCGACGCTGCGGATCGTCCGCAGAGACTCTCCGCGCGCCCTCGTTTCGCTTGACCCCGTCTTTGCCGCGGGGTACTCACCCTCCTCGGAGGAGGAAACAGGTCTAGACTCGAGGGGGGCTCGATCGACCGCGGGAGGGAACGGCCGATGGAGGAACGAGCGATCGCGACCAGTCACGGGAGCGCGAGGCTGGGGAGCTACTTGCGCCGGCTCCGCGCCGGGTACGGCTACTCGCTCCGGCGCGTCGAGGAACGGGCGCGGGCGGAGGGGGGTGAGATCGACAACTCCCAGCTCAGCCGCTACGAGAAGGGGATTTGTTACCCCTCGTTCGACAAGCTCCGCGTGCTGGCGAGCGTGTTCAACGTCTCGGTCCAGGCGTTTTCGGACGTCGTCGACCTCGAAGAGTTCGAAACCCTCAAGGAGTCCGGAGATCCCGAGACCCTCCTCGAGCGCGGGAACGAGGCGATCCGGGCCGGCGACCACGGACGTGCGTTCGCCCTCTACGAGTCGGCGGTCGAGCGGCTCGAGGAAACGGGAGCCGGGACCGACCTCCTCGGCCGCGCGAGAACGAGCCTCGCGTCGGCCCTCACCCGGCTCGGGAAGCTCGCCCTCGCCGAGCAGGAGTTGCGACGCGTCCTTCGGATCCGCGCGGGGCTGAGCGAGGAAACGCGCGCGCGCGCGCTCCTCAACCTCGCGAACCTCCACGCCGACCAGGGAGACCTCGTCCTGGCCGAAATCGAAGCCGAAAGGGCTTGCGCCCTCGCGCCGGCCGACGCGCCCTCGCTCCAGCGCGCCCGAGGGCTGCACACACTCGGCCGTGTGCTCGCCGAGCGCGCCGAGCACGCCGCCGCGATCGTACGGTACCGCGAGGCGATCGAAGCGTACGAGCGCTGCGGCCATCCGTTCGAGATCATCCGGGTCCGCACGAACATCGGCGCCTGCTACGTCGCGCTCGGGAAGATTCGCGAGGGAATCCGGATCCTCCGGGCCGCGCGGTCCGAAGCCCATCGCGCCGGCTTCCGGCGCCTCGAGGCGCACGCCCTCAGCAACCTCGGCGAGGCGTACGCCCGGGCCGGCGAAACCGGCGCCGCGCGCGCCTGCCTGCGCGAGTCGGACGCGCTCGCCGGGTCCGGGTCCGAGCGTTATCCGGACCTCATGTTCTTCAACGCCTATCACGAGTGGCGGATGGCGATGGCGGACGGCAACCCGACGAGGGAGAAGATCGCGTTCGGCCGCCTTCGCGCGCTCCGTTCGAGTCTCGAGCGGACGATGCCGGAGGCGGATGCCTTCGACGCGTTCGTGGAGAGGGGGAGATCCCATGAGTAAGCCCCGGATCCTTCCCACCCTCGCGGCGACGCTGCTCTTCGCCGCCGCACCACTCCTCGCCGGAGAACAGGAACGCCGGCCGAGGCTTCACCGTGCCCCCCTCGACGGCGCACCGGTCCTTCTCGAAATCCCACAGGACGGCAGGGCGGTGGCGGCCTGGACGTGGTGGGAGTCGGGAGAGACCGACGTCGCGGTCGCGATTCGCACCGCGGAAGGCAGGTGGGAACAGCCGTTCCGCTTCGGGATGCGTGACGCATCCGACCAGGTCGATCCCGCTCTCGCACTCGATCCCGCGGGACACGTCTACCTTGCCTTCACGACGCGGGAATCGGGCACGCTTTCCCTCGCGATGCTCGTTGCGGGGAGCGACACCTTCACCCGAGCCGTGGAACTGCTCGGCGAGGGTTCGGGGGCGTCCGCTCCTTCCCTTCGCGTCGTCGGAGACCGCCTCGTCGTCGCATGGCGCGAGGGCCGGGTCGTCCGCATGACCGACCTCCCGCTCGCGGGGAGCGGGGCGTACGGGAGCCTCGGGGTGCAAGACGGTCCCGACGGGTTCAACCCGTTGGGGCAGACCCCGGATCCCCCCGGTGACCCGAAGCCGAAGGAACCCGGAAACCCGCCCCACCGCTGAGTAGACGGTCCCGCCTCGGTCACGCCCGGGAGGCCGGTTCGGCCCGCCGCCGGGTGCGCCCCACTTTCGCCTCGGAATGCGCCCGATTCCGGGGAAAATTCCTTGACACGGCCTGCCCATCCCCCTACCATCGCGCCGGGTGGTCTAAAGTGGAGTGAAGTGGCCCCAACGCCCCTCCCTCCACCCTCCCGACGCGGCGGCCTGGAACGATTCGGCGGGCTCGAGGCGGTGCGAGGCACGGCGCAACGTCTCCTCCCCCTCCCGGCCGCCGGATGGTGGGTCGCTGATGCTGAGGGGAAACGCTCTCGCCAAGATCGACGAAAAGGGGCGTCTCAAGCTCCCCGCGGGCTTCCGCGCGGTGCTCGAGCCGAGCTACGGGCGCGAGTTCTTCGTGACGAGCCTGCGGGGCGAGTCCGCACGCATCTACCCGATGGAGGTCTGGCTCCGCGTCGAGGAACGGCTCTCCCGCGCATCGGCTCTCAACCCGTCGGTCATGCGGTTCCGGAACTCGGTCAATTACTTCGGCCAGTGCTCCTCCATGGATGCGCAGGGCCGGATCCTCATCCATCCGCTCCTGCGCACGCAGGCCGATCTCCGGAGCGACGTGGCCGTCCTCGGCCAGCACGATTACCTCGAAGTCTGGAATCGGGCCTCGTTCGAGCAACGGCTCTCCTCGGATCCACTCACCGACGCGGATCTGGCCGCGCTCTCCGACCTCGGCGTCTGAACCCCCGGGAGGAACGTCGCGTTGTCCCTTCCCGCCGCAGCGAGTTCCGGAGCCGCCATGACATCCCAAGAGCCGCACGTCCCCGTCCTGCTCCGGGAAGCGGTCGAGGCGCTGCGTCCCGCGCCCGGTCAGGTCTTCGTCGACTGTACCGTCGGGGCGGGGGGCCACGCGGAGGCCCTCCTCGAGGCTTCGAGCCCCGACGGACGCCTCCTGGGGATCGACCGCGACGGCGCGGCCGTCGCGATCGCTCGGCGGCGGCTCGCGCGATTCGGTGACCGCGCACGCATCGAGCATGGGGACTATCGGAAAATCCTCGAGACCGCGCGGAGCGCGGGGTTGTTCGCCGTCGACGGGATCGTGGCCGATCTCGGCGTCTCTTCGATGCAGCTCGACGATCCCGCGCGCGGCTTCTCGTTCCGGGGAGACGGACCTCTCGACATGCGGTTCGACCCTGCCTCCGGAGGCCCCAGCGCCGCCGACCTTCTCGCGACGCTTTCGGAGACCGAACTCCGTCGCATCCTCCGCACGTACGGGGAGGAACGACTCGCGGGCCCGATCGCCCGGGCGATCGTCCGCCGCCGTGAATCGGCCCCGGTCCGGACCACCTTCGAACTCGCGGCTCTGGTCGAACGCGTCGCGGGCCCGGCGGCACGCCGGTTCGCGATCCATCCGGCCACCCGGACGTTCCAGGGCCTCCGCATCGCGGTCAACCGGGAGCTCGAAGGTCTCGACGCGTTCGTGACGGACGCGGTCTCGCTCCTGCGCCGCGGGGGGCGACTCGCCGTGATCTCCTTTCACTCGCTCGAGGACCGCGCCATCAAGCACGCGATGCGCGCGCTGTCCGAGCGGTGCATCTGCCCGCCCGGGCTCCCCGTCTGCGGATGCGGGCGAGAGAACGTGGCGCGCGTCCTCACCGCGAAGCCGGTCGTTCCTTCCCGGCGTGAGACCGACGCCAATCCCAGGGCCCGGAGCGCGAAGCTCCGCGCCGTCGAGAGGTCGTGATGGCCCTTCCCGCGATCCCGGCACCCAGACGTTGGCGAAACGCTCGCGTCGTCCGGGAGCCCGACCGGAAGCGCGCCCGGCGCGTCCTGTCCGTCTTCGGCGCGCTCGCTCTCGCGTGCTCGCCCCTCGGCCTCTACCTCCTGCAGATCATGCGCCACGTGGAGATCGACTACGCCGTCGAGGCCGTCCGCACCGCCCAGACGGAATTGGCCGAAGCCGAGCGCCGACTTTCGATCGAACGCGCGCGACTCGCCTCCCTTCCCGACGTCGAGCGCCGTGCGGTGAAGGAGCTCGGCCTCGTCCGACCCGATCCCCTCGAGACGATCGTCCTTCGCCGGGACGGCCTCACGCGGACCCACGCCCCCGATCCCCGATCCGACCGCCGGGCACGCTGAGCCCGGGAAAAGACGCGGAGGCGCGCCGACGACGATGCAGAGCCTCAATCGGAACCGCGCCGTCCTTCTGGTTGTGGGGATGGCTCTCTTCGCGGCCGCGATCGCGGCGCGGTTGGTGTGGCTCCAGGCGATCGCGGCCGACGAGTACCGCGGCAGGGCGGCCCGACAACAACAGCAGACCGTGGAAATCGCAGGCCGTCGCGGCGCGATCCTGGATCGGCACGGGCGGGAGCTCGCGGTCAGCGTCACGACCGAATCGCTTTACGTGCATCCGAAATTCCTGGCGGACCCGGCGCGGGTCGCGAAGAGCCTCTCGCCGGTCCTCGGGATTCCGCTCGCGCGGCTCGAGGCCGACCTCAGGTCGAGCGCCCCGTTCCGCTGGCTCGCGCGCAGGCTCGAGCCCGAAGTCGCGGAGGCCGTTCGCGCGCTCCCCATTCCCGTCGGGCGCGGGAAGCCGATCGACTTCCAGGAGGAGCCGCGGCGCCAGTACCCGCACGGATCGCTCGGCATCCACGTCGTCGGCTTCACCGACATCGACCAGATCGGGCTCGAGGGGATCGAAAGCCGCTTCGACGAGGTCCTGGAGGGGGCTCCCTCTCTCTATCTCGCGCAGCGCGACGGCCGCGGAGGGCACGTCCTCCGGCTGGTCCGCCCCCCGGTGAAGCGGAGTCGGGACGTCGTCCTGACGCTCGACCTCGTCCTCCAGCACCTCGTCGAGCGCGAGCTCGACGCCGCCGTCCGCGAGACCGGCGCCCAGGCCGCGACGGCGGTCCTCCTCGATCCCGCGACGGGACAGATCCTCGCGATGGCGAACCGCCCGACCTTCGATCCCGCGCGGGTCGGAGCGAGCAAAGCGGCGCATCGGCGCAACCGCGCCGTCACCGACGTCTACGAGCCGGGCTCCACCTTCAAGACCTTCACCGCCGCGATCGCCCTCGACGAAGGGCGCACATCGCCCGAGTCCCGTTACGACTGCTCGCCGCGCAGGATCCACGGGAAGCTCTACCAGGACGTCCACCGGCACGGCGTGCTCTCGCTCCGGGAAATCCTCGAGCAGTCGAGCAACGTGGGCATCCTCCAAGTGGGAAGCGCGCTCCCGCGCGACCTCTTCCGCAACCGGGTCGTCCGGTTCGGCTTCGGCGCGAAGACCGGTGTCGAGGTTCCGGGGGAGGTGCCGGGACGGGTCACGGCCGTCGAGAAGATGTCCGGGCTGTCGACCGTGTCGATGTCGATGGGATACGAGATCCAGGTCACCGCCCTCCAGGTGGCGGCGGCGATGGCCGCCGTGGCCAACGACGGCGTTTGGATCCCCCCCCGAATCGTGCTCGGAACCCGCGGAGAGGACGGCTCGTTCGAGCCGACTCCCGCACCGGAACCGCGGACCGCGATCTCGCCGCGAACCGCGGTGACCCTCGCGAACCTCCTCGAGGGAGTCGTCGTTCGCGGGACCGGCACGAAGGCCGCCGTTCCCGGTTATCGCGTTGCGGGGAAGACCGGCACCTCGCGGAAGATCGGACCCGACGGCCTCTACTCGAACCGGGAGTACATGGCCTCGTTCGCGGGCTTCGCTCCGGTGTCGAACCCTCGCCTCGCCGGTGTCGTCGTGCTCGACACGCCGAGCGGCGGGGTCTACTACGGTGGGCTGACGGCCGCACCGGTCCTCGGCAAGATCCTGGCCGACGCGCTGGTTCACCTCCGCGTCCCTCCCGACGGTGACCCGTGGAAGGAGCGGGAGGAAGCCCGGGCCGCCGCGGCGGCGAAAGCCGCGGCGCTCGAGGCGAAGACCAAGAAGAAGAAGGACCGGAAGGACGAGAAGCCGAAGTCCGGGGAGGATTTCGCCGAGACCGAGATCGAGGAGCCGGGACCGGGAGAGGTCCCCGTTGTCGCCGGCAAGACCCTACGCGAGACGACCGCGATCCTCGCTTCCGCGGGCTACACGGTGCGCGCGCAGGGAAGCGGCATCGTCCTCACGCAGACCCCCGAGCCGGGGACCCCCCTTCCCGCGGGGGACCCTGTCCTCGTGGTGCTCGGAACTCCGCCGCGCACGCCGGAGGAGCGATGATCGGCCGCCCGCTGTCCCGGCTGCTCCGGGACGCGGGGATCCCCTACGCGGTTCGGGGGCTCGACCCCCTCGTGCGATCGGTGACGATCGACTCCCGCCGGTCGAAGCCGGGAACGCTCTTCCTCGCCCTGCCCGGCGAGCACGTCGACGGAGCACGCTTCGCCGCCGACGCCGTCGCGCGCGGGGCCGTCGCCGTGGTCGCCCAGTCGGCCGCGCCCGTCCCGGCCTTCGACGTCCCCTGGATCCGCGTCGACAACGCGAGGTCCGCCGCCGCGCGCGTCGCCAGAGAGTGTTGGGGACGACCGGACGCCGCGCTCACGCTCGTCGGGATCACCGGAACGAACGGAAAGACGACCGTCGCCCACATGGTCGAGTCGATCGCCACCGCGGCCGGCCGGTCGGCGGGGCGAATCGGCACGGTGGGACACGCCTTCGCCGGACGGGAGATCGCGACCGAGCGGACGACGCCGGAGGCGCCGGAGTTTTACGAACTCTTGGCCGAAATGGTCCGGGCCGGGGTCCGGATCGTCGCGATCGAGGTCTCCTCCCACGCCCTCGCACTCTCCCGCGTCGAGGGGGCGTCGTTCCGCGTCGCCGCCTTCCTCAATCTCGGAAGGGACCACATCGACTTCCACGGCGACCTCGAACGCTACTTCGACGCGAAGGCACGCCTGTTCGAAACCCTCGCGGACGACGCGACGGCCGTCCTCGCGGCCGACGACCCCCGCGGGCGCGCGATGCAGGCCCGCACGCACGCCCGCGTCCTCACGTTCGGGCGCGCGGCCTGGGCGGACGTGCGGCTCGAGGGGGAGACGGTCGGAGCCGCAGGTTCCACCGCGCGCCTCGTCCTTCCCGGGGAATCGTTCGAGATTCGCACGCGGCTCGCCGGGCGGTTCAACCTCCTCAACGCGGCGGCGGCGGCGGCCTGTGCCGTCTCTCTGGGGCTCGACGCCGCCTCGATCCGCGCGGGGATCGAGCGGCTCGCGGTCGTCCGGGGCCGGCTCGAGCCGGTTCGCGCCGGGCAACCCTTCTCCGTCTTCGTCGACTTCGCCCACACCGAACAGGCGCTCGCGGCCGTGCTCGCGGCCGCGAGGGAACTCGCGACCGGCCGGCTCGCGGTCGTCTTCGGCTGCGGCGGGGACCGCGACCGCGGAAAGCGCGCCGCGATGGGACGCGTCGCCGCCGAACGCGCCGACTTCGCCGTTCTGACCTCCGACAACCCGCGCGGGGAGGATCCGCTCGAGATCCTGCACGAGGTGGAGCGCGGGTTCGTTTCGATCGCCGGTGCGTCGGACCGGTACGTCCTCGAGCCCGATCGCCGCGCGGCGCTCTCCCGCGCGATCCACTGGGCGGGCCCGGGAGACGTCGTCGTCGTCGCGGGGAAGGGGCACGAGGCGACCCAGACCTTCGCGCACGGAGTCGAACCGTTCGACGACGTGCTCGAGCTGCGGCGGTCGCTCGCCGCCCTCGGGTGGGCCGACTGATGCTCTACCGCCTCCTCTACCCCCTTCACGAGAGCTTCGGCGCGTTCAACGTGTTCCGTTACATCACCTTCCGGACCGCGCTCGCGATCGTGACCGCGATGCTCGTTTCCTTCCTGCTGGGACCGTGGCTCATCCGCAGGCTGCGGGAGTTCCAGATCGGCCAGGAAATCCGGGAGGACGGCCCGGCCTCCCACCACGTGAAGCGGGGCACACCGACGATGGGAGGCCTGCTCATCCTCACGGCGGTCCTCCCCACGACGATCCTCTGGGCGGACCCCGAAAACGTCTTCGTGTGGATCGCGGTCCTTTCGAGCCTCGCGTTCGGCGCGATCGGGTTCGTGGACGACTACCGGAAAGTCGCGAAACGGAGGAACCTCGGCCTCACCGCACGCGCGAAGTTCGCCCTCCAGATCGGCGTCGGACTGATCGCGGGCGCGGTCCTCCTCGTTCTCGCGTTGCGCGGGGAGTTCACGACGTCGCTTTCGTTCCCTTTCTTCAAGGGACTCACCCCGGACCTCTCGTGGCTCTACCCCCTCTTCGTCGTGCTGGTGTTGACCGGGTCGTCGAACGCCGTGAACCTCACCGACGGTCTGGACGGTCTCGCGATCGGGTCGGTGGGGATCGCTTCGGCGACCTTCCTCGTCCTTTCGTACGCGGCGGGAAACGCGATCGTCGCCGACTACCTCGGAATCGCGAACGTGAAGGGCTCGGGGGAGCTGACCGTCTTTTGCGGAGCGCTCGTCGGAGCCTCGCTCGGATTCCTCTGGTTCAACTGCCACCCGGCCGAAATCTTCATGGGAGACGTCGGCTCGATGGCGCTCGGCGGCGCCCTCGGCACGGTCGCGATCTTGATCAAGCAGGAGATCCTGCTGGTCCTCGTGGGGGGGCTCTTCGTCCTCGAGGCGCTCTCCGTGATCCTCCAGGTCGGATCCTTCCGGATGCGTGGGAGGCGGATCTTCCGGATGGCCCCCCTCCACCATCACTTCGAGCTGAGCGGCTGGAGCGAGACGAAGGTGGTCATCCGGTTCTGGCTGATGGCCATCCTGTTCTCGCTCTGCTCCCTCGCGACCTTGAAGCTTCGATGAGGACGTCGATGACGCGTCTCGCGGCGAGACATCCCGATCTCGGAGGCCTCCGGGTGGTGGTCGTGGGCCTCGGCCGGAGCGGCCGGGCGGCCGCGGCATTCGCCGCCGCGCGCGGAGCCCGCGTCGTCGCGGCCGACGCGCGAAGCGCGGGCGCCCTCGGGGGGACGGTCTCGTGGCTCGAGGCGCAGGGGATCGAGGTCCGTGCCGGCGGCCATCCGGAGACCTTGGCGGAGGGAGCCGATCTCCTCGTCGTGAGCCCCGGCGTACCGACGACCGTCCCGATCGTCGCCTCCGCGCGGTCGCGAGGCATCCCGGTCTGGGGAGAGATGGAGCTCTCCGCCCGGTTCTGCGAGGGCCGGATCGTGGGCATCACCGGGACGAACGGGAAGAGCACGACCACCGCGATGACCGGCGCGATCCTGCGCGCGGCCGGGCTCCCCGGGGGAACGGGCGGGAATCTCGGCACCCCCCTCGCCGAGCTTCTCGCGCACGACGGTCCCCGGGCGGTGCACGCGGTCGAGATCTCGTCCTTCCAGCTCGAGACGATCGAGGTTTTCCGTGCGCCGATCGCGATCCTGCTCAACCTGACGCCCGACCATCTCGACCGGTATCCCGATCTCGACACCTACGCGAGGGCGAAGGCGCGAATCCTGGAGACCCAGACGTCCGAAGACGCCGCGATCCTGAACCAGGACGACCCCGAGCACCGCCGCTTCCTCTCCGCAATCCGGGGACGCCTCTACCGAATCTCGACCGGGGCCCCGGTCGACGTCGGCGCCTTCGTGGAGTCGGGGGAGATCCGGCTCCGCACCGACTTCGGCGACGAGCGCGTCCTCGAGGTCGCTTCCCTTCCCGTCCCGGGCGCGCACAACGTCTCGAACGCCCTCGCGGCCGCGCTCGCCGCGCGCCTCGCCGGCTGCCCCGCGGAGTCGATCGGAAAGGCTCTCGCGTCCTACCGCGCCCTCCCGCACCGGCTCGAGAAGATCGCCGAGGTCCGCGGCGTCTCGTTTTTCAACGACTCGAAGGCGACGAACCTCGACGCGGCGGAGCGCGCGCTCGCCGCGTTCCCCGGCCGCACGGTGCACGCGATCCTCGGGGGGCGCGACAAGGGGGCTCGCTGGACGGATCTGGAACCGGCGCTCCGGACCCGCGCGAGACGGGTCCTCCTCGTCGGCGAGGCCGCCCCCGCGATCGCCGCGGCCCTCGCGGACGCCGTTCCGTGCGTCTCGTGCGGCACCGTGGCTTCGGCGGTCCGGGAGGGGTTCGCGGGCGCGGAACCGGGAGACGTCGTGCTCCTCGCCCCGGGCTGCGCCTCGTACGACCAGTACGCGAACTTCGAGGAGCGGGGAGAGGACTTCCGACGAGCGGTCGAGGCGTTGTGCGACGAGGAGGGCGAGGATGCCTAAGCAACTGGTCTTCGACCGTTGGCTCTTCCTCACGGCCGGGGTGCTCCTCGTCGCCGGCCTCTTCCTCGTCGGCAGCGCCTCCCACTACGAGGCGATGCGCCACGGCCGCGACGCCTCCCACTTCCTCGTCCGGCACGGGATCTTCGCCGCCGCCGGTTTGGCCGCGATGCTCGTCGCGATCCGGATCCCGAAGCGTTGGCTCGACGATGCGCGAGTCGTCGGGGGGACGCTCGCCGTCACCTTCCTTTCGCTCCTCGCCGTGCTCGCCATGCCGGCCGCCGCCGGAGCGCGCCGCTGGTTTTCGTTCGGTCCTCTGAAGCTGCAGCCCTCGGAATTCGCGAAGATCGCCGCGGTCCTTTTCGTGGCTTGGCTCCTCGCCCGTCGCGAGGAGCGCATCAACGAACCGCGCGCGGTCCTCGTCCCCTGCCTCGCGGTCGCCGCCATGGCGTTGCTCGTCGTGATCCAGCCCGACCTCGGTTCCGCGGTGATGATCGTCGCCCCCGCGGCCGCGATGCTGTTCGTCGCGGGGCTTCGATGGAAGAGCCTCGCGCTCGGCGCCGTCGCCGGCGCCGCGGCCTTCGCGGTGGCGGTCCTCGCCGAACCCTACCGGATGCGCCGGATCTTCTCGTTTCTCCATCCCGAAGACGACTTGCAAGGAGCGGGCTTCCAGCTGTACCAGTCGCTGCTCGCGTTCGGGAACGGCGGGTGGGGCGGCGTCGGATTCGGGCAGGGACAGCAGAAGGCCTACTTCCTGCCGGCGCCCCATACGGACTTCCTGTTTTCGGTCGTCGGCGAGGAGATGGGGCTCGCGGGGACGCTCGCGCTGCTCGCGGCCGTGATGGTCCTTTTCTGGCGAGGGATGCGCGCGTCGATGCGCACGCCCGACCGCTTCCTGAGCTACCTCGCGCTCGGTCTCACCGTCCTCGTGGTGCTCCAGGCGCTCGTGCACATGGCGGTGTGCGTCGGGCTCGTCCCGACGAAAGGGCTACCCCTTCCGTTCCTCAGCTACGGGGGATCGTCCCTGGTCGCGACCCTCTTCGCGACGGGGCTCCTCGTGAACGTTTCCCAGCATGCGAAGTGAGGGTGGCCATGCGTCGAAGCGGGACCGGATCGTCGTCGCGGGCGGAGGAACGGGGGGACACCTGTTTCCGGCCCTTGCCGTCGCCGACGAGATTCGAAGGCGAAGACCGCACGCCGAGATCGTGTTCGTCGGCGGCACCAGGGGGCTCGAAGTGCGACTCGTTCCCCGGGCGGGATACCCGCTTCGCACCCTTCCGCTCGGCGGCCTCAAGGGAGGGGGCCTCCTCTCCCGGGCGTTCGCCGTGGCGGCCGCGGCGGTGGGAACGCTCCGTTGCGCCGGCTGGATGCTCGCGCGACGTCCCGGGCTCGCGATCGGTGTCGGGGGGTACGCCTCCGGCCCCGCGGTCCTCGCCGCGCGCCTTTTGGGGGTCCGGACGATGTTGATGGAACAGAACCACTTCCCGGGCGCCACGAACCGCTGGCTCGCCCCTTGGGTGGACGCGGTGTGCGTTCCGTCGGAGGCGGCGCGCCGCAGGCTCGGAGGCCGCGGGATCCCGACCGGGAACCCGGTCCGCGCGGAGTTCGGCCGCATCGGGGAGCCGCCGATGGGACGGAGCCTCGCCCTCCTCGTCTTCGGCGGCAGTCGGGGGGCCCGATCGATCAACCGCGCGATGGTGGAGGCGCTCCCCGAGCTCGCGGCGATCGAACCGCCCCCCGTGGTCGTCCACCAGACGGGCGGAGACGAGGTCGCCTCGGTCGTCGAGGCGTACCGGCGCGCCCGGTACCCGGCGTTCGAGGTCCACCCCTTCCTCGACGACATGGCCGATCGGATCGCCGCGTCCGATCTCGTCGTCTCGCGCGCCGGGGCGACGACCCTCGCGGAACTCGCCGCGGCCGGGAGGCCGGCGATCCTCGTCCCCTACCCCCATGCCGCCGACGACCATCAGCGCTGGAACGCGGAGGCGGTCCGCGACGCCGGTGCGGCCGTCGTCATCCCCGACAACGAACTGACCGGCGGCCGCCTGGCGGGGGAGATTCGGGCCCTCGCCGCGGCGCCGGAGCGCAGGAAGGCGATGGCCGACGCGGCGCGCGCCCTCGCGCGCCCGGACGCCGCCTCTCGTATCGCGGACGTCGCGCTGGCCCTTCTCGACCGGAGGCCTTTCGGGGAGGGAGCCGGTGTTTCTTAAGACGCGCCGGATCCACCTCGTCGGCATCGGCGGCTCGGGGATGAGCGGCATCGCGGAGGTGTTGCTCACGCTCGGCTACCGCGTCTCGGGCTCCGACCTCGCGTCGAGCGCGGTTACGGCGAGGCTCAAACGGCTCGGGGCGCGGATCCACCGCGGCCACCGGGCCGGCAACGCCGCCGACGCCGAGGTGGTCGTCGTCTCGTCGGCGGTGCGTTCCGACAACGCGGAGGTCGTGGAAGCGCGCCGCAGGAAGATCCCCGTCATCCCGCGGGCCGAGATGCTCGCCGAGCTGATGCGGATGAAGTACGGCGTCGCCGTCGCGGGGGCGCACGGGAAGACGAGCACGACCGCGATGATCGCCGAGGTCCTCACCGGCGGCGGGCTCGACCCGACGGTGGTGATCGGGGGGCGTGTGAAGGCGCTCCGGTCGGGGGCGAAGCTCGGAAAGGGCGAGGTCATGGTGGCCGAGGCCGACGAGTCGGACGGCTCCTTCCTCAAGATGAAGCCGACGATCGCGGTCGTGACGAACATCGACCGGGAGCACCTCGACCACTACCGCGATCTCGCGGAGATCCAGGATGCCTTCGTGCAGTTCCTCTCGCGGGTCCCGTTCTACGGGGCCGCGGTCGTCTGCATCGACGAGCCGAACGTCCGCGAGATCCTGCCGCGCGTCGACCGTCGGCTCGTGACCTACGGGTTCTCGAGCCAGGCCGACGTCGCCGCCGCGGAGACGCGCTTCGAAGGATTCGGCGCGTCGTTCGTGGCCCTCCACCGCGGAGAAACGCTCGGGTCGGTCCGCCTCGCGGTCCCGGGCCGGCACACCGTCGCGAACGCCTTGGCCGCGATCGCGGTCGGCCTCGAGCTCGACGTCCCCTTCGAGAGCGTGAGGCGCTCCCTCGGGCGGTTCCGGGGCGTCGACCGCCGCTTCCAGTGGAAGGGGGAGGCCTTCGGCGCCCGCGTGGTCGACGATTACGGGCACCACCCCACCGAGATCCAGGCGACGCTCGCGGCGGCGCGCGAGGGATTCGGCTCGAGAACGATCGTCGTCTTCCAGCCCCACCGGGTGAGCCGCACCCGCTTCCTCCTGGAGGAATTCGGCCGCTCGTTCTTCCTCGCCGACCACGTGATCGTCCTCCCGGTGTACGCGGCGGGCGAAGCGCCGGTCCCCGGGGTCGACGGCGAATCGGTCGCCGATGCGCTCGTGCGCCACGGCCACCCGAGCGTCGAGTTCGTGCCGCGACTCTCGGACGTTCCGAAGCGCCTCCGGAGGATCGTCCGCCCCGGCGATCTCGTGATCACGCTCGGCGCGGGGGACGTTTGGAAAGCCGGCGTCGGCCTCCTCGAGCTCGACACACGCTCGGGGAACGCGAAGCCGCGCGAGCGCGGGAGGAGGGGCGCATGATCGTCGAGGGCGGGATCCCCGTGCGCAGACCGGACGGCCATTACTGGCGCCGCAGGGTCAACCGCCGCATCCACCGGAGCCGCAGATGGAGGCTGGTCCAACGATCGGGCGGCATCCTCTTCGCCGCGGTCGTCGTACTGGGGCTCCTCGGCTACGCGGTCGCGGAGGCCTTCGAGCGCGTCCGGACCTCGCCCTCCTTCGCCCTCTCCACGATCCGGATCGAGGGGACCCGGCGCGCCTCCCCCGATCTCGTGCGAGGGGCGATCAGGGCCCACGTCGGAGGGAACCTGCTCTCTCTCGACCTCGATCGCATCGCCTCCGAGGTGAAGGCGATCCCCTGGGTGCGGTCGGTCGTGCTCAAGCGGATCCTCCCCGCGACGCTCCGCGTCGAGGTGGAGGAGCGGGAACCCTCGGCCCAGGCGGTCGTCGACGGGGCGGTCCGCGTCGTCGACGAGACCGGTGCGGTCATCGGGACGACCGGTCCCGGCCTCTTCTTCGACTTCCCCGTGATCACGGGAACCGACCGGGGCCCCGAGGACGGGCGCCGGGTCCTCCGCGCGCGCGGCGTCGCGGCGCTCCGGGCGCTCGCGGCCGC
Organism: uncultured Acidobacteriota bacterium; assembly: GCA_964383585.1. GTDB lineage: Bacteria > Acidobacteriota > Polarisedimenticolia > Polarisedimenticolales > DASRJG01 > CAYLHQ01. The sequence goes on from CAYLHQ010000015.1 coordinate 92,068, forward strand.
CTCTCCGGACTGGGCGGCGGGCCTTTCCGAGATCGACCTCGCCGCAGCCGACCGGATCGCGATCGTTTCGCGTGCCGACGAGCCGCGGCTCTTCCTCGACCCGGAGCGGCCCGACCGGAACCTCGCTTCGTGGCTCTCGCTCCGCCGGGAACTCCGTGGGCGACTCGGGCCGCTCGACTACGTGGATCTTCGTTGGGACGGCCGGATCGTGGCGCGACCCGCGTCCGCCCCCCCTCGACAAGGGAGATAAGCGACCATGCCGAAGAACGAGCGTTACATCGTCGGTCTCGACATCGGGACCCACACCATCTGCTGCATCGTCGCCGAGATGCGCGAGGGCGGTTCGGTTGAGGTCGTGGGGTACGGCTCGGCGCCCTCCCGCGGACTCCGGAAAGACTCGGTGGTCCATCCGGAGGCCACGGTGGAGGCGATCAAGACCGCCGTGGAGGAAGCCGAGTTGATGGCGGGGGTGGCGGTCGACCGGGCCGTCGTCGGGATCGCCGGGGCGCACATCCGCTCGTTCAACAGCCGCGGGGTCATCCACGTGACCGGGAAGGACGGGTCGGTCAGCCGCGACGACCTCCGCCGGGTCATGGACGCGGCACGCGCCGTCAGCATCCCGTCCGATCGCGAGGTGCTCCACGTCCTCCCGCAGGAGTTCGTCCTCGACGAACACGGCGGGATCGCGCAACCGGTCGGGATGAACGGGAGCAAGCTCGAGGCGAACGTCCACATCGTGACCGCGTCCACGACTGCCATCCAGAACCTGATCAACTGCGTGAACCAGGCGGGGATCGAGGTGCGCGACACGGTGCTCGAGCAGCTCGCGATCGCCGAGTCGGTCCTTTCGCGCGACGAACGCGAGTTGGGGGTCGCCCTCATCGACGTCGGCGGGGGGACGACCGATCTCGCGGTGTTCGAGCGCGGGGCGCTCTGGCACACCGCCGTCCTTCCCGTCGGAGGGGATCACTTCACGAACGACCTCGCGGTGGGGCTCCGGACACCGATTCCCGACGCGGAACGGCTGAAGATCAAGTTCGGCTCGGCGCTTTCCACCCTCGTCGACGGCGACGAGGCGATCGAGGTCCCGTCGGTCGGGGGACGCAGGCCGCGGCTCCTCTCGCGGCAGGTGATGGCGGAGATCCTCCAGCCCCGCGCCGAGGAGGTCTTTGCCCTCATCCGAGCCGAGATCGCGCGCGCCGGGTTCGAGCGCCTGCTCAACGCGGGGGTCGTCCTGAGCGGCGGAGGAAGCCTCCTCCCCGGCATGGTCGAGGTCGCGGAGTCGGTTTTCGGCCTCCCGGTGCGGACGGGAAGCCTGAGCGGCGTCCCGAACATCGACGATCCGGGAGCGGCCTCGCCGTACGCGACCGCACTCGGACTCGCGCTCTTCGGCTTCAAGAACCAGAGCATCCGGCCCCAGAAATCCGCCATTCCGAACTTCCTTCCCCACTGGCTCGGCGTCCGCGTCCGCACGTGGTTCGCCGGCCGTTCTTGAGCGTCCGAACGGAGGAGACCCAAAACCGTGATTACGATCGACGACGAACGGGACGGCCGAAACCACCCCCTGGGCCTGCGTTTCGACGACGCGCAGCCCGCCTCCGCCCGGATCAAGGTGATCGGCGTCGGCGGAGGAGGCGGCAACGCCGTCGAGCGGATGATCACCGCGCAGGTGGCGGGGATCGAGTTCCTCGCGGCGAACACCGACCTCCAGGCCCTCCGGAAGAACCGGGCCCAGGTCAAGCTCCAGCTCGGCATGAAGCTCACCAAGGGGCTCGGTGCCGGGGCCAACCCCGAGATCGGCCGGAGCGCGGCGCTCGAGGACTCGGAACTCGTCCTCCAGGCGCTCCACGGGTCCGACATGGTCTTCGTGACCGCGGGACTCGGCGGTGGAACGGGGACGGGGGCGGCGCCGATCATCGCGAACCTCGCGCGGGAGATGGGGGCGCTCGTCGTCGCGGTCGTCACGAAACCGTTCGGCTTCGAGGGGCGGAGGCGGCGGCAGCAGGCCGACGAGGGCCTTTCGAAGCTCCGCGAAGTCGTCGACACCGTGATCACGATCCCGAACGACAAGCTGCTTCACACGGTGGACCGCCAAACCTCGGTCGCGCAGGCCTTCCTGATGGCCGATGATATCCTCCGTCAGGCGGTGCAGGGGATCTCCGACTTGATCACCATCCCGGGCGAGATCAACCTGGACTTCGCCGACGTGAAGACGATCATGTCGGGAATGGGAATGGCCCTCATGGGAACCGGAGTCGCGGAAGGGGAACACCGCGCCGTCGAGGCGGCCCAGCGCGCGATCTCCTCCCCCCTCCTCGAGGACGCTTCGATCCATGGGGCGCGCGGGGTCTTGATCAACGTCACCGGCGGCGAGGACATGACCCTCCTCGAGGTCTCGGAGGCGGCGCAGATCATCCAGGAGGCGGCCGACCCCGACGCGAACATCATCTTCGGGACGGTGATCGACCGGGCGCTCCAGGGACAGGTGAAGGTGACGGTGATCGCGACCGGCTTCCTCCGCGACGAGAGCCGCGCGCAGGTTCGCGCGATGCGGCACGCGCAGTCGGAGGCCGCGGCCGCGCCGGCGAGGCCGGGGGCGGGGTTCCTGCGCGGCGGGAGGCCGGTGGAGTCCGGCGACCTCACGCCGGGGGACGACGGATTCTTGCCGAATTTCGCCGGGCTCCGGAAGGACGACCTCGACATCCCGGCCTTCCTACGCAAGCAGATGGACTGAGGGTACCTTCTTGGCCGTGCCCGGACCGCGCATCCAGACGACGCACCGGATCCTCGTCGTGGACGACGATCCCGAGACGGCCCGCCTGATCCGGAAGTGGTACGACGGGGAGCCCTTCGAGGTCTTCGCCGCCTCGGACGGGGAGGAGGGAGTCGACCTCTGCCGCTCGCTCGGACCCGACCTGGTCATCCTCGACGTCAACATGCCGCGGCTCGACGGGTTCGAGACGGCGAAGCGTTTGAAGGCCGACCCGGCGACGGCGTCGATCCCGATCGTCCTCCTGACCGCGCGGCGCGACACCGACGACAAGGTTCGCGGTTTCGCCTCGGGCTGCGACGACTACGTCACGAAGCCGTTCGCCTTCGAGGAGATGGACGCCCGCGTGCGGGCGATGCTCCGCAAACGCGAGCTGTACGTCGAGCTCGAGATCAAGAACCGCGAGCTCGACGCGGCGAACCGGCAGATGCAGGGCCTCCTCGTCGAAGACGAGAAGACCGGCCTCGCCAACTTCCGTGAGTTCCAGAGACGGCTCCGGGAGGAGTGGCTCCGAGCGGAACGGTACCGGATGCCCCTTTCGCTCGTCATGCTCGACCTCGACGATTTCAAGGCGATCAACGACACCTGGGGTCACCCCGCCGGGGATCGCGTGCTCCGGGAATTCGCGACGCTCGTCGCGGGGGGGGCACGCGCGACCGACCTCGCCGCGCGCTACGGCGGGGAGGAGTTCGGGATCATCCTCCCGCACACGGACGGGGAGCTGGCCCTCCGGGTGGCCGAGCGTATCCGCGGGGCCGTCGAGGAGTTCGCCTTCCTCGAATCGGAAGGCCCGATCCGGGTGACGGTTTCGGGAGGGGTCGCGACGTGGCCCTTCCATCCGGGGGTCCATTCGTTCGAGGACCTCGTGCGCGCCGCCGACCGCGCTCTTTACCGCGCGAAGCAGTCGGGGAAGAACCGGGTGATGATCGACCCGGAAGCGGTGGTGCACTGAGGCCGGATGGCTCCCCCGCCGAGCGTCCGCCGTCGTCGAGGGCGGTTACTCCCGGAACATGAGCGTCGAGCGCATCGAAGCGGAAGCCCTCGAGTTGGATCCGAAGGCTCGTGCAAGGCTGGCCGAGAGGCTTCTCGAAAGCCTGGAAGGCCTGTCGGACGAGGAGAACGCCGCACTTTGCGCCGAGGAGGCCGAACGAAGGGATGCCGACCTCGACGGGAACCCCGGCGGCGCCCCGTCTACCGGGTCGGTCGCCGGTGACGCCGAGACGAGGATCGACACGTGACGGATGGGAGGCGAGAGCTGACGAGCCGGGATTTCTCGCGGTCGATTCCGCGGAGGCAGCGCGAGCGCATCGCCCGAGGACGAATCACGAGCGGGGAGGACGTCGTCGCGCGGCATCGCCGCGTCGGCATAGTGGCAATGCCGCTTCACCATGGACTTTCGTCAACCCTCGTGGGGTTGACTCCCCCCCCCCCCCCCCCCGCTGTAAGGTACGAAGCATCCGTCGGCGGAGCCGCCGAGTCCCGTCGGACCCACCGCCGACCCGCACGGGGGGACCGATGCAAGCCTCTCGACCCTTCCTTCTCTTCTTCACCGCCTCGCTTCTCCTCGCGTCGAGTCCTACTCTCGCCGAGTCGCCGCAGGAGCGCGCCCGGGAGTTGCTCTCCCGTTCGCTCCAGGCGATGGGGGGTCGGGCTCCCGCGGACTCCGAGATCCGCTCCGATCTTCGCGAGGAGGCCGGATCGACGGTCGAGACGGGAACTCTACGAATTCGCACCCGCGGCATCGATCAGTCCTCGGAGCGGCGAGAGGTCGAGTCCGTCTGGCGTGAGACGGTCTACTCCCGGGGCGACGCCTCGGAGCGAACCGCCTCGGGGACGCGTCGATTCAGCCTCGAACTCGCCTCGACTTCACGGTCGACCGTCGTCCCGATCGTCTTCGT
>CAYLHQ010000016.1:0-94581 GCA_964383585.1 uncultured Acidobacteriota bacterium
CGGGCAGTCCGACCAAGGGCGGACGACCCCGGCCCACAACCTCGCGGCCACGTTGAACGGAGTCGTTCCCCTCGACGTGTACCGATGGGTGCCGCGAGATTCGCCGAGGCCAAAACGCAAATAGTCCAACTTGACCCGGGTCCGACCGGGGGCGAACTTCCGGGACATAGATGGAGGGTCGTCCCATGGAGCACGTGACCGGCGTCGGCGCTCGAGTGTCCGCGGCCTGGGGCGTTCTCCTCTTCGTCGCAGCGATCCCGGCCGCGGTGATTGCGTGGCGCTCTCCTTCGATCCTCGAATGGACCGCGGCGGCGGGGGCCATCGCCGCCTCGGGGGTCGCCTTCGGAGTCCTGATCTGGAGCGACCGGGTGCGGACCCGCGCGCGGGCGATGCAGAAGTCGCTCGGTGCGGAGATCGCAGCCCTCGAGCGGAAGATCCGGGAGCAGGGAGAAGCGCTCAACCAGGCCCGGACGATCGACGAGACGACCGGCGTCCTCAAACGGAACGCTTTCCTCGAACGGTTCCGGGAGACGCTCGCGCGCGACGCCCGTCTCGAGAAGCCGCTTGCGCTCCTCCTCCTCGACATCGAGGGGTTCCGAAGGATCAACGAGGAACACGGGCGCAAGGCCGGCGATGACGCGCTCGCGGCCGTCGCCCGTTCGCTCAAGTCGGCAACGCGCGGAACCGACGTGGTCGGACGCGTGGGCGACGACGAATTGGGGGTCGTTCTCGGCGAGTGCGCCGACCCCCGCCCGGCGATCGACCGTCTCTTCTTGACCCTCGACGCGCTCCGCGTCGGGGAAGGCGACGTCCGGGTTCGCGTCGCGATCGGCGCGGCGCTCGTGGAGGACCCGCAGGAAGGTTGGGACCTCGCCGAGATCGTCCGCGAGGCCGAGGTCGCGGTACGGGCGGTTCGCGGCAGGGGGGGCGGGGTTTGTGAGACCCGCCGTCTCCGCCGCGAGAGGGTACGTTCGATCCTCGGCTGATTCCGCGATAATGCCGCCGTGGACGCCCTCTTCGAGGCGGTCCGCGCCGCCTGCACGCACCGGGCGTGGTCCCGGGGCGTCGAGCTGGCCCGCGGCGACAACGTCATCGGCGAGCGAGCCGGGGCGGGAGAGGTCGTCGTCCGCGTCGCCCTCAAGGGAGGGCTGATCTCCCGCACCGTCACCCTCTGGCCCGAGGAGGTCGACTGGGAGTGCTCCTGCGCCGGGTCGCGAGGATGCGAGCACGCCGCGGCGGCGGTGATCGCGATCCGCCGCGCGGGAGAAGCGGGCGAGACCCTTCCCAGGCCGCGATGGCAGACCGGGACGATCGGATACCGCCTCTCGCGGGGTCCGGGAGGGATCTCCCTCGAGCGGGGGATCCGGACCGACGACCGCTGGCATCCGTTCGAGGCGACGATCGCCGCGCTCGCCGAGCGCCGGGTCGAGGCCCCTCCCTTCACCGCGAGCCAGGCCGACCTCGCCGTCGAGTTGGCTCTCGGCACGCACCGGCGCGGGCCGATCCCACGCCCGCTCGTCGAGCGGCTCCTCGCGGCGCTCTCGCGAGCGGAGGGGATCACGCTCGACGACGCCCCGGTCGTGGCGTCGGGTAAGCCCGCCATGCCGCGCGTCGTCGTCGAGGACCAAGACGACGGCTTCCGCGTGTTCCTCGAGGACGACCCGGAGGTCACCGAGCGCTTCGCGAACGGGTTCGCGCTCTGCGGTGCGACGCTCCGGCCGACGGCGGAGCCGGCTCTGACCGCGAGGGAGCGCGAGGACCTCTCCCGCGGGGTCTCGTTCGCGCCGGGTGAGGTGGCCCGCCTCGTCACCGAGGTTCTCCCCTCGCTCCGGAGCCGCATGCCGGTCGAGGTGCGGACGGAAAGGCTCCCGAAGACCGAGGTCGAGCCTCCGCGGGTCGCCTTCGAGGTCTCGCATCAGGGGGATGCGCTCCGGGTGCTCGCGACGATCGTCTACGGCGACCCGCCGCGGGGGCGCGTCGACGGCGATCGCCTGGTCCATCTCGGGGTGACCGTCCCGATGCGCGATCCACGCGCCGAGTCGAGGCTCGCCGCCCGCCTCGGGTCGGATCTGGGCCTCGCCCCCGGGGTGTCCGAGGTCTTCTCGGGAGCGGCGGCGGTGCGGGCGGCAGAGCGTCTTCGCTCCTGGCAAGGCGTACGCGCGTCGATCCTCGAGCCGTTCCGGCGCCTCCCCCCGATCGAGCCACGCTTCCGGTTGCGCGGCGACGACTTCGAACTCGCGTTCGAGGTGGAGGAGGCGGGCGGCTCGAAACGCCGCGCCGATCCCGACCGCGTGCTCGCCGCCTGGCGCGAGGGGGAATCGCTCGTTCCGATTCTTGGTGGAGGGTACGCTCCGCTTCCGGTGGACTGGCTTTCGAGGTTCGGCGCGCGCGTCGCCGACCTCCTCGCCGCGCGGGAAGCACTCGGCTCGCTTCCTCCCGCGGTCCTCCCCGATCTCGCGCGCGTCGCGGAGGAGCTCGGGGAACCGGCGCCGCCGTCGTTCGCCCGCCTGCGCCAAGCGGTTTCCGGGTTCGAGACGATCCCGACGGCGGTTCTTCCGAAGGACCTCCTCGCCGATCTCCGCCATTACCAGAGGCGCGGCGCCGACTGGCTCGTCTTCTTGCGAAACGCCGGGCTCGGCGCACTTCTCGCCGACGACATGGGCCTCGGAAAGACCCTTCAGGCGCTGTGCGCCCTCCACGGACGCACCCTCGTCGTCGCCCCGACGAGCGTCCTTCCCAACTGGATGGCCGAGATCGCGAAGTTCCGGCCGCGGCTCCGCGCGAGCCTCTACCATGGGCCGAAGCGCGCCCTCGACCCCGACGCGAGCGTCACCGTGACGAGCTTCGCCCTCCTGCGGCTCGACGAAGAAGCGCTCGCGGCGGTCGACTGGGAGACGGTGGTCCTCGACGAGGCGCACGCGATCAAGAACCCCGAGAGCCAGGTCGCCGCCGCCGCATTCCGTCTCCGCGCCGGATTCCGGCTCGCGCTCACGGGGACTCCGGTCGAGAACCGTCTCGAGGAGCTGTGGAGCATCCTGCGGTTCACCCATCCGGGGCTCCTCGGAGGTCTCTCCGACTTCCGCGATCGCTACGTCCGGCCGATCTCGGAGGGGGACGAATCCGCGGCCGCCCGGCTCCGCGAGCGGATCCGGCCGTTCGTGCTTCGCCGCCTCAAGGAGGACGTCGCCCCGGAACTCCCGCCGAGGACGGAGGCGATCCTCCACTGCGAGTTGACCCCCGAAGAGCGGAAGGTCTACGACGCGGTGCGCGCGGCGACCGTCGACGAGGTCGTGCGGAAGCTCCAGGCGGGAGGGAGCGTCCTCGCCGCCCTCGAGGCGCTCCTGAGGCTGAGGCAGGCCGCGTGCCACCCCGCGCTCGTGCCGGGGCAGTCGGCGGAGACGTCGAGCAAGGTGGAGACGCTCGTCGAAACGCTCGAGACGGTCGTCGCCGAGCGGCACAAGGCGCTCGTCTTCTCGCAGTGGACGTCCTTTCTCGACCTCCTCGAACGGCCGCTCGCCGAGGCGTCGATCGAGCACCTGCGCCTCGACGGCTCGACGGTCGACCGCGGCGGGGTGGTCGCGCGGTTCCAGGATCGGTCGGGGCCCCCCGTCCTCCTGGTTTCGCTCAGGGCGGGAGGGACCGGCCTCAATCTCACCGCCGCCGATCACGTCTTCCTGATGGACCCGTGGTGGAACCCGGCGGTCGAGGACCAGGCGGCCGACCGCACCCACCGGATCGGGCAGGACAAGCCGGTCTTCGTCTACCGCCTCGTCGCCGAGGGGACGGTCGAGGAGAAGATCCTCGCGTTGCAGGAGTCGAAGCGACGGATCGCGGAGGCCGCCCTCGGCGAGGCGGCCGCGGCGACGGCGCTCACCAGAGAGGATCTCCTGACACTCCTGGCTTGACGTAAAGGGTAAAGAAAAGTAGCTTGGAGGTCGGAGGGACGCCGCGGATGTACCAGAGCCGTTTGTCCGGGAAAGGCCAGGTCACGATCCCGGTCGAGATCCGGGAGCGTCTGTCTCTCGAACCGGGCGACCTCGTCGTCTACGAGATCGACGGGGATCGCGCGATCCTGCGGCGCGGTGACCCGATCGACGCCGCGTTCCACGCCGCGATCTCGGCCACGCTCGATGAGTGGGCTTCCGAAGAGGACGAGGAGGCCTTCCGTGATCTGTGAGCCCGGCGACGTCGCGGTGGTCCCGTTCCCGTTCGCTGATCGGCCGGGGGCCAAACGACGTCCCGCGCTCGTCCTCAGTGAGAGCGCGTTCAACGGCGATTCGGGTCACACGGTCCTAGCCATGATCACCACGAAGCGAGCGCCGGTGTGGCCGGGCGATACCCCGATCGAAGACTTGGTCGGGGCCGGTCTCCCGAGCCCGTGCGCCGTGCGCCTCAAACTCTTCACGCTCGACAACCGGCTTCTCCTGCGCCGCGCGGGCCGTCTGAGCGAAGGCGACCGGGCCCGTGTCGGGGAGAGCCTGACGGCGTGCCTGCTAAGCTGGCGCGGGTGAGCGACCTCCTTTCCTGCGTCGAGATCGAACCGGCGGGGCCGACCCGGGCCTCGGTCGTCTGGCTTCACGGCCTCGGCGCCGACGGGCACGACTTCGAGCCGATCGTTCCCCACCTCGGCGTCGACGACCTCGGCATCCGGTTCGTCTTTCCCCATGCGCCCCGTCGCGGCGTGACGGTCAACATGGGGCTTCTCATGCCCGCCTGGTACGACATCCGAGATCTCGGGTTCCGGCGGGATTACGACGAGCGCGGGGTGCACGAATCGTGCGAGCAGATCTCCGCGCTCCTCGCCCGGGAGGTCTCCCGCGGCATCCCGACCGGGAGGATCGTCCTTGCGGGGTTCTCTCAAGGGGGCGCGATCGCCCTTCACCTCGGCCTTCGGTATCCGGAGACGCTCGCCGGGATCGTCGGCCTCTCGACCTACCTCCTCGACCCCGAAGGGGCCGACACCGAAGCGTCGGAAGCGAACCGGGGTACGCCGATTCTCCTCGCGCACGGGACCCACGACCCGATGGTCCCCTTCGCCGCCGGGGTGGCCGGACGGGACCGCCTCCTCGAACTCGGTCGCGACGTCCGCTGGCACGAGTACCGGATGGAGCACCAGGTCGTGCTCGAGGAGATCGAGGCGGTGGGACGCTTCCTGCGGGAGCGGCTCGCGGGAGGCTGAGCCGGTCAGTCGATCCGCACCCGCACCGATACCGCTCCCCGGAAGTCGCCCGAGGCGTAGCCGGTCGCGCGGTCCTCGGGGTAGCGGGCGGCGAGGGCGTCTCTCACCTCGGGGGAGAGCGAATCCTTCGGACCGTGGCAAGAAAGGCACGGCCCCGCGAGGACGATCGGCATCAGGTAGCGGAGTTCTCTCCCGCCGGCGGTCTCGACGACCTCCTCGTGCTCCGGCGCCTTCCCGCCTTCCCGGTGAGTCGCTTCCATCGACTCGAGCACCTCCACCTCGTACGCGTCCGGGGCGTTCGCAGGGTTTCGCGGCTTCGTCGTGACGCGGCGGATCGTCACCCCGTCCCAGGAGATCGCCGAGGCGATCGCGGGGGCCTCCTTCGAGCAAACCTCGATGCCGTGCGCCGGGCCCCCGGCGCGAAGCTCCTCCATGAGGCGCTTTTGGAGCGTCGACACCAACTCCGACGCGGCCGTCCGGGCCCGCGCGGCGGGGTCGGCGGCGGTCGCGAGGGTCGCCGAGGCGAGGAGGGCGACCGCGACGGCGCGACTCACACCGTCCTCGAGAAGATCGGCGTTTCCCCGCGTTTCGTCTTCAAGTACCGGTCGAAGACCATCGCGACGTTCCGGACGAAGAGGCGGCCGTGACCGAGCACCTCGATCCCTTCGGGATGGATCTCGACGAAGCCGTGGGAGACGGGGCCGTCCGGTGCCGAGAGCTCCGCGAGTTCTTCCGCGAAGTAGGACGGAAAGTCGATCCCCCACTTCGCCTCGATCTCGGCTCGGTCGCACCAGAAGTTGCACATGATTCCGGTGATCACGTCGCGGCGGATCCGGTCGTCGTCGTCGAGCACGTACCCGCGCTCGACGGGGAGGACGCCGCGGTTCACGGCGTCGTAGTAGGTCGAGAGCTTCTTGCAGTTCTGCGAGAAGGCCCCGCGCACGTCGCCGATCGCGGAGACCCCCACCCCCACCATGTCGCTCCCCATCCTCACGGTATACCCCATGAAGTTCCGGTGGAGACGCCGTGCGGACGCGGCGGTCGCCATCTCGTCCCCCGGGAGCGCGAAGTGGTCCATCCCGATCGCGACGTACCCCGCGTCGAGGAACAGGTTCCGGGCGAGCACGAAGAGTCGGAGCTTGACCTCGGGGGAGGGGAGATCGTCGACGACGATCCGTTTCTGGTTCGCCTTCACCCACGGGACGTACGCGTAGGAGTACAGGGCGACGCGCTCCGGGCGGAGCGCGAGGACGGTTTCCATGTTCTTGCGGAAGCGCTCGGGGGTCTGGAGGGGGAGGCCGTAGATCAGGTCGAGGTTGATCGACGGGAAGCCGACCTCGCGGCAGAGATCGAACAGCCGCCGCGTCTCCTCTTCGGTCTGGTTCCGGTTGATCGCGTCCTGGACCTCGGGGGTGAAGTCCTGCACCCCCATCGAAATTCGGTTGAACCCCAGTTCCCTGAGCAGCCGGACCTGCTCGGGGGAGGTCACGCGCGGGTCGACCTCGATCGCCACCTCGGCTTCGGGCTCGAGCCGAAAATGCGAGAGAAACTTCTCCTGGAGCGCCGCCATCTCGTCGACGGTCTGGTAGGTCGGTGTCCCGCCCCCCCAGTGGTACTGGCTGACGCGCCGGCGGTTCGGGAGGTGCGCGGCGAGGAGGTCGATCTCCCGGTGGAGGTAGCCCAGGTAGTTCGCCGCGACCGCGTGGTCCTTCGCGATGACGACGTGACAGCCGCAGAAGGAGCACCGCTCGTGGCAAAAGGGGAGGTGGACGTAAAAAGAGAGGGGATCCGCCGCTGCGGCGTCGGCCTCCGCGAGCTTCGCCGCGTACGCCTCCGGGGTGAACCCCTCGTGGAACTCCACCGCGGTCGGATAGGAGGTGTACCGCGGTCCCGGCCGGTCGTACTTTCTCAGGAGATCGACCGTGACCTCGGCGCGCGCATCACTCATTCGGTTTCCCCGTGCCCCGGCATTGTACCCGCCCTCGGTCAGGCGGGCCGCTTCCCCGTGTACTCGGAGAAGATCCCCGCCTCGACGAAGCGATTCGCGTCCGCGAAACCGGCGCGGCGGAGCGCGGCGATCACCTGCTCCGGCGGGACGCACGCCTCGATCGTGTCCCAGTAGTAGCGCATCAACTTCGGCATGTCGGCGCTCCGCGCCACCGCCCTCGTCGCGAGAGGGACGATCCCCCGCATGTACGCCTTGAGCAGGAGCCCCGCGGTACGGCTCCGGGGACGCGTGATCTCGAGGATGCACGCGGTCCCTCCCGGCCGGAGCACCCGGAAGTACTCGGAGAAGATCGCCTCGAGATCGGCGACGTGCCGGAGGGCGAACCCCATGCTCACGAAGTCGAACGACCGGTCGCGGAAGGGAAGCCGCTCCGCCGGTCCCTGGACCTTCCGAACCCCTTCGGGAAGCCGGGCCGCGCGGAGCATCCCGAAGCTCAGGTCGATCCCGACGACCTTCGACGGCGACCCCGCGAGCGTCGCCGCCTCCCGGGCGACGAGGCCCGTCCCCACCGCGACGTCGAGCACGTCCATGCCGGCGCGCAGCCCCGACCGCTCGAGGGCGCGGCGCCGGTACCAAGGACCGGAGCCGAACGCCATCATCCCCTCGACCCGGTCGTAGTCCTCGGCAGTCCCGTCGAAGATCGAGCGCACCCACGAACGGCGGGCGTCCTCGTCGGGGTAGTACGCGCGGAGCGGTTCGTGGGGTTTCAGGGTCACGGCGGGGAGTCTAGCAGCCCTCCGGCCGCTGCTACACTCGGCGCTCTTGAGCGGACCCGCGGAGACGATTCCTCCTCATGCTCCGGAGTACGGCCTCGCACGCCGTTTCCTCGGGAGATTCCACGTCACCGGGATCTTCTGGTACCGCTTCCACCGTTGGGGCGTGGCGTTTCTCCCGTCGTGGGGGGTCGGAATCTTCATCGCCCTCTTCGTCTCGTTCTTCTTCGTGTTCCTCTTCCGGATCCGGCGCGCGATCGCCTCGAACCTCGAGGTCGTCCTGGGGCCCTGCGGATTCCTCGAACGGCAGCGCCGGATCTGGCGGACGATGTGGTCGTTCGCGTGGAACCTCAGCGAGCGCTACGAACGTCTCGGGACCGACCGGGAGTTCCGCATCGACGTCGAGGGGATGGGCCTTTGGGAAGCGGTCGCGCGGACGGGGGAGGGGTTCGTCCTCGCGACCGCGCATCTGGGGAACTACGAGGTCGGCTCGATGCTCCCCGCCGAGGAGGAAGCGCGGCCGGTCCACCTCGTCCGCGAGCCCGAGATGAGCCCCGAGGCCCAACGGTTCCTCGAGGAGACGATCGCCCGCTTCGGCGCGGCCCACTACCGTTGGCACTTCGAGTCCGACGATCCGCTCCAGGGCCTCGTGCTCCTCGAGGCACTGCGGCGGGGCGAGGTCGTGGCGATTCAGGCCGACCGTCCGCGCGCCGGCGGAGCGGTCGTCGAGGCGAGCCTCTTCGGGCGGCCAGTCCCTCTCCCGCCGGGCCCCGCCGCACTCGCGCGGGCGGCCGGGGTCGCGATCCTCCCGGTCTTCGTCGTCCGGACGGGAAGGCGCAGGTACCGCCTCGTCTTCCGGGACGCCATCCGGCCGACACGGACGCGGGACCGCCGGGCCGATGTCGAGCGGGCGACGCGCGAGATCGGGGCGCAGATCGAGTGGGCGATTCGCTCGGCCCCCCACCAGTGGTTCCTCTTCAGGCGTCTGTGGACGTGATCCACACCTGGATCGTCCCCGACGCGGCTTCCGTACCGCCGAGTTCCAACTCGAAACGGTAGACGGCGAGGGGAGGCGCGTTTCCCTCGAGCGTCACGCGAACGCTCCCGCGGGCTCCCGCGGGAAGCCACGGGGCGAGGAACCGGGCGCCGCGTGCCCCCACGAGGTAACCGGGGCGGGGACGTGCGGAACGGGTGGGTTCGGGGTGCCTCGCTCCCTCGAGTGCCGCCGTCGCCTGCGCCGCGCACTCGAGCGCGAAGAACGCGGGGACCCGAGCTTCCCGCACGAAGGCGCCGTCGCGCGGGAGGCGAAGGGCACAGGCGGCATCCCCTCCTTCCCCGACGATCAAGCTCTCGACGCAGAGGATCGGGGAGCGGTGCGGAAGCCAGGACGTCGGGTCTCGTCCCTCGATGCGGGGTTCTCCCTCGTCCGCGGGAACGACCGCTCCCGCGTCCGCGGCATCCTCCCACACCGCCCGGCTCGCCTCCGCCCCCGCCTTGCGGATCGACATCGAACGGAACCCACGAACGTCGGGGCCGCTCTCCTCGATCTCGATCTCGTCGGCGGGGAGGAGGGGTGCGCGAAGCCGCAGGGAGAGGACGGACCCGATCGGCCGGTCGAGGAGGGCCAGGTGGGCGACGCCCGGGAGGATCGGGTTGTTCGGGAAGTGGCCCTCGAACCACGACCCCTCGCGGGGGAGGCGAATCCGGCGCGCGGGTCCGGTCATCGGCACGTCGCGCCGGCCGCGGCGACGACGAACGACGGATAGTGCGGGCGGATCGCCGCGAGGTCGGGCCAGACGAACGGGTCCGCGAACCCCGCCGCGTCGAAGGCGGATCTCCACTCCTCCGGCGTCAAGAAGCCCCCGCCGGGACGTCGAAAGGCCTCGAGCAGGACGAAAATCAGCTCGACGTACACGGTTCGCCCCGCGAAGGGGCGCATGCACTCCGCGGCGAGCACGAGACCCCCCGGCGCGAGGGCGCGGCGGATCTCTCGAAGCGTGAAGGGGAGGTCGCGCGCGACGTGGAGGGTGTTGACGCCGTACACCACCGAGACCGTTCCGGGCTCGATCCCGGCCTCCGCGAACGGCCGGTCGATATCGAGCGCCGCGAACGTGATTCGGCCGGGAGCGTCGGGCCTCGCCGCGAGCGCGCGCCGAGCGCGCCGGAGGAAGAGGGGGGAGATCTCCGTGAACCGGTAGGCGTCGACGCGTTCGGTCGCGCCGTCGGCTGCGAGGCGATCGAGGAGGGCGTCGGCCCCGCTTCCGAACCCTCCCCCGACTTCGAGGACGGTCCCGCGCCGGTGAGGAAAGCGGGCCGCGAGCGCCTCGGCGCCGATCGCGTTCGCGATCGCGTAGAGCGGGTTCGCGTTCGAAAAGTACTCGCCCCAGGAGGCGATCCGGTCCGCCGTGAAGAGGGCCGCCTCCCCGGCGATCTCCCCCCGCATCACGGACGGATAGGCCTCTGCGGCGATCCGGGCGAGCCGGTACGACGGGAGCGCCGACGGGTCGTGGGCTTCCTGCTCCGCGAAGATCTCGTCGGGGTCCTTCGCGGGGAGAGGGCTGCGAAGACGAAAGACGCCCGACGACCCGCGCTCCAGAACGCCTCGCTCCGCGAGGGCCCGCAAGACCCAGTCGCAGAGCGCCGGACCGGCCACGGGATCGAATCCCGCCGCGCGCGCGATCGCCTCGGAGGTTCCCCCCTCGCGGAGCGGGTCCTCGAGTCCCGCGGAGCGCGCGATTTCGATCGCCAACCGGTGGACGTACTCCTCGATGAGATCGCACGAGCGCACGAAGCGATCGTCGAAGAGCGGGCGAATCTCGGGCGGCAGGAGTTCCCCGCGAAGATCGCGATTCCCGCCGGCGGGGATCACGGGGCTCACGGTGTCGCGCTCACGGAGTTCCGGCAGGGGTGTGGGCGAGCGGGGGAACGAGGGGCCTGCCGAGAGCGGCACCGAGTCTCTGGAGCGCCGCGAGCCCCTGGAGCAGTCGGAACCGGGCGATCAGGCGCCGGCGGTCCCTGCGGAGGACGTCCCCCGCCAAGACCGAAATGACCGCTTCGGGGATTCGCAGCGCGGGCCGGGGCCGGAAGAAGAGGGCGAGGAAGTGGGGGTCGTCGTAGGAGCGGATCAGGGAGAAAAACAGGCGATGCATGTTTCGGACGAGGCGCGCCGTGCCGACGACGTCCGCCGCATCGACCCTCCCTTTCCGGCGGAGCGCTGCGGTGACGTCGTCGGCCGCCCGGACGAGGAGAGTGGCCGCCGTGCTCCCCGCGGGCCAACCACCGAGGATCAGAACGTCGGTCCGAACGGGGTCGTCCACGGGGAGGGGCGGTCAGGCCGTGCCCGCGGCGGCGAGCCGCGACTGGACGAAGGAGGCGAGGGTCTCGACCGAGGCGAACGCCTCCTTTCCCACTTCATGGCTCTGGATCTTGATCTGGAACTCCTTCTCGATCGCGACGACGAGTTCGAGCGCGTCGACGGAGTCGAGTCCCAGGCCTTCGCCGAAGAGCGGGGCATCGCTCCCGATCGATTCGGGGTTCATCCCCTCGAGATGGAGCGCATCGACGATGAGGCGCTTGATACGGTCTCGCAAATCCTGCATGGGGTTGCTCCGAAGCGAGGATAGGGAGGTTAGCACAGCGCGGGCCACTTGACGCTCCGCCGCCGCGCGCCCCAGCGTCACCGACGATGACTCTCCGCTCGACCCTCGCCGCGGCCCTGGTGGCGGCAGCCGTGGTCCCCACAAGGTGGCGCGAACGGTGGGGAGGACTCGAGCCGCGCACGGGGCCGAAGTTGCCGTGGGTCTGAGAGTTCCATCGCGAAGCCCGTGCCGCAACGTCGCGAGCCTTGGGCTTTCCGATCGGTGCGGAAAGGGAATCCCCAGATCCCACCGCAACTTCGGCGGCGACCATCGATCCTCCCGTCCCCACGATTTGCGTCACGTTGCGGGGATCGCCCCCGTCGCGGCCCTTCTCGTCGCCGCGGTCTTCGCGCAGCGGGTCTCCGGGCCGGTTCGAGCCCTGGCGGATCGCCCACGACGTCAAGAACTCGCTTTCCCCGATTCGCGTGGCGGTCGAAAACCCCGTCCGCACGAAGGAGGGGTTCCCCACCGCCCTGGCGCGCGCGGAACGCCTCGGCGTCTCGGTCGTCGAGGATCTGGCGGACGCGCCGGAGGAGATCTCGCGGCCGATACGAGAAAGGGGACTGGCACCTTTTCGCTTGTCGAAAAGGTGCCAGTCCCCTTTACTACCCCCGTGTCTCTTCTGGACTGGGGGTTCAGCCCCTTTTTCGCCGCATACGCGCAGGAACCCGAATACCGGGGCCTCGTGCCCGGCCGCGTGATCGCCCAGCATCGCGGGCTGAAAAGGGTCCGCCTGGAGGAGCGAGAGATCTGGGCGTCGGTCGCCAGATCGCTCGGCCATCACGCCGGATCGTCCGCCGAGCTTCCCGTCGTGGGCGACTGGGTCATGGTGGACGCGGCGATTCACGACGATCGCTCGAGGATCCGGGCGGTGCTCCCGAGGCGCACCCGGTTTTCCCGCAAGGCGGCCGGGGAGGAAGCCCAAGAGCAGGTCGTCGCGGCGAACGTCGACGCGATCTGGATCGTCACCGCTCTCCGGGGTGACCTCAACCCGAGGCGCCTCGAGCGCTATGTCGCCCTTTCCCGCGAAAGCGGTGCGACAGCGTCGATCGTCCTGACGAAGGCCGACTTGAGCGACGACGTACCGGGCGCCGTGCGGGCGGCGGAGGCGGCGGCTCCAGGGATCGAGGTCCACGCGGTGAGCGCCAAGACGGGGCTCGGTCTCGAGACCCTCGGCGCGGCACTCGTGCCGGCCCGGACCGTCGCGCTTCTGGGCTCGTCGGGGGTGGGGAAATCGACTCTCATCAACCGCCTCGCGGGAGCCGAGATCCTCCGGACGGCGGAGGTGCGCACGTGGGACGGCCGCGGCCGCCACACGACGACCCACCGGGAGATCGTTCGCCTCCCGAACGGTGCTCTTGTCGTCGACACTCCGGGGATGCGCGAGCTCGCGCTGTGGGACGCCGACGAAGGGACCGCGGAGACCTTCCCCGAGATCGAATCGCTCGCCCTCCGCTGCCGGTTCTCCGATTGCACGCACGAGGCGGAGCCCGACTGCGCCGTGCGCGCCGCCGTCGAAGAGGGCACCCTCGACCCCGCGCGCGTCGAGGGATTTCGGCGCCTGATTCGAGAGATGGCCTACCTGGATCGGAAGGAGGATCCGAAGGCGCAGGCGGCGGAGCGGAGCAAGTGGCGTGCGATCCACAAGAGCCTCCGCGCCCACCCGAGGTACAAGCCCAAATGAACTTCCGGACGTCCCTCCAGAGCGCGCTCGGCTCGAGGCGCATCCCGCGGCAGACCCAGATCGGGTTGTCGTTCTGATAGGGCATGCAACGCTCGCACGAGAAGGTCGCGGCGAGTTCGACCGCCGCGAAAATCGTCTCGAGCGTCTGCCGATCGTCGCCGATGACGATCCACACCTCCCGCCCGCACTCTCTCGGGCCCCAGAGCCAGTAAGAGTTGTGCCCGGAAATCGCCCGCGACAGACCGACGGCGGCACCGAAATACTCGATCGCGCCCGCCTCCCCGTAGTTCTGCCCGAAGACGCAGACCCGTTCCCGGTCGGCCTCGGGGAGGGAGTCGCGGACGCGTGCGACCGCCCGCGCGAGGTCCTCCCACCCGGGCTGGTCGGCGAAGTGCTGCGGCAACGCGCCCAGCCCGTGCCTCTCGCCGGAGTCGGGCATCATCCCCGTCGCCCGGAGGTCGGCGATCAGCGCGTCGGCCGGGAGAAGGGCTTTCGCGACCGGGAGGGCGGGGAGCGCGCCCGCGAGCACGACCGCGACGATCGCGCCGCGCGTCCACTGCCTCGAGGCCCACCGTTTTCACGCGACGCTTCCGGTCGCGTAGAGGAACGGGAAGGCCGGGGGGAGGGAGTACGGCTTCGCGCCGGTCGCCATCAAGACGAGGACGACCGCGAGAAACGCCCCGCCGAGAGGACGCCAGTCCCTCGCCTCGGGCCGGACGAGGAGGAAGACCACGGCGCCGAGCCACACGAGGATCCCGCCGGGATTCCCGTTGAGGAACTGCTCGGCGACAAGCCCGAGCGGGTCGGCGCCGGTCATCTTGAAGCGCCGCGCGTTCTCCATGAACGCGAGCGTCGGCCAGTCGTGGACCTCTTGCCACACGAGGTGCGGGAGGAAGATCGCGAAGGCGAGCGCGCCGCCGAGCCAGAAGGAAGGCGTCCTCGAGACGTCGATCCGCCACGCCGCGAGGAGGCCGGCCGCGACACCGAACTCGAGGAACAGGACGCTGGTCTTGTTTTGGAGCCCGCCGCGTGACGCGAATCGTGGGGACGGGAGGATGGAAGGAGGCCGCCGAGGTTGCGGTGGGATCTGAAGATTCCCTTTCCGCGCCGATCGGAAGCCCAGGGCTCGCAACCTCGCGGCACGAGCGTTGCGATGGAACTCTCACACCCACCGCAACTTCGGTGGCGTCCCCCGATCCTCCCGTCCCCACGATTCGCGTCACGCCGAGACGGCGAGGAGGAGGATCGAGAGGGGAGGGTGGTCGACGTACCCCCAGTCGAGCCGGCTCGCGCACGCGAGGGAATACAACTCGTCGCGGAAGATCCCGTAGCCCGAAAGCGTCGCGGCGTGGAAAAGGAGGAGGGCGACCGGAATCCCGATCCAGGCGAGACGGTCCCGGGGTGCGGCGCTCATCGATTCTCCTCTCCCGTTTGCACGAATCGCGCGTGCGCGCCGCTCGAGGAGAGATCGGGGATCCTTCCGCCATCCTCGACCCCCATGCGCCAGTACCCGACGAGATCGGTCGAGCCACGGTAGGCGCCGCGATCCTCCCGAAGGTCGAGAAGGCCGGCGGCCCTCGCGATCTCCTCGATCTCCGCGGGCGCGAGATCCCGGCGGAAGACGGCGACTTCCCCGAGGCTTCCCCGGAACTCCCGCCCGTCCGCGTGGTTCCAGGTGCCCAGGCGGAGCTCGCCCGCCGCGCGGGCGGGGAGGGCGTGCGCCCCCTCCTCGAAAAACGCTTCGCGGTCCCGTATCCCGTCGATCCAGAGTTCGTGACGGCGGCCGCGCGCGATCGCCGCGACGTGATGCCAGCGGCCGGTCGCGTACGCTCCGCGCCGCGTCACGAAGTCTCCTCCGCGCACGCCGTCGTGCGCGTAGAGGTGGATTCGACCCGCGGCACCGTCGGCGGCGAGCGCCCAACCGTTGTGACCGAGCCGCCCGTCGCTCTTGTCGGTGATCCGGGGGTACGGGTCGCCGCCCGGCTCCTGGAGAAACCAGGCGGAGATCGTGAACGTCGATCCGGCGAGTGCGAGCGGGTGGTCCGCCGGAATGACCCCGACACGAACGTGATCGGCATCGCCGTCGAAACGGACCGACGGACCGGCGTACTCGGAGGTGCCGGAGCAGGCGACGGCGGGGAGGAGGGCGAGGGCGGGCGCGATCCGGAGCATGCGCGAGTCTACGCTCTTCGATCTTCTCCGTGCGAGTACAGCCGCAAAATGTTCGCCGCCGGGTCCGAGACGCGGGGGGTTTTGCGGCGGAACGCGCGCTTTTTGCCCCGCGCCCCGGTCCGTTGCGTGGCACGGGTCGTGCTGTTTTACCGTTTCCATCGCGGCCATTCCGGGAGGAGAGGAGCGCTTGGGGCACGGGACCGTTCTCGCCGGTCTGGGGGTGTTCCTCGGTGTGGTGGGGTGTGCGACCCCCTCCACCGACGTGGTGCTCAAAGACCGGCGTGCGAAGATGGGGACCACGTTCGAAGTCCAGGTGCGGGTGTCCTCCCCCGAAGCCGGGCGCGGCGCGATCGACGCCGCCTTCGACGAGATCGACCGCGTGGAAGCGCTTCTGAGCGAGTGGAAGGAGACGAGCGAGACCACCGCGCTCAATCGCGCCGCGGGGAGGGCGCCCGTCGCGATCGGGGACGATCTCCGCACCGTCCTGACGAGAGCCTCCGAGATCTCCGATTGGACCGGAGGAGCGTTCGACGTCACCTTCGCCGCGTGCGGCGATGCGTGGTCGTTTCGCGAGCCGTACCGGGCCGCCACGGACGAGGAACTGTCCGCGTGCCGGACCCACGTCGGATGGCGCAGGGTTCTCGTCGACGCGGAGAGCGGCACCGCAAGGCTCCCCGATCCGTCCATGAAGATCGGCATCTCCGGAATCGGAAAGGGGTACGGGGTCGATCGGGCCGCAGCGGTCCTCGAGTCCCGCGGCATCCGAGACTACATCGTGGACGGCGGCGGCGACATCCGGCTCTCGGCTTCGCCCGGAACGCGACCGTGGACGGTGGGGATCGCCCACCCACGACGGCCGGGAGCGCTCTGGGGCTCGGTGTCCGGGGTCTCCGGGGCGATCGTCACCTCGGGGGACTACGAGGCGTTCTTCGAGAGCGACGGCGTCCGGTACCACCACATCCTCGACCCTCGAACCGGGCGTCCCTCGGTCGGAGCAAGCGCGGTGACGGTGCTCGCGCCCGACGCCACGACGGCCGACGCCCTCGCGACCGGCCTCATGGTCCTCGGACCCGAAGCGGGGATCGCGCTCGTCGAGAGCCTGCCGGGGGTCGAGGCCCTCTTCCTCGTCGAAGGTCGAGAACACTCGCGCTCGAGCGGCTTTCCCCCCGTCCGCCCGGCCGCGCCAACCGAAGGAGGCTGAAGATGGATCGTGTGGAAGAGGTCCTCGACGAGCATCGCGAGTGCATGAAGTTGGTCGCGGCCCTCGAAGCCTGTCTCGACCGGCGGCCCGAGCCCGCGGAGGAGTGGCTCGGCGAAGTCCGGGCGTGCCTCGGCAGCCTGCGCGGGTCGCTCGTGGAACACTTTCGCGAGGAGACCGAGGGGTGGCTCTACCGCGAAATGCCGCTCCGCCGACCCCGCTTCGCCCCCGCCCTCGAGCGTCTCGAGAGCGAGCATCCCGAGATCCTGCGGGAGCTCGACGAGGTCGCCGCGCGGGCCGCGGCGCTCTCGGACCCGGAGCGCCACCATCTGCGGGAGCTCTCCGGCCACTTGCACCTGCTGACCGCGCGTCTGCGCCGCCACGAAGCCGAGGAGAACGAGATCCTGATCGCGGCCGCGGTCGAAGAGACCGGCCAGGGCGATTAGACGGACCGGATCGAGGAGTCGAACATGCCCAACGCCCCGAAAACCGTCCCCGAGCACATCGTCGAGTTCGTGTCCGATTCCGGCGAGGGGGCGCAGACCGCCGGCCAGCTCTTCGGCACCGTCTGCGCCAAGATGGGGAACGGCGTCTGGACCGTCGAGATCATCCCTGCGGAGATCGAGCCCCCGTTCCGCTCGCGGCAGGGAGCGAGCGGAAACCGCATCCGCTTCGCGACCGAGCCGGTGACGAACATGGGGGAGACCGCCGACGTCGTGGTCGCGTTCAACGAGCAGGTCCTCTACGCGAGGATCGACGACGGCGCGCTCCGCGAGGGGACGATCCTCTTCCTCGAGAGCGCCTGGGGGGAATCGGACGACCCCGGAATCCGCGAGGCCTACGCCGAGGCCCTGGACGACTTCCGCAAGCGAGGCTACGTCGTCTACGAGGTCCCGATGGACACGGAGTGCCGGAAGATCGTCGAGGACCCGCGCCGCGGCAAGAACATGTGGTGCGTCGGGATGCTCTGCTCGATCTACGGCCGCGACCTCGAGATCGTGTTCGACGAGGTCAAGAAGCGCCTCGGGAAGAAGGGGGAGAAGGTCGTCCGGGCCAACCGGGACCTGGTCCTCTCGGGGGCCCGTTGGGCGGACGAGCATGTCGAGGAGCGGTTCCACGTCCCGGCCCGCCCGCCGGCCGAGCCGCAGGTGGTGATGAACGGGAACCAGGCGGTCGCCCTCGGGATCATGGCGGCAGGAATCGAGGTCTGCGCGATGTACCCGATCACCCCGGCCACGAGCGTCTCCCACTACCTCGCCGCCCACCTCCACGAGACGGGCGGGTTCCTGCACCAGGCCGAGGACGAGATCGCCGCGATCGGCTTCGCCCTGGGGGCGAGCTACGCGGGGAAGACGGCGGTGACCGTGACCTCCGGGCCCGGCCTCGCCCTAAAGACCGAGTTCATCGGTCTCGCCGTGATGGCCGAGCTTCCACTCGTCATCGTCGTGGTGCAGCGGGGAAGCCCCTCGACGGGCCTACCGACCCGCGTCGAGCAGGGCGACCTGCTCGCGTCGATCTTCGGTGCGCCCGGGGATGCGCCGAAGATCGTGATCGCGCCCTCGACGATCGAAGAGTGCTTCCACTTCGTCATCACCGCGCGGCAACTCGCCGAGACCTTCCGCGGCCCGGTGCTCGTGCTCACCGACGCGAATCTCGCCACCGGGCAAACGCTCTTCCGTCGCCCGGAGGTCCGCGAGGAGTGGCTCGCGCCGCCGTACCCTCAGGGAGACTGGGACCGGGACATCCGTCCGTACGACTGGGACCCGGCGACCGGTCTCTCCCCCCGTCCCATCCCCGGGCAGCGCGGCGGGGAGTACGTCCTGACCGGCCTCGCGCACGACGAGCGGAGCCACGTGGCGTACGAGTCGGCGATCAACCAGCACGGGATGCAGATGCGCAGCCGGAAGCTCGTCGCGCTCCGGAAAACGCTCCAACCGCCCGAGATCTTCGGAGACCCTGCCGGGGACCTGCTCGTCGTCGGCTGGGGATCGACCCGCGGCGCGATCGAGGAGGCGGTGGCGCGGCTCCAGAAGGAGGGCCAGCGCGTCTCCTCGATTCACCTCCGGTTCCTCTCTCCTCTCGAGCCCGGTCTCGAGGAGATCTTCGGCCGGTTCCGGAAGGTGATGACGGTCGAGATCAACTACAGCGACGATCTCGGCGATCCGGCCGTTCCGGAGGAGCATCGCCGCATGGCGCAACTCGCGCGCCTGTTGCGTTCGGAGACCCTGGTGAACGTCGACTGCTGGTCTCGGGTTCCCGGCACGCCGCTCTCGCCCGGCTCGATCGAACGCGCGATCCGGAGCCGTCTCGCGATCCTGAACGGGGAGGTGGCGAAATGTTCGGCCTGAAGCAGGACTGGGATCTCGAACCGAAGCCGCGCTGCATGGTCCTCGAGGACTACGTCGGCCGCACGCCGCGGTGGTGCCCGGGGTGCGGGGACCACTCCGTCCTCGGCGCGGTCCAACGACTCGCGAGGGACGAGCAGATCCCGCCCGAGAAACTCGTCGTCGTCTCCGGGATCGGCTGCTCGAGCCGCTTCCCCCACTACATGAAGACGTACGGCTTCCACGGTCTCCACGGGCGTCCCCTTCCCGTCGCCTCCGGGATCCGTGCGAGACGTCCCGATCTCGAGATCTTCGTCGTCACCGGCGACGGCGACTGCTGCGCGATCGGGACGGCTCACTGGATCCACGCCGTCCGCTACAACATGCGGATGACCGTCCTCCTCCTCGACAACCACATCTACGGCCTGACGAAGATGCAGTCGTCGCCCACGTCGCTGCAGGGGACGAAGTCGAACACCCACCCGTTCGGAACCGCCCTCCCCCCGCTCAACCCGCTGACGGTCACCCTCGGAGTCACGAACTGCTCCTTCGTGGCGCAGACCGTCGACTGGAACCCGCCGCACGTCTACGCGACGATCCGGGAGGCCCACCGCCATCCCGGTCTTGCCTTCGTGCGGATCCTGCAGCGTTGCCCGCACTACATGGAGCGCGAGTTCACCCGGATCCAGGAGGACCCGACCAAGGTCCTCCTCATGACCCACGAGCGGGGGGTGCCGGTCGACGACTCGCTCCGGCGCCTGTTCAAGAACCGGGTGGAGCACGATCCGTCCGACCTCGACGGTGCCCGCGCGCACGCCGCCCGAGAGGACGTGATCCCGATCGGGCTCTTCTACCGGAACCCCGACGCGCCCCGGTACGACGTGGAAAGCGTGCGCGGAGTCGAGATGCGCGATTCCGAGCGAGCGAAGGGCGCGCAGGCGGCCCTCGACCGGTTCCTGGTGTGAACCGCGGAGCGGACCCGATGCTGGAAGCCGAACGATCCCGGGAAACGGCGGGCGGAGCGACGCGGGAGTCCGCACCGTTCCCGCCGGGTTGGGCCGAACTCGTCCGTGCCGAGCGCGCGCCGGGGGCGCGGATCGTCGTCGTTCCGGACGACGGGGTGCGAACGCCGGGCGCTCTTTCCGCCCTTCTCGCGGAGAACGCCTCAGGGCCCGACGCGTCGACGCTCGCTTCACCGGTCGCGCAGGCGCTCGGCCGGCTCGCGGAGGGGGCGCTCGAATCGCTCGGGGGGGCGGCGCGCCTGTCCGCTCTTCTCGCGAGGGCGGCGGAAGGTCTCCCGGCCGCGCTCGACGCGAGCGACGCGGCACTTGCCGAGGCGATCGCCGAAGCGAAGCGCGTGCTCGCGCGGCTCCCCGCGGCCGACGCGGTGCTCCTGGACGGGCAGGGCCCCTTCCGCGTCCTTGCGCGCCTGCTCCGCAGGGAACGAAGGCCCGCACGGGCGAGGCTCCTCGCGGAGATCCGAGGTCTCCTCGAAGCGCTCCGCGCGCGGCTTCGCGCCGACGACGCGCTCGCGCCCGAAGCCGCCCGTCCCGAGCGTCTCGAGGCCGGTCTCGGTGCCCCGGGGATCCGGCTCGACGCCGCAGCGCTCGCGCGGACGCTCCCGCGGGCCAAGGGGACGAAACGCCTCGACCCCGAGCGCCGGATCCGGATCGAGCGCACGGTGGAGGAGCTCGACCGCGCGCTCGCGACGATCCCGGGCGAGCCGGAGGTCGTCGCGGCGCTCCCGACGGGATCGCACGTCGAGCCGGACGCCGCGGACAGGGTCCGCGCCTACCACTCTCCTCTCGCTTCGGCCGCGTCGCTGTTCGACGAAATGGCCGCAGAGCGGGTCCCCTTCGTCCGCGCGACGCGCGCGGCCCGGATGGAACTCGACTCCGGAGGGGACGACCCCTCCCGGTTCGCCGCCCTCGAGGCGCTCGACTGGCAGGGATTCGAACCCGCGGAGATGGCCCTCCTCCCCTGCGTGCTCGCGCTCGAGACGGGGGTGCGCGTCCGCGGCGAGCACCTGGGGCACCTCTCGCGACTCCTCCGATCGGGCCGCCCCGTCACGGCCATCGTCGTCGAGACCCTCGACGATCTCCACCGCGACGAGTCGTGGGACGCGATCGCGGGGTTTCATCCCGGTCTCGGGTATCTCGCCGTCGCGCACCGGGAGGCGTTCGTCCTGGAGTCGAGCGTGATCCGGCCCGATCATCTCCTCTCCGGTCTCACGACCTGCGCGCGCTCTCTCGGTCCGGCGCTCGCGCTCGTGACCGTTCCGCGCAAGGGGATGGGGGCGGGGGACCTTCCCGCCCTCGCGGCCGCGCTCTTCGGGCGCGCGACGCCGCTGCTCCGCTACGATCCCACCGCCGGAGAGACCTGGGCCGAGCGATTCGACCTCCGCGGGAACCCGCAGCCCGAGGCCGCGTGGCCGGACGTCGGCACGGCACCCTGGACCTTCGTCCACTTCGCCGCGTGCGAGTCCGGGCTCCAGCGTCACGTGCTCGGGCCGCCCGCGAAGGAGAACGACGAACGCCACGTTCCGGTCGCGCAGTGGCTGTGCGCCCCTGAGGACGAGCGTCGTCGCCGCATTCCGGTTCTCGAAGTCGGAAACGAAAGGCGCGTCGTCACCCGTGCCGCCGCGTTCGCCGCCCTCGACCGGATGCGCGCGTGGCGGATCCTCCAGGAACTCGCGGGTCACCACAACGAGCACGCGCGGCGCGCCGCGGAGCGGGCGCGCGCGGAGGCGGAGGAGAGAGCCGCGGCGGAGCGAGCCGCGCTCGAGGCCGCCCATGCCGAAGCGATCGGACGAGCGCGCCTCGAGGCGGCGACGGAGGCCGTCGACCGGATCGTGGCCGCACTCCTCGGACAGGCGGTCGCGGGCCCGCCCCCGGGAGCGGCGCCTCCTTCCCCCGCACCCCTTCCGGTTCCCGCCCCCACCGCCGCGGAGGTCCCGCCCGCACCGGCGCCGGCGGTCGAGGAGGAAGAAGCGTTCGTCGACGAACCCTGGATCGACTCGGGGCTCTGTACGACCTGCAACGAGTGCACGAACCTCAACGGGCGGATGTTCCGCTACAACGCGAACAAGCAAGCCACGATCGCCGACCGGTCGGCGGGGACCTTCGAGGAGCTGGTCAAGGCGGCGGAGAAGTGCCCCGCGCGCTGCATCCACGTCGGCGCTCCTCCCGCGGGCGACTCTTCGGTGACCGATGATCTCAGGGCGCGCGCCCTCAAGTTCCGGTGATCCGGTGGGTCAGGTCGCGAGCGCCGTTCTGACGATGGTGGGCCTCTCGGCCTTCTTCGGCGTCGTGCTCGCGATCGCCAACCGGTACCTGAAGGTCGAGGAGGACCCACGCATCGATCGCGTGGAGGGGATGCTTCCCGGCTCGAACTGCGGGGCGTGCGGCCAGCCGGGGTGCCGCGCCTTCGCGGAGAGCCTCGTCGAGGGCAAGGCGGTGCCGGGCAAGTGCACCGTCTCGTCGCCGGACGGGGTGAGCGCGATCGCCGTCTTCCTCGGGGTCGACGCCGGCTTCCAAGAAAAGCGGGTTGCGCGCCTGCACTGCGCGGGGGGGAGGTCGTCGGTCCGGCGGATCGCGGAGTACCGCGGGACCGACTCCTGCCGGGCCGCCGTCCTGATCAACGGCGGGGGGCGGGCTTGCCCTTGGGGGTGCCTCGGGCTCGCCGACTGCGAGCGGGTCTGCACCTTCGGCGCGATCCGGATGAACGACGAAGCGCTCCCCGTCGTGGACGTCGCCCAGTGCACGGCGTGCGGGGACTGCGTCGAGGTCTGCCCGCTCGATCTGTTCACGCTCGAGCCGGTCTCCCACCGGGTGATCGTGCAGTGCCGCACTCCGCTCTCCGGAGAGCTCGCGCGGAGCCTGTGCCTCGTCGCCTGCGACGCGTGCGGTCGATGCGCGCAGGATGCTCCCCCCGGCGTGATCGAGATGCGCGACGGGTTGCCGCGGCTCCTCGTGCCGGAGGCGGCTCCGGAATCGTGCACGTGGCGTTGTCCGACCGGGGCGATCCGCTGGGTCGAGGGCAACCAGTTCGAGTCGGCACCGGCGCCGGTACGGCGAGGAGAGGCCCGTGTCTGACCCTTCGACCCTGCGCTCGTTCTTCCTTCGCCTGACCGGCGGGGGCCGGGAACGGATTCCTCCCTGGCGAGGGGTCGACGGGGAGACATTCGAGGGAACCGCGCTCGAGGCGCTGATCCGCGCCGAAGCGCTCGGGTCGGAGGCGATCTGCACCGGCCCCGGGATCGGGAAGCTTCCGCGGGGGACTCGGAACGCCTTCGGGGACCGCGTCTCCGCGCGGCGAGGAGGCAGCGTCGCCGACACCGTCGCCCTCGCGGGGGGAATGGCCCTCGCGGGGCGGAGGGTGTCGGTCTTCGTCCCCTATTCGGCCGGCCTCTCGACGCGCGTTCGCGGCCTCGCCGACAAGAAGGTCCCGATCGTCGTCTTCGCGATCGTCGGGGACGAGGACGACCTCGAAGCACTCGGGGTCGCCAAGGTCCCTCTCGCGATCGCGCCGGACGCGGCGCAGGCGTTCGACCTCGCGCTCGTCGTCCGGAGGCTCGCGGAGTCGGCGCTGACGCCGGGGATCGTCGTGATCGAGCCCGAGGTCGCTGCGGCGAGGGCCGCCTGGCGCCTTCCCCCGGAGGGGCTCGTCCGCGAGTATCTCGGGTCTCCGGCCGATCTCGTCGAGCCCCCCACCGCCGCGCAGCGGATCCTCTTCGACGAGACGCGGCGCCGCGTCCCGCGCTGGTTCGACCCCGACCGGCCCGTACTCGTCGGGGCGGCGATTCCCCGCGAGCTCCGCGCCTCGGAGGAGGCGGCAAGGAGACTGTTCTTCGACGCCGCCCGGGCTTCTCTCGTCGACGCCGCGCGGGCCGCCTATTCAGGCGCGTGCGGGCGGGAAGTGCCCTCGATCGCCATGCCGGGCGCGAAGGAGGCGAAGCCGGTCGAGGTCCCCGATCGGGTCTCCCTCTCGCCGCGTCGGGAGGCGCTCCTCCAGCGGATCCGCCGCGACGTTCCCGAGTCGGCAGGTGCGGTCGTCGTGACGGCGACCGGCTCCCTCCCTCCCGCGGTCCCGTTCGTCGAGGGGACACCGCCCCTCGCGGTGCGCCGCTTCGGGAAGCTCGGCTCGACCTACGACAACGTCGCCCGCTTCTGGGGAGAGAACGCCGAACCGCTTCTCCGGCGCGATCCGATGGCCCCCGCCCCCGATCCCTACCTCGCGCTCGGGGCGATCCCTCCCTTCACGGCGGCGTTCCTCCCGTCGACCCCCGTTCCCGAAACGATTCCCGTGCTCGATCCCGAGCGCTGCACGGCGTGCGGCCGCTGCTGGACGGCCTGTCCCGATGCCGCGATCCCCGCGGTCGCCGCGAGGACGGCCGATCTCCTCGATGCGGCGTCGCGCCTCGCTGCGGCCGAGACCGAATCCGGGGCCGCGGCGATCGGGAGGCTCGGTCGCACATTCAAGCCGGTCGCGCAGCGCGCCGACACGATCGTCGAGAGGTCGGGAGCGCGCCGTCTCGACCCGGCGGTCTTCCGCGGGTCGTGGGCGGCCTTCGCGGAGAAGGGCCTTGCCGATCCCGCGGAACGGGAGGCGCTCGGCGACGCCTTCGAGCGCGTCGTCTCCCGCCTCGACGAGGTCCCGCTCGTCGTCGCTCCGGACCTCGGGGCGCTCCTCATCGCGTTCGATCCACGGTCGTGCCGAGGCTGCGGGACCTGCGCCGCCGAGTGCCCCGAATCGGCGATCACGATCGTGCCGCGCGACGCCGACCGCGAGCGCGAGGCCGCTGCCGCGGCGCGCCTCTGGGAGGAGATTTCCGACACCCCGGGGACGATCGTCCGCCTCGCCGAAGGAAACCCGAAGCTCGGCCCTCTCGCGGCGGCGCTGCTGACGCGCCACGCCGCCTTTGCCGTCGCCGGCGGCGGAGAGGGGGAGGCCGGCTCGGGAACGCGCCTCGCGGCGCGCCAGGTGCTCGCCGTCCTCGAGGCGGAGCGCCAGAAGGCGACCGCGGCGCGGCTCGAGGATCTCGCCCGTCTCGAGGAGACGCTCCGCTCGAAGATCCGGGAGGCGATGGCCGACGCGGTGACGCCGTCCGATCTCGGGGCGCTCGAGGTGGCGCTCCGTGGAGCCGCCGCCAGGACTCCCTCCACGGCCGAGATCCTCGCTCGCCTCGAGAGCACGGGGGAGCGGCACGCGGTCGACAGAGAGCACCTCCGCCGCCTCGCCGCGTCGGCGCTCGAGGTCGCCACCTTGCGAAGGCTCCTCGTCGCGGGGGAGCACGGGACGGGGCGCGCCCGATTCGGACTCGTCGTCGTGCGCGCCGGTCTCGGCTGGGCGTGCCTCTGGCCCGCGAACCCGTTCGGTGTCCCGACCACGGTCGAGTCGGCGGCGACCGCCCCGACCGCCGCGGTCGGCCTCGCGGAGACCCTCGCGGCGCGCGCCGTCGAGGAGGCGAAGATCGTCCGCCGCGCCCGGCTCGTTCTCGAGAAGCCCGCCGACCTCCCCGCGCGCGAACGGGCGCTCGACGATCTCTCGTGGCCGGCGCTCGACGACGACGAGGCGGCCGCATGCGCTCCCGTCCTCGTCCTCGCCGCGAGGAGCGGGATCCACCCCGCCTCGCTCGACGGGATGCTCCGCGCCCTGGATTGCGGCCTCCCGGTGAAGGTCGCGTTCCTCGACGACGGCCGCCCGCTCGACCCGGGCGGCGACCCGATCCTCCCTGCGCTCGCGCGGCGGGTGGGGTTCGTCGTCTCGACTTCCGTGTCGGAGGGGGCCCACCTCGCCGGAGCGGTCGCGGCCGCCGTGCGTGCGCGCGTCCCCGCCTTCGTCCGCGTTGTCGCCCCCGCACCGAAGGCGCACGGGTTCGCCTCGGACGCGACCGTTTCCAGGGCGAGGGAGGCGGTCCGGGCGCGCGTCGCCCCGCTCGTCCGCTACGATCCGTCGTCGGCCGGCGGGGGGTTCGCGGGGCGCCTCCGTCTCGACGGCAACCCCGACCCCGACGCGCCGTGGGCGACCGGGGAGGACGGGGAACCGTGGACCCCCTCGCGCTGGGAGGAAGATCCCCGGAACGCGGAGGCGGTCGACCGCGAGGTCGCCGACCGCTGGCGCACCCTGCGCGAGTGGGCCGGGGCCGCGAGTCGGCCGGCCGAGGCGCCGGCGGCCGAGGTCAAGATCGTCGAGGTCCCGGTCCCGACCCCGTCGCTCGACGCGTCGTGGCTTCGTGAGCGCCTCCTCGCGCTCGCGGGTTATCGGAAGGGGGATTGATCGTGAGGGGTCTCGCGCGCTCCGCGACGTTCCGGCACGGCGTCCACCCGGACGACCACAAGGAGATCACCCGCGCGCTCGCGATCGAGCGGATGCCGTTCGTCCGCGACTACGTCCTCCCGCTCTCGCAGCACACAGGCGCCCCCTCGCGTCCCCTCGTCGGCCCCGGGATGCGAGTCCGGCGCGGGCAGATGGTCGCCGCCCCCGATGGCTACGTCTCGACCGCGCTCCATGCCCCGGTGACGGGGACGGTGAAGGCGATCGAACTGCGGCCGCATCCGAACGGCCGCCGCATGCCGGCGATCGTCCTCGAGATCGATCCCTTCGACAGCCAGCGGTTCGAGTCGGACCCGCCGGCAGGAGTGGATGCGCTTCCCCCGGCCGAGGTCGTGCGCCTGGTCCAGGAGGCGGGGATCGTCGGACTCGGCGGTGCTGCCTTCCCGAGCCACGTGAAGCTCCAGGTGCCTCGAGGCAAGCACGCGCGCTTCGTGATCTTGAACGGCTGCGAGTGCGAGCCCTATCTGACCTGCGACCACAGGGTGATGGTCGAACGGCCCGACGACGTGGTGCGCGGCCTCCGGACGATCCTCCGCATCCTCGGCGCCGAGCGGGGATACGTCGGGATCGAGGACAACAAGCCCGACGCGGTCGAAGCGATCCGCGCCGCTTCGGGAGGGGACGGCTCGATCATCGTCGTCCCCCTCGAAGTCAAGTATCCGCAGGGGGCGGAGAAGTTCCTGATCGACGCGATCCTCCACCGGGAGGTCCCGAGCGGAAAGCTCCCGATCGACCTCGAGGTCGTCGTCCACAACGTTGGCACGGCGGTCGCCCTGACCGATCTCCTCGAGCGGGGGAAGCCGCTCATCGAGCGGGTCGTGACCGTGAGTGGGGACGGGGTGCGGCGGCCCGCGAACCTGCTGGTGCCGGTCGGGACGCCGATCGCGAAAGTCCTCGAGCACTGCGGCGGCCTGCACCCGGCGACGCGCCAGGTGATCCTCGGCGGGCCGATGATGGGTCTCTCCCAGAAGGACCTCGACGCCCCGATCCTCAAGGGAGCCTCCGGGCTCCTCGCCCTCCGCGAGCCGGCGGAGACGTTCCACGAGGACCCCTGCATTCGCTGCGGCCGCTGCCTCGAGGCCTGTCCGATGTTCCTGAACCCCTCGCGGCTCGCCGCCCTCGCGAAGCACGACGACGTGGACGGCCTCGTCGGGCACCACGTCCTCGACTGCTGCGAGTGTGCCTCGTGCTCCTTCGTGTGTCCCTCGAACATCCCGCTCGTGCAGTGGATGCGTGTGGGAAAGGCGACGGTCCGCGCGCAGGGGAAGAAATCTTGAGCGGTCGCGTCGGGGATCTGACCCTCGCCACCGCGCCGTTCGTGAAGAGCGGGCTCTCGACGCGGCGCCTCATGGCCGAGGTGCTCGTCGCTCTGATCCCCGTCGCCGCGGCGGCGACCTGGTTCTTCGGCCTCGCCGCCCCGCTCGTGATCCTCGCGTCGTCCGCGGGGGCGGTCGGGGCGGAAGCGCTCTTCCGCGGCACGCGCGAGGGGCTCGGCTCGCTCGCCGACGGGACCGCGCTTCTCACGGGCGTTCTGCTCGGTTTCACCCTTCCTCCCGCGATTCCCCTGTGGATGGCGCTCCTCGGGGGTTCGATGGGGATCCTCCTCGGGAAGACGATCTGGGGCGGGCTCGGCCAGAACCTCTTCAACCCCGCCCTCGTCGGAAGGGCCTTCCTCCAGGCGGCCTTCCCCACGACCCTGACGACCTGGACCGCGCCGGGGAGCGATCTCCTGCAGACGGGCTCCTCCCTCCTCGCCGTTCCTCTCGGGCGCGGAACGATCGACACGGTCACGACGGCGACTCCCCTGGGCCTCGCGAAGTTCTCCGGGGAGATCACCCCGTGGGACCGCCTCTTCACGGGAAACATCGCGGGGTCGCTCGGGGAGACCTCGGCCTTGGTGCTGATCGCGTGCGGCCTCTGGCTCGCGGCGCGGAAGGTCTTCGACTGGAGACTCCCGGCCGCGACGCTCCTCACGGTCGCGGCACTCTCGCAGGTCCTCCACTTCTTCCTTCCGTCCAAGTGCCCGGACGCGAACTTCATGCTCCTGTCGGGAGGGCTCCTGTTCGGCGCGGTGTTCATGGTGACCGACCCGGTGACCACTCCGATCACCCCGAAGGGAATGTGGCTCTTCGGTCTGGGGGTCGGGGTCCTCGTCGTCCTCATCCGGATCTTCGGAGGGCTCCCGGAGGGCGTCATGTACGCGATCCTCCTGATGAACGCGGCGACCCCCCTGATCAACCGTCTGACGCAGCCGAGGCGCTTCGGTGGATGAGATCCGGATCGAGAAGGAGCCGACGCCGCTCCGCATCGTGGCGACACTCGTCGTCTTCGGGGCGATCTCGGGAACGATGCTCGTCCTCGCCTTCCTCGAGACCCAGCCGCGCATCCTCAGGAACCAATACGAGGCGATGCGGGCCGCAGTCTTCCGCGTGCTCCCGGGGACGGAATCGGTCACGATGCTCGTGATCCGCGACGGCATCCTCGTCCCCTACGAGGGCCCGGAGGGAGTGCTTCCCTCGGAGCCGACGACCTTCCTCGGCACCGACGCCTCGGGGCGCCGGATCGGGTACGCGATTCCGGGGGAGGGGCCGGGGTTCATGGACACGATCAAGGTCCTCTACGGCTTCGACCCGTCTCGAAGGGTCGTGATCGGAATGGAGGTCCTCGACAGTCGCGAGACTCCGGGGCTCGGGGACAAGATCGCCTTCGACCCGAAGTTCCTCGCGAACTTCGAGACGCTCGCGGTCGACCCGGAGATCGTCCCGGTGAAGCGCGGGCAGAAGACCCAGGAGAACGAGGTCGACTGCGTCACGGGAGCCACGATTTCGTCGGAGGCGGTGGTGCGGATCCTGAACGAGAGCCGGAAGCGGTGGGATCCGGTCCTTGCGCCCGCCGGGGCGGCAAGGGCGGAGACGGACGATGGAGCCACGGACCGATAACCGGCTCCGGAAGGAGCTGGTCAAGGGCCTCTGGAAGGAGAACCCCGTTCTCGTGGCGGCGCTCGGTTTGTGCCCGACGCTCGCCGTCACGAACTCGCTCCGGAACGGGCTCGTCATGGCCGCCGCCTCGGCGGCGGTCCTCATCGGCTCGTCGTTCCTGGTCTCGCTCCTCCGCACGTGGATCCCGCGGCAGATCCGGATCACCGTCTACATCATGGTGATCGCCACCTACGTGACGGTGGTGGATCTCGCCCTCGCGGCCTACCTGCCGGATGCCCACAAGGCGCTCGGGGCCTTCATCGCGCTCATCGTCGTGAACTGCATCATTCTCGGCAGGCAGGAGGCGTTCGCGGGGAAGAACCCCGTCGGCCTTTCGCTCGCGGACGCGGTCGGCATGTCGGGGGGGCTCGCGATCGCGATGGTCCTGATTTCGGGCGTCCGCGAGATCCTCGGAAGCGGGACGCTCCTGGGTGTCCGCATCCTCGGCGACTGGTTCGAGCCGTGGGTGATCATGATCCTTCCGCCCGGGGGCTTTCTCGTCATGGGGGCGCTCCTCGCGGTCGTGGCCGTCCTCCAGCAGAGGAAGGCGGAGAGGTCCGCGACGTGAACGACCTCCTCTACATCTTCGCCTCCGCCTGCGTGATCAACAACTTCACGCTTGCCTACTTCCTCGGCCTGTGCCCGTTCATGGGGGTCACGAACCGGATCGACACGGCGCTGCGGCTCGGGGCCGCGAACGTCTTCGTGATGACGATCACCGCGATCGCCACCTGGATCCTCAACACCTTCGTCCTGTCGCACGTCCCGTTCCTCCGGCTCATGGCGTTCATCGTGGTCATCGCCTCGACGGTCCAGTTCGTCGAGATGCTGATCAAGAAGACGAGTCCCGCGCTCTTCCGCGCCCTCGGGATCTACCTCCCGCTCATCACGACGAACTGCGCGATCCTCGCCCTCGCGCTGTTCCAGACGAACCGAGGGTACGGGTTCGTCCAGGGAATCGTGTACGCTCTCGGCGCGGGGATCGGTCTCACCCTGGCGCTCGTGATCATGGCCGGGATCCGCGAGGAGAACGTCCTGGCGTCGATCCCGAGGACGGTGCGCGGGCTGTCGATGTCGTTCTTCGTGGCCGGCATCCTCTCGCTCGCCTTCATGGGTTTCGCCGGGCTGTTCGCGAAACGCTAGGAGGCGCGCCATGATCGGGATCGTTCTCGCGGCCGCGGCCGCAAGCCCCTTCCCCGGCACGGACGTCGCCGAGATGAAGGCGGTCCGCTTCCACGAGTACGGCGGGCGAGAGGTGCTCGTCGTCGAGAAGGTCGCGATTCCGTCTCCCGGTGCGGGGGAACTGCTCGTGCGCGTGAAGGCGGCCGGCGTGAACCCAGTCGACGGGAAGCTCCGGGCGGGGGGCGGAACGCGGCTCGGCCTGATCCTTCCGTTCGTCCCCGGATTCGACGTCGCCGGGACGGTCGTCGCCGTCGGCGAGGGAGTGACCCGTTTCGAGCCGGGGGACGACGTCTTCGCCTACCTCGCGCTTTCCCGGGGGGGAGGTTACGCCGAGTACGCGATCGTCCGGGAAGACGAGGCGGCGCCGAAGCCGGCGACGATCGACTTCGCCAAGGCCGCGGCGACGCCGCTCGCGGCGCTCACCGCGTGGCAGGCGCTCGTCGAAACCGCGGGGCTCGCGGAGGGGCAGACGGTCCTGATCCACGGCGCCTCGGGAGGGGTGGGGACCTTCGCGGTGCAGATCGCGAAGGCCCTCGGGGCGAAGGTGATCGGCACCGCTTCGGAGCGGAACCAGGTCTACTTGAAGGATCTCGGCGCCGACCTCGCGATCGACTACGCGGCGGGGCGGTTCGAGGAGATCGTGAAAGACGCGGACGTCGTCCTCGACACGGTCGGCGGGGAGACCCTCGCGCGGTCGTTCGGGGCGGTGAAGCCGGAGGGGTTCGTCGTCTCGATCGCGGATGACCCCGATCGTTACCGGCCGGAAGGGTCGAAGGTGCGGACGGCATCGATCCTCGTCGAGCCGGACGGTGAGCGACTCGCGAAGATCGGGGCATGGATCGACGAGGGGAAGATCGAGGTCGACCTGTCGGAGATCCTCCCGCTCCTCGCCGTGCAGTCGGCGCACGAGAAGATCGAATCGGGGCACACGAGGGGGAAGATCGTGCTCCGGGTGGGGGGAGAATGAGCGCCATCGTCGGCGCCCTGCTCTCGATCCTCCTCGCGCCCGCCTCCTCGGACGTCGCGGTCGGCTCTCCCCCGGACTACCTGTCGGTCCTCACCGCGGATTGCGGGCACGACCCGGCGAACGACTCTCTTCAGCTCGCCTGGCACCCCGAGGTCGACGGTCTCGACCCCGCGGCGAGCGGGAGGATCTTCAGGGTCCTTCAAAGCCCCGAGGTCGATCGCTGCCTCGTCGCGCGCCTCGAAGCCGACCGGGACCTCGCGGATCGCATCCGGAGCCAGGAGACGTGCAGCGTCGAGGACTGGAAGGAGACCCAGCGCCGGGTGCGCGAGGCGTGGAGCGGGCTAGGGCTCCTCGAGGCGATGCACGAAGCCGCGGAGACCGGGAAGCGGGGGGAGAAGGTCCGGGCGTTTCTCGACGCCTGCGACGCCCTTCCCTGAAGCTCCGTCGTCGCGTAGTCTCCGGGAACTGCGAGGAGGTGCCGATGGACGCCCTCGAAACGCTGCTGTCTCGTGTGGGGACCTGGCACGGACGGAACCGGCTCCACGATCCGACGACCGGAAGGCCCGAGGATTCGGCGTCGACCGCCACCGTGTCGCCGGCGGCCGGAGGGAACTTCGTCCGGCTCGACTACACCTGGGCCCACCAGGGGAAGCCGCAGGACGGATCCGTGCTGTTCGGCCGGGGGGACGAGGAGGGCTCGGCCACCGCGCACTGGGTCGATTCGTGGCACATGGGGAAAGCCGCCCTGGAGTGTCGAGGTTCGGCAAGAGACGAGGGCGGGATTTCGGTCGAGGGCTCGTACCCCGCTCCGCCCGGTCCCGACTGGGGGTGGCGGATCGTCGTCTCGCCGCGCGAAGGTGCGGGGTTCCGTCTCGAGATGTGGAACATCACCCCCGAGGGCGAGGAGGCGGTCGCGGTGGAGGCGGAGTACGGAGAAGCCGGCGAGCGACGGCTCGTCGCATAGGATCTGGGTCGTGCGGTTCGTCGCGAAGTACGGGGAGAGTCTTCGCGCCAAGTATGAGATTCCCTTCCCGGAATCCCCGGCGGGTCTTGCGGGGGCGCTCGTTCGCCTCGACTCGCCCGAGGCGCTTCCCGATCGCGAGGTCGGGATGCTCCGGGCCCGCCAGGCCGCGATCGAAGCCATGCCCGGTCGGTGCACGGAAAACTCCAATACCGTCGTTCTCCCCGACGGCGAGCGAAGCGGCTGGATCGTATACCTCCTCAGCGCCACGAGTGCTCCCGGGAAGGTCGTGATCGGAGGGCACTTCCGTTCCCATGTCGCCGCGGACGGATCGGAGGTAAAGGAGATGCGCCCACTCTCCGCGTCCTGCCTCGAGATGGACGCCCCCCCTCGGGACGCGGTCGGCCTCGCCGTGACACAGATCCTCTCGCCGATCCCGTTCGAAACGCACGTATTCCTCAATCTCCAGTTGGGAGTTCCGCTGATCGTCACCACGGAGGACGAGATCTGGATGGTGAAAGACGGTCGGATCGTCCACGTCAGTTCCGCGCCACGCGACGAAGGGGTGCCCGACGGCCCCGAAGCGCCTTGAACCCCTTGTTTCCCCCTACCGATCCGCCTTCCCGAACATCGCCCTGAGCGCCACGCGCTCCGCGTTTTCCCCGAACCGCTCCTGGATCTCGACGAGGCGCTCTTCGTACGGTCCGATCGTCCAGAGGTCCGTTTCGTCGAGGGCCTCCAAAGGCGGACCCGGGAGGTTGAGGAGGCAGACGTCTCTCCGCTCCCGGATCGCTCCCGCGTCGTCCTCCTCGAACCACCGGAGCGGGAGCCCCTGGGTGCGGCAGACGTAGGGGCGGAAGGGGTAGACGCGGCAGCGTCCCGCGGGGTCGAGAAAGGCGCACCCGCCGTCGGGGAAGGGGCGCTCTCGCAGGACCGCCGGGGCCCCTCGCCGGATCCGCTCGGTCTCCACCGGGAGGACGGTAAGTCCGTCGAGGCAGCACCCGGCGCAGCGAGGGCCGCAGCGGAGCCGTCCGAGATGGCGGGCCGCGAGGGCGGCCGCCTCCCGGTCGACCTCCCGGTGGAAGGCCTCGAGGTCCGCGAGGGTGTTTTCGTCGTTTCCGTGCATTTCCCCTCCCGGTGCCTATTTTCCCCCAAGAGCGCCCAGGGCTGGGGGCGGGGAGGGGACCGTGATCCTGCTTCCGATCGGACACGAAGAGGAGGGAACCCGGCGCTGGCCGTGGGTGACCTTCGGCGTCCTGGGGCTGTGCGTCCTCGCCTTCTTGCTCACCGGGTTCGGGGGGAGCCGCACCGAGTGGGACGCCCTCGAAGCCCACGGGCGGGCGATCGAGTACTGGATGGAGCGGCCCTACCTCCGCATGGATCCCGACATCGAGCGGGCGATGCACGGCGTCGCCACGAAGGAGATGCGGGAGACCTTCCAGGAGGGGCTCAAGACCTTCTCCGAGAAGCCCGACGCCGCCACGGTCGCGGCGGAGCAGAAGGAACTCGACCGTCTCTGCGACGAGGCCAAGAACGAAGCCCCGGACCATCCGTTCTTCCGGTGGGGGCTCGTCCCGTCCGACGTCGGGCCCGTCACCCTGATCACCCACATGTTCCTCCACGCCGGGTGGCTGCACCTTCTCGGAAACCTCTTCATCCTTTACCTCTGTGCTCCGTTCCTCGAGGACGTCTGGGGGCGGCCGATCTTCGCCGGCTTCTACGCCCTCGCGGGGGTCGTCGCGGCGTTGACCTTCGTCGTCGCGCACTCCGATCTCACCGAGCCGCTCGTCGGGGCTTCGGGTGCGATCGCGGGGGTGATGGGGGCCTTCGCCGTCCGCTACGCACGGACGAAGGTGCAGTTCTTCTATTTGATCGGGCTCGGAGCCGTGCGCGGGACCTTCTGGGCCCCCGCCTGGTTCATGCTCGGCCTCTGGTTCGCGCAGCAGATCTTCCTCGCGATGCTCGCGTCGAACGAAGGGCCGGGGGACAAGGTCGCCTATCTCGCCCACGCGGGAGGCTTCGCCTTCGGCGCCGCCGTCGCCTTCGGCTTCAAGAAGTACGAGGTCGAGGAGCGGTGGATCGCCGGGGCGATCGAGGCGAAGACGAACAAGGTGCTCGTGACGAACGAGGCGGTCGAGGCCGCGCTCGAGGCGGCCGGGTCGGGGAACACGCAGGGAGCCTTCGATCTGCTCGCGGAGGAGGTCCGGCGGAACCCCGGGAGCGTCGACGCCGCCGTCGCCTTCTTCGCGACGGCCCAGGAGATCGGGCGCGAGCGAGAGGCCGCGCCGGCCTTCGCGAGGGCGATCGAGCAAGAGGTGAAGACCGGGCAACTCGATGCCGCGCTCGTCCATTGGGACGAGCTTCGGGCGAAGGTTCCCACCGCAACGCTCGATGGGCGCGCCCTCGTGCGGCTCGCGGGGGCCTACGTCGAGCGCGGCGCGAGGAAGGAGGCCTCGGACGCGCTGCGGCGGGCGCTCCTCGTCGCCGGCAAGGCCCCGACGGCGACGCTCCTCGTGAAGATCGCGGACGCCGCCGCCGACGTCGACCCGGCCGTGGCGCGCGCCGCCGCCGCCGCCGCGCGTCAGCGGGGGATAGGGGACATTCCGCTTTTTGTTCCAAAGACTTAAGTTCCCGGCGGACAATGTGGCGCGAAGGGTGGGGAGGACTCGCGCCGCGCACGCGGCCGAAGTTGCGGTGGGTCTGAGAGTTCCACCGCAACGCTCGTACCGCGAAGTCGCGAGCCCTGGCTTTCCGATCGGCGCGGAAAGGGAATTTCCAGACCCCACCGCAACTTCGGCGGCGTCTTTAGGTCCTCCCGTCCCCACGATTCGCGTCACCCTGCCCGGCTGAGAATGGCGTTTCTGGAAGAAAAAGCGGAATGTCCCCTAAACTCGCCGGGTGAAGGAGAGGACCCCGGTCGTTCTCGTCGCGATCGTCGCGGCGCTCGTTTACGCGAATTCCCTTGGTCACGGGTTCGTGGTGGACGATCTCCACCAGGTCGTCGAGAACCCGCGCATCACGAGCCTGACCAATGTTCCCGCGATGTTCTCCGAAGGGGTCTGGGACTTCGAGGGACGGCAATCGAGCTACTACCGACCGGGGATGTACGTCCTCTACGCGTTCGTTCACTCCGTGTTCGGACTTTCCGCGACCGCGTTCCACGCGGCGAACGTTCTCCTCCATGTCGTTTGCAGCGTCCTGGTCCTCCTTCTCGCCGGACGTTTCGTCGAAGGGGGCCCGGCCCTCGTCGCCGCGCTCTTGTTCGCAGTCCACCCGATCCACACGGAGCCCGTCAACTGGGTGGCCGGAGCGGCCGATCTCGGCGCGGCGATGTTCGCCCTGGCCGCTGTCGTGTTCCACGCCGGGAGGGCGGGGGAGAGTAGGCTTTCGAAGGGGCTCGCGGGCGCGGCATTCTTCTTGGCGATGCTGTTCAAGGAGACCGCGGTCGTGCTCCCCATGGTTCTCCTGATCCACGACCTCCTGTTCCGGCCTTCCGGAGATTCAAGGATCTGGGCGGGACGTGCGATGCCGTACGCCAGCGCCCTCGCGGTCTACCTGGCCCTGCGGATTCCCGCTCTCGGCGGGGCCGCGCCGGTTGACGCGGTAGAGGGCCTGGGCCCGCTCGCGTGGGCCGGCTCGGCGTCCGCACTCTTCCTCGCATACGTGTCGAAGACGATCGCGCCGTTCCACCTGGGGTTCTGGATTCCATTCGATCCTCCGGCGGGGATCCGCGACCCGCGGGTGATCGGGGGACTCGTCGTCGCGGCGCTTCTTGTTTGGGTCGCGTGGACGCTCCGACGCCGGGCGCCGCAGGTCACATTCGCGATCGTCCTCTTCATAGTCCCTCTTGTGCCCGCGCTTTACTTGCGCGGCCTCAACCAGGGAATCACGGCAGCGTTCGCCGAGCGCTACCTGTACCTGCCGACTGCGGGAGCGGTTCTCGCCGCAGCGGTCGCGTTTCAGGCGATCCACCCGCGTCGTCTCGCCGTGTTGGTGGCGGCGGCGATCGTCGTCTTGTTCGGGCTTCTGACGTGGATGCGGAACCCCGTCTGGCGCGATTCCCTCTCCCTCTGGGCCGACGCCGCGAATCAATACCCGGACAACGCGATCGCGCGCCAGAATCACGGGTTTGCACTGCTCCATGCCAAGCGGGTGCAGGAAGGGAGGTCGGAGCTGCGTGCGGCAGTCGAGCTCGATCGGAAGATCGTCGACCGAGACTTGGCGAAGGGAGCGCACTACGTCTCGATGGGTCTCTGGAAGAAGGCGGCCATCACCCTCCAGGGAGTGCTCGCCATGGACCCGCGGTCAGCCGAGGCGCACTTCCACTTGGGGGCGGCGTACGAGGGGTTGGGCTGGGGGGCGGCAGCCGAGGAGGCGTACCGCGCAGCCGGAGCGCTCGATCCCACGAATCCGGCCCCGTGGAACAACCTCGGCGTGATGCACGCGAGGGCGGGGCGGATGCGCGAGGCCGCCATGGCCTTCGAGGCCGCGTTGGCCCGCGCTCCGAGCGACCCGGAGATCCGATCAAACCTCGAGAAGGCCCGATCGGGGACATTCCGCTTTTTGTTCTAAAGACGTAAGTCGTAGGGGCGGGCCGCGCCGCGGGTACCGCCGCGTCCAGTTCCTCCGCCACGACCCACATCGGAACGACTCGCGTCTCCCAAGCGCTGGGCCCCCGTCCCCTGCGTGTTCGGCACGCGTCGCGCCGTGTCGGTCCAGGTGGTGCCGGACACGGACGCGGTTCAACGTGGACGCGAGATTATGGGGTGCGGAGGCACGCCGGCGCCGAGAGCCCTACGCGCGCCGAAGTTGCGGTGGGTGTGAGAGTTCCAGCACTACGCCCGTGGCAACCGACCCGGGACCGCGCTTTCGCGACGGGGCGGGACCGGTACCCGGAGGACCTCCGCAACTTCGGCCCGAGCGATCACGACCCGGATGGCCGGCGAGCGGCAGGCGGAAAGCGCGGGGAGTCTGCACCCCCCAACCCACAATCTCGCGGCCACGTTGGACGTGGTTCCCAACGCCCGCGCCTCCGACTTACGTTTTTAGAACAAAAAGCGGAATGTCCCCTAAATGCGGAGGAGCTTGCGAACGATGCTCTGGCGGTCCTGCTGGCGCTTCTGGAAGAGCTCCTCGAGTTCGCCGGCGTCCATCCAGATCCCTTCGCAGAAGGTGCAGCGGTCGATCTCGACCCCGGAGTACGACTCCGTCTTGAGGTCGTGGCCGCACTTCGGGCACTTCATCCAGTGCGCTTCCCGGAGCCGCGCGCGCTCGGCCTCCGATTCCTTCGCGATCCGCTCCTGCTCGCGCGCGATCCGCTTCTCGCGGGCCGATTCGAGGAGCATCTCCTCGTGCTTGCGGAACCAGTCGTCTTCCTGGCCTTGGGTCGGTCGGTCCATGCTCCCTCCAGATCCGAAGCGGCGCGTCAGCGAGGCCCCTCGCCGGCGGGCCCGACGCCGGTGACGAGCCAGAGGACAAGCGGCGCATCGGTGTCGTCTTCGAACACCGTATCGGTCGCATCCGCGTCGGACGCGGTCACGTCGGCAAAACCGCCCCGCGGTCCCGGCTCCGTTGCGCGGTAGACCCGGTACGAGGCGAGCTCCGGGTACGGCCACCACGTCACCGAGGCCCCTGTCGCGGTGCGCGCGACGTCGCGGATCTTCATCTCGGGGGTCGAGGCCTCGAACGGCCGTCCGCAGACGCGGACCGACCAGCCCGAGAGGGCCCCGGTGTTGAAGGGGACCCCGTCCCTCACCTCGAGCGTCCAGGTCCCTGCGGCGCTCTCCCCCGCCAGGCGGGAAAGCGGTTCGGCCGGGGTGATGTCGTCGTCGTACCAGGCGTGGATATCGTCGGCCGACCCTCCCGACCGCGCGTGGAGCTGCACGGGCGTGCCCGCAGGGGAGACGACCTGCACGTGCAAGTCCCCCTTGTACGGGTGGATCACGTCCACGCGGACATCGACCGAGTCGATCTCCTCGACCGCGGGGAATACGAGCGTGCTCGTCGTCGTTTGCCGATCGCCGATCGGGAGGGGAAGGCCGGAAGCGTCGACGACGGTGCACGCGGGCTCGCCCGCAGGGAGGAAGATCGGATCGCTCACGCCCGAGCCCTCGGCGGCGGCCCAGTGGACGACGAATCCGAGCTTGTGCCCGGCGGGGGTCGCGGGGTCGACAAAGACGCCGTAGTGCGGGGGGGTCGACGATGCGAAGGCGCCGGGCGCGAGGTCCGGGTAGGCGGCCTCCATCCGAGTCGCCGCCGCGAACCACCCGATGGGTTCGAGCCGGGCGGTGATCCCGCTCGCGCCCTCCCCGAAGTTCCGGAGCGTGAGGTCGAGGTCCGTGGTCTCGCCGGGATCGAGAGCGCCGTTCGCGCCGTCGAGCACCGCCGCCGCGATCGGTTCGAGGTCCAGCGCGAGGGCGTCGAGCGCGACGTCGAACCGGGACGCCGGAGACTGGGGTTCGACGAGAACGTCGCGGGCGAGTCGCGTCCCGTACCCCGTCGCCGAGAACTCGAGGTCGTAACGGCCGGGGAGGAGCAGGCGGTGGTAGTCGCCGATGTCGGGATCGGTGTAGCCGACGCGTTCGTTCCCGGCGACGCGCACCGTCGCCGCGACCGGTAGGCCGGTCCCCGAATCGGTGACGACCCCTCGGATTCCCGCGTGGACTCGTTCGAGAAGGGCGAGCATCGCCTCCCGGTTGTCCTCCCAGAAACCCGCGAGTTGGTCCGCCGGGGGCCACTTGACGGTCGAAATCTCGAGGGTGACGTCCTTCTCTCCCCGCCAGACGTAGGCCCAGTCCTGCATCCCGCCGCGGACGTTGTACCAGTCGGCGCCGTTGCAGATTCCCCGGTCGTAGGAGGGGTCGGAGTTGCTCGCGTAAAGGGCCGGGTTGAGGTCAGCGTACGTGCGGGCGAGCGAGCGGAAGAGACCGTCGTCGGGAGACCACGAATAGACCGAAGCGCCGCTCGGCGTTCCGTCGTACGGGTAATTCGCGACGAGCGTCCCCCCGTGGAAATTCCCCGAGAGGACGAACGACCGCCCCGAGGTCCAATTCATCACGTGCGCCGTCTCGATCTGCCTCCCCGCGGTCGTGTCGTTCGGGTCGGTGAACTGGTCGGGGAAGTTGCGGTTCAGGTCGTAGTTGTTCGCGTT
The DNA here is from genome assembly GCA_964383585.1 of uncultured Acidobacteriota bacterium. Lineage (GTDB taxonomy): Bacteria > Acidobacteriota > Polarisedimenticolia > Polarisedimenticolales > DASRJG01 > CAYLHQ01. The sequence continues at coordinate 39,490 of CAYLHQ010000016.1, forward strand.
GTAGCGGCGGGCCGCGGCCGTCCCGTCCGGATTCATGGAGGGGAGAATCCAGATCTCCGTCGAATCGACGAGGCTCGTGATCCGCGGGTCGGTCCCGTACGAATCGGTGAGCAGGTCGAGGAGGTAGACGCACATCTCCTTCCCGACCACCTCGTCTCCATGCATCGCGGCGATGTAGCGGACTTCCGGCTCGTCCTCCTCGATGTCGGGGTTGTCCGAGATCTTCATGACCCACAATTCCCGCCCCTGGACCGACTTCCCGATCGTGTGCAGTCGCGCGAGGCCGGGATGATCGTCGGCGATCTTCTGGAGGTCCTGCGTCAGCGTCTCGTACGTGTGGTAGGACGGCTGCGCCCCCGGCGCCTCGCTCGGGACCGGCTCGTCCGGCAGGGCGTTCACGACGAATCCGAGGTTCCGGAGCTTCTGAACCTCCTCGTCCAGGGCGTAAACCCGGGCCCAGGTCCCGAACACCCCGTCGATGTCCATGTCGAGGTCGGTCAGGGTCTGGAGGTCGGCGATCCGGTCGAAGAGCTCGACGCGGACGGGGCGGACCTCCCCCGGCTCACCGCGACCGGCGGCCCGAACGGGAACTACGGCGAGGAGGACGAGGACGAGGACGAGGAAGGGCAGAATTCGGAGGCCGAGACGCATGGAACCCCCAAGGGTCGAAAACCGCCGAGAATATACCAGGAGGGCCGGCTTTCGACCTTCGGCCTCAACGGGCGGCGTTCGGGGCGACCGCGTGGACCCGGTCGAGCCACGCGACCGTCCGCGGCCTCGCCCGGATCGAACCGGCGAGATCCGGGGTGAGGGCTTCGAACATCCACTGGTCGACGACGGCGGCGACCGCCAGGTCGGCCCGGGTGATCGCGTCCCCGACGAGGGCGCTGGAGCGGGTGAGGAGGATCTCGATCGCGTCCAGGCACTCCTCGATCTCCTGCCGGATCGTCGGCTCGTCCTTGAGCCCGACACCCTGGCCGCGCGCCCGCTTCCGGACCTCGCGGAGCGCGAAAGCCGGAAGCACCCAGCGAATCGGGATTGGCTGGCGGGAGAGGACCTTCGTGCGCATCCGCTCGAAGTTCTCCGGGATCAGCCAACGATAGTACACGCCGTAGAAATAGAGGACCTCGTCGGCCCAGTCCTCGAGGATCTTTACCCGGACGCGCTCCTCGGGATCGGCGGGGAGGAACGGGGGAACGGGAAAGCGCCGGTCGAGCTCGGTCAGGATGTCGGTACTGTCGACGATCCGCTCGTCGCCGATGAGGAGGACCGGAACCCGGCCGCGAGGGTTGTACCGCTTGGCCTCCATGGGAGAGCGGATGTTCCTCGTCTCGAAGGAGAGCCCCTTGAAGCGGAGCGCCATCTGCACCTTCGCGCAGGGCGGCGAGAAGGTTCCTCCCCGCTCGAGGCCGGGGTACTGGACGAGGATCATCCCAGCGTCTTCACGTGGGCGGCGATCGCCTTGATCTCCTCGGGAGTGAGCTTCCCGGCGTACCCCTTCATCTTCCCCTTCCCGTCGGTCGCGACCTTCTCGATCGCGTCGACGGGGTTCGCCTTCTGCCAGGCGGCGTCGTTGAAGTTCCCGGAACCCTTGGCGAGGGGCTTGGCGACCCCGTCCTTGCCGTGGCACATGGCGCACTTGGCTTCGTACAGCCCCTTTCCGTCGGGGTCGGCTGCGACGGCGGGAGCGAGGGAGAGCGCGAGGGCGAGAGCAGTGAGGACGAGTCGCATAAGCACCTCCACAGCCGAAATTACCACGCCCGCGTCCGGTGCCGCGAGTCACGGCTCGCCGATGGTCGCGCGTCTTGCAAAGGAACTGGCGCGATCGCGGGTGCCGACAGACTGTATGAAAGGCGAACGACCCCGTAAAACCAACAGGTTTCCGCGTATGGCCCTGCATGCTAACGTCCGCGGCGCGATGTGGAAACGATTCCTGCTCCTTTTCGCCCACGTGCTACTCGCCGCGATTTCTCCTGCCTTCGCCGGCGGCCTCTTCCTCTACGAGGTCGGCACTCCCGACATGGGCTTCGCGTCGGCGGGCTGGGCCGCGCGGGCCGACGACGCGGCGACGGTCCTGACGAATCCGGCGGGGATGACGCGCCTCGACGAAGGCGACCTCCTGCTTGGCCTCCAGGCCCTCTACGGGGATGTCGGATTCACCCCGAATGCGAACACGTCGACCTCCGGCGGCGACGGGGGCAACCCGGTCGGCTGGTTTCCGGGGGGAGGGGCGTTCTGGGTCCATCCGGTCTCCGACCGTCTGCGGTTCGGCCTGGCGGTCACCGGAAACTTCGGTCTCGGCCTCGATTACGATGACGACTGGGCCGGCCGTTACTACGTCCAGGACGGAACGACGCTCGGGATCTCGGTCCTCCCCGCGATCGCGTGGAAGGCGAGCGACACCGTCTCGATCGGAGCGGCGCTCAACGCCACCTACGGCATCTTCGACACGAAGGTCGCAGTGAACAATCCGCTTCCCTCGGACGCGGACGGTTCGCTCGCGCTCGACGACACGACCTGGGGTCTCGGAGGGAACGTCGGCATCCTCTTCGAGCCGAACGAGGCCACGCGGGTCGGGTTAACCTACACGTCGCCGGTCGAACTCGACTTCGCCGCAATGCCCGAGTTTTCCGGTCTCTCGACCGGCCTCTCGACGGTCCTCGGCACCGCAGGCCTCCTCGAATCCGAGATCGACCTGGCCATCACGGTCCCGCAGACCGTGACGGCGAGCTTCGTTCGTGGACTCGGTGGAGGCTGGTCGCTCCTCGGGAACGTCGGATGGCAGGACTGGTCGGCCTTCGGAAAGGTGGATGTCGTCGTCGCGAGCGACGATCCGACGAGCTTGACGGCCGATCTGAACTTCCAGGACACCTGGCAGGCCGCGCTCGGGGCCGAGAGGAAGATCGCCGACGGCTGGACATGGAGCTTCGGCGCCGCCTACGACTCGAGTTGCCTCGACGACGCCGACCGGACCCCGACCCTCCCGCTCGGCGAATCGTGGCGTTTCGGCGCCGGCGCGAGGCGCAAGCTGGGCGAGAAGCTCCATCTCGGCCTCGCCTATACGTTGCTCTGGGGCGGGACCCTTCCCGTCGACCAAGAGCGCGGTCCGCTCGCGGGGCGGATCGCCGGCGCCTACTCCGACACCACGATGCACTTCCTCGGCGGAAGTTTGCGTTGGACCCTTTGAACCAGGGAGGCATCCGCATGAATGCAAGACGCTCGCTCGGTTTCGGCATCCTCGTCTGCCTCGCGGCGGCAACCGCAGTGCCGCTCCCCGCTCTCGCCCAGGACGATCCCGCCTCCAAGTACCTCGAGCTGCTGCGGAGCGATCTCCGCGCCGACAAGACGGCGATCTTGACCGAGGCGCTCGACCTCGAAGGGGCACAGGCGGACGCCTTCTGGCCGATCTACCGGGAGTATGAGCTCGAGTCGGCGGCCCTCGGCGACCGCCGGGTCGCCCTCGTGAAGCGCTTCGTCGGGAAGTACGGGACGTTCACCGACGAGGAGGCGGGCTTTTTCGCGAAGGACTGGTTCACGATCCAAAAGGACCGGCTGAAGCTCCGCGAGAAGTACTTCCAGAAGGTCGCGAAGGCGACTTCGAACAAGGTCGCGGCGCAGTTCATCCAGGTGGAAAACATCCTCGGCATGCTGCTCGATCTTCAGATCGCGGCGGAAGCGCCGCTCCTCGATTAGAGATTAGAGGAGGAGAGCCGATGCTTCGCATCGCCCGGTTCGAAGGAGTCGTCGCCGCGCTCTGCGTCCTGTGTTTCGCCTTCCCCGCGGGAGCGCAGCAGGAGGTCACGAGCGACGTCGGCACACTCGACAGAACCGCGGCGGAGAGGGCGGCGCGAAAGCCGCCGTACTCTCCGTACGCGGGCCGGAACTACCCCACGCGTCCGCTTTTCGGGGATACGCACCTGCACACCGGATACTCGATGGACGCCGGAGCCTTCGGAGCGCGCCTCGGACCGCGCGACGCCTACCGCCTCGCCAAAGGGCTCGAGATCACGGCTTCGAGCGGGCAGCCGGTCAAGCTGTCGCGTCCGCTCGACTTTCTCGTCGTCGCCGACCACTCCGACAACATGGGGTTCTTCCCCGACCTCTTCGCGGGGAAGCCCCACATCCTGGCGAACCCCGTGGGCCGCAAGTGGTACGACATGATCCAGTCCGGCAAGGGGGCGGACGCGGCGATCGAGATCATCGTCGCGTTCTCCCAGGGAACGTTTCCGAAGGAGATCATGTACTTCCCCGGAAGCGCCGCCTACCGCTCCGCGTGGCGGGAGACGATCGCCGCGGCGGAGGAAGCGAACGAGCCGGGTCGTTTCACCGCCTTCATCGGCTTCGAATGGACCTCGAACACGGGGGGGAACAACCTGCATCGCAACGTGATCTTCCGCGACGACGGAAACAAGGCGGGCCTGGTCGAGCCGTACACCGTCTACCCGCCGTACGGGAGCGACAACCCTCGCGACCTCTGGAAGTACCTCGCCGCCTACGAGGAGAAGACGGGAGGGGACGTCTTGGCGATCGCCCACAACGGGAACCTGAGCAACGGGAGGATGTTCCCGCTCATCGAGCCCGGAACCGGGAAGAAGATCGACCGCGAGTACGCCGAGACCCGCGCGCGGTGGGAGCGGCTCTACGAGGCGACGCAGATCAAGGGGGACGGCGAGACGCACCCGTTCCTCTCTCCGAACGACGAATTCGCCGATTACGAGACCTGGGACAAGGGGAACCTCGATCTTTCCGAGCTCAAGAAGCCCGAGATGCTCGAGTTCGAGTACGCGCGGGCCGCCCTCGAGAACGGTCTGAAGCTCGAACGTGAGCTCGGGACGAACCCGTACAAGTTCGGGATGGTCGGGTCGACCGACGCCCACACGGGGCTCGCCGCCGTCGAGGAGGACAACTTCTTCGGGAAGACCACGTCGAACGAACCGGGACCCGCCCGCGCCCTACACCCCTTCGTGAAGACCCCCAAGGGGACGATCATGGGGTGGGAGACCACCGCGTCGGGGTACGCGGCGGTGTGGGCGACCGAGAACACCCGCGAGGCGATCTTCGACGCGATGGAGCGGCGCGAGACCTACGCGACGACCGGCCCGAGGATGGCCGTGCGCTTCTTCGGGGGGTTCGATTTCGAACCCAAGGACGCCCACAACCGGATGCCGGCGCAGATCGGCTACACCAAGGGCGTGCCGATGGGCGGCGACCTGAAGGGCGCACCCGCCGGAAAGGCCCCCACCTTCCTCGTCGCCGCTCTCAAGGACCCGATCGGCGCCAACCTCGACCGCTACCAGATCGTGAAGGGGTGGGTGGACGCGAACGGCGAACTTCGGGAGAAGGTGTACGACGTGGCCTGGTCCGGCGACCGGAAGCCGGGCAAGGACGGAAAGCTGCCTTCGGTGGGGAGCACCGTCGACGTCGCGAACGCGACCTGGACGAACACGATCGGCGCCCCCGAACTGATCGCGGTGTGGAAGGACCCCGACTTCGATCCTTCCGTCCCGGCGTTCTACTACGGTCGCGTGATCGAGATCCCCACTCCGCGCTGGACCGCCTACGACGCGAAGAAGTTCGGGATCACCTTGCCGGAGGAGGTCCGGATGACGACGACGGAGCGAGCGTATACTTCGCCGGTCTGGTACACGCCGTAGACGGGGAGGGTGGGCCTCCCGGCTCCGGGCGGTCGTCCACGAGGTAACCCCATGAGTCGTCGGACCCTCCTTGGAGCGGCGTGGCTCGTCGCCGCCGCTCTGCCTTCGATCTTCGCCCAGGATGCGGGCGCTCCCGACAAGGATGCCCTTCAAGCGGCCCATCCGTCGAAGCCGCCCTACTCGCCGTACGCCGGGCGGGCCTTTTCGACCCGGCCGCTCTTCGGCGACACCCACCTGCACACCGCGCTCTCGCTCGACGCGGGGGCCTCGGGCACGCGGCTCACCCCGCGCGACGCTTACCGGTTCGCACGGGGAGAGGAGGTCGTCTCCTCCACCGGGCAGCGGGTCAAGCTCTCGCGTCCGCTCGATTTCCTCGTCGTGACCGACCACACGGACAACATGGGGCTCGTCACCGACCTCTTCGCCGGGAAGCCCGAGATCCTCGCGGACCCCAAAGGGCGCGCGTGGTACGACATGATCCTCTCGGGGAAGGCGGTGGAGGCGGCGACGGAGCTGATCGGGGCCTCGGCAGAGGGGAAGCTCCCCCGAGCGCTCACGTACTCGCCGGACACGGCGGCCTACCGCTCAGTGTGGCGGGGGATCGTCGACGCCGCCGAGGAGGCGAACGACCCGGGACGGTTCACGGCGTTCATCGGGTTCGAGTGGACCTCCCAACCGGGCGGGAACAACCTCCACCGGAACGTGATCTTCCGCGACGGGGGAGACCGGGCCTCCCGGATCGAGCCGTTCACGACCTCGCCCCCCTTCGGCAGCGACGATCCCCGGGCCCTCTGGAAGTGGATGGCGGCATACGAGGAGAAGACCGGAGGTGACCTCCTCGCGATCCCCCACAACGGGAACTTGAGCGGCGGGCGGATGTTCCCGGTCATCGAGCCCGGCACCGGCAAGAAGATCGACCGCGAATACGCGGAGCAGCGCGCGCGGTGGGAACGTCTCTACGAGGTGACGCAGATGAAGGGGGACGGGGAGACCCATCCCATCCTCTCCCCCAACGACGAGTTCGCCGATTTCGAGCGGTGGGATACCGGGAACCTGATGCTCTCCGAGGCGCACCGCCCGGAGTGGTTCGAGCGTGAATACGCCCGCGCGGCGCTCGAGACGGGGCTTGCGCTCGAGGCGGAACTCGGGATCAACCCGTACAAGTTCGGCCTCGTCGGATCGACCGACTCGCACACCGCGCTCTCGACGGCGGAAGAGGAGAATTTCTTCAGCAAGGGGGCGCCGTACGAACCGAGCGCGCATCGGTGGGACCACGCGTTCATGAAGAACGACGCTTTGGGGCTCGCGATCGTGTCCTGGGAGATGTCGGCCGCGGGATACGCGGCCGTGTGGGCGACGGAGAACACGCGCGAGGCGATCTTCGACGCGATGCACCGGAGGGAGGTCTACGCCACGACCGGCCCGCGCATGGTCGTACGGTTCTTCGGTGGCTGGGACTTCGGCCCCCAAGACGCGACCGACCGTCTGCCGGCGCGGGTCGGGTACGCGAAGGGGGTCCCGATGGGGGGCGACCTCGGCGCCGCTCCGCGGGGGAAGGCTCCCACGTTCCTCGTCGCCGCCGCGAAGGACCCGATGGGAGCCAATCTCGATCGTTACCAGATCGTCAAGGGCTGGGTCGACCGCGACGGGAAGCTCCACGAGAAGGTCCATGACGTGGTCTGGGGGGACGCGGCGCGCAGGAAGATGGATCCGAAGTCGGGGAAACTCCCCGACGTCGGCTCGACCGTCGACGTCGCGAACGCGAGTTGGACGAACACGATCGGCGACCCCGAGCTGATCGCGGTCTGGACCGACCCGGAGTTCGATCCGGCGATCCGCGCGTTCTATTACGGCCGCGTGATCGAGATCCCGACGCCGCGCTGGACGGCGTACGACGCGAAGTACTACGGGGTGAAGATGCCGGCCGAAGTGCCGATGACGACCCGGGAGCGCGCGTATACCTCGCCGATCTGGTACACGCCGTCCACGACGCCTTGAGGAAGGTCCTCCGGGAGCCCCTGCTCCACTTTCTCGCGCTCGGAGCGGTCCTCTTCGTCTACTTCGAGTGGAGCGGAGGCGGCGGTCCCGCCTCGAACCGTATCGTTCTGACCTCGGGGCAGATCGAGCATCTGGCGGCCGGATTTACGAAGGTTTGGCAGCGGCCTCCGACGGAGGAGGAGCTGAAGGGCCTGATCGACGACTGGGTCCGTGAGGAGATCGCGGTCCGCGAGGCGACCGCGATGGGCCTCGACCGGGACGACACGATCCTCAGACGCCGCCTTCGGCAGAAGCTCGAGTTCCTGGCCGAGGACGTCGTCACCGCGGCTCCTCCCACCGAATCGGAGTTGCGGGACTGGCTGAACGCGCACGCCGACGCGTTTCGCACCGAGCCGCGGATCGCCCTTCGCCAGGTGTACCTCAGCCCGGATCGGCGCGGGGCGTCGACGGAGGCGGATGCCCGTATCATCCTGGCGCGGCTCGCGGCGACGGGACCGGAGGCCTCGATCGACGAACTCGGGGACCCGACGCTCTTGCCGCAGGAACTCCCGCTCGGGCCGCTCCGCGAGATCGCGTCGATGTTCGGCGAGGAGTTCGCCGCGCGGCTCGAGTCGATCGATCCCGGAGCTTGGGCGGGCCCGGTCGAATCGGGATACGGGCTCCACCTGGTCCTCCTCCGGGAGCGGGTCGAGGGCTCGCTCCCCGACTTCGAAGCGATCCGTCCCGAGGTGACGCGGGAGGTGCTCGCGGAGCGGCGCACCCGCCATCTCGCCGAGATGTACGAGCGTCTGCTCGAGAAGTACACGGTCGTGATCGAGCGGCGCGCGGGGGGGGCATGAATCGACGCCTTCCGGCATGGCTTCTCGGCGTCGGAATGGTCGCCGGCGCGTCCTGCGCCTTGGAGGCCCACGAGGTTCGCCCCGGCTTCCTCGAGCTCCGGGAGGACGAGAACGGCCGGCACGCCCTCCTCTGGAAGAAGCCCGCGGGCGGGGAGGTCGAGATCCGCATCGCGCCCGTCGTCCCGGACGGATGCCGCTTCGAGACTCCGGACCGGCAGCAGCTGACGCCGGGGGCGGTGTTCGTGCGCGGCACGCTTTCCTGCGAAGGGGGGCTCGCGGGGAAGACCCTTCGGATCGCAGGTCTCGAGACGACGGTGACCGATGTCCTCGTGCGCGTTCACCACGCCGACGGGCGCCTCGAGAGCCACCTCCTGCGCCCCGCGGCCCCTTCGGCGACGCTCGGCGGGCGGACGACCGCCCTCGCGCGGGCGGCCGCCTACCTGAGGCTGGGAGTCCAGCACATCCTCCTCGGAGTCGATCATCTGCTGTTCGTGCTCGGTCTCCTCCTGATCGTCGCGGACCGGTGGGCGCTCGTGAAGACGGTGACCTCCTTCACCGTCGCGCACAGCATCACGCTCGCGATCGCGACGCTCGGGTACGCCTCGGCTCCGCTCCCGCCGCTCCACGTCGCGATCGCCCTCTCCATCCTCTTCCTCGGCCCCGAGGTCGTGCGAGCCCGGCGAGGCGAGACGAGCTTCACGATCCGCCATCCGTGGGTGGTCGCCTTCGCGTTCGGTCTCCTTCATGGGTTCGGCTTCGCCAGCGGGTTGACCGCGATGGGGCTTCCGGAGGGGGAGATCCCTCTCGCCCTGCTCCTGTTCAACATCGGGGTCGAGGCGGGTCAGATCGCGTTCGTGATCCAGGTGATTCTGCTCGAGCGCTCGTTCCTTACGCTCGAGATCGTCTGGCCGCGCTGGGCCGAGGCGCTACCCGCGTACGCGGTGGGCTCGCTCGGCGCCTACTGGACGATCCAGCGGGCGGCCGTGCTCTTCGGAGGTGCGCGATGAGAGGTCCGTCCCGGTTCGCGCTCGCCGCGGGGCTCTTTCTCTTCGCCGCTCCGGCGTGGGCGCACGCGCAGGAGGGGCAGGCGGCGGGGTTCCTCTCCGGGTTGCGACACCCGGTCTCGGGGCTCGATCACGTCCTCGCGATGGTCGCGGTCGGTCTGTGGGGGGCGCAGCTCGGCGCGCCGGCGATCTGGCTCCTTCCCGTGATCTTCCCCCTCGTGATGGCCTGCGGAGGTTTTCTCGGCCTCGTGGGGATTCCGGTCCCCGGCGTCGAGATCGGGGTCGCCCTCTCGGCGGTCCTTCTCGGCGCGATGGTCGGGCTCGAGGCGCGGCCGCCGATCCCGTGGGCGGCGCTTCTCGTCGGATTCTTCGCCGTCTTTCACGGCCACGCCCACGGGACGGAACTCCCCGCGGGGGAGAGCGGACTCCTGTACAGCCTCGGCTTCGTCATGGCGACGGGATGTCTCCACGCGACCGGCATCGCGATCGGACTCGTCCATCGGTGGGATTGGGGACGGGCGGTGCTGCGGGTCGCGGGGATCTTGGTCGCGATCGGCGGGTGCTTCTTTTTCTGGAGGGCGCTCGTTTGAGGCGGATCGTCGCGGTCGCGGCGGCGTTCGCGCTGTGGCCCGTGGCGGCGCATGCGCATCTCGTGACGACGGGGCTCGGCCCGGTCTACGACGGGGTGTCGCATCTCTTCCTGACGTTCGACGATCTCCTTCCGGTCCTGGCGATGGGGGCACTCGGAGGGCTGAACGGACCCGCCGCGGGGAGAACCGTTCTCTTCGTCTTGCCTGCGGCGTGGCTCGTCGGAGGCCTCGGCGGTTTCACGAGCGGGGCGGGCGAGTTGCCGGAGGGCCTCTCGTCGCTCTCGCTCCTCCTGCTGGGGGGCCTCACCGCGGCGGACCGGAGGCTCTCGCCTCGCGTCGTGGGATACGCCGCCTTCGCCCTCGGGATCGTGCACGGATGGGCCAACGGCGCCGGTCTCGTCGCCGTCGGCAGCGAAGCGACCGGCCTCGCCGGGGTCGCGGCGGCGATTTTCGTCGTCGTCGCCCTCGTCTCCGGGCTCGTCGTGTCGCTGCGTCGCCCGTGGACCCGAATGGCGGTGCGGGTCGCGGGGAGCTGGATCGCGGCGGTCGGACTGCTTTTTCTGGGATGGATCCTCGGCGGACGGAGTTGAGAGCCCGTCTCGTTATACTCCGCAGGTGCGCGTTCGCCCGATCGTCTGGCTCTGCGGGACCGCCGCCGTCTCCCTCGCGTTCCTTCTTCCGCTCGTCTTCGGCCCGCCCGAGCGCGTGGTGCGGTTTCTCTCGGACGACGCGTACTACTACCTCTCGGTCGCGAAGCACGTCTCCGAGGGGCGGGGCCCGACCTCCGACACGATCACCCGGACGACCGGATTTCACCCGCTCTGGATGTTCCTCCTCTCCTTACGTCCGGGCGTGTCGTGGGCGCTCGGCCTGGGGACATTCCTCTTTCTCGCGACGACCGTCCCTCTCGGCTTCACCGCGCGCACGCTGTGGGGCCCGCCCACGGGGTGGGTTGCCGCCCTCCTGTGGCTCGCGAACCCCCACGCCGTCCTTCTCGTGGCGACCGGAATGGAGGGATCGCTCTACGGGGCGATTCTTGCATCTGTCGCGTGGGCGCTGACCCGGGTCGCTCGGGAAGGATCCTGGTGCAGCGTGCTTCTCGCGGGTGCGGCGGCCGGTCTCGCCGTTGTCGCGCGCACCGACGGCCTCCTCGTCGTGCCGCTGGCGGCGCTATGGGTTGCGTGGGTCGGGGAGGGGGGGGCGATGCGACGAGCCGGCCGGTCGATCGCGTTCGTGGCTGTCGCCCTCGTGCCGTTCGCGCTGTGGCTCGCGTGGGCGCACGGCTGGACGGGGAGGTGGATCCAGGGGAGCGCCGACACCAAGACCCTCTGGCGGGAGGCGTTGAACGCGGAGGAGGGAGCGGTGGTGCTGACCCTTGCCCTCCTCGGCGCGTGGGCGGTGAAGGCGTTCGCGAAGGTTCCAGCCTTGAAGTGGGGGATTCCGTTCCTTGCGGCGGCGGCTTCGACGTCCATTCGGGGAGGGCGCGTTCTTGTTCACGGATTCTGGGTCGTGCCCCTCCTCTCCGGGACGGCGTACGCGCTCTTCCTCCCGAAACTGTGGGGCTGGTACTTCGCACCGGCGCTCGTCGGTCTCACCCTGCTCGCCGCACCGGCGCTCGTCCGTTGGTTCGAGTTGTGCGGAAGACGCGTGCAGGGATCGCTCCTGCTCGCGATCGTCCTCATCGGCGCCGAGTCGTTCGGGTACCTTTCGGTCAAGTCGGTGCGAGGGCGGAACGCCTACCAGGAAGACATGCTCGCGACCGCGTTCTGGATGCGCGACCACCTCCTACCCGGTACGGTCGCCGCGGCGTGGAACTCGGGGATCTATGGCTGGTACTCGGGGCTTCCCGTCGTGAATCTCGACGGCCTCATCAACAACGAGATCGCCGACCGGATCCGGTCGGGAGAAAGCGAGGAGGCGTATCTCGAACGCCGTAGGATCGAGGTCCTGGTCGATTACGACGAGACGGTGGAGCGTCAGATCGACCCCGGGTGGCGGGAGCGGCACCTGCGCCCGCTCTTCCGTCGAACGAAGACCCATGGCGGAGGGAAGAACATCACGGTGTGGGGGATTGGGGACATTCCTCGTTAGTCGTCAAAGGTTAAAGGGAGGTAAAAGGGGACTGGCACCTTTTCGAGATCGGCGCGCGTTCTCCTGACGCCATCGCGCGAAAAGGTGCCAGTCCCCTTTTACCTCCCTTTAACCTTTGACGACTAACGAGGAATGTCCCCAAGCTGCTTGGGAACTCCCGTCGGAGCGGGGAGTCTACCGTACCGGGGGGACCTCCCGCCCGACGGGATACAGGCGGAAGCGATCGTCTCGGTATGGAGAGCGCTCGTAGAGCCACTGGAGCCGCGCCCTCGCGTCGGCGGCGAAGGCCGCGTCCTCGGCGAGCCGCTTCTCGAACTCCGTGCGGAGCGCCGCGTTTTCCGCGAGCATCCTCGCCCCCAAGGCCTCCATGACGTACGCCTCGAAGTACTCGGTCCGCTGGAGCGTCTCGAGAAAGAACCCCGACTGGTAAAACGAATCGGGAGACGCGGGTTCGAGGAGCAGCATCGCGAGCGTTCCGAGCGGCTGGTCGGTCGGAATACGCACGGAACCGCGGGGAAGGGTCTCGCGCCTCCGCTCGGCTACCGGGGTGCCGGTGATGCGGATCCGCCCCTCGTACGCGCCGTCGGCGGTTCTCGCGTCCGGGATCCGGAGCATCTCGAGATCGACCGTCCGGGGAGCGTCGATCCGCTCCATCCGAATCCCGTGCGCCGAGAGACGGTCGAGGATCTCGGTCCACGGGGCCGGGACCCAGTACGCCGCCGGACAACGAACCGTCGTCGAGGGGGCGCTGTACGCGATCACCGGCATCTCGAAGTTCCGCAGCTCGCCGGTGTACACGATCCGCTTCGCACCCGAAACCGGGGAGTCGTCGATCCTCCAACCGATCCCCCGGAAGGGGACCTTCACGGGCGGCGCCTCCGACGCCTTCCAGTCGAGCACGAGCTCTGCAGGGCGCGAGGCCCGGTCCTCCGCGATCGCGGCCCGCAGCCGCGCCCCTTCCTCCGAGAGGGCTTCGAGCGTTGCGGCCAGAAGGACGCGGGTACCGAGAACGCGCTGCGCGAAGGGCTTCAGCGAGTGGTTTTCGACGAGAACGGTCGGGAGGTGCCGCGCGTGGCCGTAGCCGTTCGAGAACCGCGGCCCCGCGGTCCAGTCGACCATCCCGGCGGACGGGTCGAGGTCGTTCACCACCTGCACGAGCGGGCCCGGGGCGTGGCCCGCACGGGCGAGCGCCGCGTCGACGAACGGCCGGTAGACGGTGTCGAGCCATCCCGAAATCGCGGGAGACCACGCGTGGGGGCCGTTCCATCCGTACGTGATGTCGTAAAGGTAGTCGGCGCCGTCGGTGACATGGATGTCGAGATAAAGATCGGGTTGCCAGCGAGTGAGGGCGGCGAGGAGGTGGCGCATCTCCGGGCTGTCGGCCTTCGCGTAGTCCCGATTCAGGTTCAGGTTGCGCGCCGTGGTCCTCCAGCCCTGCTCCTCGGGCCCCCGCTGGTTCATGCGGCTCCACGGCGAGGAGCGCTCGTGTCCGTCCACGTTGAAGATCGGCAAGAAGAGAACATGGCAGCGGTCGAGGAGCCCCTTCGCCGTGCCGACCACCGTCATGTCGCGCAGGAGCATCATCCCCGCGTCCTTGCCGTCGATCTCCCCCGCGTGGATTCCCGCCTGCGCGAACAGGATCGGCTTCCCCGAGCGGAGGAGCGCCTCCGGCGTCTTCGCACTCTCCCGTGAGGCGACGACGAGCCAGAGGTCGCGACCCTCCCCGCTCTTCCCGATGGAGACCAGTTCGACGTCGGCGCTCGCCGCGTCGAGCCTCCGGAGCCAAGCGACCGTGTCGTCGTAGGACGGGGTGCGGGTCCGTCCGCTTGCCTCGAAAGGGGTCGCCCAGGGGTGGTCGGAGGGAAGCGCGAGCGACTCGCTCGCGCCGTGCCATTCGAGGGCAGGGGGGAGATCCGATGCCTCGACGGCGGCCGCCCAGAGAAGAGCGGGCAGAAAGAGAGAGTGGCGGAGCCGACGGGGCTCGAACCCGCGACCTCCGGAGTGACAGTCCGGTGTGCTGACCAACTGCACTACGGCTCCGCGCCTGGAAGCGCCGAATTCTAGCACGGGACCCACCGCCGGCAAGGGGCGGATGGTAGTCTGGCCCGGCCATGGATCCCTCCGTCGACTGGAGCGCCCTCCCGGATGCCACGCTCGGCCCGGAGTCGGTCAGCGTCGTCATTCCGACGTACAACCGCGCCGATCTCGTGGTCGAGGCGGTCGAGGGATCCGTCCGGCAGACTCACTCCCCCGTCGAGGTGATCGTCGTCGACGACGGATCGACCGACGCAACCGCGAGGGTCCTGGCGCCGTTCGGCGACCGGATCCGGTACGTCCGCCAGGAGAACCGAGGGCTCGCCGGCGCGCGAAACCGAGGGATCCTCGAATCGAGAGGGGAGTTCCTCGCCTTTCTCGACTCCGATGACGCCTGCCTCCCGCAGTGGCTCGAGCGGGTCGTCGAGACCTTCCGGTGCTACCCCGAGGCCGGGGCGGTGGCCTCCGCCGAGTACGAGATCGACGAGGCGGGGAACCGGGGGCGCGTGCACTCGAAGAAGACACCGGGGATTTGGTTCACCCCGGAGGGGTTGATCTCGAAGGACACCGGGGTCGGCTCCGGTCGGCCGCCGGTCGTGCGCCGCGAGTGGGTGCGGAGGCTCGGCGGCTTCGACGAGTCGATCCGCTGCGCGGTCGACTGCGCGATGTGGATCCCGTGGTCGTTCCAAGTGCGGATGGTCCTCCAGCCGGAGCCGGTGATCCTCCGCAGGTTTCATTCGGGGAACATCAGCGGAAACATCAAGGTGGACGCGTGGGACTGGATCCGCCTCCTCGAACGGCTCCGTCGCGAGCAGCCGGAGTTTTGCGAGCGGGAATCGCGACTCGTGCGCCGGGCGGCCGCGAAGAGCTGGGTCCGTTACGGTCGGGAGATTCTCGCGGCCTCGGGCGGTAGGCCGGAAGAGGTCGCGGAGGCGCGACGGGCGCTCCGGAACGCGCTCCACGAGAAACCGACCTTCGAAAAGGCGTGGCGGTATTTCCTCCTGAGCCATCTCGCCCCGTCCGTGTACGGCCGCGTTCGTCGTTTCGAGCAGGCCCGGGCGTCGGCCCGCTTCAAGAAGCGTCTGGAGAAGTCGGGGGCGTGAGCGCGACGCTTCTCGAGTGCGCGGCACGGATCGCGCGCGGCGGGCGGCCGGCGATCCTCCTCCGTTACGGGCGGTCGCCAGGAGATTCGCTCCTGTGCAGCGCGATCCTCCACGAACTGCGGGCGAGGGGGGTGGGACCGCTCTGGATGCAGACCGACCATCCGTCGCTCTTCGAGCGAAACCCGGACGTCGACCTTGTCGTCCCGTACCGGAGGACGGTGGGTCGGCTCGTGCGGCTCGCGGGAGGGCGGGTGGTCTACCCCGACTACGCGCCGTACGACCCGGAGACCGACCGGAGCCGGCCGCCGGACGCCCACATCCTCCTGTGTATGGCACGAGCGGTGGGGATCGAGGGGAAGATCGATCTGCGACCGTGGATCTTTCTCGCGGAGGAGGAGCGGGAGGCGGGACTTCTCTCCGAGGGGCAGATCGCGGTCCAGAGCACGGCGCTCGGCGCGCGGATGCCGATGCGGAACAAGGATTGGGGGTTCGAGCGGATGCAGGAGGTCGTCTCGCGACTGCGCCGCGACCATCCCATCGTTCAACTCGGTGCGCCCGGGGATCCGCTGCTCGACGGCGCGATCGACGCTCGGGGCGTCCCCTTCCGACGGAGCGCCGCGATCCTCTCGCGATCGGTTTGCTTCGTGGGGCTCGTCGGTTTCCTGATGCACCTCGCGCGCGCGGTCGACTGCCGGTCCGTGATCGTCTTCGGCGGGCGCGAGGCGCCCTGGCAGAGCGGATATCCCGAGAACGAGAATCTGTTCACGGAGGTCCCCTGTGCCCCCTGCTGGCTGTGGAACCGCTGCGATTACGAGCGGAAGTGCCTCGCCGCGATCGAGCCGGGGGATGTGGTGAGAAAAGTGGGGACATTCCTCGACGGACGTTGAAGAAGAAAACGGGGTGAAAACGGGGACTGGCACCTTTTTCGATTGCGCTTCCAGCACCTGCCGCGGTACATGCCCGAAAAAGGTGCCTGTCCCCTTTTCTATCGAGGAATGTCCCCAACCTTCTCCACCACCACCTCCCAGGAGTACGCATCGACGAGGGGGTTCTCGTGGAGGACGCGGGTACCGCCGATCCGCTCGAGGATCCGCTTCACCTTCTCGAGCGAAAAGTCCGCGTGCCGATGGTGCTCGTTGTACGGTTGGCCGGTCCGGTCGCAGTGGGCCCGGTAGACTCGTTCGTCGGGGCAGAAGAGGACGAGGCGCCCCCGGGGCTTGAGCACGCGGAGCCACTCGCGCAGGGCCCCCTCCGTGTCCTCGAAGTCCTCCAGCAGGTGGGAGGAATAGACGAAATCGAGGACGTTGTCCGCGAACCACGGGAGGCGCGACGCGTCCCCCCCGAGCTGAACGGAGGCCCTCCCCACGCTGGAGTACGGGCGCGGGAAATCGACGCGGATCGCGTGATCGACGATCGGGTCTCCCCCGAAGCCGAGATCGACGCCGTACCCGCTGCAGTAAGGGGCGAGCCGGGCCCGGCATTTCGACGTCTCGCTCGGCCACCGCCTCCGGCGCCGCCCCGGCAGCCAGCCCGGAAGACGCACGTCAGGGTGCCTCGGGGGCGAGCGGCCGCCCGTGTCTCACGGGCTGCACGAGGCTTACCCCGTAGTCCTGGTCCACGGTGAGGACGGGGTATCCCTCCCTCCTGAGCTCTTCGACGAAGCGGGGGACGCCCATATCGGCCCGCGCGTACCGGGGGTCGGGGCGCAGGTCCCACAGCGTATCGTGGAAGGCGACGAACCCGAAGGGGCGCACGTGCCGTGCGAACGCGTTCCAGTCGGACTTCACCCCGTTGTAGCTGTGGTCGCCGTCGATGAAAAGGAGGTCGATCGGTCGCGACCATCCCGCTGCGGCCTCGGAGGAATCTTGCCGCAGCACTTCGACCCAGCGCTCGAGCCCGATCCTGCGCAGGTTCCGTCGGATCGTCTCGAAGCTGTCGATCGAGTCGGCGTCGTTCCAATCGGTCGGCCGGTGGGGGTCGATCGCCCAGAGCTTACCCCTGCCGTTCTCGCGCAGCGCCAGGCCGACGTGACACGCCGACTTTCCGCGCGCCGAGCCGATTTCGACGCAAACCTCCGGCTTGAGCGAGCGCGCGAGACCGTACAGGAGCCACGCGGAGTCGCCGAGACCCGAGCGGAACGGGAGGGCGGCGAGCTTCCGGTGGGCCGCGCGGGTCGAGAACCTGGCAAGCATCCCTCGCATCTTAGACCACGGTGGGCGGTGACGGACTCGAACCGCCGACATCCTGCGTGTAAGGCAGGCGCTCTACCGGCTGAGCTAACCGCCCCTGGGCGCTCGATTCTGGCCGCTCGGACGCGGGGGGGCAAGGGTCGCATGGCCTCGCGGATGGCGCGCCGGTACAATTCGAGTATGTTCCGACGCTCGCCGTTCGTGCCGCTCCTTCTCGCGTGCGCCTTCTCGGTCTTGCCTCCCGCGGCGGCGAACGCCCCCGCCGCCCAGATCGAGGGGAAGGTCACCCTGGGCCGAAACCGGCCGCTCGTGGGTGCCGTCGTCCTCGTCCGGTCCGAGACCGATCCGGGGCCGATCTGGGTGACCGCTTCCGATCAGAACGGTGCGTTCCGCGTCCGGGACCTTCCCGACGGCACCTACCGGATCGGGATCCGCCGGGACGGGCTCCGCCCATTCGAGCAGACCGGCGTGGTCCTGAAGGCGCCCTTTCGCGGGATCGTCGAGGCGATCCTCGCCCCGGCCGACCCGGTCACGAATTCTGAACCCGAGCCCGACACGGTGCCGGCCGCGGGCACGATCCGGATCGTAGGAACCGTCACCGGCGCGGACGGGGATCCGGCCGCCGGCGCCGAGGTCCGGTTCGTCCGGTCCGACGGCTCGGTCGATCCTCACGAGACGCGGGTCGGCGCGACGGGCGATGTGGAGGTCGCCGACCTCCCGGCGGGGCGCTGGCGGGTCGAAGTCCTCGATCCCGGAGCGATTCCCCTCCGAGCCACGGTCGACGTGACGCAGGACGTCGTGCTCCGGGTGCGCCTGGTGGCGCAGCCGGCGAACTTCCAGGTGGCGATCGAGGACCTGATGCCGAAGGAGCGCGCGATCGCACCCCCCGGCTTCGCGCGAGGACGCTGATCTACTTCTTCTTCGCGTCTTTCGCCCGTTTCTGCGCCTCCTCCCTCGATTCTCCGGGCCGCACCGCGAAGTACCCCTCGCGCGTGCGCACCTCGCGCCCGTTTCCGCCGGCGTCGACCTCGATCTCGATCCACCGGCCGTCGAAGACGGTATTCGGGCTCGAGTACGAGAGGAAGTACTGCCGGCGCAACTCCTCCGCGATGCGCGCGTAGGCCTCGGTCAGCTCCGACGCTCGGTCGACGAAGAAGGCGCGGCCACCGGTGACCTCGGCCAGTTCCTTCAGGGGCCCCTTCCGGAGATTCCCCCCTCCCAACCCGATCGAGTAGATCAGGGCGTTTTCGCTCTTGGCTTCCTCGAGGATGCGCTCGTAAGGGAACTGGCTCGAGGTGTCGTCTCCGTCGGAGAAGAGGACGATCGCCTTCCGGCCATCGAGGTCGCGCATCTTGCGGTAGGCCGCGTGGAGCGCGTCGTAGATGGACGTCCCGCCGAGGGCCTCGGTGCTCGTGACCGCGGTTCGGAGCGCCTCCCGGTCCGAGGTCAGGTCCTCCAGGAGGAAGACCTTGTCGTCGAAATCGATCACGAGCGCCCGGTCTTCGTCGCGCAGGGTGTCGACGAACGAAGCGGCCGCCTGGTGCAGCTCCTTCGTCTGGTCGCGCATCGAGCCGGACGAGTCGAGGAGGATCGCGATGGCGATCGGGCGGTCCTCGAGGCTGAACTCGGCGATCGGGACTTCGACACCGTCCTCGAACACGCGGAAGTCCTTCTCCGTGAGTCGTTCGGAGATCGGCCGGTCCTCCCGGTCGACCACGGTCGCCCACATCAGGACCCGGTTGACCTCCTCGAAGAAGGAGATGTCGATCTTGCGCGTCACGACGGTGTCGCTGACGGAGAGGTCGTCCTGTCGGAGAAACGCGGCGGCCCGCACGATCCAGGATCGGCTCTCCTCGCCGAAGTCGAAGAGCGCCTCGTACGGGGCCTCCCGGTCGACGAAGATCACGCGCTCGTCGACCGAGAACTCGACGCGATCGAGATCGGCGGGACGGTCCAGGCGGACCTCCGCGGTGATCTTCGCGCGACCGAAGACGACGTCTCCGTTTTTGGGAGCCGTGACCCGCACCTCGAAGCCTCGCCGTCGCGTCCCCTCCTGCGCCGGGGAGGAAAAGGCGAGACCGGCGATGGCGGCGACGATCGCCGACGCGGCGAAGCGGCGCGCGCTCACGGCTGCTTCTCCGGCGCGGGAGGGGGTGGAGCCGGCCGGGCCGGTCCGGTGAGGACGGCCGGGACGGGGGGAGGCGCCGCCGTCCCGGGGGCGAGCCGGTCGAGGACACGGCGGACGCGCTGGCCCTCCTCGCCCGAGGGGTCCGATTCGAGGAACGCCCGGTATTCCTCGATCGCCCGGTCGATCCGGCCGAGGCGGAGAAGGGCGTTCCCGCGGTAAGCACGCGCCGCGGTGAGGCCGGGGTCGGCCGCAAGAGCCGCGGAGAACGCCTCCGCGGCCCCTTCGGCATCGCCCAGGCGCGCGAGAGCGACCCCACGGTTGAGATCGAGGTCGCCGCGCCCTTCGGGGCGGGGGAGTTCCGCGTACATCGTCGCGGCCTGCCGGAAGCGGCCTCCCTGGAGAAGCGAAAAGGCGAGCCGTTCTCGGTCGGACGGCGTCGGGGCGGTGATCGCTCCGAGCAGCGCTGCCGCCGCCTCCCACTCGCCGCGGCCGGCGTAGAGCGAGGCGAGCTCGCGCCGCGCCTCGTCCGTGGCGTCGTGCGAAGCCGTCATGCGCTCGAGAGCCTCGAGCCTCTCGCGCTCGGCGTCGAGGGCGTCTCGCCGCTCCTCGGTCTCGCGCCGGGTGCGCGCGTCGGTCCGCTCGTCCGCGAGGATCGCCGCGAGCTGTCGCTGCGCCCCCGCGTAATCGCCCCGCCGCCGGAGGATCTCGGAGAGGCCCAAACGGGCCTCCGGGAGCCCCGGGTCGCGCTCGACCGCGGCGAGGAACGCGGACTCGGAGACGTCGAGCCGCCCCATTCGGAGGAGGATCGTCCCGAGCGCGGCGCGGTGTTCGGGGACCGCCGGCTCGATCTCGATCGCGCGGTTCACCGTCGCGACCGCCTCGTTGTCGAGGCCGATCTCGGAATAGGCGAGTGCCAGGCGCGTGAAGCCCGGGCCATAGTCCGGTCGCACGGTGATCGCCTCGCGGAGGAGTTGGATCGCTTCGTCGTAACGGCCCTTCCGCAGGAGGAGGTCGCCGAGGTGGGTGTAGGCGTCGGCAAAGGCCCGGTTGGAGAGGATGGCGCGCTCGTAGTGTTCCTGAGCGCGGTCGTCCTGGGCGAGCGCCTCGTAGGCGCGCCCGAGGCCGTCGAGCCCTTGGGGGAACTCGGCGCGCAGCTGGAGCGATCGCGTGTACGACGCGATCGCTTCGCGCACGTCTCCCTGGCGGAGGTAGGCGTCCCCGAGCACGACGTGCGCCTGGAGGTGCTTCGGGTCGAGGTCGAGCGCGATCCGGAGCGGCTCGACCGCCTCGGCGTACCGTCGCGCTCCGACGAGGGCGACGCCGAGATAGAAGTGGGCCCGAAACGAGTTCAGGGCCATCGAGGAGGCGCGCCGCAGCGGTTCGACGGCGGCGTCGTACTCGCCCCGGTGGACCGCCGCGACCCCCTCGTTCATCAGCCGGAACGACTCCGTGCGGACGTCTGCCGCCTTCCCGGCGAGGGCCGGAGCGACGGCGCAGAGTGCGGCCAGGACGGCGGCCGGGGTCCTCGGGGATCGTGTCACCCGAGGAAGTCTAATTGACCTTCGTCATGCGGGCACGCCGCCGGGCCGGTGTACGATGCCCCGCCATGGACGCCCTTTCCTGGAACCTGCTCGCCACCGCCGCCGCCCTCGGCGTGATCCACACGATCGCCGGACCCGATCACTGGGTGCCGTTCATCGTTCTCGGACGAG
The DNA here is from genome assembly GCA_964383585.1 of uncultured Acidobacteriota bacterium. GTDB lineage: Bacteria > Acidobacteriota > Polarisedimenticolia > Polarisedimenticolales > DASRJG01 > CAYLHQ01. Next base: position 60,832 of record CAYLHQ010000016.1, read on the forward strand.
CCCGCGGGTGGAGCCGCCCGCGCACGCTCGCGGTGACCCTAGCCTGCGGGGTCGGCCACGTCGGCTCGTCGGTGGTCCTCGGCTTCCTGACCCTCTGGCTCGGCTGGGAAGCGACGCGCCTCGCCGGCATCGAGGCGGTACGCGGCGACCTCGCGGCGTGGGGCCTCGTCGCCTTCGGGGCGGCGTACGGGCTATGGGGAGTTCGCAGGGCGCTTCGGGGCCGTACCGCGATCGAGCCCCACGAGCACGCCGGCGGGACGCACATCCACGCGCACGGAGCCGACCGGCACGAACACGACGCCGTGGAGCACGCGAGGCTCGTGCGGCGCCAGACGACCTTCTGGTCCCTCTTCGTGATCTTCGTGCTCGGCCCGTGCGAGCCGATGATTCCGCTCTTCGTCCTTCCCCTCGCGCGCGGCGACATGGGGCTCGCGGCGATTACCGCCGGGGTGTTTTCGGCGGCGACCCTTCTCACGATGGCGGTCGCCGTCCTCCTCGTGCTCGCCGGGGTGGAGCGAATCCGATTCGGAGGGCTCGAACGATGGTCGCACGCCGTGGCGGGGGCGGCGGTGGCATTCTGCGGGTTCGCGATCCTCTTCCTCGGCCTCTGATCGTCCGATGCGCAACCTCCTCCTCGTCAGCACCTCGACGACCTTCGGCACCGGCTACCTCGACCACTGCGCGGCGGCGATGGCGGAGACGCTCGCCGGCGTGGCGCGGCTCCTCTTCGTCCCCTACGCCCTCCACGACCGGGACGCGTACGCCGCAAAAGCGCGCGATCGCTTCGCCGCGATGGGGTTCGCCCTCGATTCTCTCCACGAGGCGGCCGATCCCGTCGCGGCGGTCGATCGGGCGGAGGCGATCTTCGTCGGCGGGGGGAATACGTTCCGCCTCGTGGACGCCCTCCAGCGGAACGGCCTGATCGAACCGATCCGCCGTCGCGCCCTCGCGGGGATGCCGTACATCGGGGCGAGCGCGGGCTCGAACATCGCGTGCCCGACCCTCATGACGACGAACGACATGCCGATCGTCGAGCCTCCATCTTTCGAGACGCTCGCGCTCGTCCCGTTCCAGATCAACCCGCACTACGTGGACCCCGATCCGTTCTCGAAGCACATGGGGGAGACGCGGGAGACACGGATTCGCGAGTATCTCGAAGAGAACGACCGCGTTGTCGTCGGCCTGCGCGAGGGAGCGATGATTCGAGTTCGCGGGGAACGGGCGACCCTCCTCGGATCGGCCGGTGCTCGTGTTTTCAGGCGGGGCAGGGATCCGGAAGAGCTGCCGGCCGGCGCGGATTTGTAGGGGACATTCCTCTTTTTGTTCCAATTCCTGAAGGCGGTTTACTGCCTTCAGGAATTGAAACAAAAAGAGGAATGTCCCCTAAAACGCCGTCACCACTCCGAACGAAAGGCGGGTCGCGTCGGCTTCGAGGTCGCGGCCTCCTTCCGCCACCAGGCGCACGTTCCGCGCGGCGAGCCAGTTGAGGGTGACGGACGCCGTCTCCGCGTTCGCGAGAAGGTCGTCGGAATCGACCTTGTTGTAAAGGAAGCTGAGCGCCCAACGCCCATCCGGTCCGCGCGGGAAAACGTGCAGCTCGGCGAACCCGCCCCGGGTGTCGACCTCGGGACCGTCGAGGCCGGTGAAGAACGGGTCGTCGTCGCAGCGTTCGAGGTACTGGAGGTTCAACTCCACCTTCTCGCTCGCGGACCAGACGAAATCGGGACCCCACCAGGTCGTTCGGTTCTCCGTTCCCGTCGCGTCGTCCTCCTTCCCCCAGTAGCCGAACGCGCCGAGCCGCACCGGGCCCACCGGCGCCACGACGCGCAGCGCGACGTTCTTGTTCGAGTCGTTGTCGAAGTTGGCGACCTCGTCGGCCTCCTCGATGCCATTCCCGTTCACCACTTCGAGGATCACGTCGACCGACGCCGGGAGGTGTCCGGTGAAGACGAGGCCGCGATCGTAGGTGAGGTCGGACGAAACCTCCCCGACCCGGGCCTTATAAATCAAGTAGTCGAACCGCTCGAGCCGCAGTTCCCGCTTGAAGAGCGGATCGGAAACCTGGAACTGCCCGAACATCACGTCGACGGGACCTCCGAAGATCGAGCTGAACTGCATCCAGGCGTCCTCGAGCTTGACCGACTCCCCCTTCTCGAAGATCGCGTAGACGTAGTAGGAGATCGTCTTCGAGATCGGCCCTCCCGACAGCACCTTGAACTGCCAGGGGAACTCGAAGTCGGTCTCCGCCTCGGCATCTTCCTTCCACGACGCGTACCCGTCCATGCGGATCGCGAGCGGCACGTCCCGCGGCAGCCACAGCAGCGGATCGCCCACGTCGCGCGCCGCGCGGGTCGGCTCCTGCGCCGGGTCCTCCAGCCGGAATCCGCGCGCGGCGAACTCCTCCCCGTACGGCTTGAGGCGCGGGAACGGGGCGTGGCACGTCGAGCAGGAGAACTCGTACTTACGCGCGAAGGCAGGGATCGCCTCCACGGGACGGGTCGAGACGAAGAGCACGAGGGTGGCGAGCCCGAGAATGACGGGTCGGAGTCTCATCGCATGTTCCCCTACGGAAGAATCTGAAAGAGGGTCGTGTGTCCGCCGATCGTCACGGGCTCGGACTCCTCGGGCGGGACCTTCAGGGCGACGGCGACCGACGGGACGAGGCGCGAGTAGTGGAGCGTCGCGGTGACCTGCATCGTTCCGGCCGCCGCGTCGTCGGGGACCTTCCACGTGAAGGTCTCGGTCACGGCCGCGAGCGGGGCGAGACGGTAGTCGGGGCCGAAGGCCGCGGTGTTCCACTGCGCGATCGTCATCCGACCCTTCGGGTCGAGGTAAGGGAGGCGGAAGATCCGGTCGCCGTCGGGCACGCCGCCGTCGCGGGGAAGGCCGGCGAAGTCGGGGATTCCCTTGATCTCCCCGATGTCCTGGTACGCCATCGCCCTCGAGTCGGCGATCGTGAAAGCTTCGCCTTCGAACCCCTTCCGGTCGACCGGGAGGTGCCAACTCCTTCCCTTCGCGTCGGTCGCGCGGACGTCGAGCCAGAGCAGCCGCTCTTCCGCCGAGCCGGTCGGGATCTTGTGCCCCGCCTTCGCGTTGACCACGACCGCAGTGAGCCGGACGGTGTCTCCCGGCTCGACCTCGCGGAATTCGGGGTGGATCCGGACTTCGGCGACCCCGGCGAGTTTCCCGGAATCGTGCGCGCCGTGGAAGAGGTGCTGCCGGACGTCGGGGAGGAGGTCCCCCATGCGGGCGCTCCTCCCCGCCGCCGGGGGCATGTGGCAGTCCTGGCAAACAATCCCCGCCTTCCCGTGGGGGCCCTCCTTCCACTCGAGGTGCGTCGACTTCACGTACAGGCCCCACGGGTCCATCTCGTTGTGGCAGGTTCCGCAGAACTCGGCCGACCGCAGGAAAGGGTTCTCCCGGGTGGCGTGATGGGGACTCTCGAGGCCGGCGCGCGGCCCCTGCTTCACCCGTCCGGGGGCGACGACCCAGTTGAAGTTGTACGGGACGTCCCCCTCGAAGCCCGTGATCGTGTGGCAGAGATCGCAGCTGACCGACTCGTTGGCTCTGCTGTTCGCGGAGGGCTTCGGAGGGGGAACGTCGCCGGCGAGAAACGCGAGAGGGGCGTGGCAGCCGTTGCAACCCGCCTTGACCCCCGCCACCTTCGGCTCCTTCTCGGCGTGGGGGACGGCCAATTCGAAGTACTCGATCTCGTCCCAGGCGTGGGTGTAGGCCTGCGACATCATCGCCTGCTCGTGCTGCCGGGCGATGTCGGTGTGGCACGTGGCGCACGCCCGGGGGCGCTCGAAGCGCTCGTACGGGTGCGTCCCCAAGGCGGCGTCTCCCGCGGCGGGAGCGGCGGCCAGGAGGACGGCGGCGGCAACGAGGTGCATGAAAGGCTCCTGTTTCCCGTCCAGTGGGGCCTTCCGTTCGCATCCTTCGTGCCAGCGGAAACTCCCCGCCGCGAGCGAAAGGCGCCGATTTCTCCCGCCGCGCGCGTCGAACGTTGCGGGTCGGCCCTTTCCGGGCGGCAAGGATCGTCGCCGCGGGGATATGCTCGGGGCCGATGGATCGGGGCTCCCGCATTCCGCGCCGCCAACGCCGTCTCCGCTGGGCGCTCCTGGCCTTCTCGCTCGGGACACTCTTCGGGGGGCTCGCGGGATGGGAAGCGCGCCGCGAACGGCTCGCCCTCGAGGCGGTCGTCCGGGCGGAGGGAGAGGCTCTCGCCGAGGCCCTCGGCCACGCGGTCGAAAACGCTTCGGCGTCGAGCCGCGAGATCGAGGAACTCGCATCGGCGCGCGTTCTCGACGTCGCGCGTCTCCTCGCGCGGCTCGACGAAGGGCATCCGCTCGAACCCTCCGAGATCGCGGGGGCGGCGGACGATCTCGCCCTCCAGCGCGTCGTTCTGCTCGACGCCGACCTCGCGGCGACGGCGTCGTTTCCACCGGGGGCCCCGCTTCCCGCCTCCTGGAGCGACGCGGTTCGCGCGCTCGCGCGAGGGGAGGCCGACGAGGTCGTGTTCCCGACGGCGGGCCCGGCGGACGCTCCGGCCTTCGGCGCCGCCGTACGCCGCCCTCGCGGGGGAGCGATCGTCGCGGCGATGGACGGTTCCGAGATGCTCGCTTTCGCCGACGAGACCGGCGCGGCTCACCTCCTCGCGGCGGTCGCCGGAACGGGGGGGATCGTCTACGCCGTTCTCGAGGACCGCACGGGCGCGACCATCGCCTCGGAGCGGGCGGTGACGCCGGAGCCGAACGTCATGGAGATCGCCCGCTCCGTTCATCTCGGCGGGGAGGGCCCGGGCCGCCTCCGCGTCGGTGTCTCGACCGCCGCCGTTCACGCGACGGGGCGATCGGCGCTCCGGCGGGCGGCGATCACCGCGGGGACCGTGTTCGTCCTCGTGGCCGCCGTCGGCGCGGCGCTCGCGGGGCGGCGGCGCGCACGCGAGGAGCGGGAGGCCCGCGAGCGGGAGGCCCGCCGCGGCGAGAGCCTCGCCGCGCTCGGCCGCCTCGCCGCGACGGTCGCCCACGAGGTCCGGAATCCGCTGAACGCGATCGCGGTCGGGATCCAGAGGCTCGAGCGGGAGTATCCGCCCGGACCGGGAGGGGAAGGCCAGGCCCGGCTGACGCGCCTCGTCCGCGACGAGGTCGCGCGCCTCGACGGGATCGTGACCCGCTTTCTCCAGATGGCCCGGCCGCCCGACCTGCGCCCCGCGGAAGGCTCGCTCGACGATGCGTTGCGCGAGGCGGCTCCCCTCCTGACGGCGGGAGCGCCGGGCGGGGTCCACATCGACGTGCGGCCCGGCGGCGCCGACCGGGCATTTTTCGACGCCGGGGCGTTCCGCCAGATCGTCCTCAACCTCGTGTGGAACGCCCGGGACGCGGTCGGCGAGACGGGGCGGATCACGGTCGAAACCCGCGCCGAAGGGGATCACGCGGTGCTCGAGGTCGTCGACGACGGTCCGGGAATCCCCCCGGCGGATCGGGAGCGGATCTTCGAGTTCGGCTACTCGACGAAGCCGGACGGGACTGGACTCGGTCTTCCCACCGTCGAGCGCCTCGCGGCGGAGATGGGAGGGTCCGTTTCCGTGGACCGCCTCCCCGACCGGGGAACCGTCTTTCGCGTGACCTTCCCCGTCGGGCCGCATCTCCGAAGTCGACGATGAACGACGCGACGATCCTGGTGACCGACGACGAGGCGGGCCAGCGGGAACTCCTCGCGGGTCACCTCCGGCACCTCGGCTACGAGGTCGCAGAGGCGGCGGACGGGGTGGAGGCGGTGGAGCGCGTGCGGCGGGGAGGGATCGACGTCGTCCTCCTCGACCAGCGGATGCCGAGACTCGAAGGGGCCGCGGCGGTGCGCGCGGTGAAGGAGGCCGACCCGGAGGTCGATGTCGTCGTCGTCACCGCGTACGGGTCGGTCGAGACCGCCGTCCTCGCGCTCAAGCTCGGCGCGACGGACTACCTCACGAAACCTCTCGACCTCGACCGGCTCGGCATGGTCGTGCGCCAGTGCCTCGCCCGCCGGACTCTCGTCCGCGAGAACCGTGAGCTGAAGGAGAAGCTCGCGGGCGGCCCTTCGTTTCGCGGGATCGTCGCCTCGACCGGGGCGATGCAGGAGCTTCTGAGCACGGTGGCCCGCGTGGCTCCGACGGAGGCGACCGTGCTCCTGACCGGCGAAAGCGGCACCGGAAAGGAGCTGATCGCGCGTGCGATCCACGGAGCCTCGCGGCGCGCCGACGGTCCGTTCGTCCCCGTTCACTGCGCCGCCCTTCCCGAGACGCTTCTGGAGAGCGAGTTGTTCGGTCACGAGCGCGGGGCGTTCACCGGAGCCGACCGGCAACGGATCGGCCGGTTCGAGTCGGCTGCGGGCGGAACCGTCTTCCTCGACGAGATCGCGGAGATCCCGCCGCAGGTCCAGGTGAAGCTCCTGCGGGTGATTCAGGAGCGGCAGGTGGAACGGGTCGGAGGGAATCGTCCGATCTCCCTCGACGTGCGACTCGTCGCCGCGACCAACCGGAGTCTCGACGAGGAGATCCGTCGGGGACGCTTTCGCGAGGACCTCTACTATCGCCTCGCCGTCGTGAGTCTCCACGTGCCGCCGCTTCGGAACCGACGGGAGGACATCCCTTCCCTGGTCGAACACTTCCTCGCGAAGCACGCGGGCGAGGGGCGGCAGCCGGTGCGCGGGCTGAGCCGGGAGGCGCGCGATCTTCTCGTCCGGTACGACTGGCCGGGGAACGTGCGCGAGCTCGAGAACGTCGTGCAACGCGCGATCGTCCTCGCCCGCGGCGAAACGATGACCACCGACGACCTTCCCCCGGCCGTGCGGGCTGCCGCCGAGGAGGCGGGGATCGTGGGGCGCGGGGACGAAACCCTCCACGGGCAGGTCGAAGCGCTCGAGCGCAGGCTGATCGAAGAGGCGCTCGAGGCCGAACACGGAGTCCAGTACCGGGCGGCCGAGCGGCTCGGCATCAGCGAGCGCACGCTCCGGTACAAGCTCGACAAGCTCGGCATGCGTTGATCCCCGTTGCCAGGCGCTGTCCAAGACATCCCTTGCCGGGCGCGGACTTTGCGCTACGCCCTCCCCGGCCGCCCCTTCGCTTGCGCCCTCGCGCGAGGTTCCCGGTCGGAAACGCGCCAAGTTCGATCGCATTCCGTGGCTCGCGCTTTGCTATAGTTCCGGCCCACGGATGACGATGAAAAGCCGCAGCGCATTCGATCTCCTCGCGATCGTTCTCCTTCTCGGTTTCGCGGCCGTACCCGCGTCGGCCGCCCCGCGGAAGTTCGAGCCCAAGGCGTGCGCCGAGTGCCACACGCCGTTCTTCGAGACGGTGCGTCCCAAGAAGGTCGTCCACCCCGGCGTGAAGGACAACGACTGCGAGTCGTGCCACATCCGCCACGGCCTCGTCGGGAAGCTGATCCTCAAGCGGGAAGGGAACGCACTCTGCATCGGGTGCCACTCGAAGGAGTCGATCGGCCTCGATCAGCCGCGGGTCCACTCCGCGCTCGATCGCACGGAGCGGTGCACGAACTGCCACGACCCGCACGCCTCCGACGGCTCCCACCTCCTGAAGGCCGAAGGGGCCGAGGCCTGTTACCAGTGCCACGACCGGAAGCCGTACGAGAAGAAGGTCGTCCACGCGCCGCTCGCCGCCGACGGGTGCCGTGCCTGTCACAACGCCCACAGTTCCGCCGAGCCCGCCCTCCTTCGCCAGGCGAAGGGAGCGCTCTGCGCTTCGTGCCACACGCCCACGGACAAGGCCTTCGTCGACGCCCATGCCGGCTATCCGGTCGAGCGGGCCGACTGCGCCACCTGTCACGATCCCCACTCGTCCGACCTCGCGGGGCTCCTCAAGACCTCCGCCCACGACCCGGTCGTTTCGGCGTCGTGCGACGCCTGCCACGCGGCCCCCGGTTCCGAGAAGCCGTTCGCCGTCACGGCGGCGGGGTCGGACCTCTGCTCGACCTGCCACGACGTCGACGCCCTCGAGGAAGGCGGGGACAAGGAACACGCCCCGTTCACGATGGGCGATTGCGTCTCCTGCCACGACCCGCACGCGGCACAGCAGGCGAAGCTCCTCGCGCGGCCGGGAAACGCGCTCTGCACCGATTGCCACGCCGAACAGAAGAAGCCGTTCGCGTTCCCGCACGCCGCGGTCGAGGACGGCGGCTGCGTGTCCTGCCATGAGCCGCACGCGTCGAAGAACGCCGCCCTTCTCGTCCAGTCGGGGGCCGACGCTTGCGTTTCCTGCCACTCCGACCTGACGGCGCTCATGAACGCGGCGGTTCCGCACGCTCCCGTCGCCGCCGGCGAGTGCGCGTCCTGCCACGATCCGCACGGCGCCGACGTCAAGGGGCTCCTCAAGGCCCGGACCGACCGCGTCTGCTTCGAGTGCCACGCCGACTCGGAGATCGCCTTCGCGAAGACCGCCGTCCACCAGCCCGTTCTCGTCGGAGACTGCTCCTCGTGCCACACGGCGCACGGCGGGACCGAGGCGAAGCTCGTCAAGAGGAGCGGCTCGGCCCTCTGCGCCGACTGCCACGGCGCCCTGATGAAGGAAGAGCCCGGGACCGTCGCGCACGTGCCGTTCGAGGCGGGGGAGTGCGCGACCTGTCACGATCCGCACGCGAGCGCCCACGCCGGGATGATCGTCGCACCCCAAGAGAAGCTCTGCCTCGACTGCCACGCGGACGTCGGCGAAGGGGCGAAGGCGGCCAAGAGCACCCACAGGGCCTTCTCCGGCGGCGAGTGTTCGAAGTGCCACTCGCCGCACCGGGCGAAGCTTCCGAAGCTCGCACTCGCCCCCGAACCCGATCTCTGCACGAGCTGCCACGGGAAGATCGGGGAGCGACTCGCGACCGAAAACGCCCACGCGCCGGCCGCGGGGGATTGCAGCGGCTGCCACAAACCCCACTTCTCCCCGGAGCCGCGGCTCCTCGACGTGCGGCAGCAGACACTCTGCGCCGGGTGCCACGACGTGAAGGACGCCGCCTTCTCGAAGGCGCACCTCGGGATCGACCCCGGGGTGATGAACTGCGTGAAGTGTCACGACCCCCACGCCTCGAAGGACCCGAAGCTCTTCAAAGCGGAGGTCCATGCCCCGTTCGCGGCGCGATCCTGCGAGGAATGCCATGTGCTCCAGCCGTAACGGCCGCGCGGCGCTTTCCGTGGCGCTCGGGCTTGCCGGGCTTCTCGCCGCGTTCGTCGCGACCGGCCCCGTCAGGGCGCAAAACGCGGCGAAGTTCCGCCTGAAGCCTGGGGCTTCGGGAAAGCTCTGCCTCGACTGCCACGTCGACTTCCAGGACGTCGTCAAGAAGGCGTCGGTGCACACCCCGGTCAAGGGGGGCGAGTGCGCGAGCTGCCACTCGCCGCACGCTGCGGACCACGGCAAGCTCCTTTCGGATACGCCCGACGCGATCTGCGCGACCTGCCACGGGACGATGGTTCCCGAGGGGGCGGTGAGCGCACACGGGTCGGTGGTGGAAGGGCGGTGCGTCGCCTGCCACGATCCGCATGCCTCCCCGAACAAGGACGTCCTCATCCGCGCGGGGAACGACCTCTGCCTCGAGTGCCACGCCGACGTGAAGTCGTCCCTCGCCTCGGCCACGCACCGGCACGACCCCGTCGATCGAAACTGCCTCGGCTGCCACGACCCCCACGCCTCGAAGACCGCCGCCTCGCTCCTCGTCAAGACTTCGCCGACCCTCTGTCTCGACTGCCACAGGCCCGACCAGGCGACCTTCGCGAAGGCCCACGCCGGCTTCCCCGTGGCGAAGTCCGACTGTTCGTCCTGCCACGATCCGCACGGGTCGAAAAACGCGGGGATCCTCTGGGCCACGGTGCACGAGCCGGTCAAGAACCGCATGTGCAACCAGTGCCATGCCGATTCCGCCTCCCCGGCGAACCTGAAGCGGGCCGGGTCCGATCTCTGCCGCGGCTGCCACAACGACCTCGTCCTCGAGATCGCGGCGAAGAGCCGCGTCCACTCCCCGGTCGTCGACAGGGAGGCCTGCGCGAACTGCCACGAGCCCCACGCGTCGAAGACCACCGGCCTCCTCACCGCCCCCCAGAAGCAACTCTGCGGGAGCTGCCACCAGGACACCATCGCGCGGCAGGACCGCTCCCTCGTGAAGCACGCGCCGGTCGACGCGGGGGAGTGCTCCTCGTGCCATCTCCCGCATGCCGCCGATGCGACCTTCCTCTTCGCCGTCGCCGACGACAAGCAGGTGTGCGGTACGTGCCACGACTGGTCGGGCCATTCGGCGCACCCGATCGGGGAGACGGCGGTCGACCAGCGCAACCCGAACCTCCGCGTCGACTGCGGGAGCTGCCACCGGAACCACGGAACGCCCTACAAGTCCTTCGCCCACGGCGACGTCAAGGGCGAGCTGTGCATGTCGTGCCACACGCAGTTCACGAGGTGAGGCCGTGACGAACCCGATGCGCTCCGCCCTCCGCGTCGTCGTCGCCGTCCTCCTCGGGACGCTCCCCGCGAGAACGGCCGAAGTCGTGAAGCTACGGCATGCCGCCACGCTCCTTGCCGACGCGGAGGGGACCCCCCTTCGCTGGCCGCAAGGGGTGGGGTGCGGTCTCCCCGGCGCGATCCTCGTCGCGGACAGCGGGAACGGGCGTGTTCTCAAGGTCGAAGTATCCGGGGCCCTGGCGCTGGCGACCGGCGTGGTTGCGCTCCCGGAGATCGCATACCCCGTCCGCGTGGATGGCGATGCGTCGGGAAACTTCGTGGTGCTCGACGGCAAGAAGCGGGCCTTGGCGCGAGTGGGAGCCGACGGGTCGTTCCGCGGGTGGATCGACGTTCCACGAGCGGAGGGTGCGGCGGCGCCGGTCGTCCGCGCCTTCGCCCTCGCCTCGGGTGGCGCGATCGTCGTCCTCGACGTCGCCGGCGGACGGGTCGCGCGGCTGGATGCGGGAGGCGCCCTCGAGCGTTCGATCGATCTCCCCGCCGACTCGCGCGGCGCCGTCGACGTCGCGGTCGACGGCCGCGGCTCGATCCTCCTCCTCGACGGCGTGGGTCGTAGAGTGTTCGTCGCCCGCGCCGGGGAGGCCGCGTTCGTGCCGCTGTCGGCCTCCCTCGCGGAGGACCTCGATTTCCCGGGCGCCCTCGAGGCCGACCCCTCCGGGCGGCTCCTCGTGACCGACGAGCACGGGGGGGGCGTCGTCATCCTCGGTCCGGACGGGTCGTTCCGGGGCCGCCAATCGGCGCACGGCTGGAAGGAGGGGTTCCTGCGTTACCCCTCGGACCTTTGCTCGAATGGCCGCGGCCTCCTGGCGATCGCCGACCGGGAAAACCAGCGCGTGCAGGTGTTCACGGTTGGCGAGTAGCGCTTCGGGGACCCCGCGGCGGGTCGCGGTGGTTCCGCTCTATCCACTCTTTTTCCTCTCGGGCGTCGCTGCCCTCGTCTACCAGGTCGTCTGGGTCCGCTCGCTCGGACTCGTCTTCGGAGGCTCGCACCTCGCGGTCACGACGGTGCTCTCCGTCTTCATGGGAGGGCTCGCCCTCGGTGGCTTTTTCCTCGGAACTCGCGCCGACCGGACGCTCCGCCCGCTCCGTCTCTACGCCGGTCTCGAGATCGGAATCGCGCTGTCGGCAGGGGCGTTCTGGCTCCTCCTCCAGGTCTATCCCGCGATCTACGTCCCGCTCGCCCGTCTCGCGGAAACGAACCCGCTCTGGCTCACGATGCTCCGGGTCGCGCTCGCCTCCCTCGGCATGATCGTCCCGACGACCCTCATGGGGGGGACCCTTCCGGTCCTCTCCCGCTTCGTCGCCGCGCGTCCCGAGGGGCTCCGCGGACACCTCGCGTTCCTGTATGCGCTCAACACGCTCGGCGCCGTCGCGGGCACCCTCGCGGCGGGCTTCGTCCTGCTGCCCCGGCTGGGGGTGTCCCGGACCGTCCTCGTCGCGCTCGCGATCAACGTCCTGGTGGGGGTCGTGGCGTGGCTTCTTCCCGAGCGCGCGTTCGGGGAGCGGACCGGAGCGCGGGTCGAGGCGGAACCCCCTCCGGCGGCGACGAGCGACGGCGTCCCGGCCCTCACGTTCCGTCTCGTTCTCGTCGGGATCGGCGTGAGCGGCTTCTGCGCCCTCGGGTACGAGGTCCTCTGGACGCGCGTGCTCACCCTCGTCGTCGGGACGTCGGTGTACAGCTTTACCATTCTGCTGGCGGCGTTCCTGACGGGGATCGCGGTCGGGGGGCAGTCGGAGGTCCTACTCCGCCGGCTCATCCGCCGACGGGACGAAGGCCCGCGCCCCTGGGTCCTCGTCTTCGGCGCGTCGCAGGTCGCGATCGGCCTCTCTGCGCTCGGGGTGACCTGGGCGCTCCGGGACCTTCCGGCCCACGCGGTTCGACTTCAGGACCTCGTCCGCCCGGGGGCGGGGGAGTTCCGCGCGCAACAGGTCGCGACCTTCGCCGTCGCGTTCGCGTTCCTCGCGGTCCCGGCGTTCTTCATGGGGCTCGCGTTTCCCGTCGCGGGAAACGTCCACGCGGCGTGGCGCCGGACGGTGGGCCGGGCCGTAGGCGAGGTGCTGACGTTCAACACGGTGGGGGCGATTCTCGGCGCGGCCGCCTCCGGATTCGTGCTCGTCTACGCGTTCGGCTTCGAGCGGTCGCTCCACTTCCTCATCGTCGCCAACCTCGGTCTCGGGGCGACGGTGCTCGCGAGCCTCTTCGGGGATCGCGCGCGCCGGCCGGCGGCGGCGCTCGCGGCGGGCGGAGCGCTCGCGATCGCGGTCTTCCTCGCGGTCTTTCCCGACTGGGGAAGAGCCTGGGATCGAAAGTTCTTCGCCGTCTTCCGGAACAACCAGTACCTGGCGTTCAACACCGAGGAGAAAATCCGGGACGCCCTGGCCAACACCGAGGTCTTGTACTTCTTCGAGGGGGCGAACGAGACGATCAGCGTGATCCGCCCGAAGGGGGCCCAGCAGGCGTTCATCGTCAACGGCCGCGTCGAGGCCTCGACGACCCACCAGGACAAGCAGTGCCAGCGGACCCTCGGCCACCTTCCCATGCTGGCCCACCCCGACCCGAGAAAGGTGTTCGTGCTCGGGACCGGAACGGCGATGACGTTGGGGGCGACGACGATCCACCCCGAGGTGGAGGAGATCGTCCTCGCGGAAATCGAACCCGGCGTCCTCCCGGCCGCGCGGACCTTCGCGGAGTGGAACCACGGTGCGGTGGACCACCCGAAGGTGCGCATCGTGTTCAACGACGGACGGAACTTCCTGCTCACGACGCGGGAGCGGTTCGACGTGATCACCGCCGATCCGATCCACCCCTGGTCGGGGGGCGCCTCGTACCTCTACACCGACGAGTACTTCCGGCTGGCCGCCGCACGGCTGAATCCCGGAGGCGTGATCTGCCAGTGGCTCCCGATGTACGAATTGAGCGCCGACGACCTCCGCTCGGTCGTCAAGAGCTTCGCCGCCAACTTCCGGTACGTGTTCCTTTGGCTGACCCACTACGACGCCGAACTTCTCGGGAGCAACGAGCCGATCGAGTTCGATCTCGAAACGCTGGAGCGGCGGATCGCGCATCCACCGATCCGCGAGGATCTCGATGCGGTCTTCATGGGCTCGGCCCGCGATTTCCTCTCGTACTTCGTCGCCGGGCCCGAGGGGCTCCGGGAGTTCTCGCGCGACGGGGTCCTGAACACGGACGACAACCTCTGGCTCGAGTTCGAGTCGCCCAAGTCGCGGATGCTCACGGGGGTCATGGGAGACAACGTCGTCGCCCTGACGCGTCACCGTGAAAGGCTCCTGGGTGACGATCTCGATGCGGCCCGACTCTACGACCGGGCCCACGCCCTGTTCCTCTGGGGGAGGGCGGGGAGCGCCGAGTTCGCGGAGGTCTTCGAGGCGCTGCGGGCGCGTTTCCCCGACCACGCGCCGGGTCGCTTCCTCGCACGGGAGGTCGAAGAGCGGCTCGCGCGGCAACCCGTTCTCAGGGGGGAAGCGCCCGTCGAGGTCCTCGGCCGGGGCCGCGTCGTGCTCTCGGTCGTCACCCTCGCGATCGGTCCCGACCGGGGCGTCGTGATGGTCGTGGACAACGCCGCGCGGGAAATCTACGGGGAGCGATACGTCGACGCGCCGCGCGGAGACATCGAGACCGCGCTCGCGATTCTGAGCCGGGACGTCGTCGCCGGGCTCCGAGCTGACGGAAGGGCACGCAGCCCCGCCGGGTGGCGCGACGCCGTAGAAGCGCTTTTGGGGCCGAATCCCTAGCGCGCGGGGGCCGCCGCCACGAGTTTCTCGAGTTCCTCCGGCGAGACGAGCATCTTCACGTCCGAGGCCTCCCGCAGCTTTGCCGTGTACTCGTCGAAGACCTTCTGGCGCTTCTCCCCGACGAGCCTTCCGCGGATCCTCCCCTCCGCGTCTTCGAGCGGGAGGGTCGTTCCGGGAAGGAACTCCTTGACGAGGATCACGTAAACCGCCCCCCCTTCGCCGGCATGGAGGCGATACTCGCCCGTTCCGGCCTTCGCGAGAGACTGGCGCAGGTCCTCCGGGAGGTCGTGCAGCGTGACCGGTGCCGCGGGAAACTCGAGGAGGTCCTGCCTCGACTTCGGGTCGATCCTCCCCGGGGCGTTGGTCCGCACCCACGCGAGGTCGGCCCCGGCCCGAAGCTTTCCGAGCGCCGCCTCGGCGTCCTTCCGTGCGGCGAAGGCCAACGATTCGAGACGCGCCATGTCGGGGCCGGTGAAGTCCTTCCGGTGGGACTTGTAGTACGCCTCGATCTCGGCTTCACCCACCTCGATCTCGGGCTCGATCACCTTGGCGACGAAGGCGCCGAAGACCAGTTCGCGCTCGACCTGGTCCCTGAGGGCGAGATACTCCGGTTTCTTGTCGAGGCCCTTCGCGAGGGCCTCCTTGAGGACGACCCGCTTCGAGATCAGGTCGTTCAGGACTTCGTTCTTCTTGCGGTTGAGGCGGCCCCGGTCGGCGGCAGGATCGGTACCGTGGAAGAGACGCTTCCGAACGGCGTCCGCGAGGTCCCCGACGGTGATCGGATCGCCCCCCGCGATCGTCACGAGCGTGCGTCCGTCCTTCAGGAACGACTCGAAGCCCGGCTTCTCGGCGTCGAAGTCGAGGGAGGCCCAGAGCTTCTCGTCGACCTTCGCGTATTTCGCCTCGAGTTCCTTCGTGTACTTCGCGATCGTCTCGAGCCGAAGGCGCGAGAGCACCTCGGCCTCGGCCTCCGCCCTCGCGTCGGGGTCGGGGGCGTCACGCCGCTCGACCAGCTTGCTGACGACGAAGCGGTCCCCGATCGGGTAGACCGCGGAGACGCGGCCGGGGGAGAGCGGTCCGACGGCGGCCTGCACCTCCGGGAGCAGCTCCGACAGACGGATGAACCCCTCGCCGGGATCGACGTTTCCCTTGCCGTTCGCGGCGAGTTCGCGCGCGGCGGCGTCGAAGTCGTCCCCCTTCGCGGCCCGCGCCGCGAGTTTCTCGGCATCGGCCTTCGCGGCGAAGGCCGCCGAGCGGATCCTCACTTCGACCGTCATCGCCTTCGCCATCGAGTCGACCTGCTTCGGGTCGGCCTTCAGGCCCGCGACGCGCTCGGCGAACAGGCCGTCCCGGAGGGCGTCGCGCTCGAAGATCCCGAGCTGGTCCCGGACCTCGAGGGTCTCCTCGAGGCCCATCCGGTACCCCTCCTGGATCACGAGCTCCACCCCGATCATCCGGTCGAGGATCTTTCGCGCCTCCCCCGGCGCGGGCGGGGCGTCGGTCGCGCCGAGGACCCGGCTCAAAGGGACCGGGTCCCCGTTCACGGTGGCGAGGACGGGGTTCGGGGCGCCGGTTGCCTGGAACGCCGACGCGCAAACGAGGAGGGCTCCGGCCACGAAGGCCGGCAGGTGGGAGTGACGGTTCATCGGGGGGGTTCCTTCTCCGGGGCGGCCCGTTCGGGACGCCGCGTTCGGAGCTCCTCCTCGAGCGCCTGAACGACGCCTCGGACGAGCTCGGAGGTCAGCGTGATCGAGGATCGGATCCGGCCGGCTCCGAACGCGCCCGCGCGGTCGTCTCCCCGGCCGAAACTGAACGACGCGAAAACGACTTGGCGCGTCCGGGCGTCGATGCCGCGGCTCGAAAAGCCGGCGAAGGGGGAGCCCGGGGCGCTTCCCATCGGCTCGAAGTCGGTGACCCGGCCGGACACGACGAGGTCGACGTCGAGGAGGGCGCGAAGGGCGTCGACCTGCGGCAGGGAGGGTCCGTCCTCCTGGATCACGCGGGCTTCGAGGAGCGCCTCCCGGACGAGGCCCGGCTCGAGGACGTCCATACCCCCCGCTTCTAGGAGCCAGCGCACGAACTGCGACGCGATCACCTCTCCGACCTCCCGCCGAGGAGTATCCGCGACGAAGGGGAGAACCGCCACGCGAAGCCGGCGGCCGGCGGCGGTCGCGCCGGCCCACTCGGGATCGATCGTGACACTTCCCGGACGGAAAGGTACGGGAACGGAAGACCGGACTCCCTCCCCCACCGTCTCTCCCACCGCTTCGAGGGATCGCGCGATCGCATCCGAAGCGCGCTCCAGGAGGACCTCATGGGACGCGACGAGCCCGAGGCCGAACGCGCCGGGGTGCTCGTGGCCGTGATGGGCGCTCGTTCCCATCCATGCGACCGGGGCCTCCGGGATCGCGGCGACCCACCGGGAGGTCAGCGCGACCCTCGGCGGCTCCACGGTCTCCCAGTCGTCCACCGAGGTGAGGACAACCCCGTCGATCCCCGTCTCTGCGCCGATCGCCCCCGCGAGTTCCGAGGAGATCCCCCCCGTGTAGCGGACCCGGTGCTTCCGGAAGAACGCCTCGAGCTCCTCCTGCGGGAGCGGAGCGAACCCGCGCGCGGCGAGCGAACTCTCGAGGGCCGCCCGCACGTCCTCGAGGGGGACCGGCTTCCCGCTCCGGTTGACCGGCGGAAAGACGGCCACGCGGAACCCGTCGGCGGCGAGCGCCGCGATCGGCGCCAGGACGAACCACGCCGCGGCGGCGAGCCGCGCGAGCGCCCGGTCAGCGGAAGAGCCCGTCGAGGAGATCGCGAACGGCATCGGCGGTCACCTGATCCATCGGTTGTCCGCCCCCCCCGAAGAGACGGTCGGCGGCGTCCACGCCGCCTCGTGTGGAGGACGCGCTCCAGACCACTTTCCCGGTCTGGGTCTCCATCATCTGAACGCTCAGCGACACGACCCCCGCCGAGGTGCTCCCCGAACGGACCTCTCCGTACTCCCGGAGCACGCCGGTGATCACGGCGTCGACGCCGACCACCTTTCCGAGGTTCACGACCTCCTCCGCGGTCGGCGCCGCAGGACGCGCGACCGAGGCGCGGTCGACGCCGCGGGCGACCTCTCCCGGCGGCATGACGTACATGGCACCGGTCGCCTGCATCATCGTCATGAAGACGTCGCGCACCCGGTCCGCCGCGGCGGTCGTCGTCGTCAGATTCTCGAACGGAAGGACGGCCACCTTCTGCAGAAGGCTGAAGTCCATGTTCGGATCGTGGTAGGTCACCTCCGCGGGACGCTTGCCGGCACACCCCGCCGCGAGGGCGAGCGCCGCGAGGGTCGCGATTCCCAAGGTCGTCCGGATGTTCATGAGCACGGCCTCCTAGAAACCGATGTGCAGCGTCCCGGTGACGAGGTCGTCTTCGAAACGCGCGAGATCCGACTCCCGGTCGAGGGCCTGGTAGGCGACCTCGAAGTAGGATCGGGGACTGATGTTCCAACGCGCGAACGGGACGAAGATCGTGTTGACCTCGTCGAGGTCCGAGTAGCGCGTTTCGTTGTACGAAATGCTCAACTGGAGAGCCCCGCCCGGGAAGGGAGACCAGCTGACCGCGAAGGAATCGATCGTGCGATCGATCTGGTCCGTCCGCTCTTCTTTGCGTCGAGAAGCGTAGAAATATACGGAAGGGACGGGATTGTACGCAACACCGGCCTCGCCGCTCCTCGTCCGGTCCGGGCGAGAAGGCCCGGCCTCCGGGGTGATCGTCGAGTCCCGATCGTCGTAACGGAGCGTCACCGTCACGGTGCGATGGGGGACCAGCGTCGCTCCCGCCCCGACCAGGAAGGAGTCGTTCGTGAAGCCGTCGGTCGTCTCGTTGTACGAAGTCCCGAGCAGGAAGTTGAGATCGACTCCCTCGTAGACGAGCGCCGTCGTGTTCAGGACGACGCCGTGGTTCTCGGTCGTGAATCCGCCGGTTTCGTCGACGTAGCCGCTCAGGACCAGCGAGTGGCGCAGCGTTTCGAGGGGGTCGGCCGTCACCGCCGCGGAGTAGACGTACGCGGTCCGGTCCCGGTCCCGGTCGAGGCCGTCCTCCCGTGCGACGCGGGCGCTCACCCCCCAGACGTCGTTGAAGCGGTGCCGCGCCGACAGCCCGTTCGAAAGGGTCCAGCTCGTGGCTCCCTGGGTCGAGGTCACGAGGAAATAGGTCGTCTCGTAGAAGAGGCCCGGATTTTCCAGAATGCGGAACCGCGAGGTCGCCTGCGCGAGGTGCCGCGTGTCCGAAACCTCCTCTTCGAACGCGGCGGCGGACTGGGCGAGAAAGGGTTCCACCTCGGTGACGAGGATCGTCGGCCACGAGGTCGCGTCGGGAACGGTCGGAGCGAGGGGGCGGACGACGACCTTCACGTAGCGGGCGACCACGCTCGGGAAGCGCACCTCGAAGCGATTGTCGAAGGGGCCGAAGGGGGCCGTGGGGACGATCGACGCCCGCGACCAGAAGCGGGCGTCTTCGCTCGTCCAGATCTCCCAGGAGAAGGTCGAGGAGATCTCGAACGGGAGGTCCCGGTCGACCCAAACGCGCAGGACGTTGACGTCGCGCTCGACGCCGAGGTCGACGCCGAAGTTCCGGGGCCGGTCGTCCCCGGCGGGCGGGACCAGTCCGAGATTGACCGCGGTGCCGACGAGCGTGTTCCCGTCCGCGACGAGGGGGGCGGGGTCGAGGAGCCCTTCGTCGGGGGTGTCGTCGAGCGCGTAGAGCCCTCCGATCGGGAGGACCGGGAAGAGAATCTCCCCGGTTCCCGATGCGGCGACCGAGGTCTTCCGGTAGGTCGTGTTCCAGCTCCCGCCGATCTCCCAGCGATCGTCGAAGTAAGCGTCCGAGAAGAAGACCTGCCCGTTGTGCGAAACCGTATCGAACTCGGTCCCTTCGATCCGGTCTTCGGTGCGCTCGAGCGCTCCGCGATAGTAAAGGCGCGTCGATTCGACGGGCCCGTACTCGGAGATCAGTCGGACGGCGGAGTCGGTCCGGTCTTCGAACGCGCGGGCGCCGTCCCGGTCCTCCGTGCGGAACAGCTCGAGCCGGACCGAGGGAAGTTCCACCGGATACCATCCGGCCGTCGCGAGGAACGTGTCCCGCGTGAGCGTCTGCCGCGCGAGGTCGTCGGTGCGCGCCGCCTCCTCGGTGCGATCCCACCCGATCTCTCCGAGGGCGAGTGGAGAGCGGAGCGTCAGGCGGACGAACGGCCGGAGAAGGCTCCGCTCCGACTCGCGGTCGAAACCGAGTTGTTCGATCGTGTCGTCGTACCGCTCGTAGAACGCGCCGACTTGGGCCTGCAGGTTGGGGTAGAGCCGCCGGCTCCAGAGGAAGTTCAGCCGCTGCCGGTACGACGTGGTGTCGGTCTCCACGCGCGGGAGGCCCGCGACCTCGCTTTCCGATGTGGCGCAGGTCGCGGAGAGTTCGAGATAGCCGCTCACGTCGTCCGCCCGGGACGGGATCGCGGCGAAGGTCAGCACCACGCCGAGAAGGGCGCGCCTCCTCAAGGCTCGACCCCGCCCTGCACGAATCGCAGGGCCGCGGGGCCGGTGCCGAGCGGGGTCCGCGCGACGGTCTTTCCGCCGACGACTCCCACGATTCTCGCTTCGGCCGGAACGGTCAGGAGCACGCCGAGCCCGTTTCCTTCCGACTCCACCGCGAGCCAAGCGATCTCGGCGCCGACGCGGATCTCCTCGACCGGAAGGAAGGAGGTCGGATCGAACACCTCGATTCTGCCGGTCCGCGAACGGGCGAGGAAAACCCTCCCGCTCCTCGAGTCGACCTCTAGGGCGGTCGCTCCCGGGCCCACGTAGGCTCGGCGCTCGATGGCGAGGCTCGCGGAGTCGACGACGGTCAGGTACGGCGACTCCGCGTGCGCCACCAGGATGCGCTCCCCGTCGCGTCCGAGGAAACGAGCCCGGACCGGCCCCGTCTCGACGGCGATCGACCCGAGGGGCGTGCGGAGGGCGACGGACAGGACCGTGACCACGCTCGACCGCTCCGCGAGGACGAAGACGCGACGGCCGCTGCGGTCCATGAGGAGGGAGGCGGGCCGTCCCTGCACCGGTACCCGCTCGATCTCGATCGCCGCGAGCGGGTCGACGAAGCTGACCGTGTCGGAGCCGGCGTTCGCGACGACGATCGTGCGGCCGTCCGGGGTGAGCGCCACGTCGCGCGGAACGTCCCCGGCGCGGAGAGCGACCCGCTCGCGCACGCGCCCCTCGAGGAGATCGAGCACCGCGACGGCGTCGTCTCCCGAGACGGCGACGTAGGCGCGAAGCCGCTCGGGGTCGATCGCGAGCCCCGACGGTCTCCGGCCGACGGGGAGGACCGCGGACAACGCCCCGGTCCGCTTGTCGAAGAGGGCGACCCCGTTCCAGCCTTCGACCGACGCGACGCCGAGAAGCCCCGTCGTCGGCCTCGCACGCGGGAACCCTTCGAAGACGGGCGCGAAACGACCCGGGTCTCCCGGATCGAGAGCCGAGCGAAGGGAGAAGGCGACGACGGTGCACGCGTCCGATCCCACGGCGAAGGGGGCGTCAACCCGCACCGGATCGGACGGAACCTCGAGCGGGACGGGACGGCCGGGACCCGAGGTCGCCGCCGCGCGGAACGAGATTTCGACGCCGACGTAGGGCCCGGGCGGGAGCGACCCTTCGAACCAAACCCCCTCTTCGGCGAAACCCTCGTCCCCGGGCGGCGGCGCCACGACGCGCAGTTCCGCGAGCGTGCCGTCCTCGCGGATCGCCGCGGCCCGGGAAGTCTCGAACCGGACGCGCGCCGAGGGCGGGGAGAGGTCCCTCAGGACCGCGATCACGCCCGGCGAGCCGGCGCCGGTTTCGGGCGCAGCGGGGCGCACGCGAACGCCCGGAGCGGCGCAGCCGGAAGAGGCCGCGAGCGCGATTCCGGCCGCGAGGAGAAGAGTCCGCTTCATCGTCCCGTCCCGCGAATGATACCGAACCGCCAACAAAAAGGGGGCCGGCGCGAGCCGGCCCCCTTCCCCAAAGTTGCCCCGGACCGGGGTCCGGGCGTCTAGATGGCTAGTCCTTCGCGTGGCACTTGTTGCAGAGCACGCGCTGGTAGTTCGCGAACACGGTGACCGGACGGTCGTAGTAGGCGGCCTGGGTCTCGGCGCTCGTACGGCCCCGCGCGAACTGCGGAACGGTCGGCGTCGTGTCGGTGCCGGGATAGAAGCCGTTGTACGTCATGAACTCTCCTTCCATGTTCCAGCGGAGCGCGTACTCCCAGCCGGAGGCGTGCGCGCGGTGGCAGGAGAGGCAGGTCACGCGGTCGCTGGAAGCCGGGCCGCCGAGGGCCGTGTCGTCGTTCTTGGCGAGCGGGGCGAGGATGCCGCCGTAGTCGGCGGAGTTCGTCACGAACGGGACGAGCGAGGTGAACGACGAGGTGCCCGAGCCGGTCATGTCGCCGGTCTTCACGTACTGGTTGTAGATCTGGGAGATCGTGCCGCCGAGGGTCTCGTCGACCGGGTGGACGTAGTTCCCGCTCGAGTGCATGTCGGGGTGGCAGGTCGCGCACCAGTCGCCCCAGCTGACCTGGCCGTTCGTGACCGCGTGGCCGTACGCGACGCGGGTCTGGGTCGTCGCTTCCGTGCGGTTGTAGGTGCTCGGAACCTTGGCCGCCGGGACGCCCGCGAAGGTGATGCCATCCTGGGTGTAGCCCGCGCCCGCGAGGAGGCGGTACACACCGACGGGGTTCGTCGCGTCGGGCTCGTTCGAGGCGGCCGGGTACGAGCCGGAGGCCTTGATCGCGCCGCCCGTCTTCGAGACGACGTTCCCGATCAGACGCCGGTACTGTCCGTGCGGGTCATGGCAGCTCTGGCACCCGAGCTGGGCCGAGGGGAAGGAGCCGCCGGGGGCCGTGCCGTTCGTCCCGTCCACGGCGTAGCTGAAGTCAGCGGCGATGATGTTGTGGCCGTGGGTGTCGCCGTCCTCAGTCGAGGTCGTGCCGCGAACCGTGAAGGTGTAGTCCTTCTTGATCCAGCCGAAGTCGCCGCCGGGGGTCCGCTGGAGGGGCGCCTGGCCAGGGCCCAGGCTTCCGGGAGCGGTGCTGATGTGGTAGGAAGTCGGGCCTGTGTCGGCCGGGTTCTCGTGGCAGGTCAGGCAGGCCGAGCTCTGGTCGGTGCCGACGAGCAGGAAAGTCCCGCCCGGGGCCGGGCTGTGCATGCTGTGGCAGCCGCCGCACTCCGCGACGCCGCCCGAGTGGAACGCGTACGCATTGCCGGCGAATCCCACGAGCGCCACCGCCGCGAGGGCCAGCATTCCGAACCGCATCGTCCTCATCGAATCCTCCTTGGTCGTCCTTTTACGGAGCCTTTCGCTCACCTGGCGCTGCTCCGGGTTCCCGATCGTGGTCCACACGCCCAAGGAAACAGCAACACCGGTGCCACGGGGCGGAGAGGCGACGAACCGCCAATTTCCGGTCTTGTCGGGGTTCTGTCCCGTGAATGTCCCCGTTTTCGCCGGGGCCGGTGGGTGAGATCCCGCACCGGGCTGAGGATTCCCACGCACCGAACACCGCGTTTTCGCAGGAAGTTCGGACCGAAAAACCTGCGCGTGTTCGGTGAGCCTGGGATCGGCGTTGTCCGGGCCGGTGAGGCGCTCTGCAACCTTTGCGCGGGGAACGAGGGAGCCCGCAAGGGAGCGCGCCGCCCTCCCCCCCTAGAGAGCCGAGGCGATCGCGAAGACCGCGACTCCCCGATTCCGCACCTGCGACACGTAGAGCCGCCCCGAAGGGTCGACCGCCATGGCGCCAGGCCTCGCGAGCGACTCGCGGTTCGCCGTGCGCCCGAACTCGCGAAGGAACCGGAAGTCGGGTCGGAAGACCATCACCAGGCTTCGCAGACGGTCCGACACGAAGAGGTTCCCCTCGCCGTCGAGAGCGACATCGCCGAGCACACCGAAGTTCCCCGCTGCCGAACCCGCCTTCCCGAAGGATCGCACGTTGCCGTCGGGATCGATCGCATGCACACGGAACTGGACGGGGATCGCGAAGACCACGGTCCCGTCCGCGGCGACGTCGAACCCGCTGACCTCCGCACTCGCGCGTTCTTCCTCCGGAAGTCCCCCGAGGGCGGCAAGGTCGAGGGCGCGCTCGAAGGAGCCATCGCGATCCCACACCCCGGCGCGCATCTGGCCCTGGCTCACGAGCCAGATCTTCCCGTTCCGGAGGAGGAGCCGGTTGGGGAGGAACGCCTCCGTTTCCCCCCGGCGTTCGAGCTCGAGCGCGCCGGAAGGGCGCCCGCGGAAATCGGCGCGGAGGAGCGACCAGTTCTTGTTCCCTTCGCCGGCGCCCGATTCGTAGACGAGAAGGAGCAGATCCCCGCTCTCCTCCACCGCGAGATCGACGAGCCTCCCGGTCTCGAGATCGATCGAGAACCGGTAGATCTCCATCCCCGCATCGTTGAAAACGCGGACCTCGTTTCCGTAGACCGTGTAGACCTCGGAACGAGGCGGATCGACTACGACGCGCGCATCGCTCGTCGGAATCGTCCCCGTGAAGTCGGCGAGGTCGTGGCGATAGACGACGTCGGCGGGTTCGGAAAACGCCGGAAGGGCGGAAAACGCCAGGAGCGCCGCGGAGGTCGCGATCCGTTTCCCGTGGGACATGCCTCAGGATAGAGCAACGACGGTGCCACGGGCGATCGGCAAGGAACGTCGGAAGTCCCTCGACGTTTCGACGAATCCGACGAGTCCGGCGAGCGAAAACCACGGGAAATCGTCCCGTCGCCGTGGCACATCGGTTGCCCTTCTCGGGCGTGGCCGTCGCGGACGAGGGGCCGCGGACAGGCCGGGAGAAAACACCATGAGACGAATCCTCCTGACGATGGCCGCGATCCTGATCGCTGCTTCCCTCCCGGTTTTCGCCGGAGACACCCCCGAACCCGCCACGATCCGCGGCGAAGTGGTCGCCACGCGACTCTCGCCCGCGACGGCCGGCGAGCCTCCGTACGCGGAAGTCCAGGTTCGCACTCGCACTCAGGAACGGGTGTGGCTCCGCCTCGGGCCTGCAGAGGAAGTGGGGTCCCGGTTCCAAGAGGGCGACCCCGTACGCGCGCGGGTCCTCGGGGCCGGAAAGGGAGAGCCCTCGCTCGTCCGCGAGATGCGCAACGAGCGCACCGGCGATCGGGTGCGACTCCGCGACGCGAGCGGACAGATGCTCCGCGCGCAGGACCGCGACCGGCTCCGCGACGGGACCGGCGACCGGTCCCGCGACCGAAGCCGAGATCGAATCCACGAGCCCGGGACCGGCGGTGGCCGCGGGGGCGGCGGCCGTCGCGGCGGGCGTTGAGCGAACCGACGGGAGGTCGAACATGAGGCGCGTGACGACGATCGCGGCTGCGGCGGGGATCCTGGTCCTTGCGGCCGGTTTCTCCGCCGAAGCTCGGCGTGCCGAAGGGCTCTGCGAGAGGCGGGATGCCGACCGAGTGGTCACCCTCGAGGGGAAGGTGATGGAGACCGAGGACCGGATGGCCCTCTTCCAGGCCGACGGGAAGACCTACCTTCTCCACATGGGTCCGCAGTGGTACTGGGACGAGCGATCCTACGTCCTCGAGGCGAAGGACCGGCTTCGCGTGACCGGCCAGGTTTCCGGGACCGACGTGGGGAATCTGAACCTGTACCCGCACACGATCGAGCGGAACGGGAAAACCTACACCCTGGCCGATGCCGACGGGCGTCCCGCGTGGGCGCGCGGCGGGCGTGGGCGAGGGGCCGGCACGAGCGCCGGCGATTGCGAAGAGCGCGGACGCGGCTGCTGTGGCCGCGCTCCGGGCAGGGGTTGCGGCCCGTCGGGACCGGGCCGCGGCTGATTCCCTCCCGGTCCTGGGGGAGGGCGGGGCGGCTCCCTACCGCTCCGCCCTTCCCCGCACTCCGGGGAGTCGAGCGATCATGAGCGCACTTCGCGTCCTCGCCGCGCTGACCGTCCTCGCGATGCCGACGGCGAATGCGTCGGCGTCGTCGCGTTTCGAGACCTCGGTCTTCACCCAGATCGCGTCGAGCGGGGGAGAGCGAATGGAGGTCTCGGGAGTCGAGTTGCGCTGGCGCGGAGCGTGGGAGCGGATCTCGTTGCGGGTCGCGGTGCCGTGGGTCCGTTTCGAGGGAACCGGGGTCCTCGTCCAGGCGGGCGGCGGCTGGGTGACCGCCCCTGGGGGAAGCGGCGCGGGGAACGGCTCGCGGGGGGGGAACGGTTCGGGCGGGCCGGAGCGGATCCAGACGGTCTCCCCGACGGAGGAGTGGGAGGCGAAAGGGCTCGGCGACTCCCGTCTGACCGCGGCGCTGAGGGTCGGGCGCGACCACCCTTCCGGGATCTGGTCCCTCCACGGCGGCGTGAAGGTCCCGACCGCGGACGAGAACGAGGGACTCGGGACGGGGGAGGCCGACGGATGGTTCGGCGTGACGTGGCTCCGCGAGGGATGGCACGCCGACGTCGAGGCGTGGGCGGAGTGGTGCGCGCTCGGCGATCCTCCGGGGTACGATTTCGAGGACGGTCCCGTCGGAGGGCTCCTGGTTCGCTGGCCGGTTGGGCGGCTCGAGATCGCGGCGGGCGCGGACGCCGGGACCGCCGTGGCGTCGGGGCTTCCGTCGCGACGGAGCGCGCTCCTGATCGTCCGGGGCGCGGCAGGACGGCGGACGGTCTGGGAGGTGGAGGCCCGCGCGGGCCTTTCGGACGCGTCGCCGGATGTCGGCGTCGCGATGAGCGTGGGTTTCTGACGATGCGACGCGCGATCCCGTTCCTGCTCGTTGTCCTTGCGGTCGTTCCCGTCGCGGCGGAATCGGCTCGCGCGCTCCGGGACGTGCGCGGCGTGGTCGAGACGGTGACCTCCGAGGCGCGAGCGGACTCCACTCGCTGGACGGTCGTCGCGGTGCGGACGACCGAGGGGGAGATCGTCCGGGTCGGGCTCGCCTCGGAGGAGGTGATGGAGTCCGAGGCCTTCGTGGTCGCGGTCGGCGATCCCGTTCGCGTCCGCTTCTTCGCGGATGGCGATCCGCACGAGGCGCAGCGGATCCGGAACGAGGCGACCGGTCGCGTGTTGCGAATCCGCTGTCTCCACGGCGATCCGCTGTGGCGGGAAAACGGGGACAGGCACCGTTTTCGCCAGGGCGGCGGCGGCCCGCGCGGTTCTGGAAAAGGTGCCAGTCCCCTTTAATCCAACTCCCGCCTGAGGGCGTCGAGGTCCTTCCGCTGCGGCGATCCGGGAGGGAGGAGCGCCGCGGCGCGATCGAGGTCGGCGCGGGCCCCCTCACGGTTTCCGAGCGCCGCCCGCGCCCGGGCGCGGAAAAACCACCCCGCCGGGTCGTCGGGGAGGAGGCGCACCGCCTCGCCGAGATCGGCCTCGGCCCCCTTCGCGTCCCCCCGGGCGAGGCGCACCATCCCGCGGCCCCGATGGGCGGGTCCGTAGCCGGGGCTCCGCGCGATCGCCTCCCCGTAGTCGGCCTCGGCTCCATCGCGGTCCCCCTGCGAGAGCCGCAGCGAACCGCGGTTCGTCCAGGCCTGCGGGTCGTCGGGGGCCAGGCGCAGGGCGAGATCGATGTGGACCCGCGCCTCGTCGAGGTTCCCCTGCTCGAACAGGAGGTAACCGAGATTCGCCTGCATCTCCGCGTTCTTCGGCCAGATCGCGAGGGAGGCGCGGATGTGCTCCATCGCCTGCTCCTTTCGGCCCATCTTGAGGAGCGTTTTGCTCATGCTGTCGTGGATCCGCCACTCGTTGATCCGCCACTCCTCGGGTCCGTCTCCGAGGGCGGTCTCGAAGGCGGCGAGGGCGTCCTCGTAGCGTCCCGCACGGGAGAGGACGTTCCCGCGGTGGAAGTGCTCGACGTACTCGGATGCGGGCACCTCGATCGGACCGAACGAATCGTGGGGCCGATTCACGAACTCGGGGATGTTCACCGCGCGGTTCGCGAGCGTCGTCCCCTCGACGAGCACGGCCGGGCTGTCGTTCCCGTCCTCGTCGATGTGGGTCAAAAACATCTGCGTGTAGGGGGTGTTCCTCTTCGAGGAGAAGACCATCCACCGTCCGTTCGGGGAGAAGGAGTGCCACGAGTTCATCGGCGCTCCGTTGCACCGCATCTCACGCGCCTTTCCCCCCTCGATCGGGACGATCCAGAGCTTCCCGTCGGGACGGAGCATCTGCCCGTTCTTCGCCTTGACGAAGACGACCCACTTCCCGTCCGGGCTGATCTTCGGGAACGAGTTGCTGACCCCGTTCGCCGAAGCCCCCTCGATCGGCACCGGCTTCCCCCCCCTCCCATTCGCGAACGGCATCCGGTAAAGGTCGTACCGGATCTCGGTCTCGTTCGGGTCCCCCGCGAAGGTCGCGACCGGCTTCGTCCGGTCGTACGGGTCGCGCGCCTCGGCCCGCGCGAAGACGATGGTCTTCCCATCCGGCGACCAGTCGGGATCGCAGTGGACGAACGCCGGATCGTCGGCCCCGGGAAGGGCCCGGATCTCCTCCGTCTCCCGGTCGTACCACGCGAGGATCCCCCGCGTGGGGTAGAAGGTCTGCAGGGTCTTCCAATCGGTGTAATTCCGGACGTAGAGCGCCTCCTGGACCGTCGCGAGCACCTTCTTCCCGTCGGGGCTGATCCGCGCGAGGAAGCCGAGCGTGAAGTGGGTCGGCCCCCTTCCGGGGAAGGCGTTCCAGGTCATGACCTGCTCCGACCCGATCACGGTCCTCTCCGCCCCGATCGGCGCGAGCGCGTACGCCCCCTTGTCGCCGTCGGGTCCGTCGAGGTCCATCGCGAGCGTGCTCCCGTCGCGCGGGAAGGAGTGGCAGTTCGCGCAGGTCGGCATCCCCGTGAGGAGGAGCTTGTTGTCCTCGCGCGCGACGTCCTTGAGCCGCCACGCGATCAGCGGGAGCGAGTCCTGGTCGAGCGGCTTGATCACGCCGTCCTTCCCCTGGCTCGGCATGAGCGGGACGTCGCGGTAGAAGATCGGGGCACCGACGGGGTCGCGGGAGGTCTCGATCGTCACACGTCCGCCGGAGAGCACGGCCTTCCCTTCCGCGTCGACGCCGCGGATCGTGACGACCGCGGGAGACTCCAGAGACCTCCGCTTGATCTCTTCCCAGAGTGCGCGCTCCGGCTTCCAGGAGTGCGCGGAGGCCTGATAGGGGGTCGGAACGTAGATCTCGTTCGTCGGGGAAACGGCGCGCGGGTCGATCTCGTCGCGCGGGGGAGGGTCGCCCGCGGCATCGGCCGTGACGACCCCGCCGTCTCCGAACGCGATCTCGATGCTCCAGGCGGCTGCCTCCGACGGGTCGTGCCAGAGCACGGTCGGCGCGGCGAGGTCGGGAGGGAAGATCGTCCCCTCCGCCGGGTAGTCGATGGCGAGCGATGCAGGGGTTTCCGGGTTCGCGGCGCCCGGCGCGATCGCGCAGAGCAAACCGAGCGCCGGCGCCAGAAGAACCCCCACGTTCTTCCGGGTCATGGTCACCTCCGAGCTGCCGGAAGTGTACGCCGGATCAGCCTCGCTGGACCGCGATCCCTCGCGCGTTCCCGCGGCGCCCTTCCCGGCGGAGGGCGCGGAACGTCTCGGCCGGTTTCACGGCGTCTCCGCGCGGGCTCGAACCCCCATCCTCGCGACGACCTCCACGGGGATCTCGTAGAAGGCGAAGACGAAGGCGGCATCCCTGAGGCCGCAGGCCTCGCGATGCACGACGAACGAGGTCAACGCGTCGGCGTACCCCCCCAGGGCCCGCTCCCGCTCTCCGGGTTTCGCGGTCGCGGCGCGGGCGTCGAGCCGTCGCAGCGCCTCCCGCGCGGCGAGGAGCTTCCGCTCCGAGCGGCCCAGCTCCTCGGCCTGCTCCTTCGCGATCTCGAGGCGGATCGCGTCGCAGCCCTTCTTCTCAGCCGTCCGCATAGCTGTCGTCCCACGTCCTCGCCGGGTCATGATTCCTCAGGTCGACCGACCCGACGAGCCACGCCTTCAAGGGGAAGAGTACGTTGAGCCAGCCGGCCCGGGTTTCGATCCAGTCCTCCGGAGCGACGTTCTCGTGGGTCAGGGTCAGCTCGGTCCCCCCGGCCCCGTCCGGCTCGAGCGTGAAACGGGCGGCTCCGCCGAAGTACTCGAGCGCGAAGACCCCGGGGGGACGCCGTTCGAGGATGCGCGAGTCGTGGAGGACCCCGTTCGCGAAGCGGAAGCGGATCGTCCCGTCGCGCTCGCGGGCCTCCTCGGCCCAGAACGCCGCGCGGCCGTCGTCCGAGTCGATCGCGCGGTAGACCTCCTCGGGCGGCCGCGGGATGTGGAGCCGCCAGCGGATCGCGCCGCCGGGGGCCTCTCTCACGGCGCTCTCCGCCCGACCGCGTCGACGAACATCGACCGGACGTGGATCTCCGAGGGGTGCGCCCCGCCGCCGAAGGCGATCCAGAAATCGGGCCCGGGGACGTAGAAGACCTCGGGGGCGACCTGAAAGGCATCGAACTCGAGCCCGGTTCCGACCCGCAATCGAGAGCCGTCGGCGTCGCTCGTCCATGCCACCGTCCCCAGGCCGTCGGCCGTGTAGGTGCCGCTCGTGGACGATCGCGTTTCCCGGGTGAACCGGCCGAAGACGGGAGTCTCCTCCGTCCTCGCAGGGCGCCCGGTAAGGATGTCGACAAGGTTCCGCTCGAGCGTGATCGTCTTCCATGCCGGAAGCGAGGCACTGCTAACGAAGACCGCCGTCTCGTTCCGTTCGCGATCCCAGAAGACGAAGCCGTGGAAGGCGTTGATGGAGCCGGTGTAATAGCAGCGGTTCCCGGCCTCGTCGCAATACCAACTGAGCCCGTTGATCGGGGAGGGCCGGCCGTCGATCGGGGGGCGGCGCTCCCCCGCGGCGAACGCCTCCGCCGGGAGGGCCGTCCGGTCGGCATGGGCGCGCGCCCAGCGGCTCAGGTCGGCGGCGGAGAAGTACAGGTTCGAGGCGCCGAGGAAGCCCTCCCCGTCGAAGACGTCGACCACCCGCCACGCGCCTTCGTCCCACCGGGCCCCGACCGTCCGCGTTCCGCGCCACTCCGAGAACCGTGCGGGGCGGGCGAAGCTCGAGGTCATGCCGAGACGGCTGAAGAACCGTTCCCGCAGGAAGTCCTCGAAGGACCGGCCCGAAGCGCGCTCGACGACGAGCGCGGCGAGGTCGTAGCCGAAGTTCGAGTACTCGAACCGGGAGCCCGGGGGGAAGGAAGGCGCCGGGGCCTCCCGGGCCACGATACGAAGCATCGCCTCGGTCGTGCGGACCTCGTCCTTCGCGAAGAACGGATCGAAGAACTCGTAGTACGGGGGAAGACCGTTGCTGTGGGAGAGGAGGTGGCGAAGCGTCGTCTCCGCGTGCGGGAACTCGGGCAGGTAGCGCGTGACCGGCCCGTCGAGGTCGACCCTTCCTTCGAGGGCGAGCCACTGGAGACCTGCGGCGGTGAAAGTTTTCGCCAGCGACCCGCCGTCCGAGGGAGTCTCGGGGGTGAAGGGGAGGCCGGCCTCGCGGTTCGCCAGGCCGAACCCCCGGGCGTAGACGACTTCGCTCCCCCGGGTCAGCACGACCGCCCCCTGGAACTCGTTCGCGGTGACGAGCGGGGCGAGGAGTGCGTCCACGTCGGCCGACGACGGCGACGGCTCGACGCTCCCGGAGCACCCCGCCGCCACGGCCCCGAGAAGGAGGAGCCCGAGGAGCGCGCGCGGCCTCCCGCGCCTCGCGGCGGTCCTCACTGCATGTACCCCTCGATCCGGATCTTCCCGGTCGCGAAGTTCACCGTTCCGAACGCCCAGATCTGGCGCCCGAGGAGCCAGGCGTACTCGGGGGCGGCCGTGAGTAGCGTGACGTTTTCGTGGAGGTCGGCCGCCGGCTCTCCCTTCCGAAGCACGGCCGTCCCGTCGGCCGAGAGCGCGATCCGGCGGCCGTCGTCGGTCTCGATCGTCGCGCGGATGTCGAGGTCGATCCGCCCGTCGGCGCGCAAGCGGGCGTAGTCGACGCCGCGGACGCGCCCCGAAAGGCGCCCCCTCTCGCGTCCCTCGAAGGCGACGTCGAGCCGCAGACCCTGCGGGGGAACGGTCGCGACACCCGACAGGATCTCCTCGAGCGTCACGCCGTGATCGGTGACTCCCGTCACGTCGACCTCGTACTCGTAGATCTTCTCGCCTCTCATCGATCCTCCTTCGAAGACGGCTCCTTCATGGCTTCCCCACGAGGCGCAGGCCAGCCGCACGAGTCTCGGGTGGGGGTGGGGGTCAATCCCGCCGCAGGAACTCATCGAGGGTGGAGCCGATGTCCCTGGCAATCCTACGCAGGAGCACGGGGGCAATGTCCCGCGAAGCATGAAAAGGAACGGTTGTGCTGCGCCCGTCGGCACGGCGGAACTGTTTGTGCGACCCACGCGGTCGGACCTCGCGGAATCCCAACGATTCCAACAGCGACACCACCTCGCGTGCTTTCAGGACGGGTACCGACCCCACGACTACGCGACCTGGATCGTGCGCACGTCGACGAACTCGGACTCGAGTTCGGGCTCGCCGTCCTCCAGGAGCATCTCGATGACCTCGCGGAGATTCTCTTGAAGCTCATCGATATCTGCGCCCTGCGTGTGGGCTCCGGGCCATCCCGGCACGTATCCCACGAGAATCCCGGTCTCGGGGTCGCGCTCCACGACGAAACGGTACGTTCGCAAAGGGGGTCCTCCTCGCCGGCCCCGTAACGTTACGCCCGACGGATTGGTTCGTCCAGCACGCGGCCCACCGCCGTCATGGTGTTCCAGTTGCGCGTCGTGACCGGGGCGCCGAAGAACCGGTCGAGCGTGCCGAGGTAACCGATCGCCTTCATGCGGCGCCGGTAAAGACCGACGACGAAGCGGCCCTCCCGCGCGAGAACTTGGAGTTGCCAGGGGCCGCTCGAGGGAAGAGAGATCGGGAGAGACGGAGCGGGGCGGGGGACTTTCGAGAGGACGCTCACGAACCGGACGACGTCGGCCTTGTCCGGCTGGCCCTCGAAGAAGTTGCGGGACATCAGTCCGAGGATCTCGCGCCCTTCGCAGATCAGGATCTCGGTCTCGAAGGCGAGCCTCCGCCGGAGTTCGTCCCGGAGCTTCGTGCGCGTGACGGGCCTGCGGACCACGAAGGTTCCGGCGGCTCCGATGTTGACGGCGTCGAGGTGCCGCAGCTCCTCCGCGAGGATCTTGGGCCGGAAGGTCCTGTGACCCCCGACGTTCACGCCTCTCAGGAAGACCACGAGCGCCATCCCCCGTCCTCAGCGCAACGCCTTCTTCACGAGTGCGACGATCTTGGTTTCTTCGGCGGGGGTCAAGTCCTCGAGCGCGAAGGAAGTCGGCCACATGGCGCCCTCGTCGAGGTTTGCCGCGTCGCTGAAGCCGAACGTCGCGTATCGCGTCTTGAACTTGCTCGCGCTCTGGAAGAAGCAGACGACCTTGCCGTCCTTCGCGTACGCTGGCATCCCGTACCAGGTCTTCGGCACGAGGCCGGGAGCGCCGGTGCGGAGAATCGCGTGGATCCGCTGGGCCATGGCACGTTCCCGAGGGGGCATCTCGGCGATCTTCGCGAGCACGTCCGCCTCTCCCTTCGCCGCGTCGGCGCGGCGCCCGCGCCCCGCTTCCATGTACTGCTCGCGAGCGCGCTCCTTCATCGCGGCGCGCTCTTCGGCATTGAATCCGGCCGATCTCCGCGTGTCCTTTTTCGGGCTCATGGAATCTTCCTCCGATCCTCTCCGCCCGGAAGGCTCGCTGCGAGTCGGTCGGCATGGGCGCCGAGTCGAGATGGAACGACTACCGCAAGATCTTCTCCGTCGCCTTCCCCTTCGCGAGCTCGTCGATCAACTTGTCGAGGTAGCGGATGTTCCGCATCAGCGGATCGTCGACCTCCTCCACGCGCACGCCGCACACAACCCCCTTGATCCGGGAGCGGTTTGGATGGAGGGCCGGGGCGTGGGCGAAAAAGGTCTCGAAGTCGTTTCCCCGGTCGATCTGTTGCTGCAGCCCCGCCCGGTCGTACCCCGTCAGCCAGCAAATGATCCTGTCCACGTCTTCCTTCGTCCGGTTCTTCCGTTCCGCCTTCTGCACGTACATCGGATAGACCTTCGCGAACGCCATCGCGAAGACTCGATGTTTGGGCGTCATCCTTTCCCCTCTCGAGTGGCGTCCGTCGCGCGTGCCCGGCTCCCTACGGGGGACCGGCGTCGGGCGCCACAAACTCTGTCCCAGCCTACACCGGTTCGCGTCGGAAGGGAACCGGCGACGTTCACATCTCGCGTCGCACGATCGCGCCGCCGGCCGCCGCGAGGAAAAGAAGCACGGCGCCGGTGGTCCACGCACCGACGCTGAAACGGGCCGACCCGTACATGGCGATGCCGATAGCGCCCGCAACGAGCAGGACCGCGAACGCCCCGAACATCCGCATCCCGTGGAGGAACATGAACGGCAGGTAGAGCGCGCCCAGGAGGACCATCATCTGGGGCTGACCTGACGAACGTAGGCTTCCCCGCCGCCCGGGATCGCGGAGCGGCC
>CAYLHQ010000017.1:0-86256 GCA_964383585.1 uncultured Acidobacteriota bacterium
TGCGCCGCACGGGCGTCGCGATGGAACTCTCGGACCCACCGCAACTTCGGCCTCGAGCGCGGCGCGAGTCCTCCCCACCGTTCGCGCCACCTCGAGGGTTCCACGGCGTGACGCGAATCGTGGGGACGGGAGGATGGAAGGAGGCCGCCGAAGTTGCGGTGGGATCTGGGGATTCCCTTTCCGCGCCGATCGGAAGCCCAGGGCTCGCGAATGCGCCGCACGGGCGTCGCGATGGAACTCTCGGACCCACCGCAACTTCGGCCTCGTGCGCGGCGCGAGTCCTCCCCACCGTTCGCGCCACCTCGAGGGTTCCATCTCCCAACAACCTCGCGGCCACGTTGGACGGATTCCTCCTTTTTTTCGAGGACTACGAGGACCAGCAGCACCGTGTGGTCCTGAGCCGATTCTCGGATCTCGGTGAGCGCTCGGGCGATCCACTGATCGTGTTCGCGTCAACCCTGGCGCGGGTTTACCGGCAGGTTCCCCGTGCCTCGCTTGGAACGGCGTCGAGCCCCTTGCTGTCTGGAGCGACTCGGAGGCGGGCGGACTTCGTCACGGCCGCCCTCCCTCCCGCCGCCTCCTCTGCTGCGAGGTGAAGGCCGCCCCGTCCCCGGTGTCGGGGGTCTCGCGGCAGGACCCGAGCACGCAGACCTGGACGACCTCGCGCGTTCCGACCTACGACCGGGTTCGCGCGAGCTCGAGCGAGGTGCGTGATCGCGGATCACTGAACTCGACGGTCTACGAGTGCAGGCGGGACCTGACGTCGAGTTCGACCGAACTCGAGCCACCGAACGCGAGCTTGCCGTTCTACTCCCTGTTCCGGGAGGTGGGCATCTGCGGCCCGGGCTCGTGGAACGGACAGAGCCCGGCGCAGCAGGGGATCGGGACGCCGACCTCGCGAGGAATCCTCGAGCCTGTCCCAGAACCGAAGCTCCTCCTGGCATACTCGGTCCCGGAGGAACGCCTCATGGGATCGAGCCGAGCGGCGGGGTTGGTGTCCATTGCCCTTCTCTCCACGGCGCTTCCGATCGTGGCCGCCGATCCGGTCGTGGTTCCGGGAGAGGTCCCGTCGGCACTCGCCGCCCTCGGCGACCTCTCCCGGGTTACCGCGATCGCGGTCTCTCGCGACGGGAGTCGCGCCGCTGCCGCCTTTCCCGCGGGGAAAGAAGAGGACGAGACCCGCGTCGCGATCTCCGGCGTGGCCGAGGGGTGGATGCTCGACGGGAAGGCGCTCGTCCTTCGCTGGTCCCCCTCGGGCCGGACCCTCCTCGCCCTCGTCGAGAAGATCGGGAGGAAGGGGAGGCGTTCGGCGTTCCTCGACGCGATCGACGTAGGCGAGCCCGGACGCCGGCCGCGACGGATCGTCCTCCCCGAATCGGCGCGCGCCCTCGACGTCCGTTCGTCCGACTCCCTCCTCGTGGTCGCCTCCGAGGGGGATCTCCGCACGTTCGACTCGGAAACGCTCCGGAGCGGCCGTATCTACGCCCTCGCGGGGGAGAACCTCTCCGTTGCCTTCGTCCCCGGAGGGGAGCGCGTCCTCGTCGGTCGGGAGGACGGCGTCGTCCGCATCGATCTCTCGGCTCCGCAGGGGCGGGAGGGGATGCCGGTCGAGAGCCGTGCCACGGCCGACGTCCCGATCGTCGAGATCGTCGTCTCCCCGAGTGCCGAACGCGCGCTCGCCCGCGGGGAGGACGGGCGCCTCTTCGAGATCCGGATCGAGCCGCTCGAAGCGACTGCGACCGGGAAGACCGCGAGCGCGCTCGCGTGGCCCGGGACCGACACCCCGGTCCCGATCGAACCCGCGCCCCTCCGGCTGCCCGAACCGGTGCTCGAGACGGCTCCCCCTCCCCCTCCCGCTCCGCCGGAGCCGGTTCCGGAGCCGCCGTCACCTCCGATCGCCGAGGAGTCTCCGCCCGCGTCGCTCGTCGAAGAGCCTGTCCCCGCACTCCCGTCCGGGCAGGTCGCCGGACGGATCACGGGGGAAGGGAGAGGAGAGGTCGTCGCGGTCCGCTTGCTCGGCCCCGACAGCGTGATCCGGGAGGCGAAGCGCGTCTTCCCGAACCCCGACGGAACCTGGTCGGCGGACGGCCTTGCCCCCGGGACCTACCGCGTCGTCGTCGACGGCGGACCCGATCGCGTGCTGCGCTCGGAGCCGGCGTTCCGCACGATCCACGTCGAAGCGGGGTCGAGGGTCGAGGTCGACGACCTCGAGGTGCGAGGGGCGCTCCGTTAGACGATGAGGAAACCCGATTCCACCCCCGGCATCCTCGCGATGGCGGCGCCGCTCGTCGTCTCCTTCTGGATGCGGGCCCTCTTCACCTTCGTCGACACGATCTACGCGTCGACCTTGGGGGACGCCTCGGTCGCGGCGATCGGGCTTTCGCTCCCGTGGGAGTTCCTGATGATCGCGGTCTGGGTCGGGCTCTCGACGGGGCTCACCTCGACCCTCGCCCGCGCGATGGGCGCGCGCCAAGAGACGCGCATCCGGCAGTATCTCGATGCGACCCGGCGGCTCGTCTGGGCCTCGATCCCCCTCTTCCTGGGGATCGGGATCGCCCTCGCCTTCCTCGCACGGTTCCTCTCCCCCGACCCGGACGTTGCGCGGGAGTTCGCGATCTACGGTCCGGTCCTGATCGGGGGGTCGGCCTTCACGACCTTCTGGGCGGTGATCCCCGACTCGATCGTGAAGGCGCACGGCGACACGCGGGCGACGATGTGGGCCGGGATCTGGTCGAACGTGGTGAACGTCGTTCTCAACACCCTCTTCACCTTCGTCTTTCACTGGGGGATCTTCGGGATCGCCCTCTCGACCGTGATCGGGCGTCTTGCCGGCCTCGCCTACGCCCTCCGGAAGGCCGCGGCGCACGAGGCGGAAAGAAAGGGGCGCGGGGACCCGGAGGTTCCGGGGGAGGACCCGCACCCCTACCGCGCGCTCTTCTCCCTCTCGGTCCCCGCGACCGCCGCCTACGTTTTGATGGCGACGGAGACCGGGATCGTCACGGGGGTGCTCGCGCGCCTTTCGGACGGCCAGGCGGCGATCGCCGCCTACGGGATCTTCTACCGGGTCTTCCAGTTCGCGGTGATGCCCGCGATCGCGGCGGCCGTTGCGATGCTCCCCTTCGCCGCGCGGCGCTTCGGGGCGAGAGACCTCCGGGGGATCGCGGAGGGACTCCGCACCGTCCACCTCGCGGGGATCGCCTATGCCGCGGCGCTGGTCCCCGTCCTCTGGTTCGCCGCGCGACCGATCGCGGAGGCGCTCACCTCCGCCGAGGCGGCACGCGCCCACGCCACGTTCGGTCTCCGCGCGGTCCCCCTCGTCGTCCTCGCGTCGCTCCCGTTCTTTCTCGTGAGGCCCGCCTTCGAAGGGCTCGGGCAGGGAAGGCCGGGGCTCGTCGTCGCCGTGCTCCGCTACCTCGTGCTCACCGTCCCGGCGGTGTGGATCGGGGTGCGCGCCGCCGAAGCGATCGGGAGGGCCGGATTCGAAGGGCTCGTCGTGTCCCTCGCCGCGACGGCGGCGCTCTGCTCGGCCGTCTTCCTCGTCTGGATCCGGCGCGCGCTCCGCGCGGAAGGGGCGCGCGCATGATCGAGATCCCGGGAGGCCCCGCGATTCCCGACGAGGAGATCTCCTTCGAATTCACGCGGAGTGGGGGGGCGGGGGGGCAGCACGTCAACAAGGTCGAGACCCGCGCCGTGCTCGTGTTCGACCTCGCGCGCTCGCGGTCGCTCACGGAGGACCAGAAGGAGAGGATCCGCTCCCGGCTCGGCCGCCGCGTGAACGCGGAGGGGATCCTCCGCGTCGCCGCGTCGACCTCGAGGAGCCAGAGCGCGAACCGCGAGGAGGCGCTCCGGAGGTTCGTCGCGCTGTTCGAGGCGGCCCTCGCCCGCCGGAAGAGACGCCGGGCGACCGCGCCCACCGCGGCGTCGCGCGCGCGGAGGCTCGACGACAAGAGGCGCCGCGCGGAGGTCAAGCGGGGGCGGAAGGGTTCGGCGGACGGAGGGGATTGACGCCCCTCAGCGCAGATCGATCACCGCGAACAGGTTGCTGTAGTCATCGGTCCACAGGTACCGCCGCGGAGGGGGATCTCCGCCTGCGGAGGCGACCGTCCAGCGCGGATCCTCCGCGAGCGCGCCGAGCGCGGCGTCGTCCCTCCCCAGTACCGCCCAGACCGACGCGTCCTTCCCCTCGACCGCTTGCTTGGACGACTCGATGACGTCCCTTCGGATCCGCGCGGAGAGCCCCAAGTCGTGCGCGATCGCGGCGAGAACCGGCTCGAAGTCGAGGTAGCGGTTCGTGACGTTGACGAGGACGATCCCGTCGGGCCGGAGCTTTCGAAAGCAGAGGGCGAGGGCGTCGCGCGTGATCATGTGGACGGGGATCGAATCGGAACTGAAGGCGTCGAGGACGATCAGGCCGAACGAGCCGTCCTCCGCCCGCGCGAGCGAGAGGCGGCCGTCGCCGACCACGTACTCGATCTCGGCGGCGCTTTCGCGCAGGTAGGTGAAGAGCCCCGTGTCGCGCGCGACGTGGATCACCTCGGGGTCGATTTCGTAGATCGAGAAACGCTGCCCCTCCCGCCCGTACGCCGCCAGCGTCCCGACCCCGAGACCGACGATGGCGACCCGGTCGAGGCGCGGGTCTCCCCGCAACGTCTCGAAAAGTTGCCCGACCGGGCCGGTCGGGTGGTAGTAGGTCGTCGGGAGGGCCTTCAGCCGGGGATCGAGCGCCTGGGTGCCGTGGCGGGTTCCCCCGTGGATCAGAACCCGGTAGGGGATGCGGAAAACGAGGCCGCTCGACTCGTCGATCTTGAAGGGGGTCCCGTCCACGGTCACGACGCGCATCACGCCGAAGAAGGTGCGACTGCTGTAGTCGAGGTCGGCCGTGCCCACGAGCTGCCGCCACGCGAGGAGGAAGACGACGGCGACCGAGAGGGCGTACCGCGTCCTCCAGCCGATCGTGGCGAGGGCGAGAGCGGCGGGAAGTCCGATGCGGAGCCAGGTCTCGAGGATGTCTCCCCGCTCCGGAACGAGCGGAAGCATCCGCCAGGCGGCGAACCCGTAGAGCAGGATCGCCGCCGGGATGACGGCGTCGAGAGTTCGCCCGAGCAGAGGTCGGCGCGGGGCTTCCTCCCGCCATGGGGCGCGCAGGAGGCAAACCGCGACGAGGGCGAGCGGATACTCGAAGAGATTTTCGAAGACGACCGGCGCCACGAGGCCGTTGAAGGCACCGCCCATCACCCCGCCGAGCGCGACGACCAAATAGAAGAAGGTCAGGTGGTCGGCGGCGGGCCGCGTGTCGGCGAGCCGCTGATGGCACGCGAGCGCCGCGAAGAAGAGGGTTCCGAGGTGGAACGCGATCGAAGCCCAGAGAGGGAGGCGGAGGTCGGGGGAGGTCGTCACGGCGATGCCGAGAATCAGGATCCCCGCGAGCGTCCCCGAGACGGCGGGAGGGACCCGGAAGCGGCCGGAAAACGCGACGATGAAGGTCAGGAGGTAGAGGGCGAGGGGAACGACCCAGAGGAGCGGGACCGCCGCCATGTCGGTGGTCAAGAACTGGGTCGTGCCGAGTAGGGTGCTCGACGGAACGAGGGCGAGCGCGAGCCAGAGAAGCGTGCGACGCCAGGGAACCCCGGGGGTGGAGGCCCCGTTCGAGGCGAGGACGGCCGCGGGAAGGTGGCGTCTGACCATCGTGGCGCCCGCGCCCAACGCGAGGACGACGAAGAGGGCG
Organism: uncultured Acidobacteriota bacterium; assembly: GCA_964383585.1. Classification (GTDB taxonomy): domain Bacteria; phylum Acidobacteriota; class Polarisedimenticolia; order Polarisedimenticolales; family DASRJG01; genus CAYLHQ01. Next base: position 5,726 of record CAYLHQ010000017.1, read on the forward strand.
TAGCCCGCCGCCCAGACGCCCCCCTGCGACCAGCCGGATCCGGTCTCGGAACTCGCGGCGTCGAGGACGCCGAGACGGAAATTCGCTTCGAGGACGAGCGGGTAGGCGAGGAGACCGCCGAGGCTCCCGACGTTGCTCGCGGCGTAGAGGAAGTACGGATCCCGCGCCGACGGGTGGTCGGTGACGGCGAGCCAGCGCTGGAGGAGGGGGCCGGTCGTCGAGACGGCGAAGAAGGGGAGGCCGGCCGAGAGCGCGAGCGCGGAGAGGAGCCAGACGATCGGTGAGGTCCCGGTCCCCTCCGGCCCCGCCCCGGGGACCGCGAACGGAAGGGCGGCGAAAGGGAGGAGCAGGACGACTGCGTGAATCGCGAGCTGCGCGCGCGCGGACAGGCGCCGCGTCAGAACGTGGGCGTAGGCGTACCCCGCGAGGAGCCCCGCCTGGAAAAAGACCATGCAGGTGTTCCAAACGGAGGGGGTCCCGCCGAGGACCGGGAGGAGCATCTTCGCCACGAGCGGTTGGACCGTGAAGAGGAGGGCGGCGCTCAGGAGGATTGCCGCGGCGAAGACGAAGAGCACCCGGTCCGACCTTTCTCCGAGCGGGCGCGCAGAGCGCGCTCCGGACGGCGGAGTCTACAGGGTCCCTTCGTCAGCGCGCGAGGGTCTCCATCGTCCGTGCGAGTTGGACCAGCGCACGGGCGACCGTCATCCGGGCCGCGTCGGGAGAGGGTTTCCCGAGCGCCTTCGCGATGGCGGCGTAGCTCATCCGCTCCTCCACCCGGCAGATCACGGCCCCGCGGGCTTCCTCGGACAGGCGCGAGAGAGCTTCCTCGTACATCGCGACCAACTCGCCCCCGAGGACCTCCTGGAGCGCCGACGGATCGACCGCCTCGAACTCGGGGGACGATCGATGGACCTCACGCCGGCGCCCGGCGCGGCGGACCTCCTCGATGACCCGGTGATGGAGCGATTTCCGAAGATAGGTCGCGAGACCTCCCGGCCGCTCTTGCCGGAACTGCGCCATGCGCTGGACCGCCCGCACGAACGTCTCCTGGACGAGGTCGTCCGTGTCCTCCTCGTCGCGGGCCCACGCGGGGAGCCGACCGTGAGCCCAGCGCCTCAGGGCGGGAAGGTAGCGGCGGAAAACCCGGTCGAGCGCCGCGCCATCCCCTTCTCGGAAGCGCAAGAGCAGTTCGCCGGTCGTCGTGTCGTCCGAGGGAACACGGTCGGTCATCGCCACCTCCGGAGCCCCCCGGAGCGGACCACCCTCGTCCCGATCGTACCGTCGTGCGGGCCGGCGCGCCGGAAAAAATCTCCCGCGGCTCAGAACGGATCGAATCGGATCGTCCCGGTCTCGGTCGCGATCTCGAGTTCGGCCCCGTTTCTCCCCCGCGCCAGGAGGAGGGTCAGTCCTTCCCGCCCGATCCTTTCTAGCTCCGGAAGGCGGTCGGTCTCGACGGCGCCTTCCGGCGCGGTCGCGCGGACGGCGAAGGGGGTGACCCCCGAGACGAGGACCTCCACGTCTCCCGAGGCGGTGCGCACGGTTCCGCGCCTGAGCCCCTTCATCCGCGTCCCGAGGGAGATCGCTCCCGTTTCGCTCCGGAGGTCGAGCGAAGCGGCGTCGACCTCTTCGAGCGCGATCTCGCCGTCGACTGTCGCGACCGACAGCGCCGCCGTCTGGAGACGCAACGCCTCGACGGGGCCGGAAGCCGAGCGTAGCTCGACCCTTCGGGGAAGCGCGTCGATCACGCGCACCTCGCCGTCCGTCGTCTCCACCTTCAGCGACTCCCCCTGGAACGAGGCGACCTCGACGTCGGCGCTTTCGGTGCGGACGTCGGCGCTTCCGAACATCTGCGCCAGGCGGACCGATCCCCCCCGCGTCTCGACCTTGAGATGCCCGCGAAAACGGGCGGCGAGAACGCTCCCTGCGGCCTGGCGCACGGTGACCGCGCTGTCGTGGGGTACGACGACCCGAAGGTGGACCGCGACCTTCGCGGCGTCGCGGGGTCGGCCGACGACGACGGCGCGCCCCTCGTGCTCGGCTTCCACCGTGCGCCGATCGAAGACTCGCTGCATGAGCCTCGAAAGGGCTCCCTGCTCCGGGTCCCTCGGAAGGGCCATCTGGCCGCTTTCCGGAACCGGAAAGGTCGCGACGACCGCGGGAGTCGCGCCTTCACGGGTCTCCACCCGGACCCCGTCGGCAAGGGCGGAGGCGTCTTCCTTCGCCTCCGCGACCACCCGCGCCTCGACCGTCGCGGTTCCCGTGCGCCCGCCGCCGACCACCTCGACCGAACCGAGGAGATTCGCGATTTCGAGCGCGCCGTCCTTCCCGAGCGGAACCTCGAAACGATGGTCCCGGGTCTCCTGTTCGGCGCCGTGCGCAAGCGAGGTCGCCGCGAGAAAGGCGAGGATCGTTCCCGTCAAGCGCATGGACACCTCCGCGTACGACGGAGCGCAAGGGTCGTGCCCTCCCGCAGGGCCTTTCCGGGAGGGCTCGGCCGGCGGCGCGGGCGGTCCGGTGATGACGATTCCGTAAGGGCGATCACGAAACGAGGCGGCCGTGCCGTGTACAATCGGCCGCCTTCCGCACCGCCATCGTCGAGGAGGATCCCGTGGCCGAGATCCGCGATCGCCGACTTGGGGATCACGACCTCCACCTGTTCAACGAGGGGACGCACAGCCGGCTCTACGAGAAGCTCGGAGCCCACCGCGGCGTCGACGAGGCAGGTCGCGAGGGAACCTGGTTCGTCGTGTGGGCCCCCAACGCCCTGCGTGTGTCGGTCGTGGGGGACTGGAACGGCTGGGACGAGGGTGTCGATCCGATGGAGCCGATCGGCCATTCCGGGCTCTGGCGCGCCTTCGCGCCGCGGGCGGGGAAGGGTTCCGTCTACAAGTACCGGATTCGCTCCCGGCTCGGCGGGTACGTCGTCGACAAGGCCGATCCGTTCGCGTTCCGCGCGGAGGTTCCTCCGGCGACCGGGTCGGTGGTCTGGGACCTCGACTATCGCTGGGAGGACGCGGGCTGGATGGACGCCCGCAAGGCCCGCAACGCGCTCGACGCCCCCATTTCGGTCTACGAGGTCCACCTCGGCTCCTGGCGCCGGGGCGCCGACGGCTCGATCCTGGGGTATCGGGAGATCGCCCCCCTCCTCGCGGAGCACGTCCGGAGACTCGGGTTCACCCACGTCGAGCTGCTGCCCGTCATGGAGCACCCGTTTTTCGGGTCCTGGGGGTACCAGTGCACCGGCTTCTTCGCCCCGACGTCGCGCTACGGGACGCCGCAAGATCTCATGTATTTGATCGACGTCCTCCACCGTAACGGGATCGGCGTGCTCCTCGACTGGGTCCCCTCCCACTTCCCGTCGGACGAGCACGGCCTCGTCTACTTCGACGGGACCCATCTCTACGAGCACGCCGATCCCCGGCAGGGGTTCCACCCCGACTGGGGGAGCCTGATCTTCAACTACGGCCGGCACGAGGTCCGGTCGTTCCTCCTGTCGAGCGGCCTCTTCTGGCTCGACAAGTTCCACGCGGACGGCCTGCGGGTCGACGCGGTCGCGTCGATGCTCTACCTCGACTACTCGAGAAAGGAGGGGGAGTGGGTCCCGAACCGCTACGGCGGACGCGAGAACCTCGACGCCATCGATTTCCTCCGCCAGCTGAACGCGACGATCTACACCGCCTACCCGGACGTGCAGACGATCGCCGAGGAGTCGACCTCGTGGCCGATGGTGTCGCGCCCCGCCCATCTCGGAGGCCTCGGCTTCGGGCTCAAGTGGGACATGGGCTGGATGCACGACACGCTCGAATACATGGGGCACGACCCGATCCATCGGAAATGGCACCATCGGAACCTCTCGTTCCGGATGCTCTACGCCTGGCACGAGAACTTCGTGCTTCCCCTCTCGCACGACGAGGTCGTGCACATGAAGGGCTCCCTCCTCGGGAGGATGCCGGGCGATGCCTGGCAGAAGTTCGCGAACCTGCGCCTCCTCTACGCGAACCAGTTCTCGCAGCCCGGGAAGAAGCTGCTCTTCATGGGAGGGGAGTTCGCCCAGGGGAGGGAGTGGAACCACGACGCCTCGCTCGACTGGCACCAGGTCGACATCCCCGCGCACGCCGGGGTCCTGCGCTTCGTCTCGGACCTCGCGCGCCTCTACCGCGACGAGAAGTGCCTCCACGAACTCGACTGCGTGAGCGCCGGCTTCGAGTGGGTCGACGCCGACGATTCGGACCAGAGCGTCGTGACCTTCCTCCGTCGCGGACGCTCCCCCGACGCGGTCGTCCTCTTCGCGGCGAACTTCACCCCCGTGCCCCGTCCCGGCTACCGGGTGGGCGTCCCCGAGCCGGGATTCTGGTCGGAGATCCTGAACAGCGACGCCTTCGAGTACGGCGGCTCCGGACAGGGGAACCTCGGGGGGGTCTCCTCGGAACCGTCCCCGAGCCACGGGCGGCCCCACTCGCTCGTCCTCAACCTCCCGCCGCTCGGAGCGCTTTTTCTCCGCTGGACGCGTCCCACTGGGGGTTGAGTTGGCCCGCCTCGCCGAGCTCTCGCGGAAAGACCGTCTCTTCGTCCGGACGTATCCCTGGAGGCGGATCGACCCCGTCCCCTGGACGCCCCTCGCGCGGCCGTTGTCTCGGTGCAGGGTGGCCGTCGTCTCCTCGGCGGGGCTCGTTCCCACGGGGGAGGCCCCGTTCGACACCGCCGTGCGCGGCGGCGACTTTTCCTACCGGTTGGTCTCGCGAGGATGCGATCTCCGGAGGCTGATCGATTGCCACCGTAGCGGCTCGTTCGATCACGGAGGGATCGCGGAAGATTCGAACCTCGCGCTTCCCCTCGATCGGCTCGAAGATCTGGTCGCCTCCGGAAGGATCGGCGAGGTCGCCCCGCGTCATCTCTCGTTCATGGGATCGATCACCGCCCCCGGGCGCCTCGTCCGCACGAGCGCTCCCGAGGCGGCATCGATCCTCGCGGACGACGGGGTCGACGCCGCTCTCCTCGTTCCGGTCTGACCGACCTGCAACCAGACGGTCGGTCTGGTGGCGGCGGAACTCGAGCGGTGGAAGATCGCGACCGTCGCGATCCAGTTGCTCGAAGAGATCGCGATCCGCGTACGCCCGCCCCGTTCGCTCCTCGTGCCGTTCCCGCTCGGGTACCCGCTCGGGAGGCCGGGCGACCCCGCGCTCCAGCGCGACGTGCTCGACGCCGCGTTCCGCATGCTCGAGGATCCCGGTCTCGGACCCCCCGCGGTCGCCCGTTTCGGCTAGTCCCCCAAGCCGAAGTCGCGGTGGGTCCGAGAGTTCCATCGCGACGCCCGTGCGGCGCATTCGCGAGCCCTGGGCTTCCGATCGGGGCGGAAAGGGAATCCCCAGATCCCACCGCAACTTCGGCGGCCTCCTCCCATCCTCGCGTCCCCACGATTCGCGTCACGCCGAGTCCCCCGCGTTCATCCGGTGGAGGACGAGATCCTCGACGACGCGGCCGCCGAGGAGGTGCTCGTCGACGATCCGGTCGATCGCTTCGGGATCGCAGCCGCCGTACCAGACGCCGTCGGGATACACGACGAGGATCGGCCCGGCCGCGCAGATGCCGAAGCATCCGGTCTTCGAGCGGCGAACGCGACCCTTCTTCTCGAGCCCGGTCGCTCGGAGACGCTCCCCGAGGTGCTTCCACGCGCGACGCATCCGCTTGACGCCCGCGCATCCTTCTTCCCCCGCGTCGGCGCACAACAGCAGGTGGCGTCGCGTCTCCGAGAGCCTCCGCGCCGCCTTCTTGCGCGAGGTCAACTCCCCGGGCTTCGACATGCGCCGCACGGTACCACGCGACGGACGGTCCCACGATTCCCGCGGCGAGGGTGACCTCGGTCGGGATCCGCGCCCCGGCCCACGCCGCGGCGAGGGGAACGACGAGGGATCCCACGGGGGGCCGCGGGGGACTCTCGGGCAGGCGCGGCGAGATTCGACTGGACAAGTCTAGACAATAAAGTAAACAATAATGACGGTGTTCTCGATGACCCGACGCAAGCGGCGGGGGCCGCGGCCGAAACCGGAGACCGAGCGCCTGACGCGCGTCGTCGCGCTCCGCGTGACGCGCAGGGAGGCGGAGGGATTCGCGACGGTCGCGCGGCGGGAACATCTGAGCGTGGCGGCGTGGGCCCGGCGACGCCTCCTCCAGAGCTTCGAGTGGGAGAGCCGGGCTCAGGCGGCGGAGACGAAGCAGAGGGCGCTCGAAACGGAGCTGCGCGTCCTGAGCGAGGCGGTCGAAGCGCTTCGACGCGACGTCGGCGCTCTCAAGGGGGGAACGCGATGAAGAAGAGGCGAGGGGACGAAGGACGCCGCGAGGGGCAGGCCGATCCGAGGCAGAGGTCGCTCTTCGAGGGGTGGGGAGTCGCACCTGCAGCGGCGGAGAGCCAAGGGCACGCGCGGGACGAGTTCGACGACCGGGAGACCTGAGCCCGGATTCCCGGTCTTGCCGCCGACGCGATTTCGCCGTACATCCTCGCCGTTCCGGGGGGAGGGGGTCCCCGCGGGCCGGTCCCGGCGGCGTCGGGTCCGAACGCCTCGCGTTCGAAGGGTTTTCGTCCGGGAACGGAAACGTTCCCCGAGGGACGCATGGGCACAGCTTTCCCCCTCCAGGCCGCCCGCCGGGCGGCCCTCGCCATCCCCTTTCTCCTCCTCGCGGCGGGGCCGGCGACGGCGCAATTCGCCGACATCGAGGTCGATCTCGACACCGCGACCCAGGAAACGGTCTTCTGGGGTCGCACCGACGGGGACCTGACCGGTGCCCCCGTCGCCGCAGGCGATCTCAACGGCGACGGTCTTGCCGATCTGGTCCTCGCAGCGCGGGGATCGCGAGGCCCGGGCGCCAGCCGGGGGGCGAACACCGGAGCGGTCGCCATCCGTTTCGGGAGGCTCACCTGGACCCGGACGATCGACCTCTTCGCCTCCCCCCCCGACGTCACGATCTGGGGGGTCGATTCGGGCGACCAGTTCGCGCGGAGCGCGGCGACCGGCGATCTCAACGCGGACGGGATCGTCGATCTCGTCCTCGGGGTCCCGTTCGCCGACGGGCCGAGCAATTCGAGGGCGGGGTGCGGCGAGGTCTACGTCCTCTACGGCCGTCCGACCTGGCCCGCCGAGATCGACCTCCGGACCGCCGACGCTTCGACCACGGCCGCCGATGTCACCATCCAAGGCGCGGAGTCCGGGGACGTCCTCGGCCGGGCGGTCGTCGTCGCCGACCTCAACGGCGACGGGAACTCCGACCTGATCGCCTCGGCCTCGCAAGCGGACGGCTCGGGCAACGGCCGCAACGCGTCGGGGGAGGTGTACGTCTTCTACGGGCCGAGCCTCGCGGCGCGGATCGATCTGGCCTCCACGAACCCGAACGTCCGCATCGATGGAGCCGACGCCGACGATTTCGCCGGAAGCGCCCTCGCGGCCGGGGACTGGAACGGCGACGGAATCGCCGATCTCGGGATCGGCGCTCCGGGCGGGGACGGTCCCCCGGCGGGCGCGCGGTCCGATGCGGGTGAGGTCCGGATCGTCCACGGATCGTCCACGCTCGCGTCGACGATCGATCTGCGCACGCAGGCCTCCGCGAGCGTTTTCGGCGCCGACGCCGACGACGCCGCGGGGAGTTCGGTCGCGATGGGTGACCTCGACGGGGACGGAAAGGCCGATCTCGCGATCGGATCTCCGTTCGGCGACGGGCCGAGCGGGGACTTCCGCTCGGCCGCGGGCGAGGTCTCCGTCGTGTACGGCATCGCGACGCCGGCGGCGGAAACCGATCTCGCGACGCAGGCGAATGTCCGGCTCTTCGGTGCCGCCTCGGGGGACCAACTCGGCGAGAGCCTCGCGATCGGGAATGTCAGCGGCACCGACACGTACTTCGACCCGAACTGCTTCTGCGACGTCACCCGCACGACCGCCGATCTCGTCATGGGGGCGACGGGCGGGACGGGCCCCCCCTCGGTCCTCCCGTCCCGGCTCGCCGCGGGCGAGGTCTACGTGCTGAACGGGAAGGACCGGCAGTTCGGTACCTGGGCGACGACGTACGACCTCTCGAGCTTTTTCACGGGGCTCATGAGCGCCGTCTACTTCGGGCGCGATTCGCTCGACGGCCTCGGGATCGCTCTCGCGGTGGGCGATGTCAACGGGGACGGCTTCGCCGACATCCTGACCGGCGCGGTCGAGGGGGACGGCCCCGAGGACGGCCCCGGAGGGGTCGAGGACGACGCGCGGCCTGCGGCGGGGGAGGGATGGCTCTTCTCGAACGCCGACGACGACGGCGACGGCCTCCGCGCCCTCGCGGACAACTGCCCCGACGACTACAACCCGAACCAGTTCGACTCCGACGCCGACGGGGTGGGGAACGTCTGCGACAACTGCCTTTCGGCCGCGAACCCGACCCAGGTGAACCACGACGGCGACTCCGAGGGGGACGCCTGCGACCCCGACGACGACAACGACGGGATTCCGGACGCGAGCGATCCGTGCCCGTTCGACGCCGGTTCGAATGCGGATCCCGACGGGGACGGCCTCGGAGACGCCTGCGACAACTGCCCCGCCGTTTTCAACCCGAACCAGGAAGATCTCGACCGGGACGGGATCGGAGACGCCTGCGATCCGGACGACGACGGGGACGGCGTCGCCGATGCCTCGGACAACTGCCCCGCGACGAGCAACGCGAACCAGGCGAACGCCGACGGCGACCTCTACGGAGACGCCTGCGACAACTGTCCCTCGGCTTCGAACAACGCGCAGTCCGATGGAGACGGCGACGATCGAGGCGACGTTTGCGACAACTGCCCCTCGATCGCGAACGCGTCCCAAGCCGACGGGGACGGGGACGGGGACGGGGACGCATGCGACAACTGCCCGACGACCGCGAACGCCGACCAGGCCGACTCGGACGGGGACGGCCGCGGGAACGTCTGCGACAACTGTTCGAGCGTCGCGAATCCCGACCAGGCGAACTCGGACGGGGACGCCACAGGGAACGCCTGCGACAACTGCCCGCTCGTCGCGAACGACACCCAGGCGGACGCCGACACCGACGGCCGGGGGGATGCCTGCGACAACTGCGTCAACGCGGCGAACCCGGACCAGGTGGATGCCGACCTCGACGGCGTGGGAGACGCCTGTGACACGGATCGGGACGGCGATTCGGTCGCGAACGGGTCGGACAACTGTCCGGACCTCGGAAATCCCACCCAGGCGAACAACGATGGGGATTCGCTCGGGGACGCCTGCGACAACTGCCCGACGGTCGACAACGCCGGGCAAGAGGACGGCGACGGCGACCAATACGGCGACCTCTGCGACAACTGCCCGTCGGTCGCGAACGTCGACCAGCGCGACAACGACGGCGACGGGTCCGGCGATTTCTGCGACGACGACGACGACGGCGACGGGATCTTCGACTCGTTCGACAATTGTCCCTATGCCGCGAATCCCGGGCAGCAGGACGACGACGGCGACGGTTTCGGCAATGTCTGCGATTTCACGACGATCGACATCGCGGTGACGAGCGGCGACATCGTGATCTACGGCCAGGACGCGGGGGATCAGGCGAGCAACAGTCTCGTCGCGGCCGACGTGAACGGGGACGGGGTCGACGACTTCATCTTCTCGTCGCCGGCGTCGAACGGTCCCGGAAACGCCCGGTCGCTCGCCGGAGAGGTCAACATCGTCTTCGGGCGCGACACCTGGAACTCGCCGGTCGACCTCGCGACGACCCTCCCGGACGTCCGGATCTTCGGGGTCGATCCGCGCGACACGATGGGGAACGCGCTCGCGACCGGGGACTTCGACGGGGACGGGCGAAAGGACATCGCGATCGCCGCGCGCTTCGCGGACGGGCCTTCGAATCTCCGCTCGAACGCGGGAGAGGTCTACCTCGTGTTCGGACGTGCGACGTGGCCGTCGACGATCGACCTGAAGAGCGCCGATGCGAGCCGTTCGAACGCCGACGTGACCGTCTTCGGGCCCGACGAGAACGACCAAGCGGGCCGCTCGATCGCGATGGGGGACGTGAACGGAGACGGCCTCGCCGACCTCATCGTGGGCGCCACGGGAGGCGACGGGTCGAACAACCAGCGGGCGAACTGCGGCGACGTGTATGTCGTACTCGGCCGGACGAGCCCCGGTGCGGTCATCGATCTCGGATCGCAGTCGGGTCCGAGCTCGCGGATCTTCGGCGGCGCCGCCGACGACCTCTTCGGCTGGTCGGTCGCGACCCTCGACTTCAACGGGGACGGGATCGGCGACATCGCCGTCGGTTCGATCAACTACGACGCCGAAGGCGACACGGACGCCGGCCGGGTCTACGTCATTCCCGGAGCGACCTCTTTCCCGTCGAGCCGGGACATGGCGTTGGGGCAGTTTCTGGTCGCCTACAACGGGATCGACCCGGTCGACAACCTCGGCCAGGCCGTGGCCGGGGCGGAGATCGGCGACCTCGACGGCGCCTGCCCGGCCTGCCGCGATCTCATCGTCTCGGCGCCCCTCGGGGACGGTCCCACGATCCCCGACAACCGTCCCGACTGCGGCGAGGTCTTCGTCCTGCGGGGGCGGTCGGACCTCACCGCCGGAACGGTGATCGCGCTTCAGAACGAGTCGATTCCCCCGCAGAACGTCCTGGTTTCCTTCCACGGCGCCGTTTCGGGGAATCTGATCGGGGATCGGGTCGCGGCGGGGGACATCAACGGGGACGGTCTCTCCGACGTTCTCATCGGGGCTCCCCTGGCGGACGTGCCCGGGCGCCTCGCGGCCGGTCGCGTCCTCGCCTACCTCGGGCGGGCTTCGTGGCCGACGAAGATCGACGCCCTCTTCACGCCGCCCGAACTCGAGACGCTCGGCGGGGACGCCCTCGACAACTTCGGGATCGGCCTCTCGTCGGGAGACATGAACGCCGACGGGTTCAAGGATTTGCTGATCGGGGCGAACGCGCAGGACGGGCCGTCCAACACTCGCACCGACGCGGGCGCGGTCTACCTGGTCTCCCCGATCGACACCGACGGCGACGGGATCCGGAACCTCCGCGACACGTGCCCCGACCTGTTCAACCCGACCCAGCTCGACAACGACGGGGACAGCCGCGGCGACGAGTGCGACAACTGCCCGACCGTATCGAACCTCTCGCAGCTCGACTCCGACGGGGACGGGCTCGGGGATGCCTGCGACGCCGACGACGACGACGACGGGGTGCCGGACGCTTCGGACAACTGCCCTCTGAACCCGAATTCCTCACAGACGAACTCCGACGGCGACGTCCGCGGCGACGCCTGCGACAACTGCCCGACGACGACGAACCCCGACCAGATGGACACCGACGGGGACGGCCAAGGCGATCTCTGCGATGCCGACGACGACAACGACGGTGTCGCCGACGGGTCCGACAACTGCCCCCTCAACGCGAATGCGAACCAGGCGAACGCCGACGGCGACAGCCGGGGTGACGTCTGCGACAACTGTCCTTCGAATTCGAACTCCGATCAACTCGACGGGGACGGCGACGGCCGCGGGGATGTCTGCGACAACTGTTCGACCGTGGCGAACTCCGGCCAGACCGACAACGACGGGGACGGGAAGGGGGACGCCTGCGACAACTGCCCGAACAACGCGAACGCCGACCAGCTCGACACGGACGGAGACGCGTTCGGGGACGTGTGCGACACGGACGACGACAACGACGGGATTCTCGACGACGGGAACGCCTCGGGCTCGCCGACCGACAAGCCCTGCATCACGAGCCAGACGCAGTCGTGCGACGACAACTGCAGGACGGTCGTGAACCAGAACCAGCGCGACACCGACGGCGACGGCCAGGGGGACGCTTGCGACACGGACGACGACAACGACGGGCGCGCCGACACCTCCGACAACTGCCCGCTCGTCGCGAACGTCAACCAGGCCGACGGGGACGGCGACGGCGTGGGAAACGCCTGCGATAACTGTCCGTCGAACGCGAACCCGGACCAAGCGAACGCCGACGGCGACAGCCAGGGGGACGTCTGCGACACCGACGACGACAACGACGGAGCTCTCGACGGTTCGGACAATTGCCCGACCGTCGCGAACGCCGACCAGGCGGACGGGGACGGCGACGGCAAGGGGAACGTCTGCGACAACTGCCCGTCGATCGCGAACGCGAATCAGGCGGACGCGGACGCCGACGGGCGGGGAGACCTCTGCGACAACTGCCCGTCGGTCTCGAACCCGACCCAGGTCGACACCGATCTCGACGGGCAGGGAGACGCCTGCGACGTGGACGACGACGCGGACGGCGTTCCGGACACCTCCGACAATTGCCGGACGATCGTGAACCCGGGTCAGGCCGACGCCGACGCCGACGGTGTCGGGGACCCGTGCGACAACTGCGTCAACGTCTCGAACGCGAACCAGACGGACGCCGACGGGGACGGGATCGGCGATGCCTGCGACAACTGTCCGACGGTCGCGAGCGCGGACCAGTCCGACCTCGACGGCGACGGGACGGGCGATCTGTGCGACTTCGACGACGACGGGGACGGGGTTCCCGACGTCAACGACAACTGCCGGACGGTCGCGAACGCGAGCCAGGCGAATTCCGACGCCGACACGCGCGGCGATGCGTGCGACAACTGCCCCCTCCTGTCGAACCCCGACCAGGCCGACAACGACGCGGACGGGGTGGGGAACCTCTGCGACAACTGTCCCGATACCTCGAACCCCGACCAGACCGACACCGACGGCGACGCGCAGCGTCTCGGGGACGCGTGCGATCCGGACGACGACAACGACGGAGTCCTCGACGGCGCCGACAACTGCAGGGTCGTGCCCAATACCAACCAGGCGGACGCCGACGGCGACGGTGTGGGAACCGCCTGCGACAACTGCCCTTCGACCTCGAACGCGAGCCAGACGAACTCCGACCTCGACTCGTGGGGAGACGCCTGCGACAACTGCCCGCTCGCGTCGAACCAGGACCAGGCGAACTTCGACGGCGACGGGCAGGGGGACGCCTGCGACCCGGACGACGACAACGACGGGACGCCGGACACCGCCGACTGCGAGCCGTTCGACGCCGCCCGGAGCGCGGTCCCCGGCGAGGCGACCGCGATCGTCTGGACGAGTCGCACGCAGTTCGGCTGGACCGCGGCTCCGCAGGCCGACTCCCACAACGTCCACCGCGGCACGATTCCGTCGTCGGGGACGATCGCCTACGACCACTGCTTCGAGAACACTACGGGGACGACCTGGACCGACGCGGAGACCCCTCCGGCGCGGGGTTGGTACTACCTCGTCGCCGGGGTCAACTGCTTCGGGGAAGGGACGCTCGGGACCGCGGAGGCCGGCCCTCGACCGAGCGGAGGCCCCTGTCCGTAGCCGGAGACGGCAAGGCCTCGCACGCACGTCGAGCGGGACCCCTTTTCCGGGGGGCCCGCTCGACGCTCATCGCCTCGGTCGGGTTCCCATCGGGTTGCCGGCGAATTGCCCGCCCCTCGCCGTTCCTCGTAAACCCTTGGTTCTACGGAGCCGGCACCCAGACTCGAACTGGGGACCTGCTGATTACGAATCAGCCGCTCTACCGACTGAGCTATGCCGGCAAACGTCGGTGAGACCGACGGTTTATAGCAGAACCGCGTCCGCGCGGGCAACGGGCACCCCCTCGACGGCCGCCCCGGAGGCTCCTACCATCGCGCCGTGACCCCGTGGTGGTGGAAGCTCCTCCTCGGCGCCGCGCTGCTGATCGCCGCGCTCGGGTGGTGCGGCCGCCTCGCCGCCGAATCGGCCGTGCGCCGCTTTTTCCGGCCTCCCCGCCGTCCCCCGCGCCCGCTGCCGGCGGTCCTCCGGGATCGTGCGGAGGACGTGACGATCCCCGGCGCGCCTCGGCCCTCGAAGGCCTGGCTCCTCCTCCCCGACGGGACGCCCCATGGTCTCGTCGTCTTCGCCCACGGCTGGTCGAGCGACGGCGGGCGTCTTGCGCCGATGTCGTTTCCACTCCTCGAGGACGGGATCGCCTGCCTCCTCTGGGACATGCCGGGACACGGTCGGTCGCCCGAGGTCGAGACCTACAACGTCGTCCTTCTCTTGAAGGACCTGGCGGCCCTGCGGGACTGGATCGCCTCCCGCGAAGACCTGGAGCGCCTTCCCGCGGCCCTCGTCGGCTATTCCTTCGGCGGCCTCGGGACCCTTCTCTCCGCCGACACCGACGGACGATGGAGCGCTCTTGCGACCCTCGCGGCGCCGGTCGGCCCGATGGAGGCGATCGAGGCCTACTTCCGGCAGAGAGGTCTTCCCGGCGGCCTCTTGCGACGCCTCCTGCACGGCGCGATCCATCGGGTCGCGGGGGTCGATCCCGAATCGCTCGACATCCCGAGCCACCTCGGCACCCTCGGGATTCCCCTCCTCGTGATCCACGGCGAGAAGGACGAGGTGATCCCCCTCGCCCACGCCGAGGCGATCGTCGCCGCCGCCCCCCCGGGGAAGGCGATCCTCGCGGTCGTCGAGGGGGCACGGCACGACGGACTCATGAACCACCCCGAGGCGCGCGAGCGTCTCCGCCGCTTCCTCCAAGAAGCGTTTCGAGCGGAAGGAGCGCAGCCGATATGAAGACCCGTCCTCTCGGTTCGACCGGGATCGAAGTCTCCGAGATCGGCTTCGGGGCCTGGGGGCTCGGAGGCACGATGTGGCTCGGTGTCCCCGAGGAAGAGGGGGACCGCGCCCTCGAGGAGGCGTTCGATCTCGGCGTCACCTTCGTCGACACCGCGCTCGCCTACGGCGACGGCCACAGCGAGAAGCGCGTGGGGCGGGTCGTGCGGGCTCGCGCCGGTCGCGACCGGATCGCGATCGCGACCAAGATCCCCCCGAAGAACTTCGTGTGGCCCGGGCACGCGGAGCACGCGCTCTCCGACACCTTCCCGGCTTCCTGGGTCCGCGAGTGCACCGAGCGCTCGCTCCGCCATCTCGGCGTCGACGCCCTCGACCTCCAGCAGTTCCACGTCTGGCATGACGCGTGGCTCTCCCACCCGGCATGGCCCGAGACGCGTCGCACCTTGGAAAGGCTGAAGGAGGAGGGGAAGGTCCTCCACTTCGGGGTCTCGATCAACGACCACGCCCCCGAAACGGCCCTGCGGCTCCTGGACGATCCGTTCCTCGAAACCGCACAACTCATCTATAACGTCTACGACCGTTCGCCCGAGCGGGGTTTCTTCGACCTCGCGCGGCGGCGCTCGCTCGGGGTGATCGTCCGTGTCCCCCTCGACGAGGGAGCGCTCACGGGGGCGATCGGCCCCGACACCGTGTTCCCGGAAGGGGACTGGCGCAACGGGTATTTCCGGGGAGACCGGAAGGCGGAGGTCGCGCGCCGTGCCGACGCGCTGAAGACGCTCCTCGGCGACGAGGCGAAGACCCTCCCCGAGCTCGCGCTGCGCTTCGTGCTCAGCCGCGACGAGGTCTCGACCGTGATCCCCGGGATGCGGCGGCCCGCGCACGCCCGCGCGAACGCCGCCGTGTCGGACGGCCGGAGGCTCTCTCCCTCGATGCTCGACCGCCTTCGCGCCCACGCGTGGGAGAAGAACTGGTAAAGAGTCTGATCTATCCTGGAGTGTCGTGCGCGCCAGTCTCCTTCCCCACGATCGTCTCGTCGAGCACCTGCGTCGCCGCCTGAAGGAGGCGCTTCCCGGACCCGAGGCCCAGGCGCGCATGGCTCCGCGCCCGCGCAAGGGGTGGACGCCCGGGTGGGCGCCGACGGAGGCCCGTCCCGCGGGGGCCCTTCTTCTGCTCTTCCCGATGGACCGGCGGAGCGGCCTCGTTCTCACGCTGAGGAGCGACCGGATCGGCAGGCACCGCGGGCAGGTCTCGCTCCCCGGAGGCGCGGTCGAGCCGGGGGAGGACGTCGCCTCCGCGGCGATCCGCGAGGCGCACGAGGAGGCGGGGGTCGACCCCTCGATCCCCTCGGTCCTCGGGTCCCTCACCCCTCTCGACGTCCCGGTCAGCGGCTACGTGATCCACCCGGTCGTCGCCTACGCGACGGTGCGCCCCGACCTCCTCCCGTGCGGCCACGAGGTCGAGCGGGTGGCCGAAGTCGCGGTCGCCGACCTGGCCGATCCGGGGAACCTGCGCGTCGAGACGTGGACCCGGGAGTGGGGGACCGCCGAGGTCCCGTTCTTCCGCGTCGGCGGACTCACCGTCTGGGGGGCGACGGCGATGATCCTTTCCGAGTTCCTCTCCCTCCTCGACGCCGCGCCCGAACCGTTTTGACCCCTCAGCGGGAGCCGTGGCAGCGGAGACAGTCGAGGCCGTTCGGGTGGTTCGCCCTCCGCGGCACCGCCCCTTCGGCTCCGTGGCAATCGAGGCAGGCGGAGACGCCGAACGAAGGGTCGTGCTCGGGGTCCGCGGGAAGCCACGGCGGCTGGCGGTTCCGGAGGGCAAAGACCAGGACGAGGGCGGCGAGCCCCGCGAGGGCGGCGAAGAGGGCGATCTGGAGACGGCGCATCGGAACTCCGTGGGACGACGGGCATTCTATGCTCGGGGCGAGCCGCTAGAATCCCCGTGGCATCCGGGTGGATCGGAGGAAGGCGTGGACGGACCGGAACCGGGGGAGCCCCGCCTCCTCTTGACGACCTGGAGCGACGCCGAGGCCGCGCTCGTCGCGCAGCTCCTCGAGCAGGCGGGGATCCCGTGTCAGGTGGTCTCGGACGTTTCGCACGCCCTCTTCCCGCTGACCGTCGACGGGCTGGGGGCGGTGCGGATCCTCGTTCCCGCGTCGCGCCACGACGAGGCCGCCGCACGGATCGCGGAACACCGGCGCCGCGGCTTCGAGATCGTCGACGGCGAAATCCCGGACGGAAACGGCGAGGAGTGCACATGAGGTTGCTGAACCGCACCCCCCTCACGGCCGCCGCACCGACGCGGATCGATCTCGCGGGGGGAACTCTCGATCTCTGGCCGATCTCGCAACTCGTCGCCGGCGCGGTGACGGTGAACGTCGCCGTCGAGCTGCGCGCCCGAGCGACGGTGATTCCCCGGGTCGACGGACGCGTCGCCGTGATTTCGCGCGACCGGGGCGCCCGGGCGGTGCGGCGCGTGCCGCTCCGGCCCTCCGACCTGCGCGGCCCGCTCTCGTGGCCCCTCCGCCTCGCGGCGGCTCTCGGCCCCGAGTGTGGATTCACGCTCGACCTGCGGGCGGAGGCCCCCGCGGGGGCGGGGCTCGGGGGGTCGTCGGCGCTCGGGGTGGCGATCGCCTGGGCCCTCGACCGTTTCGCGGGAAGGAAAACTCCCCGGGATCTCCTGCTCCGCCAGGTGCAGAACCTCGAAACGGCGGAGATCCGTGTCCCCACCGGGAACCAGGACTACCTCGCCGCGGTGCACGGCGGGCTCCGCGCGTACCGGCCGACGCTCACGCGGACCGTGGTCGACACGATTCCGGTCCCCCGCGGGCTCGAAGGACGTCTCGTCCTCGGCTACACGGGGATTCCCCGGCAGTCCGGCCTGAGCAACTGGGACATGTTCCGCCGATTCGTCGACGGGGAGCGGAGGACGGTCGATGGGATGGAGACGATCGCGAGGCTTGCGGCCGCGATGCGGGACGCCCTCCGCGCGGGAGACGTCGACGAGGCAGGACGCCTGCTCGGCGAGGAAGGGAGGGTGCGCGAGCGTCTCGCGCCGACCGTCTCGACCCCGCAGATCCGGAAGGTTACCGCGGCGGCCCGGCGCGCCGGGGCGCTCGGGACCAAGATCTGCGGGGCCGGAGGGGGAGGGTGTGTCGTCGCGCTCGCCGTACGCGGACGGGAGGAGGCGGTGCGGCAGGCGATCGCGGCGGCGGGAGGCCGCGTTCTTCCCGTTCGTTGCGCGCGTCGCGGCGTCGCGGTCAGCGGATCGTGATCGGGATCTTGACGTCGACCCGCGCCGGTGCGCAGTACCCGCTCGAGGCGACGCAGTAAAAGTAGGAGAGTTTCCCCGGGATCTCGTGGGTGCCGGCGCCGGCGCCGGGGTCGACCCGAACCGTCAACCGCAACGGATCGATCGACTGGAAGTAGTTGGTTTCGAGCCGATCGGGAGGAGGGGGCGCGTCGGCCCCGACCGACCCCTCCGCCTCGGCGACGACCCCCGGGGCGGCGGGGATCGCGAGGCGGATGCGGGGGTACTTGTTGATCTTGATCCCGGGGGCCGGTTCGAGGACCACCCGGACCTCCGCGGCCTGTCCCGGCTCGACGATCGCGGGGGAGACTTCGATCCGAAGGGCGGCCGGCCCGCCGGTCGGACCCTTCCCTGCGGGCGCTTCGGCAGCAAGAAACGGAGAGGCTGCGAAAACCGCGGCCACGAGGCCGAATGGAGCGTATTTCATGAGGCCGAAGTGTACGGTGCACCGGAAACCCGCGCAAACGCCGATCGTTGCCGGGGGTGCGGGGTCGGGGTACACTCTGGCGGTGGTGCGAGGGAGGACTCCCATGAAGCGTTGTGCCGTGCCGCTCGTTCTGGCGCTGGTCTTCTCGGCGCTCCCCGTTCTCGCGGACGAGGTGATCTACTTCACGAACGGCACGACGATGGCGATCCGCTCCCACGAGGTCGAGGGGGACATGATTCGCGTGAGCCTCGGCGCGGGGGCGGTCATGGCGTTCCCCATCTCGATGGTCGAGAGGGTGCAGGTCGGCTCCCGCGACGTCTTCACGGGGCCGGCCTACCGTCCCTCGAACCAGGCTCTTGCCGGCGAGGCGGGCGCGCGCGCTGCGTCGGTCGAGGTTTCTCGGGACAGCACCGTCTCCGCCGAGGGGAGCCTTCCCGCCCGGTACCGGATGAACCGGGCCGAGGCGAGCACTCGCGCCGGCAGTGACGATTCTTTCACCGCTCCCGCCTCGGCCGGCCGGTCGAGCCGGATGGGACCCGCTTCGCGCTTGCGCCGGCCGAACGTCCACGCTCCCGGCATGGCCCCCCCGCCGGAGGGTTCGGTGATCCTGGGGGATCGCTACGTGCTCTCCTCTCGATCGACGAGCGCGAGCCCGGACAAGCCGGAGATCATGAGCTTCGGTCCGCGGGCGGTTCCCGATGCACAGGCTCCGCAGCCGGGGGGAGAGGTGCCGCCGAGCCCTGAGCCGACCCCTCCGTCGAGCCCCGAGCCGCCTCCCGAGTCGAACTGAGCGCGGATTGCCCCTCGTCATCGGGATCACCGGACCGAACGCCGCGGGGAAGGGAGAGGTGGCCGCGTACCTCGCCGAGCGGGGCTTTCGTCTCCACTCGCTTTCGGACGTCGTCCGGGAGGAGGCGGCGGCGCTCGGCCTCCCGCCGCTTCGGGAGCACCTGATCCGGATCGGCAACGAGATGCGCGCGCGTGGAGGGCCCGGGATTCTCGCCGACCGCCTTCTCGCGAGGATCGGCGAGCGGGATGTCGTCGACTCCATCCGGAACCCCGCCGAGGTCGCCGTCCTCCGGTCGGTGCCTGGATTCCTCCTCGTCGGGGTCCGCGCCTCCGCGGACGTTCGTTTCCGGCGTTCGCTGCTGCGCGCGAGGCCCGGGGACCCCCGAACCCTCGAGGAGTTTCGGTCGAGGGAGGTTCAGGAGAACCGTGCCGACCCGACGGGGCAGCAGCTCGACGCCACCTTCGCCCTCGTCGATCGGATCGTCGACAACGACGGCGATCTCGAGGACTTGAGGCGCGCGGTCGACCGGTTGCTCGCCGCCGTCGAGGGGGAGGCGGCTCCCTCGCGTTGACGCTGTCCGAAGCGCTCCGATAGAGTACCGCTCGCCTCGAAGGAAGGGGATCCTTTTGGAAGAAGTCCTCCGCGGAAAACCCGGACCGATCGACAAGGAGGGTGCGGAGAGGCGCAGCGACGCGCCGCCGCCTTCCGCCCCGGCGGTCCTCCCCCGGATCGGGTCGCCGGCCGACCTCCGTCCGCTCGGCCGCGACGAGCTCCACCGGCTCTGCGAGGAGATCCGTGAGTACATCGTCGACGTCGTCTCCGAGAAAGGGGGCCACCTGGGCGCCAGCCTCGGCGTCGTCGAGCTGACCGTGGCCCTCTTCCGGTCGCTCGACCTTCCGAACGACCGGGTCGTGTGGGACACCGGCCACCAGGCGTACGTCCACAAGGTGCTCACGGGGAGGCGCGAAGCCCTCTGGTCGATCCGGCAGCACGGAGGAATCTCCGGGTTTCTGAAACGGGAGGAGAGCCCCTACGACGCCTTCGGGGCGGGGCACGCCTCGACCGCGATCTCGGCCGCCCTCGGGATGGCGGCCGCGCGCGATCTGAAGGGGGAGTCCCGAAGGGTCGTCGCGATTCTCGGGGACGGCGCCTTGACGGGAGGGCTCGCCTACGAGGCCCTCAACAACGCGGGGCACTCCGGACGCGACCTTCTCGTGATCCTCAACGACAACGGGATGTCGATCGCGCGAAACGTGGGCGCGGTGTCCCACTACCTGACCGGGATCCAGACGAGCCCCCGCTTCCGCCGCCTCCGTGACGAGAGCCTCGAGATCTTGAGCCGCCTCCCGGCCGTCGGGGAGCAGATGCGGGAGATCGCGCACCGTCTCGAAACCGCGGTCAAGACCGCCCTCGTCCCGAGCGGCCTCTTCGAGTCGCTCGGCTTCAACTACATCGGCCCCGTCGACGGCCACGACCTCGACGCCCTCGTCGATCTCCTCCCGAAGGTCCTCGCGAAGACGGGCCCGGTTCTCCTCCACGTCCTGACGCGCAAGGGAAAGGGGCTCGCGGCGGCCGAGGCGGACGACGAGGGGTTCCACGGCGTGGCCCCGTTCGACAAGGTGACGGGGAAGGCGCGGGCGGCCCAGAAGAGCCCGCGGCCGGGGTACACCGCCGTCTTCGGCCGTGCGATGCTCGAAGCGGCCGAGGCCTTCCCGGCGATGGTCGCGATCACCGCGGCGATGCCGACGGGGACGGGACTCAACGAGTTCAAGGAGAAATACCCCGAGCGCTTCCACGACGTCGGGATTGCCGAGGCGCACGGCGTCTGCTTCGCGGCCGGCCTCGCGTGCGAAGGGGCGAAGCCCGTGGCGGCGATCTACTCGACCTTCCTCCAGCGCGCGTTCGACCAGATGATCCACGACGTCTCGCTCCAGCACTTGCCGGTGGTCTTCGCGATCGACCGCGGGGGTCTCGTCGGAGCGGACGGACCGACTCACCACGGCGTCCTCGACCTGAGCTATCTGCGCTGCGTCCCCGGGATGGTCGTTTCCGCCCCGAAGGACGGGAACGAATTGCGCGATCTCCTCTGGACCGCCCTGTCGTGGAACGGGGGGCCGTTCGCGTTCCGGTACCCGCGGGATACCGTGCCCGAGGGGTACGACCCGTCACGCCGGCCGGCGGTCCTTCCGGTCGGAAGCTGGGAGGAACTCGACGGCGGCGAGGATGCCGCGATCCTCGCCGTCGGTCCGATGACGGAGGCTGCACGATCGGCCAGGCGCATCCTCGAGCCACGCGGCGTACGCGCGGCGGTGATCAATTGCCGCTTCGTCAAGCCGATGGACGTCGCGATGCTCGAGCGGCTGCGCGCGCGTTTTCCGATCCTCGTGACCCTCGAGGAGAACAGCCTCGTGGGAGGGTTCGGGAGCGCCGTCCTGGAGGAACTCGACGCTCGCTCGCTCTCCCGGGACGGGGTCGTCCGGATCGGGCTCCCGGACGGATACGTCTCCCACGGGACCCGCGAGGAGTTGCTCGCGGAGGTCGGCCTCGACGGCGCCTCGGTGGCCCGCGCGGTGCTCGCGGCGCTCGGCCGCGCTTCCGGATGACGGTCGACCCGCACCTCCGGGCTCCTCGCCGAGGCCGGGTCGCCGTGCTGACGGTGAGCGACTCCCGAAGCCTCTCGACCGACGTGTCGGGTTCGCTCTCGGTCGAGTTGCTCGAGGCGGCGGGACACGTCGTTTCCCACCGCGCCCTCGTTCCGGACGAACCCGAGGTCGTTCGGGCGCGGATCGAGGCGTGGCTCGCCGACCCCGGATGCGATGGGGTGATCGTGAACGGAGGGACGGGGATCGCGTCGCGCGACCGGACCTACGAGGCGGTCTCCTCCTTGATCGAACGCCGGCTCGACGGCTTCGGCGAACTCTTCCGGTCGCTTTCGTTCGCGGAGATCGGGAGCGCGGCGATGATGAGCCGTGCCGTGGGGGGGGTCGCGCGCGGCCGGTTCGTCTTCTCCGTCCCGGGCTCGCCGAAGGCGGTGCGGCTCGCCCTCGAGCGCCTCATCGTCCCCGAGCTCGGGCATCTCCTCGGAGAGCTCGGGCGGGGCGGGTGACCTCTCAATTCCGCTCCATCGAGTCCCGGGGCGGCTCCGCCTCGAGGACGGGTCCGAACCGCGACTCGTAGCGCGTAAGATTCTCCTGGAGCGCCCGGATCATCCGCTTGAGGTGCGCGGGAGAGACGACGACGCGCGCGTTCACGATCCCTCCCGGAGGGAACAGGCTGACGAAATCGAGGACGAACTCCTCGCGCGAATGGCGCACCATCATCTGGTTCGCGTAGATCCCCCGCAGCACGTCGTCCGGGATCTTGACCGGTATCTCCTCACCCGCCACGTTCACCTCCGCGTTTCGCGGCCCGCCGACGGACGGACCCGCGACGATGATACGCGCTCGCGTCCCTCCGCGTGTTGCACGACCCCCCTCGAGGTTCTACCGTAGGGCGCCCTACGGAGAAAGGGGAACCCATGGCTGACGTGCACTGCTCCCGCTGCGGACAGGACGCCCCGGGCCTCGACCACGCTCCCATCCCGGGCCCTGTCGGCCAGACCGTTCTCGCGAAGACCTGCGCCGCGTGCTGGAAAGAGTGGCTGGGAATGCAGGTCAAGTACATCAACGAGTATCGCTTGAGTCCCCTCGACCCGAAGCACTACGAGTTCTTGCTGGAGCAGGCGAGAGCCTTCCTCAACCTGGACAAGGCCTGACACCCGTTTCGCAGGAGGCGCCATGCGAGAGAGCCTGACCGAGCGCTGCCGCCGAGAAATCGCCGAGTTCCGCGAGCAAGGGGTTTACAAACGGCTCAATCACCTCGACGGACCCCAGTCGGCGCGTGTCCCGATGGAGGGGAGGGGAGACGTCCTGATCCTTTCGTCCAACAACTATCTCGGGCTGTGCGACATGCCCGCGGTGATCGAGGCGGGGAAGGCGGCGCTCGACCGCTTCGGGGCCGGGACCGGTTCGGTGCGGTTCATCTGCGGGACCTTCACGATCCATCGCGAGCTCGAGCGGGAGATCGCGCGTTTTCTCGGGACCGAGTCGAGCCTGACCTTCGTCTCCTGCTGGAACGCGAACGAGGGTCTGATGCCGACGCTTCTCGACGAGACGGACGTGGTGATCAGCGACGCGCTGAACCACGCGAGCATCATCGATGCGGTCCGTCTGTGCAAGGCGCAGCGCAAGGTCTACCCCCACTCGGACATGGGCGCGCTCCGGGAGATCCTCCGCGCGACGAAGGACGCGCGGACGCGGTTCATCGTCACGGACGGCGTCTTCAGCATGGAGGGGGACATCGCGAAGCTCCCCGACATCGTCGAGCTCGCGAGGGAGTACGACGCGGTCGTGGCGGTGGACGACTCGCACGCGACCGGCGTTCTCGGCGCGAACGGCCGCGGGACGGCGGAGCACTACGGGATGGCGGGGGAGGTCGACCTCGTCACCTCGACGCTCGGGAAGGCGCTCGGGGGAGCCGCGGGCGGCTTCGTCGCGGGCCCCGAACCGGTGGTCGACTACCTCGTGCAGCGCTCGCGGCCGCAGCTGTTTTCGAACGCCCTGCCGCCCACCGTCGCCGCGAGCGCGCTCGCCGCGGTGCGGGTCCTCGCGGCGCACCCGGAGAGGGTTGCCCGGCTCCACGAGAACGCCCGCTACTTCCGCGAGCGGCTCCAGGCGATGGGGTTCCGCCCCATACCGGGAGAGACCCCGATCGTCCCCATCCTTCTCGGGGAGACGGCTGCGGCGATCCGGGCGAGCGAGATGATGCTCGACGAGGGGGTCTTCGTGACCGGCTTCGGTTTCCCCGTCGTCCCGAAGGGGGAGGCCCGGGTCCGCTGCCAGATCTCGGCCGCCCACACCCGGGACGATCTCGACTTCGCGCTCGACGCGTTTTCCCGCGTCGGAAAGAAGCTCGGCCTGATCTAGGCCCGGGGCTCGCGCACGAGAGTCACGATCGCGTCGCGGTCCGTCAGCCGCTGGAGTGTCTCGACGCGGTAACCGATCGAGAGGTAGCGGGCGATTTTCGGGTCGTGGCCCGGCTCCTTCTTGTACGGGAGCGGGACGTGCAACTGGATCCGGTCGGATGCCGGCATGGTTCCCTCCGACGAAGGGCTCCGACACGCTACCACACGGTCGAGTTGACAGCCCCCGGGTGGTCGCGTACTTTCTTGACTCGGAACAAGTTACGCCGGAATGGCACGTTCCGGCCTCGGGAGGACGAACGACGATGCTCGAAATGACCGACCGCGCCGTCTCCAAGGTGAAGGAACTGCTCGCCGCGGAAAGCAAGGAGGGATTCGGCCTGCGTGTCGCGATCCACGGAGGGGGGTGCTCCGGGTTCCAGTACGGACTCACCTTCGAGAACCAGCAACGCGACAACGACAACGTGTTGGAGATGAACGGGCTCAAGGTCTTCGTGGACGCGATGTCCGGGATGTACCTCGACGGCGTGAAAATCGACTACGTCGAGACGCTCGAGGGTTCGGGGTTCAAGATCGACAACCCGAACGCGACCGGAACCTGCGGCTGCGGACACTCGTTCCAGGCCTGACCGCGCGGCAGCCGACGATCGGAAGCCCCGCTCCGGCCCCCGCCGGGCGGGGTTTTCCGTTTCGGGCGATTGACGCCCCGGAAAGGGCCGGGCTACCCTCCGCAGCCGTGACGGTCGCTCCCGATACCGCAGGCCCGAACGGGCTCGCACCGTGGGCGCAGAGCGCCCCGGCGAGCCGCGGGCGGCGCTGGCCGGAAGCCGAGCACCCCTACCGGTCCCCCTACCAACGCGACCGAGACCGCATCGTCCACAGCCGCGCGTTCCGCAGGCTCGAGTACAAGACGCAGGTCTTCGTGAACCACGAGGGGGACCATTACCGGACCCGGCTGACCCACAGCCTCGAGGTGAGCCTGATCGGCCGCACCGTCGCCCGGGCGCTCCGCTTGAACGAGGACCTCGTGGAGTCGCTCGCGCTCGTCCACGATCTCGGGCATACCCCGTTCGGACACCTCGGAGAGGAGGTCCTCCACCGAGCGCTCGCGGAGCACGGCGGGTTCAACCACAACCGCCAAACCTTGCGGATCGTCGAATGGCTCGAGGAGCGGTATGCCTCCTTCCCCGGCCTCAACCTGACGTGGGAGGCGCGCGAGGGGATCGCCAAACACTCGGGCCCGATCGACCCTTCCCGCGCTCCCGAGTTCGCGGAATACGAGCCCGTGCGCCAGCCCCCGCTCGAGGCGCAGCTCATCGACCTCGTGGACGAGATCGCCTACAACCACCACGACATCGACGACGGCCTCGAGTCGGGCCTCCTCGACGCCGGCCTCCTCGCCCGAGAGGTCGCGCTGTTCGGCGAGGCGTACCGGACGGCGCGGTCCGATCTTCCGGCGGCCGAGGACCGCCAGGTCCGCGCCGCCGCCCTGCGCGCGCTCATCGACGAATTGGTGAGCGACCTGATCCGCACGACAGCGGAGCGGGTGTCGGACGCGGGTGTCGCGGACGTCGAAGATGTGAGGTCGCGTCGCGAACCGCTCGCCGGACTGTCGGAGCGGGCGGCGGCGCGGAACCGCGAGCTCAAGGCGTTCCTGGGGGAGCGGCTCTACCGCCATCCCCGGATCGAGAGGATGAAAGACAAGTCGAGGCGGATCCTCGAGGCGCTCTTCGAGCGCTACATGGAGAACCCGCGGCTCCTCTCCGAGGACGTGCGCCGCCGGATGGAGACCGACGGGGCTCATCGTGCCGTCGCCGACTTCATCGCGGGGATGACCGACCGGTACGCCGCGGAGGAGTACCGGCGGCTGTTCGACCCGACGGTCCGGGCCTGAGCGGTCCGGCCGGGCTTTCCCGGATGCTAGGATGGCGGGTCGATCGAACGTAGGGGGGGAGGAAAGGATGGCTGAACTCGCGCCCGGCCGGCTCTTGATCGCCGGGGAGTGGACGGAGGCCGCGTCGGGGGAGCGGTTCGAGACGATCAATCCCGCAGACGAATCGGTCCTGACGACCGTTGCGGCGGCGGGTCCGGAAGACGTCCGCCGTGCGGTCGCCGCGGCGCGCAAGGCGCAGGACGAGGGGCCGTGGTCCCGGATGCCGGCGGCGGAGCGCGGTCGGATCCTCTGGAAGATGGCGGAGCGGATCCGCGAGCGCGCGTCCGAGATCGCCCTCCTCGAAACCCTCGATACCGGGAAAACCCTCTTCGATTCGGGGAAGATCGAAATCCCGATGGCCGCCTCGATCTTCGAGTTCTACGCGGGGGCCGCGGGGAAGATCGGAGGCAGGACGCTCGGAAGCCGTTCGGACGCGTTCCTGTTCACGATCCGGGAACCGGTCGGGGTCGTTGCCGCGATCACGCCGTGGAACTTTCCCTTTCTCCTGGCATCGTGGAAGGTCGCGGCGGCGCTCGCCGCGGGCTGCTCCGTGATCCTCAAACCCGCGAGCCAGACCCCGCTTTCCGCCCTCGAGATGGGGCGGGTGGGTCTGGAGTGCGGACTCCCCCCCGGGGTGCTGCAAGTGCTTCCCGGAGGCGGTTCCACGGTGGGAACCGCGCTCGTGCGGCATCCGGGAATCGACAAGGTGGCGTTCACCGGGAGCACGGCCGTCGGCCGGGAGATCCTCCGGGAGTCGGCGGGGACCCTCAAGCGGGTCACGCTCGAGCTCGGTGGGAAGTCCCCCAACGTGGTCTTCGCCGACGCCGATCTCGAAGCGGCGGTCCGCGGGGCCTTCACGGGGATCTTCTACAACAAGGGGGAGGTCTGCGCCGCGGGCTCGCGTCTTCTCGTCGAGCGACCCGTCCACGAGGCGCTCGTCTCGAGCCTCGCGGAGCGGGCGGAGGCGACGACGCTCGGAGACCCGCGGGAGAAGGGGACGCGCATGGGCCCCGTCATCTCCGCGGAGCAGATGCGGACGGTGCTCGGATACATCGAGTCGGGAACGAAGGAGGGGGCGCGACTCGTCGCGGGCGGAAGGCGCGCGGAGGAGATCAACGGCGGCAAGGGGTTCTTCGTCCGTCCGACGGTCTTCGACGGCGTGAGTCCGGAGATGACGATCGCACGCGAAGAGATCTTCGGACCCGTGCTCTCGGTGCTCCCGTTCGAGGGGCTCGAAGAGGCCGTCGCCCTCGCGAACGCGACCGTCTACGGCCTCGCCGCGGGGGTCTGGACCCGGGACGTCGGGAAAGCGCACCGGTTCGCCCGCTCCGTGCGGGCGGGGACCGTCTGGGTCAACGCCTACAATCTGTACGATCCGGCGCTTCCGTTCGGCGGATTCGGCCAGAGCGGCTTCGGCCGAGAACTCGGGCTCGAGGCGCTGGAGGCGTATCTCGAGACGAAGAGCGTCTGGCTCCAGCACTAGTTCCGGCCGGGAGGGGGTCTCGGAAAGGAACGGCGAAGGTGTCCGAAACGCGGATTCTCGTGGTGGACGACGACCCGGCGATCCGGGACCTCCTGCGGGACGTGCTTCAGGGGGCGGGGTACACGGTCGACACCGCTCCCGACGCCCGATCGGCGCTCGGTCTCGTGCGGGAGACGATCTACGCGGCGGCGCTTTTCGACTTCGATCTGCCGGACATGGACGGCGTGATGCTGCACCGGAAGATCCGGGAGATGGATCCCGAACTCGCCTCCGCGACCATCTTCATGTCGGGAATGGTCCAGAAGAACGAGCATCTCGACTACTACCACTCCGCGTCCGGGGGATTTCTCGCGAAGCCGTTCGACGCCCATCGAGTGGTTGCGGAGATCGCCCGGCTCACGAGGCCGGAGACGGAGCGCGAGCGCTAACGGCCCGCGTTCTTCGGGGCGAGTCGCGGAGAACGGGTGAGTCTCCCGAGAAGCACGTTCAGCGGGTTGGCGCGCTTCAAGAAGGGAATCGCCGGCCGCCGTCTCAGCCCCATCGCCAGCAGCGCGCGGTAGATCTCGGGGTGCCCCGGTGCGAGCCCCGCCCCTCGGACGAGCTGCTCGTGCGCCTCGCGGCGTCGCCCGGCCGTGAGCAGCGCCCGCGCCATGTTCAGGTGGAGATCGGCATTGTACGATTCGAGAGGGAGCGCCTGGCGGCAGATTTCGATCCCGTCGCGCACGCGGTTCTCCTCGAGGACGAGGCAGAGGCCGTAGTACGAGAGGTAACGCGCCTGGGGCCGCTTCTTTCCGGACCGGCGCTCGATCTCGATCGCCGTTTCGAACAGAGCCAGCGCCTCGCGCTTCCGGCCGGAGTGGAAGGCCTCGAGCCCGCGGCGGAACCGCTCCTCGGCGGAAGGGACGAGCATCGTCGGGACCTCCACGCTCGAATATCGCGTGCGCGTCGAGGGTCTTCCACGCCGATTTTCGTGCGCGGGGCTACGGAAGCGTAAGACGGGCCGCGCCGATCGACCGATCAACCGTTGGCGCGTTCGACGAGCGCCCGATTCCACTCGACCGCGTACTGCGTCCGCAGACGGGTCAGCACCGACTGCACGAGGAGATTCCGCCGCTGCTCGAGGAGCTCCTCCCGGAGGGCCGGAGCGGCTTCGCGGAAGCGCGCGGGGTCGAACGCGTCGAGACGCGTGATCCGATAGAGCAGCGCCCCCCCCTGGGCCGCGACCGCCCCCTGGTCTCCGACCGCGGCCCCCGGACCGAAGACCGCGCGGTCGAGATCGGCCGAGCGGCCGGCTCCCGGAACCGGCTGCCCGGGCGCGAGGTCTCCCGACGGTTTCACCTCGAGCGCGAGCCGCTTCGCGGCGCCGGAGAGGTCCCCCGCGGCGGCGAGTGCTTGCCGCGCGGCTTCGAGGGCCGCCTTCTCCGCGCGTTCGTTGAGGATGTCGGTCTCGACCTGTTCCAGAACCTCCTCGAGGGGCGGAACGGCGGCCGGGATCGCCTCGACGACCGCGGCGAGGGCGACGCCGCGAGCGACCCGGGAAGGGGCGGCGACGGAGCCCTCCGCCGCGGAGAAGACCGCCTGGAGGAACTCGGGGGAGGCGCCGAACTGCGGGGAAGGCCGGTCGCGAACGACGACCCACTCCTCGACCGTGCGCCCGCTCCCCTTCGCGGCCGCCTCGAGCTGCTCAACGGTCGAAACGGATCCCCGGAGGCGCTCCGCCTCCGCAAGGACCCTCTCGTCGGCCCGTCTCACCTGCAGGATCCGCCGGATCCCGTCGCGTACCTCGGCGAGCGGTGCAACGCCGCCTTCCTGCGCTTCGGTAATCTTCAGGACGTGGAATCCGAGGCTCGACTCGACGACCGGCGTGATGTCTCCGACGGCGGTGCCGAAGAGTGCCTGATCGAGCGCGGGCTCCCGCTGGCCGCGCACGACGAAACCGAGGTCCCCGCCCCGCGCGGCCGAATCCGGGTCCTGAGAGAGCGTGCGGGCCAGGTTCGCGAAGTCCTCCCCGCTGCGGGCGCGCGCGGCGACGGACTCCGCGAGATCGCGGACCGCGCGCCGGTCGGCCTCCTCGGAGCCCGCCGGAACCCGGAAGAGGATCTGGCTCGCGCGCCTCCGCGCCGGCCGCTGGAACTGCGCGGCGTTGTCGCGGTGGTAGGCTTCGATCTCCGCCTCCGCGATCTCGATCCCCTCGAGAATCGAATCGCGATCGAGGACCAATACCTTCAGGCGCCTGGACTCTCCACGCCGGTACTTGTCCTCGTGGGCGCGGAGCCAATTCTCCGCCTCGGCCGGGCTCACCGTGGTCGGGACGTTCCGGCTCGTCGAGGGGAGGAAGGCATAGTCGATCTGCGCCCGTTCGTTCCGGGCGCGCCAGGTCGCTTCGAGCTCTTCGTCGCCCACCCTCGCGGGTTCGGAGACGAGGCGGAACCACTTCTCCACCGTGAGGTCCTCGGCGACGGCCTGCTCGTACGAGGTTTCGCTCCCCCAGAAGTTGCGCACGATCTCGAGGTAGCGTTCCTTGCCGACGAAGTTCCCTGCCGCGTCGCGGAAGGTCGGATCTTCGGTGATGCGGCGTGCGACCTCCTCGTTCGTCGCGTCGAGCCCGAGCTTGGCGGCCTCCTCGAGTGCGATGCGGCGGTCGATCAGGGACTGGACCACCTGCTCGCCGAGGCGGATCTGCGGCTTGAGCTGCTCGTACTGGGCGCCGAGGAGCCGCCGGTAGAAATCGTCCTGCCGCCGGGCGGCCCGGAGGAACTCGTCCGCGGAGACGACCCGGTCGCCCACCTTCGCGGCCCAGCCCTCCGTCGGCATCGTCGTGTCGTCGTCGATGAAGTAATACCCGAGGTAGAGCACCATCGAGATCGCGACGAGCCAAAGGACCCACTTCAGATGGCGGAGGTTCTCCCGGAACACGTTGAGCATCGGCAGGTTCTCCCCGAAAGGGCAAGGCGCGCCGAACTCTAACCCAGACACGGGGTTGCGGCAAGGAGGGGGTACGTCGGGCGGGGCGCGATTTTCCGGGGTTTCGGTGGCCTCGGCCCCATCCAGGTGTTAGATTTCGGCCCCGCGCGCCACCGATCGCACGCAAAAGGGGCCGCCCTCCGGCATGAACCGTACGCGCCCGAAATCGAGGATCCTGCTCGACTGGTTCACGATCAGTTACCGGAGCCTCGCGCTCGCCGGCCTCGGCGTGGTCGCCGCGGTCGCCGTGGCCGTCTGGTGGTTCGTTTTCGCCCCGTCGGACGCCGCCCGGGAGGCCCGGGCGGCGCTCGACCGTGCGGACGAGCGCCTGGCCGAAGCGGCGACCTACCCGTCCGCGCCGCGCGTCGACGAGTTCCGCGTGGGCGCCCGCACCGCCCTCTCGGACGGCCGGAGGGCCTTCGAGGCCCGCCAGTGGGAAGAGGCCCGGGTCGCGGCGCTCCGGTCGGAGAACCTTTCCCAGAAGGCGATCGACCTGAGCCGCGGCGCCTCCGGCGCCGAGGAGGAGGTGCGCCTGGTGCGTGTGGAGGGGGACGTCCGGATCAAGCGCGCCGGGGACTTCTCTTGGGAGGTGCCCGACCGGAAGGGGAACGTCCGCCTCCGCGTGGGGGACCAGGTGAAGACCGCCGCTTCGGCGTCCGCGCAGATCATGTACTTCGACGGCACGATCACGAAGATCGAGCCCGGCTCGCTCCTCGAGATCCGCCAGGTCTCCGAGGACCCGGCGACGCGAGTCCGCCGCGTCGAGGAGAGACTGAACTGGGGCGAGGTCCTCGCCTCCACGCAGAAGCGCAACGTCTCCGGGTCGTACCACGAGGTGAGCACGGAGGGAGCCACCGCGCGCTCGGAGGGGGACGCCCGGTTCCGCGTGGCGGTCGACAAGGAAACCCAGGGCGCGGAGGTCGCGGTCTTCGGAGGGGAACTCAACGTCCGCTCGAAGAACCGGGCGGAAACGGTCGCCTCGGGGGAGAGGATCCGGGCGTCGGCCGACGGGCGCCTGACCCCGAAGGAAATCCTCCCGGGCGTGCCGCGCCTCCTCGGGCCGTCCGACGAGAAACTCCTCGTCTACGAGGACCCGGCGTCTTCGACCACGACGCTTTCCTGGGAGAAGGTGCCGGGAGCGGCGCTGTACCGTCTCCAGATCTCGAGCGAATTCCTCTTTTCGAACCTGCTGTACGCCGCGGACCGCAAGGAGACGAGCGTCGTGATCGAAGGGGTCGCCCCGGGGGAGTACTCCTGGCGGGTGGCGGCGGTGTCCCCCGAAGGGGTGCTCGGAGCGTACAGCGACGCCCGACGGTTCCGGGTGAGCGCGCAGAGCATCCGGGATCGGCAGGACCGCGAGCCGCCGATCCTCGAGATCACCGAGAGGATCCAGACCGGTGCGATGCTGATCCTGAACGGCCGCACCGAGCCCGGGGCCCTCTTGTGGGTGGACAACGAGAAGGTGGAGGTCTCCCAGGACGGCTCGTTCTACGCCGTCATCCGTCTCAAGAACGAGGGAGTCAACGAGATCGTCGTCAGCGCCCAGGACGCGGCGGGAAACGTGACCCGGGTGCCTCAGAAAGCGTACGTGGAATCGTACTGACGGGGTGAACCGAACATGTCCTGGAGCCCGAAAGCGCTGCTGTCGATGTTCTCGAACGACCTGGCGATCGACCTGGGCACCGCGAACTCGCTCGTCTACGTGAAGGGGCGCGGGATCGTCGTGAGCGAACCGTCGATCGTCGCGGTGAACCAGAAGACCGGCGAGGTCGAGGCGGTCGGGAAAGAGGCGAAGGAGATGCTCGGCCGGACCCCCGGCAACATCGTGGCGATCCGGCCCCTCAAGGACGGCGTCATCGCGGACTTCGAGCACACCGAGCGGATGCTCGACTACTTCATCAAGAAAGCCCACAACCGGTCGATCGGGGTGCGTCCGCGGATCGTCATCGGGGTCCCGAGCGAGATCACGCAGGTCGAGAAGCGCGCGGTGCGGGACTCGGCGCTTCGCGCCAAGGCGACCGAGGTTTACCTCGTCGAGCAAGCGATGATGGCCGCGATCGGAGCCGGCCTTCCCATCACGGAGCCGACGGGGAACATGGTCGTCGACATCGGCGGCGGCACGTCGGACGTCGCGGTCATCTCGATGGCGGGGATCGTCTATTCCCGGTCGGTCCGCGTGGCCGGGAACGAGATGGACGACTCGATCATCCAATACATCAAGAAGAAGTACAACCTCCTCATCGGCGAGCGCACGGCCGAGGAGGTCAAGATGAAGCTCGGCTCCGCCTTCCCGCTCGACGAGGAACTCACGCTCGAGATCAAGGGGCGCGACCTGGTGGAAGGCGTACCCAAGACGATCGTGGTCTCCGACGAGGAGATTCGGGAGGCGCTGTCGGAGACGGTGGCGACCATCATCGAGGCGGTGCGCGTCGCGCTCGAGCAGACCCCTCCCGAGCTGTCGGCCGACATCGTCGACCGGGGGATCGTCCTCACCGGTGGCGGCGCGCTCCTCAAAAACCTCGACAAGCGGCTCCGAGAGGAGACGGGCCTGCCGGTCTCGATCGCCGACGATCCGCTGACGTCGGTCGTGATGGGCACGGGGAAAATGCTGAGCGACTTCGACCTGCTCCGCCGCGTCGCCCTCGACTGAGGCGCGAGGGCGCGGCACCCCGGGGAACCCGATGACGGAAGGTCGCTGGAACGCCCTCCTTCTCGCACTCCTCCTCTTCGCGCAGCTCCTCCTCATGGCGGGGACGATCCGCGGGGCGGAAGGGGCGACGGTGCTCGAAGGAGGCCTGTCGGCGGCGTCCCGGCCGGTCGTCGGCGCCGCGCGGCAGGTGGGCGGCGTTCTCGGCGGCGGGGCGGGCTTCTTCCGGGAACTCGGGGGGGCGAGACGGGAAAACGTGCGCCTCCGCGTCGAGCTCGCGAAGGCGCTCGCGGAGCGCGACCGGGCGAGGGAAGAAGCCGCGGAGCTCCCCCGCCTGAGGCGTCTTCTCGAGATCCGGGAGACGCTCGTTCCCCGGTCCGTCGGGGCCCCTGTGGTGACCTCCTTCCTCGGCGGCCAGGCGAGGAGCGTCGTCGTGGCCGCGGGATCGGACCGGGGCGTGCGCCCCGACATGGCGGTCGTGGCGTGGGGGGGAGCGGTCGGGCGCGTCGTCACGGCCAACGCGGGGTACGCGAAGGTCCGGCTCCTCACCGATCCGAACAGCGGCGTCGCGGGAATCGTCCAGCGGAGCCGCGCGGAAGGGATGGTGATGGGACGGGGGGTGGAGCTGCTCGAAATGGCCTACGTCCCGCACTGGGCCGACGTGCTCGTCGGGGACCGTGTCGTCACGTCGGGGCTCGACGGAGTGTTCCCCAAGGGGTTCGGCATCGGTACCGTGGTCGAGGTCGGCGAGCCGGTGGGGGCGAGCAAGGCGATCCGTGTGCGCCCCGACGTCGCGTTCGACTCCCTCGAGGAGGTGCTCGTCCTCCTCGAGCCGCGCGGGAGCGAGATCCTGGAACTCGGGGTCGAGGAGGGGGTCCGGTGAGGTGGCTCGCCGCGCTCGGCGCGCTCGCCGCCTGCCTCGCGCTCCAGGTCGTCCTCGGGCGACTGCTCCCCGAATTCCAACATCTCGCGGACTTCCTCGCCCTCCCGATGGCCTGGTACGGACTCCGCGGGGCGCAGCGTTCCGCCATGTTCGCGGGCGCGGCCGGAGGTCTCCTCCGGGACGTGTGGTTCGAGCCCGGCCTCGTCGGCGCCTCGGGCTTTTCGAAAACCCTCCTCGGCTGGGCGCTCGGCGGCCTCGGCGCGCGCTTCGACTTGAACGCCTCCTGGGCCCGATCGGTCGCGGGAGGCGCGTTGCCGGTCCTCGAAATCCTGGTCGAGTCCGGCCTGAGGCGGCTCTTCGACCAAGCGGTCGCCTCCTGGACGGCGGGGGACCTCGCGCTCCGGGCGGTCGTCGGCGGGTTGCTCGTTCCCGTCGTTTTCGCCATTCTGGATCGCGTACGGGCCGGCCGGTCGGGCGCCCCCGCCCGGCGCCGCCGCCCGTGACGCGGAGCGGCCGAGGAGCGGGTCGAGCGGATGGACTACCGCGAGCGTTGGGAACTCAAGGAATACCAGACCGAGAAACGGCTCGGACGCCGGGTCCACCTGCTCGAGGCGTGCATCGCGGTCCTGCTTCTCGCCTACCTGCTCGTCTTTTGGCATCTCCAGGTGACCCGGTCGGACGAGTACCGGGTCCTCGCGGAGAACAATCGGCTGCGGCGCATTCCGGTTCCGCCGAATCGCGGTGCGATCTTCGACCGGAACGGGCGGGTCCTCGCCTCCACGCGGCCGGCCTTGAACCTCGTCGTCTCGCGGGAGGGGCTCACCGACCGGGAGGGGCAGCTGTCGCGGCTCGAGTCGGTCCTCGGCCTCGAGCCCGACACCCTCTCGGAGCGTCTCGAGGCGATGCGGGGCCGCCCCACCTTCGAGCCTCTCCTCGTCCGGAAGGACGCCTCCCTCGCGGAGCTCGCGCGCGTCGAAGCGCGCCGGGAGTGGTTCCCGTCGGTCGAGGTCGAGGAGGCGTCGCTGCGCGATTACCCCGAGGGCCGCGCGGTGTCCCACGCCCTCGGCTACGTGGGCGAGGTGAGCCCGCGCGAGCTCGAGCGGCTTTCGGGACGCGCCGTCGAGCGCGGGGACATCGTCGGGAAGGCCGGACTCGAGGCTTCGTACGACGAGATCCTCCGGGGGCGAAGGGGGTGGAAGCTCGTCACGGTGAACAATCTCGGGCGTCCCCTCGGAGAGTCGCGCATGGGTCGAGACCCGCTCGACGGCCGGCGCCTCGACGTCACCCTCGACGCGAGGATGCAGGCGGGGCTCGTCGAGGCCCTCGGTGACGAGACCGGCGCCGGGATCTTCCTCGACGTCCGTACCGGCGAGGTTCTCGCGCTCGCCTCGACGCCCGCCTTCGACCCGAACCTCTTCGCCGGCCGCGTCGCCCCCGACGCGTGGCGCGCGATCGCCGACGACCCGAGACGGCCGCTCCACGACCGCGCGATCGGGAGCTTCTACGCGCCCGGGTCCACGTTCAAGATCCTGATGTCGGTCGTCGGACTCGAGACCGGCGTGATCACCCCCGACACGGTCATCTACTGCAGCGGGAGCGCGAACCACTACGGGCGGCCCTTCCTCTGCTGGAAGAAGGGGGGGCACGGGGCCGTACGGCTGCACCAGGCCCTGGTCCATTCCTGCAACGTCTATTACTACGAGGTCGGCCGCAGGGCCGGAGTCGAGGCGATCCACAAGTACGGGTCGATGTTCCACCTCGGACGCCTGACCGGAATCGATCTTCCCGGCGAGAGGGAGGGGATCCTTCCCTCCGACGCGTGGAAGCGGAAGGCGCGCGGCGAGGCGTGGTACCCCGGGGACACGATCTCGGTCTCGATCGGGCAGGGGCTCCTCGCCGTGACGCCCGCCCAGATGGCGACCCTCGTCGCCGCGGTGGCGAACGGAGGATCCGTCGTGACTCCCCACCTGGTCCGGGACCGGACGAGCCCGACCGAGACACTCGCGGTCCGGAAGGAGACGCTCGCCGTGATCCGCGCGGCCCTCGCCGACGTGGTTGCGTTCGGCACCGGACGGCGCGCCGCCCTCGGTCCGGTGCCGGTCGCCGGCAAGAC
Source organism: uncultured Acidobacteriota bacterium (assembly GCA_964383585.1). GTDB lineage: Bacteria > Acidobacteriota > Polarisedimenticolia > Polarisedimenticolales > DASRJG01 > CAYLHQ01. The sequence goes on from CAYLHQ010000017.1 coordinate 41,829, forward strand.
CGGAACGGCGCAGGTCTTCAAGAAATCGGCGGGGATCGACGCCGACAAGCTGCCGAAGGAGGAGCGCGACCACGCCTGGTTCGTCGGGTACGCTCCCGCGGACGATCCGGAGGTCGCCTTCGCGGTGGTCGTGGAGCACGGCGGTCACGGCGGTACGACGGCGGCCCCCGTCGCCCGGCGCGTTCTCGAAATCTATTTCGCCGACCGCCTTCCGGCCAAGCGCCCGCCCGATCTCGAGGCGGGCGCGAGAGGTGCCGTTGTTACAGCGTCGCTGGCTCGATAGCCTCGACGTCCCGTCGCTTGCCACCGCGCTCGCGTTGACGGGGTTCGGTCTTCTCGCGATCGCCTCGGCGACCGCCGGCGATCCCGCGAAGGTCGACCTCTGGAAGACCCAGCTCCTCTGGATCGGGATGTCGTGTTTCGTGCTCGCCGTCGTCGTCGGCGTGGATTACCGCCTCTGGGCGGAGTTCTCGCCGGTCCTCTACGCCCTCTCCTCGCTCCTCCTCGTTCTCACCCTGTTTTTCGGGGTCGAGGTCGGGGGGAATCGGTCCTGGCTCGCGTTCGGACCCTTCCGCTTCCAGCCTTCCGAGCTCGCGAAATGGACGACCTGCCTCATGCTCGGAACGTACCTCGCGGAGCGTGTGCGCGGCGGGCTCCGCCCCGGCCAGGCTCTCGTGATGGGGGGAATCGCCGGCCTTCCGATGGGGCTCGTCGCGCGGCAACCGGACATGGGGACGGCGATCACCTTCGTGCCGATCTATCTCGCGGCGCTCCTCCTCGGGGGCCTCCGCTGGCGGTGGATCGTGGGCGTCCTCGTCCTCGCGGCGATTCTCGCTCCGATCGGCTGGGGCCAGCTCAAGGACTACCAGAAGGAGCGGATCCTGACCGTTTTCGACCCCGAGCGGGATCCGTCGGGCGTCGGCTACCAGGCGCGGCAGTCGAAGATCGCGATCGGGTCGGGAGGGCTCGTCGGGAAGGGGATTTTCGCCGGGACCCAGAGCCGACTGAACTTCCTTCCCGCGCAACACACCGACTTCGTTCTCGCGGTGCTCGCGGAGGAGCTGGGCTTCTTGGGGGTCGCGACGATCCTCGGTCTCTACTTCTACCTGCTCCACCGTGGGGTGGTCGCGGCGCGATCGTCGCGGGACCGGCTCGGCACCTACCTGAGCCTCCTCGTCGTCTCCTGGTTCACCGGCCAGATCGCGGTGAACGTCGGGATGGTCTTGGGCCTCCTCCCGACGATCGGCGTCCCGCTCCCGCTCCTTTCCTACGGCGGCACCGCGATGATCGCGGTCATGGCCGGGATCGGGATCCTCGTGGGGGTGCGCACCCGGCGCTTCGTCAACTGACCCGGCCGGCCCGCAGGGCCTCTGATAGACTCCGGAAACGCCGTTCTCACGCGACGGAAGGGGGTTCCGCATGACGCCGGAAGCGGCGGCGGTCCGCGACGACGAAGCGATCTTCGAGACGATCCTCTCGGAGGTCCAGAAGCCGCTCCGCTACATCGGCGGCGAGTGGAACGAGGTCGTGAAAGACCACAGGGCGGTTGACGTCACCCTCGCGCTCGCCTTTCCCGACGTCTACGAGATCGGCATGTCGCACCTCGGCTTCCGCATCCTCTACTCGATGCTCAACGCACGGCCCGACACCGCCGCGGAGCGGGTCTTCTGCCCCTGGCCCGACATGGCGGACGCCCTCCGTCGGCGGCGCCGGCCGCTCTCGACGCTCGAAACCGGCACGCCGCTTCGAAACCTCGACGTGGTCGGCTTCTCCCTGCAGTACGAGATGACGTTCACGAACGTCTTGGAGATGCTCGACCTTGCCGGAATTCCCCTCCGGGGCGCGGCGAGGGGGGAAACGGACCCCCTCGTGGCGGCGGGCGGGCCGGTCGTGTTCAACTGCGAGCCGATCGCCGAGTTCCTCGACGTCGTCCTCGTCGGGGACGCCGAGGAGCTCCTCCCGGAGTTCTTGGACACCCTCGCGGCGTTCAAGCGCGAGGGGGCGCCGCGGGCCGAGCGGATCCGGCGGCTCGCGCGAATCCCGGGGGTTTACGCGCCCGCGCTGTACCGTTTCGAGGACGACGGGGGACTCCTCGTCCCGACCGGCGAGGGGGAGGGACCGTTTCCCGTGCGGCGTCGGATCGTCTACGACCTCGACAGGCACCCGTTTCCGGACCGGATCGTCGTCCCGCATGCCGAGATCGTGCATGACCGCGTGTCGGTCGAGATCATGCGCGGATGCCCCGTCGGCTGCCGCTTCTGCCAGGCGGGCTACGTCTACCGGCCGACGCGGGAGCGGGATCCGAACCAGGTGCGGGACACGGTGATTCGCTCGATCCGAGGGACCGGCTACGACGCCTTCTCCCTCGCCTCCCTCAACACGGGGGAGTACGGCGCCATCCAGCCGCTCCTGTTCGACCTGATGGACCGGTTCGAGGCCGAATCGGTTTCGGTGTCCCTCTCCTCGATGCACGCGTCGACCATGACGGAAGAACTCGCGAGGCAAGTGCGGCGCGTGCGGAAGTCGGGGTTCACGATCGCGCCGGAGGCCGGAACCCAGCGACTCCGGAACGTCATCAACAAGAACCTCTCGGAGGAGCAGATCCTCCGCGCGTGCCGCCTCGCCTTCGAGGCGGGTTGGGATCTCGTCAAGCTGTACTTCATGATCGGGCTTCCGACGGAGACCGACGCCGACGTCGACGGCCTCGTCGATCTCGCCCACGAGATCCTCTCCGTCGGCCGGGGCGCGGCCAAGGGGCGCCGCCCCGAGGTGACGCTCTCTGCGTCCTCGTTCGTTCCGAAGCCGGTGACCCCGTTCCAGTGGCTCGGCCAGGAACGGCGCGAGAGCCTGCTTCGAAAGCAGGACCGCATCGCCGCCCGCGTGCGCCGGGGGGTCCGTTTCAAGCACCACGAGTGCGAGACGACCTTTCTCGAGGCGGTCTTCTCGCGCGGGGACCGGAGGCTGGGGGCGGTGCTCGAGCGCGCGTGGAGGTCCGGTGCCCGGTTCGACGGTTGGAGCGAGCACTTCCGCAACGAGGTGTGGATGGAGGCGTTTCGCGCGGAAGGGGTCGACCCGGAGTTCTATGCCCACGGCGACTGGCCGACGACGCGGCGGCTGCCGTGGGACGCGATCGACCCCCTCGTGAACAGGAAGTGGCTCGCGCTCGAACTCCGGCGCGCGCTCGCGGAGGGGACCCTCTCGATCTGCGGGCCTTCCGACTGCCACGGGTGCGCCCCGTTCGCGAAGGAGTGCGTGAAGGGGATCGTCTCGATCACCACCGACCGACCGCTCGATGCGTCGGCGCCGGTGCTATCGACCCGCTTCGCTCCTGGGCCGGGGAAGCCGGCGGAGGCGGCGGAAGCTCCCACGCTCCCGAAGTCGTCCGGTCCGATCCCCGCGCGCCACCGCTACCGGGTCAAGTTCCGAAAGAGGGGGCGGGCCCGGTTCCTGGGCCATCTCGACCTGATGCGGACCCTTCTCCGCTCGCTCCGCCGGGCCGGGGTGCCCCTTCTCTACTCGCGGGGGTTCAATCCCAAGCCGCGCGTGCAGTTCGGCCCCGCGCTTTCGGTGGGGATCGAGTCGTTCGGCGAGTACTTCGACTTCGACACCCCGACTCCCCTCGAACCGACGGCCGCCGCCGAGCGCCTCGCGGCCTCCCTCCCCCGCGGCCTCGACGTGGACGACGTTCGGGAGATCCCTCCCGGCTCGGCGTCGCTCGGAGAGACGGTCCGCGCCGCGAGGTACCGCGTCGAGGTCGATCCCGGCGTCGACGTGCGCGCGCTCCACGAGGCGTTCCGAGCGCGCGGGGTGTTCGAGACCGAGCGACGGCGCCGGGACAAGCGTGTCCGCGTCACCGTCGACCCGGCGGACGTCCGCGTCGACCGGATCGAGCCCGGCCGCTTCGTCCTCACCATCCCCGTGGGGGGTCGAGAGGCCTCGGCGTCCGCGGAGGAGATCCTGAGGGAGATGCTGGGGCCGGGAGGCGGCGTCCTCGAGGTCGCGCGCGAAGATCTGCTGGTCGAGCGCGACGGCCGCCTCGTCAGTCCGATCCTCGCGGTGGGAGCGGGAGAGGGGATTGACCTCCGAACTGCTGTTTAGCCGCGGCGGGGGCCGCCTGTGGGCGGCGATCCGCGAGGGGGGGGAGGTCGTCGAGCTCCGTGTCGAGCGCGAGCGCGAGACGCTCGCGGTCGGAAGGATCGTCAAGGCGCGCGTCTCGCGCATTCTCCCGGGAATCCAGGCCGCATTCCTCGACGTGGGCCAGGACCGCGAGGCGTTCCTCCACGCGAACGACCTCCTCGTGCCCGGCGAGCCGGTGCCCCAGTCGGAAGCCGACCTCCCGCGCGTCGTTGCCCTCGAGGAGGACGCCGACGGAGACTCGATCCCGCCCCCGGCCTCCGAGCGCGCGCGAAGGGAATCCCACCCGCGCGACCGCCCGATCGAGGCGCGCCTCCGCACGGGAGACGAACTCGTCGTCCAGATCGTGCGCGAGGCGATGGGGAACAAGGGGCCCCGCGCGTCCTGCTTCGCGAGCCTCCCGGGGAGGCATCTCGTCTACATGCCGCGCGTCGCCTACCGCGCCATCTCCCGGAGAATCGAGGACGCGGCCGAGCGGGAGCGGCTCCGCTCGATCGTGGAGGCGCTTGGGGCCCCTTCGGGGGGGTTCATCGCGCGGACCGCATCCGCCGGCGTCGCCGAGGAGCCGATCCGTGCCGATGCCGACACGCTCGTGGAGGAGTGGGAGGCGATCGAGAGGGCGGCCGCCGCCGCGCGTTCGCCCGCGCTCCTCCACGCCGATCACGACCTCGTGCTCCGGATGGTGCGCGATGCCGATCGCGAGGCCGTCGAACGGATCGTGACGGACGACGCCGATCTCGAAGAAAGAATCCGGCTCTACCTCGAGCGCGTCGAGCCCTCGCTCGCCCACCGCGTCCGGTACCACGGCGGTCCCGACTCCCTCTTCGATGCGCTCGGGATCGCCGCCGACGTCGAACGCGCGCTCCGTCCGCGCGTCTTTCTCCGGTCCGGGGGGACCGTCGTCCTCGAGCCGACCGAGGCTCTCGTCAGCATCGACGTCAATTCCGGGAAGTTCGCCGGAGCGCAAGGCCCGGAGGAGACCGCGCTCCGCACCAATCTCGAGGCGGCCGAGGAGATCGCCCGCCAGCTGCGACTGCGGGACCTCGGAGGGATCATCGTCATCGACTTCATCGACATGGAGCGACCCGAGAGCCGGCGCCGGGTGCTCGAGGCCCTCGAGTCCGCGCTTTCGCGCGACCGGGCTCGCACGAAGATCGTCGGCCTGAGCGATCTCGGCTTGGTCCAGCTGACGCGGAAGCGGACGCGGGCGGGATTCGCGCAGGCCCTGACGGAGGCATGCCCGTGCTGTCGAGGGCAGGGACGGGTCAAGTGCCCGGAGGTCGTCGCGGGCGAGGCGCTCCGGGAAGCCGCGCGTCTCCTGCGGGCCGTCCCCGCGGCCCGCGCGACGGTGCGGGCGCACCCGGAGGTGGTCCGCGCGGTCCAGCGGCTCCGCGAGTCCCGAGCACCCGGCTTCGACCCCGCGGCCGGGGAGGTCGCGGTCGAGGCCGACCCCGCGTCGGCCCCCGATCGATTCGACGTCAGCGTGCTCTGATCCGGCGGTCAGCGGCGCCGCGCGAGCCGCTCGCGCCGGCGCTCCGCGGCCTCCCTCGCCCGCTCGACCTCCGCATCCGAGTCGAGCCGAAGACGGGGCACCATGCAGGGGCGGCCGGAGGCGTCGACCGAGACCATCGTGACGAAAGCGCGCGTGGTGATCCGCCGGGTTCCTCCCTCGGGGTCCTCCGCATGAACTTCGACCTCGATCTCCATCGAGGAGCCGAAGGCCGCGTTGAGCCGGCCGTGGAGGACGAGGATGTCCCCTGTGCGCGCCCCCGAGCGAAAATCGACCGAATCGAGGGCCGCCGTGACGACCTCGGTCCGCGCGTGTCGCATCGCCACGACGGCCGCGCACTTGTCGACGAGCGCGAGCACGCGGCCGCCGAAGATGTGCCCGCGCGGGTTCGTGTCCTCGGGGAGGACGATCTCGGTCATCTCGACGATCGAAGCGGCGACCGGCCTTTCTCCGTCGATTTCCGTCGGCACGCTCTCCTCCTCGCGACGAGGCCCTTCCAAACGAAAAGGGGCAGGCCGGAGGCCCGCCCCTGTTCGACGATCCGGACGAAACGGGTGCTCAGCGGCCGCCGTTCTGGGCGACGGTCTTCCCGTCGGCCTCCGAGTCGGCGACCTGCTCGGCCTTCGCCTTGGGACACCCGGAGCCCTCGCCCGCGGCCGCGCCGGGGCATGGCTTCTTCTCGGAGGGGGCGCCGTTCGCGACGACGGGCGCGGCCTTCCCCTTGGCGCAGCACCCCGAGCCCTCGGCGGCGACGGCTTCCCCGCACGGCCTCTTCTCGCCGGCGGCACCGTTCGCGGCGACCCGGGCCTCCACGTTCTTCGTGCAACCCTGGGACTCCGCGACGGCCGGGTGCGCGTTGGCCGCCTTGTCGCACGCGGATGCGGCGACGGGAGCCGCGACCGCGACGACGAGGGCCGCCGCGGACAAGAATGCATACCTTTTCATCGAATTCACGAGCATCCTCCTCACCTCTCGACGGGAACGACAACGCACCGCCCGGTGCCTCCGGACGGATCCTCTCGGAACGGCGGGAGTATACGGTGGGGGGAGGCGGCCGGCAATGCACGTTGCGACAGCAGTCCGCGCGTTGACAAGCGGGCCCTCATGCTCCACAATATCTTTGTTGAGAATCGTTCGCAACTAGGAGGCGCGGGGGCACATGAGGGAAAGAGCGGCCCCGGACGGGCCGTCGTCCCCGGGAGAGGGCTCCTCGGACGGCTGCATCCTCCTGATCGGAAACCCGAACGTGGGAAAGAGCGCTCTCTTCGGGGCGCTGACGGGGAACTACGTCAACGTCGCCAACTATCCCGGAACGACGGTGGAACTGACCCGCGGCGTCGTCGCCGTCAACGGTTTCCGCCTTCCGATCATCGACACTCCCGGCACGAACTCGTTCGACCCGACCTCCGACGACGAACGCGTCGCGCGCGACATCCTCCTCGACGGGGCCGCACACGGGATCATCGCCGTCGGCGACGCGAAGAACCCGGAGCGTGCGCTCCTCCTCGGCCTCCAATTGGCCGAGATGGAAGTCCCGTTCGTCCTCGCGCTCAACATGATGGACGAGGCGCGAGCCTACGGGATCCACCTCGACACGCGATCGATCGCGGAGTCCCTCGGCGTGGAGGTCGTTCCCACGGTCGCGGTCCGCGGCGAAGGGGTCGACGAGATCCGGCGCGCGATGGAGCGCCCCATGCGGGGACACGCGGCCGTCGCCTACCCGGACCCCATCGAACGGGCGATCGGAGAGATCGTCCCGCTCCTCCCGCCCGGAGCCGTGTCCGCGCGCTCCCTCGCGCTGATGGTCCTGGGGGGCGAGCGCACCCTCCTCGACTCGCTCCGGGCGAGGATGCCCGCGAGCGCATGGTCGGCCCTCGAATCGGCCCGGGCATCGTGCCAGGCGGCGTTCGACAAACCCCTCGGCTACGTCGTGAACGAGACCCGCGTCCGGGAGGCGTGGCGGCTCGCCGAGTCGAGCGCGAGGCCCGCGGAACAGGCTCCCTCGGCGGGGCGGAGATTCTCCGATCGCCTCGAGACCCTGACCACCCATCCGATTCTCGGACTCCCGGTCCTCGCCGCGACGCTGTACGTCGCCTATCTCTTCGTCGGGGTCTTCGGAGCGGGAACGCTCGTCGGGCTCCTCGAGGAGGATCTGTTCGGCGGGGTCGTCAATCCCTGGGCGATCTCCGCGGCGGAACGGTTCCTCCCGTGGGCGTGGCTCCGGGACATGCTGGTCGGCGAGTACGGTCTCCTCACGATGGCCCTCACGTACGCCCTCGCCCTCGTCCTGCCGATCGTGGGGACCTTCTTCGTCGCCTTCGGGGTGCTCGAGGATTCGGGCTACCTGCCGCGGCTCGCGGTCATGGTGAACCGGGTCTTCAAGCGCATGGGCTTGAACGGGAAGGCGGTCCTTCCGATGGTGCTCGGACTCGGCTGCGACACGATGGCGACGCTCACGACGCGCATCCTCGAGACGCGCAAGGAGCGGCTCATCGTGATCCTCCTTCTGGCCTTGGGCGTGCCCTGTTCGGCCCAATTGACCGTCGTGATGACGATGCTCGCGGCGATGTCGCCGGCGGCGACGCTGGTCTGGGTCGGGATCGTGACGGGGTCGATCGTCCTCGTCGGCGCCCTCGCCGCGCGGGTGATCCCGGGGCGGGGAAGCGATTTCGTGTTGGAACTTCCTCCACTCCGGGTTCCGCGTCCGGGGAACATCCTCGTGAAGACCCTCGCGCGGATCGAGTGGTATCTCAAGGAGGCGGTGCCGCTCTTCCTCCTGGGCACGCTACTCCTCTTCCTCGCCGATCGTTTCCGGGTCCTCGGCACGGCCGAACGGGCGCTCGAACCGGTGCTCGCCGGGCTTCTCGGGCTCCCGAAGGAAACGGCGGGAGCGTTCCTCGTCGGCTTCCTCCGCCGCGACTTCGGGACCGCGGGCCTTTACCACTTGGCGCAGGAGGGAACGCTCGACACCGCGGGAGCGCTCGTCGCGGTCGTCACCGTGACCCTCTTCGTTCCGTGCATCGCGAACTTCTTCATGATGGTCAAGGAACGCGGTTGGAAGACGGGGCTCGCCATCGCCGCGTTCATCTTCCCCTTCGCCCTTCTCGTGGGGACGCTCCTGAACGCCCTCTTGCGCGGGCTCGGCGTGACCTTCCCATGAAGGCCCCCGCGGCCTCGCCGGAGACCGCTCCGTTCGTCCCGCTCGCGGGGAGCGCCCGCGGAGCCACGGTCTTCCGCTGCGCCCTTTGCGGCGCGCGTTTCACGCACGGCGCGATGGCCTGCGGGTCGTGTCCCCTCCACGCCGGCTGCGACGTGGTGAAGTGCCCCGAGTGCGGGTACCAGTTTCCGCGCTCCTCGCGCCTCGTCGAATGGGTGCGGGCGATCGCCCGGAGCGTCGGTCGGGGGAGGCGAGCGTGAAAGGCGCACCTCCGCCCGCGGCGCGGCCGATCGCGCGGCTCGCGGCCGGAGCGTCGGGACGCGTCGTCCGGATCGACACGTCGGACCCCCAGCGCCTCGTCCGGTTGTCTACCCTGGGGATCGTACCCGGCGTGGTGCTCACGCTCCGACAGACGCGTCCGGCGACGATCGTGAAGGTGGGCCAAACGACGGTCGCCCTCGATTCGGACGCCGCGCACGAGATCTGGGTCGAGCCGCCGGCCTGAGAGGATCGCGATCGTTGCCCGCACGCGAGCGCCGCTCCTATAATCGCGATCGAACCCTCGCGCGCGGCGCACGGAGGAGACGATGTCCGCTCGAAGCGTCCTCACCGCGATCCTGTTCCTGACGTTCGGCGCCTCGGCCGCGCAAGCCCAGGCGACGTTCGAGATCGTCGGGAAGATCACCGACGCCGAGGGAAACGGCCTCGCAGACGTGCGTGTCGCGGCTTGGAACACCGCGTTTCCGGAGATGAAGCGCGACACCAAGTCCGGCAAGAAGGGGAACTTCTTCCTCTCCGGCCTCCTCTACAACCAGCAGAAGCGGGAGTGGGAGTTCTCGTTCGAGAGCGAGGGTCTCGCGCCCCGGTCGATGAAGGTCGTGGCGAGGATGGGCGACCGTACGATCTACAACGAATTCGAAAGGGCGTTCGGCCCCGGGGAGTCGTCATTCCGGATGCCGGTCATGGGGATCGGCGAGATTCGCATCGACATCACGATGGGCGATCCGGGGGCGGCCGCGGTTCCCGGGGCCCCGGAAGCCGCCGCGGCGGGCGAGGCGGCGGTCGACCCGTGGGCGGTCGGCAATCAAAAGTTGGTCGCCGGGGACTTTCAGGGCTCGGTCGAGTGGCTCGAGAAGGCTGTCGAAGCGGCGCCGGATGACGCCGAACGGCGGGAGCTTCTGGCCCGGGTATTTCTGAAACTCGACCGTTCTTCCGAGGCGTTGAATCAGGCGCGCAAGGCGACGAAAACCCGTCCGGATCGCGTCTCGGCCCACTTGCTCCTCGCGGACATTCACGCGTCCCGGGGGGAGACGCAATACGCCTACGACGCGATCGCCGAGGCGCGCAGGCTCGAGCCGGCGAACCGGGACGTCTTGCAGCGCGTCGCCTGGCTCGCCACCGACCTCGGCAAGCCCGAAGAGGCGATCGCGGCGTACGAGGAGATCGTCGCCGCGAAGCCCGACGATACGGAGTCGTGGCTCGCCCTGGGCGACCTCTACAGCCGCGCTGGGATGCCGGAGAAGGCCTCCGCCGCCTTCGAGCGCGTCACCGAACTCGATCCGGGCAACGCCTTCAAGACGTTCTTCAACCTCGGGGCTCTCATCGAGAACCGGCCGAACCTGACCCCCGCGGACAACCGAAAGGCGATCGAGGCCTTCCGCAAGTCGGTCGAGATCAACCCCAATTACGGGCCGGGATGGCGGCACCTCGCGTACTCGCAACTCCGGTCGGGGGATCTCGCCGGGGCCCGGGCTTCCTTCGAGCGCTATCTCGAGGTCGACCCGGAGGCCAAAGACGCCCGGGAGATCCGCGAAACGATCAAGAGTCTTCCGGCCCCGAAGAAGTGAGGGCGTCGGGGTGGGAGGCGATCAGGTCCTCCACTCTCCGGCACAGGAGGTGGCCGGCGAAGATGTGCACCTCCTGGATTCGCGCGGTTTCCCCGAAGGGGACGACGAGCGGAAGGTCGGCAAGGTTCGAGGCAGCGCCGCCGTCGCGCCCGAGAAGGGCGGCGGTCAAGAGGCCCCGCGCGCGCGCCGCGGCGAGGCCGCGGAGGACGTTCGGAGAGTTGCCGCTCGTCGTGATCCCGATGGCGACGTCCCCTTTCCGGCCGTGAGCCTCGACCTGGCGGGCGAAGATCTCGTCGAAAGAGGCGTCGTTTCCGATGCTCGTCACGACCGACGGGTCGGTCGTGAGTGCGAGCGCGGCGAGGGCGCGGCGGTCCCGGTCGAACCGGTTCACGAACTCGGCCGCGAGATGCTGCGCGTCCGCGGCGCTGCCGCCGTTTCCGAAGAAGAGCAGGCGACCTCCCGCCGCGAGGGTCTTCGCGCACCAACGGGCCAGTCGATCGACGTCGTCGAGGTGACGCGCGAGAAAGGCGTCGAGCGCCCTGTTGTGGTCCTCGCGCGCGGTCGCGGCCCACGTTCGGAAATCGCTCGTCACGGCTCGCCTTCGCCCCCCGCGGGAGTATCCCGGCCCGGGAGCGCGCCTGTCAAGGAACGGGCGTCGGGCCGCTGATGAGCGCCCCCTGGTTTCTCGACGAGCGCGACGGCCTTCTCCTCGCGCTCTGCCGGCCGCTCGCCCAGGTTCCGGGGGTCCGCCACGCCTTCGCGACCCGCTGCGGGGACGGCGGCGCGGATCTCGACGCCGGGAGCGCCGACGCTTCGGACGATCGCGCGGCGCGGCTGCGGAGCCGGGTAGCCCGCGCGGCGGGGCTCGGAGGACTCGCGCCGATCCTGCTCCGGCAAGTGCACGGTGCGGCGGTGGTGGACGTCGAGCACGGCCCCGGTCCGGTCGAGGGGGACGCGGCCGTCTGGTCTGGGCGTTCCCCCCGCTTCGCCGCGGCGGTGCGGACCGCCGACTGCGTCCCGGTCCTCCTCGCTCGGCTGGACGGCGAGGCGGGCGCGGCGGTCCACGGCGGCTGGCGCGGGATCACCGCCGGGATTCTGGACACCGTCCTCGGGAGTCTCGCGGGACGGGGTGTGGCGGCATCGGACCTGATCGCCGCGGTCGGTCCCGCGATCGGGCCGTGCTGCTACGAGGTGGGGGACGAGGTCGCTCGAGCGCTCGCGGCGGTGCTGCCGCCTGGCGGCGCGAGCCGGGTCGTACGCCGGGACGTCCCGTCGGGAAGAGCGCGAGTCGACCTCAGGGCTGCCGTCGCCCTGCTCCTCGAAGCGGCCGGGGTTCCCCCCGCGGGGATCCACGTCGCTCCGTGGTGCACCCGGTGCCGGCCGGATCTGTTTCACTCTTTCCGGAGAGATGGGGCGGAAGCCGGCCGGATGCTCGCGACGATCGGCCCTTCGCGTCCTTGACGCCGTCCGCCGCTTGGGACAAAATCCCGCGTTTGGGCCGGGGTTTGTCGTCGGGTCCGGCCCCCCCCCCGAGGAGCGCGCGATGCTCGAGTCGACCGGATTGCTTGCCCAGGCCGGCCCCGCGGGACCGCAGGGGGCGGGAGGTTTCCTCCCGACCATGATCATGTTCGGGTTGATCTTCCTGATCTTTTACTTCCTCTTGATCCTCCCCGCCCGGAGGCGCCAGAAGAAGCACCAGGAGATGCTCGACAACCTCAAGGCCGGGGATCGTGTCGTCACGAGCGGCGGCCTTTACGGAACGGTCGTCGCGCTCGACGGCCCCAAGGTCGTGCTCCGGGTCGCCGACCAGGTCAAGATGGAGTTCGCCCGCACCGCAGTCGCCGGTCTTCAGGAGTCCCCGGAGAAGTAGCCGGGACAGACCTTCGACCATCCCATCGGAGAACCGTCGAACATGCCCACCGCCGTCAAGTGGAGAGTCCCCGTCATCCTCGGAGTCCTCGCGCTCTCGGTCTGGTTGTGCTGGCCGCTCGAGGAGAAGATCAACCTGGGACTGGACCTCCAGGGTGGGTCGCACCTGGTCATGCAGGTCGACACCGACTCCGCCGTCCGCAACGAGGTCAACCTCGCGATCAGCCGGATCGGCCAGCTCCTCAAGGAGCGGGGGATCCCGTACGGGGGGATCTCGAGCCCCGATCTCGGCACGATCGAGATCACCGGTACCGACCCGGCGCGGACCGAGGACCTGAGGAGGGCGGTGGAGGACGTCGTCGGGGCTTGGTCGGTCTCGGCGTCGGCCGGCGCGGTCCGCGTCGTCCTCCCGATGGAGGCGCGCCGGGCCGTCGCGACGACCGCGGTCGACACGACGCTCGAAACCCTGCGGGAGCGGGTCGACGAGCTCGGAGTGGTCGAGCCGATCATCCAGAAGCAAGGGGCCGAGGGCGACCGCATCGTCGTCCAGCTCCCCGGAATCGACGACCCCCTCCGCGCCAAGAAGATCCTCCAGGAGCCCGCACTCCTCGAATGGAAGGCGGTGAACTATCCCCCCGGCGTCGCCGACTACGCGGGCTGGTCGCCCCCGGCGAGCCGGGAGGCGGTCATCGCCTCGTTCGGAGGGCAGCTTCCTCCCGACACCGAGTTGATCCCCGAGCGGTTCGTCTCGCAGGGAGGGGGAACGACCACCCTGTGGTGGCCCCTCAACACCGTGTCGGTCGTCGTGGGGAACGACGTCCGGAACGCGCGCCGTAACGCGGATCAGCTCGGACGCCCCAACATCTCCTTCATCCTCACCGAAGACGCCGGCCGGCGCTTCGAAACCGCCACGCGGGAAAACGTCGGCAAGCGAATGGCGATCGTGCTCGGAAGCAGCCGGGAGAAGCGCGTGATCTCGGCGCCCGTCATCCGGGACGTCATCCGGGACACGGGGGTCATCGAGGGGAACTTCAGCATTCAGGAGGCCGAGGACCTCGCGCTCCAGCTTCGCTCGGGGGCGATCCCTGCCGAGGTCTCGATCATCGAAGAGCGGACCGTCGGCCCGTCCCTGGGAAGGGACTCGATCCGTTCCGGGGTGGCCGCGTCGATCGCCGGCTTCGTCGCGGTCATGCTGTTCATGCTCGTCTACTACCGGTTCTCGGGAGTCAACGCGGTCGTCGCCCTCCTGATGAACGTCGTGCTCGTCCTCGGAGCGATGGCCTACTTCGGCGCGACGTTGACCCTCCCCGGCATCGCGGGGCTGATCCTCACCGTCGGCATGGCGGTCGACAGCAATGTCCTGATCTTCGAGCGCATTCGGGAAGAACTCCGACACGGGAAAACGGTGCGTTCGTCGGTCGAACAGGGGTTCAGCCGGGCGTTCGGCACGATCATCGACACCCACGTCACGACGCTCGTCTCCGCCTTCTTCCTCTTCACTTACGGGACGGGCCCCGTGCGCGGGTTCGCGGTGACCCTCGTCGTGGGCCTCGTCTTCTCGATGTTCACCGCGGTCTTCGTCTCACGAACGATTTACGAACTCATCTTGGGCGAGTCGCGACGCGTGGAGTCGCTCAGCATCTGAGCGGGGGAGGCTCCGTTGTTCCAGATTCTCCAGGACACCCACTTCGATTTCCTCGGGAAGCGCCGGCTCTGGGTGGGCATCTCCGCGGTCGCGATCGCGCTCTCCCTGCTTTCCCTCGCGGTCCGGGGGATCAACTACGGGATCGAGTTCACCGGGGGTTCCGAGGTCCAGCTTCAATTCGCCGACCGGCCGGACGTCGGGTCGATTCGCTCGAGCCTCGCGGCGGCCGGTTTCTCCGGCGCGGTCGTCACGACGATCGGCGATCCCGGAGACCACGAGGTCTACATCCGCGTCCCGCTCCGCTCCGAGGACGACCGGGAGGACGTCACCTCGGCGCTCGTGGAGGCGCTCCGTTCCGACGACTCGCGGCAGAAAGAGGCCTCCGGGCTCCTCGACCTCAACGCGGCAAACGCCTCGGAACTCTCGGCGTTCCTCCTCACCGTGGAGGGTACGACCGCCGAGTCGGCCGAGGCGACCGCCCGGGCGATCGTGGACGCCCGCGCGGAGGGTGCCCTCTTTCGGAGCGCCGGCGAACTGTCGGCGGTCCCCGGAGTGACCGACGCGGCGGTGCGGGCGCTCGAGGCTCGCGCGTTCGCGGGACCGTTCGCGGTCCGCAGCCAGTCGTACATCGGACCGATCATCGGCAAGGAGTTGGTCCGCAAGGCGATCTGGGCGATCCTCGGCTCGCTGGGAGGAATCCTCGTCTATCTGTGGGTGCGGTTCGAGTTTCAATGGGGTCTCGCGGCGGTGATCGCCCTCGTTCACGACACGATCGTGACGCTCGGGCTCTTCTCCGCCCTGCAGTTCGAGATGAGCCTTCCCGTCGTCGCCTCCTTTCTCACGCTGATCGGGTACTCGGTGAACGACACCGTGGTCATCTTCGACCGCGTGCGGGAGAATCTCCGTACCCGGTCCGGTCCGACCGACTATGCGGCGCTCCTCAACCAATCGGTCAACCAGACACTGAGCCGGACGATCATCACCTCTCTCCTGACCTGGTTCGTCTGTCTCGCGCTATTCTTTTTCGGGGGGGAGATTCTCCGGGCCTTCTCGTTCGTGCTCGTCGTGGGTGTCGTCGTCGGCTCTTACTCGACGATCTACGTGGCCTCGCCGGTCCTGCTGTGGTGGCGGCAGTGGGTGGCGTCGCGGGGAAAGGCGAAGGAGGAGGCGACCGTCGTGGCCGCCCCCGCCCGCCGCGTGGCGAAAAAGGTGCGTCCGCAGGAGAAAGCCTGATCGGCGTCGGTTTCCGGCTCCGCCTATAATCCCCGGCGCCGGAGAGCGCGCCGACGATGGCCCGACGGTTCGAAGACATCCTGGAAGCGGTGGAGGGGTACAACCCTGACGCCGATTTCGACCTCCTTCGGCGGGCCTACGTCTTCTCCGCGCGCGAGCATCGCAACCAGGTGCGACAGTCGGGGGAGCCGTACCTGGTCCACCCGCTCGAGGTCGGCCACATCCTCGCCACCCTGCGGCTCGACGTCGCGAGCATCGTGTCCGGCCTCCTGCACGACGTCCTCGAGGACACTCTCACGAACTACGAGACCGTCTCCGAATACTTCGGGGACGACGTCGCCCACATCGTGAGCGGTGTCACCAAAATCTCGAAGCTGCAGTTCGCCACGAAGGAGCAGGCGGAGGCGGAGAACCTCCGAAAAATGATCCTGGCGATGGTCGACGACATCCGCGTCATCCTCGTCAAACTCGCCGACCGGCTCCACAACATGCGTACCCTGGAGTATCTGAATCCCGAACGGCGGGAGAGGATCGCTCGGGAGACGATGGAGATCTACGCGCCGCTCGCGAACCGCCTGGGGATGGGGAGGATCAAGACCGAACTCGAGGACCTGGCCTTCCGCTACCTCGAGCCCGAAGATTACGGGCGCTTGGTGGAGGAACTCGAGGCGAGGCGGAAGATCAGCGACGCCTTCATCCACGAAATCCGCGGCCGCCTCGAGAAGGCGATGGAGGAGAACGGCATCGCGGCGGAGATCCAGGGACGCATCAAGGCCGTGTCTTCGATCCATCGCAAGATCCGGAAGCAACGCATCGGGGTCGATCAGGTCTACGACTACGTCGCCTTCCGCGTGATCACGGAATCCGTGAAGGACTGCTACGGGGCGCTCGGCGCGGTGCACGCGATCTGGCGGCCGGTGCCCGGACGTTTCAAGGACTTCATCGCGATGCCGAAACCGAACATGTACCAATCGCTCCACACCTCCCTGATGACCGAGCGCGGCCAACCCTTCGAGGTCCAGATCCGCACCCGCGAGATGCACGAGATCGCCGAGGAGGGGATCGCCGCGCACTGGCAGTACAAGGAGGGGGGGAAACTGAGGCCCGCCGACGGGGAGCGGGTGGGCTGGCTCCGGCAGATCCTGGAATGGCAGCAGGATCTCAAGGACCCCCGCGAGTTCCTGGAGATGGTCAAGATCGACCTCTACCCGGACGAGGTGTACTGCTTCACGCCGAAGGGAAAGGTCCTCTCCTTTCCCCGGGGCGCGACGCCCATCGACTTCGCGTACGCGATCCACACGGAAGTCGGGCATCGCCTCTCGGGGGCCAAGGTGAACGGCAGGATCGTGCCCCTTCGTCACCCGCTGACGAACGGCGACATCGTGGAGATCCTGACGCAGCCGTCGGCGCACCCGAGCCGCGACTGGCTCGCGGTCGCGAAGACAACGCGGGCTCGGAGCAAGATCCGGAACTGGCTCAACGCGAGCGAGCGGCAGCGATCGGTGGAGATCGGACGGGAGCTCTGCGAGAAGGAACTCCGGAAGTACAAGCTCTCCCTGAAGGAACTCGCCGACGGACCGGCTTCCGCCGACGCCCTTCGGCGGCTCGGCTATGCCCAGATCGACGATCTCATGGCCGCGGTCGGGTACGGGAAGGTCACCGCCGCTCAGGTCGTCGCCGCGCTCCACCCGCAGGAGCAGCTCGAACCCAAGGAGGACGGCGCCGTCGTCCGTGCCGTGAAGCGGGCGCTCGGGCTCGGCGCGCGGGGAGTTCGCGTGCGGGGCTTCGACGACGTTCTGGTCACCCTGTCGAAGTGCTGCAACCCGGTGAGGGGCGAGGAGATCGTCGGGTACATCAGCCGGGGGCGGGGGGTCACCGTTCATTCGGTCCACTGCCCGAACCTCCCCGGCCTCATGGTCGACCCGGACCGGCGCATCGAAGTGGAGTGGGCGAAGGACGACGCCGGGGGGACCTCTTACGACGTCAAGCTCGCGCTCGACGTCGAGGACCGCCAAGGCCTCCTCGCGAAGATCGTCTCGACGATCGCGGACGAGAAGGCCAACATCCGGAACGTCGAGGCCAAGACGTTCGAAGGGAACGACGCTCGGATCACGTTGATTCTCGCGGTCTCGGACCGGGAACAGATGCAGAAGGTCATCGCCCGAATTCGGCGCATCTCCGGCGTGCGCGACGTGGCGCGTCTGCTCCGCTGAAACCGCCGGGGAAGGGAGAGGGACCGCCATGGACGTCGTCTCCACGCATCGCGCTCCGGGGGCCATCGGTCCGTACGTTCAAGCGATAAGGGCCTCGGGACTCGTCTTCGTGTCGGGCCAGATCGGCCTCGACCCGGCGGGCGGAACGCTCGTCGCGGGGGGGACGGAGGCGGAGACCCGCCGTGCCATCGAGAACCTGTCCGCGATCCTCGCGGCGGCGGGATCGGGTCTCGATCGGGTGCTCCGGGCGACCGTCTACCTCGCCGACCTCCGCGATTTCGACCTGATGAACCGGGTCTATGCGGAGGCGTTCGGGGAACACCGTCCCGCGAGGGTCTGTGTGGAGGTTTCGAAGCTTCCGAAGGGGGCCCGCGTCGAGATCGACGCCGTGGCGCTCGCGGGCTGAGCGGGACTCCGACTCAGGAAACGCGCTTGCGGAAGCCCCCTGTGCGGATACAGCGGGTGCAGAGCACCGCGCGGCGGGACTGACCCGAGGCCTCGCGGACCCGAACCCGCTGGAGGTTCGGCTCGAAACGGCGGGGCGTCACGTTGTGGGCGTGCGAGACATTCCGCCCGAAAACCGTCTTCTTTCCGCAAGACTCGCAAACCCTGGCCATCGTCCTGCCCTCGGGGGTCTCCGCTGGAATCGCACCCGGAAAAACCCGCGGATGGTACAGGACCGTCCCTCCAGCGTCAAGGTCAGGGGACTCCCACCGTCCGTTCCAAGCCCGGGAGTCCTGGGTTGCCTATGGAAAGGGATCGAAATTGGATGGTTGCTTTCGAGCCTTCCACCTCTATATTAGAGCCACGATTGACCCGGAAGGTCCGTAAAAGCCCGACGGCGGGGGCAACGGACCGGTGGTCAAGTCCCGGGAAGCGAGGTTTTCGAAGGGGGACGGTCAAAGGGGATGCCCGGCGCTCTTGTTTCGAGGCCGTCGGAACGAGTTGCACGGTTTCGCCCTTGACCGGCCGGAAAACGCGGAATTAGGTTCGAGCAGCGCGGGCGATCCCGGAGACCCCGGGCCCCGGCGACGAGGGCGAACATGGCGTTTGGGAGAAGCCGGAACTTGGTCGGTCTCGACATCGGGGACAGCTCGGTCAAGGTGGTCGAACTCAAGGACCTCGGCAGGGGCCGCGGCTGGCAGCTCCTCAAATTGGGATGGGAGCCGCTCTCGCCCGAGGCGATCGTGGACGGCGCCATCATGGACTCCCAGCTCGTGGTCGAGACCATTCAGCGCCTCTTCACGCGGCTCAAGATCAAGAACACCCACGTGGCGACCTCGGTGTCCGGCCATTCGGTGATCGTGAAGCGGATCACCGTGCCGGCGATGAGCGAGGCCGAGCTCGCGGAGTCGATCCAGTGGGAGGCCGAGCAGTACATCCCGTTCGACATCGAGGACGTTCGGCTCGACTATCAGGTCCTCGAGAGCTCGTCGCTCTCCGGCGAGGGGAACATGGACGTGCTCCTCGCCGCCGCCAAGAAGGACAAGATCAGCGACTACACCTCGGTGATCCAGCAGGCCGGCCTCTCGGCCGACTGCGTCGACGTCGGCGCGTTCGCCCTCCAGAACGCGTTCGAGGCGAACTACGAGTTCGAACCCCACCAGACGACCGCCCTCGTCGACGTCGGCGCGGCGGTGAGCTCGATCTCGGTCCTGCAGGGCGGGACGGCGATGTACTGGCGGGACATGAACAACATCGGTGGGAACCAGTACACCGACGCCATCCAGAAGGAGCTGAATCTCTCCGCGGACCAGGCGGAGCGTCTCAAGAAGGGGGAGGAGGTCGAGGGCATTCCCTACGAGCGGGTGCTGCCGATCCTCTCCGCCGTCAACGAGGACGTCGGCGCGGAGATCCAAAAGACGCTCGATTTTTTCAAGCAGATCTCCCCGTCGGAGGACGGGCTGAGCCGCCTCTACCTGACCGGCGGTTCGGCCCAGTCGGTCCATCTGAAGGAGCATCTCGCCGGCCGTCTCAAGACGCAGGTGGAGATCTTCAACCCGTTCCGGAAAATCGAGCCCTCGGGGCGCGACGTGGCCCTGGACGTTCTCCACGAGATGACCCCGACCGCTTCGGTCGCGGTCGGCCTCGCGCTCCGCAAGCTGGGGGAATGAACCGATGATCAAGATCAACCTGGTCGCCGAGCGCAGGGCGGCGAAGGGCGGGAAGGCGGCGCCGGGGCCGATCGCCGCCCAAGGCACCGGCGGGACCCGGAACCTCCTCTTGGCGGGGATCGTCCTCCTGGGCGTCCTCGTCTCCGCCGGATGGTGGTGGTCTCTGACGAGCCAGCGCACGCGCCTGCAGCAGGACATCCGTGAAGCGGAGCAGGAGCTCGTGCGGCTCGAGGAGATCCGGAAGAAGGCCGACGCGTTCAAGCGCCAGAAGGAGCTTCTCGAGCGGAAGATCACGCTCATCACCGATCTCAAGAAGAAGCAGTCGGTGCCGGTGCACATCCTGGACCAGGTCTCCAGAAATCTCCCGGACTTCCTCTGGCTCGACTCGATGACCGCCGCGAACAACCAGATCAGCATCGCGGGGAAGGCCACGACGTACAACGCGGTCTCCAACTTCTTCGACAACCTGAACGCCTCCGGGTATTTCGCCGACGTCGTGCTCGGCAAGACGTCCGAGATCCCCGAGGGAGTCTCGTTCAGCCTCAGCTGTCGTTTCGCGCCGCCCCAGGCCCCGCCGGATCCTCAGGCCCCCCAGGGCTGAGCCGGCGGAGCGGGGAATACGGGAGTCCTGACGATGGAAAGATTGCCGTTCTGGGGCCAGGCCGCGATCATGGCCGCACTCGCGGTCGCGATCGTGGTGGCGTGCTACTGGTTCGTGTTCTCGGACATGAAGCAGGAGATCACCGGGCTCGAGGCCGAGCTCGAAGAGAAGAACCAGAAAATCCAGGAAGGGCTGGCGATCGAGCGGAAGCTCCCGGAGTTCGAGCGGGAGGTCGCCTCCCTCCAGCGCCGACTGGGGGACATCCAGCAGATCCTCCCGACCGGCACCGAGACCGGCGACCTCCTCCGGTGGATCAAGAACATGTCCGACCAGTCGAACCTCGATCTCAAGGTCTTCAACCCCGGCCAGCTCCAGCCCCGGGACTTCTACCGGGAGTTCCCGATCGACATGGACGTCGTCGGCCGGTATCACGACCTCGGGATCTTCCTCGATCGGGTCAGCAAGTACTCGCGGATCATCAACGTCGACAACCTCCGGATGAACGGGAATCCGGGCGGGGGGGACAAGACGATCCGCGCGACGTTCACCGCAACGACGTTCGTGTACGACGAAGTCGGCGCGACCACGGAGGTCGAGCAATGACCCGCCGAATCCCCGGATGGTTCCTGGTCGCCGTCGCCCTCGCCGGTGTCGCCGCCTGGAGCGCTCCCGCCTTCCCCCAGGAGCCCGCTTCCGAGACGGCCGACCGTGAGGCCGAAGCGCAAGCCCGGAAGGAAGGCGAGCAGACCGTCGAGACGATCCTCCGGCAGCAGGAGGAGCTCCTGAGCGGTCAGCGCTTCTCCTACGACCCGGCCGGAAGGCGTGATCCGTTCCGCTCGCTGTTCGAGGAACAGGCGATGCGACGAAAGGGGCCCCGCCCGCGGGGAGTCTCCGGGATGCTCGTCACGGAGATCGAGTTGACGGGGATCGTCCGCGATCCCCGGAAGGGCGACATCGCGGTCTTCACGGGAACGGACAACAAAGGGTACTTCCTGCGCGTGGGGGACGAGGTCTACGACGGAACCCTACTGGCCATCGACGCCGGGTCGGGGACCGTCACGTTCCGACAGCAGGTGGACGATCCGCGACTCATCAAACCGTATCGAGACGTCGTCAAGCGTCTGGTGCCGCAGGAAGAGGAGAAGGCCAATGAGTGAAGTCGGCAAGTGGTTCTCGGCGACGCTGGCGGCTCTGGCGTTCGCCGGCTTCGCCGCCGTGGCCGTGGCCGATCAAGCCGAGCCCGGCCAGCCCAACGAAGCCGCGGCGGCCGCGGCGGAGGCGGCGAGCCCGGAGTGGGGTTCCCTGCGGCAGATCGCCGTGGTTCCCGGCGAGCCCGGCCGTACGCGAGTGGTCCTCGAGGGGGCGGCCGCGTTCGACCGCGAGACCCTGACCCTGGACGACCCTCCGCGCGTCGTCGTGGACCTCACGGGCGTCGTCGCGCGCGTCGAGAGGCCGCACCTGGCCGTCGAGGAGGGGGCGGTCGTCCGCGTGCGGGCGGCCCAGTTCCGCCGAGACCCGGTTCCCGTCTCGCGGGTGGTGTTCGACCTCTCCGAGGCCGTTCCCTGGGAACTGAGCGAAGAGGACGGCGACCTGATCGTCGCCTTCGGCTCGGCCGAGGCGGAGGAGCCCGCGGACGTGGCCGATGCGTCCGAGCCCGAGGAGCCCGGAACGCGCGCGGTCCCCGCGGACGCGCTCGAATCGCTCCTCCGCGCGCCTGCGTTCGCTTCCGAGACGTCCGCGGCCCCGGCGGCCGCGCCGGGTCCCTTCGATACCCGGACGATCGGCGCCGACGCGGTGAGCTACTCGGGGCAGCCGATCTCCCTGAATCTCGTGGACACCGACATCAAGCAGATTTTCCGGCTCTTCCACGAGATCTCGGGCCTCAACTTCGTGCTGGACCCGGGGGTCGAGGGGACCGTGACGATCGTCCTCGACCAGGTCCCCTGGGATCAGGCGCTCGACATCATCCTGAAGAACAACGGGCTCGACAAGCAGTTCGAGAACAACGTCGTTCGCGTCGCCACCACCCAGAAGCTCGCCGCCGAGGCGGCGGCCCGGAAGCAGCTCAAGGAGGCGAAGGAACTCGAGGTCGAGCCGATCACCATCACCCGGACCCTCTCCTACGCCAAGGCGAAGGAGGTGGAGAAGGTCATCCGGGAAGGCGGCGTGCTTTCGCCGCGGGGAAAGGTCATCGTCGACGAGCGCACGAACGCGCTCATCGTGAGCGACATCCCGAACAAGGTGGAGCCGCTCGATCAGCTCATCACGACCCTCGACGCCGAGACGCCGCAGGTCATGATCGAGGCCCGGATCGTCGAGACCTCGAAGTCGTTTTCGCGGGAGCTCGGGGTCAACTGGGGTCTGAGCGCGATCGCCGACGCCTCCCGCGGGACCGCGCTCCCGTACTCGTTCCCGAGAAACGCGTCGGGGCGGTACTCCTTGAACCTCGTGCCCCCGGACGCCACGGGGGTCCTCAGCCTGAAATTCGGGAACATCCTCGACTCGTTCACGCTGGACCTCGCGCTGAGCGCCCTCGAGAACGAGGGGTACGGACGGATCCTTTCCTCGCCGAAGATCGCGACCCAGAACAACGAGCGGGCCGAAATCGAGCAGGGCGTCCGGATTCCGGTCGTGAACACGACCGCGACGGAGATCAACGTCGAGTTCGTCTCGGCGTCGTTGCGGCTGACGGTGACCCCGCAGATCACGGCGGAAGGTACGATCGTCCTCGACCTCGCGGTCGAGAACAACCAACCCGACTTCAACAACCGCGTCGGCGACGTGCCCCCGATCAACACCCAGAGGGCCGAGACGAAGGTGCTGATCACGGACGGCGGAACGGCCGTGATCGGCGGCATCTTCACGGTCAACGAGGGCGCCGGCGAAGTCGGCGTTCCTTGGTTCCGGAAGATTCCCGGGTTGGGCTGGCTCTTCAAGTCTCAGAACATCTCGAACGAAAATCGTGAACTCTTGATCTTCATCACGCCGAAGATCATCAAGGTCAGCTGAGGGAGGTCGGATCATGTCGCATGCGAGTCGTTTTCTGATGGCCCTCGGCGTGCTGGGTGCGGTCGCGCTGTCGCCGGCCTGCAACTCGGCGCTCGACGACCCGGACACGGCCGACGTCGTCCTGGAGGTCGTGACGATCACCGCGCAGCCGATCGAGGCGCAGGACGACGGAAGCGGGTGCACGTTCACCATCCAGGACTGGAACGCCCAACTCCGGAACGAACCGAAGAGCGAGTTGGCGACCCAGTCTCCGTTCGGCGATATCCGCCTCGTCCGAATCGACGCCACGTACGATTGGGGCAACGACGGGTCGGTCGAGCAAACGGCCGCCCTGCCGGTTTCGGGAACGGTGCAGGCCGGAGGGACTCAAGCGGTCCAGTTCACGCCGATCCCGCTCGAATACCTCGCCGGACGCGACGGCCAGAGCGCGAGCATGGGGATGCTGTGGGTCGGCGAGACCTACGACGGGAACCCGGTGACGACCTGGACGAGCCGGATGCTCGTCGTGAACTCCTGCATCGTCGCCGGCCCCTGACCGCCGGCCCGTGGTCCGAGAATCTCCCGACCCTTCCCTCCCTTCGGGGATGGAAGGGTCGTGCCGTTTCCCGGGGTGACCGTGCCGACACCCGAACACCGCGACGACGCCCCGTTCACGGTCACCCACGCGCGGGTACGGGCGGCGCAGGGCGACCTGGCCGCGGCGCGCCGGATTCTCGCCGCCCTCCTCGCCGAGGAACCGGGGAACCCGGAGGCGGCGGCGCTTCTCTCCGCCCTCACGCGGTCCACGCCCGGGCTTCCGAGCGGCCGCCCGGCGGCGGACGGACGCCGCGCCCGGCTCGAACGTTGGCTCGACTCGATCCGAAGACGACGGGGGGCGCGACGCGATGCTCGATGACACGCTCCGGAAGATTCTCGAAACGGTGGAGGGGGCCCGGGCCGTGTGGCTCGTCGGCTTCGACGGGATTCCGGTCGCGGGGGCGGCCGAGACGGGGTTCGGGCGCCCGGACGATCTCGTCGCGGCCTACGCCGACCTTTTCCGCAAGGTGAAGGGGGCGGCGGCCGACGTCGGGCGTCCCGACCCCAGAGAGATCGTCGTCGGCGACGAGGACGGAGCCGTCGTCGTTCGAGCCGTGACCGCGGAATACGCGCTCGTCGGCGTGCTGGGGTCGTCGGGAAGCCTCGGCCGGCTGCGCTTCGAATTCCGCCGCGCCTCGGGGGCCGTGGCCGCCGAGGTCGAGGGTTGAGCGGCCGTCCTTGTTTCCTCCGTCTCGAGGATGATACGCTGCCTCGTTTTCTCGGGAGCGGAGGAAATCCGTGGACACGAAGGAACTGCGGGAGCTCATCGATCTCATCTCCCGGAGCAATTTCTCCACGTTCGAGCTCGAGCGCGAGGGCCTGAAGCTGAGGCTCGTGAAGGAGGACGCGCCCCCTCCCGTGCCGTCTCATGCCGTCGCGCACGTGGGCGTTCCCGTGGCCGCGACGCCGGTCGTCGTCGACGGCGCGGCGGAGGCGGAGGGGTCCGGCGTCGATCGGAACCTCGTCGAGTTGACGTCTCCGATCGTCGGCACCTTCTATCGCTCCCCGAGCCCGGGCGCCCCGACGTTCGTGGAGGTGGGGTCCCGCGTGCGGAAGGGACAGGTTCTCTGCATCATCGAAGCGATGAAGCTCATGAACGAGATCGAGTCGGAGATCGAGGCCGAGGTGGTGGAGATCGCCGTCGAGAACGGTCAGCCCGTCGAGTACGGCGAGGTCCTGTTCCGGCTGCGGCCCACGGCTTAAGGGCGTCCGGAAACGGGGCGCCCGAAATGTTCCGCAAGATCCTGATCGCGAATCGTGGAGAGATCGCCCTCCGAATCATCCTTGCGTGCAAGGAACTCGGGATCAAAACCGTGGCGATCCACTCGACCGCGGACGCCGATTCCCTGCACGTGAAGTTCGCCGACGAGGACGTCTGTATCGGGCCGCCGCCGAACCGGGACAGCTA
Source organism: uncultured Acidobacteriota bacterium (assembly GCA_964383585.1). GTDB lineage: Bacteria > Acidobacteriota > Polarisedimenticolia > Polarisedimenticolales > DASRJG01 > CAYLHQ01. The sequence continues at coordinate 67,145 of CAYLHQ010000017.1, forward strand.
CCTGAACGTCTCCGCGGTGCTGTCGGCCGCGGAGATCACCGGGGCGGAGGCGGTCCATCCGGGCTACGGGTTCCTGGCCGAGTCGGCGCACTTCGCCGACGTGTGCAACGAGTGCGGGCTCGTTTTCATCGGTCCGGATTCCGACGTCATCCGCAGGATGGGCGACAAGGCCGAGGCGATCCGGACGGTGCGGGCGGCGGGAGTCCCCACGATCCCGGGGAGCGGCGGCGTCGTCCCGGACGAGGCGACGGCGAGAAAGGTCGCCGAGGAGATCGGGTACCCGGTGCTCGTCAAGGCCTCCGCCGGGGGCGGGGGCCGGGGCATGCGCGTCATCCCGGGGCCCGACGACCTCCCGCGTCTGTTCGAGGCGGCCCGGGCCGAGGCCGAGGCGTCGTTCGGCGTCGCCGACGTCTACATGGAGAAGTACCTCGCGCAGCCGCGGCACATCGAGTTCCAGGTCCTCGGCGACACCCACGGGAACCTCCTGCACCTCTTCGAGAGGGAGTGCTCGGTCCAGAGGCGGCACCAGAAGCTCCTCGAGGAGTCCCCGTCCCCGGCGCTCGACGAGGGGCTCCGGTCCCGGATGTCCGAGGCGGCGCTTCGCGCCGCGGCGGCGGTTCACTACGTGAACGCGGGGACGGTCGAGTTCCTCCTCGACACCGATGGTTCGTTCTACTTCATCGAGATGAACACGAGGATCCAGGTGGAACATCCGGTGACCGAAATGGTCACCGGAATCGACCTGATCAAGGAGCAGATCCGCATCGCGGCGGGAGACCCGATCTCGTTCGCGCAGGACGAGGTGCGGCTGAACGGTCACGCGATCGAGTGCCGGATCAACGCCGAGGACCCGGACACGTTCGCGCCCAGTCCCGGCAAGATCCGCACCTTCCACGTCCCCGGGGGCCCCGGGATTCGTGTGGACACGGCGGCCTACGCGGAGGCCGTGATCCCGCCCCACTACGACTCGATGATCGCGAAGGTCATCGCCCACGGGAACACACGGGGGGAGGCGATTCTCCGCATGCGCCGGGCCCTCGAATCGTTCGTGGTCGAGGGGATCAAGACGAATGTGAAGCTGCAGCAGCGGATCCTCACCGACGAGGACTTCGTGCGCGGCCGGTTCTCCACCCGTTTCATGGAGCGGTTCCTCCCGTCTCCGAAGAAGAACTCCGCCCCCTCCTGAGTCGTTCGTTCCCGCCGACGTCGGCCGAAACCGCCGACTTCCATGGGCCCCGGTGCTGCAAAGTGTCACCGGGCCCGTTTCCTTGACAATAATTTTCACGGAACCAATATTCCTCCGCGGCCGCGAGAAACCGTGAAATACGGGCATTTTCGCGGCCGTTCCGCGCGAGGAGGCCCATGGCGGTCAAGTTGGGGGAAATGCTCCTGAAGGCGGGCCTCATTTCGCAACCGCAGCTCCAGGAGGCGCTCGAGGCGCAGAAAAAAAACGGAGGGAAGCTCGGCTTCAATCTGGTCAAGCTGGGTTACGTCAAGGAAGACGACATCACCCAGCTCCTCTCCGACCAGTACGGGGTTCCGTCGATCAACCTCCGCCACTTCGAGATCGACGAGACCGTCATCGACCTCGTGCCGTCGGAAGTCGCGCAAAAGTACCTCGTCCTCCCCGTGAACCGGACGGGAGCGACGCTGACGATCGCCATGGCGGACCCCACGAACGTCTTCGCCATGGACGACATCAAGTTCATGACCGGTTACAACGTCGAGCCGGTCGTGGCGAGCGAGATCGCCATCCGCGAATCGATCGAGCGGTACTACGGGTCGGCCCATGCCCTCGAGCTCAAGAAGGTCATGGACGAGATGGCCGAGACCGACACCGAGGCGCTCGAGCTCATGGAGGAGGACGAGGAACTCGACGTTCACAAGCTCGAGCAGGTGTCCGAGGAGGCCCCCGTCGTCCGCCTCGTGAACATCATCCTCACCGACTCGATCAAGAAAAACGCGTCGGACATCCACATCGAGCCGTACGAGAAGGACTTCCGGGTGCGGTTCCGCGTGGACGGCGTGCTCTACGAGATCATGCACCCGCCCATGAAGCTCAAGGACGCGATCACGAGCCGCCTCAAGATCATGGCGAAGCTCGACATCTCCGAGAAGCGGCTCCCCCAGGACGGCCGCATCAAGATCAAGATGAAGCTCCAGGGGAAGTCCAAGGAGATGGACTACCGCGTTTCGGTTCTCCCGACCCTGTTCGGCGAAAAAATCGTGATGCGGCTCCTCGACAAGGACAATCTGGTCCTCGACATGACGCGCCTCGGCTTCGAGCCCGAGTCGCTCGGGAAGTTCGAGCGTCAGATCCTCAAACCGTACGGGATGGTCCTCGTCACGGGGCCGACGGGATCCGGGAAGACGAACACCTTGTACTCTTCGATCGCCAGGGTCAACACGCCGGAGACGAACATCATGACCGCGGAAGATCCGGTGGAGTTCAACCTTCACGGGATCAACCAGGTCCAGATGAAGGAGCAGATCGGCCTGAACTTCGCGACCGCGCTTCGCGCCTTCCTCCGGCAGGACCCGAACATCATCCTCGTCGGCGAGATCCGGGACTTCGAGACCGCCGAAATCGCCGTGAAGGCCGCGCTGACGGGACACCTCGTGCTCTCGACGCTCCACACCAACGACGCGCCCTCCACGATCAACCGGCTGATGAACATGGGGATCGAGCCTTTTCTCGTGGCGACCTCGGTGAACCTGATCTGCGCACAGCGCCTCGTCCGCCGGATCTGCAAGGAGTGCAAGGAGGAGATCCACATGCCTCCGCAGGCGCTCGTGGACATCGGCTTCTCGATCGACGAGGCGCCGAAGCTCAAGCTCGTGAAGGGAAGGGGTTGCGCCAACTGCAACAACACGGGGTACCGGGGGCGCGTCGGATTGTTCGAGGTCATGGAGATCACGGACGACATCCGCGAGCTGATCCTCAGCGGTGCGTCGGCCATGGAGTTGAAACGAAAGGCGATCGAGGAGGGAATGATCTCCCTCCGCGCCTCCGGCCTCCAGAAGCTCCGGGACGGCGCGACGAGCGTCGAAGAAGTCGTCCGGGAGACGGTCCTGTAGGCGCCCGTCCGGCGGGCAAAGGAGATTCCGATGGGCGTCACGATGCATCAGCTTCTCAAGACCCTGGTCGACCAGAGCGGGACCGACCTCCACATCACGACCAATTCCCCGCCGCAGATCCGGATCGACGGAAAGATGGTCCCGCTGCAGCTTCCGCCGATGACGGCTCCCGAGACGAAGTCGCTCGTGTACAGCGTCCTCACGGACACGCAGAAGCACCGACTGGAGGAGACGCTCGAGCTCGACTTCTCCTTCGGCGTGAAGGGCCTCGCGCGATTCCGCGCGAACGTGTTCTTCCAACGCGGGGCGGTCGCGGGAGCGTTTCGGACGATTCCGTGGGAGATGCGCAGCTTCCGGGAACTGGGCCTCCCGGACATCGTGTCGAACCTCTGCGAGAAGCCGCGCGGTCTCATCCTGGTCACGGGCCCGACGGGGTCGGGTAAGTCGACGACGCTCGCGGCGATGCTCGACAAGATCAACTCGGAACGGCACGAGCACATCGTGACGATCGAGGACCCGATCGAGTACCTCCACGGGCACAAGAAGTGCCTCATCAATCAACGGGAGCTGCACGCCGACACCCACAGCTTCCCGAACGCCCTCCGCTCCGTGCTGCGGCAGGACCCGGACGTCGTCCTCATCGGTGAGATGCGCGACCTCGAGACGATCGAGTCCGCTCTGCGGATCGCGGAAACCGGACACCTCACCTTCGCGACCCTGCACACGAACTCGGCGTCCCAGACGATCAACCGGATCATCGACGTCTTCCCCGCGCACCAGCAATCGCAGGTGCGCGCGCAGCTCTCGCTCGTCCTCGAAGGCATCCTCTGCCAGGCGCTCCTGCCGCGCGCCGGTGGGGCGGGACGGTGCCTCGCCCTCGAGATCCTCGTCCCGAACTCCGCGATCCGGAACCTGATTCGCGAGGACAAGGTCCACCAGATCTATTCGGCGATGCAGACCGGCCAGGCTCAATACGGAATGCAGACCTTCAATCAGTCGCTCGCGACCCTTTATTTCAAGAAGCAGATCAGCATCCAGACCGCCCTTTCGATGTCGTCCAATCCGGACGAGCTGCAGGACATGATCAATCGCGGCGCGGGCGCCATTCCGTTCCAAGGGGCGGCCGTCGCCGGCGCGAACCGGCGGCCCGCGGAGAGGCGCTGAACCGGGGCGCCGCGGGCGTCCGAGGAGGGAGAGCGATGCCGAACTACTCGTGGAAGGGCCGTACCCGGAACGGGAAGGTCCAGGAAGGTGTGCTGGTGGCGGAAAGCAAGGACGCCGTCGTCGCGATGCTCCGCAAGCAGCAGATCATGGTCACGGCCGTCACCGAGAAGGGGAAGGAACTCGCCCTTCCGAAGTTCGGGGGCGGCATCAGCCGGAAGGAGATCGCCGTCTTCACCCGGCAATTCTCCGTGATGATCGACGCGGGGCTCCCGCTCGTGCAGTGCCTCGAGATCCTCGCGTCGCAGCAGGACAACCGGACTTTCCAGAAGATCCTCTTCCAGGTCCGGCAGGACGTCGAATCCGGCTCGTCGCTCGCCGAAGCGATGCGGAAGCATCCGGCGGCGTTCGACGATCTCTACGCGAACATGGTTCAGGCGGGCGAGGCGGGCGGTATCCTCGACACGATCCTGCAGAGGCTCTCGCAGTACATCGAGAAGATCGTCAAGCTTCGGTCGGCGATCCGGTCGGCCATGGTCTATCCGGTCGCGGTGATCACGATCGCGATCGGGGTCGTGTGGATCATCCTGTGGAAGGTGATTCCGACCTTCGCCGTCCTTTTCCAAGGGCTCGGCGCGCAGCTTCCGCTCCCGACCCGCATCACGATTGCCGCGTCGGAGTTCATCGGTACGTGGTGGTGGATGATCTTCGCGGCGATCGGCGCCGGGATCTTCGCCCTCCTCCGCTACCACAAGACGGAGCGGGGGAAGCGCGTGATCGACGGTGCGCTCCTGAAGATCCCCGTTCTCGGGAACGTCCTCCGCAAGATCGCGGTCGCGCGCTTCTGCAGAACGCTCGGGACCCTGGTGTCGTCCGGCGTCCCGATCCTCGAGGCCCTCGAGATCACCGCGAAAACTTCGGGGAACGCGGTCGTCGAGGACGCCATCATGTCGACGCGCCGCAGCATCGAGGAAGGGAAGACGATCTCGGAGCCGCTCAAGAACACGGACGTCTTCCCGCCGATGGTCGTCCAGATGGTCGCGGTCGGGGAACAGACGGGCGCGCTCGAGACGATGCTCAACAAGATCGCCGACTTTTACGAGGACGAGGTCGACGAGGCGACGGCGAACTTGCTCGCCTTGCTCGAGCCCGTGATGATCTGCTTCCTCGGCGTCGTGATCGGCGGCATCGTCATCTCCATGTACCTTCCGATGTTCGACCTGATCAGCAAGATCGGCTGATCCGGTCGGGGAGTTCGCGGCGGGGCCCCCTCCGGGACCCCGCCGCCGCGCCATGAACCTCACGGAAACCGAACGACAACTCCGGCTCCTGATGGTGCTCCGGGTGGCGACGGTCACCACCCTCCTGGTCTCCGCGCTCGCCATCGAGCTGGTCCTGAACCCCGGGCAGACGCTCCGGCCGCTCTTCCTCCTGGCCGCGGCGGCGTACGGGTCGTCGCTCGTCTACGCGGCGCTCGACCGCTCGCTCCGGGGAAGACTCGAGTTCGCGTACGTCCAGCTCGTGGGCGACGCGCTACTCGTCGCCGCGCTCGTCGGGATCACGGGCGGCGCGACGAGCGCGATGTCGTTCCTCTTCCTCATCCCGATCTGCACCGCGGCGCTGCTCGACCTCAAACGGGGCGCGCTCGTCACGGCGGTCCTTTGCGGCGGGCTCTACGCCGCGACCGTCGTGAGCGGAAACGCGTTCACGCCGCTCGGACGACTCGTCCCGGCACCCGCAGCGTTCGACGCGGGGCGCGTCTCTTATTCCCTCCTCGCGCACCTGGTCGGATTCGCGGCGACGGCCCTCCTCGCCGCGGCGCTCGCGGAGCGCGTGCGGTCGCAGGGACGCGAACTCGACGAGCGCCGGGGCGCGGTCGCGCGCCTGCAGGCCCTCAACGAGAACATCATCGAATCGATCCACAGCGGTCTCCTGACGACCGATCTCGAGGGTCGGGTGAACTTCCTCAACCGGGGCGGCGTGGAGATCCTCGGGCTTGCCCAGGACGCGGTCGAGGGGCGGAGCGTGGAGGAGGTCTTCGGCCTCGAGGAGGGGTTCCTCCGCCGGACGCGCCTCGAGCTCCTCGCGAAGCGGCGCTTCCGCCTCGAGCGCTGGTGGGACGGCCCCCAGGGCCGGCGCATCTTCCTCGGGTTCGCGGTGTCGAACCTCCAGGACCGGAGCGGGGCCCCGCTCGGGACGATCTTCATCTTCCAGGACCTGACGGAGATCCAGGCCCTCGAGCAGGAAGTCCGGCTGAAGGAGCGGATGGCGGCGCTCGGCGAGATGGCGGCCGGGATGGCCCACGAGCTCCGGAATCCGCTCGCGGCGATCAGCGGTTCCGTCCAGTATTTGAAATCCGAGGTGCGTCCGACCGGCGAGACGCTCGAGTTGATGGACATCATCCTGCGCGAGTCGCAACGCCTCGACCAGGCGATCAAGGACTTCCTCCTCTTCGCCCGCCCGGGGACCTTCAATCCGCAGCGCTGCGATCTCGTCAAGCTCCTCGAGGACCACGTGAAGCTCCTCACCAAGAGCCGCGAGATCCGGAGCGCCCACCGGGTCGTTCTGGTCCGAGGGGCGCCGGAGATTTGGGCCGAGGTCGACGCGAACCGGATCCGGCAGGTCGTCTGGAACCTGTCGACGAACGCGCTCAAGGCGATGACGCAGGGGGGCCGCCTCACGATCTCGGTCGGCGCGGAGCCGGGGGGAGAGGAAGTCTCGATCCGGTTCGAGGACGAGGGGGTCGGGATGAGCGAGACGGAGATGGGAGGGTATTTCCAGCCCTTCCGGAGTGCCTTCGCGGAGGGGACCGGCCTCGGGGCGGCAATCGTCTACCGGCTGGTCGAGGAGCACCGCGGACGGATCTCCGTCGAGAGCCGACCCGGCGAGGGCACCAAGGTGGCGATCACGATTCCGCGCCGGGCGGCGAAGCGGGGGAGGGAGACCGACCCGGTCGAGACGGACCGGGCGGTGTTGGCGGGAGGAGTGGAACGGTGAACAAGATCCTGATCGTCGAAGACGAGCGCAGCATGAGGGATCTCCTGGGGCTCATGCTCCGGAAGGAGGGGTACCAGGTCGACGCCGCCGAATCCGCGGAGAACGCGGAGGAGCGGCTCCGTGCCGGGGGACCGTTCGACCTGGTCATCACCGACATTTCGATGCCGGGAAAGAGCGGCCTCGATCTCCTCCGTCACTGCCGTCGCGTCGCGCCCGACACCGCGGTCGTGCTGATGACCGCGTTCGGATCGAAAGAGACCGCGATCGAGGCGCTGAACCAGGGGGCCGCCTACTACGTCGAGAAGCCCTTCGATCTCGACGAGATGAAGATCGTGGTCCGGAAGACCCTCGACCAGCAGCGTCTCGAACTCGAAAACGCCGACCTCAAGCAGCAGAACCGGTCGCTCCGCGCGGAGCTGAGGGGGCAGTACCGGTTCGAAGGACTCGTGGGCCGGAGCGCCAAGATGCGCGCGATCTTCCAGCTCATCGAACGGGTGGCGACGACCGGAAGCACCATCATGATCCAGGGAGAATCGGGCACCGGCAAGGAGTTGATCGCGCGCGCGATCCACTACAACTCGGGCCGGGGCGAGAAGCCGTTCGTGTCGATCAACTGCGGCGCCCTCCCCGACGAGCTGCTCGAAAGCGAGCTCTTCGGGCACATGAAGGGTTCGTTCACGGGGGCGACCGCCACGAAAAAGGGCCTGTTCGAGGTCGCCCACGGGGGGACGATCTTCCTCGACGAGATCGGCGAAACCTCGCCCGCGATGCAGATCAAGCTCCTGCGCGTCCTCCAGGAGCGCAGGATCCGGCGCGTGGGCGGGACGGAGGAGATCGACGTCGACGTGCGGGTGATCACGGCGACGAACCAGGACCTCGACGCGATGGTCCGAGAAAAGCGTTTCCGCGAGGACCTCTTCTACCGGATCAACGTGATCCCGATCCGCATGCCGGCGCTCCGGGAGAAGCCCGAGGACATCCCTCCGCTCGCGGAGCACTTCCTGGAAAAATACCGCTCCGCCATGGGGAAGGAGATTCGGGGAATCAGCGAGGAGGCGATGGAGCGGCTCGAGGGGTATCCCTGGCCCGGAAACGTGAGGGAGCTCGAGAACGTGATCGAACGGGCGGTCGCCCTCGAGTTGACCGACGTGATCGGGCCGGAGAGCCTGCCCGTCGAGGTTCGTGCCGGGGGGAGCCGGAGGGGGCCGATCGACGTCGTGCTTCCCGACTCGGGGATCGACCTCGACCGCAACCTGGAGGAACTGCGGGCCCGTTACATGGGGGAGGCGATGGAGCGCTGTGGCGGGGTCCAGACCCGCGCCGCCGAGCTCCTGGGGATGACCTTCCGCTCGTTCCGTTACTTCGCCAAGAAGTACGGCCTGACCGGCCGGGAGTCCGCCGGGGCCCCCGAAGACGACTACGCGCCGGAGGAGACGGAACGGATCGGCGGAGTCCGCTAGGATCGGGGTGACGCCCCGCGTCACCCGGGCGGATCCCCGGCGACAACTCCGGGCAGCGCGAGGGGCGGAACGGTCGAGGTCGGAGGGAAAAACGGTGAACAAATGGGACGATCCGGCGAAGCGCGGCCCATCGCGACGAATGGCATCGACGTTGCTCTATAGCGGGCGGACCCACTCAAGGAGGCCAGAGAACATGTTGAACCGGAACCAGAAGGGCTTCACGCTGATCGAGCTTCTGATCGTGGTGGCGATCATCGGCATCATCGCCGCGATCGCGATCCCGAACCTGCTGAACGCGATCGATCGCGGCAAGCAGAAGCGGACCATGGCGGACCTGCGGTCGATCGGGACGGCGGTCGAGTCGTACGCGGTGGACAGCAACCTCTACCCCGTCGCCACCACCGCGGCGGCGCTCGCCGGCGTCGTCGAGCCGATCTACATCAAGAACATGCCGGAAGAGGACGGTTGGGGCGGCACCTTCCAGGTGTCCTCCGCCACCACGACCTACACCCTCTACTCCTTCGGCAAGGACGGCACGGGCACGACCTGCACCGCCGGCGTCACGACGACGTTCAACGACCAGATCTGCTTCATCGACGGGCAGTTCGTCCGGTACCCGGAAGGCGCGCAGCAGTAAGCCTCGATCCACGGACGGCGCGGCGCGTGGCCTCCCGGGTCCCGCCGCGCCGTCCGTGTTTTCCGGGGGCCCCGATGCGGGATAGACTTCGCCGCCCGTGAACGCCCCCGCCGCCGCAGACGCGAGAACGACGGAGCCCGCGCGCTCCCTCCCGCTGCTCGCGCTCCTCCTGCTCCCCGCCCTCGCTCCCCCCGAGATCCACGGCGTCGCGATGGCCGGAGGGGCGCTCCTCGTCGTCTTCTCCTTCGCGCTCGCGCCCAGGCGCGATGGCCTCCTCGTCGTCGCGTTCGCCGCCGCAGGACTCCTCTTCGCGTGTCTCGCCGTGGCCCCGGGCGCATCCTGGGCGCCGGTCGCGTCCGGAGTGCTCGCCCTCGCGGTCGCCCTGTCCGCCCGCGGACGCTTCGAGCGCGCGCGAGCGCGGGCGCGGTTGGCCTCGCTCCTCGCGATCTCCGGAAGCTTCGTCGCCCTTCGGGCCGTCTGGGAGAGCCTGTGGGGACTCGAGGCGGCGGCGGAGAATCTCCGGAGCGTTTCCGGAGTCGCCTGGCGGGAGGAGATCGTGGGGCGGCTCGAGCAGGGGAGGGCCTATGCGGGGCACATGACCCCCGCCGCCGCGGGGGTCTTCCTCGTTCTCGCGTTCGCGGCGACGGCCGGACTCGCGTTCGCGACGCGCGGGCGCCTGCGCCTCCTCAACGGCGTCGCCGCGGCGCTCCAACTCGCGGGGCTCGCCGCCACCCGCTCCTTGACGGCGGGAGGGACGCTCCTGTTCGTCGCCGCCATCGCCGGATTCGCCCTCCTGTCCCGGAAGCGGGGCATGGCGGCCCTCGCCGTGACCGGCGCCGCCCTCGCGATCGTCGCCGTCGGGGTCGCGGTCCGCGGCACCTCGGTCGTCGCGATCGACCACCCCGACAGCCCGTGGAGGCTCCGCGCCGGAAACGTCCGCATCGCCGCCGAGATGGCGGTCGCGCACCCGTGGATGGGGGTCGGGCCGGGGGGGTACGGGGAATCGTTTTCGCAGTACCGGCGCGAGCAAGACAACGAGTCGCGCCACGTCCATTCCCTCCCGGTGGAACTCGCCGCGGAGTTCGGCCTTCCGGCGGGCGCCGCGCTCACGCTCGCCTTCTTCGTCTTTTTCCTCGGCGGGCTCGGCCGCGCCGTTCGATCGGGGGACTCGGTTCGCGCCGGGCTCGCTCTCGGTGCTGCCGCCTTCGCGATCCACAACCTCGGCGATTTCAGCGCCTGGCTCCCGTCGATCCTCTGGAGCGCGATCCTCGCCGCGGCGGCGTCTCGGGACAAGGGCGGCGACACGGGCGCTCCCCGCTGGGGAGCGGCCGCGACCGCGTGCGTCGCGGGAGGTGCGATCGTCGCCGCCGCCTCGGGGCTCGCCCACGACGCGCGGCGCTCCGGCCTCGACGCCGCCGCGGGGGGGGACGTCGAGGGCGCCCTCGCCCTCCTCGATCGCGCCGCGAAGCTCGCGCCGTGGGACCCCGACGCGGCGCTGGCCCTCGCGGGGGCGCGGGTCGATGCGGCGGTGCGGAACCCGCGGGACCCCGAGGCGCGTCTGCGCGCCCTCGCCTCGTCGGAGCGCGCGGTCGAGGCGAGTCCGGTGCGCGCCTCGGCGCGCTCCTTGCGCGCGCGAGCCCGTCTCGTCGACGGGGACCTGCCGGGGGCCCTCGCCGATCTCGTCGCGGCGGTCCACCTCCACCCTGTCCGGGAGGAGTACCGAGACGACCTCGAAGCGCTCCGCTCGAAGATGGCCGGAGGCGGACGGTGATTCCCACGGGTCTCGTCGTGGTGCTCCTCCTCTCGACCCTCGGGGAAGGGGGAGCGACGCCGACCGCGACGCTCATCGTTCACGTCGTGCTCGGCGCGCTCGTGGCGATCGCCGTCGGGAGCCGCCCGAGCGCGGTCTCCTGGGCGGTTGCAAGGGGACCCTCCCTCGCCTTCGCGGTGTTCGCCGCGCTTGCGGCGGTCGGGGCCGTTCGAGGGCCGTACGCCTTCGCCGCCTGGCTCGTTCTCCTCGAGATCGCCGCCTTCGCGGCGGCCTTGTGGCTTACGTGCCGGTCGGCCCCGGCCGTCGGAGCTTCCCTCCCCGGTGCGCTCGCGATCGGCGCGGGGGGACACGGGGTGGCCGCCGTCGTGGAGGCGCTCGCGGGCGGAGGGCGCCCCGACACGACCTTCCTGAATCCGAACCACCTCGGCGCCTGGCTCGTCGCGGGCGCCGTCGTCGGTGCCGACCGGGTGCTCGACGACGGAGGGGTGCGCCGCGCGGTGGGAGCGATCGCGCTCGTGCTCGCTCTGGCGGGGGTCGTTTCGACCGGGTCGCGGGGGGCGCTCGTCGCCCTCGGAGCGGGCGTCGCCGTTCTCGTCGCGCTTCGGTGGAAAGGGTCGACGCGGCAGGCGCGCCTCGCGATCCTCGTGGCGGGATCGCTCACCCTCCTCGTCGCCGCTTCGGTCGTGGCGGCCCGACTCGCCGACGCAGACCCGTACCACTGGGAGCGCATCCGGATCTGGCGCGCCTCGATCCAGGCGGCCGTCGACGACCCGTGGCTCGGCACCGGTCCGGGACAATTCGCCGCCGCCGCGCCGAACCTCAACTTCGCGCTCGAGGAGGAATTGCTGCGGTTCGGACGCTCGTTCCGCTCGCCGCACTCCGACCTCGTGCGTCTGCCGGCGGAGTTCGGGTGGCCCGCCGCGCTCGCGGCCCTCGCCGCCGCCGGCCTCGCTGCGGTCGAGATTCGAAGGCGAGGGGGGAGGGCGGGAGCGATCGCCGCCCTCGCCGCCCTGGGCGCCCAGTCCCTCTTCGACGACCTGACGACGCGCCCCGCGATCGTCCTCCTCGTGGCGGTCCTCGCCGGCACGCTCCTCGCGCGCCCCCGCGAGGCGACCCCCTCCCGCCCCCTCGCGCACCGCGCGGCCGGGGCCTCGGCCGTTCTGCTTCTCCTCGCGGTGGGAGAGATCTCCCCCTGGCTCGCGTGGCGAGAGACCCACGGCCTTTCTCGGGGGCGTCTCGATGCGGAGGGTCTCGCCCGGCTCGAGCATTCCCTGGCGCGGAACCCGATGCACCCCGACCTGTGGACGCGCCTCGCCGAGCACGAGGTGGGGGACGGGAGGGACTGGGACCTCGACCGCTATGCGCGGGCGCGGGAGGCGGTCGAACGTGCCATCCGCCTCCAGCCGGCCGACGCGACCTTCCGGCGCGCGGCGGCGTGGGTCGAGGGGATGGCCTGCCGGACCCTCACGCGCGATCTCGGCACGCGCGAGCGGGCCGCCGCGCGCTACCGCGAAGCCGCGCGCCTGTCGCGGAACGACGCGACGATCCCGCTCGACGAGGCGCGCTTTCTCCTTTCGACCGGAGACTCCGAGGGTGCGCGCCGCGCGGCGGAGCGTGCCCTTCGCATCGAGCCGCGCGCCCCGGCGCCGCGGGTCGTCCTTGCGGAGGCGCTCCTCGCGACCGAGGGGGATCGGGCCCGCGATCGCGCGCTCGAACTCCTCGCCGAGGCGGAGGAATCGTCCCTCGCATCCCCTCGCGGCGTCTCGCCGTACGAGGCGCGCCTCCGTTCGATCGAGCCGGAGCGCGTCGCGGCCCTCCGCGCGCGGGCGTCGGGAGCGGTCGAGTGAACGCACCGCTCTTCACCGTCTTCACGCCGACCTTCAACCGGGCGCACACGCTGGCGCGGCCGTACGAGAGCCTCCGCCGCCAAACGTTCCGGGAGTTCGAGTGGCTCGTCGTCGACGACGGCTCGACCGACGGGACCGCGGCGGTCGTCGAAGGTTGGAGCCGGACGTCCGAGTTTCCCATCCGTCTCGTCGCGCAGGAAAACCGGGGGAAGCACGTCGCGATGAACCGCGGAGCGGCCGAGGCACGTGGGCGTTTCTTCCTCCCGCTCGACTCCGACGACGAGGCGCTCCCGGAGGCGCTCGAGGTCTTCCGGGAGGGTTGGGAGGGGATCCCGAAGGGAGAACGGGAGCGCTTCGCGTCGGTGGTCGGCCGCTGCGCGTACCCCGACGGCCGACCCGTCGGGCACCCGTTCCCGCGGGAGGTGCTCGACCTCGACGCGATCGAGGCGCGTTACCGTTTCGGGATCACCGGGGAATTGTGGGGGTTCGTCCGGACCGACGTCCTTCGCCGGTTCCCGTTTCCGGATCGACCGGAACGGACGAGGATCCCGGAGAGCCTCGTCTGGGACCGGATCGCGGCGCACTACCGGACGCGCTTCCTCGACCGGATCGTGAGGGTGTACCACCTCGACGCGGGGCCCGGGTCGCTCGGAACGCCCGGCGATCCCGCCAAAGGTGCGTACGGGAGCGCGGAGCAGCACCGGATGATCCTCGACGAACAACTTGCCTGGTTCCGCTTCGCGCCGCTCGAGTTCTTCCGGTCGGCCGTCCACTACGGGAGGTTCTCGTTCCATCTCGGAATCCCACCGCGCGAACAGCGGGGACGTCTCCGGCGGGCGGGAGCGCGGGCGCTCTGGGCGCTCGCCCTTCCCGCCGCGTTCGCCGCCTTCGCACGCGACCGGAGGAGGAGATGAACGCGGAACTGCGGATCCTCCGGACGTTCGGCCACGCCCTTCCGCCCCTGCGCGGGGCCGGGCGCATCGGGAACCTCGTGCGCGACCTGTACGCCCGCCGCCCGCGGCCGAAGGTGACGGCGACGGTCCGAGGGGCGACCTTCGAACTCGACCCGATGGAGAACGTCGACGGATCGCTCCTCTTCTTCCCGCAGCTCTACGACCGCCGGGAACTCGACCGCCTCCTCGGCCGGCTCGTCCCGGGCGACGTTTTCGTCGACGTCGGTGCCCACATCGGACTCTACGCGATCCTCGCAGCGTCGAGGGTCGCGCCCGGCGGACGCTCGATCGCTTTCGAGGCCGATCCGGTCAACCACGCGCGTCTTCGCGCCAACGTCGCGCTGAACCCGGGGCTTCGGGTCGATTCGACCTGCATCGGGATCTCCGACCGGGACGAGGTCGCCCGCCTCTCCCTCAACACGACGGGGAACCGGGGCGGGAACTCCCTCCTCGGGGAGGGGCCCGCGGGGACGGCGATCCGGTGCCGTCCGCTCCGGGACGCGCTCGCGGATCTCGGTGTCGAGCGGGTCGACGCGATGAAGCTCGACGTCGAGGGGATGGAGTACCGGATCCTGAAGCGGTTCCTCGACGACGCTCCGGAACGATCGTGGCCCCGGACGATCGTGATGGAGTTCCATCCGTCATGGACGGAAATCGCCGGGGGGAGCAGCCTCGATCTCATGATCGCCCGCGGATATCGCGAGGTCGTGCGGACCCGCGAGAACCGCGTCCTGGAGCGTGGATGACCGCCGGCGCCCCTCGTTTCGCCTGGATGCTCGCGGGGGCCGGAGCCGCCGCGGCGGCAGTGCGCGGGGCGGGGCTCCTGAAAGAACTCGCGGTTGCGGCCCGATTCGGAACGGGGGACGGACTCGAGGCGTTCCTCCTCGCCCTCGCCCTTCCCATGTTCCTCGCGGGGGCGCTCCGGAGCGCGATCCTCTCCTCCCTCGTCCCGCGCCTCGCGGCGGCGCGGGAGCGCGGGGGCGAAGAGGAGGCCCGCCGTCTTCTCGCTACCTCGCTCGCGCGCCACGCCCTCCTCGCCGCGGGGACGGCGGCGCTCCTCGCCCTTTCCGCCCGCCCGGCCGTCCTCGTCGTCGCGTCGGGGTTTCCGCCGGGAAAGCAGGCGCTGACCGCTCGCCTCCTCCTCCTCCTCGCGATCGTCGTCTTTCTCGACGGGATCGCCGCGATCGTTTCGGCAGCGCTCCAGGCGCGAGGGAAGATCGCGATCGCGACCCTCGGCATGCTCGGATCGCCGGTCGTCACCCTCGCGGCGCTCCTCGCGACCGCGGGGAGCGACCCGGAGATCCTCGTCCTCGGGGTGGTCCTCGGATCGCTCGCCGAGGTCGTGTGGGGGGCCGCGCATCTCGCCGCCGTCGGTGTCTCCCCTCTCGTCCTCGGTCACCCTTTCGACGCGCACGCCTCCGAGTCCGCACGAGGCTTCGCGAAACTGCTCGGGGGGGCGCTCGTCGTTTCGATCAACCCGATTGTCGACCAGGCGATGGCGGCCCATCTCGGTCCGGGGGCCGTCGCGGGGCTCGGCTACGGCGGGCGGATGGCGGGGGGGATTCTCGGCGTCCTCGCGATGGCCTTCGGGACGGCGGCGCTTTCGCGATACTCGATGTACGCGGCCGAGTCGGACGTGGGGGGGCTCGCGAAGGCGTTCCGGAGGGACGCCGCCTTCGTCGTCGTTCTCGGGACCGGGATCGCCGTGGCGCTCGCCGCTCTGAGCCTTCCCCTCACGCGTCTCCTCTTCGAGCGGGGAGCGTTCTCGCCTGAGGACACGGCGGAGGTCGCGCGGATCCAGGTCTTCTACGCCGTCCAGATCCCGGGGTACCTCGCCGGAATCCTCGGCGCGCGGGCGATGAACGCGCTCGGGCGCGACTGGGAGATCTTTTGGATCTCCGGGTTCGGCGCGGTCCTCAACGTCGCCCTGAACCTCGTCCTCTCCCGCTGGCTCGGGGCGGCCGGCATCGCGCTCTCGACGGGGGCCGTCTACACCGTCTCGGCGGTCGCGATGGTCGTGGTCCTACGGACGGCGTTCCGGGAGGGAGCCTGATCGGGCCTCGCGGAGGACCTCGTCCCACCGCTCGACCGTCACCTCGATCGAGTACCGCTCGCGCACCTTCCTCCCTTCGAGTCCGAGGCGGGAACGAAGCGCCGGGTCGTCGAGGAGGCGTTCGATCGCGGCCGTGAGGGCCGCAGGGTCCTCGGGCGGAACGAGGAGGCCGTTCCGGTCGTCCTCGACGATCTCCCCGGGACCGCTCGGGCAGTCGGTCGCGATGCAGGCGACCCCTTCCGCCATCGCCTCGAGGAGGACGTTCGGGAACCCCTCGTAGCGGGAGGAGAGAACGAAGACGGTCGCCGACCGGTGGAGCGTTGCCGGGTTCCCGACGTTTCCGGGAAACCGAACGCGCTCGGCGAGGCCGAGCGCTCCCGCGAGGCGGCGGAGCGCCGGTTCTTCGGGTCCCTCTCCCGCGAGGACTACCTCGGCGCGCGCGTGCCGGTCCGGGAGGCGCGCGACGGCGCGGAGGAGAAGGTCGAATCCCTTCTGCCGCGCGAGCCTCCCCATCGCGACGATTCGGGGAGGGCCCGGAGGGTCCGTGAACGCGCGTTCGAGGGGTGCCGCAACCGGGTTCGGGACGATCGCGGGGGGGCGGCGGAGCCAGGGGAAACGGCTCGCGGCGCCGCGCGTCTGCACGACGACACGGTCCGCCCAGGGGTAGGTGATCCGCCGCAGGAGCGACCACGCCTTCCCGATCTCCTCGAACTGCGGGTCGATCCGCTCGGAGACGAGTACCGGAACCCCGAGGCCGCGGGTCGCAAGGAGGGTCAGGACGTTCGTCGTGTCGAGGAAGGAGACGACCGCGTCGGATTTCCGGCTCGCGATCGCGCGCCGGAGCGCCCGAACGCGCCCCAGGTTCCGCGCGGCGGCGCCGGGGCCGCCGGAACCGGCGAGAAGAGAGAGCGGAACGACCTCGACCGTGGGCTCGAGAGGGAAGAAGGGAGGCGTCCGGCCGTCCTCGAAGGTGAGGATCGTCACCCGCTCGCCGCGCCGCGCCCATGCGGAGCAGAGGAGCGAGGCGACGCGCTGGGCCCCGCCGCAATCGAGCGCCGCGATGACGAAGACGAGCCGCATCGGCGCTGTATTAGACTACGGATCGTGCAGGCCGCGAGGAGAGGTCCCTGATGTGCGGGTTCGCGGGGGCCTTCGATCCTTCGGCCGACCTCGACGCCTCGCGGGAGCGGATGGGCCGGATGGCGGCGGCCCTCCGCCATCGGGGCCCCGACGACGAGGGGATCTGGATCGGACGCGAAGAGCGGGTCTCCCTCGCCTTCCGCCGTCTCGCCATCCTCGACCTTTCGGTCGAGGGGCACCAGCCGATGGCGTCGGCCTCCGGCCGGTACGTGATCGCCTTCAACGGCGAGGTCTACAACTTCCGGGAGATCCGCAAGGCGCTCGAGACCTCGGCCCCCGCGTGGCGCGGCCACTCCGACACCGAGGTCATGCTCGCGGCGATCGAGGCGTGGGGGCTCGGCGCCGCCGTCGAGCGGTTCGTCGGGATGTTCGCCTTCGCCCTCGTCGACCGGAAGGAGAGGCGGCTCCACCTCGTGCGGGACCGATTCGGCGTGAAGCCGCTCTACTGGGGATGGAGCCGAAGGGCGCTCCTCTTCGGCTCGGAGTTGACGGCCCTGCGGACACACCCCGCCTTCGACCCGGAGATCGACCGCGATGCTCTCGCCTCCTACTTCCGGTTCGGATTCGTCCCGGGGCCGCGATCGATCTACCGGCGGTTTTCGAAGATGGAGCCCGGCGGGATCCGGACGTTCGATCTCGCACCCGGCTCCGAGGGATCGGAAGGGAGGTTCGAGCGGTTCTGGTCGCTGCGGGAGAAGGCGGCCGAGGGGTTCGAGAACCCGTTTCCGGGAAGCGAGTCGGAGGCCGAGGACGAGCTGGAACGGCGCCTCCTCGAGGCGGTGCGCCTGCGCATGATCGCCGACGTCCCGCTCGGGGCGTTCCTCTCGGGGGGGATCGACTCGTCGCTCGTCGTGGCGCTCATGCGGCGCGCGAATTCGGGGCCCGTGAGGACGTTCACCGTCGGCTTCGCGGAGGCCGAGTACGACGAGTCGGGCTGGGCCGCGCGGGTCGCGAGGCGTCTCGACACCGAGCACCACGCGATCGCGGTCTCGGCGGCGGCCACGTGCGAGATCGTCCCGCGCGTCGCGGCGCTCTTCGACGAACCGTTCGCCGACTCCTCGCAGTTCCCCACCCTCCTCGTCAGCGAACTCGCGAGACGGCACGTGACGGTGAGCCTCTCGGGGGACGGCGGGGACGAGTCGTTCGCGGGGTACAAGCGCTACCGGCTCTACGCGGACCTCCTTCGCTCGATCGGTCGGCTTCCCGCTTCGGTGCGGCGCCCGCTCGGGGCGATGCTCAGGAGCGTCCCCGCCGCGGCGGCGAACCGGGCGCTCTTCTTCCTCGACGGAATCGCGCGGCGGTACGGGAGCGGGGGAGGGGCGGGGGACAAGATCAAGAAGCTCGGCGCGCTCCTGTCCCTTTCGGACGACCGCTCTCTCTACCTCGACCTCCTCGCGCACTGGAAGGATCCGCGCGTGCTCCTCCCGGGGTCGGAAGAGCCCCCTCGCTGGCCCGATCTCCTTCCGCGCCCCGGGGAGATCGACGATCCCTGGCATCGCGGGATGTACGACGACACCCTCGCCTACCTCTCCGACGACATCCTGGTGAAGGTCGACCGGACGAGCATGAGCGTCGGCCTCGAGGCGCGGGTTCCGCTTCTCGACCATCGCGTCGTGGAGTTCGCGTGGACGCTCCCGCTCGCTTGGAAGGCGGACGGGGGGGAGGGGAAGCGGATCCTGAAGCGGATCCTCGCGCGTCACGTCCCTTCCGATCTCGTCGACCGGCCGAAGATGGGGTTCGGCGTGCCGATCGACTCCTGGCTCCGGGGCCCTCTGCGGGACTGGGCGGAGGAGTTGCTTTCGGAACGGCGCCTCCGGGAGGTCGCGGGAATCGAGCCCGGCGAGGTCCGGACGAAGTGGGCCGAGCATCTCGCGGGGAGCCGGAACTGGCACTATCTCCTCTGGGACGTGCTCATGTTCCAGGCGTGGCGGGAGGCGCGAGAGGGGTGAGGGTTGCTGCGTCCAACGTGGCCGCGAGGTTGTGGGCCGGGGTCGTCCGCCCCTGGACGGACTGCC
>CAYLHQ010000018.1:0-81409 GCA_964383585.1 uncultured Acidobacteriota bacterium
GCTTCAATGGGGCCGCGCTCCGAGGAGCGCGGAGTCGGGTTTCCCCCTCCCCTCGGCTAACAGGCGCTCAAGCCGCTTCAATGGGGCCGCGCTCCGAGGAGCGCGGAGTCTCCTCGATCCAATCGGCGACGAGCGACAAGGAACGCGCTTCAATGGGGCCGCGCTCCGAGGAGCGCGGAGTCAAGCCGAGGAAAGTGGGGTAGGCGTAGTCGGGATTGTTCGCTTCAATGGGGCCGCGCTCCGAGGAGCGCGGAGTCTCGTGAGACCCCATTTTGCGGCTGCCTCGCGGGGTGAGCTTCAATGGGGCCGCGCTCCGAGGAGCGCGGAGTCGTCGCTCGGCGCTATGGCCGCGATCCTCGCCTCACCGCTTCAATGGGGCCGCGCTCCGAGGAGCGCGGAGTCCGACCGTCGAAAAAGTCTGGCTCCCCGCTGCGGGGTGGCTTCAATGGGGCCGCGCTCCGAGGAGCGCGGAGTCGCCGCGGGCCGGAATCTCACCTGGCAGCTGCTCGTGCTTCAATGGGGCCGCGCTCCGAGGAGCGCGGAGTCCACGCGCGTTCGGATTGACTACCGGGCTCTCATGCTTCAATGGGGCCGCGCTCCGAGGAGCGCGGAGTCCCGGACGACCGCGCCGCATCTCCTCCGCCCACCGAGCTTCAATGGGGCCGCGCTCCGAGGAGCGCGGAGTCCGGTAGCGGGACGGAAGTTGTTCTGGAATGGTTTGAGCTTCAATGGGGCCGCGCTCCGAGGAGCGCGGAGTCCGATATTGAACGCTGTGATAGAGAATGCGGCGAATCGGCTTCAATGGGGCCGCGCTCCGAGGAGCGCGGAGTCGGGGCCTGTATTCCCTCTTCAGCTGATACAAAAAAAAGCTTCAATGGGGCCGCGCTCCGAGGAGCGCGGAGTCTCGTTCAGGACCACCTGGCGCAGAATCCCGACGACAAGCTTCAATGGGGCCGCGCTCCGAGGAGCGCGGAGTCGAGAACACGCCGAACGGAACTCTCCGAGCGCTCTCAGCTTCAATGGGGCCGCGCTCCGAGGAGCGCGGAGTCGACCTCCGCATTGAAGTCGCCGCCGTAGACCATGTTGGCTTCAATGGGGCCGCGCTCCGAGGAGCGCGGAGTCGAGAACCTGTCCATCGCGCACGGGGGTAGCACGAAGCTTCAATGGGGCCGCGCTCCGAGGAGCGCGGAGTCCGGGCCAGATCCCGAGGGAGCACCTCCGATGTCATCTCGCTTCAATGGGGCCGCGCTCCGAGGAGCGCGGAGTCGGATACGTTCGGATGTCCAACGCCTTCAGGCAGTTGCGACGCGTCTTTCGAGCGGTGCCAAAACTCAGGCGTTCAACGCGGGGTGAAGCTCGCGTGAAATCGAAGCTAAGTTCCGTGTTTTCAATGACCACGAGCGGGTCCCGAGATTCTGTCACCACCTACCCGCTCGAAGCACCCAACTACACTACCACCACCCGCGCCGGCGGGTGGTAGGTCCTTCCCAGACACTCGAGGCCGTCCTCCAAAGGGTTCGTGAGCGGCCCGAGATCGAGAATCAGTATTTGGTCCTCCTCGTGGTGGATGATCCGATCCAGCCGCGACTTCAGCCCCACGAGTTCCGTCGGATTCAACTCCGCGAAGAAAACGCTGAACTGGGCGCGATCGCCCCAAGCTTCCAACACCTTGAACGTGCGCGTACGGCGCTTGTCGTCGGAAATGTCGTATGAGAACAAGTAACGACGCCTGGCCATGGCGTCACCGGGTGGTCATCCCGACGTACGCGGGAACGTCGCCCCGCAACCATCGGGAGAGGAAGCGAGCCTGGATTCGAACGAGTGTGCGCCACGAGCATCGGTAGTCGAAAACGGGATGGGTGACCAGCTGATCGAGGCGAGCCTCATAGGCCCGGATGAACGCCTTCCTTCCATTCGGCTTCAGCGAGCACCCGGCCGCCGACCGGACGAAGTCCTTCTGCCGGACCATCCCGGTGTTGATCGCGGTGACGACGGCACTGTCCACCACGAGCGGCCGGAACTCCTCCATCAGGTCGAGCGAGAGAGCGGGTCGGCCGTGGCGCGGTCTGTGGTAGAGACCCCACCACGGGTCGAGTCCCTCGGCCAGCAGGGCAACGGAGCACTCCTTCACGAGCAGCGCGTACCCGAACGAGAGCAGCGCGTTGACCGGGTCCTTCGGCGGCCGACGATTTCGGCTTCGGAAGTCCCAGTCCGTTTCGACCTCTCCCGCTTTGAGCAGCCGCGAGAAGACGGCGAAGTACAGGCCGGCGATCGTTCCTTCGATTCCCAGCAATTCGTCGACGGTCGAGGCCCGCTCGGCGTCGTCGAGCAAGCGGTCGATGTCGGCGAGCTCCCGGTCGGGTCTGGGGTCGGCGTTCCGCCTCAACATCGTCCGCTGATTCGCTCCCTTCGCGGCGACCACGGCGCGGGCGAACGCGAGCCGTCGCGCGGGGTCCGACGCGGCCTCGAACTGGGCTGCGCGGTCGTAGGCGTTCCGGAGCGTGATGCCGTGGGTGATCCCGTAGAACCAATGCCCCATGGAAAGATGCACGCACGGAATCCCCGCCTCGCACAGCAGATGGAGGGCCTGGGCCGAGACCGAAACGTTTCCGCAGAGGACGAGTTGGCTCACGTCCTTGAGGCCCGCCTTCGCGACCTCCGTCCCCTGGTAGGAGACCACCAGGCTTTCTCCCGTCTTCCCGACCGTCGCTCCCTGCTGCTGGACGTAGAGCGGGACGGCGTCCTGTCGCGGCGGATAGAGCCGCCGAACCTCCGGCGCCACGGGATCGGGGGGGACATGCTGGAGCGCGAGCGTCTCGTCGGGGAGGCAGATCCCGCTGAGCGAGCACCCGTTGCACTTGGGGCTCCCGTCGAGGGGAGGGGGGAGGACCGTTCGCTGCGCCGCGTTCTTCGCGCGCTCGACGTAGTCGAGGGTCCGCGCCTCCAGTTCCTCGGTGAAGGGGACCTCGACACGGGTCCTCGAGCCCGCGAAGTAGAGGACGCCATGGTCGACATGGAAGCCGTGTTCTCGGAGCAGCAGGCCCTGAGCCATCAATTGGACCCGTTCGGGCTCCCAGCTCCTCTCCGGGTTGTTGGGGACCCGCCCCCGTTTCGTTTCGACGGGAACGGCCTCGTTCCCGGAGGCGGTGATCAGGTCGAGTTTGGCGATGAGCCCCAGTCGTTCGCTTCCCAGTTGCACCGAACGCGCGATTTCGGGCGGCTCGTCTCCTCCCCCCTCCGAGGGCTCCCGTGCGGGTTCGGGAAGGGGGGCGGCCTCGTCCTCGCCGCGGCGATGGACGTAGCGGCCCTCGACGGTGAAGACGTTGTCCTCCCATCGGCCCTCGACGTGCATGAAATGGAAGAGTCGGGGGCAATAGACGAACTCGCTGAGCATCCGGACCGGCAAGAATTCCGTTTCGGCGACCGTATGGTCTGGCGCCATGGCGTCCTCCCCGGCCCCCCCGGTCGGGGTTCCCCGCACGATTTACAAGATCGTCTGCGGCGAGCACGAGTCAAGGGACCGGCCGACGTCGCCGTCGTCCTGTCTTCTCCGAGGCCGCACCCGCCCGAAATCGTGACCACGCCCTTCCCAAGGAGGCCCTTCGCCGAGTAAGATCCGCTCCACCGGGACCGCTGGCCCGGCCTTCGTGAATCGAGCAGGCGTTCGGTGCGCCGGATAGCGAGGGGTGGTTCGCATTGAGCCACAAAGAAACGCACTCGTGGGCGAACGCGCGGGGTCTCGAGGTTTCCGTAGGTTTCTTTCGCCTGGCAAGACGAGCGTCATGCGAAGTTCCCGAGGGGCGACGTCCCTTCGGTCCTCCCCATCCCCGCGGGCCCGGGCTGGAAGGCGGTCACGGCCGTATGGCTCGTCGCTCGGGCCAACGGTGCCCGGCTGCCGCGGCGTTCGGTCTCCCTGGCCGACCGGCGCGGAGGGGTGGGCCAGACCAGGGCGGATCGACGACCATCGTCCGTAGACGTTCGTGGTCGGCCGAGTCCCCTTCCGATTTCGACAACACGACCGAATTTCCGACGAGTGAGAGAGCCGGTGTGGCGAGATGAGTGATCCGAGGGAACGCGCTCCGTCGTTCGATTCCCTCCCCGCGCCGCGCGTGCGAAGGGCCCGGGGTGCCTCGATCAGTCGCGAGATCGACGTGAGCCTCGAGGTCGTGACCCCCATCCTCGGCGGCGGCTACGCGACCCGAACGGTCGACGAGGTCGACGTCATCCGGGCGGCCACCGTGCGCGGGCACCTCCGTTTCTGGTGGCGCGCGCTCTACGCGGCGAAGTCCCGCAGTGCCTCGGAGTTGTATGCGCGCGAGAGAAAGATTTGGGGTTGCGCCGCGACGGACGAGGGCGGCCGTTCTGCCGTCGAGATCCGCATCCGCGTCGAGCGAACGGGCGGAATCGACAGCAGTGATATCCGGCTCTACGACTCGAAGAACGGCAAGGCGACACCGGGCGCGTATGCGCTCTGGCCGGCGCGCGAAGAGAAGAAGACCAACACGCCGGCTGCGCCCCGCCGCGTGCCCGGAACGCAATTCCGACTCACGCTCATCGCCGATGCGAATTGCGAGGGAGAGGTCAAGAATGCGCTTCGCGCGTGGATTCTCTTCGGCGGCTACGGGGGGCGTACGCGTCGCGGGCTCGGGAGCTTGACGGTTCGGGAGGATCGCAGCTCGTGGTTGCCGTCCACTGCAACGCGCGACGCGATCGAGGCCGTCTTCGGGCTCGACGTGTTTGCCCCGCCGGAACATGAACCGGGTGATGTGCCGTGGCTCGGCGGCGCGGCGCTCCAAGTCGGCATTGCCGATGGCAAGGCGATCACGGCGTGGACGACCGCGCTCGATTGGCTGAAGGAGTTCCGGCAGGGAACGCGTGGCCAGCAGGCTGACCGTGCGCGCGAACCAGGAACGGGAAAGCCGGAGCCCCAGCGCCCGTCGATCTCCAACTGGCCGGAGGCCGACAAGGTGCGGCATCTCGAGGGCAAGACACGCGGTCACCAGCCTCGGCACAACGCCACGCCGGTCTGGCCCCGCGCCGGCTTCGGGCTGCCCATCATCGGGCAGTTTCAGAAGAAGGCACGGAACGGCGGGAGGTACGACGAGCCCGACGCTTTCGAGCTTCGCTGGCGACACGGGAACACCGAACACGACCGTCTCGCGAGCCCGCTCATCGTGAAGGCGCTGCCGCTCGGTGACGGCAGATTCGTCCCGTGCGCGCTCTGGCTCAACCGCGCCTATCCCGAAGGGGAGGCGATCCTCCGGGGCGTGAAACACTCTTCCGCGCCGTTCGACCGCCTGGTGGCCCCGGGCGACAGGGCGCAGTTCTCCGCACTCGTCGACAAGCCCAGCCTGCGCGCGGCCTTCCTGGACTGGCTCCACGCCCACGGCTCGACGACGGTGGTGGCGCCATGACCGCTCACCTGCTTCTCGTCACCCTCGGGCCCGTCCAGGACTTCATCGCGCAGGCGCGGCGGACGCGCGACCTCTGGTACGGGAGCCATCTCCTCTCGGAGCTCGGTCGTGCGGCGGCGCGCGCGCTCGTCGAGGGCGGCGCGGAGCTCATCTTCCCATCCTTGAAAGCGGGAAACGCGCAGCTCCAGCCTTGCCTCGGGCCGCTGCGCGCGGACGGTACGCCTCCCCAGAACGTCGCGAACAAGCTCCTCGCCGAAGTTCCCTCCGACGTCGATCCCCGCCAGCTCGCGCGAGCCGTGCGCGAGGCGGTCACGCGGTATTGGCGCGAAGACCTCGCCGCGCCCGTCAAGAGCGAGTGTACGGGCCTTCTCGCGCCCGATGTCGATGCCGCGTGGGCCGAGCAGGTGGACATGTTCCTCGAGTTCACGGCGAGCTGGTTGCCGCTCGAGGACTACGCCGCGACACGCCGGCGGATCGAGGGGGCCATCGCCGGTCGCAAGCTGCTGCGCGATTTCGGCGCATGGACCCACGGGCGGGGCGCCGTGCCCAAATCGAGCCTCGACGGTGCTCGGGAGACGGTACTCGCCCCGCCCAAGCACCGCGCCGCCAGGCTCGTGCGCAAGTACCGCATCGCGGACGGCGAGCAGCTCGACGCCATCGGTCTGGTGAAACGCGCCGGCGGTGAGCCGGATCCGTTCGTGCCGATCGTCAACGTCGCGCTCGCATCGTGGTCGGACCTCGTGAGCCGCGCGGCGCCGTCGGAACTCGACAGACTCCGGGATGCGTGTCGCGACGCCGGCGTTTCCCGCGTCGGGCGACCGGACCTCCCGTGCGCGGCGCCGTTCCCGTTCGACGCGAGTGTGCTCCTTCCGAGTCGCTTGCGATCGGTCTTCGAGGAGTTGGGGCGCGCGGGCGAAGCGGAGTCGTGGGGTCGACGGCACGTGCAGCCGATTCTCGAGAAGGTCTCGGAGCCCTATCCCTACGTCGCGTGTCTCGTCGCCGACGGCGACCACGTGGGGCGGGCGATCGATCGGCTGGGTTCCGCAGGGGATCACCGCACGTTCTCCGAGGCGCTCGTACGTTTCGCAAGGGAGGTGCGGAAGGTGGTCGAGCGGAACCATCGCGGCGCACTCGTGTATGCGGGCGGAGACGACGCGCTCGCATTTCTGCCGCTGCCGGAGGCACTCTCGTGCGCGGAGGAATTGCGCGAGAACTTCGCCGTCGCGATGACCTCCGCGTGTCCGTCGATTCCCGCCGAGCAGCGGCCGACGCTTTCGATCGGCCTCGGGATCGGTCACGTCATGGAGAGCATGAGCGATTTGCTCGCGCTCGGGCGGCAGGCGGAGCGCGAGGCGAAGCGCGATCGCAACGCGCTCGCTGTGGTCGTCGACAAGCGTTCCGGAGGTATCCGGCTCTGGCGCGCGCCGTGGAGCGCCGATCCCGTGCGTACGCTGCACGCCGCGACCGCATTGCTGCGGGACCGCCTTCCATCACGCAAGGTTTACGAGATTGCGAACACGCTCGCCCGTCTGCCGGCGCCCGGCGAGGCGGCCGAAGACGGATGGGCGCGGGTGCTCGCGCTCGAAGTCCGACGTTCGCTCGCCCGCGTCGAGGGCGGAGACCTCGGCGCCGAGAGCGCCGGGCTCGCCCTCGATCCGGAAGCCGGATACGCGGCGCTGCATGCGCACGTTCGCTCATGGGTTGCGCGCCTGCTCATCGCCCGCGCCTTCGCGCAGGCGGAACCCCGAGCTCGGCGGCGCGACGAGGGGGCGGCCGCATGACGACGACCGGGCGCCTGGCCCTCGTCCCGCGTGACGGCCTCTTCTGCAAGGACGGCAGGGGTTGGCATACGAGCGCAGCCGGCCGCGGACACGGACTCGAGTGGCCGTGGCCGTCCACGGTTCTCGGCGCGCTGCGGACCGCGTGGGGACGAAGCGAGGAGGCGAGGGGCGGCGCTCGGTTCGCGCCCGATGAGTGGCGGGCCCGCACGGCGCCGATCGAGCTCGGGCGGACGCTCGTGCTCCGCGGAGCGCACGGCGGCTCGTGGCAATTCGAGGACACGGTCTGGCCCGTTCCGGCGGACACGCTGTGGACGGACGCCAATCACGAAGTGATACGACTCGATCCCCATCCGCCCGAGGCACCGACGCTCGGGAGGGACGACGACGACGCGCGCGAGTCGCTCTGGCGCCCACGGCTCGGCCAGGCGGGCAAGTCGCTCGAGCCTCCGCGATGGTGGAGCGGTACGGTGTTTACCGCGTGGCTCGCGGGCCGGTCCGTCCCCGCTCGAGATCGCGAGAGCGCGCCCGCCACCGACCGGCGGATTCAAGCGCACGTGGGCATCCTCCCCGAAACGCTCACCGCCGACGAGGGCGTGCTCTTTTCGCACGACGTCGTGGAAACGCTCGAAAGGCACGCCGAGTGGGCGATCGGCGCCGAGGTCGTACTTCCTGACGGCGCGCTCGGCGGCGTCGTGACGTTGGGATCGGACGCGCGTCTCGCACGGGTGGGGTCGCTACCTGCCTCGCTGTTCGGGCCCCCTCCGAGTCTGCTCGAGGCGTTTGGCTCCGGAAGCCCCGGACTTCGGGTCATCGCCGTGACACCCCTCTGCTTCGCGAAGGGCTGGTTGCCGGACGGCCTCGAGGTGCATGACGGCACGTACCGAGGCTGCCTGCCGGGGCTCGATCACGACGTGATTCTTCGCGCAGCCTTCGTTCCGCGACCGGTTCACGTGTCGGGCTGGGACATGGCGGCCGGCACGCCGAAGCCGACCTCTCGCATGGTCGCGCCCGGCGCCGTTTACTTCCTCGAGAGGGCCGACGGAAAGCCCTTCGGCGAGGCCGATGCCCGATCGCTTTGGCTCGCGGGGATCGGTTCGCGCACCGAGGAGGGATTCGGTCGCGTGGTGGGGGGAGTGTGGACGAAGACCCAGACACAGATCTGAAAGGAAGACAACATGAACGCAACACACGCACTGACGCTCGAGGTCCTCCAACAAGCCGTGAAGACTGCGGCCGCCTTCCGTTGCCGGCGGCGTTTGCAGCCCGCCGGGGGCGCCGGCGACAAGGTGTTCCCGCCGACCTTCGCCGGGGCCGTGTACGCGATCGAGAAACGGCGCGTACCTGGACGCGAAGGTGCGGTGCAGTGCGTTCTGCTCGATAGCGTGCAGAGCCAGGCGAACCGGATGGAGCAGGCGCTTCAGGAGGCGCTCGACGCGGGACAACTCGTTGTGCCACATGTGGTGGTGGACTTCTCCGAGTACGATCCGAACGGCGGCGCCAAGGACGGACAGGAGACGCTGCTTGACGCCGTCGGCAAGGTGACGAGCCTGCAAGTTCCTCATCGGCTCGCCGACGCGATCCTCCGCGACAGCGAGCTGGACGGCACGCAGTTCCGTTACTCGGAACGGGGCAAGGCCCTCAATCGCGTGAGCCCGACCAACGCGACGCCGCTGTTCGAAATGTGTCCGACGGCGCTGATCTTCGGCATGTGGGATTCGACCGGTCCGAAAGGCGGTCTCGGGCCGAAGTTCGAGCGAGCGATCGTCTCGGAGGTCGTCGGCATCGGGGCGGAATGGTACGAGGACTATCGAGCGCGCGGCGTCCGGCGCGACCCGCTGGAGATCCGCGCTGCGGTGAAGGTGGTGAGGAACGCGGACAAGTCCTGGAGGATGGCGACGGAGAAGGAAGCGAAGGGGATCGAGCCGTCCAAGATCAACCATTCGAGCATCCCGTTCGACTCCAGGAATAGCGGGGTTACCATCGAGTACGCCGAGCAGACCACGACGCTTTCACTCATCGTGCTACGGCGGCTCCGCTTTCCGATCGACGGTGCCGCCAGCGAAGGCACGGACGTCGCCGCACGCGCCGTACTGGCGGCGCTCGGACTGGCCGCCGCAACCTTGGCGTTCGAGTCCGGGATCGGTCTGCGCTCGCGATGCTTGCTTTGGCCCGATAGCCCCATGGGTTGGGAGTTGCTGGAGAAGCCGGGCCAAGCCCCACGATCCTTTACGCTGAGCGGGGACCAGGCGATCGCGGTCCTCAACGAGGCCGTCAAGGCCGCGAAGGCGGCGAAACTGCCTTGGCCGGCAGATCCCATCACGCTGAAGCCGTCCGCGGACCTGGTCGAGCTCGTGCGACGCAGCCAGCTCGAAGCCACGAAGGAAGAGGCGGACAAGGGCGGGAAGTGAACATGCTCGCCCTCGGAATGCACTACCTCAACGGCTTCGTCGTGGCCTCGGAACCCGATTCCCATGAGGAACCCGAATGGCCGCCGCATCCTGGCCGCGTCTTCATGGCGTTGGCGGCCGCCCACTTCGAGACCGGAGCGGATCGTGCCGAGCGGGAGGCGCTCGAGTGGCTCGAACGACTGGATGGTTCACCCCGCATTCATGCCGGCGAGGCGAGCCCGCGCGCCCTGGTCACGCACTACGTGCCGGTCAACGACAGGGCAGGACCCACGACAGCGATCCTTCCGTCGGCCCCAGCGCTCACCCGTGATCGCCAACCGCGCACGTTCGCACGCGCCTGGCTGGACGACGAGATCGTCTACATGACCTGGCCGGACGCCGAGGCGTCGGACGCAACGCGCACCGCGCTCGGACAACTGTGCCGGAAAGTCACGCGAATCGGCCACTCTGCTTCGTTCGTCCACATGTGGCTCGCCTCACCGGATGAGATCAAGGACCCGACGTGGGTCCCTGACGGTGAGCGCGCCGAGCAGCAATTTCGCGTGGCCGGACCAGGGACGCTCGAGTATCTCGAGCGCTGTTTCAACGCACGAGAAGTCGAACGCTGGGGAGACCTCGAGGTAATCGCGAGCGACTCGGCGAAGAGCAAGGCGCAGAAGGCGGCGAAGGAGACACTGAAACAAGAGTACCCCGGGGGTCGGCCCGTGCGGCGGCGTCCCGAGCTGGGGATGTTCGAAGGTTACGCCCGCCCGCTTCCCCCCGGCGTGGCGGCGACGGCAATGGGGACCGTGTTCAGTCCGCACTTCATCGTGCGCACGATCGAGAGGGACTCCGGCCCGTATCGGGAGCTCGATCTCTTGTGCGCTCCGCAACTCATCCAACGCTGGCGGGAAGCGATCCTCACCCAATCGAACGACCTGCCGAGTGCCATCAGGCAGTTGCTGTCGGGCCATGACCACGAGGGTGCTCCGCTCGAAGACGCCCATCTCGCCTTTTTGCCGCTCGCCTTCGTCGGCCATCCACACGCGGACGGTCATCTGCTGGGAATGGGGATCGTCCTCCCCGACGGGCTGGAGCCCGAACATCGCCGTGACGCGCTACGCGCCGTCGCTCGCGTCGATCGCTTGCTTCTGGGCCGACTCGGGACCTGGCGCATCGGCGGCGTCAATGCGACCGAACGGCCCTGGAACCTCCGTTCCGACGTGTGGACGGCACATCCGAGCGGCGCGACGCACTGGTCGACCGTGACGCCCATCGCCTTTGACCGGCATCCGAAGGAGAAGGACCCTTCGGCGTATCAGCGCGAAATCGCCGCGATGATCGCACAAGCCTCCGTCCGGGTAGGGCTGCCTGAGCCGCGCGATGTGATCGTCACCGCCGTGTCTGCCCATCTCGGCGTCCCTCCGGCGCACGCGTTTCCGAGGCTCCAACGTAAGGACGGCACCCGGCGCCGTCACGCGCATGCGATCCTCGTATTCGGACAACGAGTGCGGGGCCCCGTCCTTCTGGGAGCGGGTCGCTACCGCGGCTACGGCGTCTGCCGGCCGCTCCACGACGGAGGAGCACCGTCGTGAGCGGCATTCCGAGCTTTGCCGAGGTTTTCACTGCTCTCTGGCAGCTCGAACCGTTCCCGTGGCAGGTCATGCTGGCGGATCGAGTCGCTGCGGGTCGCTGGCCGCCGGCGCTCGACCTCCCCACCGCTTCCGGCAAGACCGCGTGCATGGACATTGCCCTGTTCGCGCTGGCGACGGAGGCACACCGGCCCATCGAACAACGACTCGCACCACGGCGCATCTGGTTCGTCGTGGATCGTCGAATTGTGGTCGACGAGGCGTTCGATCGCGCCCGAATCATCGCGGAACGGCTCGCCGCCGCGACCGACGGTCCCCTCCGCGTGATCGCAGATCGTCTGCGAACGCTCGCGGGAACGGATCGGCCGCTCGCCGTTGCCCGCCTCCGCGGCGGTGTCCTCCGCGACGACGGGTGGGCCCGCCTGCCCTCGCAGCCGGCCGTCATCACCTCCACCGTCGATCAGCTTGGCTCCCGGATCCTTTTTCGAAGTTACGGTCGGAGCCAGCTCACCGCACCGATCTTCGCCGGCCTCGCTGCCAACGACAGCCTGGTGTTGCTCGACGAGGCCCACTGCTCCGTTCCGTTCATGCAGACCGTTCGTGCGGTCGAACGATACCGGGCTTCCGACCGAGCCGAAGTCCGTCTGCCGTCTCCGTTCGTCTTCGTGGTCATGTCCGCGACGCCACCCCCTGAAGTCCCGGACAGCGAGGTCTTCCCGGGCGCCGATCGAGAACGGGCGCTGGACCATCCCGTTCTTCGCGAACGACTCCATGCGAGCAAGCAGGCGGAGCTGGTTCTTTTGGAAGCGAGGAAAGGCGGCGCCGAGGACGAGCTCGTGCAGCGGGCGGTCCTCCGCGCGCAGGATTTCATCAAGGATGGAAAGCGGCGCGTCGCGGTCATGGTGAACCGCGTGGTAACCGCCTGCCAAATCGCGGATGCGCTCAAAGAGAACCGCGGTGAGGGATATGAAGTCGTTCTGCTTACCGGCCGGCTACGCCCCTGGGAGCGCGATCAGATCCTCGAGCGATGGAAGCCTTTCCTGAGGGCCCGTTCGCCGGAGCAGCCAGGAAAGCCGATCATCATGGTCGCCACCCAGTGTCTCGAGGTGGGTGCCGACTTTTCCTTTGACGCGCTCGTGACCGAAGCGGCGAGCCTCGACGCGCTCCGGCAGCGCTTCGGCCGACTCGACCGGATGGGAACCGAAGGGACTTCGTCCGCGGTCATTCTGGTTCGTGCGCGAGACGCGGACTCGATCGATTCAAAGCCGGACCCCGTGTACGGAACGGCCCTTGCCGCGACGTGGGAGCTGCTGAGGGCGAAAGCGGGCGATGCACAGACGATCGATTTCGGCATCGAGGCGTTGCGCGAGATGCTCGAGGAGGTCGACGATCTCTCGCCGTATCTCGCAACTGCGGAAGATGCCCCTATGCTCCTTCCGGCACATCTCGACCTACTCTGCCAGACCGCATCCGTTCCGCATCCTGCACCCGATGTGCAGCAGTACCTGCATGGCATCGGAAGGGGCGCGGCGGAAGTACAGGTCGTCTGGCGGGCAGACCTTGGCGATGACGATGGGTCTTGGGTGGAGACGCTCGCGATGTGCCGACCCGTCAGCGGCGAGATGCTGGCAGCGCCGCTATGGCGCGTCCGGTCTTGGCTTCGCGAGGTAGCCGATCAGGACCCCGCGGCGGACATTGAAGGCGGCGCGGATCGGGCCGACGACGAGGGCGGAGCGTGTCGCCCCTGTCTCCTCTGGCGCGGTCGTCATTCGGAAGTGGTGCGAGTCACGGAGAAGATCGCGCCAGGAGATGTCGTGGTCGTTCCAGCCTCGTACGGCATCGAAGGGCTTGCGTGTTCGGCAGGGGAGGGGGGGCTCGGACAGGAGCAGGCAGACGTGTGGGAGCGTGCGATGAAAGCCGCTGGCCGCCCAGCTTCCGTCCGACTGCAACGCGCGTTGCTTGCCCCTTGGCTTGCATGCGATCCGCTCCGCCGACTCATCGAGCTCGTGGAAGGTCCTTCGGTGGAGCGCGCGGATGTAGCGAGGGTCATTGACGAGGTCCTCAACTATGCGCCAGCAACGGACGAAGAGGCGACTGGGCCTCCTTCGTGGTGGCGCGATCTCCTTGCCGCTGCGCGTGAAGGGCGCCTCGAGCGCCATCCCGTCGGAGGCGCGATCCTCTTCGCACGAGCGGCCATGCGTGTCGACGAAGAACTCGATCTCTTCGCCGATGACGATGATCTCACCTCCGCGACCGGCGCGGAGCAGTCGCTCGACGAGCATTCCGATTTGGTGCGACGGACAGTGGAGAGGCTCACGTCGCTCTGTTTACCGGAGAATGTGCGGGAGGCGGTCACCGCTGCCGCCTACTGGCACGACGCCGGGAAGCTCGATGATCGATTCCAGGTATTGCTTCACCAAGGCGACGAACTCGCGGCGCTCGCGGCGAGCAAGCCGCTGGCGAAGTCCGCTTCGATCCCGGCCTCCCCTGCGCAGCGACGCGCGCTCCGTGAAGCGAGCGGGTTGCCGGACGGATTCCGCCACGAGATGCTGTCGACCCAGCTCGCGAACGCGCGGTCGGGCTTGATGGCCGACGAGGCAACGAGGGATCTGTTTCTTCACCTAATCGCGAGCCACCACGGACACGCTCGGCCGCTCGCGCCAATCTGCGAGGATCCAGAACCGCCGTCGGTGTTCGGAAAGCTCGGCGAACACTCGATCTCGCTCTCTCGTGATGCGAGGCGACAGTGGATCGCCCACCGAATCGACTCGGGGTTGGTGGAGCGATTCTGGCGGCTGACGCGGCGTTACGGGTGGTGGGGCCTCGCTTACCTGGAGGCGATCGTCCGCCTCGGCGACTGGTACGCAAGCGGTCTCCGCGTGCAATCCGCCTCGGAACCGTTGGAGGGGCGATCATGAATACGCTGGATTCCGAGTGCTACAGCATCTCGTTGGAGGGAGTCGATGGAACCAATCCGCTGGGCTTTCTCGCTGCGCTAGGAACACTCGTCGTCGCGCGTCAAGCGGGCGAGTCCGCTGTTCGTTTGCGCTGGTCGCGGGCGCGCACATGGATTCCCGTGCTCGATAGCTTGACGACGGGCGACAAGGCGGGGTTCTGCGATCGCATCGCCGCCGCACTCGTCGGCAAGACCATCTCGCCGGACGCTGAGAAAAAGCGCAAAGCCGCGGAGACAGCCCACGCTCAGGCAAGGACCGCCGTGAAGAAGGCGATTGCAAACATCAAGCGGGAGAAGAGCACGAGGAAGGGGGAGCGCAACCGATCCATCGAGGAGCGCGTTCGGCCGCTCGAGAGGATTTTGGACATGAAACGGGCGGAATGGCTCGATGCGTTGAAAGACGCGGTCCCGCGTCCCGAGCTGGCACTGGGTGCTCGCATCGACTGCACTTCCGCTGAGTACCGCAGCCACGCCGCTGAATTCACGAAAGGAGGCGACAGAGGGTCGCACGAGGCGATTGAATACCTCGCCGCTTTTGGCAGCGATGCTTGCTCGGAGGACGGTCGGGGTCCCCTTCGAGAGCGAAGGATCGAAGCGACGCCGTTCTGCTTCATCCGCGGTTCGGGCAACCAGAACTTCCTCGACACCGTTCGCAAGCTTCTCGGCCAGGTAACCGTCGAGCGCGTGCGGCAGACGCTATTCGAGCCCTGGGCATACCGCGACGAGAAACTATCGATGCGTTGGGATCCGGTTGAAGACAAGCGATACGCTCTCACGGACTCCAGGCCGGCCGACGAGGGGGCGCTGACCGTCTGGATGGCGAATCTGCTCGCCTATCGATCTCTCGCGTTGTTTCCTTGCGCTCCGACGCGCCGTGGGCTTGGGACGACGGCATGGGCGCACGTCGAGGACGATCGAGTTTTCACGTGGCCACTATGGGAGTTCGCTGCGGCACCCGACACGGTTCGCACGATGCTTCAGCTCCGCGAGTTTCGAGAGGCGCGGCTGGACCGTGCGGCAATCGATAGTCGCGGTATCGCGGCGGTCTTTCGGGCTCGCCGCATTCGTTTCCCGCCTACGGGATCGAGCTACAAGCTCAACTTCAGCCCCGCCCGTGGATTGTTCTGATCGGAGGACCCAAAGTCGTCATGAAGCCTCAAGCCTTTCTCCTCCACGCCCTCTCTGCGCTGCACGCCGGCACGGGCCATGCCGCGGATGTCATCGATTTGCCGACCGCGCGCTACAAGGCCACGGGGATTCCTTTCGTCCCGGGATCTTCGATCAAGGGGGTGCTGCGCGACGCGCGGCGCGCCGGCGATCGCGAAAAGACGGAGGCGGTGTTCGGTCCGTCGGACGATCCCTCCGCGCACGCGGGAGCACTCGTCGTCGGCGACGCTCGCCTGCTGGCGCTGCCGGTGCGAAGCTTCCGCGGCACCTTCGCGTGGACGACGTCGCCGCTCCTGCTCGCGCTCGCCCGCCGTGATCTCGACGACGCCGGCCTCCCTGTGCCCGCGATCCACGGACGCGGCGCGCGAGTCGTTCGGGGAAGCTGCTGCGTTCATCAGGAACGGCTCTACCTCCAGGACCTCGATCTTCCCGCGACCGAGTCGGACGAAGCGACCCGTTGGGCGCAGAGGCTCGCGCCGGTCGTGTCGCCGGACACAGACATCTTCACGAAACGCTTCGCCGTCGTGGACGACGACACCATGGCATTCCTCTGGGAGACGGCAACCCAGGTGGATGTTCGAGTTCGACTCGACGAGAAGACCCGCACGGTCGCTCCCGGCGCGCTGTGGCTCGAGGAGAGCCTCCCGCCGGAGAGCCTGCTCATCGGCTTCTTCGCGGCGGATCGAAGCCGTCGCCCGGGCGTCGACATGACGCCCGACGAGGTTCTTGGTTTCGCATTCCCCGGCGAGGAGGTTCACCAACTCGGCGGCAAGGCGACGACGGGCCGCGGGCGATGCCGGATCGTCCCCATCGCGGGAACGGGAGCGGGCCATGGCACAGCCTGACGTCCGCCAGAAGCCCCTTCTGCGCGACCAGCGGCGTGCGCTCCACGCCTACGAGTCGGTCAGTACGGTGCGGAAGGAGCAACAGAACGACTACAAGAACGCGGTGAACGATTTGGGCGCCAACATCCTACGAAGCGGTCTCTGCGCCGCGATCGCTGCGGTGCAGCGGCTCGGGGATCGCGGCGCGCCGCTGCTCGAGCACCTCGCGACGGCGGGCGTGCCCGGCCTCGAGGTAGCGACGGGCGAAGATTTCGCGAGGCGGGTGCGCGAGATCGATGCGGACGCCTACATGATCGCCACGCGCGAGGCGCTGGCGGTCGCGGTGTGGCTCAAGCACGCGGTTCAGGCGACGTTTGGAGAAGAGTGACGATGCGGCGGGTCCTCGAATCTCTTGGCGGACCGGATCACCTTGGCCTCGCTTACGACGCGTGGGCGCCTGTAGGCGAGGACGGCAAGGTGGCAGACGACCAGCGAGCGAAATGGCTCTCGGCGCTCGCGGCCCACGCTGTCGCGTCCGACTACTCCCATTCGTTCCGGCGCTGGAAAAGCAGCTTTGCGGCGCCGGGAGATCGCCTCTTCGAGCTCACGCTCGCGAGTCGGTTGCTCGTGGGGCACGGGAACTCGAGCGCGACCGACGTGGGCCTCACCTTGCATCACACATGGGGCGTGCCGGCGATCCCTGGGTCGGCGCTGAAGGGGCTCCTCGCTCACTACGTCGATGCGGTCTACGGCCCGAGCGACCCCGAGCGAGAGCCTTGGGAGCAAGAAGGCGATGAACGTGCGCGGGCCGACTACCAGGGCGTGAGATGGCGTGGCCGGCGCATCGAGCGTGGACCCGGTGCGGTCTATCGGGCGCTCTTCGGTGCGCCCGAAGCCCTGGAGGATGAACCGATGCGGGCGCTCGGCCTCGTCGCGGGGCCTTCGGCCGGCCTCGTCACCTTCCACGACGCCCTTTACGTGCCGGGGTCGGTCGAACGCGACAGGCCCTTCGCAGCCGATGTGCTCACGGTTCACCAGAAGGGCTACTACGACTCGTCTGGAGGAAGCTGGCCGAACGATTACGACAGCCCGAATCCCGTGGCGTTTCTCACGGTGCGTCCCGGGGCGCGCATGCTCTTCGCGTTGTCCGGTCCGGCGGACTGGACGGAGCTCGCCGAACGGCTCCTTCGTGATGCGCTCGAGAGCTGGGGCGTCGGAGGAAAAACGAGCGCCGGCTACGGACAACTGATTGCGCCCGAGCGATGGAAGGGGCTCTCGCGGTCGACGAACGCCCTGCCGGGAGGCGCTCTCCCCAAGGCTGGAGATCGCGTCGACGCGACGCTTCTCGAGGAACGCACGAAAAAGGGCGGTTGGAAGGCCAGACATGACCCTTCGGGCCTCACCGGTCCCATCCAGAACAGCGCCGATGTCCCGGCCACGGCGAAGGCAGGAGATCGGCTCACGCTCGTCGTCGCCTTTGCGATCGCTCGGGAGATCGCCTTCCGGTTTCCTGACGCGGGTGCCCTCACGCCAAAGAAGAAGGAAAAAAGCGGATGATAGAGGCCGACTCCGCATTTCTCGTTTGCACCGTCGGTGGAAGCCCGGAGCCCGTCGTCGCCGCCCTGAAGATGTGGCGCCCCGCGCGGGTTCGGTTCGTCCACACGCCGCAGACGAAGGGCGACATCGAGGCGAAGATCGTTCCCAAGGCGCGCGACGAGGGCGTCGATCTGGATCCCGGTCGATACGACCTGTTCGAGTTGCCGGACGGCCAAGATCTGGCGCGCTGCCTCGATCGGCTGAGGCAGTTGACGCCGGAAGTGATGCGGTGGTCGGAGCGTGATCAGGCATTCCGGGTCGTCGTCGACTTCACCGGCGGCACGAAGTGCATGTCGGCAGCGATCGTCCTCCAGGCCAGCCGGTGGCCGTGCACCTTCTCGTACGTGGGTGGCGGGGAACGCACCAAGGACGGCGTGGGCGTCGTCGTCTCCGGCGCGGAAGAGGTCGTCCACCAGGTGAATCCGTGGGATGCGCTCGGCCATCGAGCGGTTGACGATTTTGTCGTGCTGTTTGACCAGCACGCATTCCTCGCCGCTGCGAACGTCGCCGCCATGGCGAAGAAGCATGTGAGCGGCCCGGACCGGAAGCGCGAGCTTGCCGTCCTCGAGCAGCTCGCGAAGGCGTTCGATGCGTGGGATCGTTTTGACCATCAGTCGAGCAGCAACACCTTCGACAGCGTTGCGAAGTCGGCCAACGATCTGCGTGCCGTGCTCGGGCCCAGCACGGGAGATCGGGTCCTCGAACGGGTGAAGCAGCTTGCGGGCCGTCTGCGCGCACTTTGCCCTTCAGAGGCGCCGAGCCTACACCACGTGGTCGATCTCATCGCGAACGCGAAGCGCCGCAAGGAGGAAGGACGCATCGACGACGCCGTCGCTCGTTTGTATCGCGCCATCGAGGCGGTCGCCCAATGGACGCTGAGGGATCGCCACGGCATCGAGAGCACGGAGAGGGTTTCTCTCGACCGCGTGCCAGAGACGCTCCGAGCCGAGTGGGCTGCGAAGGCCCGGGACGGCGTGGTCGCGCTCGGCTTGCAGGACGCCTACGCGTTGCTCGCGAACCTGGGCGATCCTTTGAGCGAGAAGTTCGACAAGGAGGGGTTGACCGGCACCAAGTCCCCGCTGAGCGCACGAAACCGCTCGATTCTCGCACATGGGTTCGAATGCGTCTCGGAGAGCGTCTTCGAGCGGCTGTGGAATGCGACCCTTGCAATCGCCGCGATCGAGGAGGACGAGCTGCCGACGTTTCCCCGCTTGGGTGAGGCCCCCGTGGGGAACGGCGGTCGAACGTGATGGAGTCGAGGCTGCCGGCCGATCTCGTCAATTTCGGACGGAGCGGCGCCAGGGAGACCATGCTGCAAAACTCGACGGGATTCGAGCGTCGGCGCCGACTCGGACGTGTCCGGGGACCAGCGGGACCACTCCGCGTGGGTCGGGCCGTCGGCCTCGATCGCGAATTCGTAGGCGGACCGCTTCCTCGCGTCTCCGCGTGCCCTCGAGCCGAAGAGAGCGACGGGAAGATCGCGGGGTATTCCTCCGCGCGGCGCACGACGTGCGCGACGACGTCGTCTCCGTACGGTCTCACGGGGCACCTTATGGCACGGAGCCGGTCGCGGGCGTCGTTGCGGCGAGCGCCACCCCCGCTGCAGCGAACCGCTGGATCGAACGACCCCGAATCGCGGTAGACTCCGGCGATTCTCGAGGAGGTGCACATGAAGCGGATCGTTTCGTTCCTGTTCGTCGTGTCTCTGGCAGCCCCGGTCCTGGCGGGAGACGCCTTCGATCGCCTCGAGGCCATGGAAGGCACCTGGAAGGGGACGGCCATGGGGGCCGAGGCGGAGGTGACCTACCGGCTGACCGGCGCGGGGAGCGCGGTCGTCGAGACCCTCTTCCCAGGGACGCCGCACGAGATGGTCACCGTCTACCACCGGGACGGCGACGACGTCGTGCTGACCCACTACTGCGCCGGGCAGAACCAGCCCCGCATGCGGGCGAAGAAGCCGGGAGAGGCTGCGGTCGTCTCCTTCGACTACGACGGAGGCACGAACATCGACGTCGCGAAGACGAACCACATGCACGCGGCGAAGTTCGAATGGAAGGGCGCCGACGAGGCGCGCGTCGAGTGGACCCCGTGGAGCGAGGGGAAGGCGGGAGACCCGGTCGTCTTCGAGATCAAGAGGGTGAAGTAAAGGGGTCCGAAAGGGGAAGTTCGGCCCCGCTTCCGCCATAATGCCCTTCCCCCATGGACGGTTTCCCCGATCTCCGCGCGTTCCTCGACCGCCTCCGCAAGGACGGCGACCTCGAGGTCCTCGACGATCCCGTCGACCCGAAACTCGAAATCGCGGAGATCCACAGGCGCACGATCGCGGAGGGTGGCCCCGCCCTCCTCTTCACGAAGCCGATCGGGGCGGACTTCCCCGTCGTCACGAACCTCTTCGGGACCGAGCGGCGCGCGGCGCTCGCGTTCGGCGACCGGCCGAAGCGACTGATCGAGCGCCTCGTGCACGTCGTCGAGACGATCTTCCCGCCGAGCCCGTCGAAGCTCTGGGGGGCGCGCGATCTCCTCTGGGAGGCGCTCAAGATCGGGACGCGGCGCGAGCGCTCGGGGCCGGTGACGCAGGTCGTGACGGAGGACGTGAGGCTCGACCGGCTCCCCGCCCTCACGACCTGGGAGTTGGACGGCGGTCCCTTCGTGACCCTCCCCCTCGTCTACACCCGCCATCCCGACACGGGCGTTCCGAACCTCGGGATGTACCGGCTTCAGGTCCACGACCGGCGCACGACCGGGATGCACTGGCAGATCGGGAAGGGAGGAGGGTTCCACTACGCGGTCGCCGAGGAGAGGGGGGAGGCCCTTCCCGTGACCGTTTTCTTGGGAGGCCCCCCCGCGCTGATCCTCGCGGCGATCGCCCCCCTTCCGGAGAACGTCCCCGAGATCCTCCTCGCCTCCCTGGTCGCGGGGGAACGGCTCGGCGTCGTCGAGGGGGTCGGCCCCCACCCGCTCGTGGCCTCCGCGGAGTTCGCGCTGATCGGGAAGGTGCCGCCGAAGGTGCGCAGGCCCGAAGGGCCGTTCGGCGACCACTACGGCTACTACTCGCTCGTTCACGACTACCCGATCTTCGAGGTCGAGAAGATGGCGCGCCGGAAGGACGCGATCTTCCCCGCGACGGTCGTCGGGAAGCCGCGGCAGGAAGACTTCTTCCTCGGCGACCTCCTGCAAGACCTCCTCTCGCCGATCTTCCCCCTCGTGATGCCGGCCGTGACCGATCTCTGGTCGTACGGGGAGACCGGCTATCACTCCCTCGCGGCGGCGGTGGTGAAGCAGCGGTACAAGCGCGAGGCGATGGCCTCCGCCTTCCGGATCCTCGGCGAGGGGCAGCTCTCGCTGACGAAGTTCCTCCTCGTCCTCGACCGGCCGGTCGATCTCCGCGACTTCAAGGCGACGCTCGCGCACCTCCTCGCGCGGACGCGGACCGAGACCGACCTCTACGTCTTCTCGAACGTCTCGATGGACACCCTCGACTACACGGCGCCGACGATCAACGAGGGGTCGAAGGGGGTCTGGCTGGGCCTCGGCGACCCCGTGCGCGACCTCCCGCGCGAGTTCCGCGCGGCGGAGCTTCCGACAGGGGCGCGTTCGCCGGCCGTCTTCTGCCCGGGTTGCCTCGTCGTCGGGGGACCGTCGAAGGGGGAGGAGCCCGAAGCGGCCGAGCGGTTCGCGAGGCACCCCGCCTTCGCGGAGTGGCCGCTCGTCGTCCTCACCGACGAGCCGGAGCGCGCGGTTGCCTCGTCGATGGAGTTCCTCTGGACCACCTTCACCCGCTTCGAGCCGGGGGCCGACGTCCATGCGGCGTCGACCGAGGTCCACCGGAACCACATCGCCTACCGGATGCCGGTCCTCCTCGACGCGAGGCTGCGCCCCGATTTCCCGGCCGAACTCGGGGTCAAGTCTCGAAACGGGACAAAACGTGAGTAATTGCATCCGCGGAATTCTCGCTGCCGCGCTCCTCGCGGGCGGGGCGGGATGCGGCCGCGAGGCCGAACCTCCCTCGCGCCTCGACGCCTGGACCGCCTCGATCGCGGACGTCGCCCCCGAAGAGGCGGCCCCACGCCTCGACGCGCTTCGCGCGAAGGAGGGCCTCCCGCTCTCCTTCTGGGCGGGAGAGAAGGCGGGGGAGACCGCGGCGGTCGAGGCGATCCGCGCCGAGCACCCGTGCGGCCCGATCGCGATCGCGTTCGTCGACCGCATCCCCGCATCCGAGCCGGGTGCCGCGCTCGAGTCGGAACGGGTCGTCGAGCTCGCCCCCGACGGAACGGTCGTCCGCTCGTGGCCCGTTCCGGTCGACACCGTCGTCGACGGGGTGCGGGGCGAGGAGTTGCTCTTCTCG
This sequence comes from uncultured Acidobacteriota bacterium, assembly GCA_964383585.1. Taxonomy (GTDB): domain Bacteria; phylum Acidobacteriota; class Polarisedimenticolia; order Polarisedimenticolales; family DASRJG01; genus CAYLHQ01. The sequence continues at coordinate 22,063 of CAYLHQ010000018.1, forward strand.
GAGTCGTTCGACCGCGGGACCGCGCCGCCGCTCGCGGTGCGGCTCGCCGTGCGCCCCGACGGCTCCTACCGCGTCGAAGCCGGAGCGGCCGCGCTCCCGGCCCCCGCGTCCGTCGACTGCCCCCCGCTCGATCTGTGGGAGGATTCGGCGTACGTCCGCTGCTGGCGCACTCGTGATCCCGAAACGGGCACGGAACGCACGATCGCCTACCAGGGGCCGTGCACCTGACGGAAGGGAGGGAGCGATGTTCGACCACGTGGGTCTGAACGTGACCGACAAGGCGAAGTCGAAGGCGTTCTACGAGAAGGCGCTCGCGCCTCTCGGCTACGCGGTGGTGATGGACTTCCCCGAGGGGACCGGCTTCGGTCCCGAGGCGAAGCCGATCTTCTGGATCGCCCGGCGCAAGCCGGTGAACACCGGCGTGCACGTCGCCTTCCATTGCGCGAAGCGGAAGACGGTCGACGCGTTCTACGACGCGGCGATCGCCGCCGGGGGGAAGGACAACGGGAAGCCGGGGATCCGCGAGCACTACCACCCGTCGTACTACGGCGCCTTCGTCCTCGATCCCGACGGCAACAACATCGAGGCCGTGTGTCACGACCCGCAGGGCTGATCGCGTCGCTCGCGATCGCGGCGGCCGCCGCGGCGGAGGGGCCTTTGATCCTCTTCGACTTCGCCGATGCCGACCTATCGCGCTGGGTCGCCGTCCACGACGGCGTCATGGGCGGCGTCTCGGCGGGAGGCCTACGCACCGCGGAAGGGGGGATCGCCGTCTTCGAGGGGGAGGTCTCCCTCGCCTACGGGGGCGGATTCGCCTCGGTGCGGACGCGCCCCGCGCCCGTCGATCTCTCCGCCTACGCGGGGATCGCGCTGCGCGTGCGGGGCGACGGGAAACGGTACGACCTCAACCTCCGCACCGACGCCGCCTTCGACGGCCTCTACTACAAGGCCCGTTTCGAAGCGCCGAAGGGGGACTGGATGGACATACGCCTTCCGTTCGCCGCCTTCGCGCCGACCTACCGCGGCCGCGTCGTCGGCGGGGCGCCTCCGCTCGACCCGGCGAAGATCGCCTCGTTCGGCCTGATGATCTCCGACAAGCAGGCCGGCGCCTTCCGGCTGGAACTGCGGACGGTCTCCGCGTACCTTCCGTAGTCATGCCCGAAGCCCCCGACTCCCGGTACGCGTTCCTCTACGGAACGCAGCGGGCCGAGATGGTCCCGCTCCTCGAGCGCGCGCTCGAGCGGGCCGGGATCCCATACCACTCGGGGCTCCTCGCCGACCCCGAGCCCCACATCGTCTTCACCGTTCCCCAGGGGCGTCTCGAGGAGGCGCGCCTCCTGGTCGACGCCTACGCGAAGTCGTACCCGGAGCCGCGGCGCGACCGGCCGGTCGTCCCACCGTTCCTGACCGACGACGTCGAGGAGGCGGACGAAGAGGAGATCGAGCGTGCGTGGGAGGAGGCCCGCGCCGAGGAGGAGCGGGAGCGAAGGCGCGCGACGTTCCCCAAGGGACCGGTGCAGGCGGCGGCGGCGCTCGTGCTCGTCCACCTCGCGATCCTGTTCGGGCTCGTGGGGAGAGACGCGGGAGCCCCGCACATGGCCGCGCTCGGCGGTTTGGTGCGCGGGGAGGAGGCGATCGAGCCCTGGCGGTTCGTCACGAGCCTTTTCCTCCACGCGGACCTCCGGCACGTCGTCTGGAACGCCTTCTCCTTCGTCGTCTTCGCGGTTCCGGCGATCCTCGCGTGGGGTTACGGCGGCGCGGCGCTTCTCTATCTCGTCGCGGGGATCGGCGGAGGAATCGCGGCGCTCCTCTCCCATCCGGCGGGAACCGTCATCGTCGGTTCGTCGGGAGCGGTCGCGGGGCTTTTCGGCGCCTGGCTGGCCGCGACTCTGCGGAAGGCGCTCCGCGCTCCGATGACGCGGCGGGCCGTGATTCGCGCGGTCGGGATCGGGCTTCTCGTCCTCCCGTCGCTCCTGACGCCGACGACCGCCGAGGGGCGCCGGATCAGCGTCGCCGCGCACCTCGGCGGCCTCCTCGCCGGAGCGGCCGCCGCCTACGTGCTCGAGCTGCGCCGGGAACGGGGGACGATCCACTGACGATGCCGGGGTGGATCGACTACCGGGACCACCGTCCCGGGGCGCACGGAATCTCCGGAACGCTCAAGGTCCTCCCCGGCGTGCGCGGCGGCGAGTCCCTCGGCGCCCGCGATCTGCTCGTGTGGCTGCCGCCGTCGTACGCCCGGTCGGATGCGCGTTATCCCGTCCTCTACATGCAGGACGGACAGAACCTCTTCGATGCGGAAACCTCTTACGCCGGCGAATGGCAGGTCGACGAGTCGATGGAGGCGCTCGCCGCGGAGGGGTTCGAGGCGATCGTCGTCGGGATCCCGAATGCGCGGGAGCGCCGCCTCGACGAATACTCGCCGTTCCGGGACGCGACGCAGGGGGGAGGCGGAGCGTACGCCTATCTCGAGTTCCTGACCCGCGTCGTCCGCGCCGCGGTCGAGGCCGAGTTTCGAGTCGAGCGCGGGGCGGGCGCCACGGGGATCTTCGGGTCTTCGATGGGAGGGATGTTCGCGCTCTGGGCGCACCTCGAGCGGCCCGACGTCTTCGGTTTCGCGGGGGGGATGAGCCCGTCGCTCGGCTTCGCGGCCGACGGGATGCTCCGCTACCTGCGGCGGGCGAGCTGGGTTCCGGGCCGCATCTACCTCGACGGCGGGACCGCGGAGGGAGTGCCTCCCGGACAGGTCGCCTTCCGGGCGAGGGCGCAGGCGCGACGGGTCCTCGGCCGGTTCCGCGCGGCGCGCGAGATCCTCGTGTCGAAGGGGTGGCGCGAGGGGGAAGACCTCCTCTACGTCGAGGAGCGGCACGGGCGACACGACGAGGGGGCGTGGGCGCGGCGCTTCCCCGACGCGGTCCGGTTCCTCCTCGCGCCCTTACGCCGTAGAGAGCCGGTCGCGTAGCCGGCGCACTCCCTCTTCGAAGGTCGTGGGGTCGGGGAGGAGGCTCACGACGAGGCGCCCGCGAGCGGGGAAGCCGAAGAACGAGCCGGGGTGGACCGCGACCCCGTCCTCCCGCAGGAGCGCGAGGGCGACGGTCTCGTCGTCGTCGATCGCGGGGACGCGAACGACGGCGCTCCACCCCCCCTCGGGGCGCATCGCGTGCACGCCGCCGCGCGGATCGAGAATCCGTTCGAGCGTCGCGAGATTGCGTCGGCAGCGCGCGAGGATCGCTTCGCGCACGCTCGTCCCCCGCCGGAGGAGATCGGGGAGGGCGCGCTGCACGGGAGTCGAGGCGGAGAGGTAAGCGTCGTTGACGTATTCGAGACGCTCGACGGCCTCGGCCGCGACGCGCTCCGGGCCGGAGACGACGATCCAGGCGAGCTTCAGCTGGGGGAGGCCGACGCTCTTCGAGAGCCCCCCGAGCGTGAAGACGAGGCAGTCGCGACGCGAGGCGAAGCTCTCCCGCGGCGGCCCGTCGAGCGGGAAATCGAGGAAGACCTCGTCGGCGATGAGAGCGGCGGCGGCGCCGGCGCAGAGGGAGGCGAGCCGCGCGGCGGCCTCCGGTGCGACGTGATGGCCGGTCGGGTTGTTCGGGTGGACGACGAGGACCGCGCGCGCTCCTCGAAGATCGTCCGGTCCGAGGTGGGGCTGGCTGTCGAGGTCGGAGGCGAGGAAGTAGGGACGGGCGTGGACGGCGTCGAGCGCCGCGAGATGGTCGAAGAGGGGGTACGAGGGGACGGGGACCAGCACCGCGTCCCCCGGATCGCACAGGAGGCGGAAGAGCAATCCGTACGCCTCGCTCGTCGAGGCGCAGAGGACGACCCGCTCCGGGCCGACCGGGACTCCCCTGGCGACATAGGAGTCGGCGACCGTCTCGCGCGCCGAGCGCAACCCCTTCGGATCGGGGCGGTAGGCGAGGCTGTCCGGGTCGGCGAGGGCGGTGAGGAGGTCCTTCGGGTACTCGACCCCGACGGCGGTCGGGTTCGAGACCGTCAGGTCGAACGGGCACCCGCCGCGGAGCTTCGCGGCTTCGGCGATCGCGTTCGGGCGTAAATCGAGCGGCACACGACGGGAGAACATGAAGGGGGAGAGGTTACTCAAATAGGGGAACGGTGTCTTTCCCCTATTTAAGTAACCTGTCCCTACTTCATTGCGATCGTCGACGTGGACCGCGTCGCCGAGATCCGGAATGCCCCGCACGGCGATTGCCTGGTTCTCCTCCACGACGGGACGTTGCTCCGGATGAGCCGGAGCCGGAGGGAGCGGCTGGGCGAGCGGATGCGCTCGATGCACCGACCGCGCCGACGCGGACGACGGCCGCCGCGGGGCCGGGCGCCGCCTCGCCCGGATAGCGCACGCGTTCGAGAAAAAGACCCGAGGGGGGCGCGGTCCACGCGGCGGTCCCTCCCGGCGCGGCCGTCGGATCGCCCTCGAGGGTCCGACGGAAGGCGTCCTCCGTCAGCTCTCCCGCCCCGACCTTCACGAGGGCCCCGACGATCCGCCGCACCATCTTCCAGAGGAAGTGAGAGGCGGTGAGGCGCACGAGGATCAGCGCCCCCTCCTCGACGACTTCCGCGCGCTCGACGACGACGACGGTCGAGGGCTGTTCCCCGGGTTTCTCGCAGAAGAGGGCGAAGTCGTGCCTTCCCTCGAGGAGGGCGGCGGCCCGGAGCATCGGGCCGGCGTGCAGGTCGCGCTTCACCCACCAGACGTACCGCTTCGCGAACGCCGTCCGCCGCCGCGCGACCTGGTACAGGTAGGTCCGCGACTGCGCGTCGTGCCGCGCGTGGAAGCGGTCTTCCGCGCGCGCGACCGCGAGGAGATGGATGTCGGAGGGAAGCGCGTCGTTCACCGCGAGGCGGAAGGGCTCCGGGTCGATCGCCCTGCGAAGACGCAGGTGCGCGACCTGCCCGATCGCGTGGACCCCCGCGTCGGTGCGCCCGGAGCCGCCGAGCTCCAGGATCTCGGCCCCGGCCGCGAGCATCGCCTGGCGCAGCTCCCCGGCGACGGCGCGGGCGTTCTTCTGCTCCTGCCAGCCGTGGTACCGGGTCCCGTCGTACTCGAGGTCGAGGCGGTAGGTGGGCATGGGGTCAGGGCTCTCCGCGCGTCCCATCCACTCGAAACTCCACCCGGACCTCGCGGGTCGCGTCGACCGCTTCCCCCATCCGGATCGCGGGAGCGTACCGCCACTGCGTGACCGCGTCCATCGCGGCGACGGAGAAGGCGGGGTGGGTCGAGTCGACGACCTCGACACGCCCGACCGAGCCGTCGGCGCGCACCACGATCCGCAGGATCGCCGTCCCCTCGACGCCCGACCGTCGGAGCGCGACCGGGTAGTACGGCTCGACGCGGACGCGGAGCGCGGGCTCGTCGACGCCGGCGGCGTCGACGGGAAGGACACGCGTCGGTTCGACCTTGCGGTGCCGCACCTTGGGGCTCCGGGCGAGGACCGCGTTCGCGATCGCGGCGGCCTCCTCAGGCGGCGGGTTCAGCCCGAGGTAACGCGTCAGCCGGTCGAGCCCGGCGTAGTAGCTCCGGTCGATGGCGACGATAACCGCTTCGAGGCCAAAGGTGCGAGCCCGCGGGCCTTCGAGTTTCGCGAGCCGCCGCACGAGCGCCTCCGCCTCCTCGAGCCTCCCCGCGTCGACGAGACGGTCGAGAGCGCGCAGGCCGACCGCGCCGGCGTCCTCTCCGTTCGAAAGGCGCTCGTGGACGGAGGCGGCGTCGTCCCACCGCGACGCTCCCGCGTACGCGTCGACGAGAGAAAGGTACGGCGCGCGATCGGAAGGCGCCCTCTCGATCCACGCCTCGTGGGCGGGGATCGCCTCCTCGAAACGCTCTGCGTCGAGAAGGACCGACGCGACGGCGGCGCGCGGCGACGACGACTCCGGGTCGAGCGCGACCGCGCGCTCGATGGATTCGAGCGCCGCGTCCCGGAGCGCCGCCGCGAGATCGAGGTCCCCGAGCCGCTCCGCTTCGTCCGCGCGAAGCGCGCGCGCCCGCCCGAGTCGGACGAAGCACTTGGATCGCTCCGGTCGAAGCGAGCAGGCTCGCGCGAGGGAGCGCTCCGCGTCGGCGTGCGCGCCGAGCGCCGCGCTCGCCACACCGGCGACCTCGAGCGCGTCCGGCTCCCCTCCGTCGGTCGCGAGGATGCGCTGCGCGAGGGCGAGCGCCTCCTCGTGCTTCCCCGCGTCGAGCGCCGCCTCGGCGGCGTCCGCGAGGAGGGAGAGGGAGGGATCGGGGCCGCGCGAGCCGGGGACGGTCTCGGGCACCGCCGCGAGGATCGGCGCGGCGCAGAGGAGCGAACCGGCGGCCGCCCTGGCGAGGGAGCGCACGTCGGCTAGTCTATCCCCCTCGAATCCAAGGGGGAGGAGGCATCGCATGACCGGGAACTGGACGGTGCTCGTGACGCGCGAGGGGATGGGTCGGGCGGAGGGGGACCTGCCGCTCCGGCTCTTCCAGACCTACTGCCGGCTCCTCCTCGAAAACGGAACCCTTCCGGGAGTGATCGCCTTCTACACGGACGGCGTCCGACTCTGCGTCGAGGGGTCTCCCGCGCTCGGCGTTCTCGAAGAACTCGAGAAGCGCGGCGTCCACCTCGTCCTCTGCAAGACCTGCCTCGACTCCTTCGGGCTCCTCGACAAGGTCCGCGTCGGCGTCGTCGGCGGGATGGGGGATATCCTCGCCTCGCAGCTCGAGGCGGAGAAGGTCGTCGCGCTCTGAGCCGGGACCCCGGCAGATTGAAAGTCAGATGTTCAAACGCCCGGGATCGGACTCGACTTTCCCCCTACTTCTGCTTCCAGGCTCCGCCCGGCTCCTGGATCCAGTGCCCCGGCTTCGCGTTCGCGCGAAGGGTCTCGGCGTAGGTCTCCTGGATCCGCGGGAGCTGGGAGAGGTCGACCCCTTCCGCCGCCGCGATCTCCTTGTAGAGCGCCTCCCGGTCGGCGTTCTCCGCCTTGACGAGGCGCTGCACCTCGGCGCGTGCCTTGAGGTCGGCGAGGCTCTCGAGGTTGCGCGCTTCGACGAGGCCGCGGTTGTTCTCCCCGATCACCCCCTGGGCCTTGAAGGCGTCGAGCTGGGCGACGCGCGAAGCGCGGGAGTCGATGATCTTGCGGATCGCGGGGCTCGTCACCCCGGGGTCGGCGACCTGCGCGTGCGCGGAGGTCGCGCCGAGGAGCGCGTCGAAGAGGCCCGAGGTCGCGCCTCCCTGAGGAGCGGTCTCCTCCAGCGGCTTCGGCGCCTCCTGTTGCTTCTTCTCGGCTTCCTTCTGGACCTGCTCCTCGATCTGCTTCGAGAGGTCCTTGATCGCGGCTTCGGGGAAATAGACGTTGACGGTGATGCAGGCGGCGAGCGCGACCGCGGTCGACGCGGCGCCTGAGAGAACGGCCGGACGGAATCGCATGCGGGCCTCCCGGGGGGTCCCCCTCGACGACGCGATTCTACCCACGAATCACGAACCCGACCCCCCCACCTCGAAATCGACCGCCTTCATCCGCTCGAGCATCGAGCGGAAGGAGGTCGTCTGTCCCGGTTTCACGTTGACGATGTCGATCCGGAAGGGGAGGGCCCCCTTGAGGAAGAGCTCCTTCCCGCCGCGCTCCTCGAGGCCGCGCATGAGGAAGACATCGTTCACGAGCTGCAAGGTGATCCCGAGCTTTTCGTAATAGAAGGTGTCGAGGAACTTGTGGATTCCGCGGTCGAAGGCCGAGACCTTCCCGCCGGTCCCGAGGATCGCGATGTTGTTGATCGCCTTGACGTCGATCCGCTCGCGGCCGCGTTCGGCCGACTCGATCCTCGCGTCGAATCGGGTGGGAACGCCCCGGAAGAGCTCGACGTTCCGCGCGTAGCCGTCGAGGACGCCGGTCATCGAGCCGAAGTCGAAGACTCTCGTCACCCGCTCGAGGTCGATCCCGCGGAACTCGAGGGAGAGGTCGATCTTCGGGAAGCGCGAGAGCAGGTCTTCCCCGGAGATCTCGCCGATGTCGATCCGCCCGCCGAACAGATCGACCCCTCCTCCGCCGTCGACCTTGAGGGTGGGGCCGGTCAGCTCGATGCGCGGGAAGTAGCCGTCGGCGGTCCCCTCGAGGGGAGGAAGGCCGAACGCCTTCGAGATCTCCGCGAGGTCGATCGCGTGGACGAGCATCGAGGTGACGAGCCGCCGCGACGGCCGGAGCGCGTCCGCGAGGCGCAGCCGCTCGAAGCCGAGCCCCCCTCCGAGCATCGGCACGGCGAGCGGCTCCTCGAGGGCGACCGAGTCGGCCTCGATCGCGAGGCCGGTGCGCAGGGCGTCGAGCGTGAGGCCGGAGAGGTGCACGCGCTCGAACGCGAGGGAGCCGTTCTCCTTCCCGCCGCCGATCGTTTCGGCGAACGCGAGGTCGAACGGGAGGTCGAGGTCGAGCCCCTCGACCTCGACGAGCCCCTTCGTGCCCGCAAGTCCCACGCCGTCGAGTCGGATGCGTCCGCGAGCGGTGGTCGCTTCGTCGGAAACGGTGCCGGAAACCCGGGCGTCAATCGCGCCGCTTCCCTCGATCCGCTCGAACCAGGGGACCGCGTCGCCGAGCGGGCCGCGCAAGTAACGGTCGAGGCTCGACCGCAGGTCGTCGACGCGGAGCGACAGGGAGTACCCGAGCGCTCCGTCGGTCCTCGACGAGAGGGCGCACGAGACCGTCCCCCCCTCGGGCCAGATCCAGTCGAGGGTCCCTCCCCAGGCGGGGGCGACCTCTTCGCGCGCCGGCCGGAAGGAGCCGCGCAATTCGACCGAGGAGGGAAGCCCCGAGTAATCGGCGAAGAAGGTGTCCCACAAGGCGACGAACCCGCCGACCTCCGCCGTCCCCCGAACGCGCGCCTCGCCCCCCGACGTTCCCTCGAAGTCGAGGTCCCACGTCGAATCGAACCCCTCGAGGACCTTCGCTCCGTCCTCCGACGCGAACCCCGAGCCGCGGATCGCGGCGGTCCCCTCTGCGGACCACGATCCCGACGCGGTAAGCGAGCCGGTCGCCGTCCCTTCCGCCATCCCCTTCACGGTGAAGCCGGGAACGGGGTCGCCGATCCAGGGGCGGAGGAGCGACCGGATCCGAGCGAGGTCGACCGCTCCCAGGCGCACCGTCCCGGAGGCTCGAGGCGAGGCGTCGGAGCGCCAGCGTCCCTCGGCCTCCAGGCGCCCGAGGTCTCCCACGGCGATCGCGGCGCGCGCGAGGTCGACTCCCATTGGGGAGGGGAGCCACCGCCCCGCCGCGTCGATCGCGAGCGGAATCGGATCGAGGCCCCCCGCACGCGCGGTGCCGCGCACGGTGAGCGAGGAGATCGCGACGGGTTCGCCGACGGAGGCGGTCGCGAGGTGAGCGACGAGTTCGCCGTCGGTGAGGGCGACCCGGCCGAACCCTTCGACCTCCGTCGCCCCCTGGAGGCCGCGGACCACCGTCTTCGCCGCGATCGCGGGGGAGAGGAGCGGGCCTTTCGCGGTCCCTTCGGCATCGATCCGGCCGTGGAGGGCCACCCCCGCGGGAAAGGCGCTTCCGGTCGCATCCCGCACGACGGATTCGAGGGCGGGAACGGTAGCGCCGGACCACCTCCAGCCTGCGTCCACGGTCGATGCCGCGAAGTCGATCGAAGCCGACGCGTCGCACACGCCGACGGCGGGGGCGGCCAGGCGGAGAGCGCCGCTCGCCCGCGTTGCCGGTCTCGCGGAGGCGGTTCCGTCGAACGCAACGGTCAGCGGGAGGAGACCCGACGGGACCGCGAAGCCATTCCACGCCCCCCACGCCTGCTCGACGCGGAGGGCGAAGCGGACAGGGCCGAGCGCGGCGGGGTCGGACATCGGGAATGTCCCCGAAGCGTTCACCTCCGATACCTCGGCCGCAACCGAGCCGGGGAGTTCGATCCGGGAACGGCCGAGGGAGAGATCCCACGCGAGGGTTTCCTCCTCGCGCAGCGCGACGGTCAGGTCGGCGCGCCCCTCGACGGCGGTCCCTTCGGGGAGGGCGGGGAGGAACGGGGCGAGGGCGGAAAGGCGCGCCCCCTCCACGCGCGCGAGGAGCGCGTCGAGGGCGCCGAGGGAGAGGTTCCACGCGCCGCGGGCGGAGGCGAGCGCGAAGAGCGGGGACTCGAGGAGCGCGTCGAAGGAGAGCGTCCCGTCCTGCCGCCGCGCGGTCGCCTCGAGCGTCGCGGGGGGGATCGCGATCGTTCGTTCTCCCTCGACGAGCGCGCCCTCTCCGGTCGAGAGGGTCGCGCGGATCGTCCCGTCCGCGGCGAGCGTCGCGCGGAGATCGAGGCCGTCGAGGTGCCCTTGCCGCGGGAGGAGGGGAGCGAGAAACCATCGATCGGCGCGGGCCGTCAGGGTCCCCTCGGCCGATCCGCCGACCTCGCGAGCGTCGGCCTCGAACGCGACGACCGATTCCCCGATGATCAGCCGCCCTCGCGTCAAGGCGAGGCGGCCGACGAAGATCTCCGCGGCGGGACCCGAGGGCTCCCGCGCCGGCTCCTCGGGACGCGAGAGGCGGACCTCGACGCCGTCGAGGCCGAGCGAGACGAAGCGGCCGGCGAGGATCTCCCGCGCGTCCCCTTCCGCGTTCAGCCGCTCGATCGCGACTTCCTCGACGAGGGGCCGGCCGGCGATCCGGCGGAGGCGGAGGTCGCGCAGGACGAACCGGCGGAGGCCGTCGATCTCGAACGCCCCGAGGTGCACGTCCGCCTCGAGCCGTCCCGCGAGCGCCCGCTCCAACTGGCGGCGCGGCAGGTCGCGAAACCACCAGGCGGCGACGATTCCCGCGAGGGCCGCGGCCGACAGGACGATCCCCAGGGCGAGAAGCGCGCGGCGAAGCCGCGAAGGCGGGGGGTTCACGGACCGATTCTAGTCCGGCGGTCCGCGGCGCACGAAAAGGGGACTGGCACCTTTTCAGACGATCGAGCTCACGAAAAGGGGACTGGCACCTTTTCAGACGATCGAGCCGGGATCGACCGGTGCGGCGTCCAGGGGAGGCGTCTCGAGCGGGTCCGATCCACCGTGCTCCGGCCACTGCACGAACGCGCCGTCCTCCAGGATGATGTCGGCGTCGAGATCGTCGGTCGGCCCTCCCGGGGCGTCGTCGGCGAGACCGTCCCTGCCGTACGAGCGGATGCGGTACCCGCCGTCGTCGAAGCGCTCGAAGAGGAAGGAATGCCCCCAGGCGTCCTTCGATGGGAAGCTCCTCAGGTAATGCGGCTCGAGCGTCCGCCTCAGTTCCCCGATGTCCTGCGCCTCCATGGAGTCGCCGTGGTCCTCCGTGAAGGAGTCGATCGCGGCGGCGATCGCGCGCATGTCGGCGACGGTCCGCAGCTGCTTGTCGCGGTCGCCGGCGGAGAGGAGGTTCGGAAGCGCGACGGCCGCCACGAGCCCACCGATCGTCGCAACCGAGACGAAGGCGACGGCGAGGCTCGCCGCGGCCGCGGCGGAGTGGGCGGTGCGCAGCCGCTCGAGCGAGGCGCGTTCTTCCTCCGTCCAGGCGTCGCGAGGGCGGCCGGAATAGAGCGCCGCGATCCCGCGATGGAGCGCGAACAGGAAGAAGGCGAGGCCGTGGGCGACCGTCCCCACGGGGAAGGCGAGCGCGCCGAAGCCGGACAGGAGAAGTTGCCGGCTCCGGGCGCCCGGGAGCCGCACGGTCAGGGCGATCCCCGACAGGACGTAGAGGCCCGCGAGCAAGAGGAAGGCGATCGAGAGGGCCGCGGCGGGGCGGAGTGTCGGGTGGCGGAGGAGGGCGAGGGACCCCACTGCGGCCGCCGCGAGGACCGCCGCGGTCGCGAAGTCCAAGAGCGCCACCAGGACGATCGCCGGGGGAAGCGGCTCGCGCCTCTCTCCGGGAAAGGCCCGGGCGGGGCCGGAGGGCTCCATCGGTACGTCTCCTCTTCGGTCTGCCGTGCGGACCCCAGGAAGGTACGCCAGGCGGGCCTACCGCACAACGGCCAGAAGCGTAAGATTTCGGGGTGATCGAGATCGTCGAAGCCGACATCACCGCCCTCGACGTCGACGCGGTCGTGAACGCGGCGAATACTCGGCTGGTTCGGGGAGGGGGGGTCGACGGGGCGGTGCACCGCGCCGCGGGGCCCGAGCTCCAGGAGGCGCTCGACCGGATCGGGGGGTGCCCGACGGGGGGAGCCGTGCGGACCGCCGGATTCGGGATGAAGGCACGCTTCCTGATTCACGCGGTGGGACCGATCTGGCAGGGGGGTGGCGCAGGGGAGGAGGCGGCGCTCGACTCCGTCTACCGGCAGGCGTTCGCGCGGGCCCTCGAGGAGCCGGGGATCCGCTCGATCGCGTTCCCCGCGATCTCCACCGGGATCTACGGTTTTCCGAAAGAGCCCGCCGCGCGGATCGCGCTCCGGGCGATGCTCGACCACGAAGGGGCGTTCGACCGGATCGTCGCCTGCCTCTTCGGCGCGGACGGAGTGTTCCTCTATCGCGGCGTCCTCGCGTCGCTCACCGGGAGTCCGCGGTGAAGCAGCACGTCCACGAGTTCGCGATCCACTCCCGGGGGCCCGGGATGCACGAGTTCACCGACGAGGTCGTGCGCTGGGTGCAGTCGACCGGGGTGAAGACGGGGCTCCTGACCCTCCACGTTCGCCACACCTCGGCGTCGCTCGTGATCCAGGAGAACGCCGCTCCGGCGGTCCGTCGCGATTTCGAGCGCTTCTTCCGGCGGATCGTGCCGGAGGGGGACCCGATGTGGGAGCACGACGACGAGGGGCCGGACGACATGCCGGCCCACGTTCGCTCGGCGCTCACGTCGACGACCCTCTCGATCCCCGTGGTCGGAGGGGCTCCGGCCCTGGGGACGTGGCAGGGGATCTATCTCTACGAGCACCGCAGGCACCCTCACTCCCGCCGCATTGCCGCCCACGTGCTCGGGGAGTGAAGCCGGGCCCTGCGTGCGAATCCCTGCAAGAAGGATAAGAATGGCGCGTTTCGAGACCTGACCCCAGGAGAATCCGATGAAGCGACCGATGATTCTCGCCCTCGTCCTGACCCTTCTCGGCAGCGTCGCCGAGCCGGGAGCGAGGGCCTGCACGAATTTCCTGGTTTCGAAGGGAGCGAGCGTCGACGGTTCGACGATGATCACCTATGCCGCCGACTCCCACGTCCTCTACGGCGAGCTCTACTTCTGGCCCGCCGCGAAACATCCCCCCGGCACGAAACGGGACATCATCGAGTGGGACACGGGGAAGTTCCTCGGGCAGATCGCCGAGGTTCCCGAGACCTACACCGTCGTCGGGAACATCAACGAGCACCAGGTGGCGATCGGGGAGAGCACCTGGGGCGGGCGGCCCGAACTCGAGGACCCCGAGGGGGTCGTCGATTATGGGAGCCTCATGTACATCGCCCTCCAACGCGCGAAGACCGCGCGGGAGGCGATCCGGGTGATGACCGACCTCGTCGCCGAATACGGCTACGCGTCGACCGGCGAGTCGTTTTCGATCTCCGATCCCGAGGAGGTCTGGATCCTCGAGATGATCGGAAAGGGACCCGGACGCAAGGGGGCGGTCTGGGTCGCGCGGCGCGTCCCCGACGGATACATCTCGGGCCACGCGAACGCCGCCCGCATCCGCCAGTTCCCCCTCGACGACAAGAAGGACACCCTCTACGCCCCCGACGTGATCTCCTTCGCGCGCGAGATGGGGTGGTTCGACGGAAAGGACGCGGAATTCTCCTTCGCCGACACCTACAACCCGACCGACTTCGGCGCGCGCCGCTTCTGCGACGCGCGGGTCTGGTGCATGTACCGGCGCGCCGCCCCGTCCCAGGAGATCCCGGTCTCCTGGGCGGAGGGGAAGGACGTCGAGGCGGACCCGCTCCCCCTCTGGATCAGGCCCGACCGGAAGGTCTCGGTCGCCGACGTGATGGGGTTCATGCGCGACCACTTCCAGGGGACGCCGCTCGACATGACGCAGGACGTGGGGGCGGGGCCGTATCGCGTCCCCTACCGCTGGAGGCCTCTCACCTGGAAGGTGGACGGAGTCGAGTACTTCAACGAGCGCGCGGTCTCGACGCAGCAGACCGGCTTCTCCTTCGTGACCCAGTCGCGGTCGTGGTTGCCCGATCCGGTCGGCGGGATCCTCTGGTTCGGCGTCGACGACACCTACAGCACCGTCTACTTCCCCGTGTACGCGGGGGTGACCGAGGTCCCGAAGAACTGGGCGGTGGGGACCGGCTCGTTCCACGAGGTGACGTGGGAATCCGCCTTCTGGGTCTTCAATCAGGTCTCGAACTTCGCCTACTCGCGGTACAGCGACATGATCGAGGACATCCAGAAGGTCCAGCGCGAACTGGAAGGGAAGTACCTGGCCGCGTCGCCCGACGTCGACGCGGCCGCGGTCGCACTCCACGCGCAATCGCCGCGCCTCGCAAGGGAATACCTGACGAAGTACACGTCGGAGGCGGGGGCCGAGGTCGTCCGCCGCTGGCAGGAGTTGTCGAAGTTCCTCCTCTACAAGTACCTCGACGGGAACAAGAAGGACGCACTCGGGAACGTGACGCACCCCGGCTACGACGAGAGCTGGTACAAGATGGTCGCCGCCGCGACGGGGGACCGCTTGAAGGCGGCCAAACTCCCCGCGGAGATCGAGGCGGAGCGGGCGAAGAAGGAAAAGGCGGCGAAGACTGCGGAGGCGATCTTCGCGGTGTATCGGTCGCGCGGCGTGGAGATCGACGCCGCGACGCGCGAGAAAATCCTCGCGATCGAGGACCCCAAGAAACTCGAGGCGTGGCTCGTCAAGGCGGCGACGGAATAGGGGACATTCCGCTTTTTGTTTCAAAAACTTAAGGCCCGGTGACGACAAGGTGCCGCGAACGGTGGGGAGGACTCGCGCCGCGCACGGGGCCGAAGTTGCGGTGGGTCCGAGAGTTCCATCGCGAAGCCGGTGCCGCGAAGACGCGAGCCGGAGACTCCGATCGGCGCGGAAAGGGAATCCCCAGATCCCACCGAAACTTCGGCGGCGTCCCTCGATCCTCCCGTCCCCACGATTCGCGTCACGCCGCGGTGACGACAAGGTGCCGCGAACGGTGGGGAGGACTCGCGCCGCGCACGGGGCCGAAGTTGCGGTGGGTCCGAGAGTTCCATCGCGAAGCCGGTGCCGCGAAGACGCGAGCCGGAGACTCCGATCGGCGCGGAAAGGGAATCCCCAGATCCCACCGAAACTTCGGCGGCGTCCTTCGATCCTCCCGTCCCCACGATTCGCGTCACGCCGTGCTCGTCGCAAGGTGCCGCGAACGGTGGGGAGGACTCGCGCCGCGCACGGGGCCGAAGTTGCGGTGGGTCCGAGAGTTCCATCGCGAAGCCGGTGCCGCGAAGACGCGAGCCGGAGACTCCGATCGGCGCGGAAAGGGAATCCCCAGATCCCACCGAAACTTCGGCGGCGTCCTTCGATCCTCCCGTCCCCACGATTCGCGTCACGCCGTGCTCGTCGCGCGGTGCTGGGTCCCCGCGGCTCCGGACAGGGCACCGGCTCAGGCATGCTTCGCCGCCGGCCTTACGTTTTTAAAACAAAAAGCGGAATGTCCCCTATTCCTATCCCATCCATGAATACGCAAAGTGCCGCGGGGGATCGAACGTCTCCTTGATCGCGCGGGGCGTCGTCCAGCGGATGAGGTTCAGGAGCGACCCGGCCTTGTCGTTGGTGCCGGAAGCGCGGCTTCCGCCGAAGGGCTGCTGGCCCACAACGGCGCCGGTCGGCTTGTCGTTAATGTAGAAGTTCCCGGCCGTGTGCGCGAGTCGGTCGGCGATTTTCACGATCGCCGCGCGGTCCTGCGCGAAGACCGCCCCCGTCAACCCGTAAGGCGACCCCTCGTCGCAGAGGTCGAGCGCCTTGTCGAGACGGGCGTCTTCGTAAACGTACACGGTCAGGACCGGCCCGAAGATCTCCTCGCGCATCAACCTGAAGTCCGGCCGCTTCGCCTCGACCACCGTTGGCTCGATGAAGTACCCGCGAGCCTGGGAGCATCCGCCCCCGGCGAGGATCCGCGCGTCGTTCGAGCGTTTCGCGAAATCGACGTACCCCTTGATCGTCCGGTACGCCCCCGCGTCGATCACCGCTCCCATGAAGTTCGAAAAGTCGGCCGGGTCTCCCATCTTGATCTGTGAGACCTGAGAGACGATCTCCCGCTGCACCGACTTCCAGATCGACTTCGGAACGAACGCCCGCGACGCCGCGGAGCACTTCTGTCCCTGGTACTCGAAGGCGCCCCGCACGAGCGCCGTCGCGAGCGCCTTCCGGTCGGCGGAGGCGTGGGCGAAGACGAAGTCCTTCCCCCCGGTCTCCCCGACGATGCGCGGATACGAACGGTACCGGCGGATGTTCCCCCCCACCGTCTCCCACATCGACTGGAAGACCGCGGTCGAGCCGGTGAAGTGGATCCCCGCAAGGTCGGGGCTCGCGAGAACGGGATCGCCGACCTCTCCCGCCGAGCCGGGGAGGAAGTTGATCACCCCGGGAGGCAACCCCGCTTCCTCGAGCAGCAACAGGATGAAGTGCGCCGAGTAAACCGCCGACGAGGCCGGCTTCCAGAGGACCGTGTTCCCCATGAGCGCCGGCGCCGTGGGGAGGTTCCCCGCGATGCTCGTGAAGTTGAACGGCGTCACCGCGAAGATGAACCCCTCGAGGGGGCGGTACTGCATCGTGTTCCACATCCCCGGGGCGGAGGAGGGCTGCTGCCGGTAAATCTCCTCCATGTACGCGACGTTGAAGCGGAAGAAGTCGATCAACTCGCACGCCGAGTCGATTTCGGCCTGATGGCAGGTCTTGGACTGGCCCGCCATCGTCGCGGCGTTGAGCGTCTGCCGCCACGGCCCCGCAAGGAGGTCCGCGGCCTTGAGGAAGATCGCCGCGCGGTGCTCCCACGGCATCCGCGCCCACTCCGGCCACGCCGCCTTCGCCGCCTCGATCGCCCGCTCGACCTCCCGCCGCCCCGCCTTGTGCCACGTCGCGAGGACGTGACGGTGGTCGTGGGGCATCACCGCCTCGGCGGTCTTCCCCGTCCGAGTCCGCCGTCCGCCGATCACCGGTGCGATCTCGATCTGCTTGCGCGAGAGCTCCGCGAGGCGCGCCTGCAGCGCCGCGCGCTCGGGGGTGCCGGGGGCGTAGGAGAGGACCGGCTCGTTGCGGGGGACGGGGACGCGGAGGAGGGCGTTCGACATGGCGGATCTCCTGTGTGAGATCGGCCATGATAGCGAAGGGAGAGGGCGGAGTCCGGGGGCGATTCCCGAACTCGTCGGGGACTCCCGGAGGCCGACCCTCGAGTCCCGCATGCCGAGGCGGGACGCCGCTTGCCGCCTCCCCGGCCGCGGTTTAAATTGGTCTGCAACTGGTCGGAATGGAGGCTCCTCATGGCGGAAGTCGGGGCGTACGAGGCAAAGACGCGACTCGGCGAGTTGCTGAAGCAGGTGGCCAAGGGGGAACGGGTAACGATCACCAAGCACGGAGTCCCCGTCGCAGTGCTGATCCCGGCAGGTCGGTCCCGCAGGGAGGTCGTCGCCGAGACGATCGCCTCGATCAAGGCGTTCCGAAAGGGTCGCCGCCTCGGCCGGACGACGATCGCGGCGATGGTCGCCGAGGGGCGTCGATGATTCCCCTCGTCCTCGATTGCTCGGTGACCATGTCGTGGTGCTTCGAAGAGGAGGACGGCGCATACGCCGTCGCCGCGCTCGAGGCCCTGGGACGGCGCCCGGCCGCGGTTCCATCCATTTGGCCGCTGGAGGTCGCGAACGTCCTCCTCGTCGCCGAGCGGCGGCGAAAACTGAGCCGGGCCGAAACCGCCCGTTTCGTCGAGCTCCTCGCGTCCCTACCGATCGACGTCGAGGACGCGGGGCCCACCCGGTCGCTGGGACCGGTTCTGGAGCTCGGACGGGCGAGCGGACTCTCCGCGTACGATTCGGCGTACCTCGATCTCGCGATGCGCCTTGGTGCCCCCCTCGTGACGCTCGATCGGAATCTGCGGGCGGCGGCGAAGGCAGCGGGCGTCGACCTCTTCGTCGCGAGGAAGGGGGGATGAGATCTCGGCGGCGAGGCGAGTCGTCGCCGCCCCTACTCCACTTCCCTCAACGTGTCTTGAACCTGCTTCACGTGCGCGTCGGTTTTCTTCTGCATGTCGGGGAGGCGGGTGTTGATCGAGCCGCCGGGCTGGGCGCTCGTCTGCGGCTCGGGCATCGTCGCGTCCATCTCTTCTTCGTGGGCGGCGAGCGAGGGGAGGGCCGCGTCCTTCCCCGCGGGCATCACCGCCTGCCAGTTCCGGACGGCGAGCCACAGAACGAAGGCCGCCACCACGAGGAGCATCAGGGTTCCGATTCCACCGAATTGGCGTCGCATGCGGCAAACTTAGGGTTCGGGTCCGGACCCTGCAACCGGCCGGCCGGGAGAGAGCGGGTGCGCGGGATTCGAAGAGTCGCGGCGATTCTGGCGGGAACGGCCCTCGGCGGTCCCGGGACGCTCCCCGCGGTCCCGGACCCGGGCGAGGTCGCCGCGGGGATCCTCCGTCACGTCGACGCGGCCCGGGAGGAGGCGGGGGTCCCTCCCCTCCGCCGCGAGCCCCTCCTCGAGGAGGCCGCCTCCCGCCGAGCGCGCGAGGTCGCCTCGCGTCCCGAGGGGAGGCGCTTTGCCTACGACGAGCCGATCGACACGTACGTGCGGGAGGGGGGACTCCGGCGCTTCGCGCGGGCCGCGCAGTACGTCTCGACGCAGGGGGGATACGAGGACCCGGTTGCGTCCGCGATCGCGAACTGGCGCGCCTACGAGGACGGGTGGCGGATCGCACTCGACCCCGCGTGGAGCGCCGCCGCCGTGGCCACCACGCGCACGGAGGACGACCTCCTCGTGATCGTCGCGGTCTTCCTCGAGGACGAGACCCCCCTCCCCACCCCCGAGGCGATGGAGAGGGCGGCGTGGGAGGCGACGAACGGCGAGAGGCGGATTCGCGGCCTCGCGGCGCTCGCGTGGGACGACGCCCTCGCCGAGGTCGCCCGCACGCACAGCCGCGACATGGCGGACCGATCGTACCTGGGGCACGAATCCCCCGAGGGGGCCGGCCCCGCCGACCGCGTCCGCGCGGCGGGGATCGCCTACCGGGCGCTCGCCGAGAACGTCGCGCGGAACCTCCACATGGAAGAGCCGGTCGCCGCGGCGGTCGCCGGATGGATCGAGAGTCGGCCGCACCGCAAGAACCTCCTGAGCCCAGAGTTCACGCGGACGGGGATCGGGGTCGTGATCGATGACGAGGGGCGCGTGATTTTCACGCAACTCCTTCTCCTCCCCCCTCCCGAGCGCGCGAACGACGACGGGGGGCAGCCGTGACGCCGCCGCGCGGGCGCTACGCACCGAGCCCGAGCGGGGAGATCCACCTCGGGAACGCCTCGACCGCGCTCCTTGCGTGGCTGTCCGTGCGTGCGCGCGGCGGGTCCTACGTGCTGCGGCTCGAGGATCTCGATGCGCCGCGCGTGCAGCCCGGGGCGGCCGACCGGATCCTCGCCGACCTCGCGTGGCTCGGCCTCGACTGGGACGAGGGCTGGGACGTCGGCGGGCCGCACGCGCCGTACGTGCAGAGCGCGCGGACGGAGCTTTACGACGACGCCTTCCGCCGCTTGAAGAACGGGGAGTTCGTCTACCCCTGCTTCTGCAGCCGCAAGGACGTCGCCGCCGCGGCTCGTGCCCCCCAGGCGCCAGGGGACGAGGTGCGATACCCGGGGACCTGCCGCGAACTCACGGAGGTGGAGGTCGTGCGGAGGCGTGCGGCGGGGCGCGTACCGTCGTGGCGCTTCCGCGTGCCGGACGACGCCCCGGAGTCCTTCGTCGACCTCCGCCTGGGAACGTGGTGCGGCGAGCGGCCGGGGGACTTCGTCGTCCGCCGCGCGGACGGCGTGACCGCCTATCAGCTCGCCGTCGTCGTGGACGATGCCGCGATGGAGATCGACGAGGTCGTGCGCGGCGAGGATCTCCTCGCCTCCACCCTCAAGCAGATCCTCCTTTACGACGCCCTCGGCCTGCGTGTTCCGGCCTTCGGGCACGTCCCCTTGTGGCTCGGCGAGGACGGGGTGCGTCTTTCGAAGCGGCACCGGGGGACGTCGATCCGCGAGGTCCGCGAGGCGGGGAGCACCCCCGAGGAGGTCGTGGGGCGTCTCGCGGCGCGCGTGGGACTCATCGACCGCCCCGAGCCGGTCGCCGCGCGGGAATTGGTTGGGGAAATGGGGACTGGCGAATAAAGGGGACTGGCACCTTTCCCTGCAAGAAAAAGGTGCCAGTCCCCTTTACCTCCCATTACCTCTTAAACAACGGCTCCGGCGGTTCGGACGGAAGCCTCGGAAGCGTCGTCTCCGCGTCGGCGAGGCCCCAGGCCATCACCGCCATCGCCGCGACGCCGAGCTGCAACTCGTGCGGATCGACCTTGTCGAGCGTGTCCGCGTCGGTGTGGTGGTAATCGAAGTAACGGTCGGTGTCGGTGCGGAGCCCCATCTGCGGCACGCCATACGCCCGCATCGGCGAGATGTCCGCCCCGCCGCCTCCCTCCATGACCTCGTCGGCCTCGATGCGGTCGAGGGTCTTCGCGATTCGCCTCACAAGGTCGATCCCGCCGGGGCCCGCGCTGACGCCGAACCCCTTCGGCCGGAAGCCGCCGCTGTCGGTCTCGATCGCCGCGACGTGCCGGTCGAGGTCCGCGGCGCGGGTCTGGGCGTACGCGGCGCCGCCGCGCAGCCCGTTCTCCTCGTTCGTGAAGAGGACGACGCGGATCGTCCGCCGCGGCGCGAGCCCGAGGGAGCGGAGGACGCGCAGGGCCTCCATCACGTGGACCACCCCGGCCCCGTCATCGTGGGCCCCGCATCCGGCGTCCCAGGAGTCGAGATGGGCGCCGATCAGCACGATCTCCTCGGGCGTTTCGCGCCCCCGGATCTCCGCGATCACGTTGGCCGAGTCTGCCTCCCCCGCGTTCCGGCAGCCGAGGGTGAACGAAACCTTCACCTTGTCGCCGGCGGCCAGGAAGCGCTCGATCCGGAGGGCGTCCTCGACGGTGATCGCGGCGGCGGGGATCCGCGGGACGCCGTCCTCGTACGCCATCGCGCCGGTGTGCGGGAGCCGGTAGTCCGCGGTGCCGACGCTCCGGATCAGCATGCCGACCGCCCCCTTCTTGGCCGCGGCCGCCGCGCCCCGATAGCGGAGCCCGGCCGCGCTCCCGTACCCGTACTCGGGACCTCCGTTGCGCCGCATGGGACGGTTGTAAAGGACGATCTTCCCGCGGACGGCGTCGTCGGGAAGCGCCTCAAGGGCGTCGAACGAGTCGACCGCGACGACCTCGGCGGTGATCCCTCCGGGCGGCGTCGGCTCGCTCATCCCCAGTGCCGTGACCGCCATTTCGTGCTCGACCGGGGCAACGATCCGTCCGATCTCCTCCCCGCGCACCCAGAGCGGGACCTTCACCGGCTCGGTCCAAACGCGGTCGGCCCCGTCTCGTTCCATCGTCGCCGCCGTCCAGGCGACCGCTTTCTCGAGGGCGGGGGATCCGCTCAGGCGGTGGCCGATGCGATCGCAGAGATACGCGAGTTTCTCCCAGGCGCCGTTCGAGGCGACGGCCGCCTCGAGGATGCGCTCGGCCGGGTCGGGTTGCGGAGCTTCGGCCCAGGCGGTCCCGGACGGAGCGGCCAGGAGAGCGGCGGCGACGGCGAGGGTCGGGTGGAACGGGAATCTCTGCATCGGGACCTCTCCTGCCGATCGAGCGGGCGAAAGAGGGGATTATACGGCTGCCGCGAGGGGGCGCGCGCGAGTGTCAGCCGCGATTGAGACGGCGAACGACCTTCTCGCGGATCGCGGGTTGGACACCGGGCCGGTGCAGGGCCTTTCGGAGGGCGTTCGGGGGAAGGGCCTCGAGGATCTTCTGCGCTGCGGGGAACGGGATCTTCGGATGGCTCAGGAGCGAGAGCTGAATCTCCTCGTCCTCCTTCCAGCGCGGGTCGGCGGCGAGGAAGTCGAGAGTCGTCGGGAGGATGTGGGGGCTCGAGACGAGGGCGCGGACCTCAGGAGCGAGGAGGGAGGGGTTGCGCGCGAGCGATTCGAGCACCGCTCCGCGGGTGTCCTGCCGCAGGTATTCTCGCTCGCGCACCCCGGCACGGACCGCGAGGGCGATCTTGTGGGGGAGGGGAACCTGGTCGAGCGCCTTCCGGATTTCGGGGGGGGAGGCGCCGGGCCGGAGCGATTCGAGGGGGCCGGGGGCGTGCCCCTCGAGCACGCGGGCGATGAGGGCTTCGAGGGCGTCGTGCTGAACCGGGTCGAGGGGGAGAAACTCGAGCGCGATCTCGCGGCCTCCTCTGTCCTCGGAGGGGCGCTCGCGCACGGCCTGGGCCTGGAGCGTGACGTCCAGCGTTCCCGAGGGCGCTTTGAGAGTAAGATTCACCGGGCCACCCGTGGGGGTGGGGAGGTCTCCGATCAGCAAGACGCCCGAACGGCTCAGGTCGTGTGCGGAGCACTCGAAGTCAGCCCCGGACTGCCTGAGCACCGCCGGGATTCCGGCTGAGAATCGGGGGCCTCTACGCGTAGAGTCGCCTTTCTGGCTCACGGGCGCCTCAGCGCTTTTTGGGCGGCCTTGAAATCACCCAAAATCTCGTCTATGTTTGGGTGGTTTTGGGTGGCATCGGGGGTGTCATGCGACTGACATTGCCTTCCGACCCGGAAATTGTCAAGTTTGTCGGCCGTCTCGACCAAGTTCGAGGGACGTGGACGGCCGGTGGGCCGGGAGTTCCGGCCGAACGGCTCGAGCGGATGCGCGAGGCGGCGCGAATTCAATCGATCGGGTCGTCCTGCCGGGTCGCAGGGATCCGGATCCGCGACGAGGATGTCGCCGCGGTGCTGCGAGGCGAACCGAGCCCGCCCGACGAAGCGAAAGTGATCCTCGGTTACGCCCGTGCGATGGACAGACCCCTCCCCGCTCCGGGAAGCTTGGTCACCCCGATCGAGATCCGGAAGTTCCACGCGACGATCCTCGGAGATCCTTCACCCGACCCCGAACCGTCTCCTCTGCGCGAAGAGCCGCTCCACCTCGAAGCGTTTGACGCCGAGGGGCGGGCCCTCGGACGAATCTTCCAGACTCTACCGCCGCGTCTGCTCGCGGACAAGCTCGACGAGATGTGCACGTGGCTCGAGCTCGAGCTTCGCGGAGGGGAGCAGCATCCGCTCCTCGTGATTGGGAGCTATCTCCTTTTCTTCATCGCGACGAGCCCGTTCCAAACCGGGAACACGCGCACCGCGCGGTGCATGACGACCCACCTCCTGCGCCGCGCGGGGTACGCGCATGTCCCCTACGCGAGCTTCGAACGGGTTCTCGAGGAGTCGCGCGACCGACTCTACGACGCGATCGACGCCGCCTCGACGCGCCTCTGGAGCGGGGACGGCGACCTGCGGCCCTGGCTCCGGTTCTTCCTCGAAGCGCTCTCGCGCCATGCCGACCGCGTCGAGGCCAAGATCGCGCTCGAGCGAGGCGCCCTCGATTTGCCCCCCCTGCAGCGGGCGATCCTCGATGCGGTCCGCGAGCACGGCACGGTGCAGGCGTCGCACCTGCTCGTGTCGACCGGGACGAACCGCAACACGCTCAAGGACAATCTGCGCCGCCTCGTCGACCGGGGTCTCCTCGAGCGCGTCGGCCAGAAGCGCGGCACGTTCTACCGCCTGCCTTGAGAAAAGGGGACTGAGAAAAGGGGACTGGCACCTTTTCCGGAACGGAAAAGGTGCCAGTCCCCTTTTCTCCCCTTTTCTATCCCCGCAGCTTCTCCAGCGCCGCTCGACAGCGGTCCTCGAGGGCGGCGGCGATCTCGCGGTTCGCGATCGAAGGCAGGTTGATGCGGACGTTCATCGCGGCCCCCTCCGCCGCCGCGCGCGCGACGGCCGCCGCGACTCCCGCGTCGGATGCCGAGTTCGGGTTTCCGTCCCGGGTCGCGATTCCCGCGAGTTCGAGCGCACGCACGGTCCCTTCGAGGACCTCGAGCGGCACCTCCGCGGCGCGGACGTTCGCCGCCTCGATCGCCGCCGCGCGGATCGCCGCTTCCTCCTCGGACTTCTTCGGTAGACGCGCCGCGGCGAGGACGGCGTTGAAGGCCTCCGTGTCCCGGTCGACCAATTCGAGGAAACGGTCCTTCAGCGCCTGAGCCTCGATCCCGAGCGCCTCCATCGCGGGGCGCCGGTCCTCGAACCCCCTCTTCGACCAGGTGAGGGCGGCCACCATAGAGGAGAGAGCCGCCGACAGCGCCGCGCAGAGGGCGGCGACGCTCCCTCCCCCCGGAGCGGGGGAGTCGCTCGACAACGCATCGACGAACTCGGTGAGGCGCATTGCACGGAGCCCCTGCAGCGCCCCGCGGTAGCGGTATTCGAGCACCCTCT
Organism: uncultured Acidobacteriota bacterium; assembly: GCA_964383585.1. Taxonomy (GTDB): domain Bacteria; phylum Acidobacteriota; class Polarisedimenticolia; order Polarisedimenticolales; family DASRJG01; genus CAYLHQ01. Next base: position 46,436 of record CAYLHQ010000018.1, read on the forward strand.
CGGCGGGATCGAACGGTCCGAGCTCCGCGAGGCCGAGGGAGAGCACCGCGTGGTGGACCCGCTCCCCTTCGGGAATCCCCGTCGTCTTTCCCTGTTTGCGGAGGAAGTGGTCCCCCGCAGCGAGAATCGCCTCCCGCGGGATCAGCCCGACGAGCTCGCTCCCGGTGACGCGGATGCCGAGGGAAGCCGCCTCCTCGCAGCAGGCTTCGAACACCGCGTGGAGCGGCGTGATCTTGAAGTTGGTCAGGTTGATCGAGACCTGCGCGCGGCCGTACTCGGGGATCACCCAGCCGACGGCGCGGCACTCGCGGAAACGGCCCGGTTCGAACACCAAGTTCCCCATCCCGTCCTTGACGAGCCTCCCGTCGGGGGTGCGCTTCGGTTTCCCCTTCTCGCGGATCGCCTGCGCGACCGCGTTCGCGAGCTTCCGGTCGCGCGTGTTCAGGTTGACGTTCCAGGCGATCAGGAACTCGCGCGCCCCGATCACCGTGGCGCCGCTCTTCGGGTGGAATTCCGACGGACCGAAGTCGGGGACGTACCCCGCGCGCATGCGGGCCCCTAGCCCCTCGTACTCTCCCTCGCGGATGTCGGCGAGGGATCGCCTTTCGGGGCGCGTCGCCGCGGCTTCGTAGAGGTAGACGGGGATGCCCAACTCATCGCCGACGCGCTTGCCGAGGCGGCGCGCGATCGCCACGCAGTCCTCCATCGTCGCTCCCTCTACGGGGACGAAGGGGCACACGTCGGTCGCCCCGAGCCGCGGGTGCTCCCCGCGGTGCTTCGTCATGTCGATGAGGGCGGCGGCGCGCCGGATCGCGCGGAAGGCGGCTTCCTCGACCGCCTCCGGCGTCCCGACGAAGGTCACGACGGTCCGGTTCGTCGCCTCGCCCGGGTCGACGTCGAGGAGGACGGCCCCCTCGGTCCGGGAGATCTCGGCGGTAATCGCGTCGATGACCGCGCGGTCGCGGCCCTCGCTGAAGTTCGGGACGCACTCGATCAGTTTCATGGGTGGGCTCCGGTGTTGGGGGGCTTCGGGTCAGCGATGGGATCGTGGCGCGGCGTTGCGAGCGCGCTCCAGAAGCTGCTCGGGGGTCGCCTGGAGCGCTTCCGCGATGTCGGGGGCGGAGACCGTCTCGTGGAGACCGCCGCCGAGGTCGGCAAAGAGCGACTCCCAGGGCTCCGGCAGTTGCCCCCAGCTCCAGTCCCCGAGGCAGAAGAAGTAGTCGACCGCGCGACAGTTCGCGTCGGTGCGTCCTTCCGGGGTCGAGAGGAATTCGAGGAGGGCCACGAGCGGTGGCGCGATCGCGGCGCTCGGCGCGTTTCCTCCGGCGGTCGCGTCGTACAGGGCGCGCAGCCGTTCGACGACGCGCGGGTCGACCCCGTCGACGTCGACGGCCTCGGCGAAAACCTCCTCGAAAGGTCGCATGGCACCCTCGAGCGACGAATCTAGCAGGGAAATTACCTCGATTTCATCGGAAGTTGACACCGGGGCCACACCATTCCAGCGATGCAGCCGGAAGCCGCGAGCGTCGAACCCCTCGTCGAGGAGGCGATCGCCCTCCTCGAGGCCCACGGATTCACGACCCACGCCGAGTCCCTGCGCGACCGTCTCGCCCGCATCGAATCGGCGCCGACGGCCGCGGCCCGCAGGCGCCGCGCGCAGGAGATCGCCCTCCCTCCCGTCGCGTTCGCTCGCGTCGAGCCCCGAGAGGGCCGTATCCGCTGGATGCGCACCGAGTCGGACCGGCGGGACGAGTACCGCTACCGGCGCATTCTCGAAGACCTCGAGCGCGCCGTCGCCCTCTCCGGTTCCTGAGGCATACTCCGCCCGTTGCCCGCGACATCCGCCCCGCGCGTTCGGGCGAGACGCGATCGCGAGGCGAGGAGGGGACCATGCTCAAGGAGTTCCGGGAATTCGCCGTGCGCGGGAACGTCATGGACATGGCGGTCGGGATCATCATTGGCGGCGCGTTCGGGAAGATCGTCTCGTCGCTGGTCTCCGACATCATCATGCCTCCGATCGGGATGCTGCTCGGGAAGCTCGACTTCTCGAACCTCTTCGTCGATCTGTCGGGAGGGGGGTACGCGAGTCTCGCCGCGGCGAAAGAGGCGGGAGCGCCCACGCTCAACTACGGCCTCTTCATCAACACGATCCTCGACTTCGTGGTCGTGGCCTTCGCGATCTTCCTCGTGATCAAGCAGCTCAACCGTCTCAAGAAAGAGACTCCGCCTCCTCCGCCGAACACCCGCGAGTGCCCGGAGTGCTTGAGCGCGATTCCGAAAGCCGCGAAGCGTTGCTCGCAGTGCACGGCGCAGGTCCAGCCGGCCGCCTGACCTCCGCGTCACGGAATCGCCAAGACTCTAGAAACTACACCAAGTTGGTTCGGATTCTTGGAGCGATCCAAGAATCCGCGGAAAGGCACGCCTCTTCCGGAGCCGCGGGCACCCCCGCGTGGTGGCCTTAACTCGTTGTAGGAGAACGACTTTCGAGTCTGTTTCGCTTCGTGATGGCCGCTGGCCCCGAGCTTGCCAACGCTTGGACGAGCCCTCGGCCCCGTCTGGGGTCGGGTGCCGCGCGGTCGCGCCGAGGGGGCGCGACGGAGCAGGGGAAGCGATTCGAGTTCCGGGCTCGAGCCCAAACCCAAATCCAAGAGGGAGGAAGAGAAAACCATGAAAAGGACCATCCTGTTCGCCGCCGTCTTCGCGATGGCGGCCGCGTCGCTGTGGACCCCCGTGGCGACGGCCGACGAGAACGAGCAAAAGTTCAAGGTGACCGGCGAGATCCGGTCGCGGTTCGAGTACGCCGAGAACATGGCGGATCTCGAGGACGATTCGGACGAGTCGGGAATCGACGATTCCTTCTCGTTCTGGCCCTACCGGATCCGGGTCGGGATCGACGGGCAGATCACGGACAGCATCCGCGCCGTCGTCGACCTCCAGAACGTCGGCAACTTCGGCAGCACCCCCCCGAACAAGGGGCTGAGCTTCGACGATCCGTTCGACTACTTCTTCGGAGGCGGTCCGGAGGCCCCGACTGTCCCGGGCGACCCGTCGTTCTTCGCCTACCCGCACTTGCAGTCGCTTCCGAGCGCCGCGGGCGAGGATGACATCAACCTCTACCAGGGCTTCATCGAGGTCCAGAAGATCGCGGGCTCCAACATCGACGCGCGCATCGGCCGCCAGGAGATGCCCTACGGCACCGAGCTCCTCCTCGGCGACAACGACTTCTACTCCGGCCTTTCGTTCGACGGTCTCCGCGGTGTCTGGATGGGCGAGAAAGCCTCGGCCAACGCCTTCTATTTCAAGACACAGGAGAACAACGTCTTCGGCGGCCCGCTCTACAACATCCGCCTTCCGTTCTTCCCGGCCTACCTCCTCGGAATCGACGGAACCTCGACCGACGTGAATCTCTTCGGCGCGACGTTCGATTGGAAGCTCAGCGAGACGCTCGGAACCGTGGGTGGCTACTACATCGCCCACCAGGACCTCACCTTCGATTCCAAGCTGGAGACGTTCGGCGCCCGCTGGAACAAGCCGGTCGAGCAGGGCCAGATGTTCGACTGGAACCTCGAGGTCGCGCTTCAGACCGGCGACTCCGGTGAGCCGATCTTCGGGTCGCCCGCCCTCGATCTTTCGGGTGACATCGTCGAAGGGTGGTTCGGGTTCAGCATCGGCGACGGCATCCGCCACCGCTTCCACGTCGGCGGTCTCATCGCCTCCGGCGACGATCCCGGCACCGACAACGAGTCCGAGGCGTTCACGCCGCTCTACGGCGACATCCACGCCTACGGCCGTCTTGGATACCTCGACCTCTTCAACGCGACGAACATCACGGACTTCAACCTGGGCTACACCCTCGGTCTTGCGGAAGGCCGCCACCAGTTCGGCCTCGCGTACCACATGTTCACCCTGACCGAGACCTTCTTCGACGGCCAGGAAGACGACCTCGGCGACGAGATCGACGCCTGGTGGAACTGGAACCTCAACAAGAACTTTGGTATCCAGGCCGGCATTGCGCAGCTCGCGGTGGGCGATGCTTGGGGCGACGAGGCGGACGACGTGCTCCGCGGCTGGGCCCAGGCCCGGGTGACCTGGTAAGCAAAAGGGGACTGGCACCTTTTCGCGATCTCGAAAAGGTGCCAGTCCCCTTTTTATCGGAATCGCCGCAACCGCAGGCTGTTCGTCACCACCGACACGCTCGAGAGCGCCATCGCCGCCGAGGCGAAGACCGGGGAGAGAAGCCACCCGGTCCATGGGTAGAGCACCCCGGCCGCGAGCGGGATCCCGAGCACGTTGTACCCGAAGGCCCAGAACAGGTTCTGCTTGACGTTCCGGAGGGTCGCCCGCGCGAGTCGGATCGCGGAGACTGCGGCTTCGAGGTCGGCCCGGACGAGCGTGACATCCGACGCGCCGATCGCGACGTCGGTCCCGGTTCCGATCGCCACCCCGACGTCGGCGCGCGCGAGCGCGGGGGCGTCGTTGATCCCGTCGCCGATCATCGCGACCTTCCGTCCCGCTCGTTGTAGAGACTGGACCTCTTCCGCCTTGCGCTCCGGGAGGACCTCCGCGACGACCCGGTCGATCCCGACCTCCCGTGCGACCGCCTCTCCCGTCGCCCGCCGGTCGCCGGTCAGGAGGACGATCTCGAGCCCGAGGCCGCGGAGCCTCGCAATCGCTTCCCTCGAGCCGGGACGCACGGGATCGAAGACACCGATGCATCCGACGAGCCGCCCGTCGATCGCGACGAGCACCGGCGTGCGTCCCCGCGCGGCGAGTTCCTCGAGGTCGCCGCGGTGCCTCTCGAGGGAGTCGACGGTCGTTCCCTCCTCGCGGAGGAGCGCCATCGTCCCGAGGACGACGCGCTTCCCGTCCACGGTCGCGATCACCCCCTTGCCCGGACGCGCCTCGAAGGCGGACGGAAGGGAGAAGCCGAGCCCGCGGCGCTCGAGCTCTCCGAGAACGGCGGCGGCGAGGGGGTGCTCCGAGACCGCCTCCACCCCCGCCGCGATCCGCACCAGGTCGTCCTCGGAGAGGCCATCGAAGGCGGCGACCTCGACCACGACAGGTTTTCCCTCGGTCACCGTGCCGGTCTTGTCGAGGACGACGGTGTCGATCTCCGCCGCGGCTTGGAGCGCCTCCCCGCCCCTGAACAGGACCCCTGCCTCCGCTCCCCTCCCCGTCGCGACGAGGATCGCCGTCGGGGTCGCGAGCCCCATCGCGCACGGGCAAGCGATGATCATCACCGAGACCGCATTGACGAGCGCGAGGGTCAGCCGCTCCTCCGGGGGGGAAATCGCGAACCAGACCGCGAAGGTGATCGCCGCGATCGCCAGGACGGCGGGGACGAAGACGGCGCTGACGCGGTCGGCGAGGCGCTGGATGGGAGCCTTCGAGCCCTGCGCTTCGCGCACCATGCGGACGATCTGCTGCAGAACGGTGTCCCCGCCCACGCGGGTCACGCGGAAGCGAAACGCTCCCATGCCGTTGCGGGTCCCCCCGACGACGGCGTCCCCGGGACCCTTCGCGACCGGGAGGCTCTCCCCGGTGAGCATCGACTCGTCGACGGCCGAGGAGCCGTCGACGACCTCCCCGTCGAGCGGAATCGTCTCGCCGGGTCGCACCGCGATCACGTCTCCGACGGCGACCGCGTCGAGGGGTATTTCGACCTCGGCGCCGTCGCGGACGACCCGCGCCCCTTTGACCTGGAGTTTCGCGAGCTTGCGGAGGGCGGTGGAAGTCTGCGTGCGGGCGCGGGTTTCGAGGAACTTCCCGACGAGAACGAGCAGCAGGATGCCGGCGGCGGCCTCGTAGTAGACCGGAGGCGCGCGGTGGGCCGGGTGGAATCCGGAGGTGACGAGCGCGGGGGCGGCGGTCGCGACGAGCGAGTAGAGAAACGCGGCTCCCGTTCCGATCGCGACCAGGGTGTTCATGTCGGCGGTCCCGCGGCGGGTCGCGGCCCACGCCCGCAGGTAGTAACCGGCGCCCGCGTAGAGGACGACCGGGAAGGTCAGCGCCAACTGGATCCATCGCTCGCCGGGAAAGGGGAACGCGCCGTGGCTCATGCCGATCCCGAGCACGGGGATTCCGAACAGAGCCGCGACGGCGAGCCGGCGATTCGCGTCGGCGCTCTCGACGCGTCGTGCGGCAGCCTCGACGTCCTCGATCGATCCGTCCGCCGCCGGGACGACCAGACCGTATCCCGCCTCCCGGACGGCCCGGGCCACGGTGTCGAGGGATCCCCGGGCGGGGTCGAGGACGAACGTCGCGCGTTCGGTCGCCAGGTTGACCGCCGCCGAGACGACCCCGGGCGCGGCCCGGAGGGCCTTCTCGACGCTCGCCACGCAAGCGGCGCAGTGCATCCCGGTCACCGGCAGGTCGTGTCGGTCCCCCGCCATCCTCCACCTCCCCCTCCACCTTCGCACCGTTGCCTCGAGAGGGGCAACCGGCGTAGATTTCGGCAATCTCTTTCCAGGAAGGAGGATCCGTCATGAAGCGTTGGTTCGCCGCAGGTCTCGCGCTCGCGTTCGTCCTCGGTCTCGTCGCCCTCTTCGCGCCGGCCGAGGCCAAGGGCCCGACCCCCTGTCCGCTCATTGCCTGCGGGCCGTGCCAGGAGCTCGTGAAGGTCAAGGGGGAGAAGTGCCCGGTTTGCCAGGACATCCCCGGCTGCATCCCCTGACCGAGCGCCGAGCACTTCCGTGAGGCCGGGGCCGCATCTTGCGGCCCCGGGCCGCGGTGGGACACCATGCCCGGCCCCATCGGAGGTGTGTCGATGACCGAGCGAGTCCGCCAGATCCTCTCGTGCTACGAAAGCGAAAACCCCGGCGTCCGGACCAACCTGGCCCGGATGCTCAACCACGGCACGCTTGCCGGAACCGGCCGGATGGTGATCCTGCCCGTCGATCAGGGGTTCGAGCACGGTCCCGCACGCTCGTTCGCGCCGAACCCGCCCGGATACGACCCGCACTACCACTTCTCGCTGGCGGTCGAGGCGGGGTGCAACGCCTACGCGGCTCCCGTCGGATTCCTGCGCGCGGGGGCGGCGACCTTCGCGGGGGAGGTCCCGCTGATCCTCAAGCTCAACAACCACGAGGTGCTCCACGACGAGAAGAACCCGCGTTCGGTCCAAACCTCGAGCGTTCACGAGGCGCTCCGCCTCGGTTGCGTGGCGATCGGCTACACGATCTACCCGGGTTCCGCGCTCAACGGGCAGATGTACGAGCAGGTGCGCGAGTTGATCGAGCAGGCCCACGAGCACGGACTCGCCGCGGTGATCTGGTCGTACCCGCGCGGGGAGCATCTCTCGAAGGCGGGCGAGACCGGGATCGACGTGTGCGCGTATGCGGCGCAGATCGCCTGTCAGTTGGGGGCCGACGTCGTGAAGGTGAAGCTCCCGACCGAGCACCTCGAACAGGAGGCGGCGCGGAAGGTCTACGAGTCGGAGAAGATTCCGATCGGGACGCTGACCGAGCGCGTGGCGCACGTGGTGCAGTCGTCGTTCAACGGGAAGAGGATCGTGATCTTCTCGGGAGGGGCTAAAACCTCGGACGCGCAGCTCCTCGAGGAGGCGAAGGCAATCCGCGACGGCGGCGGGTTCGGTTCGATCATGGGGAGGAACGCGTTTCAGAGGAAAAAGGAAGACGCCCTGGCCCTCCTCGCGAGGATCATGGAGATCTACACATAAGGGACGGGTTACTCAATACGGCGGAACGAGAAATCCGGGACAGGTTACTCAATACGTTCCGCCGTATTGAGTAACCTGTCCCTTATTTTTTCGCGGCCGCGAGGAGGGCGCCGAACAGGCCGAAGGCGAGCACACCGGCACTCGCGATCCACTCGGACCCGGACGACGGTGCCACCAGACTCGCGAGCCCGGGCAGAAGGTCGAACCCGTTCCCCGCGCGCACGGCCTTCAACCCTTCGAGCGTCGCGAGGGACAGGGCGGCGAGCGCCATGCCCGACACCCCTCCGATCGCGGCGCGTCTTACGTAGCCGGCGCGGGTGAGGGGCTTCGGGGGCTCTCGCTCCTCGACCTCGATCTCCGGCTCCCTCACCCCCCAGGGAACGAAGCGGGCGAGAAAGACGAGCCCGGGGATCCCGCTCGCGATCGTGAGCCAGAAGAAGGTCTTCCACCCGAGCGCGTCGACCAGGAACCCGCAGATCGGCCCCGCGACGATCCGCGGGATTCCGAAGAGGCTCGAAAAGAGCGCGTACTGCGTCGCCGAGAACCGCTTCTGCGTCAGGCGAAGGAGGAAGACGAAAAACGCCCCCGTCCCGAGTCCCGTCGTGAACGCCTCGAACCCGACGGCGCCGAAGAGGAGAGGCCGGTTCGGCGGCGAGCCCGCGACGAACACGTAGCCGACGTTCGACAGGATCTGGAGGAGCCCGAAGATCCACAGCGAGCGGCCGAGTCCGAGGACGTCGGTCAGCGCCCCTCCCGCCATCGTCCCCACGACGATCGCCGCGGTCGAGATGTTCCCGCGCCAGAACCCCCGGTCGACAGGGTCGTACCCCATGTCGACGAGGAAGGGGCTCACGAGCGCCCCCGCCAGGTTGTCCGCGAGCTTGTAGAAGACGACGAAGGCGAGGATCTCGAGGGCCCGATGCCGCGAGAGCATCCCGAGGAAGGGAAGCCAGACCGCCTCGCGGAGGGTCTTCGGCGCGATCACGGACTCCTCCGGCTCCGGGGAGAGGCGGGTGATCACGAGCAGCGGAAGATAGAGGAACGCGAGCCCGGTCAGGACGGCAGGCCAGCCCCACGACCCCGCGAGCCAGATCGCGAAGGTGCCGGCGATCAGCATCGCGGCGCGGTAGAGGGCGGTCCGCGCGCCCACCGCGACCCCCTGCTCCTCCTTCCGCAGGACGTCGACGGCGTAGGCGTCGATCGCGATGTCCTGCGTCGCCGAGGCCAGGGCGATCGAGAGGGCGAGCGCCCCCACGACCCAGGGGGACTCCGGGTGGGCTCCGACCCCCGCGAGGGCGAGGGTCAGGCCGAAGAGCGCCGCCTGGGCGAGCGCGATCCACCCCCGCCGCCGTCCCATCCCGGCCGGGGCGAAGCGGTCCATCAGGGGAGCCCAGAGGACCTTGAACGACCAAGGGGCCTGCGCGAGGGTGATCAGGCCGATCACCCGGATGTCGACGCCGATCGAACGCAGCCAGTCGGGGATCGCGAACAGGATCAGCCCGAGGGGAAGTCCGGAAGCGAAGGATTGCAGGGCCACCACGGCCGCGACCCGCGCCCTGAAGCCCCCGGGATTCCGGCCGGAACGTTCCGTCACGAATCGCGCCCTCGAGCCCGGCGGAGGATAGGAACCACGCCCTCCGGCGTCAATCGCGCCCGAATTGGCGTATCTTTCTCCGCCATTCCGGGTTGGGAGGGTGGCACGTGGCTGCGACGGTCGTCCTGATCCTCCTCGTGCTCGCCCTGGTCAACTTCTCCCGGGAGTGGCTTCCGATCGACGTCTTCTCCCTTCTTCTGATCGCAGCCCTCGTCGCGACGGGGGTGCTCGGCCCCGAGAAGGCGTTCCTCGGCTTCGCCAACTCGTCGATCGTCATGATCGCCGGCGTCATGTTGCTGACCGGGGCCGTCGTCCACAACGGGGCGGCGCGGGCGATCTCCAAACGGATCCAGATTGCGGCGGGCCGGAGCGAGGCGAAGGCGGCGGCCTTTCTCTACACATTGGTCAACGTCGTCTCGGCGTTCATCAACAACGTCGCGGCCACCGCGATGTTCATCCCCGTCGCCGAAGGGATGGCGCGCCGCTTCCGGGTCCATCGCGGGAAGTACCTGATGGCGGTCGCCTTCGCTTCGATGACCGGAGGGATGTGCACCCTGATCGGGACCTCGACCAACGTCGCGGTGTCCGGGGCGATGGAGCAGTTCGGCCTCGAGCAGCTGTCGCTGTTCGAGTTGGCGCCGGTCGGGATCGCGGTGGCCGTGGTCGGGGTCGGCTATCTCCTGTGGGTCGCCCCGGCGATCCTGCGTCTTCCGGCCGAGGAAGCGGCCCTCGACGCCTACGGGGTCCGGGGATTCCTGTTCGAACTCCTGGTCCGGCAGGGGTCCCCCCTCGCGGGCCGGAGCCTCGCGGAGGCCGACCTCGCCTCCCTTTTCGGCGTGAACGTGCTCGCCATCCACAGGGGGGACGCGAGGATCGACGCTCCGGATGGCCGGGAGGTCCTCGAGGCGGGGGACCTCCTCCTGGTCGAGGGGCAGTCTTCGGCGATCACGCGGCTCGCCAAGGAAGAAGGGGTCTCGGTCAAGTCGCTCGCCGATCCCGCCGAGGAAGACCTCGGAGGAGGGCGGGCACGGATCTTCGAAGCGACGGTCTCTTACAACTCGCTGCTGGTCGGGCGGTCGCTCAAGCAGACCGACTTCCGGCGCCGGTTCCGGCTGAGCGTCCTCGCGATCCACCGGAGCGGGGAAGCGCTCCTCGAGAAGGTTGGCAAGATCCCGCTCCGGCAGGGGGACGTCCTCCTCCTTTACGGCCGGGAGGAGATGGTCCGCGGCCTGGCGAACGAGCCGAACATGCTGATCGTCGAGGACGCGCCCCTTCCTCGGCACCACGGCCGCCGCGCACTCGGAGCGATCCTTTTCTTCGGGGCGGCGATCCTCTGCTCGACGTTCGGGTGGCTCGACGCGCCGACCGCGTTTCTCGCGGGGGGCGCTCTCGTGCTCTCGACACGCTGCTTGACGGTCGAGGAGGCTGCGGCCTACCTCAACATCCGCTTCTTGATCATGCTTGCGGGGATGATCGCGCTGGGCATGGGCATGGAGGACTCGGGCGCGGCGCGCATGATCGCCGACCGCCTGGTCGAGTGGGCGAGTCCCGCCGGCCCTGCGGCCCTCCTCGCGGTGTTTTTCCTGCTGACCGTCCTCCTGACCCAGCCGCTCAACAACGCGGCCGCGGCCCTGCTCGTCCTCCCGATCGCGGTCACCGCGGCGCGCTCGATGGGGCTCGACCCGCGCCCGTTCGCGGTCGCGACCGGCCTCGGCGCTTCCTGCTCGTTCTTGACCCCCTTCGAGCCGGCGTGCCTGCTGGTGTATGGGACGGGCCGGTACCGTTTCTACGACTTCGCGCGGGTCGGAGGGCCGCTCACGCTTCTCGCCTTCCTCGTGGCCATGGCCCTGATCCCCCGCTTCTGGCCGATCGCCCCCCTTCGCTGAGGCCCCTCGCCGGGCGGAAACTCCGCTCTTGCAAGGTATTGGCCCCCGCCGGACGATTGGGCTACCATGCGGCGTCGCCGCTCATGGTTATTGTAGGAATGGCCAGCGACGGCGGGGTCGAAACGCGATTGTCGGAAACTACCGGCGAGGACGGTGCGGCGCGAAAACCGGGGGCGGTTTCGTGTGCCGCGCCCCCCGGTTCCCCGTGCGGACACGATGCAGCACCCGTCCTCGGTCCCGGGTGGCGCCGGTCGCTCGGGGCCGGAATGATCCGGTCCCGGCAGGAGAGGGCATGAGACGACCTGGGTTCATCGCCGTCGTGGCGCTCGTCACCGCAACCGCCGTCCTGGCGACCGGGTGCAGCGAGGTCCGGACCCGCCTGACCCTCAACGCGGGGAACGAGCTCTACACCGCCCAAAAGTACGAAGAGGCGATCGAGGAGTACAAGAAGATCCTCGCGTACGACCCCGACAACTGGATGGCGAACTACCTGATCGCGATGTCCTACGTCGCCCTCTATCGCCCCGGCTCGACGCACGAGAAGGACGTCAAGTACTCCAAGAACGGCATCGCGCAGCTCGAAAAGCTCCTCGAGCTCGAGGCGCCGAGCGAGGAGGAGCATGCCAAGATCGAGAGCTACTACCTGAGCATGCTCACGAGCTCCGAGAACAACGCGAAGGCGATCGAGTACCTCGAGGCCAAGCACCGCGCGAATCCGCAGGACGCGAACCTGATCGCCCGCATCGCGGATCTCGTCCTCAAGACCGGGGACGTCACCAAGGGCCTCGAGTACCTGGACAAGCGCGTGGCCCTCCAGCCCGACAACAAGGAGGCCTGGTACACGATCGGCGTGGTCTGTTGGGAACGCTCCTACAAGGGCGGGGTGATGGTCTCGAACGAGGAGCGAAACGCGCTGATCGAGAAGGGGATGCAGGCGCTCGAGAAGGCCAGAGAGCTCGATCCAGAGTACTTCGACGCGCTGTCGTACACGAATCTCCTTTACCGCGAGAGAATGAAGCAACTGGTCGCAGAGGGGAAGAACGCCGAGGCCCAGGAGGCCTACCTGAAGGCCGAGGAGTTCCTCAAGAAGGCGCTCGAGGTGCGCAACAAGCAAAACCCGCAGCCCGGAGCCGCGGCTCCCAAGGCTGCCGCCTGACCTCCTCTCGAAGCGAAGCGAGGAAGCCGATGTTCGACAGCATGCTGGAGAGCCGGAAGGGCGGGGGTGAGAAGAACCCGTGGGCGTTCCCCATCGCGTTGGTCATTCACGTGGTCGTGCTCGGCGTCATCGCGGCCGGATCGATTCTCGTCGTGAAGGCGGTGGAGGACCCGGACGTGATGATCGCGTTCTTCGGGGCCGCGCCTCCTCCTCCTCCTCCTCCCCCTCCTCCTCCTCCTCCCCCTCCTTCCGGGGGAGCGAAGCAGGAGAAGAAGGTCGAGGAGATCGTTCCCCGGGACCCCGAGGAGATCGTCCAGCCGACCGAGGTTCCGGAGGAGGTCGCGGAAATCGAGTACGAGGGTGAGGAAGACTTCGGGGTCGAGGGTGGCGTGCCCGGAGGCGTGCCGGGAGGCGTGCCCGGCGGCGTCGTGGGCGGCGTCGTGGGCGGTGTCGTGGGCGGCGTGCTCGGGGGTACGGGCGACGACACCCCCATCCTGCCGACTGCCGACGTCGTCCTCCCCGTCCTGATCAAGAAGGTGGAGCCGGCCTATCCCGACGTCGCGCGCCGCGCGCGGATCGAGGGGAAGGTCATCCTGCAGGCCGTCGTCACCACCGCAGGGGACATCGGCGAGGTGACGGTGCTCAACTCCACCAATCCGATGTTCAACGATTCGGCGATCGCAGCCGTGAAACAGTGGAAGTACAAGCCGGCGATCCAGAACGGTCGGCCCGTCGCGATCTATTACACGATCCGGGTCGACTTCCGGCTGAGATAGTTTTCGGGAAGCGCGGGCGCTTCAAGGAGCCACGAGATGGAACATAGTATTTTCGAAGCCTTCCAGGCCGCCTCTCCGGTCGGCAAGTTCGCCTGGTTGGTGCTGGTCGTCATGTCGGTCTACTCGCTCGCGGTGATGTTCGACCGTTGGCGGGCGTATCGCAGGGCCAGGAACGAGTCGCTCGCGTTCCTTCCCGAGTTCGTCAAGTGCCTCAAGGAGAACCGGCTCGACGACGCGGTGACCGTGACCCGTAAGTACAAGAACAGCCACCTCGCCAAGGTGGTCGTCGCGGGGCTCATGGAGTACCAGAACGACGAGAAGGACTTCAAAGACAGCCACGACCTCGTCGCGGCCGTCGGGCGCTCGCTCGAGCGTTCCGTGGCGCTGACCTCGGCGGAGATGAAGAAGGGGCTCTCGGGCCTCGCCACGATCGGATCGGCGGCGGCCTTCGTCGGTCTGTTCGGAACGGTCTTGGGGATCATCGCGGCGTTCGGTACGATCTCGACGGCCGGCGCGGGCAACATCTCCGCCGTGTCGGGCGCGATCGCCGAGGCGCTTTACGCGACGGCGCTCGGCATCGGCGTCGCCGTCCCCGCGATCATGGCGTACAACTACTTCACGACGCGGCACGAGCGGTTCATCATCGAAATGACGAACTCGTCGGCCGAGCTCATGGACTTCTTCCTCAAGAAGCACGAAGCCTCCCATGCGGGTCGTTGAAGCCGGGAAGCCGAACGCGGAGATCAACGTCACGCCCCTCGTGGACGTGATGCTGGTTCTCCTCATCATCTTCATGGTGGTCACCCCGATGCTCCAAACGGGCCCCGCCGTGAAGCTGCCCGTCACCACGGATCCTCCGCAGAAGCCCGAGGACAAGGCGCAGATCCTGATCGCCGTCACGGTGGACAAGACCTACTCCATCGGGAAGGACTCGAGCCGCATGACGGAGGATGGGCTCAAGGCGCGCATGGCCGAGGAGTACGCCCGCAACAGCACGTCGCCGGTCGTCATCAAGGGAGACGCCCGCCTCCCGTACGGCGAGGTCAAGAAGGCCATGCAGATCGTGAAAGACGCCGGCTTCGAGCAGGTCGGCCTGATCGCGGAAAAGCGACAGGGCGGTTAGGAGTTCGCGATGGGTGTATCGCTGGGCGATCGCGGGGGGCTGAAGTCGGACATCAACGTCACGCCGTTGATCGACGTCCTCCTCGTGCTCTTGGTCGTCTTCATGGTCGTGGCCCCGATGGCCCAGATGGGCTACGAGATCATGATCCCGCGCGAGGACAAGTCGGCCACCCCGCCGCCGCCGGACGACAAGAACAAGCAGGTGATCCTCGCGGTCAACGTCAACACCTGCAACATCGAGCAACCGCTGACGCTTCCGGGTCTTCCCCCCGGGTGCACGGTCCTGATCAACAAGGAGACCGTGCGGGCGGAGGATCTCGGGAACAAGATGCGGGAGATCTTCGAGAAGCGCCGCTCGATGGACAAGGTCCTGTTTCTCGCGGCCCAGGAAAAGCTCAACTACGAAGGCGTGATGCGGATCGTCGACGTCTGCCGCGCTGCCGCGGGCGAGGACCTGAAGCTCGGAATCGTGACCGACGAGCGGATCGCGATGGGTCTGTAGCCTCCCTCTTCGGTTTCCTCCCGGCCGCGCCTGTGTTAGCCTCCACGCCGGCCGGGAGGGAGCGGCCTCCTCGATGGGCGAAAAGGAGCGTTGGGGAACGCGGGTCGGCCTCGTGCTGGCCATGGCCGGGAACGCGGTCGGCCTCGGAAACTTCCTGAGGTTCCCCGCGCAGGCCGCCGCCAACGGCGGCGGCTCCTTCCTGATCCCCTACCTGGTCTCGTTCGTGCTCATGGGGATCCCCCTCCTCTGGATCGAGTGGGCAATCGGGCGGCACGGCGGGCAGTTCGGCCATCACTCGGCCCCCGGGATGTTCGCCCGGATGGGGAGACAGCGCTGGCTCAAGTACGTCGGCGTCTTCGGGATCTTCACCACGACGACCGTCGCAGCCTACTACTGCTACATCGAGTCATGGACGCTCGCGTACGTCTACCATTCGATCGTCGGGACGTTCCGGGACGTTCCGGCGACGACGTTCTTCCCGGAATACCTCGGTCAGCGAGAGGGCTCGCTCTTTGCCGTGCCGATACAGGCGGCGTTCTGGTTCCTCCTGACCCTCGGCCTCAACGTCTGGATCCTCTCGCGCGGGATCGCCAAGGGGATCGAGCTCGCCGCCAAGATCGGAGTTCCTCTCCTGATCTTCTTCGGGATCGTGCTCGCCGTGCGCGGACTCACCCTGCCCGGCCCGGGGGGCTCGGACCCGAAGATCGTCCAGGACTCTCTCGAAGGGCTCAACTTCGTCTGGAACCCGGACCTGTCGGGGCTCGCGAACCCGAGCACGTGGCTCGCCGCAGCGGGGCAGATCTTCTTCACCCTCTCGGTCGGGATGGGCTCGATCCACTGCTACGCCGCGTACCTGCGCGAGAGGGACGACATCGCCCTCAACGCGGCGTCGGCTGGCTGGATGAACGAGTTCGTCGAGGTCGTGCTCGGCGGCTCGGTCCTGATCCCGATCGCGACCGCCTACCTCGGTCTCGCCGCCGTGCAGCAGGCCACCGCGGGCGGGAGCGGGTTCAGCCTTGGGTTTTTGACCCTTCCGACGCTGTTCAACAACTGGGGTTGGTTCGCTCCGGTGGCGGGAGCGATGTGGTTCGGCCTCCTCTTCTTCGCCGGGATCACGTCGTCGCTCGCGATGGGGCAGCCGGTGATCGCGTTCCTCGAGGACGAGAGGGGATGGCCCCGCAAGAAGGCGGCTTACGCGTTCGGAGCGGTCGTACTCGCGCTCGGCTTCTTCTGCGTGTGGCTCTATCCGGGCGGGGCCTTCGACGAGTTCGACTTCTGGACCGGGACCTTCTCGCTCGTGGTCTTCGCCCTCCTCGAGGCGTTCCTCTTCGCCTGGATCTTCGGCATCGACCGGGGCTGGGAGGAAATCACGCGCGGGGCCGACATGGAGGTCCCGCGCGTCTTCCGCTTCGTCATCCGCTGGGTGACGCCCGCGTTCCTCCTCCTCATCTTCGTGGCCGCGATGATGAAGCCCGCGGGCGAATGGTCGGCGGCCGTCACGGCGCTCGTCGACGGACGCGGATGGCCGCTCGCTCCCGACAGCGTGATCGGAAAGGTCCTGCACGTTGGCGTCGACGGGAGCTGGTTCGACGAGTCCGGCAATGCGACCCCGATGTTGGTCCAGGACGCGACTCGTCTGCTGCTGACGGCGGTCTTCCTGGGAATCGCGTTTCTGGTCTGGCTTACCTGGAGGCGGAAGGCGCGGGAGGAGTCGGCATGACCGGACCGGCGTGGCTGATGCTCGCGGCGACCTGGGCGGTCGTGTGCTTCTTCTGTTTTCGGTTCTTTTGGATGATCCTGAAAAAATAGGGAACATTCATTGGGGACATTCCTCTTTAGTTTTCATTTCTTACATCCAATTTGGGATGTAAGAAATGAAAACTAAAGAGGAATGTCCCCAATCGCTTCCGATCCTTCCGTCCCTGGGCGTCCTCCACCCCCGAATTCACATCGACGGCCCACGGCCGGACGGTCCGCACGGCATCGGCCACGTTCTTCGGGGTCAGTCCCCCCGCAAGGACGACCGGCTTCCCGCAGCTCCTCACGATTTCGGCGCTGATCGCCCAGTCGTGAACCTGTCCGGTCCCGCCGATGCGGGATGCAGTCCGCGTGTCGAGGAGAACCGCATCGGCGACGCGGGCGACTTCGGCGGCGCGCGACACCGCTCCCGCCCCCTCCACGTGGACGACGCGCCAGATCGAAGCCCCCGGGACCGCGCGGCGGAGCTCGGGGATCCGGTCGAGGGGAAAGGCTCCATGGAGCTGGATCGTGGAGAATCCGCAGGTGCCGGCCAGGTCGAGGACTGCTCCAACCTCGGCTCGGTGGGTGACGAGAACGGGGACGATCGATCGCGGGAGGAGCGCCGCGAGCCGCCGGGCCTCCTCCGGGGAGACCGCGTCGTCGGCGGGGTAATCGAGGCCCACCAGGAACCCCGCGTAGTCCGGCGACGCGGGAACGAGGGCGCGCACGTCCTCCTCGCAGGCGATGCCGCAAATCTTGATCCGCATGGGCACCAGTTTGGCACGACGGCCCGAAGGGGAGCCCCCCCTTCGACTTCGTCCGAGAACCCTGCTATAACCCTCGGGTTTTCGTGCCGGTTGACGCGAGAACACGGGACAGGGTGCTGAAGCGTTCGCGGTTCCGCGGGCGGCCAACCCCATTCGATTCGGTTCCCCGGCGAAGCGGGGAGGGACGTTCCCTCCTCCGGTCGGGCCCTGAGGAGAGGTGGTCATGACGCTCCAGGATGGAATCCGGGGCGGCGCGAGGCGGGGGGCCCTTCGCGCACTCGCTCTGGCGCTGCTCGTGGCGGCGCCGCTGCTCGTCGCCCCGATGACCGCGGCGGCCGAGGCGGGAGCGCCCGCGCACAAGCCCGGCGGCGAGGCGAACATCGTGCTCCCGGACGTGAGCCAGGTCGACTTCCTCGGCATCGACGGCCACACCCTTCTCCTCGGAGGGCTCGTCGTCTGCGGCCTCGGTCTCGCGTTCGGTATGGTGATCTACGTTCAGCTCAAGAACCTCCCCGTCCACGCCTCGATGCGCGAGATCTCGGAGCTCATCTACGAGACGTGCAAGACCTATCTGCTCCAGCAGGGGAAGTTCCTCCTGATCCTGGAGGTCTTCATCGGGATCATCATCGCGTTCTACTTCGGTGTCCTGCTCCAGTTCCCACTCGTCAAGGTGGCGATCATCCTCCTGTTCAGTCTGATCGGAATCGCCGGGTCGTACGGCGTGGCGTGGTTCGGCATCCGCGTGAACACCTTCGCGAACTCGCGGACCGCCTTCGCGAGCCTCGGCGGGAAGCCCTACCCGTGCCACGCCATTCCGCTCAAGGCCGGCATGTCCATCGGGATGCTCTTGATCAGCGTCGAACTCGTGATCATGCTCTTCATCCTGCTGTTCGTTCCCCTGGATTACGCGGGTCCGTGTTTCATCGGCTTCGCGATCGGCGAATCGCTCGGCGCCGCCGCGCTCCGGATCGCCGGCGGCATCTTCACCAAGATCGCCGACATCGGCGCCGACCTGATGAAGATCATCTTCAAGATCAAGGAGGACGACGCGCGGAATCCGGGCGTCATCGCCGACTGCACCGGGGACAACGCGGGCGATTCGGTCGGCCCCTCGGCGGACGGTTTCGAGACGTACGGCGTCACGGGTGTGGCGCTGATCTCCTTCATCGTGCTCGCGGTGACGAGTCCGATCGTCCAGGTCCAACTCCTGGTCTGGATCTTCATGATGCGCATCGTGATGGTGGTCGCGTCCGGCGCGTCGTACCTGATCAACGAAGCCCTCTCGAAGGCGCAGTACGCGAAGGCCGACTCGATGAATTTCGAGGCGCCCCTCACGCGGCTCGTGTGGCTCACCTCGTTCGTATCCGTCGCGCTCACCTACATCGCCTCGTGGATGCTGATCCCCGAACTCGGCGACGGGAGCCTGTGGTGGAAGCTCGCCACCGTGATCACCTGCGGCACGCTCGCCGGAGCGATCATTCCGGAGCTCGTCAAGGTGTTCACCTCCACCGATTCCGGCCACGTGCGCGAGGTGGTCACCTCCTCCCGGGAGGGAGGCGCCTCCCTCAACATCCTCTCCGGATTCGTGGCGGGGAATTTCAGCGCCTTCTGGATCGGCCTCGCCATCCTCTCCCTGATGGGGATCGCCTATTGGGTCAGCACGATGGGCCTGACCGACGTCGGGATGATCGCACCGGCCGTGTTCGCCTTCGGGCTCGTGGCCTTCGGCTTCCTCGGGATGGGACCCGTGACGATCGCGGTGGATTCCTACGGACCGGTCACCGATAACGCCCAGTCCGTATACGAGTTGTCGACGATCGAGCAGATTCCGGGCATCAAGGAGGACATCAAGCGGAACTACGGCGTCGACGTGAACTTCGAGAAGGCGAAGCACAATCTCGAAGACAACGACGGGGCCGGCAACACGTTCAAGGCCACGGCGAAGCCCGTGCTCATCGGCACCGCGGTCGTCGGCGCCACCACGATGATCTTCTCGATCATCGTCGCGTTGACGCACGGTCTCACCGAGAATCTCGACAAGCTCTCGCTCCTCCACCCTCCGTTCCTGCTCGGATTGATCACCGGTGGGGCGATGATCTACTGGTTCACCGGCGCCTCGACGCAAGCGGTGACGACGGGCGCGTACCGCGCCGTCGAGTTCATCAAGGCGAACATCAAACTCGAAGGGACGACCAAGGCCTCCGTCGAAGACTCGAAGAGAGTCGTCGAGATCTGCACGATTTACGCCCAGAAGGGGATGTTCAACATCTTCCTCAGCGTCTTCTTCGGAACCCTCGCGTTCGCTTTCTTCGAGCCGTTCTATTTCATCGGCTATCTGATCTCGATCGCCCTGTTCGGCCTCTATCAAGCGATCTTCATGGCGAACGCGGGCGGCGCGTGGGACAACGCGAAGAAGGTCGTCGAAGTCGATTTCAAGGAGAAGGGAACCGATCTTCACGCGGCCACCGTCGTGGGCGACACGGTCGGCGACCCATTCAAGGATACCTCGTCGGTGGCGATGAATCCGGTCATCAAGTTCACGACTCTCTTCGGCCTCCTCGCCGTCGAATTGGCGGTCAGCGTGTCCTACCAGCAGGGGAACAACGTGCTCACGCACCTTCTCGCCGCGGCGTTTTTCGCCGTTTCCATCTTCTTCGTCCACCGCTCTTTCTACGGGATGCGGATCACGAAGAAAGCGTGAGGGTGGGGCGGATGGGGAAGACACTGTTCGCGGTTCTCGCGTCGGTGTTCGCGATCGGCGGCGTCCTCCGGGCGGAGGACGCGCCTCCTTCGAAGACCTGGACGAACAAAGCCGAACTCGCGTACGTCCTCACCTCGGGGAACTCGGAGTCGAGCACCCTTGGGTTCAAGAACGACTTCGAGCGCGTGTGGGACAAGAACACCCTGACGGTGAAGGCGGGCGCGTTGAAGGTCGAAAGCACGAAGTTCTCGCGCACGGCCATTGTCGATCCGGGCGGCGTCACCATCGTGACCGACGAAGTCACGGAGAAGACCGCCGAGAACTACTTCCTGAACGGCCGTTTCGAACGGAAGATCCGCGATCGCTTCTTCTGGTACGTCGGCGCGGGATGGGACCGCGACCGCTTCGCGGGGATCGAGGATCGGTACATCGGAGAGGCGGGCGCCGGGAATCAGTGGGTCGCGACCGACGTGATGAAGTGGAAGACGTACTACGCGGTGACCTACACCGATCAGACGGACGTCGCGCGCGATCCTCTCACGGGAGAGCCGTTCTCCGATCGCTTTGCGGGCGCGCGGCTCGGATCCGATTTCTTCTGGAAGTTCACCGCGAATGCCGAGTATCAGAACGTGACCGACTTCTACTACAACTTCGACGCGTCCGACGACTGGCGAGGCGACATGCTCAACTCGCTCTCGGTTGCCCTCAACCGGGCCCTGGCCCTCAAGGCGAGCCTCCTCTGGAAGTACCGCAATCAGCCCGCCTTCGAGGAGGTTGCCATCGTGAATCCCGATCCGGGCGGTCCAACGGTCGCCCTCTACGAGCTCGACGAACTCGACACGATCTTCACCACGTCCCTCGTCATCAATTTTTAGTACGGGGACAGGTTACTCAATACGGTTTCTCGGATCGGCGCGGTCCGCACCGGCCGCGCCGGTTCGATCCCCTCGGATCCTCGCGGAGACCGCCTCCAACCTCCGCCCCCGCCGCCCTCTCTTCCGCGGCGAAAGCCGCCGCGCGAGAAGTTGCTCCATGCGGTCGGTGAACTCGCGGCTCCCGCAGGGCCGTCCCGTTCGCGTCGCCCGGCGAATCGAGGTGGCCTTCTCGTCGTCCAGTCCGGAGAGAAGCCATTCGCGCCAGTCGGTGACGTGGCCGGGAAACGGTCGGTCCGCGGCGAGGAGTCGGTCGTCGGTGAGCCTCGCGTGGGCGCGGGCGCTGGACCAACGGTAGGCGAGGGGATCGTGGATCAGGCCCGCGCGAACGGGGTTCAGTTCCACGTACCGCGCGGCGGCCCACAGGTGGGTGTCGTCGAGTGGGGCGGAGAAGAAGCGGTTTCCCCAGAGGTGTCCGGTCCACCCATGCTCACGATTGAACCGGCGGGCGTAGACGCGGTGCGCCAGACCGATCGCCCGGGCGAGCGAGTCCGCACGGCGTCCGCTCACGATGAGATGCACGTGGTTGGTCATGAAGCAATACGCCCAGATTCGCAGTTCGTGTCGGAGGGCGTACTCCGCGATCACGTCTCGATAGAGGCGTCGGTCCCGATCGGAGAAAAAGACGTCTTGACCGCGATTCCCTTTGTGTGTGACGTGGTAGGGGCAGTCGTGGATGGCAACTCGAGCGACCCGTGGCACCGCATCACCCATCCGAGGCTCGGGACGGAGCGGATGCTAAGACCTGCCCCCTCCCGGGCGCCAACGCCACGAACGATCTCGATTGCCGTGCGGCAACGAGGACAGGTTCTTCCTGTTGCAGTTGCGACAAATAAGTAACCTGTCCCCTATTTTCCCCCCTCCTTCACGAACTCGGACATCCACGTCCGGCACTCGTCGTACCAGAAGAGGGAGTTCTTCCCGCGCAGGATCCAGTGGTTCTCGTCGGGGTAGTACACGAGACGACTCCGAATCCCCCTGTTCTGGAGGGTCTGGAACAGTTCGAGGCCGTGGTTGATCGGGACGCGGTAGTCCTTCTCGCCGTGGATGACGAGCGCCGGTGTCGCGAAGTTCCCTGCCTGCAGGTGCGGCGAGATCGAGGTGAACTGCTCCGGCTTCTCCCAGAACTCGCCGAAGCGTCGCTTCTGCCCGCCGTAGTCCGCCGCGTACTGCGTGTACGCGTTGTAGACCGCGGCATGGATGATCAAGGTCTTGAACGGATGCGGCCGGCCGAGGATCAGGGAGCCGAGATACCCTCCGTACGACGCCCCCGCCGCACCCATCCGGTCGCGGTCGATCCACGGCTTCGCCGCGAGCCACTCCACCGCCCGGATCGTGTCTTCGTAAGGGAGGGACGCCCAGTCGGGGTTGATCGAGTCGGCGAACGCCTGGCCGAACCCGCTCGACCCGTGGAAGTTGTGCCAGGCCGCCACGTATCCCCAACCCGCGAAGATCTGCGCGTTCCAACGGAGGTGCCACGAATCCGTGATCCCGTTGTGCGGTCCGCCGTGGAGGAGCATGTAGAGCGGCCATTTCTTCTTCGGGTCGAAGCCGGGAGGGTAGACGATCCACATCTGGATCGGCTCGCCGCGGGCGCCGGTATAGGTCACGCTCTCGTACGCCCCGAGCGAGACTCCCGCGAGCACGTCGTCGTTGAAATTCGAGATCTTCGTCGATTCGCCCGACGCCGTGTCGATCCGCACGAGTGTCGGCGGCTCCGCGAACGACTGTCGGAGCGCGACGAGGGTCTTCCCGTCCGCCGACAGGGCGAGGGAGGAAAAGCTGCGCTCGCCGGTGATCGCCCTCGGCGTTCGGGTCTCGGCGTCGATCCGATACACGCGCTCGTGCGCCGCGTCGTCGATCGCCCCGTAGAGGCTCTTCCCGTCGGGCGCCCAGACGAGCCCCTGCACCGAGCGGTCCCAGCCCTCGGTGACGACCCGGTTCGTGCCGGACTGCCGGTCCCGCAGGACGAGCCGCGTGCGATCCGCGTAAAACCCCTTGATCGTCTGCCGCAGGAAGGCGAGGGTCCGTCCGTCCGGGCTGTAGAGGGGATCGGAGTCGTCCGCGGGGTTCTCCGAGGAGACGTTGATCGCCTCCCCGCCGGTCGCGGGGACGACGAACACGTCGTAGTTCGAGTCGGCACCCGTCCGGTCGACGTCGGCGACGAAGGCGATCTCCTTCCCGTCGGGGGAGATGTCGTACGAGCCCCTGCCGATTTCCGCCTTCGAAAGCTCGAGCCCGGTCCCCAGCGTGACCGCCGTGGGATCGCCCCCTTCGAGCGGGATCGTGTAGACGTGCGCCTGCCGGTCGTCGATCCACCGGTCCCAATACCGCACCGGCATGCGGTCCCAAACGCGGGCGGTCATCTTCGACGACTTCCGCTCCTCGAGCCGTTTTGCTTGTTCCTCCCAGGAGTTCAGGTCGACCCAGACCCGCGAAAGGAAGGCGATCCGCTTCGAATCCGGGAACCACTTCGGCGCGGAGGCTCCGGTCGGCACGCGGGTCACCCGGCGCGCCTCGCCGCCGTCCGTCGGGAGGACGTAGATCTGTCCCTCCTCGTCGTCGCCGCGCTTCGCCTCGAAGGCGATCCACTTCCCGTCCGGGCTCCACGCGGGATTCGAGTCGGCCGACTCGTGCGTCGTCAGGAGCCGCGCTTCGCCCCCCGCGGTCGGAACGAGCCAAAGGTCGGTCCGGATCTTGTCGGCCTCCAGGTCGGGAGTCCCGACCGGGACGACCGCGAAGCGGCCGTCGGGTGAGATCGCGGGAGCGCCGAGCCGCTTCAGCTTCCAGAGGGTCTCGGCATCGAGGGGTTTGGGAGTCTCATCGGCCTTCACGGGCATCGAACCTCCGGCGACGACGAGCGCCGCGAGGATCGCGGCGGGAACGAGGGGTCTTCGCATGGAACCTCCGGGAGAGTCAGTCTCCGATCTTCCGTACCGTGTCCTCGGCCGCACGCCGCAGGCGCGGGTCGATCCCGGGCCGCCCGAGGAGAGTCGAGAGCGCATCGCGCGCGAGGGCGCGGTCTCCACGCGCCGCCCTCGCATTCGCGACGAGGAGCCAACCCTGATCGTACTCCGGGTGCTCCGCGACGAGCCGCTCCGCCAGACGCGATCCGTCCTCGATCCGGCCCTCCCGAAGAAAGTGTTTCCCCCGGTTGAAGAGGGCATCGGGGAGAGAAGGATCGGCCTCGAGGGCCCGGTCGTAGAGCGGGACGGCCTCCCCGACCCGTCCCGAGCGCTCGAGGACCACCCCGAGCTTGTTCCACGCCTCGGCGCGCCCGGGCTCGGCGGCTACGGCCGCGCGCAGCTCCCGCTCGGCGGCGGAGAGGTCCCCGGCGTCGGCAAGGGCCGCCCCCAGCGCGGCGCGCACCGCACCCTCCGACGCCCCCGCGCCGAGCGCGGCGCGGAACGCCTCCGCGGCGCGCCTCGCGTCGCCGAGGGCGAGGAGCGCCCCGCCGAGCGAACGGAGCGTCGGGCCGTCGCCGGGGCGGATGCGAAGCGCGGCCTCGTACTCGCGGACGGCGTCGTCCCAACGGGCCGACTCGTGGTAGGCGTTCGCGAGATTGCTCCGGTTCTCGAAGACGTCGGGGGAGAGGCGCACCGACTCCTCGAGGGCCGCGATCCCCTCCCGCTCCTCGCCGGTCGCGAAGCGGATGGAACCGAGGAGCGAGAGCGCCGCGGGGTTGGCGGGGTCGTCTTCGAGGACGCGCGCGAGAAGGGCCGCTCCCTCCGCGAGCTTCCCGCGGGCGACGAGACCCTGCGCCTCGAGACAGGTCTCGTGGGCGGCGACCATCCCTTTCGGGTCGGGCCTCGGGCCGGCGCGCGATCCTCCGGCCGATCCACCGACGTAGCCGAGCGTCTCGAGGACCGCGCGCTCGGCGGCGGTCGACGGTCGGGCCGCTTCGCCGTCCGCGACGCCGAAGTCGGCGACCACGTCGTCGAGGCGCGCGTCCCAGCGGTGGACGTCGTCGAACCGCTCCGCCGCGAGGTTCCGGATCTCTCCGGGATCGTCGTCGAGGCGGTAGAGCTCGGGAACGGGAGCGTCGATGTACTTCTCGTCGAGGCTCCGCAGCGACCGCAACGGGGCCCAACCGTAGGCCCGTTCGCCGAGGAGCGACTCCGCGTAAGCCGGAGGGGCAGCCATCGGCGTCCCGCTTCGCAGGCCCGGCGCGTGGTCGGTTCCCTGTGTTCCGGGAAGGGGCGGAAGCCCCATGAGGGAAAGGACCGAAGGGACGAGGTCGATCCCGGACACGAGACCGTCGTAGTGCCCCCCCTTGGGGAGGACACCGGGGAACCGGGCGATCCAGGGAACTCGGATCGTCGCGTCGTAGACGAAGAGCCCGTGGGTCGTTTCGCCGTGCTCCCCGAGGCTCTCCCCGTGGTCGGACGTGACGACGACGAGGGTGCGGTCGTCGAGCCCGCGCGAGGACAGCGCGTCGAGGATCCGGCTCAGGTGGTGGTCGGTGTAAGCGATCTCGCCGTCGTACAGCCGTCCGGCGAAGCGGCTCCGCCACGGCTCCGGGGGGGCATAGTCGGCGTGGGGATCGAAGTAGTGGACCCACAGAAAGAACGGCCCTCCGGCGACACGCTCGAGGGCGGCGAGCGCGTCGCCGGTCACCGCGTTGGCGTCGCGCTCGGCGATTCCGACGAATCCGACCCAGCCGCCGGCGGGCCGCACCGGCTCCACGATTCGCGGTTCGTCGTACGACTCGAACCCCTGCGCGATGCCGAGGCGCGAGGAGAGTACGGCGGCCCCGACGGAGGCGGCCGTGCGGTAGCCGAGCGCCGCGAGGTGTTCCGCGAGCGTCGTCTCGGAGAGCGGGAGCCGGTAGTCGGCGTTGTCGCGGACACCGTGGCGCGGCGGCGCGAGCCCGGTGAGAAGGGAGGCGTGGGAGGGGAGCGTGAGAGGCGCGACGGCCACGGCGTGGCGGGCCACGATGCCGTCCCGCGCGAGGCGGTCCATCGCCGGGGTGGAGGCCGCGTCGTGCCCGTAGCAGCCGAGGCGGTCGGCCCGCACCGTGTCGAGGGTGACGAGGACGAGGTTGGGCTTCTCGGGCGGAGCACCCGGCCCCCCGCCGCAGCCGACGACGGAGAAGCACGCGACGAGCGCGAACGCGGGGGCGGGAAGGCGGCAGCGCATCGGTTCGAGCCGGGATTCTACCGAATACTCCCGTGCTCGCGGCGAGCGTTGCGGAAAGGCTACAATGCCGTCTTCATGAAGCCCGTCGAGATCAACGAGTTCCTCAAGCGCGACGTGATCGGCCAGGAGGAGACCCTCCGTTTCGTCTCGGTCGCGATCTTCAAACACCTCCAGGGGGAGCGCTACGGGAACCTCCTGCTGATCGGGAACTCCGGCACCGGCAAGACGACCGTCATGCGGGCCATGGAGCGCCTCTACGCCGAGCACGACGAGTTCCAGAAGTACCGGGTCGTCGTGATCATGAATGCGAACCAGTTCGCGACCGACGAGGGGATGGTCGATCCGAACCGGCTCATGACCCGCCTCGAGGAGCGGGCGAAGGAGATCCTCGGGGAGGACGTCGATCCGGAGGTCCTGGCCGACTACATGCAGCACGCGACCGTCTGCATCGACGAGATCGACAAGATCTCCGCGGTCGTCGGCGGCAAACCGTACGTCACCGGGATCAACATCCAGCAGGGGCTGCTCACCCTCATCGAAGGGGAAAACGTCCTCTACCCCGTCACCGTCAAACGGAACAAGACCCTCGAGCGCGTCCCGGTCCACGTCGACACCGGAAAGATGCTCTTCCTCTGCGCCGGCGCGTTCGAGAATCTCTACGACCAGGTGTACCGGCGGGTGACGGCACCGACGAGCCGCGTGAAGCTGCCGACCGAGACGGTCTACGAAAACGGGGAGGTGCAGATCCGGGAGTTCTTCACGCTCCGCCACTGGTTCAAGCAGGAGGATCTCTTCGACTACGGCATGCAGCCGCAGTTTCTTTCCCGCTTCGACAACGCGATCATCCTCGAAGACCTCCACGCGGGTCTCCTGAGCCGGATCTTCATGGAGCCCCGCGACTGCGTCTTCAAGGCCTCGCAGGGCTTCTTCAAGAAGTACGGGATCGACCTCGAAATCACGGAAGGGGCGGTCCGCAAGGTGGCCGACGAGGCGAGCCGGTCCAGCCGGATCGGCGCACGCGCCCTCAAGGCGGTTTGGGGCCGCATCATCAAGCCGTTCGAGTTCGATCCGTTTTCCCAGGCCGAGGTGCGGGAGGAGGCGGGCCGCCACCGGCTCGTCATCGACGAGGCCCTCGTCGCCCGCGCGCTGAAGCCGCCGCTGTGACCGCTTCGTCCTCGCGGACGACCCCTCTCTTCGCCCTCCTCTGGGCCGCCGGCGCCGCCGGCGCCGCCCTCGCCGGGGCGCTCGCGTTCGGGAAGGCGGTCGCCGTTCCCGGGCATCCTCCCTTCCAGGCGATCAACGCGGGGCTGCTCGTCGCGGGGGTGATCGCCTCGGTGCGCGCATCGAAGCCCGGCGCGGGCCTCGCGCTCGTGTCCGGATGGACCGCGCTCCATCTCGGCGCGACGCTCGAGGCCGGATGGCCCGCCGTCGTCGCGAGCCCCTTCGCCTGCCTCGGGATGGGGTTCGCCGCCTTCCTCGCCGCCGCCGTCTTCGACGATCTTGCGAGGCGCGGTTACGTCTTCGGGAAGTTCCTGATCGCGGGACCGATGCTCGCGGGGTTCTGGATCGCTCTGACGCCGTCGTTTCTCCTCGGACGAGACTCCCACGAGCGGCTTCTCGCGGAGATCCTGAGGAACGCGTTCCTGGGCCTCGTCATCGGAGACGGGGCCGGTTTCGGCGTCGAAGCCGCGGAGTGGAGTCTCGCGAGACTGCGCCGCACCGCAGGCGGCCCTGCGGAAGGCGGGGAGGCAAGGTGAGTCTGTACCGCGACCGGATCCTCCCGTGGATCCTCGACCACGGGTCGAACGCGCCGGGGACGCGTCACCCTCGGAGACGCCTCCTCGAGCGCGCACAGGGCGCGATCCTCGAGGTGGGATTCGGGGCGGGGCGCAGTCTCGAGTACTATCGGTTCGGACCCACGGGGGTGCGCTCCGTCGCGGCGCTCGAGCCCCATCCCGCGATGATCCGCAGGGGACGGGCGCGGATCGCCGCCGCCCCCGTTCCGGTGGAAATCCTCGAAGCGCCGGCGGAGGCGATCCCCGCGGAGGACGCTTCCTTCGACACCGTCGTCTCCGTCCTCACGATGTGTGGCCTCTCGGACCTCCCGCTCGGGCTCTCGGAGATCCGAAGAGTGCTCAGACCCGGTGGGGCGTTCCTCTTCCTCGAGCACGGTCGCGGCGCCAGCGAGGGGATCGTCCGGTGGCAGAGACGTCTGAACCCGGTCCAGAAGGCGCTCGCCGGCTGCCGTCTCGACGTCGCGGTGGAGGAGGAGGTCGTTCGCGCGGGGTTCGCGATCGAGTCGCTCGAGCGCTTCACCGTCCGCCCGTCCAACCCCCTCACCCAGATGTATCTCGGAAGCGCGAGGCGATGACCGGCTAGCGCGATCGCTTCGTGTAGGTCATCTCCATCATCTTCGTTTCCTTTCCGTCCTTCCCGGGCCCGTACATCTCGAAAAGTTCCGTCCGGGGGGTCGTCCAGCGGGACTGCACCCGCATCGAGACGGGACCCTTCGTGATCGCGTCGTTCCAGCTTCCGGAGAAGGTGCAGGTGTGCTTCTCGTCGCAGGATCCCTTGGATACCATGATCCCGGTCGACATGCTGTCCATCCAGGTCGACCAGTACTCTCGCGACACGTTGTCGAACCCGGTCTGGCCGAGGCCGGTGAACGGGGCCCCCATCATCGACCCCTCGAACCGCTCGACGAGCACCCGGCCGTCGAGATCCATCGTCCGGGTCGCGGTCGCCTTCGATTCCTCCGGGGGGGCGCTCGGGTCGTGCCAAGTCTTCACCGCGACGTCGTAGGTGCCGACCATCCCGGCGAGCATCTCGTGTTCGGGGCCAGGGGCTCCGGCCTTCCTGTAGGCCTCCATCTCCGCCGCCTGCTCGGGAGTCATCCCGGAAGGGGCGGCCTCTTCCTGCGCGATCGCTGGGACGGCGAGCCAGACGGCGAGCGCCAACACGGATCCTGCGAGTCGATGGGTCATGGTTCCTCCTCTCGACGGACGTGCGACGCCGAGTATACGCGGGATCGGCACGAACTCGGCTACGATGCAGGGGCCATGGACTACGAGAGGCTGGGCGTCTTCTACCTGGGGAAGCTCTGGGACCCGGAGTCCGGGGAGCGCCTTCCCGATCCACTCCTCTACGACGGCAAGGACCTGACGACCCACGCGGTCATCGTCGGGATGACCGGGAGCGGGAAGACCGGCCTCGCGGTCGGTCTCCTCGAGGAGGCCGCGATCGACGGGGTTCCCGCGATCGTGATCGACCCGAAGGGAGACATGGGGAACCTCCTCCTCGCCTTCCCCGATCTCGCCCCGGCGTCGTTCCGTCCCTGGATCGACGAGGGGGAGGCGGCGCGGGAGGGGCTCGACGTCGACGCGCTCGCGGCGAAGACGGCGGAGCGTTGGAAGACCGGGCTCGCGGAATGGGGACAGGCGCCGGAGCGCATCGCACGGTACCGCGAAGCGGCCGACCTCGCGATCTACACCCCCGGCTCCACCGCCGGCGCTCCGATCTCGATGCTTCGTACGCTCGCCGCCCCCGCGGAGGCGGTCGCGCGGGACGCGGACTCCCTCCGCGAGCGGGTCGTCGCCTCCGTTTCGGGTCTCCTCGGCCTTCTCGGCGTCGACGCCGACCCGCTCCGCAGCCGGGAGCACATCCTGCTCTCGAACCTCCTCGACGCCGCCTGGAAGGAGGGGAAGAGCCTCGACCTCGGCGCCCTCATCCACGCGATCCAGAGGCCGCCCTTCGAGCGGGTCGGGGTGCTCGACCTCGAGACGTTCTACCCCGCGAAGGACCGCGCGGACCTCGCCCTCCGCCTGAACGGCCTCCTCGCCTCCCCCGGGTTCGCCGCGTGGACGGAAGGGGAGCCTCTCGACGTGCAGCGTTTCCTCTGGACCCCCGGGGGAAAGCCGCGCGTGTCGGTTCTCTCGATCGCGCACCTGGGCGACGCCGAGCGGATGTTCTTCGTGACCATGCTCCTCAACGAGGTCGTCACGTGGATGCGCGACCAGCCGGGCACCTCGAGCCTCCGCGCGATCCTCTACATGGACGAGGTTTTCGGTTACTTCCCCCCGACGGCGAATCCGCCGTCGAAGACCCCGATGCTCACCCTCCTGAAGCAGGCGCGCGCGTTCGGCCTCGGAGTGACCCTCGCGACCCAGAACCCGGTCGACCTCGACTACAAGGGGCTCTCGAACGCCGGCACCTGGTTCCTCGGCCGCCTCCAGACGGAGCGCGACAAGGAGCGTGTCCTCGAAGGGCTCGAGGGGGCGAGCGCGGCCGCAGGGAAGGGGTTCGACCGCGCCCGCTACGGCGCGATCCTGTCGGGGCTCGGCAAGCGCGTCTTCCTTCTCAACAACGTTCACGAGGATGCGCCGGTCCTCTTCCAGACCCGGTGGACTCTTTCGTACCTTCGCGGTCCGCTGACGCGGACGCAGATTCAGGCCCTCGCGAAGCCGCGGGAGGCGCCCTCGAAGCCCGCGCCCGCGCCGCGGGCAGCTCCGTCCACGGCGTCTCGGCCCCCGGTCCCCGCCGAGGTCCGCGAAGCGTTCCTCGTCCCCGAGGGACTCGCCGGGGCGGTGCGGTACCGGCCGGCCGTCTACGCCGCGGCGAAGCTCCACCACGTCGACGCGAAGGCGAAGCTCGACCTCTGGCGAGACCTGCACCTCCTCGCCCCCCTCGCGGAGGGCGCCGGACCGGAGTGGGACAAGGCGACGATCCGCGAGCGCGCGCCGGTGCTCGCCGATCGTCCGCTCGCGGAGGCGTCGTTCGAGTCGCTTCCCACGGAGGCATCGCGGGCGAAGTCGTACCCGCAGTGGAAGAGGGAACTGGTCTCGACCCTCTACCGGACGGGCGCCCTCGCGATGTTCCGCTGCGCGCCCCTCGACATGGTCTCGGCGCCGGGCGAGAGCGAGGGGGAATTCCGGGTGCGCGTCCGGCAGGCCTCGCGGGAGAAGCGCGACGCCGCGGTGGAGGCCCTCCGGAGGACGTTCGCGGCGCGCTTCCGCCGTCTCGAGGACGAGGAGCGGCGCGTGAGCGAGCGCATCGCGCGCGAGGAGGCGCAGTACCGGCGGAGCAAGGTCGACACCGCGCTTTCGATGGGAGCGACGATCTTCGGCGCCCTCCTCGGCCGGAAGGCGGTGAGCGTCGGTACCCTCGGCCGCGCGACGACGGCGGCGCGAGGGGTCGGCCGGGCGCAGAAGGAGAAGCGCGACGTCGAGCAAGCGGCCGAATCGCGCGAGGCGGTACGCCGGAAGCGCTCCGAACTCGAGTTCGAGGTGGAGCGGGAGATCGAGCGGATCCACGCGGACGAGTCGGACGAAGCGGCGGTCGAACCGTTCGAGGTCGCGCCGCGGAAGGCCGACATCGCGGTCGACGGGCCGGTCCTCGTCTGGGTGGCGGAGCCGATCGCGTGATCTTCGAGGTCCGCGCGCGGTCGGGAGCGGTCTTCCCGAGTCTGGGGCTGGGCACCTGGCGGATGGGGGAGAGCGCCTCGCGGAAGAGGGAGGAGGTCTCGGCCCTTCGCATGGGCCTCGATCTCGGGATGCGCCTCGTCGACACCGCCGAGATGTACGGGGACGGCGGCGCCGAGGAGGTGGTCGCCGAGGCGATCGCGGGGAGGCGCGACGAGGTATTCCTCGTGTCGAAGGTCCTCCCGCACCACGCCACCTTCGAGGGGACGATCCGCGCCTGCGAGGCGAGCCTTACGCGTCTGGCGACCGACCGGATCGATCTTTACCTCCTCCACTGGCCGGGTCCACACCCGCTCGCGGGCACCGTGGAGGCGTTCCGGAAGCTCCGCGCCGACGGGAAAATCCTCCACTGGGGGGTGAGCAACTTCGACGTCGACGAGATGGAGGCGGTCGCCGCGATCCCCGATCCCGCCGGGTGTTCGACGAATCAGGTCCTCTACAACCTCGACCGGCGAGGGCCGGAGCGCCGTCTCTTCCCGTGGTGCAGGGCGCGCGGGATTCCGATCATGGCCTATTCCCCGCTCGAGCAGGGAAGGCTGCGCAAGACGCTCGCCCTCGGGCGCGTCGCCGCGCGGCACGGAGCGACAGGGGAGCAGATCGCCCTCGCTTGGACGCTCCGCCTCGGGGATGTCGTCGCGATCCCGAAGGCGACGAAGCCCGACCACGTCCGCGCGAACGCACGGGCGGCCGACCTCGTCTTCACCGAGGAGGACCTCGCCGAACTCGACCGGGCGTACCCGGCGCCGGAGCGGGACGCTCCGCTCGAGACGCTGTGAGCGTGGCGAAGATTTCCCGGGTCCTCTCGACCCTCGCCCGCCGGTACGAGATCGACCGCTTCGTCCGGGCGAACGGCGAGTCCCCCTTCCGCATCCTGATCGGCTGCATCCTGTCTCTCCGCACGAAGGACGAGACGACCTACCCGGCGACCGAGCGCCTCTTCGCACGGGCGAGGGACCCTCGGGGCATGCTCCGTCTCCGCGAGAACACGATCGCTCGGCTGATTTATCCCGTCGGGTTCTACCGGCGGAAGGCGGCGCAGATCCGCGAGGTGTCGCGGCTCCTCCTCGAGCGGCACGGGGGGCGGGTTCCCGACACGATCGAGGAACTTCTCGGACTTCCCGGAGTCGGGCGGAAGACCGCGAACTTGACGGTCACGCTCGGCTTCGGCAAGCCGGGGATCTGCGTCGACACCCATGTGCACCGGATCTGCAATCGGCTCGGATGGGTGAAGACCGGCAACCCCGACGCGACCGAGGCGGAACTCAGGAGGATCCTTCCGAAGCGGTGGTGGATCCCGATCAACGAAACGCTCGTGCGCCACGGCCAGCGGATCTGCCATCCCGTCTCCCCGAAGTGCTCCGAGTGCCCGGTCCACGAAGAGTGCGCTCGCGTCGGAGTCACGAGGAGCCGGTGACAAGGGGACTGGCACCTTTTCCCTTGAGAAAAGGTGCCAATCCCCCTATCCTCCCCACCTTCCGAAAGGAGTCCACCCATGCGTTCCCTCGGTTTCCGGGCGGCCGCGGCCCTCACGATCCTCGCCTGCGCTTCGATCGCCTTCGCGCAGGGGCCCGCGGCGGCCCCGGCGATCGACCGCTCCTCCCCGGAGGCGCTCTTCCAGTCGACCACAGACGCGATGACGCGGTCCGACTGGCTCGCGATCGCGCAGACGATGGAGCCCGCCGCGCTCGAGGCGCTGAAGTCGCTCATGATGCGTCTCGCGGCGGCCGACACGAGCGGCGAGGCGGCGTCTCTCTTTCTCGGCACGTCCGACGCGCAGGCGCTCGCCGCGCTCCCTGCGGCGCAGGCGTTCGAGCGGTTCATGAAATCGGCCACCCGGTTCGTTCCACAGCTCGGCGACATGATGGCGGGCGCGAAGACGAACCTGCTCGGTTCCGTCAAGGAGGGGGACGTCCTCCACCTCGTCTACCGGACGACGTTGGCGATCGGGGAGGCCGAGGTGTCGAGCGTCGAGGTGATGACCGTCACGAAGAAGGGGGGCTCCTGGTACACGACCCTCCAGGGGGATTTCGAGCCGATCATCCAGGCGTTCGTCGACCAGGTCGAGGCTTCGGCGCCCCCTCCCGCCCCGGAACCCCCGCCCGCTCCCGAGCAGGTTCCCTAGCGGACGAAGAGCAACACCGAGAAGAAGTGACAGATGCTCCCGGCGAGCACGAAGGCGTGCCAGATGCCGTGGGCGTGGGGGAGGCGTTTCCACGCGTAGAAGGCGAGGCCCCCCGTGTAAAACACGCCTCCCGCGAGGATGAGGGCGAACCCCATCCCGCCGAGCGCCTTCACGACCGGAGCGAAGGCCGGAAGCGCGAGCCAGCCCATCGCGAGGTAGAGCGCGTGGGAGACCGCCCGGTGGTACTTCCACGCGACCGCTTCGTTGACCGTTCCGACGAGTGCCAGACCCCAGTTGATCCCGACGAGGGTCCACCCGAGCGCGCCGCCGAGGGCGACGAGGCACACCGGCGTGTAGGTCCCCGCGATCAGCCAGAAGATCAGGATGCAGTCGATCTTCTTGAGGACCGGCTTCGCCGGCCCCTTCACCGCGTGGTAGAGCGTCGAGAAGAGGAAGAGCAGGACGAGCGTCGAGCCGAAGATCGTGAACGCGACGACGTGCCGGGCCGTTCCCTCCACCGCGGCCACGACGATCAGCACGGGGAGGCCGACGAGCGCGAGGGCGGCCCCGACGAGGTGAACGAAGGCGCTGACCTTGTGCTCGGAGCGGTTCACCCCGTCAAAGTACAGCGGAACGTCTCCAAATTCGACTTGTGCGTTCGCTTCGCGCGAAGCGTCCGTTATCTTGCGGGGAGGAGTCGGACATGGCAACCCTTCAGATTCGTGACCTCCCCGACGATGTCGACCGCGCACTCGCGGAGAAGGCCCGCAACGAGGGTCGCAGTGTCCCGAAGCAAGCGGTCCATGAACTTCGGCGGTTGACGGAGGCGAGGGCCGAGGAGCGTCGACGGGACGTCCTCGCGGAACTTCGCGGCCGTCGCCCGACTGCCACCATTGAGGCCTTGCCCGATCCTGTGGACGTCATCCGACTGGATCGCGACGCGTGAACCGCGTCGCCCTCCTCTAACGGGTCGCGACGGCGGCGCTCTCCCCGGCCCACATCGCCGCGCCGATCCGCCAGATCCTCTCGCGCAGCAAAACGCGCACGTGATCCTGGCCGAGGTGGTCGCCGTCGATCCGGACCGCCGCGCCGCCCGCGTCCTCCGGACGGGGAAGCGCGAGCCGTTCCGATACCGGGACAAGAGGATGCTCGCGACGATCGGGCGGGCGCGAGCGGTGGGGGCCCTAGGACGTTTTCGGGTGACCGGCCTCGTCGCGTGGCTCCTCTGGTCGGGAGTCCAAGTCTTTTCAACGTGGCCGCGAGGTTGTGGGTCGGGGTTGTCCGCCCCTGGACGGACTGCCCGGACACTCGGTCCCCCTGCGGACGTGTCGCCGACCGCGGGCCTCGGATTCCCTGAGAGTTCTCACCCCCCACTGCATGGC
>CAYLHQ010000019.1:0-70456 GCA_964383585.1 uncultured Acidobacteriota bacterium
GTGAAGATCACAAGGTGCCGCGAACGGTGGGGAAAACTCGCGCCGCGCACGGGGCCGAAGTTGCGGTGGGTGTGAGAGTTCCATCGCAACGCTCGTGCCGCGAGGTTGCGAGCCCTGGGCTTCCGATCGGCGCGGAAAGGGAATCTTCAGATCCCACCGCAACTTCGGCGGCCTCCTTCCATCCTCCCGTCCCCACGATTCGCGTCACGCCGTGAAGATCACGCTCGAGGCGTGGCCCGCCGACCTCGTCGCGAAGTCCATCGGCGAGCACATGCTCGAGCACGCCGCGACGGAGGTCACCGCGGCCGGGAAGTGACTCCGGGAGTGCCTCCCATTCCCCCTGGCGGCCGGGCGCGGCTCGGGTCATAGTCACGGCCATGCCGCGCCCCGGTCCCGACAGCGTCCGCAGAGCGATCGAGCATCTCGAACGGGGAGAGGACGTCGAAGCCCTCTCCGTCCTCGGTCCGTACGTGCTCCGAAACCCCGACGACTTGGAGGGCCTCTACCGCTTCGGGGTCGGCCTTCTCCGGACGGGGCAGGGGAACGAGGCGATTCGCGTCTTTTCGCGGGTCCTCGAGGCCGATCCAGGTCACGGCCGGGCCCTCGCCGCCCTCGGGCGCACACGTCTCCTCCAGGACGACCCGCTCGGCGCCGAGCCGCTCCTCCGGATGGCGACGCGCGCGGCTCCCGAGGAACGTTTCGGCTGGCAGGATCTCGGCTTCTGCCTTCACGCGCTCGGGCGGAACGCCGACGCACGCCTCGTCCTCCACGAGGCCGCCGCGCGGTTCCCCGAGGACGTGTCGGTCAAGGCCCTGCTCTTGAACGTCGAGTTGGAGGAGGGAGCGGCCGAGGCGGCGGAGCGGACCGCCGACCGGATCGAGGCTTCCCACGCGGACGAGCTGCTCGGACTGGTCGCGCTTCTGCATTTCGCCTGCGATCCTCCCGCCCGGGAGCGGGCTTCCCGCGTCGCCGGGCTCCTCTGGAAGGAGCACGCCGGGGTCGTTCCCGAGCACGAGGACCTCCTGCGCCGTGTCGCGGAGGCGTTCCCGCCCCCCGACGCCTTGCTGCTTCGCGGGGAGCAGGAATCGGTCGCCTGTCCGGTCTGCGGCACGCGCACGCTCCGCCGCGAGATCCGCGGGGTGGTGCTGCGCGACGAATCCCTCGACCGCCTCGCGGCGCTCGGGGCCCTCGGGTCGTGGAACCGCTGCCCGTGCGGCGTCGCCTACCCGCGCCCCGACCCGACGATCCTCCTCCATCCCGATCTCTCCCTCGCCTTCGTCGTCGACGCGTTTCCGCACGGAGTTCACGAGGTCGGAGATCTGCGGATCGTGGGGTGCGGGGCCTTCGGCGAGCCGGAGTCGTCGAGGCCGAAAGCGGAGACCTGGTTCGTCGTGCCGCTCGCGGGAGCGTCCGCGATCGCCCTCGCGCTCGTCGGGGAGGGGGCCGCGCGCGACCGCATCGGAAGCCTCCCCGAGATCGGCGAGCTCGGCCGAGCGGAACGGCGCGCGCGCGATACGATCACCGCACTCCGCCGTCTCACCGAGAGCGACGAGGAAGAGCCCGACTCCGGCCGTTCCGGGACCGACTCGACGCCGAGCACCGGGCTCCCCGACTGGATGCGTACGGAGCGGCGTGGGCTCCTGGGTTCGGGAATCGCCTGGGCGCCGTGGCCCCTCGGGCACCGCTGCCGCTGCGGCGCCGACTTGGGGCCCTTCCTGTTCGGGGACGACCGCGCGCACCCCTTCGATCCCGCCGCGGTCGACGAGGCTGCGGTCGCCGGGGGACCGTTCCACGACCCGCGTACGGGGCAGGAGATCTGGGGCTTCAACTGCGACGCCTGCGGGCGGCTCCACACCTGGCTCATGGGAGTCCTCCCGGCGGAATAAAGGGGACTGGCACCTTTTCGGCGCTCCTTGACGGCGGGCGCGATATATTCAATACTCTATCCGCATTCAAGGATGGAGATTGTGCCCCGGCGACCCGCTTTCCTCGAACAGATGCGAGTCCTCGGCGACCCCACGCGTGGGAGGATCCTGCTCCTCCTCGAGGGGAACGCGCTCACCGTCAAGGAATTGTGCGCGATCGTCCAGCTGCCCCAGCCCAACGTCAGCCGACACCTCAAGGCCCTCGCGGAGGCCGGATGGGCGACCGCGGACGCGGAGGGCACCCGCCGGAAGTACCGTTTCGTGGATGGAGGGATGGATCCCCACGCCCGTTCCCTGTGGCTCCTCGTCCGGAAAGAGATGGCGGCGTCGGTCGCGGCGCAGGCCGACAGCCGGCGCCTGCGCACGGTGCTCGCCGCGCGCCGGTCCCGCTCCGCGGAGTTCTTCCGGACCGGGGCGGGAAGCTGGGACCGGCTCCGCGACGCGCTCTTCGGCGACGGCTTTTTCTTCGCCTCGTTCCCCGCCCTCCTCGACCCGGGGTGCGCCGTGGGGGATCTCGGGTGCGGCACCGGGCGGGTCGCCGAGGCGATCGCCCCTTACGTGCGGCGCATCGTCGCTGTGGACGGTTCGGCCGCGATGCTCCGGGCCGCGAGGAAGCGACTTGCCGGATATCCCCACGTGGAGGTGCGCAGCGGTGCCCTCGAGGCGCTTCCGATCGAGGACGGTGCGCTCGACGCCGCCACGCTCGTCCTCGTCCTGCATCACGTGTCCGAACCGGCGCGGGTCCTCGCGGAGGGGGTTCGGGCGCTCGCTCCGGGGGGGCGTCTCCTCGTGGTCGACATGCTTCCGCACGACCGGGAGGAGTACCGCCGGAGCATGGGACACCTCTGGTTGGGATTCTCGGAGCCGGACTTCGCCGGGCTCCTCCGAGATGCCGGTCTCGACGAGGTGCTCGTGAGGCCGCTCCCGCCCTCCCCGAGCGCGAAAGGGCCTTCGCTGTTCGTCGCCCGCGGCGTCAAGCCGCGAGTTTCTCTAACATGATCGCAGACCCGGCGGGGGGACCCGCCGCGGGAGGAGGAAAACGAGGATGTCGACCGTCGTGGGAGAGAAGACCCACCCCTTCGTCGCCGCTGCGAGAGTCGGCCGAGCGCCCTACCGGGTGGCCGACCTTTCGCTCGCCGAGTTCGGAAGGAAGGAGATCCGCCTCGCCGAGCACGAGATGCCCGGCCTGATGGCGGTCCGGAAGAAGTACTCCGCCGATAAGCCCCTTGCCGGTCAGCGGATCATGGGGAGCCTGCACATGACCGTGCAAACGGCGGTCCTGATCGAGACACTCGCCGAGCTCGGCGCCGACGTCCGTTGGGTCTCGTGCAACATCTTCTCGACGCAGGACCACGCGGCGGCGGCGGTCGTCGTGGGCCGCCCCGAAACCGGTGGAACGGTCGCCGACCCGTGCGGCATCCCCGTCTATGCGTGGAAGGGGGAGACGCTCGAGGAGTACTGGTGGTGCACGAAGGAGGCTCTCGTCTGGCCGGACGGGAAGGGGCCGACGCTCATCGTCGACGACGGCGGCGACGCAACCCTCTTCGTCCACAAGGGGGTCGAGTTCGAGAAGGCGGGGAAGGTGCCCGGGTTCGACCCCGCAACGGAGCCGGAGGAGTGGGGGGTGATCCTCGCCGCACTGCGCGAGTCGCTCGCCAAGGACCCGAAGCTCTGGACCCGAGTCGCGGCGGAAATCCACGGCGTGAGCGAGGAGACGACGACCGGGGTGAACCGCCTCTACCAGATGATGAAGGCGGGGACCCTCCTGTTCCCCGCGATCAACGTCAACGATTCGGTCACGAAGTCGAAGTTCGACAACATCTACGGCTGCCGCCACTCGATCATCGACGGCCTGAACCGCGCGTCCGACGTGATGCTCGCGGGGAAGGTCGCCGTCGTGTGCGGGTACGGCGAGGTCGGGAAGGGATGCGCGCAGGCGCTCCGCGGCCAGGGTTGCCGGGTGATCGTGACCGAGATCGATCCGATCTGCGCTCTCCAGGCGTCGATGGAAGGGTACGAGGTCAAAACCCTCGAGGACGTCGTCGACCACGCCGACATCTTCGTCACGACCACCGGGAACAAGAACGTCGTCCGCGTGGAGCACATGAAGCGGATGAAGAACAAGGCGATCGTCGGGAACATCGGCCACTTCGACAACGAGATCGATATGGCCGGGCTCAAGAGGATTCCCGGCGTCGAGCGCGTGAACATCAAGCCGCAGTACGACGAGTTCGTGTTCCCCGACGGGAAATCGATCCTCGTGCTCGCGGAGGGGCGCCTTCTCAACCTCGGCTGCGCGACGGGACACCCGTCTTTCGTGATGTCGGCTTCGTTCACGAACCAGGTCCTCGCCCAGATGGACCTCGCGGCGAACGCCGGGAAGTACGAGAAAAAGGTCTACACACTCTCGAAGAAGCTCGACGAGGAGGTCGCGCGGCTCCACCTCGATCACCTCGGCGTGAAGCTGACGCGGCTGACGCAGGATCAGGCGGATTACCTCGGCGTCCCCGTCGAGGGGCCGTACAAGCCGGAGCATTACCGGTACTAGGGGACATTCCGCTTTGGAAAAAGGGGACTGGCACCTTTTCGGTCTCCCGAAAAGGTGCCAGTCCCCTTTTTCCACTCCCGAAAAGGTGCCAGTCCCCTTTTTCCAAAAAGCGGAATGTCCCCTACTCCATCACGTCGAGCGCGAAGCAGTGCCGGCCGGCGGGGTGGTTCCAGCGCGCGTCCCACGTGACGTCCCGAACTTCGTCGAAGGTGGCGCACAACTCGTAGGTCGTCGATCCCGTGACGGTGTACTCGTAACCCGTCCCGCGCTCGGGATCGGCGATCGACGGCCGGTCTTCCCGAGCCTCCTCGGCGATCTCGGCGAGCGTCGCGGGAAGGGGCCGCTTCATCTCGGGTTCCTCGCCCCGGTCCCGACCGAGGCAGATCCGTGAGATCGCCCGCTCGATCGCCTGCAGGTCCTGCACCCGCCGCTCGTCGAGCTTTCGCACCCGCTCGGCGGCCGGTGAGCCCGCCACGACGAATCCACCAATGAGGATCCCGGCCGTCAGCGCCGAAGCCGCGGCGGCGAACCCGCGGTGCATCCGGCTCGACGCGAGGGTCGCCGCCTGCATCCGCACCGTTCGCAGGTAGTAGACGAAGGCCATTCCCGCGACGAGGGCCACCGAAAGAACCTTGAGGACGAACCGAGGGGAGATCTCCCCCTCGAGGAAGAAGCAGACGAGGGTGATGAAATCGCCCCCGAGGGCGGTCGCCGCGATGAAGAGGGTCAGGTAGGTCATCCAGCGCCGCACCCCGCTCCACGATTTCTCCGCGTGCGCGCGGATCTCCTTCAGAAGGAGCCTCGACGTGTAAAGAAAGAGGGGGAAGGCGACGAGGACGATCGCGACGGACCACCGCACCCCCTGCAGCGCGTGCACCTCTTGCATCCCCTCCAACCGGAACGCGGGATCGGGAAGGAGGAGGCTGATGAACCGGAAGAGGAGCGACGCGGACGCGATCGCGGTGGCGTAGAGCGCGGCGAACGCCGTCAGGTGGAGGAAGGCGTCCCGGGCGCCCCCCGCGTCGGGGGGGGCGGGGACGGGAATCGCGAGGGAGTGCTCCGCGAGGGCCTTGGCGACGTCCTTTTCCTTCCACCCCGCCGAGAGGAGGAGCATCCGGATCGTGGCGTGGTCGAGCCCCCGCGAGCGGGCGTGTTCCAAAAAGGCGGTAAAGTCGGCGTTCATGGGAGCCTCCTTCGCAAGAACCATGCGAGAAGGCTCCCCACGGACTGTCACGTTCCGGACTTCAGGGGCAGATCTCCGTTCGCTCCGCGCCGGAGGAGTCTGCGCCCCAACTCCCGGCGTGGGGCGCGGCAGGCCGAGCGAGGTAATGGAGAACGCCTCCGGTCGTTGGGGCCGCTGGATCGCTCCACCGGGGCTCTCCCACCGTCGCGGTCGTACAGTCGGTCGAAAAGTGAGAAGCCGTCGAGCGGGCGACCTCGTACGACGTCGCCCCCGCCTGCTCCGGCCAGGAAATCTCGTTCCGGTCCGCAGGATTCCGGAACCCCAGATTTCCCGAGATCTCGTCGCGAAGGCCGAACCCGTCGTCACCTGGGCACTGGTTGTCGAGGCCGTCGTTGGTCTCCACCGCACCTCCGTGCACGAAGGCCGACGTGTCGTCGCAGTCGTCGTCGCAGAGGGAGGATCCGTCGGCGTCCCGATCGTCGCAGCACCCCGCGCGGACGAAATAGGCCTCGACATTCCCATCGCGCTCGTCGTGCCAGGCGAGAGCGAACACGCCGTTCGCGTGGATCAGGGCCGGCGCGTACGATCCTCCCGCCGACGTCGTGATCCGGCGGTCGGAGGACTCAGGGGTTCCCGCCGGATCGAAAATGGCGAGGTAGATCTCCCAGTCTCCGTCGCGCTGGTCGTGCCACGCGATCCCGTAATCCGCGCCGGTCCAGGCGAGAGCGGGGTAGCCGGACACCGCGGCTTGCGTCGTCACCCGCACGTCGCTCCCGACCTTCGCGGCGGTCGTGTACAAACGGGCGAAGTAGATCTCCCAGTTGCCGTCCCGGTCGTCGTGCCAGGCGACGCCGAAGCCGGAGCCGTTCCAGGCGAGCGACGGCTGCTCGCTCGAATCCGCTGCGTTCGTCACCCGGACGTCCCCACCGATTTTGGTGCCGAGCGCGTCGAGCCGTGCCGCGTAGATCTCCCAGTTCCCGTCCCGATCGTCCTGCCAGGCCACCGCGTACTCATCGCCGGTCCACGCGATGGACGCATACCGTGACGCTCCGGCGGCGTTGGTCACGCGGATCTCGTCCCCGGCGGTGTAACCCGAGGGATGGACCCGCGCGACGTAGATCTCGTCGTTTCCGTCTCGGGCATCGTGCCACGCGATCCCGTACTCGCGCCCCGTCCAGACGATCGACGGAGTGGTCGACACTCCCGCGGCACTCGTGATCCGGTACTCCGGCCCGATCGGCGCCCCCAAAGCGCCGAGGCGGCGGAAGTAGATCTCCCGGTTTCCGTCGCGCTCGTCCCACCACGCGAGGCCGTACTCCGTGCCCGTCCAAGCGAGGACCGCTCCGCCGGAGTTCCCCGAAGCCTGGGTCACCCGAATCTCAGGCCCCGAGGTCACCCCGTAGCGATCGACGAGGGTGAAGTAGATCTCGTAGTTGCCTTCGCGGTCGTCGTGCCACGCGACACCGTAGCCGTCGCCGTTCCACGCGGGCGAGGGGTATCCGGAGGCCCCCGTCGACGCGCTCAAACGGAGGTCCGATCCGGCGTGGCCGGGGTCCGCACAGGCGGCGACGCACCCCTCGTCGGTGGAGGTGTCGCAGTCGTTGTCGAGCCCGTCGCAGAACTCGGTTTGCCCCGGGAACCCGTTGGGGTCGCCGGGAAGGCAGTCGCAGGAGTCGCCGTGACCGTCCTTGTCGGCGTCCTGCTGGAAGAAGTTGAGGACGTCGGGACAATTGTCGAGCAGGTCGGACACGCCGTCGCCGTCGCGGTCTTCGGGAATACCGACGACCATCTGTGTGAAGTGCTCCGTGAGGGCGCAAACCACGTTGTTCACCGTGTCGGGGTTCGTGCCGCCGGGGTCGGGCGGCGCCAGCGGCAACTGCGTGAAGGGAGGCACCTCGCCGGGGTCGAAGCGGAACATCTTCAGGTCCTGCTCCTGCGCCGGGGTCAGACCGGTGTCGTCGTACGTGATGCACACCTCGACCCAACCGTCCCACCCGGCAGTCGTCTCGACGGTGACGCACGCGGGGTCGTTCGAGGGCGGGATGACGAAGCCGTCCGGATTCGCGAAGTCGCAGTCCTCCACCGTGATCGTGGTATCCCCGGGACTCGTGATGTTGGGGAAGGTGACCGAGGCGACCCCCTCGGTGAACGTCACCGGGTCGTCGCTGAAACCGGTGTTGCAGA
The DNA here is from genome assembly GCA_964383585.1 of uncultured Acidobacteriota bacterium. Classification (GTDB taxonomy): domain Bacteria; phylum Acidobacteriota; class Polarisedimenticolia; order Polarisedimenticolales; family DASRJG01; genus CAYLHQ01. The sequence goes on from CAYLHQ010000019.1 coordinate 7,841, forward strand.
CACCGATCGTGGGATCGGTATCGTCGCAATCGGCGAGGCACCCCGTTCCGTCGAGATCGAGGTCGATGTCGTCGACGGTCGCCGAGGAGCAATCGTTGTCGACGCCGTCGCACGCGATCTCGGGGGCGGCCGGGTGGATGCTCCCGTCGCCGTCGTTGCAGTCCCCCTCGCAGACCGACCAGGCATCGGAGTCGTCGTCCCGCTCGCCCGGGGGAAGCGCCGGCCAGGCGGGGTCGTTGCAGTCGTTGTTGACGCCGTCGCACACCTGCGGCGCCCCGGGGTAGACGAACGGATCGGAGTCGTCACAGTCGGCCGAGCAGACCGAGTACCCGTCGCCGTCGGAGTTCGGACAACAGCGCATCCTGGCGTAGAAGAGATGCGTGGTGCCCACGGGGGGATCGGAGACCGGGCGGCCGTCGACCCAGAAGATTCCGTAGCCCTCCCCGTTCCAGGCGATGGCGGGGTGCTCGGAGGTTGCGTCATCCGCGGTGAGCCGGTAGTTGGAGCCGACGAGATTTCCGGACGCGTCGAGTCCCTGGAAGAAGACCTCGTACTGTAGGAACCAGAAGTCCTGCCAGGCCACACCGTAGCCGCCGCCGTTCCACGCGAGTTTGGCGTTCAAGGAGGTACCCGAGCCGCCGTTACTCACGGCGCGCGGCGTGCCCAGCGGGCTTCCGTCAAGGTCGACCCTTCGGAACCAGATCTCCTCGTTGTACGGGCTCTTACCCGTCCAGACGACTGCGAATTCGGTGCCGGACCAAACGATGTCCAGCTCCCCCCGCTGGGACGTGTTGATCGACGAGTCGTCGTCGACGCGGGATCGGGAAATCTCGGCGCCGTCCGCGCCGAGGAGCACGAGCTCCACCTGCCAGTATCCGCTCGGGAGGATCTGATCGTAGTTCACCGCGGCATAGCGGCCGCCGCCCCAAGCGAGTGCGGGGTGATAGCCGCCTCCGGCGGGGGTCTCGCCCAGCACGGCACCGGTCGCGTCCAGTCGCACGAGGTAGGTCGCGAGACCCGAGTCGTGGCGGTAGGTCAAGCCGTATCCCGATCCGTTCCAGACGAGGGACGGCTCGATTCCGCGATTCGCACTCACGACCGCTTCGGTGGCGAGTTTGACCCCCGCTGCGGAGAGACGGGTGAACACGATCTCGTAGGAGTTCTGGGTGCCCACCCTACGGGTCCACGCGATCCCGTAGCCGTTCCCGTTCCAAACGAGGGAAGGCCATCGGTGCCCGAGCTGGATCCCATCTCCATCGTTGACCTTGCGGGAGTCGAGCACATTGCCGTTCACGTCGAGGCGGGCGAAGTAGATGTCGTTCGCCTCTCCCCACGCGACGCCGAACTCGTTCCCGTTCCAGACCACGTCGGGTTCGCCGGCCCAGTCGACGCCGTCCGTGATCGCGACGTCCGAGCCGATCTTGACGGGGTTGACGCACTGACCGTGGGCGGAGCGTGCCGAGCCGGCGAGGATCGCCGTCGCGGCGAGAAGCATCGTTCCGAGCGATGGACGCGACATCGTGGGTCTCCTCTCGGATCTTCCGGGTCCGTCGAGAGGGACGCCCGAAATGGCCGACCGACTCACCCCGGCCGATCGGCGGCCGTATACTGCGGTCGCACGATCGCCTTCGGACGACACGACGAGCGAGGGGGAACCGATGGTCCCCGGCGAGCCGGACGCTCACGTCGACCTCCAGGAAATCCGCGACCGCCTCGTCCGCTCCGTCCGCCGGGTTTGCCCCCCGTGGCTCCGCTCGAGGAGCGAGGACATCGTCCAGAACGCCCTCCTCCGCGTCCTGGAATCGGAGCGACTCGGTGAGTCAAACCCCCCGCCTCCGTCGTCCTACCTGTGGAAGGTCGCCTACTCGGCCACGGTGGACGAGATCCGGAGGGCGAGGCGGCGGCAGGAAGTCTCGTGGGACGAGGCGGACCCGGAAGGGGTCGGCCCCCCGGATCCGCGGAACCCCGAGGCGCACGAGCGGTTGCGGGAACTCGGCGAGGCCACGGAGGGATGCCTCGGGACCCTCCCGGACGCGAGGAGAACCGTCGTCGGGTTCCACCTCATGGGGTACGGAGCCCGGGAGGTCGCGAAGATGTTCGACTGGGGGGAGAAGACGGTCCGGAATCTCCTGCACCGGGGGCTCGTGGCGCTGCGGGAGTGCCTACGGGGGAAGGGGTTCGACGCGTGAGCGACGAGAGGCTTCGAGAAGCACTGGCAGTGCGCGACGCGGAGGCGCCCGCCACGAAAGACTGCCCGGAGCCCGGCGTGCTCTGGGACCTTGCCTCCGGGAATCTCGGATCGGCTCGCGCCCGTGCGGTCGGCCTCCACACCGTCGGCTGCGGCGCGTGCAGGGAGGCGCTGCGCCTCGCGCGCGAAGCCGGAGCGGTTCCGAAGGCGGCGCCTCGGGTTTCGTCCCGACGGTGGACCGTCTGGGCCGCCGCGGCCGCGATCGTCGTCGTTGCGCTCGTGGCGTTCCTGCGCGATCCCGGGGTGGTCCCGCCGGTCCCCTCCGAGTTCCGCGACTCGGTCGAGGCTTCGATCCGCGCGATCGACGGGCAGGCGACGGTCGATCGTGGGGCTCCCGTCGTTCTGCGCTGGTCGGAGATCGAGGGAGCACGGTATGACCTGACGGTCGCGCGGGAGAACCTCGAAGTCCTGGCGGTCGTCCGGGGGCTCGAGCGAGGCGAGTACCCTCTCCCCGCGGACGTGCTCGAGACGGTCGCTCCCGGCGAAGCGGTTCTCTGGCAAGTGGAGGCGGTGGGCGCGGACGGCCGGCGGGTCCGCTCGGCCACCTTCTCTGTGCGGGTGCGATAACGCCGCGAGGGGAGGCTCCATGCTCGGAGCGGGCTTCGCGATCGCGCTGGCGGCTCTCGCACCCGGGGCCGATCTCGATGCGTGCGCCGCCCGCGTGTCCGAGGCTCCGCGCCACGAGGACGGGTACCGCTGTTTCCGGGATGTCGCGAACCGAACCGGGGCGCACGCCCTCGCGTTCTCCCGACTCGAGGGGTTTCTCGCGGTCGATCCTGGAGACGACCTCGCGCGGTGGACGATGGCGGGACTCGACACCGCGCTCGGTGGGAAACGCGCCGCCGCGCTCTACGAGGAGGCGATTCGCGGATTCGAGGAATCCGGAGAGGCGGTCCGAGAGGCGCGGGCACGTCTCGAGTGGGCCGGAGCGCTCCAGCGCGCGGGACGAACCGACGACGCCGCGCGACACCTCGCCGCCGCGAACGAGATCGTCGAGAGGACGGGAGATGCGGGCCTCGCCGCCGGTCTCGCGATCCGGGAGGCATGGCAGGCGTTTCGGCGTTCGGACCACGCCGAGGCGGAAGCGCGGCTCGAGCGCGCGCGATCGTGGACCGAGACGTCGGGAAGTCCGGCCGAGCGCGCGGCCTGGCTCTCGGCGCGCGGGGCGGTGGGGTGGGCCCGAGGACGATGGGACGAATCGCTGGCGGCCTACGGGACGGAAGCGGCGATCCTGGAGTCGGAGGGGAATCTCCACGAGGCCGCCGTGCCCCTCGCCAACCTCGCCCTTCTGACCGCCCAGCGCATCGCGCGTGGCGACCTCACCGACGCGCAGCGGGCGACGATCGGCGCCCTGCTCGACCGTGCGGAGTCGGTCGCGCGCGCGGGCGGGAACTCGAGGATCCTCGGCTCGATCGCGCTCTACCGAGCCCAACTCGCGCGCGACGACACGGAGATCCGCCGCCGGCTCGCGGAGGCGATCGAGCGCCTCGGAGCGGGCGGAGACCTCTCGAATCGGCTCGTGGCGATGCGCTACCTCGCCGAGGTCCTCGCGCTCCGCGAACCTCGCGACCCGGCGCGCGCGCGGCGCCTCCTCGACGAGGCCGCACGAATCGCGTACGAGCATGCCGATCTCGAGGCGATCGTGAGGGAACGGATCGTCGAGGCGAGCCTCGCGTGGCGGCTCGGCGAGGAGGCCTACGACGCCTCGGACCGTGCGATCGAGGCGATCGAGGCGCTGCGCGACGTCCAGTTCGACGACGGGGTGCGGGCGGGGGTCTATTCGCGTTGGATCTTCTTCTACGACCGAATGATCGGCACCCTCCTCGGAGCGTCGGGACGGAGCCCCTCGCGCAGGGACGTCGAGAAGGCGTTCGAGATCGCGGAGCGCATGCGGGCTCGGGTTCTTCTCGAACGACTCGACCAGGCGGGGGTGCCGCTCGCCGAGCCGGCCCACGCGGAACTCCTGGCGGCGAGGCATCGCGCGAGCGAGGACGCCGCGCGGATCCGCGTCGAACTCTCGAGCCCGTTTCTCGACGATGCAAGGCGCGAGGAGCGCCTCGAGGCTCTGGACGCGCTGGCGGCCGAGGAGGCTGCGCTTCGCGCGCGGCTCGCGGAGGCCGATCCGCGTTTCGCGACGCTCCGCACGCCCGCGGTTCCGACGCTCCGCGAGGTCGAACGGGACATCCCTCCCGACACCGCGATCCTCGCCTACACGACGGGGTCGGGGATCTCGAAAGGTGGTTACATCGGCGGCGGATCGTGGCTCCTCGTCCACACCGCCTCGAGCACCCGGTTCTACCCGGTCCCCTCCGACGAGGATCTCGCCGTCGAGACGGCACTCTACGCCGGGCTCTTCGAGAGCGGCGATCCATCCGAGGGGCCGGCCGCCTCACGCCTCCACGATCGCCTGCTTCGGAGCGCGCTCGACGATCTACCCCCGTCGGTCTCGCGCCTCGTTCTCGTCCTCGACGGACCGCTCCACCGCCTCCCCTTCGCCGCGCTGAGGCCGCGTCCGGACGTTCCGCCGCTCGCCGAACGGTTCGCGCTGACGACCGCGCCTTCGGTCGCCGCGTGGCATCGATGGAGGCGGGAGAGCGCGAGTCCGATTCCGCCGGGCGCCCTGATCGTCGCCGACCCGTGGTCGGAAATGCCCGGAACCGGCGAGGTCCGCGAGGGCGAGGGTTCGCTCCCGTTCGCGCGTCGCGAGGCTCGCGGGGCCGCGGGGCGGCTCCCCGGGCGCTCGCGAATCCTCGAGGGGGGCGACGCGACGGAATCCGCGCTCAAACGCGCCACGTTCGACCGTTTCGGCATCCTCCACATCGCGGCCCATGCCCGTCTGAACCGCGAGCGGGACGACGAAGCGTTCCTCGTGCTCGTTCCCGGGACCGACGAGGAGGACGGACGGCTCACCGTCGCCGAGGCGTCGACCCTCCCGCTTCGCGATCGCGTCGTCGTGCTCGCCGCATGCCGAACGGCCGGGGGACCGTTCGTCGAAGGAGAGGGCGTCGAAAGCCTCGCGAGAGGGTTCCTCGTGGCCGGAGCGCGGGTGGTGATCGGGAGCCTGTGGCCCCTCCGTGACGACGAGACGGCGGCCTTCTTCGAGGCCTTCTACCGGCGCCTCGCCGGAGGGGCCTCGGCGGCCGACGCGTTCGCGGGGGCGCAGCGGGACCGGATCGCGGCCGGAGCGAGAGCCTCCGCGTGGGCCGGGCTCGTCCTCGTCGGGGACGGGACGGTACGGCTCGCCGAGCCGGGGGCGGCCGGCCACACGCCCCTCGCGCTTCTCGCCGTCGCGATCGCCGGTGCCGTCGTCGCCTGGCACCTCTACCGCCGTGTGGGCTGAGCGTCGCTTCAGACCAGCCCGCGTCCCTTCGCCCAGCGCTCGAACTCTTCCGCGAGCTGCTCGAACGATTCGATCACGAAGAGAAGCGGCTGCATGTGCCAGACGTCGTAGTCCTGCTCGGTGATCCGGTCGGGATCGAAGGGAAGCCGGGTGACGGCATCGGTCAGACTGTGCTTCGTCTCCCCGTTCGAGGAGAGGATCCCGTTCCCGTAGATCCGAAGCCCTTCCGGAGTGTCGATCAAGCCGAACTCGACGGTGAACCAGTAGAAGCGCTCGAGACGGCGGCGGTCGTCACCCCTCGCGCGGAGCGCGGCGCGCCCCATCGACTGGTAAAAGTCGGCGAAAGCGGGATGCGTGACCATCGGCGTGTGCCCGAAGACGTCGTGGAAGAGGTCGGGGGCCGGGGTGTAGTCCATCTCGTGCCGCGGGCGGATCGCGTCCGTCGAGGGGAAGACGCGGCGGGCGAGGAAGGCGAAGAAGTCCTGCTCGTGGAGAAGCCCCGGGATCCGGGCGACTCCCCAGTTCGTGGTCTTCCGCAGGACCGCGTCGGCGTCTCGTAGGGCGGGGATGCGGTCCTCGGGAAACCCCATCCGTTCGAGCCCGTCGAGGAACTCCTTGCACGCGCGCCCCGGAAGGAGTTCCCGCTGGCGGCGGTAGAGGATCGCCCAAGTTTCGTGATCGAAGTCAGGGTATTCCGGATACGGGATCGCGTTCCCCTCCGGAACGGGACCGTCGAGGGAAATCGGGACGCATCGCGGATCGGCGCCGGTCGCTGCGGCGCGTTCGTAAGCCGATGGCTCGTGCATGAGTGCCTCCTCGAGAAACGAGAAACGCTCTTTCGGTTTCGTGATCGGGGGCGGGAACGCGCTCAGCGACGGTAGCGAGCGATCCCGCCGCACGACGCCCGATGGAGGCGAAGCGTCTCGCGCATGTCGCCCTAGATACGGCGAAGAGCGGGGTGGGGCAAGGGGGGTGAGTCAAACCGGAATTCCCGGCGTCCCTCTTCCCGGGAACCGACACCGACGAGGCGCCCCTGGAGGTCCCGATGAAGCCTCTCTGCTCTCTCCTGGTCACGATCCTGGCGACGGTCTCTCTCGGTTCGGCCGGGCTGCGCGCTCCCGACCGTCTGATCGTCAAGTTCCGGGACGACGCCCACGTCCGGCTGCGGTCCGGAGGGCTCGTGTCCCTCTCCGGACGGGATCTCTCCGAGGTCGCGAGGGCGCTTCGCGACCACGGTCCCGTGACGATCGATCCCCTCTTCCGGCGCGACGAATCGCAGATCGAGAGGACGCGGAAGGAGGCAGCGGCTCGGTCGGGAAGGAGGCTTGCGGACCTCAACGGGTACGTCGAGATCGCCGTTCCTGCGGTGGAGTCCGAGGCGCTTCTCACGAGCCTCCTCTCGATCCCGGTCGTCGAGACGGCCTACCGCCCGGCGCTTCCCCCTCCGCCCCCCGGGGACATTCCTCCCACGACTCCCGACGGGGAGCCCGACCAGGGCTACCTCTACGCCGCTCCGGGAGGGATCGAGGCGGCGTACGCCTGGACGCGACCGGGCGGAAAGGGACAGGGGGTGAAGGTCGTCGACATCGAGTACTCGTGGCGCGAGACGCACGAGGACCTCGACGCCGCGGTCGGGGCGGCGGAGTGTTTCCCTCCGACGTCCCAGTACATCGAGCACGGCACGGCGAGCATGGGGCTCCTGATCGCGGGGCGGAACGGGTACGGGGTCAGCGGGATCGCCCACCTCGCGACCCCGATCTTCGTCACCGACTATCCCCAGGGAATGTCGTACAGCGTCGCGCGCGCGATCGACTGTGCGATGACCCTGCTCGATCCGGGCGACGTCATGCTGATCGAGGCCCAGACCTACGGGCCGAACGGGAACTTCGTCCCCGTCGAGTGGGACCAGGCGGAGTTCGACGCGATCTCGATCGCGACCGCCGCGGGGGTCGTCGTGGTCGAGCCCGCGGGAAACGGGGGAGAGAACCTCGACGACGCGATCTACCAAGGCCTTTTCGACTGGCGGGTCCGCGACTCGGGGGCCATCGTCGTCGGCGCCGGGGCGCCGCCGGATTACGGAACCCAGCCCGACCGTTCGCGGCTCGAGTTCTCCTCGTACGGAGGGAGGCTGAACTCGCAGGGATGGGGCGACGACGTCGTGACGACCGGGTACGGCGACGCGTTCGACGGCGACGGCGACCCGAACCAGTACTACACCGCCGTCTACAGCGGGACCTCGTCGGCCTCGGCGATGGTGGCGGCGGCGGTCGTGTCCCTCCAGGGCGCGAAGCGCGCATGCGGACCGGAGCCGTTCGATCCGATCCCCCTCCGGGACCACCTGGCTTGGACCGGCTCTCCGCAGTGGAGCGGCCCGTATCCGGGGAACATCGGCTCCCGGCCCGACCTCCGGGCGGCGATCGACGCCCTTTCGGACGACGGCGACGGCGACGGCTGGACGGAATGCGACGGAGATTGCGACGACACGGACTGGGGCCGTGCCCCGGGTTGGGCGGAGTGGTGCGACTCCGTCGACAACGACTGCAACCGGATCGTGGACGACCGGGACGCGGACGGCGACGGACGCTACGCGTGTGAGACCTCGCCCGAGCCGCACGACTGCAACGACGACCACGGGGGGGTCTGGTGGGTCCCCGGCGAGACACGGAACCTGCGCTTCGTCGACAAGACGACCCTCGTGTGGGATCCCCCTTCCGAGCCGGGGATGCGGATGCCCGGACACTTCGAGGTCGCGAAGGGATTCGACGTCTACTTCAGCTGGGCGTCCTGTCTCGTTCCGGAGGATTACCCGGACGCCTCGGTCGTCGACTCCGAGGAGCCCGCCCCGGACTCGCTCTTCTTCTACCTCGTGAACGACCAGAACCACTGCGGTCCGGGGTCTTGGGGGCGGGACTCCGCGGGAAACGAGCGCGGGCCGTGGCTCGATTGCCCCTACGACGTCGACGGCGACGGGCTTTCCGATGTCTGGGAGGACAACTGCGCGCGCGATTCCAACCCCGGGCAGGAGGACCAGGACGGCGACTGGTTGGGGGACGTCTGCGACAACTGCTCTGCGATTTTCAACCCGGAGCAGGTCGACTCCGACGGAGACGGGGTGGGCGACGCCTGCGAGTAGGCTCGATCTATTCCCACGACGTCCCGAGCGGCCCGACCTCCGCGCTCACCGCGTCGAGGATGTCGCAGCGCTCGACGAGGGCCGCCATGGCGTTGTGGTCCGGGAAGAGCGGCCGGTCCTCGTCGAGGTAGGGGACGACCTTCCGAATCGCCCGTCGCGCCGCCTCGACCCCCTTTCCCTTGCCGTGCTCGCGGAAGTCGAGCGCCTGCGCCGCGGCCATGAACTCGATTCCGAGGACGGCCCTCGCGTTTTCGAGGATCTGAAGGGTCTTGAGCGCGCCGTTCATCCCCATGCTGACGAAGTCCTCCTGGTCGGCCGCGGCGGGGATCGACTGCACGCAGGAGGGGTTCGAGAGGATCCGCTGCTCGACGATCAGGGTGTCGGCGGTGTACTGGCTGAGCATCATACCCGAGAACATCCCGGCCCCCTTCGTGAGGAAAGCGGGGAGCCCGACGGAGAGCGCCGGGTTCAGGAGACGGTTCGTCCGCCGTTCGGAGAGGACGCTCACCATCGTGATCGCCGCCGCCACCATGTCGAGCGGAAGGCTGACCGGAGTCCCCTGGAAGTTGGCGCCGGTGTAAACCTTCTCCTCGAGCGCGTCGAAGATCGGGTTGTCGGCGACCCCGTTCAGTTCGATCTCGACTTGCTTCCGCGCGTAGGCGAGCGCGTCGCGGAGCGACCCGATCACCTGCGGGGTCGAACGCATCGAGTAGGCGTCCTGGACCTTCACCTTGAGCTTCCCGGTCGCGAGGTCGGACCCCTCGAGGACGCGCCTCAGGTTCGCGGCCGACGTCTCCGCGCCGCGGAAGCCGCGTAGCGTGTGGAGCTTGGCCTCGTAGGGTCTCAGGTTCGCGAGGAGCGCTTCGAGACTCATCGCCGCCGCGATCTCGGTTTGCTGAACCCACCGTTCGGCGTCGTGAAGAATCAGCGCGGAAATCCCTGTGATCAGGTTCGAACCGTTGATCGCGGCGAGGCCGTCCCGCGCCTGGAGGCCCGGGACCGGAACTCCCGCTCGCTCCATCGCCGCGCGCGCGGGAAGGCGCTCCCCCCGGTAGAAGCACTCCCCCTCGCCGAGAAGGACGAGCGCGATCTGGCTCATCGGCGCGAGATCGCCGCAGGCCCCCACGCTCCCCTTGTTGCAGACGACCGGCGTGACGCCCGCGTTGAGGAGCGCGACGTACGTGAGGGTGATCTCCGGCCGGCACCCCGAGTACCCCTTCGCGTGGACGTTCGCGCGGCTCAGCATCGCGGCGCGGACGTGCTCGACGGGGCAGGGGACGCCGATCCCCGCGGCGTGGTTGTAGATCAGGTAGCGCTGGAACTGGCGGACCTGCTCGTCGGTCAGGACGATCCCCGCCAGTTCGCCGATCCCCGTGTTGACCCCGTACATGATCTCGCGCGCCTGGATCTTCCGCTCGAGGAGGGCGCGGCACCGCCGAATCCTCTCGAGTGCCTCGGGGGCGAGTTCGACCGGCTCACCGTGTCTGGCGACCTGGACGACGTGCTCGAGGGTCAACCCGGAACCCGAGATCGTGACCGGCATACTGCGAACCTCGCGGAGTCCGCCGGGACAGGGATCCGTTCCCTGCGCCGAGGCGGGCTTTGGGAGCGCACTATCCCTCCCCGACGCCGACCGCGCAACATCGAGTCGGTTTCGCGGGTAAGATCCCCCGGTGTTCGCCCTTCTCGCGCGCGCGCTCCGGATCGAGAAGCGGGAGATCCGGCCTGTTCTCCTCGCGTTCTCTTGCTTTTTCTGCGTCCTCTCGTCGTTCTACATCCTCCGCCCGATCCGTGAGGAGATGGGGATCTTCGGCGGACGCAAGAACCTTCCGTGGCTCTTCACCGCGACCTTCGTCGTGATGGTCCTGGCGGCCGCCGGCTATGGCTGGCTCGCCGGGCGGGTCACGCGCGGGCGAATCCTCCCTTGGGCCTACCGGTTCTTCTCGCTCAACCTGTTTCTTTTCTTCCTGTCTTGGGAGTGGGGCGAAGGAAGGGTCCTCCTCGCCCGCGTCTACTTCGTCTGGGTGAGCGTCTTCAATCTCCTCGTCGTCTCGGTCTTCTGGAGCGTCATGGCCGACGCCTTCCGGAGCACGGAGGGGGAGCGTCTCTTCGGCATCGTTGCGGCCGGGGGGAGCGGCGGGGCGATCGCCGGCCCCCTCGTGACGGCGCTCCTCGTCGAGCGGATCGGGATCGCGCCTCTCTTTCTGATCTCGATCGCGCTTCTCGAGGCGGCCGTGTTCTTCTCCGGCCGGATCGTGCGGTGGGTCGAGCGCGAAGGGCCGGGGATGCTCCACGCCCACGCGCGGGAAAGGATCGGGGGGGGGCCGCTCGCGGGGTTTCGCACGGCCGTGTCGTCTTCGTACTACCTCGGGATCGCCGGGCTGATGGCGCTCTATTCGATCTGCTCGACCGTCGTCTACTTCGAGCAGGCGCGGATCGTGGAGGGAGCGATCTCGGATCCGTCCGCCCGCACCGCGTTCTTCGCGAAGATCGACCTGACCGTGAACGTCCTCTCGGCCGGAACCCAGGCCTTCGGAACGGGGCGGCTTCTGACGGAGGCGGGGGTCGGGACCGGCCTCGCGCTTCTCCCGGCCTTGACTGCGGTCGGTCTCGTCGGCCTGGGGTTCTGGCCGGGAGTGGGAATGATCGCGGCCGTCCAGATCGTGCGGCGCGCGGTGCACTACGCGATCGAGCGGCCGGCCCGCGAGGTCCTTTACACGGTCGTTCCCCCCGAGGACAAGTACAAGACGAAGGGGTTTCTCGACACGGTCGTCTACCGCGGGGCGGACGCGGTCGGCGGATGGCTCTCCACGGGCCTCGCGGCGCTCGGTCTCGGCACCGCGGCGGTGTCGATCGGCGCGATCCCGCTCGCGGGGATCGGAATTCCGCTGGCGTACTGGATGGGACGCAAGCACAGGGAACGGGCCGAGGCTCCTTTGACATGAGGGGACGGAGCCGGTTACTTTTCGCCCCATGAGTGGGCCCAAGGCGGAATCGAAGCCCATCGTCATCGAGAATCCGGTCATCAACTCCCCCTTCCGGGAGCCCGAACGCCACTTCCGCTTCGACGAGAACGGGATCACCGGCACGATCGACGGGGGGCGCAGGCGGAGTTCGTACTTCGTCCCGATTCCCGCGACCAAGAAGAAGGGCAAGCAACTCGCGTTCGATACCGAATGGACCCGGGAGCGCGTCGAAGAGAACAAGACCATCAACGAAATCAGGACTCGGGTAGACGCGTGGCGCCGCGGTGGCTGGGTTGGGGTCACTCCGACGACTCGGGAACTGCTCGAATACTGGACGCGTCCCGACCGGGAGCGTCCGCTCTTTTTCTGTCAGATCGAGGCGGCGGAGACCGCAATCTACATCGCCGAGGTGGCCGGGAGGTACGGCGACGGCTGGATCCACGACCATCTCCGGGAGCAGAGCGAGATCGCGAACCCCGGACTCCCGCGCATGGCGTTCAAGATGGCCACCGGTTCGGGGAAGACCGTGGTCATGGCGATGCTGATCGCGTGGCAGACGCTCAACAAGCTCCGGAATCCACAGGATCCGCGGTTCTCCGACGCGTTCCTCGTCGTTGCCCCGGGTATCACGATCCGGGACCGCCTGCGGGTGCTCTTCCCGAACGATTCGGAAAACTTCTTCCGGCAGCGCGACGTGGTCTCCCCCGACCGGATGGCCGACCTCGAGCGCGCGAAGATCGTGATCGTCAATTTCCACGCGTTCTTGCTGCGGGAGAGAGGGGACGTCTCTCGAATCACGAAATCGATCCTCGAGGGACGGGGCGGTTCCGTCTTCACGGAGACTCCGGCGGAGATGGTCCGGCGTGTCTGCCGCGATCTCTCGGGAAAGCGGAACGTCGTCGTGCTGAACGACGAGGCCCATCACTGCTACCGGCGCAAGGCAGATTCCAACAAGGAGAGGTTGACGGCCGATGAACGCCGCGAGGCAAGAAAGCGCGACGAGGATGCCCGGGTCTGGATTTCTGGGCTAAAGGCCATCGAGCGTCGCCTTGGACTCCGCCAGGTTTTCGACCTGTCGGCCACCCCGTTCTTTCTCAAGGGATCGGGACACCCGGAGGGCACACTCTTTCCGTGGGTCGTGTCCGACTTCTCCCTCATCGACGCCATCGAGTGCGGCATTGTGAAGGTCCCCCGAGTTCCGGTCGCGGACAACTCGATGACCGGGGACGTTCCGACTTACCGTGACCTCTGGCTCCGAATCCGAGACGACCTTCCGAAAAAGGGACGAAAGGCGGTGGGCGTAGCGGCCGAGCCGAAGCTACCGGCGGAACTTCAGGGCGCCCTGCACAGCCTCTACGACCATTACCGGAAGGCGTTCGAGAACACGAAGAATGGTCCTCCTCCGGTCTTCATCGTGGTATGCCAGAACACGCAGATCTCGAAGCTCGTCTTCGACTGGATCGCCGGGTGGGAAAAGCCTCTTTCCGGCGGTACGACCGCGATCGTCCCGGGGAACCTCGCGCTGTTCCGTAACGAAAGCGGAAGCGACTGGCTGCACCGCCCGGTCACCGTGCTCGTCGACAGTGAACAGCTCGAATCGGGCGAGGCGATGAGCCAGGAATTCAAGGCCGCGGCGAAGACGGAGATCGAGGAATTCAAGCAGGAATACCGGAAGCGTTTCCCCGGCCGCGACGTCGAAGACTTGACCGACGAGGACCTTCTCCGCGAGGTCATGAACACGATCGGGAAGCCCGGGAAGCTCGGAGAGCAGATCCGCTGCGTGGTGTCCGTCTCGATGCTGACGGAAGGGTGGGACGCGAACACGGTTACCCACATCCTGGGCGTACGGGCGTTCGGCACCCAGCTCCTCTGCGAGCAGGTCGTCGGCAGGGGGCTCCGCCGGCGAAGCTACGCGGCAGAGAAGCGGTCGGTCGTCGTCGGTGGCGGTGCGATCGATGTCGAGACCTACTCGACCGAGTACGCCGACATCTACGGCATCCCATTCTCCTTCATTCCGTGTGCGGGGTCGACCAAGGATCCCGTCGCTCCGAAGATTCCGACGAGGGTCCGTGCGCTCGAAGAGCGGGCCGAGAAGGAACTCACCTTTCCCCGCGTGGTCGGCTACCGCTGGGAGATCGGCGACCGGCCGCTGAGGGCGGAGTTCACCGACGATTCGAGGCTCGCGCTTTCGACGAAGCAAGTTCCGACGATGACGCAGAACTCCCCGATCGTGGGAGAGAGCGTGATCCACACCCTCGACGATCTGAGGCGCCGGCGTCCGCAGGAGGTCGAATTCCTGCTCGCGAAGCTCGTCCTCGAACGCTACTTCCGGCAGGACGGGGAGACGAGGGACCGCGGGGAGGACGCGCACCGTTTCGACGCCGAGGTCCAGGCCTGGAGATTCCCGGAGATCCTGCGGATCACGCGGGAGTGGCTCGCCCGCTGCGTGACCCTTCTCGACGAGGCCTTTCCCCAGATGCTCCTCCTGATCGAGAACGCCCACGACGCCGCCGACCGGATCTACCGGGCGATCGTCAAGGGAGACGCCTCCGAGGCGACCTTGCGTCCGATCCTCCGAAACTACGAGCCTGTCGGCACGACCCGTTGGGTCGATTTCGACACCACGAAGCCGGTCTATCCGACCGATCCTGAAAAGTCGCACGTCAGCCACGTGGTGGCGGACACGGAATCGTGGGAGCAGAAGGTCGCGCAGTCCCTGGAGGAGATGGACGAGGTCAAGGCCTACGTCAAGAACCAGGGGCTCGGCTTCACGATCCCGTACACGATCGACGCGGAAATCCGGCAGTACTTCCCGGACTTCCTGGTCCGTCTCCGCCACTCTCGGACCGGTGTGGAACTGAACCTCGTTCTCGAAGTCAGTGGCGAGAAGAATAAGGACAAAGAGGCGAAGACTTCGACCGCGAGGACGCTCTGGGTTCCGGCGGTCAACGGCCACGGCGGGTTCGGGCTTTGGTCCTTCGTCGAGGTCACCGATCCGTGGGAGACGCAGCGCGTCGTGCGCGGGGCGCTGCGTGCGGCCGTGAACGCTCCCGAGAAGCCGGAGATCGACATGAGGGCCGTCGAGGCGTGGTGCCGGAAGTGGAACGTCGTCGAATTGGCGACCTTCGGCTCGTTCGACCGGGAGGACTTCCGAGCCGAGAGCGACGTGGACTTCCTAGTGCGATTCGCTCCCGAGGCCAAGATCGGCTGGGAGGTCTCTCGGGCGGAGGAAGAACTGGCCGAAATCGTCGGCCGAGACGTCGACCTCGTTTCGAAGGACGGTGTCGAGCGGAGCGAGAACTGGCTCAGACGCCAAGAGATCCTGGAGTCGGCCCGGGTGATCTATGCCGTTTCGTGACGACGTCACGCTCCTCGATATCGCGATTGCGTGCCGGCGGATCGAGGGGTTCCTTCGAGACGTGGACGCCGATACCTTCCGCACTGACGAGCTGCGACAATCGGCGGTGATTCATCAGCTCCTCGTCTTGGGTGAAGCGGTCAAGCGCCTCTCGAAGGAGTTCCGCGACCTCCACAGGACGATTCCCTGGGGAGTGATCGCGCGCGTGCGCGACCGGCTCTTCCACGCGTACGACTCGGTCGATCTCGATCTCGTGAGCGAGGCGGCCTTTCGCGATGTCCCGGATTTGATGAAGCGGATCGAGCCCCTTCTTCCGAAGGAGAACGGCTAGTCATGGCGCCGAAGAAGAAGGCCAAGGTGGCGACGCTCAAACCCCGCGTTCCGGTCGAGACGATTCGCCACAAGAAGGACCGAAGGGTGAACATCCCGACTCGGGAGTTGCGGGATTTCGTCGCCGAAGAGGAGGCCTCGCCGAAGACCAAGGTGTTCGAGGGCCTTCTTTATGCGCGAGACCCCTCCCTCGACCCGCAGTTGGTGTGGAAAGGCAAAGACGAGCAGGATCGAAGGCCGCTCGAGATTCCGGTCCTACCGATTTACATCCACGAGAAGATTCACCCGCAGGCGATCATCGAGAACGTCCGCTCGGAGGCGCGGAAGGACGAGCCGTCTCAGCTGCCGACACTCTTCTCCGACTTCAACGGCATCTCGTTCGAGGAGATGGTCGACTTCTACCACCACAGCCAGAACTGGTCGAACCGTATGATCCTAGGGGATTCCCTCGTCGTGATGACGTCGCTGGCGGAGAAAGAGGGATTGAAGGGGAGGGTCCAGACGATCTACATCGATCCGCCGTACGGCATCAAGTTCGCGTCGAACTGGCAGGTGTCGACGCGGAAGAGAGACGTCAAGGACGGGAAGGTCGATGACCTGACCCGGCAACCGGAGCAGATTCGAGCGTTTCGGGATACGTGGGAGTTGGGGATCCACTCGTACCTGTCCTATCTGCGGGACCGTCTTGTGGTCGCGAGGGAGTTGCTGACGGAGACGGGGAGCGTCTTCGTGCAGATCGGGGATGAGAATGTGCATTTGGTGCGCTGCCTTCTTGATGAGGTCTTCGGTGTTGCGGCCTTCCGAGCACAGATTACTTATCGCACGTCTGTTCCGCTGACGTCGTCGGGTCTTGCAGGAATCGGCGACTACATCCTGTGGTATTCAAAGAACCCAGAAGGGACGAAGCACCGAGACCTGTTCAGTGTTCGGGCTGCTGGTGAGGGGACCGTCTTCTCGTCACTTGACCTTGGTGATGGTTCGCGACGTCCGATGTTGCCGGAAGAGCGGGAGGATCCGACGGCGAGGCCCAAGGGATCGAGGGTGTTTGGCACCGACAACCTCGTGTCGAGCGGGTACACGGCGACGTGCACCTTTCAGATCGAATTCAACGGGCGGGTGTTCTCCCCAACGTCAGGAAAGAGCTGGAAGACGAACGAAAAAGGAATAGAGGCACTTAGGCGTTCCGATCGCCTGTGGGCTTCTGGAAAGACGCTTCGGTACATTTTCTTTGTCGACGACTATCCGGTCATGAAGTTGTCCAACATCTGGATGGACACGAAAGGTGAGACCGAGAAGAGTTACGTGGTTCAGACGACCACCAAGGCCGTCGAACGCTGCCTCCTCATGACCACCGACCCCGGCGACCTCGTTCTCGACCCGACCTGCGGCTCCGGCACCACCGCCTACGTTGCCGAACAATGGGGCCGCCGCTGGATCACGATCGACACGAGCCGTGTCGCCCTCGCCCTCGCGCGGACCCGGCTCATGGCGGCGCGGTATCCCTACTACCTCCTCTCCGACAGCCCCGAGGGGCTGATGAAAGAAGCGGAACTCACGGGAACGGTGCCCCCCTCGCCGCTTCCACGCACCGAGGGCGACGTCCGCAAGGGCTTCGTTTACAAGCGGGTCCCGCACGTGACCCTCAAGTCGATCGCCAACAACGAGGAGATCGACGTCATCTGGGAGAAATACCACGCCGAGATGGAACCGATCCGCGCCCAACTGAACGCGACCCTGAAGAAGTCCTGGGAGGAGTGGGAGATCCCCCGCGAGGCCGACGAGGAATGGCCGAAGACGGCACTCGACCTGCACGAATCATGGTGGAAACTCCGTCGAGGCCGCCAGACGGAGATCGACTCGTCGATCGCGAAGCGAGCCACGCCCGAGACTCTCTTCGATCAACCCTATGAAGACTCGAAGAAGATCCGGGTGACGGGCCCGTTCACCGTCGAGAGTCTCTCGCCGCACCGAGTCCTTGACGCCGACCCCGAGCGTCCCGCGTCCGAGAAGTCGGGGGATTCGGCCGCGGAAAACCCAGACTTCGCGACGATGATCCTCGAGAACCTGAAGAAGGCTGGAGTCCAGAACACGATCAAGGCCGATCGCCTCGTGTTTGAACGGCTCGACCCGTGGCCCGGCCGGTGGATCCAGGCCGCCGGTGAGTTTTCGGACAAGGGGGGGACGACACGTCGCGTCGCGGTGTCTCTCGGACCCGAGCACGGAACCGTCGGATCGGAGCAAGTCAAGGAGGCCGCCAAGGAGGCCCTCGAAGGGAGGGGATTCGACATCCTCGTCGTCTGCGGGTTCGCGTTCGACGCAACTGCGGGCGAGACCGCGAAGGAGTTCAAGCCAAAGCAACCCGACGAGAAGGACCGGCGGTTTGCCGTTGCCTACGGAAGGAAGCAGTACGGCAAGCTCCCGGTGATTCTTGCCCGGATGAACCCCGACCTCACGATGGGCGACGAGGTCCTCAAGAAGACGGGCGCCGGCAACCTGTTCATGGCGTTCGGGGAGCCCGACCTGAAGATCGACATTCGGAAGGACGGGAAAATCACAGTCACGGTCCGCGGCGTGGACATCTACGATCCGACGACCGGTCAGATCCGGTCTTCGTCTCCCGACGACATCGCCTGCTGGTTCCTCGACACGGACTACAACGGAGAGAGCTTCTTCGTAAGACAGGCGTACTTCGGCGGAGGGAACGACCCGTACGAGAAATTGCGGCGGGCCCTACGCGCGGAGGTCGACGAAGAGGCGTGGTCGGCTCTGTACTCGATGACGAGCATCCCGTTCGAGCCTCCCAAGACCGGGAAAATCGCCGTGAAGGTGATCAATCACTACGGAGACGAAGTGTTGGAGGTGCGGACGGTTCGGTGAATAGAGAGATGCCAAGCCGAGCCGGGGCGATCCCTGTCCACTATCTCCAGTTCCGGAGTGCTGTGGTTGCCCTCCACCGGTCGACTGGGTAGATTCGGACTTCTCTCGGGTTTCGAGGCCGCAACGTGGATTCGACAGTTGACGGAACCTTTTGACACAATGCCGAGAGCGAGGGAGTTCCCAATGCACTATCGTTGCGTGCGAGAGGCAAGAAAGAATGCCTGAGTCGAAGCTGAAGGGCGCGGCGATCGTACTGGTCGGATCGTTCAACCCCCGCATCTTCCAGCCCGCGTGGTTCGGCGCCCAGAATCTGATCCGATCGAGTGAGGCGGAGAACGCCAAAATCGAAGTCATCACATCCGATCTTTCCGTCTTCGAGACCGACTGGTTCAAACTGGTCGTGACGCACGAGCG
Source organism: uncultured Acidobacteriota bacterium (assembly GCA_964383585.1). Classification (GTDB taxonomy): domain Bacteria; phylum Acidobacteriota; class Polarisedimenticolia; order Polarisedimenticolales; family DASRJG01; genus CAYLHQ01. Next base: position 26,507 of record CAYLHQ010000019.1, read on the forward strand.
TTTTCAGATCGTGACGATCCAGCCGGACGCGTTCGACCCGCTTCGCGATCTCGTCGCCGGGACGTTCTCTTTGTTAACGCACACGCCGGTCCAGAAACTGGGACTGAATTTCGACGAGCACTTCCAGATCGAGTCCGAGGACCGGTGGCACGCATTTGGCGACCTGCTGGCGCCGAAACCGGTTTGGCAGAAGCTCTTCACGGGGCGCGTCGGCATGCTGAGCCTCAAAATCCAGGCTCCGCGCGAAGACGGCGACCAAGGGCTGGTCATCGTGACGGTTGAACCATCCACCCGGTTCCATCCCGGTATTTACATCGGAGTGAACAATCATTTCGACCTACCGGAGTCGAGCGCCGGTGAAAGCGCCGCACCTGCGGTGGAACGACTGAAGTCCACTTGGTCAACTTTGCTGCGCGAGGCCGCCGATCTCACCGCCCACTTGGTAGGACAGGTGCCGAAATGAAGTCGAAAGGGACCGTAGCGGGAACCCAGGAGCCGGGCTCGGCAGTTACCCCTATCGACACTTCTGGGGACGCCATGATCCGCGCTCCGTTCAGACTTCCGGAAGAGTCGGCACTCTTCGGACAGTTCCTCGCACCGACGGAGGAGAAATACGAGCGGGCCAAGCGCGAGTGGCGCTTCATGGGGGCTCGGTACCTGCGGGCCTATCGTTCGGACACCGTCTCGGTCCTGCAGCGCTGGGAAGGGCTGGTTACAGCCGTCGACGAAGCGTCCTTCGTCGCCCGCCTCTTCGATCTGAACACACCGGGGATCGAGGAGGAGGCGGAGTTCTCGATCGAAGAGGTCTCTCCGGAGGATCGCGAGCTTCTCTACCCCGGCGCGGCGTTCTACTGGACGATCGGTTACCGGGACCGGATCAGCGGGCAGCGGAGCCGCGTCTCCGAGATCCGAATGCGCCGCCTGCGCACGACGAGCCGTTCGGAGCACGAGGCTGCGAAAGAAAGAGCGCGCGGGCTGGAGCACGAGATTGGATGGTGATCGCGACCTCACTGCTCCCGACCCGAACGAGATCGAGGTGTCTCTCTTCGGCCCGGGGTACGGTGAGGCGGTCGTCGTCCACCTCGGGCGGAACGACTGGCTGATCGTCGATTCCTGTCTCAACGAGAGCCGTCGCTGGCCCGCTCCTCTCGACTACCTGAGCACGATCGGTGTGGATCCCGCTTCGGCCGTCCGTGTGATCGTGGCGACACACTGGCACGACGATCACGTACGTGGGATCGCGGAAGTTCTTCGCGTCTGCCGCGATGCTCGCTTCGTCTGCTCGATGGCCCTTCGCTGCGAAGAGTTCAAGGTCCTGGCCGGCCTGAGCGGTCGAGACGAGGATCTCGTTTCGGGTGTACGGGAGATGTTCGAGGTCCAGGAGGAACTACGAGGCCGGGCCGCAGTTACGGGGCGGGCATCCGCGAGCCCGACCTGGGCGTTGTCGTCGCGTGTCGTGTGGAGCCGCACCGGGAACCCTTCGGGGACCGCTCCGGCCGTGATCACGAGCTTCGCCCCTTCGGACCATTCCGTAACCCGGGCGATTCAGGCGTTCTCGTCTCTCATTCCACAGCCGGAGTCGATGAAGCGTAGGGTAGTCGGCCCATCCCCGAATCACGCGTCAGTCGTACTGTGGGTGGAGGTGGCCGGTACGGCCGTTCTGCTCGGTGCAGATCTTGAGAACACCACGGATCCGGGAACGGGATGGGCGGCCGTTCTGGCGGATCACACGCTGCCGAACGGGAAAGCGACGGCGTTCAAGATCCCGCACCATGGGTCCGCGAACGCCGATTCTCCGCAAGTCTGGATCGACCGGTTGGTCGAGAATCCCCATGCGATCCTGTCGCCGTGGGAGAGCGGACGACACTACCTTCCGATGCCCGAAGATCGGCGCCGTATTTGCGGAAGGACTCCGAACGCGTTCATCACGAGGCTTCCGCCGAGTGCGGCCACGAAGGTCCGCAGGAGTTCGACGGTCGAGAAAACGATCCGCCAGGCAACCCTTTCGATCCGAGAAGTGCGCCATGCGGTCGGGCAAATCCGCCTCCGCAAGCGGGCGGGCGAGAATGGCTGGCGGGTAGCCACCTTTGGAACGGCCGTTCCGCTCGTCGTGTAGATTGGCCCGCCCCGTCCCGTCGCCGGCTGCATGGGGATTGACGATCCGAACCTCGGGAGTCAACGTGCGCATGAACGTCCGGCGTCACGAGCCAATGGAGGAGATCCGATGCAAAGCAGTCGGCGGAGATTCCTGAGGCGTTCGATGATCGTGTCCTTGGGATTGACTCTCGCCCCCGAGTCTTTCTCTGCCCTCGTCCCGGCCTTCTCGAAGCAGGAAGGGGGCGGAGGCTCCGGCGGGAAGAAGATCCTGATCCTGGGCGGCACCCGTTTCCTCGGTCCCGCGATCGTCCATGAAGCCCGCGAGCGAGGGCACACCCTCACCCTCTTCAACCGTGGGAAATCGAACCCAGGCCTCTTCCCCGACATCGAGAACCTGATCGGCGACCGGGACGGAAAGCTCGATGCCCTGAAGGACCGCACGTGGGACGCCGTCGTCGACACCTCGGGGTACGTGCCCCGGATCGTCAAGATGTCCGCCGAGCTGCTCGCCCCGAACGTGAAGCAGTACCTCTTCCTCTCGTCGATCTCGGTCTACAAGGAGCCGATCGCTGCGGGAGCCGACGAGAGCGCGACCGTCGCGACGATGGAAGACCCGACGAACGAAGAGGTCATGACGCACTACGGCGCGCTCAAGGCCCTCTGCGAGCAAGAAGCTTCCAAGGTCTTCCCCGACCGCGCGACGATCATCCGCCCCGGCCTCATCGTGGGGCCCGAGGATCCCACCGACCGGTTCACCTACTGGCCGGTGCGGATCGCGAAGGGAGGGGAGGTGCTCTGCCCCGGGGACGGAACCGACCGCGTCCAGATCGTCGACGTGCGCGATCTCGGCGCCTGGATCGTGCGGATGATCGAGGGGGGGCACACGGGGACCTACAACGCGGTCGGCCCCGAGAAGCCGATGACGATGAAGGAGATGCTCACGGCCTCCCGGAAGGGGGTGAAGAGCGATGCGAAGCTCGTGTGGGCGCCGGCGAAGTTCCTCGAAGAGCACAAGGTCGAGGCGTGGAGCGACATGCCGGCGTGGGTCCCCCCGGGGAGCGACTCGAGCGGTCTCACGCAGGTCGACTGCTCGAAGGCGATCGCGAAGGGGTTGAAGTTCCGTCCGGTCGCCGAGACCGCGGCCGACACGGTCGCCTGGTGGAGCACGGAGCCCGAGGAGCGTCGCGCGAAGCTCAAGGCCGGGATCTCCGCCGAGCGTGAACGGGAGGTTCTCGCCGCGCTACGCTCCCGCTCGTGAGCGAGCCCGCCATCATCCACGAGAGCGACGCGGTCCTCGCGGTCGACAAACCGCACGGTTGGCTCACGATCCCGGGCCGTCAGGGGGAGGCCGACCCGCGCCCCGTCCTCGTCCGCGAGCTGGCTTCCCGAGCCGGCGGAAAGCTCTGGATCGTCCACCGCCTCGACCGCGAGGTTTCGGGGCTCGTCCTCTTCGCGAAGACCGCGGAGGCGCACCGAACGCTCTGCGGCTGGTTCGAGCGGCACGAGGTCCGGAAACGGTACGAGGCGTGGACGCAAGGGACCCCTCCCACGGAGGGCGAGACGGTCTGGGAGGGGTGGCTGATCCAGGGGCGCCGTCGCACGCACGAAACGCGGGAGCCGGGAAAGGGGAAATGGGCGCGAACGATCGCACGATTCGAGGGAACGGGGATCCACGCCGGTGCGCGGCTCCTCCGCTTCGCGCTCCTTCCGGAGACCGGCCGCACCCACCAGCTGCGCTGCCAGGCGGCATCCCGGGGCTTTCCGATCGCGGGAGACGTCCTCTACGGCTCGACGGTCGCGTGGCTCCCGGACGCGATCGCGCTGCGGGCGGTGAGGCTCGAGTTCCCCCGGGCGACGGACCAGGTCCTCGTCCGCCTCGATCTTCCACGGGCCCTCGTGATTCCCGAGCCGTGCGTCGAGGAGCAGTCCGACGCCGTCCGCAAGAGGGAGCGACACGAGGAGGCGACGAGACGCCGGAACGGTGCGAAGTGACCGCGGGGCCGTTCGATTCGTGGGATGCGCGCTACGCCGGACCGGGGTTCGCCTACGGAACCGAGCCGAACGCCTTTCTTCGGGAAATGGCGCCGCGGATCCCGCACGGCCGCGTCCTCTCGCTCGCCGACGGGGAGGGCCGGAACTCCGTCTACCTCGCGGGGCTCGGACACGAGGTCGTCGCGGTCGACGGCTCGCGCGTCGGGATGGAGAAGGCGGCGCGCCTCGCCGCGGAGCGCGGGGTGCGGGTCGAGACGGTCGTTTCCGACCTCGCCGATTTCCGCATCGAGCCGGATGCTTGGAGCGGGATCGTCTCGATCTTCTGCCACCTCCCGCCGCCGCTGCGAAAGCGGGTCCACGGCGAAGTCGTGCGAGGACTCGCCCCCGGCGGGGTGCTGATCCTCGAAGCCTACACCCCGAAGCAGCTCGAGTACCGCACGGGCGGCCCTTCCGAGCCCGCGCTCCTCATGACGCTCGACGCGCTGCGTGAAGAGCTTCACGGCCTCGACCTGGTGCACGCCGTCGAGACGGAGCGCGAAGCGAGAGAAGGACGGCTGCACCGCGGCCTCGCGGCCGTGGTCCAGATCGTCGGGGTTCGCTAGACCGTCCGCGTTTTCCGGTTCGTCGCCGTCTCGTTTCCGAATCTTCCGATTCGCGCTCCTCCACCGTCACGTCCTTCCCGTACAAGACCCGCGCTCGAGAGGAGTCCCCATGACGCGAGCGCGAGTTTGCGCGGCAGCGATCGTCCTGTGCAGGCTGGCCTGCGGGATCCCGGCGGGCGCCGAAGACTCCCATGCCGGTCACGTCCACACGGTTCCGCAGCTCGGCCCCGTGATCGACGCGTCGACGATGAAGCGCCCGGAGGCGCCGGAGGGGGTCGCCGACCTCGAGTGGAAGGACTTGTTCCGGCCACCGGGTCGGCGCGGTCTCGAGTACACCGATCGCGCCCGTTCCCTCGACGGCAAGAAGGTGCGCCTTCTCGGGTACATGGTCCATCGGGACAAGCCGGTACCGGGAACGCTGCTTCTGACGCCGTACCCGATGTCCCTCCCGGAGCGGGAGTACGGACAAGCCGACGAGCTTCCCCCGACCACGGTGCTCGTGTCCGTGCGCGACCGTGCGGGGGAGGCGGTCCCGTACACACCCGGCCCGCTTCTCCTGACCGGTACGCTCCGGTTGGGAAACCGCGAGGAACCGGACGGCCGCCTGTTCGCCGTCCGTCTCGAACTCGATCCGCAACCACCCACACAAGACCAAGGAGGAACGTCCCGATGACCCCGAAACGATTTCTCGTCGGCGCCGCCATGGCGGCGGTGCTGGCAGGACCGGTACTGGCCGCGCCCACCGTGCGGCGCCTGACACCCCCCTCGAACCTGTTCAGCACCGGCCAGGCGGAGCCGATCGTCGCTCGTTTCCTGCCGGAGCAGCGATTCGACCTCCAGGCCACGGTCACTCCCGATCCGGGCCTGACGATCTCGGAGGTTCGGTTTTTCGTCGACGGCAATCCGGTTCCGGGTTCCGTCGCGTTCTACGCGGCCGACGCCTCCGGCGTCCCGGCCGGGTCGATCGTGGCCACGCTCCGCGCGTACGCCCTCGGCGTTCCGGGCGTCCACACGCTGCGTGTCGAGGCGAGACAGGACGACGGCCAGATCGTCGCGGCCGAGGGGAACTTCGAGATCGTCTCGATCGAGAAGGGAGGACTCAAGGCGAAGAACGTGATCTTCATGATCGGCGACGGCATGGGGATCGCCCACCGCACGGCGGCGCGTATCATGTTGAAGGGAGTCTCCCAAGGGAAGCCCAACGGCCTTCTCGAAATGGACACCTTCCCGACGACCGGCATCGTCGTCACGCACTCCCTGAACTCGATCGTGACCGACTCGTCGCCCGGCGCCGCCTGCTACGCCTCCGGGAACAAGGCGAACAACAACCAGCAGAACGTCTTCCCCGACGACACCAAGGCCAACTTCGACAATCCGCGGGTCGAGCACATCGGGGAGTACCTCTCCCGGACCCGGGGCAAGTCGCTCGGGATCGTCACGACCGCGGACGTCTTCGATGCCACCCCCGGCGCTTTCGGATCGCACACCCAGTCGCGAGGGGCGGGCACGGGAATCGTCGACCAGTACCTCGACGAGTCGGAGCAGACGGGGCTGAAGGTCCTTCTCGGCGGCGGCCGGAAGTGGTACCTGCCGGCCGGCACGCCCGGATCGGCACGATCCGCCTCGTCGGATTACGTCCTTCCCGAGGACTTGGCGGCGGCGTGGGGCGTCGCGGCCGGCGCGATCGACGCCGGGCGAGACCTGATCGCAGACCATGAGGCGCGCGGGTGGACCTACGTCGCCAACGCAACGGAGCTCCGCGGCGCCGACGCCGACCGGCTCCTCGGCCTCTTCGCCTATTCGAACATGAATGTCGCCCTCGACAAGATCGCGGGGCGCCGAGGGGAATCGACGGTCGTCAACGACTACCAGTTCCCCGACCAGCCGATGCTCGACGAGATGACCGAGAAAGCTCTCGACGTGCTGGCGAGGGACGGGGACGGCTTCACCCTGATGGTCGAGGCGGCCTCGATCGACAAGCAAGCTCACAACATGGACACCGAGCGCTGGCTCCTCGACACCATCGAGTTCGACCGGGCGATCGGCGTGGCGAAGCGGTTCGCCGAGGAAAACGAGGACACCCTCGTGATCGTGACCGCCGACCACGAGTGCGCCGGTGTGAACATCATCGGCGGGTCCCGCCTCAGCGACGCCGATCTCGCCGTCCGCGCCCAGTCGGGGGGTGGAGCGGCCCAGCTGCGGAACGGCGTCGTCGGCACCTACGAATCGGCCGGCTTTCCGCGATACGAGATCGCGGAGGACGGCTATCCGGTCACGACCGACGTCGATCGCCGCATGCTGATCGGATATGCCGCCAACGCCGACCGCTTTGAGGACTGGCGGACCAACGAGCTGCCGCTCCGGGACAGCCAGCAGCCGTTCAACAACGAGGCGCCCCTCAACACCTATCCGAGCGGTCCGCTCGCGCGCGACGTCGCGGGGCAGTTCCTCGTCACGGGACAACTCGGGGACTCGGTTGCCGCGCACACGGGGTCGGACATTCCGGTGTCGGCCTTCGGCCGCGGGCACGCCCTCTTCACCGGCGTGATGGACAACACCGAGGTCTTCTTCAAGGCGATGCAGGCCGTGATCGGCGGAGTCAATCCGGCGACGAACGGCGAGCGTCCGGGGCCCCGCCTCAACGGGTTCCGTTCCGGATCGCCGCGTGGTACGACGACCCTTTCGCGCTGAGCCACCCACCCGGCTCGGCTCTTCGGGGCGCCCTGCGAACGCGCGGGGCGCCCCTTTTTTTCAGGGAAGCAACTCGGTCGTGACCGTAGCACCCCCCATCTCCGGAACGACGCTCGTGACCTTGACGACCTTCCGTGACGCCTTGCAGATCCACACGGACGACTTCCCCGCCGACCCGTCGGCCGGGGAGACCTCGACCCGCCAGGCTTCGAAGGTGCCCGCGGGGACCGTCACCGTCTCGACCGCCGAGACGGCGAGCGACATGACCTTCTCCTTTTGGAATCGGACGTCGAAGTTCCGGTAGGCCACCTCGTATCCGACCTCGAGCGGCAGGGCGCCGACCGCCTCGTACGCTCCCGCGCCGTCCGCGAAGAGCGCCCCTCCGAGGTCGACCGAGACCGGACGGGGCTCGCCTCCCATCGCCATCGAGCCGACGATTTTTCCGTTCTCGACCTCGAGGTCGATCTGGACCGGTCCCTGCCGGACCGCGCGGGAGGTCAGCGTCAGAGAGCCCTTCGCGAGGGTCGTGCGGTCTTCCGCCTCCCCCATCGGCGACGCGACCCTGTCGGTGACGGTCCAGGTTTCGCCCGTGTCCTCGATCGTCCGTCCGATCGAGAGGAGGATCGACTGCCCTCCCGCCTCGATCTTGGAGTCGTACCGGAACGTTCCCGGCACGAGAGGGGCCACGGGCGCCGGGGTGACGACGGCGACTTCGAGTTTCCTCGGGAGCGTCACCTTCGTGACGTCGACCGTCAACTCCCGGAGCCGCGTCGCGACCTCGGGGGTCATGCTCTCCTGGTAACGACCCCCGAGGTGCTTCGCGAGGAACCTCTCGGCGGAGGCGAACATCGCCATGTTGTTCACCGGTCGTGCGAACCCGTGCCCCTCGTCCGGGGCGACGAGGTACTCGACGGGGAACCCTCGATCCCGCAGGGCGACGACGATCTGGTCGGATTCGGCCTGCTTGACCCGCGGGTCGTTCGCTCCCTGAACGACGAGGAGGGGTGTCTTGATCTTCCCCGCCGAGTTCAGCGGCGACTGCCGCTCCAGCTGGGCCTTCCCCTCGGGCGTCGACGGATCGCCCATCCGGAAGTGGAAGATCGTGCGGATCGCCTCCCAGTAGGGGGGGATGCTGTCGAGGAGGGTGATCAGGTTCGAGGGGCCGACGATCGAGACTCCCGCCGCGTAAACATCGGGGGTGAAGGCGAGGCCGGCAAGGGTGGCGTACCCCCCGTAGGAGCCTCCCATGATCCCCACGCGCTTCGGGTCGACGACGCCCTGGGAGACGAGGTGCTTGACCCCCCAGGTCAGGTCGTCCTGCATCTTCCGGCCCCACTCGTTGTTCCCGGCGTTCAGGAAGTCCTTTCCGTACCCGGTCGATCCCCGGAAGTTCGGCTGGAGGACGGCGTAGCCGCGGTTGGCGAGGAACTGTGCGAACGCGTCGTACCCCCAGGAATCGCGCGCCCAGGGGCCGCCGTGGGGGACGACGACGAGGGGGAGCGCCTTCGAGGGGACGCCCTTGGGGACGGTCAGGAACGCCGGGATCTCGCGGCCGTCGGAGGAGGGGTAGCGGATCGTCTGCATCCGCGCGAGGTGCTCGCGGGGAAGGTCCTCGAAGACCCGGTACTGGAACTCGAGCTTGCCGGTCTTCCGGTCATAGAGCCAGCGCTCCCCCGGTTCCGTGTCGCTCCCCGCGGCGACGAGGAACAGGCGCTCGTCGGCGGTCGTCGATCCTAAGCTCACCTCCTTCCCCGGGAGTTTCTTCCGAAGGCGTTCGTAGTCGGCCTTCCAGGTCTCGTCCCGCCAGTAGATCCGGGTCCGTTCGTCTTCGTACGCCGTTCCGACGAGATCCTCGCTGGCCTCGGAAAAGATCGGGGAGCCGAAGTCCACGCGACCCTCGGGATCGGTCTCGACGAGTTCCTCCTCGCGGGACTCCGGGTCGAACAGGGCGAGGCGGGTGACGTCGGCGTCGTCCCCTTTGTTCGTGACCATGTAGATCCTCTTCCCGTCCTTGTGGAAGCGGGCCGGACCGCAGGTCTCGAAGACGCTGCACGAGTACACCTTCGTGAAACCGGCTTCGTCCACGCGGAGGATCTCCGTGGACCCGTTCTCGGCGATGCGAACGGCGAGCCGCAGATTCCCGGCGAGATCGAAGAACCAGGAGGCGATCCGCGCGTCGTTCTTCCGGAGGAGCGTGCGCTCGCCGGTCGAGATCTTGACGCGGTAAAGATCGTGCCAGGCGGGGTCGCGGTCGTTGAGGCCGACGTAGATGACGTCCGGGTCGGCCTTCGGCACCGAGTAAATCATCGCCCGCACCTTCTCGAGTTCGGTGAGGTTGCGCGGCGCCGGAACCTTCGCTCCCTTCGCGGGCTCGGCGGAGGGGTCGACGGCGTAGACGTTGTAGTTCTCGTCGCCGCCCCGGTCCTGGACGAAGAGGACGACGCGGCTGTCGCGCGACCAGAAGAACGCGGGAATCGGCCGCTTCGTGTCCGCGGTCAGCGGCTTCGCCTTGTCGAACGAGGCGCCGGTCTTCTTGACCCAGACGTTCCGCGTGCCGTCGAGCGGCTTGATGAACGCGACGAACTTCCCGTCGGGAGAGAGCTGCGCTCCCGAGATCTCGGGGTCGCCAAAGAACGCTTCCCGGTCGATCAGCGGAGGCGGCGACGCCGTCTTGGCGAAAGCCGGACCCGCGAGGAGAAGGGCCGCCGCCGCGAGGGCGAGGACCGCGGAGGTGCGAGCGGTTCGGGGGGAGAACGTCTTCATGGATCACCTCGATGGACGCGGTGCGGGCGGACCCGCCCGACCGCCGGAACTTCGAGTACGGCCCGCGTAACGGAGGGTTTCACCTCCTCAGAAGAGGATCGGAGCGTCCGCTCCCGACGGCCGTGAGACGCCGAGCAGGAGCGAGAGAGTGGGCGCGATCGACGCGGGGCCGACGCGATCGGTCCGTACCCCGGCAGGGAGCCCGAACCCGCCGATCAGCACCGGGACCTCGGAGTCGTACGACCACGCCTGCGAGTGGTTCGCGGGGTACGCGGCCTCTTCCCCGACCGACTCTTCCACGAGGTCGGACATGGCGAACGGCTCCATGACGACGACGAGGTCGCCGGAGCGCGCGGGATGGAACCCGCGCGAGACGGCGCGTCCGATCGGAGTCTCGGGGAGACGCCCCTCGACGACCGCCGTCCGGCCGAAGGCGGCGTAGACCCCCGGAACGCGCCCGACCCCCCGCGCGGCGACCTCCTCGGCCGCGGCCCGGGACCGGGCTTTCGCGAGCGCGTCGGGCGCGAACCAAAGGTACGGCTCGTGGAACGCATTCCCCCCGTCGTTCGACTTCAGGAGCCAGGGACCATCCCCGAATGCCCCCCGGAGCGCCTCCTCCGCGGCCTCCTCGATCCGTTTCGAGAGAACACGGCGCGCGTCGATGCCGTGAGCCGCGAGATCCTCGGGGGGAGTCGCGATCCCGTGGTCGCTCGAAACCACGACGACGACGGAGGCGAGGCCGCCCGGGATCTCCGTTTCGAGAAAGCGCAGGAAGTCGGAAAGCGCACGGTCGGCCCGGAGGAAGGCGTCGAGCGTCTCGGGGGCGTAGGGGCCCCACGCGTGTCCGATCCAGTCGCCCGCCGAGAGGCCGATCGTCAGGAGGTCCGGGACCTCGTCCTTCCCGAGCCCCATCTCGAGAACCGTGCGCCGGGCCGCCGCGAAGACGGCGTCGTTCGCGAGGGGGGTTCGGAGAAACTCCTTGCGGCTGTCCTTCCCTTCTTCGATCCGATGGGGGAAGGCCGCTCCCATGCCGAGGGGGCCCTTCCAACCCGGAAGGAGGATGGAGCGGGCGCGCCCGTCCCGTTCGGCCTTCACGGTCTCGGGAAGCGGTTCCCAGACCCGCCCGGCGGGGTGCTTCAAGGGTGCAAGGACATCCTCTGCGGAGAGCCACGAAGGCAGGTCGCCGCTCGGGAGATACGCGCGGCTCGAAATCCAGCGGAGGTCGCCCGGGTCGAGCCAGAGGACGAGATCGGCGGCGTGGCCCGCCATGAGGACGGCGGCCCGGTCCTTGACCGCCATCGAGACGGTGCGGGACCGCCCCGACGTCGCCATCTCGAGTTCGTCCCCGACGGTCGAGACGCGGAGATTCCCCGGACCGATGGGGGGAAGCGTCCGTCCCGGGGGGAGGCCGACGATCTCCCCTCTCGGGTCGTCGACGCAATAGACCCCCTTCCCGGTCGCCCGATCGATCCAGTCGTTCCCGATGATCCCGGTTGCATACGGTTCGGCCCCCGTGAGGAGGACCGCGTGCCCCGGGCCGGTCTCGTTGGGGACGTGTGTGAAGCGGGAATCGGCGAACCAGGTTCCCTCGGTCGTCAGCCAGCGGAACCCGCCGACGCGCCCCTCAGGGTCGCGCGCGGGAAGGAGGAGGTCGGGCCAGCGCCTCAGGTAGTCGGCGCGGAAGAGGTCGAGCGAGACGACGACCGCAAGGCGCGGGCGGAGGCCGTCGGCGAGGTTGCTGCGGAAGTCGGCGGCGGCCGGTCCACCGAAAGCGAGGACCGTCGGGACGGCGAGCAGGACGAGGCGGAGAGGTGAGATCGTCATCGGCTCCATTGGAGCGGGCGCGGCAGGGCGCGTCAATGGGGTCCTCGTCGGGTTCCCGTCACCCCCGCATCCCGGATCGCCCGCTTCGCCAGCCGCGCCGCCCAGACCGTGACGACGACCGCGGCGAGCGCTCCCACGACCTGGAGCGCGGTCCGCGTCGCCGACGCCGTCCCGGACGCGGCGGTCGCGGCCGCCGAGCCGAGATAGACGTACGCGATCGTCCCCGGGACCATCCCGACGACGGTCGCGACGGAATAGGGGAGGGTGCGGACCCCGGTGAGGCCGAAGAGGTAGTTCACGTAGGTGAAGGGGAAGACCGGCGAGAGCCGCACGAGGAAGACGATCCTCCCTCCCTCCCGCGCGACGGCGCCGTCGAGGGCGCGGAAGCGGGGGTTCGCCGCGGCCCACGACTCGACGCGCGCGCGGAAGGCGGTCCGGGCGAGTAGGAACGAGAGCAACGCCCCGAGGCTCGCCCCGGCGAGGACGACGAGCGCCCCCGGCCAGAGGCCGTACACCGCCCCGGCCCCGAGGGTCAGGATCGATGCCGGGACGAACGCGATCACGGCCACCGCGTAGACGAGCGCGAAGACCGCCATCCCGAAGACGCCCTGGTTCCGCGCCCAGCTCTGGAAGGCGGCGAGCCACTCCCCGACCGCGAGCGTGCGCACCAGGGCGACGAGCGCGATCGCCACGACGACCGCGAGAACGATCCGGACGTTCAGCCTCGAAGCCATCCGTACACCTTCGTCAACCGCGCCCTCGAGCCGGGAGAGAGCCGGGTCCGCACGTACGCGTCCCCCGCGGCGCGGTGGATCTCGGAGAGAGAGGGATAGGGGTGGATCGTCGCGGAGAGCTGCGAGAGGGTGATCCCGTGCTTCTTTGCCAGGACGAGTTCGCCGATCAGGTCGCCGGCGCGGGGATGCACGATCGTCGCCCCCAGAACTTTCCCGCCGCGGTCCGCGAGGACTTTCGAGAAGAAGCCCTCGTGCGTCTCGTCGGCGAGCGCGCGGTCGTTTCCCGAAAAGTCGACACGGAAGACCGAGTGCTCGATCCCCTTCGCACGCGCCTCCGTCTCGTTGCAACCCACGCGCGCGATCTCGGGCTCGGTGTACGTGACCCAGGGGACGTTGTCGCGGTCGGCGCGGGCCGTGAAGGGGAACAGGATGTTCCGGACGACGGTGCGTGCCTGGTGCCCGGCCCAGTGGGTGAAGAGGTACGGCCCCGTCACGTCCCCCACGGCCCAGATGTTCCGCACGGAGGTTCGCCCGGTGTCGTCGGTGCGGACGCCGCGTCCGTCGAAGGCGACGCCGACCCCCTCCAGGTTCAGCCCCTCGACGTTCGGCTGCCGTCCCGCCGCGACGAGGATCGACTCGACCTCGAACGAGCGGGACTCGCGGCCGTCGACCGACGCGGCGAGCACGATCGTCCTCCCATCTTCCGTCTCCACGCGCTCGACGCGGAACCGGTCGAGGACGACGATTCCTTCGCTGCGCAGGCGTGCCGTGAGGACCGAGGCCGCGTCGGGATCCTCTCTCGGGAGGAGGTGCTCGCCGTCGTTCACGATCGTCACGGAGGAGCCGAGGCGGGCGAACGCTTGCCCCAGCTCGACCCCGATCGGCCCGCCGCCGAGGACGAGGAGCGATCTCGGAAGCGTCTCGATCTCGAAGATCGTCTCGTTCGTGTGGAAGCCGGCCTCGACGAGGCCGGGGACCGAGGGGATGCGCGGCCGCGACCCGGTGGCGATGACGATGTGGCGGCCCCGGAGGACCTCTCCGGATCCCTCGACCTCCACCTCGTGCGCGTTCCGGAGGCGCGCGGCGCCGAGACGTACGTCGACCCCGAGCCCGGTGAAGCGCTCGACCGAATCGTGCGGCGCGATCCGGCCCTGGACCGCCCGCACGTGGCCCATGGCGGCAGGGAACCGCATGCCGGCTTTCGCCGCGTGGAGGAGGGCCTTCGACGGGACGCACCCGGTGTTGAGGCAGTCCCCCCCCATCCGGTGTTTCTCGACGAGGGCGGCTTTCGCCCCGAGTCCTGCCGCGCCGGCGGCCACGACGAGCCCGCCCGAACCCGCCCCGATCACGACGACGTTGTAGCGTTCCACCGTTCCCTCCGGTCGTAGGTAGTATGCCGGGGGCGATCGACGGTTTCCGAAAATGCGGGGCGCAGGTCCGGTGCGACGACTTCTGGTGCTGGGGATACTGGCGTATGGTACGGCGGTTTCCGCCGCGACCTTCGAGATCGAGGTCCGCAACGCTGCAGGAGAGTCGATCCCCGTGCGCATCGAATCGCATGGCGCCGGATACGTCGTGCGTGGGGCGCCGGAAGGTGAGGTCGAAGTCCGCGTCCGCGCGACGCACCCGTTCCTGATTCCCGGCGAGGTTCCGGTCGGCCCCGTCCGACGGGCGCTCGAGCGGGGGAAGATCGTCTCCTTCGACCTCCCGTTCGAAGGGGTCGGCGGCGCGCTAGAGGTGCGCGCCGACGGCGTCGCGGTCCGCGTCACCGGGGAGGACGGAACGGCGCGCGTCGCACCGGTCGAGGAGGGAGTCGCCTTTTTCGGGGGGCTCGCGCCGGGAGAGTGGAGGGTCGAGCGGTGCGAGGAGGGGGGGTGCGAGCGGGCCGAACCGTCGGGGATGGCTTCAGTCGCGCCGCTCAGGCGGATCGCGTACCCGAGGCCTTGATCATCCCGAAATTCGCTCGATTCCGGGAACGCCGTCGAAGCCGCTGTCGAAGGTGAGGATCCGCTGGACCCCCTCGCGCTCCATCACGGCCACATGAATGGCGTCGCGCGCGGAGAGGTCGCGCCGGCCGAGCACGATCGCCTTCGCCCTCTCGACGTCGGCGTCGTGGATCGAGAAGACCTCGTCGACGACTTCGCGGAGAGCGTCGAACGTCGGCTGGATCGCGTCACGGCGCTTCAGGGCGACGAAGCGATGCAAGATCTCCTGGAACACCTCGACGTCCGTGACCAGCCGTTCCCCGTCGGCGATGAACCGCTCGAGGAGGCGCCGGGCGTCGATCTTGTGCGGATGGGCCGCCCCGACGAGGTACATTGGGACGTTCGAGTCGAGGAAGATCATCGGGGCTCGTCGACCCCGTACCCGCGCTCGATTTCGGCGAGCATCGTGCGGACGTCCGCGGTCGGGAATTCGAGTTTCGCGGCCTCCCGGACTGCTGCCAGTTTCTTTCCGGGGTCCTTCGTGGGGCGCTGCCGCCGTGCGGAGCGGATCGCCTCTCGCACCCACTCCGCGACCGTGAGATTCCGGCGCTTCGCCAGGCGGCGGATCTCCGCGAGCTCGGTCTCTTCCATTAAAACCTGGAGCCTCTTACTCATGCCATGAGTATGAAGCGACTCCTACTCACAGTCAACCAGCCCCGGGGAATCCCCCCTGGGCCCCTGATGTCGTATCTTCTAGGCTTGCCGCAGGGCTTCGAACCCGGAGGACCGCCATGGACTGGGGACTCGACAACCGCCTATCCCGCATCCTGAAACCGGCCGACGGCCGGACGGTCATGCTCGCCGTGGACCACGGTTACTTCCTCGGGCCGACCTCCGGCCTCGAGAGCCCGGGGAAGACCGTCGCCCCCCTCCTCCCGTACGCCGATTCCCTGATGTTGACCCGCGGCGTGCTGCGGCAGTGCATTCCCGCCACCTCGGACGTGCCGGTCGTCCTCCGGGTCTCCGGGGGGACGAGCATCCTCAAGGAGCTGTCGAACGAAGGATTGACCGTCGACCTCGAGGACGCCGTCCGCCTGAACGCCGCCGCCGTGACCCTTTCGGTCTTCGTCGGCGCGGACGGGGAGCGGGAGACCCTCCTCAACCTCGCGAAGCTGATCGACTTCGGGCAACGCTACGGCTTCCCGGTCCTCGCGGTGACCGCGGTCGGGAAGGACATGGTCCGCGACGCGCGCTACCTTTCTCTTGCGTGCCGCATCTGCGCCGAGATCGGCGCCCACTTCGTGAAGACCTACTACTGCGAGGACTTCGAGGAGGTCGTCGCCAACACTCCCGTTCCCGTCGTGATCGCGGGGGGCAAGAAGCTCCCCGAGCGGGAGGCGATCGAGCTCGCCCGGAAGGCGATCCGCGCCGGCGCCAAGGGAGTCGACATGGGGCGGAACATCTTCCAGTCCGACTGCCCCGTGGGGATGATCCGGGCGGTGCGCGCCGTCGTCCACGAAGGCGCCGAGGTCGAGGAGGCGTTCGAGCTCTACGCGAAGGAGAAGGAAGGGGCGCTCGCGCGGCGTTGAGCCGACGCTGCCGGGGAATCGTCGATGCGAGCCGCCGTCTACTACAACAACCGCGACATCCGGACCGAGGAACGCCCCGTCCCGAAGGCGGGTCCGGGCGAGCTGGTCGTCCGGATCGCGGCGAGCGGAGTGTGCGGCTCCGACGTCATGGAGTGGTACCGCCTCCCCAAGGCCCCGCTCGTCCTCGGCCACGAGATTTCCGGTGAGGTCGTCGAGGCCGGGGCGGGGGTCACACGCTTCGCCGTCGGGGACCGCGTCGTCGCGACCCACCACGTCCCGTGCAATACCTGTCGCCACTGCCTGGCGGGACACCACCCCTACTGCGACACGCTGAGGACCACCCACTTCGACCCCGGCGGCTTCTGCGAGTCGGTCCGCTTGCCCGCTCTCAACGTCGACCGCGGGACGTTCCGTCTTCCCGAGTCCGTCTCGTACGAGGAAGCGACCTTCGTCGAGCCTCTCGCCTGCGTCCTTCGCGCCCTCCGGGTTTCGTCCTTCCGGGCGACGCAGGATGTCGCGGTTCTCGGAAGCGGAATCTCGGGGGCTCTCTTCGTGCTCGCCCTCCGTGCCCTCGGTGTGGGAGCGATCCTCGCGACCGACGTGAACCCCTGGCGGCTCGAACGGATCCGCGCACTCGGGGCCGACGACGCCTTCGACGCGACGGCAGACGTCCCCGAGGCGATCCGAACCCGGCTCGGCGGGCGCGGCGCCGACCTCGTCGTCGTGACGACCGCGGCCCTTCCCGCGGTCGCCCAGGCGCTACGGAGCGCGGGTCGCGGCGGGACGATCCTCTTTTTCGCGCCCGCCGAGCCGGGGACGACCTTCCCGTTCCCGCTGTTCGACATCTGGAAGGACGGCCTCTCGATCGTGCATTCCTATGCCGGGCCCCCCGCAGACATGGCGGCGGCGCTCGACCTGATCGCCGCACGGCGCGTCGATGTCGCCGCGACGATCACGCACCGGCTCCCCCTCGAACGCACCGCCGACGCGTTCGATCTCGTCGCGCGCGCGGGGGAGTCGCTCAAGGTGATCGTCGAACCGGGGCGCTGAGGAAGGGGGGGGATTGGACGGTCGCGGAGGCGCGGAACGGAGCTTCGACAGGACTCTCGGGGCGGTGAAGACGCTCCTCGACTGGGTCGAGGGAGAGGCCCGGCACCTTTCGATCCCTCCCGCGTCGCTGCGCCCGCTCGAGCTCGCGATCGAGGAGGTCTTCGCGAACTGCGTCCGGCACAACCCGCGAGGGAAGGGGCCGATCGACGTCCGCCTCGAACGCGACGGCGGCAGTGTCCGGGTGGCGATCGTCGACCCCGACACGGACCGTTTCGACCTCCGGGCGGCCGCCGAGGCCCGGACCGACCTCCCCCTGGAACAAAGACGTCCCGGGGGGCTCGGAATCCACTTCGTCCGCGCCGTCGTCGACGAGATCGACTACCGTCACGAAGGGCGCCGGGCGGTCACCGTTCTCGTCAAGAACCTGGGGTGAGGCGATGCTCGAGATCGGCTGGGGGGAGGACGGCAAGATCCGGATCGCGGGGCGGTTCGACGCGTCCGAGGCCGAACGGGTCGAGGCATTCCTGGATGCGGTGGAATCGACGGCGGATCTCGATCTATCGCGGATCCAGTACATCTCGAGCCTGGGGCTCGGTGTGCTCCTCAAGACCCAGAAACGGCTCCGGGCGGCGGGGCAGTCCCTCCGGCTCGTCGGGATGCCCCCCCACATCCGCGATATCTTTCGTTTTTCCGGTTTCGACCGCGTATTCGAGATCGATTCCGCATGAGTGTGGACGAATCGCCCTCGCCCGACCAACTCTTCCCGCGCGGCCGTGTAGTTCCGGATGGCGCGCCGGAGGATCTCGATGTGGTCCGGCGGGTCCGGAGTGGGGATGTCGAGTCGTTCGCAATCCTGGTCCGGCGGTACGAAAAGCCGGTCTACAACGCCGTCCGGCGGATGGTCCGGAACCGGGAGGACGCCCGCGACCTCGCCCAGAATGCCTTCCTCAAGGCATTCCGCGAACTCGACTCGTTCGACGAGCGCTACCGGTTCTTTTCGTGGCTCTACCGGATCGCCCTCCACGAGGCGCTCAATCATCTCCGCGGGAGCGGACGCTCGGAGCCGCTTCCGGTCGAACGGTCGGATCCCTCGCCCGGCCCCGAGGGCGATGCCGCCGCCCGTCAGCGATCGCGGCTCTTGGAGGATGCGTTGACCCGCCTGAGCCCGGATCACCGCATGGTCATCCTGCTCCGCCACTTCGGGAAGTTCTCCTACGCGGAGATCGGGGACGCCCTCGGGCTTCCCGAGAAAACGGTGCGTTCCCGCCTGTTCGAGGCGCGGCGCTCCCTCCGTTCCATGTTGGTCGACCTCGGGGTGGTCCGATGACCGACCGGCACGACGAGATCGACGTTCTCCTGGCGGAACTTCAGGACGAGGAGGTCCCCGAGGGGTTCGTCGCGGGGGTCATGGAAAAGGTCCGGAGCGGAACGGTGAAACGAGACGCCGACGGTGTCCCCGCCGGCGCGGTTGTCGGGGAGAAGCGAAGCGGTATTCGACCGATCAAAGGGAGGGTTTCGGTCATGACCAGCAAGTCCGGTTCTTCGAACATTTGGCGCACGGTCTTCGCCACGGCGGCCGCCGTGGCGGCGATCGGCATCGGGGCCTACGTCCTCGGCCTCCGCCCCTCGGCGGAAGAGGCGGCGGGCACCGTGGGCGCGGCCCAGAAGTACCGCGCCGAGCAGATCCAGCCGAAGGACGTCGCCGTCGAGGGAATCGGCGGAGAGGCGTTCCTCCAGACGGAGATCTTCGACCGTCTGGTGAATGACCCGGCCGCCCGCGAGGCGCTTTCGAACGACGCATTCCGCGACGCCCTGACGAGCGACGCGTTCCGGGAGGCTCTCAGGAACGACGCCTTTCGCGCGGCGATCTCGCAGGACGCGTTCCGTGCGGCGTTCACGAGCGACGCGTTTCGCGATGCGCTCCGGAACCGTGCCTTCCGAGACGCCTTCACGAGCGACGCGTTCCGGGACGCTCTTCGAAGCGATGCGTTCCGCGATGCGCTCCGGTCCGATGCCCTCCGCGATTCCATGATTCAGGACGCGTTCCGCGCCGCGTTCACGAACGACGCGTTCCGCGAGGCGCTCGAGAGCCAGGCCTTCCGCGATGCGCTGACGAGCGACGCGTTCCGCGCCGCGCTGACGAGCGACGCCTTCCGCGACGCGCTGACGAGCGACGCGTTCCGGTCGGCGTTTCTGAGCGACGCCTTCCGCGCCGCCCTCACGGGCGATGCCTTCCGGGATGCGCTCCGGAGCGACGCCTTCCGCGACGCCCTCCGGAGCGATGCGTTCCGCGATGCTCTCCGGAGCGACGCCTTCCGCGACGCGATGGCGCGCGGCGGCAACTAGGCTTCTCCGGGACCGGGTTCCGAATCCGAGGGGAAGCCCCGCATCCGCGGGGCTTCCCTCTTTCCGGGCGGTGCGCATACCCTTCCGCGCGCCGTGAGAATCCTCGCCCCGCGGTCGGTCCTCTTTCTTCTCCTCGCGCTTCCGTTTCCCGGATGCGCGGCGGAGCTCGCGACCCTCCGTACCGACGACCTGTTGCTCGTCTACCGGGACCCTCTCCAAGCCTTCCTGGCTCCGTACGCCGCTCGCTGCTTCGAGAACTCGATGGAGTTCCAGAGGACGGTGCTCGGCTGGGAGCCCTCGTCGCCGGTCACCGTCCTGCTCAACGACTATTCGGACGCGGGAAACGCGAGCGCCCTCGGCGTCCCGAGAAACCTCCTCCTCCTCGAGACCTCCCCCGTCGGCGTCAACTTCGAGACGGTCACGACGAACGAGCGCCTTAACTGGCTTTTCAACCACGAGCTGATCCACATCGCGACCGTCGACCGGGCGGCGGGGCGGGACCGTTTCTTCCGGAAGGCCTTTCTCGGAAAGGTCGCTCCGACCTCCGAGCACCCCGCCACGATCCTCTGGTTCTACCTGACGTCTCCGAGGGACGCAGCTCCTCGCTGGTATCACGAGGGGATCGCCGTCTTCGCGGAAACCTGGATGGCCGGCGGCGTGGGTCGCGCGCAGGGGGCGTGGGACGAGATGGTTTTCCGGGCGATGGTGCGGGACGGCGCGCGGTTCTACGACCCGATCGGCCTCGTCTCGGAGGGGACGAAGACCGACTTCCAGGTCGAGGTCAACTCTTATCTTTACGGCACGCGGTTCTTGACCTGGCTCGCGTACACGTGGTCTCCCGCCCACCTCGTCCGGTGGGTCGCCCGGGAGGAGGGGTCGAAGGCCTACTACGCTTCCCGCTTCGAGGAGGTCTTCGGCAAGCCCCTCGACGCGGCCTGGGCCGAGTGGATCGTGTGGGAGAAGGAGTTCCAGAGGCGAAACCTCGAGGCGATCCGGACACATCCGGTCACGGAGGCGCAGGACCTCTCGGCGCGGGCGCTCGGGTCGGTCTCGCGGGCGGCGTTCGATGCCGAGCGACGACGGGTCTACGCCGCCTTCCACTATCCGGGCCAGGTCTCGCACATCGGCTCGATCTCGCTCGAGGACGGAAGCGTCGAGCGGATCCTCGAGGTGAAGGACCCGGTTCTGTTCACCGTGACCTCGCTCGCCTGGGATCCGCTCCGGCGGAGGATCTTTTACACCGCCGACAACCGGGAGTACCGCGACCTCCGGGAAGTCGACCCGGAGACGGGGGAGTCGAGGACGCTTCTCGAGGACGCCCGCATCGGCGACCTGGCCTTCGACCGGGCGACCGGGGACCTCTGGGGGATCCGGCACTTCAACGCGATCGCCTCCCTCGTGCGGATCCCGCCCCCCTACGACCGCTGGAATCTCGTGCGCTCGTGGCCATACGGCGAGGTTCCCCGAGACCTCGATGTCTCGCCGGACGGGCGGGCGCTCTCCGTCGCCGTCGGCGGCATCGACGGGCGCCACTCCTTGCGCATCTACCGCACCGAAGACCTGCTTCGCGGCGACGCCGCCCCGGTCGTGGAGACCGCCTTCGGCGAGGCCGTCCCCCTGAACTTCGTCTTCTCGGGCGACGGGAGGTTCCTCTACGGGACCACGACGTACACCGGCGTCCCGAACGTCTTCCGATGGGAGTGGGAGGCGAACCGCACCGAGGCGATCACGAACGCGGAGTCGGGGTTCTTCCGGCCGCTTCCCCTCCCCGGCGGGGACCTCCTCGTCTTCCGGTACACCGGCGAGGGGTTCGTCCCCGCGGTGATCCGTCCCGCGCCGGTCGAGGACGTCGAACCGATCGAATTCCTCGGGACGAAGCTGATCGCGAAGTCCCCCGAACTCGCGGATTGGAACGTCGGCTCCCCCGCGGAGATCCCGCTCGAAGAGCGCACGCGCGGCAAGGGGCCGTACCGGTCCGGGCGGAGCATTCGCGTCGAATCGCTCCACCCGATCCTCGAGGGGTACAAGGACAGCGCCGCGGCGGGTCTCCGCCTCAACCTATCCGATCCGCTCCTGCTGAACCGGCTCGGCCTCGCGGCCTCGTACTCCCCCGACGGCGACCTCGCGTCGGACGAACGTCTCCACCTCGACCTGCGCTACAACCGTTACGACTGGCGCGCGCACGCGAAGTGGAACGACGCCGATTTCTACGACCTCTTCGGGCCGACGAAGAAGAGTCGCAAGGGATACTCCTTCGGCGGGGGCTGGGGGCGCACGCTCCTGTACGACCGTCCGCGATCGGTGCGGCTCGACCTCGATGCCGCCTACTACGGAGACCTCGAGACCCTCCCCGACTACCAGAACATCGCCTCGCCGGTTCCCCGGCTCGTTTCGCTCGAGGGGCGTCTCGAGTACGCGAACGTCCGTTCGTCGCTCGGTCACGTCGACGAGGAGAAGGGACATCGCGTCGAGGCGCTCGCGCTCGTCGACCGCGCGCCCGGAGAGACCTTCCCGAAAATCCTCGCGACCTACGACCTGGGGTTCCCGCTTCCCCTCGACCACTCGTCGGTCTGGCTCCGGACGGCGGCGGGGATCGGTAGGGGAGACCGGGAGAACGCGCTGAGCGGCTTTTACTTCGGCGGATTCGGGAACAACTGGGTCGACCACGGGAACGAGAAACGCTACCGCGAGTCGTGGAGCTTCCCGGGTCTCGAGATCAACGAGATCGGGGGGAAGACCTTCGGCAAACTCCTCGTCGAGTGGAACCTGCCGCCGCTCCGATTCCGCCGCCTGGGCTCGCCGGGCTTCCACGCGACGTGGCTGCGCACGTCGCTCTTCGCGAGCGGCATCGCCACCGACATCGAGGACGGCGCGCTCCGCCGCGAGGTCGGGAACGCCGGACTGCAGGTCGACGTGCGGCTCTCGGTGCTCTCGCGTCTCGAGATGACCCTTTCGTTCGGCTACGCTTCGGCGTTCGAGGACGGATTCGGCCCCAAGGACGAGGTCATGGTCTCGCTCAAGGTCCTTCCGTGATCGACCTGCTCGACGTCGCCGCGCGCGTCCTTCTCGGTTTCGTTCCGGTTGCCGCCCTCCTCGCGGCGCTCCGGGCGTCCGACGCCTACCAGCTCGTTCGACTCAAGGACGTCGTCCGCTCGCTCGCGCTCGGGGCCGTCTGCGCGTGGATCGCTCTCGGCGCGAACCGAGGCACCGCGGGACTCTTCGGTCTCGAGACGTGGACCGTCTCTCGCTACGTCGCGCCGATCGTCGAGGAGGCGTTGAAAGCGGCGGTCCTCGTCTCCCTCGTTCGCGGGCACCGCGTCGGTTTCCTGGTCGACGCCGGGATCCACGGCTTCGCCGTCGGAGCGGGCTTCGCCCTCGCCGAGAACTTCCAGTTCTGGTCCGTGAGGCCGGACGCCGGGCTCACGGTCTGGCTCGTCCGCGGCTGCGGGACGGCCGTCATGCACGCGGGAAGCGCGGCCGTCATCGCCCTCGCGGCGAAGGCCGCGTCCGACCGCGAGGGCGGATTCCGCCCGGTTCAGGTCGTTCCGGGTCTCGCCGTCGCGGTGGCACTCCACTCGGCGTTCAACCACTTCCTCGTGTCGCCGCTGCTGTCGACGGTGGGGATCGCCGCCGTCGCTCCGCCCCTCGTGGTGGCCGTCTTCCGGCGCGCGGTCCGCAGGATGCAGCTCCGGCTGCATCGCGGTTTCGACGCGGACACCGAGCTTCTGAGCCTCATCCTCGCCGGGAAGATCTCGGAGTCTCCCGTCGGCGAGTATCTCGCGACGCTGCGGGAGAAGTTCCGGCCGGAGGTGGTGTTCGACCTCCTCTGCTACCTCCGGATCCGCCTCGAGCTTTCCCTTCACGTCAAAGGTCTTCTCTTCCTGCGCGAGGCGGGGTTCGAACCGGAGCCCGACCCCGAGATCGCGGCCAAGCTCGCCGAGCTCGAGTTTCTCGAGAAGAGCATCGGCCCGACCGGGCGGCTGGCCCTCGCCCCCTATCTCCGGGGCGGCCCCGAAGAGATCTGGCAGAGGGAACTGCTCCGCGGCGGGGGGCGCTGAGCGCGCCCCCCGGTCTCCGTTCAGGGTCCTTCGTTGCCGCAGGAGTCGGCGCCGCGCACCGCGTAGAAGCGCGGATTGAAGTTCCCGAGGTCGTCGCGGTCCTCGAAGACCGTCTCCGCCGTCTCGCCGATCTTCACCCACGCCCCCTGGGGATCGTTCGCCCGGTAGATCCGGTACGAAGCGGCTCCGGCGGACGGGTCCCAGGTCAACCGGACGTGCGCGTCGTTGACGTTGTCGAGACGGACCGTCGCCCCCAGCGGCGCAGGGGGAGCCTGGGTCGTCTCGTCACGGGCCGAACGGCGGACGAGGTTGTCGTCCGTGACGCCGCCGTTGTGGGGTCCGGTCGAGCAGGTCTCGTCGTTCTCCGCCCGGACGACGTAGTGGAGCGTGACGTCGTTCGGAGCGCCGGCGTCGATCCAGAAGGTTCCCGTCACCCCCGCCGCGATACGGTTCGTGGGTCCCGGTACGAACCCGGGATCGGTCGAGCGGTAGACCGAGTAGGTCCCTCCGCTTCCCGTCCCCCACGCGGGGGCGGGCGTCCAGGCGAGCGCGACCCCTCCGTCGGCGCAGCCGTCGGCGTCCGTCGCGGAACGGAGGCCCGCGAAGGACGGCATCCCCGCGCACGTCCCGCACGCGGCGTAGTCGGGCTCTGCGGCGTTCTTCACGATCAAACGGTCGACGTTCCACGACGAGCCGTGGGAGGTCGTCCCCGGCCCGGCGTTGAGCCGGAAGGCGATTTGCAGCTGGCCGTTCGCGTCGGCGTGCTGGGAGATGTCGATCGTCTGGAGCGACCAGGCCGAATCCGCGACGCCGGGGATACTGGGGCTCGTCCAGACCCCTTGCCAGACGCCGCCCTTCCGCACCTCGACGTACGCGATTCCCGGGGGAGAGACGTTGAGCCATCTCCGGAACTTCAACTGCCCTCCGGAAAGGGCCGTGGCGTCGATCACCGGGCTGATGGCGCGCAGACTCGTTCCCGGCTCGTAGTCTCCCGGATGGGCGCCGAGGCCGGTGAGGTCCTGACCGAGGACCTTCGTTCCCTCGAACGCCGCGCTCGGGTCGCCGGGTGTCCCGAGCCCTTGCGGCACGCCGATCTGCCAGTCGCCCTCGAGCGTCCACCCCGCGGCCGCTTCGAACGTCTCCCGGTACATCCCCGGAATGCGCCATGCGTTCATCTGGAACGGGTTTCCCGATGCGTCGGCGCTCGCCGTGTTCCCGTGCGTGTCGGCGGAGGTGACCCGGAAGTGGAGCCTGCCGCACTCCAGCATCGGACCGATCGTCAGGGCGTGGCTCGTCTCGAGGACGGCGTCGGACGCGCTGCTGCCGAGACCGGCGGTCGTTCCCCAGTCGACGCGCGAGGTCGCCGGCTCCGACGTGGTCCAGCGGATCGTGGCCCTGTCGTCCTGGATGTCGGTCGCGCGGACGTCGGAGATCACGGGGCCGCCGCAGTCGACGTCCGCGGTCTCGAAGGAGATCGCGGGGACGCCAAGGCCGTTATCGTCGTCGTGGTAGGTGGCGGTGATCAGGTCGCCGTGGGCGACCTGCACGACGCCGTCCCCGCCGACGGCGGGGGTCGGTCCCGTCGGGACGCTTCCCGTGAACTGCGAGGTGTTGGGCCCGGTCTCGACCAGGATCAACGTCTCGGGAGCGGTTTCCGACGAGGAGGAAACGCTCACCGCGACGGTGTCTGCCGCGGTCGGGTCCGCGTTCAAATCGAGGTCGACGACGTTCACGGGCAGCCCGTCCGCGCAGGAGACGACCGCTTTCGGGAGCGAAAGGAGCCCCGCGTGGCAGGGCTGCAGTCCCGCTCCGAAATCTCCCCACGTCTCGAACGAGTGGTACTGGCCGCCGTTCGTGTCCTCCGACACGTTCCCCGGCGCGTCGGCGCTCTCGACGCCGAACCAATAGACGGTGCACGCGCGCAGGCCGGTGAGGTCGACCGCGTGGTCGAGGACGAGCCCCCCGGCGCCGGCGGTCCGATCCGGAGGCGTGCCCTCGCCCCACCGCACCAGCGAACTCGAGGGCTCGTCGGTATTCCAACGGACGGTCGCGCGGACGTCGGTCACGGCATCGGTTCCGACCGCGGAGATGATCGGGCCCTGGCAGTCGGCTGCGGCCGTGTCGGTCTTCGGAACGTTCCGACCGCCCCGGCCGTCGTCGGCGTCGACGTAGCGGACCGTGATCGTGTCGGCGTGCGCGACCTGGACCTTCCCGTCCGACGCGACCGCCCCCCCGTCGGTCAGGACGGTTCCTTTGAAGACGCCCGACGTGGCGGAGGTCTCCGTGAGGGGAACCGCCTCCGGAGCGGGCTCGCGATTCGAGAACGCTTCGATCGCGACCGTGCCGGCGCCGCGGAGGTCCGCGTCGGTCAGGGTCACTTGAAGGCTTCCGGAGCAAGACGCCGACGCCTCCTTGATCCGGATCCTCCCGTCCGGGGTGGCGGTGTTCGAGACCGCCTGGTAAGCGTCGACGCGCCCCATGCCGTACTCGTTGTCCATCCCGGGAACACCGAGGTCGATCGCCGTGTCCATCAGAATCTGCTTCAGGTCGTCGTGGGTGAGCCCGGGGCTCGAGGAGACCATGAGTGCGACCGTCCCGGCCACGTGCGGGGTCGCCATCGAGGTGCCGCTCTTGAACGAGTAGCCCGAGCAGACGTTGTGGCTCTTGGTGTCGACCCCCGGCGCCGCGATGTCCGGCTTGACCAAACCCGGCGGGTACGGATGGTCGTTCCAGGGCGGGACGTCTTCCCAGGTGACCGGCCCACGGGACGAGAAGCCCGCGATCTGGTCGCTGCAATCGGTCGCTCCCACCGTGATCACGCGGGGGACGTCGCCCGGGGTGCGGACGTTGTCGGGCTCGTTCCCCGACCCCTCGTTCCCCGCCGCGATCACCATCGCGGTGCCCGCCTCGATCGTGTTCTCGGAATTCTGCCGCCACGTGGCGCGGTCGGGGTTTTGGCCGTGCGGCCAGCCGAGGCTCATGGAGATCGCGTCGGCGCCGTTGTCGGCGGCGTATTGCATCGCGTTCCAGACGTCGACCTCGTCGGCGAAGGTCACCCCTACTTTGACCGCCATGATCTTCGCGT
The DNA here is from genome assembly GCA_964383585.1 of uncultured Acidobacteriota bacterium. Classification (GTDB taxonomy): domain Bacteria; phylum Acidobacteriota; class Polarisedimenticolia; order Polarisedimenticolales; family DASRJG01; genus CAYLHQ01. Next base: position 53,263 of record CAYLHQ010000019.1, read on the forward strand.
CGGGGGCCATCCCGGCCTGGGTCCCCGCCGTGCCGTCCCCCGCGACGGTGCCGGCGCAGTGCGACCCGTGCGAGTTGTCGTCGTTCGGGACGTTGTCGCCGTTGTCGAAGTCCCATCCGATCAGATCGTCGACGAAACCGTTCGCATCGTCGTCGATCCCGTTCATGTCGTCGGGGTCCATCACGACACCGTCGGTGTCGAGGTCCTCGCCGGGGTTGACCCACATCTGGTTCGCGATGTCGGAGTGGGTGTGGCAAACCCCCGTGTCGATCACCGCGACAACCGCTCCGTCGCCGGTGACGCCAAGCTCGTTCCAGACCTCGGGCGCGCGCATGACTCCGACGCCGCACTCGATTTCGGCGATCGTGTCTTGCGGGGCCGGGTCGACGAAAAGCCTCCGGGTGGGAGAGGGCGCGAGGTCGTCCCCTCCGCTCCGGTCGCCGAGCAGCACGTCGACCTTCGGATTGTGGTTGATCCAGGCGACCTCGGGACGCGCGGCCATCTCGCGGATCACGGCGGGGGTGGCGTCGACGCCGACGACGTTTCCGATCCAAAGCGGGCGGATGCGCGCGACCTCGCCGTTTCGTTCGAGCTCCCCGAGACGCTCGAGGATCGGACGTTGCGTCCGCGCGGCATGCGCGCGCAGCAGATCGACCACCGTGCGGCGTCCTTCGTTTTTTCCGAGCCCCCGTTTTGCGATCCGGAGCCGCTCCACGGGGACGCGGTCGGACAGCACGATGCTCACCGGGACGAGCCGGTCTTCCGAGGACTCCGCGAGGATGTCTTCAAGGGGGGGACGGAGCCGTGGCAACGCGGGATCTTCCGCCGCGAGGCTCGCCGCGCCGGCGACGAGGCAGGATCCCAAGAGCGAAACCAGGGGCCGGAGCGGGAAGCAACGGTAAACGCCCATGAATCCTCCACGTCCGGCGGCGCTCGCGCTTCGCCGGCGGTCACAGGGGAGCGATGTTCGTGGGTTCTATACGGCTTTTCGCCCCCCCGACTCAATCCTTTCAACGTGGCCGCGAGATTGTGGGTTGGCATGTGCGCGTTCCACGCGTTTTCCGCCTGCCGCTCGCCGGCGATCCGGGTCGTGATCGGCCGGGCCGAAGTTGCGTTGGGTCCTCCGGGTACCGGTCCCGCCCTGTCCCGAAAGCGCGGTCCCGGGCCGGTTGCCACGGGCGTGGCGCTGGAACTCTCACATCCACCGCAACTTCGGCGCGCGTAGGGCTCTCGGCATCGGTGGGCGTCTGCAGCCCACAATCTCGCGGCCACGTTGCACCCTTTTCCGGGAGGTATTCAAAGTTGTGTGTGTGTTCGGCATGGGATGACAATGCATATTATGAAAATATGCATTGCTATAGATCGAATTCGTGGTATATGAATTTACGCGATACGCGAGTTGGGAGAAAGGAATCTCGATATGAGCGACACCCTTCCCTCCGCTGCTCCCCTCCAGGCCGAGGTCTCCGCCGGCGGCGTGATCGTCCTCCGGCCGAAGGCTGACGCTCCGATCCGCGGCGGCGACGTCGAAGCCCTTCTCGCGGCCGTCGAGCCGATGGTTCGCGATCCCGGCGCGCGGGTCGCTCTCGACGTCTCCCGGGTCGATTTCTTCGGACCCGAACAGATCGATGCTCTGCTCAAGCTACGGGACGACGCCAAGAGGAAGGCGAGCCGGTTCGCGATCTTCGGCGTCGCCGGCGTCGTCCGGGACATTTTCCACCTCGGCGGGCTCGACGTGCTGATCGGGGCTTTTCCGGACGAAGAAGCCGCGCTCCAGTATCTCGCCGACGTTCCCGGTCCCGGCGAGCGGTGGCACTAGAGCGCGACCGCCTCCGCCACCCGTTTCCGATCGTCGTCCGTCGGCACCCCGTAGATCGCGAGCCGGACGGTCCCGCCCGCTCCCACGACCAGCGTGCAAGGCACGAGATAGACCCGCCGCAACGGGTTGGCTCCGCTCCGATCGGCGAGGTGGACCGGAAGACGCAGGGCCGCGGGGCTCTGCGCGCTCGGAGAGTCGGCCGAGGGGGGGTCGGTGCGCACCGCGCGCGGCGTCGCCCCTCCGAAGGCGCCCGCTTCGAGCCAGGCGTTCCAGACGGGGAGGGTCTCCTCGCACGCCGGGCAGGTCGACGAGTAAATCAGGAGCACATGCGTCCCGGAATCGAACTCCAGAACGGTCCGATTCCCATCGGGATCGAAAACCGGGACGGGATCGAGCGTTTCGCCCTCCGCGAGCGCGTCGGAGGGCATCGCGTGGCCCGCACGGCAGGCGGAGAGGTCCTGCTTGAGGCGACGGTTCTGGAAGGCGAGGAGCACCACCAGAACCGCGAGCGCCACGCTCGCGACCGCGAGGAAGCCCCCGAACCGGTCCTGCTTCACGCGCCCACCTTCACGACGACCGCGCCGGCGGTGTCCCCCGCCGCGCAGCCGACGAACAGCCCGTACCCTCCTCCGACGAGCGCGAGTTCCTCGATCGTCTCGAGGATGAGGCGCATCCCGGTCGGTCCCTGCGGGTGACCGTAGATCAGCGAGGAGCCGTAGTTGTTGAAGCGCTCCGGCTTCAGGCCGAGCTCCCGGCCGAGGTAGCAGTCGTTCACCGCGAACGGGTTGTGGGTCTTGATCACCCGGACGTCCGCGAGCGCGATCCCCGCGTGCTCGAGCGCGCGCCGGGCCGCGGGAACGGTCGCCATCGCCATGAACCCCTTCTTCGCCCTACCCTGACCGAAGGACACGAGGCGGACCTCCATCGAGGGATCGCGGGAGAGCGCGCGCGCTCGTTCGCGGGAGGCGATCACGACGCCGGCGTTCCCGTCGGCGGGGTGGGTCTGACTCCCGAAGGTCACCGTTCCTTCGGGGAGGACAGGCTCGAGCTTCGCCAGCCCTTCCCGCGTCGTCGCGAAGACCCCCTCGTCGCCGGTCACGGTCGCGACCACCTTCCGCCCCGAGGCGTCCTTCACCTCGAGCGGCAAGGTCAGAAAGCGCTTGAGGAAGGCCGAGTCGTTCTCGAGCGCCTTGGCGTACTGCTCGTAGCGCACGAGCGTCATCTCGTCCTGCTCGTCCCGGCCGATGCCGGCCTCGCGCGCGACGTTCTCGGCGGTCTGGATCATCGAATTCCGCGCCCACGGGTCGTGTCCGAACGAGTCGAGAACCAGGTCTTCCTTCTCGCCGGTTCCGCCGGGCCCGAGGGGGTTCGGGTAATACACGTGCGGGCCGTTGCTGCAACGGTCGGCGGTCGCGGCGAGGATCGTGCAATCTCCGGAGAGTTCGACCTCCGCCGCCGCCGCCGCCATCGTCCGGGCGCCGGTGGCGCAGGCCTGCCCGATCATCGGACCCGTGATCCCCTCCGCGCCGAGGAGCGCGGCGAACCAGGGTCCTCCATAGAGCTGGTGCTTCTGGAGGACGGTCATGCCGAGGGCCACCCCGTCGAGGGAGGACGGCTCGATGCCGCGGCCGGCGAGGACGCGACGGGCCGTGTCGGCCGCGAACGGGATCGCGGGGAGGTGGGAGAAGCTCCCCTGCCACTTGCAGAACGGAGTGCTCCAGTACGCCCCGTACGGGATGTACGCCTTCTCGAATCGCATGGGAAGCCTCCTCGGTTGAAAGCCGAGCAGTCTAGCGCATCCCGGTCCCGGATCGGGGATAATCCCCCCGTCCCCTCGCACGGAGCGAACATGAGCCCAGGATCCGAAGAGAAGCGTCGGCGCTCGCGCTGGATCGCGCGCGCCCTCGAGTGGAACGACCCGCGCGCGAAGTACCCGAACCTCTGGCGCGACGGCATGCCGGTGCACCTGCTCGAGTACGACACCGTCGCCTGTCGTCTCCGGATCGGGGACCTGGTCGCGATCTTCTCTCCCGCGTCGGCGAGGCATCCCGGCCGTTCCGACCGCTACGTCGGGATCTCGAGGGTGATCGGCTTGCGCCGCGCCCACGAACCCGGTCTCTACTGGGTCGATCTCGAAACCGCCCACCGCTTCCGTGAGCCGGTCGATCTGGGGAAGGCGCCCCGTCGCGTTTTCCTGTCTGCCGACCCCGGATGGCAGGGGCCGGAGGCCGCGTGGTTCCGCGAGCTCCTCGATCGCGCCGCTGCCGAGGGGTACGCGCCGCGCCCCGAAGAGACCGAGGAGGGTGCCGCGCCCTGGCAGCCTCCGGAACAGGAGCCCGATGCCGTGCGGGAGGCGCCACCACCACATCCGCCGCCCGCGCGGCGGGGTGGCGACCTGTTCGCGGGCGTCGACTACAGCGGCGACATGAGGGACCCGAAGGAGGCGACCTGGCTCGCGATCGTCGAGAGGGAGGGAGAGAGCCTTCGCGTGGTCCGTCTCGAACCGACCGGACGGCATCGTCTCGAGGCGCTCCTTCGAGATCCGGACGCCGACTTGCAGCGAGCGGAGGCGATCGGGTTCGACTTTCCCTTCGGGCTTCCGATCCCCTTTGCCGAGGCCGTCCTGGGAGGCCCGTTCCCCGAGGAGGGGTGGTGGGCGCTCGCGAAACGCCTCGGGACGATGACCCGGCCCGAGTATCTGACCCTCCTGCAGGAGTTCCGCGACCGCGAGGGCGAGCCGAAACGTAGGACCGACGAGAGGACGGGAGCCTTCTCCCCGCTCCACCGCGTGAACCCCGACCTCGGCCCGATGACCTTCCACGGCGTCCGCATGATCGCCGCCGATCGCTCGCGCTACGCGATCCGGCCGTTCGAGCGCGCCAAGGGACGCCGCCTCCTCGAGGTGTACCCGGGCGCGACGACGCGATCGCTCGACCTCGGGGAATCCGGGCGGGGAGGAGGGCGGCTCGCGGCGATCGTCGACGCGCTCGAGCGCCTCGGGGAGCATCCTCTCGAGTTCCCCGAGGGGATCCGGGAACGGGCGCTCTCGCGCCGGGACGCGCTCGACGCGGTCGTCGCCGCTCGCGCGGCGGCGGTCGCGGTGCTGACGGGAGAGGCCGACCGCGACGTCGAACGACTCGCCCCCGGCGAGGCCGGGCGCATCCGGCTCGAGGGCTGGATCTACGGTGTCCCGGAGCCCTGATGCTCCGGAGCAGCTTCGTCCATGTCCCCGGGATCGGCGCGAAGCGCGAGAGCGATCTCTGGCGCCGTGGGTTTCACGACTGGGACCGGTTTCGCAAGGACTACCCGGCGGGGGCGTGGCGGGACCTCGTCCTCCCCTGGCTCGATCGCGACCTCGCCGCGCGCGCGCTTCCGCGCCGGGAGGCCTGGCGGCTCGCCCCCGAATTCCCCGGCCGAACGGCCTTCCTCGACATCGAGACCGAGGGGCTCGGCGAGGCGGACGCCGTCACCTGCATCGGGCTCTCGGACGGAGAGAGCGTCGAGACGTTCGTCGCGGGGGAGAGCCTTCCGCTCTTTCCGTACGCGCTCGAGCGGTTCGACCTGCTCGTGACCTACAACGGATCCTGTTTCGACCTCCCCGTCCTCGCGCGCGCCTTCCCGCGGCTCGACCTCCGGAGGTTCCGCCACATCGATCTCCGCTTCGCGCTGCACCGCCTCGGGGTCAAGGGAGGGCTCAAGGGGGCCGAACGCGCGCTCGGCGTCGCCCGCTCGGTGGAGATCGAGGGGGTGGACGGCTTCCTCGCCGTCCTTCTCTGGCGAGAGCACCGCCGCGGCCATCCGACCGCCCTCGAGACGCTCCTCCGCTACTGCCTCGAGGACGTCGTCCACCTGAAGCCCCTCCTCTCTATCGCGTACAACCGTCTTGCGGGGGAACTCCCGATCGAGGTCCTCCGACTCGACGCGGGAGGGATCCCGACCATCCCGTTCGAGGCGGATGCGGGTCTGGTGAAGCGGTTGCTCGGAGGATCGGCGCCGGGACCTCGCGAGGCGCGTCGGATCGACCTCGATCAGTGACGTGCGGCGCGCGCGCAACGCGCGCAGAGGCCGCGGAAGATCACCTGGGCTTCGTCCACCTCGGCGTCGAGCGAGGCGGGGGCATGGAGGCACGGTTTCTTGCCCGTGACGCACGGCACGTCTTCGATCGTCCCGCACGCGCGGCAGACGAAGTGGTGGTGCCATCGCTCTCCCGCTTCGTAGAGGGCGGCTCCAGGACCCGCGTCGGCCCGCATGAGGACGTGCGCGTCGCTCAGGTCGGCGACGACGTTGTAGACCGACATCCTCGGGAGGCGGTGGCCGCGCTGGGCGAGAAGGTCGACGACGTCGTCGACCGAGTGGTGGCCCCCGATCTCGCGAAGCAATCCGTACACGAGGAGTCGGGGGCGCGTGGCGCGCAGGCCGGCTTGCCGCAGGCGATCGACGCGTTCGTCTTGCCCTTTCCGTGAGGTCGCCAATCCGCCCTCCGGCCCCGCTCCCTACGCTATCCCATGCCTGGATTCCGTCAAGGTTGAGCGGTTGCCCGGGGAAACCGGGGCGGCGTATCGTCGCTCGATCGAGAAGGAGGACCGGGGTGTCGGAGCGCCCTCTTCTTTCGGGGATCACGGGTGCCGCGATCGCCGCCGCCATCGGCTGCGCACCGCCGGAGACGCCGGTTCCGGAGGCGGCAACCGATGCCCGTTTTGTGGGTGTCGCATCCTGCCGACCCTGCCACCAGGAGATCGCTTCGACCTACGCCCACACCGGGATGGGGCGCGCGTGGTCGCGGATGGGTTCGGGGAACGCGCCGGAGGACTTCTCGGGCGCGCGCGTCGTGGAGGTCCCGGGGAGTCCCGTGCGTTACCGGACGACCGAGCGCGAGGGCCGGTATTTCGTGAAGCAGTTCGTCGTCGACGCCGCCGGGAGGGAGCGAGCCGTCGACGAGCGCGAGATCGTGTGGGTCGCGGGTTCCAACAACCATTCCCGATCGTACGCGACGGTCGTCGACGGCCAGCTCTTCCAGGTCCCGGTCTGCTGGTATCCCGAGAAGGGGATCTGGGATCTCTGCCCCGGGTTCGAGCACGCGAACGACTTCTTCGGACGCGAGCTCGAGCCGTCGTGCGTCTTTTGCCACAACGGGCGGATGGTCCGCGTGGAAGGAACCCGGTCCCGTTACGAGGAGCCGATCCCGGAGGGGATCGGGTGCGAGCGCTGCCACGGTCCTGGCTCCCTCCACGTCGCGAGGTGGGAGCGCGGAGAGGAACCGCCGACGGGAAGCGCCGACCCGACGATCGTGAATCCCGCGCGTCTCGCGGCGAGGGAGCGGATCGAGGTTTGCTATCAATGCCACCTCGGCGATTCGTTCGCGACCGAGCGCGTCCTCCGGGAAGGGAAGCGCCTCGAGGACTGGCGGCCGGGTGTGCCCCTTTCGACCCACATGGTCCCGTTCCGGTGGCGCGAGGCGACGGTCGAGGATTTCGGGATCTCGGCGCAGGCCGACCGAATGATGCGGAGCCGCTGCTTCACCGCGAGCGGCGGGAAGCTCGAATGCCTCACGTGCCACGACCCGCACGTCACCGTCTACCGGAAGGACCGCCCGTCCGATTTCTTCTCGTCGAAGTGCCTCGGCTGCCACGATGTCTCCGCCTGCAAGCGCGGGGACGACTGCGTCTCCTGCCACATGAGGCGCGCGGAGCCCGACGACCACCCCCACACGACGTTCACCGACCACTGGATCCGCAAGAGGATCGACCTCCTCGAGCCCAACGCGCGGACCACCCTCGACCTCGAGCCGGTGATCGCGGGCTCCCTCGACGCGATCCCGCCGGGGGAGCGGGCGTACCTCGAGGCGCACGCCTACTTCCTCAAGGCGAGCGACGTCCCCCCGGACTTGCAGAAAGCGGTCTTCGCGAAGGCGGAGGCGCATTTCCGCCGGGCCCTCACGCTCGGGCACGACACGGCGGACCTGCGCTTCTTCCTCGGGAAGACGCTCTCCTACCTCGGCCGGCCCGACGAGGCGCTCGAGATGTTCCGCAGGGCGATCGACCTCGACCCCGCCCATCACGACGCCGCGTTCGACCTCGGCCGCGGTCTCCTGAGAGCCGGGCAGACGAACCGGGCGTCCGCGGTCCTCGAGGTCATGCTCGAGCGGCACCCGGCGTCGCCCGCCGCGATGGCGGAGCTCGCGGCGGTGCGGATCCGGCAGGAGCGGCTCGACGAGGCGCTCGATCTCCTCGACCGCGCGATCGAGCGCGAGCCGTGGACCGCGACGCTCCACGCGAACCGGGCGGGAATCCTCGCGCATCGCGGGAGGATGGAAGAAGCGCGCGCCGCCGCCGAAGAGGCCGTCCGGTACGATCCGGACAATGCCGCGTTCTGGGTGACCTATGCGAGACTCGCCGCTGCAACCGGCCGCGCCGGGGACGCCGGGGCGGCGGAGGGGATCGCGAGGGGGTTGGCGGGGAGGACGGGTGGGGGAGCGACCGACCGTGATCGATGAGGCATCCGTCTCGGGCATCCCGATCCGGGACGTCCCCCTTCCCGGCGGAGCCGCGGGCTTCGCGGTGCGTCGCGTCCTCGACCTGGAGCGTGCGAGGCGATGATCGACGCCGAGGCCCTCCCCACCCTGCGCGCCGAGCGGGTCCGGTTGCGCGCGATCGAGCGGGACGACGTCGACGCCCTCTTCGAGATCTTCTCGGACCCCGACGTCATGCGCTACTGGAGCAGCCCGCCGATGGTCCATCGATCCGAGGCCGCGCACCTGCTCGCGAGGATCGAGGAGCATTTCCGGAACCGGGACCTGTTCCAGTGGGGGATCGTGCGCACGGACGAGGACCGTGTGATCGGCACGTGCACGCTCGCCCACCTGAACGTCCCGAACCGCCGCGCGGAGCTCGGATTCGCGCTCGGGAGGCCGCACTGGCGGAAAGGGCTCATGCGCGAGGCGCTCGGCGCCCTGCTCGATTTCGGTTTCGGCGCGCTCAACCTCCACCGCCTCGAAGCCGACGTCGACCCTCGCAACGAGGCGTCGCTCCGGATCCTCGAGCGTCTCGGATTCCGGCGGGAGGGCTTCCTTCGGGAGCGTTGGCTCGCGAACGGAGAGACGCAGGACACCGTCCTCCTCGGGCTTCTCCAGAAAGAGTGGCGCCTGCGCTGAGAGGCTAGCCGATGCCGGCCGCCGCGAGGCGGCGGAGGACGTCCCCCACCATCGCGTCCCGCGAGGCTCGGGTCATCCGGACGAGCTCGACGCGGCGGTCCTGTCGCACGCGCTTGGGGAAGCCGACGCCGTGGATCGCCACCGTGCCGAGGACGGGGACGGGGGAGGCGAGGAGCGCCTCGACCGTTTCGCGGAAGGCGGTCGAGAACGACTCCATCTTCCCCACCTCGTCGAGCACGACGAGGCGGGTTGACGAGGTGGGGCGAAGGGCTTCGAGGCCGACGCGTTCGAGCCCCTCGAGGACGACGCCGTAGGGTCCGACCCTCGCGACCCCCTTCTCGCGCACGTGGGCGAGGAGGAAGTCGCGCCCGTCGAGGGTGACGCCGCGGAAACCGGTGCGCGAGGCTCCCTCGCGCAACTCCTCCGTCCAGAACCCGGTCAACGCGACCTTCGGGGCGAGGCGCTCGACCACGCGGCGGACGACGGTCGTCTTGCCGCAACCCGGATCGCCGGTGAGGAAGAGCTTCAAGAGCGGGTCAGCGTGACGGAGTCGGCCGTGACGACGACGGGAAACTCGACGAGCGGCTTCGTGACGGGGCCCTGGATCGGCTGCCCGTCGGCGTCGAACCAGCCCCCCTGGCACGGGCACTTGTAACGCTCGAGGTCTTCCTGCCAGGCGACGACGCATCCTTCGTGGGTGCACAGGAGCGATCGCGCGATCAAGCGGTCTTTCGTCCTCTGGAGCTCGACCGGGATGTCCCCGAGCTCGACGATCTTCCGCGCGCCGACGGGGAGGTCCGAAAGCGGCACCGTCACCGTCGAAGGACCCTTCGGTCCGCATCCGGTGAGCCATCCGAGTTCGAGGAGGATCCCGCCCGCGATTCCTCCCGCGAGGAGGCGGAGCGCGAAGCGGCGGCCGGGGCAGAACGCGTCGTCTTCTTCGGGGACGGCAGGGGAGACAGGAATCGAACCTGCAACCCCCGGTTTTGGAGACCGGTGCTCTGCCAATTGAGCTACTCCCCTGTGTCCCGTCCCTGCTCCGGGGGCCGGAGCCCGCGAAGTGTACAACCCGCTCCGAGGGGGATCAACCGGACCGCCGCCTCCAGGAGCCTCGGTTCCTCCCGCGTCCCTCGACGAGGTACTTCGCCTCGAAGTTCGTCAGGGGCCGGCTCGGATCCCCGGGGAACCCCTCCCCGCCGAACTCCGGGAGGCGCTCGAAGGACGGGTGGGCATCGACGAGGGGCTCGATCACCGCCCAGTACTCCGCGTGATCGGTCGCCACGTGGAGCCTCCCTTCGGCAGTGAGGAAGCGGGCCACGGCGTCAACGGTCGCGGGCTGGAAGAAGCGGCGCTTGTGATGCCGCTTCTTCGGCCACGGATCGGGGTAGAAGACGTAGAGGGCGCGCACGGAGGCGGGAGGGAATGCCCGCGCGACCAGCTCGCGCGCGTCGACCCGGACGAAGCGGACGTTTGCGAGACCGCGTTTTGTCGCCCGCGTCTCGGCGATCCGGAGGAACTCGTTCGCCCACTCGACCCCGAGGTGGTTGACGTCGGGGCGCGCCTCGGCCGCCGCGAGGAGGAATCGTCCCTTCCCGATCCCGATCTCGACCTCGACCGGGTGGTCGTTTCCGAAGATCGTCGTCCAGTCGAGTCCCGCGAGCGAACGCTCGGGATCGAGGCGCAAGGGGTGATCGAATCCGACGTGCGCGCGCATCCCGCCCATTGTTACATCGAGACCGGCCCCGGCGTCTCTTCCCCCTCGAGTGCCGCGAGGACCTCTCCGACGAGATAGAGCGAGCCCGCGACCAGGACCCAGCCCGAGGGCCGGGCGAGAACGCGCGCCCTTTCGATCGCTTCCGCGGGGTTCGTGACCTCCTCGACCCGCGGGCACCAGGCTCTCGCGGCGTCGGCGAGATTCGTCGCGGACGCGGCGCGCCGCACCCGCGGCTCGGTCGTCACGACCGCGCGGGCGCGGCCGGCGAGGGGTCGGAGCATCGCGTCGAGGTCCTTGTCCTTCATCGCGGCGAAGAGGAGGACGGGGGGAGGGTCGTTCCGCGCGTCGAGGTAGGCGAGGAGGCTCGCGAGTCCCGCCGGGTTGTGGGCGCCGTCGAGGAGGACGCGAGGATCTCCCGCGAGCCACTCGAGCCGGCCGCGCCATCGGGTGCGGGCGAGCCCGTCGCGGACCGCAGCCGGATCGATCTCGAGACCGATCGTCTCCGCGAATCGCTCGAAGGCGACGACCGCCGTTCGCGCGTTCTTGCGCTGGTGTTCGCCCTGCAGCTCGAGCCGCAAGCCGTCGTAGAGAAGACGTTCCGTCGCGATCGCGAACGTGCCGTCGGGCCCGTCCTCGATCGACGCCGCACGCGGTGCTACGACGAGTTCCGCCCCGACCCGAGCCGCCGTCTCCCTCAGGACCGCGAGGGCGGGTCCTTCGCCCATGCCCGCGACGAGGGGGCGCCCCGGCCGCGCGATCTCCGCCTTCTCCCGCGCGATCGCCTCGACCGTCGGGCCGAGGATCGCCGTGTGGTCGAGGTCGACCGAGACGACCGCCGAGACGAGCGGGTCGGTCGCGTTCGTCGCGTCGAGGCGTCCCCCGAGCCCGACCTCGAGGACCGCGGCGGGAAGTTGCGCGTCACGGAAGGCGAGACAGGCCGAGGCGGTCATCACCTCGAAGAACGAAGGATGCGCGGCGAGCCGGCCGGCGGCGACGCAAGACTCGCACGCGTCGCGTACGGTCGCGAGCAGCCGGCGGAACTCCCCATCGGGAACGTCGGTCCCGCGCAATCGGATCCGTTCGTGGGGGCGGACGAGGTGGGGGGAGGAATAGAACCCCGCGGGAACGCCGTGCGCCGCGAGCATCGCGTCGACCATCGCGGCCACCGATCCCTTCCCGTTCGTTCCGCCGACGAGGACGTTCCGGAACGCGCGGTCGGGCCGGCCGAGCGCCTCGAGGAGCCCCCGGATCCCGTCGAGGCCGAGCTTGACCCCGAGATCCTGGAGCCCGTAGAGCCACGCGACGAGGTCGTGCTTCACGCGGCCGGTATCATAGCGATCCGTGCGCGAACTCCGACGGCTCGCGTTTCCCGCCCTGCTCGCCTTGGCCGGCCTCGCCCTCCTCGCCCGTCTCGGACACGCCCCCCTCTTCGATCCCGACGAGGCGCGCTTTGCGAGGACGTCGGTCGAGATGGCGCGGAGCGGCGATCTCGTCGTCCCGACCTTCCTCGGGGAGCCCCGTCTCCAGAAGCCGCCCCTCCTCCACTGGCTCCAGGCCGCCCTCTTCGGGGCTTTCGGTCCGCGCGAGTTCCTCGCGCGCCTCCCCGCGGCCGTCGCGACGCTCGGCTCCCTCGCGATCCTCGGGATCGCCGCACGGCGAAAGTTCGGGCCGGAGGCCGCCCCGTGGTCCGTCGCCGCGCTCGGCACGATGCCGCTCTTCGTGCTTCTGGGGAGGAGCGGGACGACCGACGCCCTACTCGCGGTCCACGTGCTCGCGGCGGTCCTCCTCGACCTCGCTCCTCCCGACGAGGAGCGAAAGGGGAGGGCGCTCCTCTTCGGGGCCCTCCTCGGAATGTCCTTCCTCGCGAAGGGGCCGGTGGGCTTGTTCCTGCCGGTGCTCGTGGTCCTCGCCGGGCGGACCGCGGCTCTGCGCGAGGTCTGGCCGGGCTGGCGGGCCGTCGCGAAGGCGCTCGCGGCCGCCCTCGCGGTCGCGGCGCCGTGGGGGCTCGCCCTCCTCGCGCGCGTCGGTTGGCCCACGATCCGGGACCTTCTCGCCACGGAACTCGGGGGGCGGATCGCGGTGGGAGCGGGGCACCCGGAGCCCGCGTGGTACTACCCCGCCGTCCTTCCCGTCGTGACCCTTCCGTGGGGGCTCGTCATCGCAACGGCTCTCATCCGCGCCGTCGTCGAGGGGCGGGATCCGGCGTCGCGTACGGCGCGCTACGCGGCGGCGGGGCTCGTGGCCGGGATCGCGTTCTTCTCGCTCAGCCGCGGGAAGCTCCCGAGCTACCTCCTCCCGCTCCTCCCCCTCGCGGCGCTTCTCGTCGCGTGCGAGGTGGGGGAGTCGCTGCGAAGGGCCCCCGCCCGCACCCTCGCCCCCCTTCTCGTTGCGGCGACGCTCTTCGCGGAGGCCGGTGCCGTGGCGGTCCTCGCGGTGCGACGGATCGAGGAGGGGGATCGCGCGCTCGCGTGGACGATGGCGGCGATCCTTGCGGCGGGAGCGTGCACGACGGCGGTCTTCTGGATCCTGAGGCGGCCGCGCGGAGCGTGGGGCGCGGGGGCGCTCACTCAGGCTGCCGTGCTCGTCGCGGTCGCCTGGTTCCCTCCGGCCGCGCTGACGGAGCGGAGGAGCACCGCCGCGCTCGTCGCCGCCTCTCCGGAGTTTTTCTCCCCTCGGCCGCTCGTCCTCGCGGTCGATCCGCACCCGAGTCTCGCGTTCTACACGGGACGGATCCCCGAGCTCGTTCCTGCCTCGGAAATCGAGGCACGGCTCGGATCGTGGGACGGGGCGATCTGGGTCTTCGAGCGGGATGACTGGGAGGCTCTCGACCCCGCGCTCCGGGATCGCTTCCGGATCGTGCGCTCTCGCGGCCATTTCTTGGCCGCCGAGTCGCGCTTCGCGGAACCCCGACAAAAGTAGGACGAAAGCGGCGATTCGTTCGCTTGACGCTCGATCCGGGACGCTGTTAGGTTCGCGGCCGCATGGCGTGGTTCAAGAAGGAGAAGACCACCTTCAAGACCCCGGCCGCGGACCGGAAGTTCCAGGTCCCGGAGGGGCTCTGGGTCAAGTGCGACAACTGCAAGGAGATCATCTACAAGAAGGAAGTCGCCGCGAACGCGAACGTCTGCCCGAAGTGCAATTACCACTTCCGGATCAGCGCGCGCGAGCGGCTCGACGCCCTCTTCGACGAGGGGCGCTACCGGGAGTTCGACGCCGACATCGAACCGGTCGACGCCCTCGAGTTCGTCGACATCAAGCCCTACAGGGAGCGGATCGAGACCTACCAGGCCCAGACCGGCCTCAAGGACGCCGTGATCAACGCCGAGGGTCTCATGGGCGGGCTTCCCGTCGTGATCTCGGTCATGGAGTACGGCTTCATGGGGGGGTCGATGGGGAGCGTCGTCGGGGAGAAGGTCACCCGCGCGGCAGAGAAGGCCCTCGACGTCCAGTGCCCTCTGATCGTGATCTCCTGCTCCGGGGGAGCGCGCATGCAGGAGGGGGCCCTCTCCCTCATGCAGATGGCGAAGATCTCGGCCGCCCTCGCACGGCTCGACGACGCCGGCCTTCCCTACCTCTCGATCCTCACCGACCCGACGACGGGAGGGGTGACGGCGTCGTTCGCGATGCTCGGCGATCTCAACATCGCGGAGCCCAAGGCGCTCATCGGCTTCGCCGGCCCCCGCGTGATCGAGCAGACGATCCGTCAGAAGCTCCCGGTCGGCTTCCAGCGGGCGGAGTTCCTCGTCGAGCACGGGATGGTCGACTTCATCGTCGAGCGCGCGCAGATGAGGGAAACGGTGATCCGCTGCCTCCGGTTCCTGACGGCGACGCCGCGACCGGAGCGAGCGCGGGCGGGGGCGGAGCGGGAGGAGAGCTAGAGGCTCGTCTCCGCGGCGATCGGGCGAAGGGATTTCGCCCCCCCCCCCCCCAGAACGAGAGAATCCCGCAATGCTTGCGGAGCCGCGCACGGCACCTGTCGACAATCGGCGAAAATCGAAACGGCACACCTGTTGCTGATGGGACTGGCGAGTGACGCTCTCGATGGGGGGTTGTCCCAGGGACATGGAGTGAAGGAGGCGAAGGATGAAGTCGTCGACACGAACCTGTGTCGCGCTGAGCCTGACCTTCGTGGTCGTGGGGGCGACCTCGGCACGTGCTCAAGCGACCTGCGAAGGGCTCCTCCCGGACCCCTCGCACCCGTGGGAGTCCTGCACCTATACCCACGTCGACTACGCACAGTTCTCCTACAACGGGAGCGTGAGGGCGACGTGGTCGAGCCAGTACGAAGTTCTGGAAGCCTACATCCTTGCCGACTGGGAAGTCGTCTCGTCCTATTCACCCGGTGAGGTCGTCGCGCTTCCCATTGACACATCGAAGTCGCGATATGACTTCGTCGGCCGGTTCAGGGTGATCGGTACCGGGGAGGTCTTCAATGCCGTTACTCCGATCTGGTGCGTCTCGAGTGGAACGCTGCCGCCATCGCTCGAAGGATGCTTCTCGGGTTACTACGGAAACGGGTGTGAGCTCACGGAGTCGACGACATGCTCCGATGGCACGACTCGATCTGTAACGTGCAGCGGAGATAACGGCACGTGCCAAGGCAGTGGTTCCGGCGGCACCAACGGGAGCGTGACGTGTTCGGCGAGCACGACGACCACGCAGACGACCCAAACGGGGGGGACAGAGACTTCCACCACCACGATTACGAAAAAGGAGACGTGTCCGCAGTAGAGTGCCGACCCCAGGCGGGAGCCCTAAAAGGTCCCAGTGGCGAGGACGGGGAGGCTTCGGTGGCCGGAGAATCGGTCGGGGCCCAAAGGGCCACCGGAGTTTCTCCGACGGGCGCGGCGGTTCACGCCCTACTGTTCCACAGCACGTCCGGCACCCCGCGGTAGACGTTCTCGAACCGGGCCATCACGAAAAGGGCGTCCGACAACCGGTTGAGGTAGCGGACGACCTCCGGCCCCACTGCCTCCTCCCGAGCGAGCGCGACCGCCAGCCGCTCGGCGCGCCGGCAGACGGTGCGGGCGACGTGCAGATGGGCCGCTCCCGGCGAGCCTCCGGGAAGGATGAAGTTCTCGAGCGGCCCCACCCTCTCGTTGAGGCGATCCATCAGCGAGTCGAGGGCGAGGTCGGAGCCGAGGGAGAGCCAGAAACTCGTCTTCACGCCGGTCGAGCGAAACGATTTCGCCCCCCCCCCGTTGACGAATTCCTTGCCGGAGCCTCGTGAAGGGACGATCGGAAAGCGGCAGCAAACAGAGGGGTACGATTGTTGCTTAATAGCCGCACGAAGAACTCCTCCGAGCGGGGGTCGCACGGTGGGTGTGATCGGCGCACCGGGGGCGCCAGCGTGGAGGCGCCAGCGTGGAGGACACGCCACGTGGGGGCCGCTGCCGCAATCGTCGAAAGACCGAAACCGACCCGCGGCCATGCGGAACGAGATCCACATCAATCGAGGCGACCGCAAGTGAATCAGCACCGCCGCGCGATCCGTGGACACCACGCGGGGGGACTGACCCGTCGCCTTCCTGGAGCGAAGGAGGAACGCCGATGAACACTTGGCCTTGGATCACCACGTTGGCGGTTGTGGTCGCCGTCGCGTCAATTGTCTCGGGATTGTGGATCGCGCGCAGACAATCACCTGACCGAAAGCACCTCTTCTCGCGGGTGGTTTTTCCTCTCTTCTGGTCGGTACCGATGGCTCTTCTCGGACTCGTAGACCTGCCGCGACTCGCGGACGGGGGCGGCGTTCGTATTCGACTGACTGTTGGGTACCTTCTTTGCGCGGTAATGCTCGCCGGGCTGGCGATCTACAACCTCCGTCTCAGCCGTAAGCAACACCCCTGATGGAGACGCGAGTTCGTTTTCTTGGGCTATGGCTTCGGCCACGGGGCCCACGACATGAGAGGTGCCGGATGCGATCAGCAACTGCTCTTCTGATTCCGTTTCTGGCCGTTTCGAACGCAGCCGCTTTACCGTTGCTTCCGGACCAAGTGTTCCTCGATGTTGGTGGCGAGGTCTACCGCGTCGACTACTCTGGTTTCAAGACAACCCACCGGGCGTGGATTGAAGGGTCGATTCCCTGTTTCGACGTGCCAATAGAACGCGCGCTGTTCTCGGGCTCGCCCGCGGTGGAGGGGTTCAGATTCGCAACGAGCCCGTCGCCGGCCGACATGGAGTACATCGGTGACAGCGCAGCAGCCGTGTTCGCGACGACCGGCATCGATCTGGATGACGTGCAAGCGTGGGAAGCCACGACCAGCATCGCTGTCTGCAAGGACACCGATGGAGTCTCGCTGACTCAGGTGGCCGGCGAGGATACGGTTACTTATGACTTCCCCTGGGCGACTCTGATCGAGGATCTTTCGCAGTTGCCACCGAGTGTTGTCGTTACGGTCACGGTGAACGGGTCGGCCGTTGGCGTGGCGCCAGCGTATCTCGCGCAAGTCGCGTCCAGAGAGTGTACAAGTAACTGTGTAACCGGCTACGACCTGTACCCTATCGAAAGGAG